>NZ_FOUY01000153.1 GCF_900115005.1 Pseudonocardia ammonioxydans | reverse complement strand
GTCGCTGTCGCTGTCGCTGTCGCTGTCGTCGGCACCCTGCTCGCGACTGCCGCCATGCTGCGCAGCGATCCCGGTGCCGGCGTTGGAGCCGGTGTCGGACCCGGATGGTGAGCTGGGGCCGCAGTCAGTGCCGGTGCCCGAGGCCGAGTCGGAGGTGTCGGTGCTGATGGCCGAGTCGGTACCGGTGCCGCTCGGGTCGCCGGTGTCCGGGTCGGGTGCGGTGGCCCGGGCCAGCATCACCGCGACGATCTCCTCGTGGCTCAGCGTATGCAGGCTGCCGTCCTGCAACGCTGTGCTCAGGTCGGCCCGGATCGCCGGCAACGGCTCCGGATGCCCGGCAGCACGCAGCTCACGGGCCAAACCGTCCACACGTTCACACGCCGCCTGCGCCGCGGTCGGGTCCAGCCCGGTCGCGGTGAGGGTGGCGGTGCCGTCCTCGTCGAGGTAGCACACCAGCCGCCGCTGCTGCAGCGCCTTCCGATACCGCCGCCGAGCCGCCTCCGGATCGACCGCCAACACCATCCGCCGCAACCGCGCCCGCAACTGCCCCGTGGTCAGATCAGGCGCCGGCGGCAGCAGGGCGGCACAGATACGGGCATTCTGGGCATCGGTCAGAGGCTCCAGATAGTCGGCGAACAACATCGCCTTCGCCCGATCAATATTCCCCGCGGTCAGGGAGGCGTGCACCGTCGGTAGCCGGTGGATCAGCGTGTCGGCCAGGGCGTACTCGCGCCAGGCGGTGACCTCGGTCAGCGTCAACGCCGCTGCGATCTCCAACCCGCAGTCCGCGGGTGCCTCCTCGAGCCGGGCGACCCGCCCGGCAGGCGCGAACGGGTCGCAGTGCCCGACCTCGGCCAGGATCGCCAACTCCGCAGCATCAGTGTGCGAACGCTGCCGCCGCCAGGCCTGCAGCACGGTCACCGTGTCGTGGTTGGCGACCCGGGTCGGGTCGATCCCGGCCAGCAGCACGGCGAGTTCCGGGCCGGGCGGAAGGTCCGCCAGCCCGTCGGGGAGTACCACCGGTTGCTGCATGGGTCGAACATATCTTCGAGGTCCGACACTTTCGGTGCGTCGAGGGCCGCTGGAGGTAGGTCGGTGAGGATTTCTTGGTGAAAAGTTCGCGGCGGGCCGCGGGGTGGCCGGGTTGGCGTGCCGGGGTGACACCTGTCGAACCGGCCCGGCCAGCTCTCCGCGGGGCGGGACTGTGCTGATCGACAGGCCCTGGCGCAGTGACGTGCCCGCTTTCGCCCCGCGTCGGGCGGGTAGGTGCTGATCGACAGGCGTTGGTGCAGTGACATGCACGCTCTCGCCCGCGCTGGGCGCGACCGTGCTGGTCAACAGGCCCTGGTCTGGCGACATGCGCGCTTCCGCCCCGGACTGGGCGCGGAAGTGCTGATCAACAGCCTG
>NZ_FOUY01000085.1 GCF_900115005.1 Pseudonocardia ammonioxydans | reverse complement strand
CTGTTTGACCCGCCTACGGCCGTCCGGGTTCGGTGTGCGGACGCACGCGACCACCTCGTCCTTACCGATGTCGATACCTGCGCACCGCTCGATCAGCGTGTCCATCCGTGGCCTCCTCGCCCCGCTCCCGGACAGGGGTGGGGCCGGCGGGGCCGACCGATCAACGACGCTGTAAGGCGTGCACGAGACAACAATTCGAGGTGCCGGGAAGGCCCCTGGCATCAGTCTCTGACACAGGCTCTCGCGCACCAAGCAAGAACGAGCTCAGCCGACCCCGCACCGATTCTCATCCTTCAAGGCGGCCAGCGGTAGCGGCCATGGGGTCTCTGAAGAGAGCGAACAGGGCGTGTCGTCCGTAGCGGTCGCCTTCGCCCCCAACCGAGCCCCCGCCCGCCTTGCCTTCAACGTGTCGCTCCCGACCTCGCGAATGTCCAGGCAGCAGGAGGGCAAGATCACGGCGGCGTTGCGGGCCGCCGTGGACGAAGCGAGCGCGGTGCTGCACGGCTGACGGTGGTTGAGCGGAGGGTGTCATCGGCTGGTAGAGCCACCTTCTGCAAGAAGGAGTGAACTCCTCAGCTCGGTCCTCGACATCGAGACGATGGCGGAGTGGGGCTGGTGCGTCCCGTCCATCCGCGCTCCGACGCCCAGCTGACCCACATACCAGATCTGGCAGCGTCGTCGGTGGACAGCGCCCCCAGCTCCTCGACGTCGTGCTCGTTGAACGCGGCCCTGTGCGAGATGAGCAGGGCGAGGACTCCCTCCCTGCTGACGGTGTCGACGCTCTGCACGTCCCCATCGTGCAACTTCGACCTTTGTTGAGGTCCAGGTGGTGTGTCCTGTCCGTTCCCACCCTGGTCGGTCAGCGTGGTCGTCCACGCCATGCCGCGAGGAGGGCGGTGAGGAGGGGGAGTGTGCCTAGCACCACGCCCGGGACGAGGACCGCGGTCAGCAGGAGGGTGCGGGCAGCCACCGGCCACTCCTCAAGCAGCGGCATGACGAGGAGGTTCATCAGAAGGGCGATCGGGAACAGTGCGATCCAGATAAGCAGCGTCGTCCGGAGCTTCGACGGCCCCCGTGGGGTCCACTGATGCAGCCCGTCCACCGAGAACGTCCGCGGTTCCCCTTCGGCCAGCGCCGCGACCTCGTCGAGCAGGTGTTTGCGGGCCGGGCTCCGTTCCCAGCGCAGGAGGTCCTCCGCGGAGGCGAACGTCACCCCGACGTGCACCGTCGTCCGCCCGTCGGCGGACTCCTCGCCGATGTGGGTGGCGAGATGGCCGGGCATCGTCGCCGCCGCGCGGCAGAGGTCCTGCGCCCAGTCGGTCAGCGCACCGCCCGGACCGCGTGCGGTCCGGGCGGTCAGCACGCTGACCGGAAGCGGGTCCGGGGCCACCACGGGAGTCACTTCGCCGCGGGTGGGACGAGGCCTGGGGGCAGTCCCTCCATGCGGTCCTGCACCACGTCGATCAGCACCGGGCCGGGATGGGAGAGGGCCTTCTCGAACGCGGCCGGGAGTTCGGCGTCGGAGGTGACCCGGATGCCGAGGGCCCCGGTGATGCGCGCGTACTCGGCGAAGTCCGGGTTGTCGAGGAAGACACCGTGGTAGCGGCCGCCGTGCGCGGTGCGCTGTCGGTCGCGGGTGTTGCCGTAGGCGTAGTTGTTGACGATCACGGTGATCACCGGGATGTCCTCGCGCACGCAGGTCTCGAGATCCTGGGCGACCATCCAGAAGCTGCCGTCTCCGCTGATCGCGACCACGCGGTCGTCCGGTCGGGCCAGCGCCATGCCCATCGCGGCGGGGAAGCCCCAGGCCATCGCGCCGCCTGCCGAGCCGTAGTAGCTGCGCGGCCGGTCGACGCTCACGTGCCGCGCGATCCACGGCCCGAACGTGTGCACGTCCTGTACCAGTGCGACGCCCTCGCAGTTGGCGAGGCGCTGCACGGCGGCGGTCAGCGCGCCCGAGGAGACCACGCCGGTCTGCGGGGCGCCCTCGACCGGCACGCAGACCTCGTCGAACTCCTTGCGCAGCGCGGTCCGCCGCGCCCGGCGGCGTCCGTCCCGGTCCGGGTCGACCCCGTCCAGGGCGGCGGCCAGGGCCGTGGCGGCGGTGGCGGCGTCGGACACGATCCCCACCGTCGGCGGGTACACCCGACCGAGCTCCTCCGGGTCGATGTCGATGTGCACCAGGGCGGCCGACTCGGGGACGAGGGTCCACCGCTTGGTGGTGAACTCCGAGAACCGGCAGCCGAGCGCGACCAGCACGTCCGCCTCGCGGACGAGCCGGTCGGACACCTCGTGCGCCCCGTAGCCCAGCGCCCCGAGGAAGGCGGGGTCCGAGTGGGGTACGGCGCCCTTGCGCAACCACGTCGTCACGACGGGCGCACCGGTCGCCTCGGCCAGCCGCAGCACCGCCTCCGGGTCGCGGGCCCCGCCGCCGACGATGATCGCCGGCCGCTCGGCGTCCGCGAGCAGCCGGGCCGCCTCGGCGACGCCCGCGGGGGCGGGGGCCGGGGCGTGGATCCGCGTACGTGGCCCGGGGGCCGCCGCCGCCGCGGCCTGGAGGACGTCCAGGGGCAGCGAGACGACGACGGGGCCCGGCCTGCCGGACACCGCCGTGCGGACCGCCCGCTGCAGCAGCTCGGGGATGCGGTCCACCTGGTGGATCTCCACGACCCACTTGCAGAAGGGCCGGAACGCCGCGACGACGTCCATCTCCTCGAACGACCGCCGCTCGGTGATGCTGCCGGGCACCTGACCGATCAGGGCGAGCATGGGGATCGACTCGTCGTGCGCGTTCTGTACGGCGATGGACAGGTTCGCCGCCCCCGGGCCACGCGAGGCCAGGCACACCCCCAGGCACACCCCCAGGCTGTCGCCCGCCCGGGAGAAGCCGTCCGCCATGAACCCGGCGACCTGCTCGTGGCGGGTCGACAGATAACGCAGGTGCGGGTTCTGAGCCACGGCGTCGATCAGGTCCATCACCGTGGTGCCGGGCAACCCGAACACGTGGGTGACGCCCTCGGCGACCAGGCAGTCCGCGACCAGGTCGGCGCCGGTGCGCACCTCGGAGAGCTCAGACAAGGACGTTCACCGCCTTGAGCTCGGTGTAGGACAGCAGCTCCTCGATGCTCTCCTCGCGGCCGATGCCCGAGGACTTGGTGCCGCCGAAGGGCATGCCCCAGAAGTGCCGCGACGAGCCGTTGACCCACACGTATCCGGCGTCGAGCCGGTCGGCGAGGGTCACCGCGGTGGACACGTCACGGGTCCAGATACTGCCGGTGAGCCCGAACCGCACGCCGTTGGCGATGCGGACGGCGTCGTCCAGCTCGTCGAAGGTGAGCACCGACATGACCGGCCCGAACACCTCCTCCTGCTCGATGCGCATGCCCGGGCGGACGTCGGTGAGGACGGTCGGCTCCAGGAAGTACCCCTTGTCGAGCCCGGCGGGCCGACCACCACCGTAGGCCACGGTCGCCCCCTCGCCGGTGGCGATGTCGACGTAGGACCGGGCCTTGTCGTACTGGGCTCGGGAGGCGAGCGGGCCCATGCGGGTGGCCGGGTCGACGGGCGAGCCGACCGGGATGGCCGCGACCTGCGCGAGCACATTCGCGAGGACCTGATCAGCGACCGCAGAGTGCAGCAGCACCCGTGACGTCGAGCCGCAGGACTGGCCCTGCGACCAGGCGAAGTTCATGCCGTTGACGATGCCCGTGGCGGCGGCGTCCAGGTCCGCGTCCGGGCAGACGATCAGGGCGTTCTTGCCCCCGAGCTCAAGGCTGATCTCCTTGACGCCCACCTCGGCCGCGTCCCGCTGGATGATCCGGCCGACGCGGTCACTGCCGATGAAGCCGATACGGCGAACCAGCGGGTGCCGCACGAGGGCGCTGGAGGCGGCCGGGCCGTTGCTGGTCACCACCGACAGCACCCCGGGGGGCAGGATGTCGGCGGCCAGCTCGCCGAGGCGCAGCGCCGAGAGCGGGGTGATGTCCGACGGCTTCAGGACGACGGCGTTGCCCGCCATCAGCGGGGCGGCGACCTTCGACACGGCGAAGAAGATCGGGTGGTTGAACGGCACGATCCGGGCGACGACGCCGAACGGCGAGCGTCGGGTGTAGTGCAGGTTCTCCGTGCTCGCCGGGATCGTCGCGCCGCCAGGGTGCGAGGCGAAGTCGGCGAACAGCTCGAGGACCTCGGCGCCCCATTCGACATCGTTGTCCATCGCGGTGACCGGGTTGCCCGAGTCCAGCGCGTCGAGCATCGCGAGCTCGTCGACATGGGCGCGGACGACCTCGGCGAGCGCCCGGAGCCGTCGGCCCCGCTCGCGCACGCCCACCTCACGCCAGGCCGCCGCACCGTCGGCGGCGCTCCGCACCGCCTCGTCCACGTCGGCGGGCGACACGTCGGGCGCCGTGGTAAGGGCGAGCTCCGTCGCCGGACACTCGACCTCGTAGGTACGGCCGGCCTCCGCGGGCCGGAACGACCCGCCAATCGGCAGCGTCCACTCCCGGTCGGCGACCGTGGTGCTCGCCGAGCGAGTCCTCGTCGACATGCACTCCCCTTCCCAAGAAGCTAGCTCTGCTAGGCAGAAGCTATCTCTGTTATGAGGTCGGGTCAACGCGACCGGGTTGACAGCCCTAGTCAATTGACAGAAAGTCTCTCCGCAAGACAGAAAAGCCCCGCCACCGAGCCGCACAGGCGGGGTCTCGCGGGCCGAGTCGAGGGAGACCGGTGTCCATCCATGTCATCGCTGTAGTGGCGCTCGTGCTGATCTTCGTGATCGGCACGTTGCGGCCGGTCAACATCGGAGCGCTCGCCCTGATCGCGACCTTCCTGGTCGGGACCCTGGTCGCGGGGGAGAGCGTCAAGGAAGTACTCGCAGGCTTCCCGCCCGACCTGTTCGTGCTGTTGGTGGGCGTCACCTACCTCTTCGGGCTCGCCGCCGTCAACGGGACCATCGAATGGCTCATCGACCGTGCGGTCGACCTGCTCGGGAATCGCCCGGCAATCGTGCCGTGGATGATCTTCGTGTTCTCCGCCGTCCCGACGACCGCGGGCGCGCTGGGACCTGCGGGCGTGGCCATGCTCGCCCCGCTGTGCCTGCGCTTGGGAGCGCGGTACGGCATCGACCGGCGGATGACCGCGCTGATGGTCATGCACGGCTCCGCCGCGGGCAACTTCTCGCCGCTCAACGGGCTCGCCATCATCGTGCGACAGTCCCTGGCCGCCAACGACCTCTCGATCTCGTCGGCGACGCTGTTCTTCGGCAACCTCGCGTACAACGTCGGCCTCGCCGTCGTCATCTACTTCGCTTTCGGCGGGCTGAAGCTCATCCGTGGCGACCAGCGCACCACCGACGGCGGCGCCGCCGCTCCCCGGGGCCGCGGGATCACCGTCCCGGTGGCGCCCGAGCCCGGTCCGGCGGGGAGCACCGCGCGGACCGGCACGACGGTCGCGGTCGAAGCGCCTGCGCCCACGCCCGCGCGCACTCGGTTGCGTCTCGACCAGGCCATCACACTCGCGGTGATCGTCGCCGTCGCCGTCGGGGCCCTGGTCTTCGAGCTGGAGATCGGCTTCCTGGCGCTGATCGCGGCCGCCCTCCTGCACGCGCTGTTCCCGGCCCGGTTCAAGGAGGCGGACCGGCGGATCGTCTGGAGCGTCGTCCTGCTCATCTGCGGCGTGGTCACCTTCGTCGCGGCCATGCAGCGCTACGGCACCGTGGACGCCATCGGCCACGGGATCGCGGGCCTCGGCGCCCCCCTGCTCACAGCCTTCCTGCTGTGCCTCGTCGCCGCCGTCACCTCGGCGTTCGCGTCGAGCGCGGGACTGCTCGGTGTGCTGATCCCGCTCGCCGTGCCGTTCCTCGTGCAGGGGCAGATCGGCACGGCCGCCATGATCGTGGCACTAACGGTCTCCGCGACCGTGGTGGACTCCACGCCGTTCTCCTCGGTGGGCGCGCTGACCCTGGCGAACGCTCCGGAGGACCAGCGGCAGAGCCTCTTCCGGACCATGCTGGCCTGGGGGATCGGGATGGCGGTGACGGCGCCGATCATCACGTGGCTGCTCTTCATCCTGCCCAGCTCGCTGTAGCGCCGGTCAGCAGCGCCGCTCAACCACGCCGGAGCGCACGGTCGGTGGCGGTCAGGACGAGCAGGCCGACCGCCACCGCCGCACACACCGCCCCGACCACCGCGAGGCCGCCGTCGGTCGCCTGCTCGCCGTAGGCCAGGGCGAGCAGACCGGTCGCGAGCATCGCGCCGACGTACTGCGCGGTCCGCGAGAGGCCCGTCGCCGTCCCGAGGCCTTCCTCGGGGGCCTGGCGGTACACCGTGAGCTGGTTGGTCACCGAGTTCAGGCCCTGCGGCAGGCCGAACAGCACGGGCACGAGGACCACCAGCGGCAGTGCCGCGGTGGCATCCACCACGAGGAGGGCCGCCCCTCCCGCGAGCATCCCGACCGCGCCCACGAGCAGGGGGCCACGGACCCCGCGTGACCGACCGGCGCCGAGGACGAGCACCGCCCCGACACCGGACAGCGCCAGCATGACCGCGCCGCTCGCGGCCGGGGGGAACCCGCGGACCTGTTCGAGCCACTGCGGGTAGCCGAAGAGCACCGCGTAGATCACCGTGAAGGTCAGAACGAACCGCAGGTAGGTGCGAGCGAGCGGGGGATTGCGGGCGATCATCCGGACGTCCAGGACGGTGAGCGGGTCGAGCCGGCCCCACGGGACCGTGGACCACGGCCGGTCCCGGGGCAGGGCGCCGACCGACAGCGCGAGCGTGAGCACGCCGAGCGCGACGTTGACCAGGAAGGTCGCCCGCCATCCGCTCCACTGCACGAGCAGCCCGCCGACCACCGGCCCCAGGGTGAGGGTGAGCAGACTGGTCGTGCTCAGGGCGCGGAGGGCACCCGCAGGCTCGGGGAGGCCGAGTGCCCGGGCCCGGTCCCGGTCCCGGATCACCGTCAGGGCGGAGGGGTAGGCCGCGGCCGTTCCCAGGCCGACCAGCACCCGGGCGGCGAAGAGTACGCCGAAGGAGGTGGCGAGGGCTCCCAGCACCCCGGCCGCGGCGACCAGGACGGCCCCGGCGAGGAACACCCGGCGCGGCCCCATCACGTCGGAGAGCCTGCCCGCCAGCGGCTGGCCGAGCGCGCTGGCCACGTACATCGCGGTCACCAGCCCAAGCGCGACGCCGACGCCGACGCCCAGGTCCCGGGCGATCGAAGTCAGCGCCGGAGCGATCATGGTCGAGTTCACCGGGTTCGCCACAGCGCCGACGCAGAGCGGCACGACGAGCCGGTGGCCGAGGCGTTCGGCGGGCTGACGGGGCATGGGTTTCACTTCGCAGAGGACAGATCTGTTGGACAGAGTACGAGGGGGTCGGGGGCGTCACGGGGCGCGGTGCGCCAGACGGACGGATCACGGCGTCGGAAGGGTGCTGTTGTTCAGCTCGTGAGCGGTGCGCCGTGGGCCCATCGAGGGTGCTCGCGGCGGATCTCGCACACCCGTGTCTCCACCACCGCCGGGGTCTGGCGGGGGCTCGAGTCGGGGCGGCGCGAGCGGTCCACCAGCCCACCGAGGCCGTCGGTGGCGTAGCGGCGCAGCCAGGTGTGCAGGGCCTGTCGGGAGACGCCTTAACGCGGCGGCCACGAGCGCTTTGGGCTCGCCCCGCTTCACGGCCAGCACAGCGCGATAACGATGCTCGACCGTGGTCATGCCTACCAGGGCAATCCCGGCCTCCCGCCACCACCTCTACCGACGGCGACGGCGATCAATGAGGAGGTAGTGGCGGCCGGGGGCAGCGCGCGCACGACGAGCAGCGCCCCGGGGGCAGGTCCGAACGTCAAGCATCAGCTGGACCACAACCTCAAGCAACACCCGGGACTCGACATCCCGTGCCGTCCCGGCCTCACCGAATCCGCCTCTATGAGATCACGGAGCGCCGCCGGCGGCGGTGCGCTCTGCCCGGCACCTTGGCAGCCGTGCCCGGCAGCGCTGCCCAGGAGGGCGCAGAAGCATCGAGAACGCGGCCAGCAGTGCAGGTAGGGCTGCCCGGAGTGGATCGGCAACGCCGGGCGAGCATGCCGCGCGGCCGACCGCAGGCGTGTTGGAGGGGTCCGACGACTGGTACTACATTTCTGGCTCCCACCAGCCGCGTGTGTCGACGTCTGCGGCATCCGCCAACGCTTCCAGTTCTGCGATCTCCGCGTCGGCGAGTTCGATGCCGCGAGCTCGGGTCAACCCGTCGACGTGACTCGCCTTTGTGACCCCGATGATCAGTGTGGCCCCCTTGGCGATGGCCCAGGTGGTGGCGACATTGGCGGCGGACGCACCTCGATCCTCGCCGATTCCCCCATCCGGTCCGTCAGCGCCTGCAGTCGGTGCATGAGGCCGTTGTACACAGCCGCCCGGCTGCCGGCTGCTGCCCTCCGGCATCGGATTGGCCGGGTTGTACCTGCCGGTCAGCGCTCCTTGCTCGAGGACCATGTAGGAGAAGAACCGCACGTCGTGTTCGCGGCAGTAGGCGAGGATGCCCGCACGCTCAGAACCCCGGTGCAGGAGGCTGAAATGGTTCTGGACCGCCTCCACGCCGAAGCCGGCATCGCCAAGGATCCGATCGGCGAGGGCGATCTCATAACCGCGATTGGACACCGATCTTGCAACACCGGTCTTGATCCGCCTGCGAGGACAGGGGCTTGGGCGCTACACCCCGGAGCTAGGGAGTGTCTGACGGATCTTGGTCGAGGTGTCGGCCAAGATGATGCCCGTGGCCGAGCGGCGGGTGTTGTCGGATGAGGCGTGGGCGTGGCTGGAGCCCCGGCTCCCCGATCGCACCCCGCGCCGCGGTGGGCGGTGGCGTGATCACCGGCAGGTGATCGAGGCGATCGCCTGGAAATACCGCACCGGGGCCGCGTGGCGGGAGATCCCCGCCGAGCGGTTCGGGCCCTGGCAGACCGCCTATGAGCGGCAGACTCGCTGGAGCGAGGACGGTACGTGGGCGCGGTTGTTCGCCGCCGCCCAGGCCGACGCCGACGCCCGCGCCGAGCTCGACTGGCTGGTCTCGGCGGACTCCTCGATGGTGCGAGTGCACCAGCACGGCGCCGCGGCACGTCGAATCGGTGGCAACGCCGCGACCGCCCCTGGCCCGGCCTCACCACCTGGCACGCTCACAGGGGGCTCGGTCGAATGACAAGAATTCCCGCTCCGATCACCCCCGACGCCGGGAACGACCCGTCGCCGCGGAACCGTCCGACCATGCGATCGGGCGGTCCCGCGGCGGACTGACCACGAAGGTCCACGCGGTCGTCGACGGGCAGGCGCGACCGCTGGTGCTGCAGCTGACCGCCGGGAATGTCAACGACACCACACAGTTTCCGCAGCTCATGACCGCTATCGCGGTGGCCCGGCCGGGTCGGGGTCGGCCCCGGACCCGTCCGGACTACGTACTAGCGGACAAGGGCTACAGCTCCCGCGCCAACCGGGAGCTGCTGCGTCGGCGCGGCATCGCCCACACCATCCCCGAGCCCGCCGACCAGAAGGCCAACCGGGCCCGCCGCGGCTCACGAGGTGGGCGCCCGGTCGGGTTCGACAAGACCCGATATCGCCGCCGCAACACCGTCGAGCGGGGCTTCTGCCAGCTCAAACACTGGCGCGGACTGGCCACCCGCTACGACCGCAACGCCCGCAACTACCTCGGAGCGCTCCACCTCGCGGCGCTACTCACCTGGCTTCCATGATCGTCCAGACACTCCCTAGCCGCCGAGCAGGCCGCGGCCGAGCAAGAGGTCGTCGATCTCGCTGGAGTCGAGGGCGCTGAGGGCGCTGAGGGCGCAACGCTATGGCGTGCCCGTATCTACGTTCATAGAATAGTTAGAACTCAAGCTATTCAAGTGGAGTGTCAATGGAGCTGCGCCAGCTGCGCTATTTCGTCGAGGTTGTCAACGTGGGGTCCTTCCTCGGCGCCGCCAAGCGCCTGGAGGTGGCCCAGCCCTCGCTGTGGCGCCAGGTCAAGGCACTGGAGGCTGAGCTGGGCGTGGCGCTGTTCGAGCGCTGCGGCCGCGGTGTGGTGATCACCAGCGCAGGGTCCCAACTGCTTCCGCGAGCCGAGCAGCTGCTCGTACAAGCCGAGGGGATCAGAACCCTGAGCACCGAGCTGGCGCGTGGCCGCGCTGGCGTGGTGACGATCGCCTGCGCGCATCCGCACGTGTCGCACTTCCTCGCACCGGTGATCGGCCGGCTGCACCGCGCCCACCCGCTCATCCACGTCGCGCTGCACGAGTTGCCCGGACTGCCGCCGGTGGAGCAGGTACTCACCGGCGACGTCGACTTCGTCACCGCACTCCCCCGCAGCGACGAGAGGCTGGCGGGGCACCGACTGGGGGAAGTTCGCGTCGTCGTAGTCACCCACGAGGACCACCCGTGGCGGCGCCGCCGCGAGGTTCCCGTGTCGGACCTGGCGGGCGTGCCGGTGCTAACCGGTGGGCCCGAAAGCCTGACCCGCCGCCTCCTCGAACCGGCACTGCGCGAGGGCGGCATCGTCCTCGACGTCGCGCTCGAGTCGGGCAACACCACCACACTGGTGGCGATGGCCCGCGCGGGGCTAGGGGTCGCCGTCCTCGCCGACGACAACCTGTCCGAGACCGCCAAGGCCACCGGCTGGCCGATATTGGTTGACGAGCACTCTCCGATGTCCGCCCCCATCTGGATCTACTGGGCTCGCCACCGACATCTGGCTCCGCCGGCACGTGCCTTCGCCCGAGAGGTCACCGATGGCCTCGACAGGCCCGATGTAGGACCGCCCATTGATTCGTCGGCCACACAACTTAATCCCGGGTTCCGCAGCTGACTGACAGCCTGGACACGGAAACCTGCATCTGACCAGGGGATACGCGAGTTGACCGACCGACAGGCGTGTGTCCAGGCGGTCGCATCTGTGCAGGTCAGCGGCTTGTCCGCCGCGCCGGCTCTGGCGGGATCCATCGCCGATGGAGAGCGGAACCTGCGCGCGGAGGCTACGCATGGCGCGGCTCTCCCCGACGGATTTGGACCGCGACGCGCCGTCAACACGTGGGCCGAGTCAACAGCCGTCTTCATGTTCTCGCAGGTCACGGCCGGCCGCGGCGGACGACACCGAGCAAGGGGCCCGCAAGTAGCGCGCCAGCGCGTGTTCGCGGCTTCTCGACGTCCCGGCTGGTCAGTCGTTCGAACAGGCTTCGAACGTGTGTCCAGGGGTTTCGGGGATTCTGAGGCGCCTTCACGGCTCTGAACTGCGGTTATGGCGATGTGCGTGT
>NZ_FOUY01000004.1 GCF_900115005.1 Pseudonocardia ammonioxydans | reverse complement strand
TCGGTGCTGCGTACTGGTCGGCGTCCCAGCTCGACCTTCCGACCCTGGCCGACTCCGGCTACGACGGCACCGGCCAGGGCGTCCACACCCCGATCAAGCAGCCCGGCACCGGTCAAGTCCTCGCCCCAGACCACCAGGCCTACAACACCCTGCTGCGCTCGACACGAGGCCTCGGCGAACGCGGCTTCGCCCTTCTCGCCGGCCGCTGGAAAGCGCTGCGCCGCATCACCGCCAGCCCCCGCCGAGTCGGCGACTACGTCAAAGCAGCACTCGCCCTCACCCACATCGAACACCTACACCTACGGGCTTCTTGTTGAGATCACTTCAATCAACAGTAGTTTCATTAATGTGTCACCCTGTTCCGATGTAGCACCGGCGCTACGGGGTCGGCGGAACAACCGACCCCGTAGCACGTGCTCCCGGGTGGAGGGAGGAGCACTGCCGGCTTCTTGCAGCACCCGCGCACCCGCATAGGGACGAGCGGCGGGAAGTCTGTTTACTCGAACACTGTCGACAACCACCAACCGGCGGGAAACCCCGCGGTGCCGATGACGAAAGCTGCGAGCATCAGAGTCAATGACATAAGGTTTCTCAATCTGTGAGGGGTGAGGCTAATGATTATTACTAGGGGGGTCCCGGCGAACCGGGATTCCGCTTTCCCTGTCTATTAAGTAGTGCGGGGGCTGCGGACATCTCTGCGAGATTATCTTCGGACATTCTTACCGCGTGCGCGGCATGTTCCCCACGAAGTACACGATGTGGTCGACAATCATTCGCCGCTTCTGACCGCGGGACACAAAGTCAATGTAGTCCGGGTGCTCTTCCACGGTGTCGATGGAGTCGATGGTGACCATCTTGTCGTTGGTGTCGACGACACCGGTAGCCCACTCAGGCACAATGTTGTTCACTGGGAATCCTCACTCTGGATAGATGCAATCCACGGTGCGGTGCGCTTCCGCGGACGGTAGTTTTGGTACTCACTTTCGAGACGCCACGGAGTACCCGCCGGCAAGGACGCCCAGTTCCGCGGAACTGGGGGAACCGAGTCGACCCACTTGCGGTCCCACTCGTGCACCATCGACCAGAACCGCTGCTCCTCCCAGAACCGCGGAGGAAGCGTGGATGGGCGCTCGTGCACGGGGTCGCCCTGGCGCGTGCTGACCGGCGCTTCGGGAGCCCCGGAGACGTACGGGTCCTGTGGGTCGGGTACCAGCTCCCGCGGAGCACGGAGCACGTGCACACCGGTCGCCAGATCGGCAAGCGCCTCCCGCAGCGACTCGCAGGCACGTCGGAAGTTGCGCGCCTCCGTCTCGGTCATCTCGTCTTCGAGAGTGTCCGCGCGCTTCGCACCGCGCACGGTGCGCACCTTCACTCCGCGCCGGGCGAGCACCGACCAGCGCACAACCGCTTCAAACTGCCGCCGCGGGAGCGCGTGGATCGCCTCCTGCACGCGTTCGGTCCGGTACCTGGTGTCCGGGTCATCGTCCGCCGGCGAGAGGGCAGCACAGACCATCTCAGCGATGTCGGGGGTGGTCGCGTCGTCGTCCCGCACCTCGTAGGTGTCGGTGCGGGTACCTGCGTACTCGCAGAACGTCGACCACGACATGTCAGGGACGCCGTTGCCCTTGCGGTCGCGGACCTCGTAGAACGCTTGGTGCCAATCGCCGCGGGCACGGGACACCGCACCGAGAACGCGCTTGTGCTCGGACAGGCTGTAGCTAGCACCGCGCTCGCACGGGTGCTCGAAGTCAATATCCATATTAGTTTGTCGCTATCTGTGAGGAATAGTGGTAAGGTCTGGCACCGCTAAGTCGCGGGTAGTGCACGTGTGCGGCTGATAAATCTCAGCCGCACCACTTCAGTATAGCATGAGAGTGGTTCCCTTGTCAAATCTCGGGCACCATTCATCCCAGCATGTGGGAATGCTCAGAACTGTGGATAACTGGCATGTTATCCACAGGATCACGCGTTCGGGTGTGTCGGAATCTGAGCACTTCCAACACATCACTTGCGCACAGTTTCCACTCATTCTAGCCGCATATGCGGTGAATATTAGTTCACCATTACTTAAGAGACGCAACACACCCGAACGCGTTTTCCAACACACGTGGTCGCGCGCGTTTCGTTACATAACGAACCATGCATGAATCACGCCCCTAGGAGCGGGGGTACCCCCGAACCCGCAACGCTCTGACCTGCGGAAATGCCACGCCGCGGAATCCCGAAAACGTCTCAGCTCGATTCTGCGGCGCTCAGAGGGTTATTTTGACCGGCGGTATCCAGTCAAAATATTTTCCCCCTCTACTTACTAGTCCCCGAAAACCCCGAAATCGGTAATTCGTTATCTTTCACGACACCCGCGGTCGGGCGTGTCGCACTAGTCGCTCGTAAGCGCTGCTTAACGATCGCAGATCTGCCGATCACAGATCCGACGATCACACTTCCAGCCGCAACTCTACCCGAATCCGATCCGACCGGAGCACCGTCTCACCCTCCGCGTTCGTCGTCTCGTAGTACGCCGGCACCTGCGGAGAAGTCGCCAGGATCGTCACCTCCGCGGAGTCGCGGAGTACCGCGCGCTGCCGGTCCAGCGACAGGTCATCCCACGCGGTCCGGTGCGCCGCGAGGTCGTCGACATCCGACACCGTCTGCGTCGCAGGTATCTCGTCGAGCGCCTTCACCTGCTCCGCGATGACCAACAGCGCTTCATCCAGTGCAGCATCCGAGATCAGACCAGCCACGTTGCGACGCACCATCGACGTCTGACGCTCCATCAGCTCCGCGTGCCGCTTCTCCCTGTCGACCACCGCGGCAGCCGCAGACGTGCGCGTGTCCACTAGCGAGAAGCCTTGCTCGTGCAGCCCGTTGACCACGAACCACGACACGTACCGGTCGGCATCCACCTGGAGCGCGGTCGCATGCGTGGGAGTCCGCGGACGGTCCTTCAACGAGCAGCGGTAGGAACGCACCCCGCGGGAACGCGCGACCCGCATGAAGCTCCCGCACACGCTCCCGTCGGGGAGCTGCGCACCGCAGCGGTAGATGAAGCTCCCCAGATACCGGGGTTGGTTCCCCTTGTGACGGATGCGCGCGGGGTCGTTGAGGATCTCGCAGACGGCAACCCACGCCTCATAGGTGACCAGCGGCTCCCACACTGCGGTCCGCTTGATCTCCCCCCGGTGCTCCCGCAGACCCGCGTTGCGCGGACGCTTCAGCAACTCCCCCACCCGCGAGCCCGTCCACTCGCTACCGCCGGGAGTGGTCACACCCGCTGCCCGCCACTTCTTCGCGATTGCGTGCAGCGACTCCCCGCGGATCACCGCGTCCGTCGCTTCCGTGACCATCGCGCCTTCCGCCGGGTCCACTGTGATGTGGTCCGACTGGTACCCGAAGGGGCGCTTCCCACCCGCAGGGAGTCCTTCACGTGCTCGCCGGTCGCGACCACGCCGCGAACGGTCCTTCAGTTGGTCCACGTACTCCCGCGCCAGAGCACCCCGGATACGGGCGTTCGTCCTGCCTGACGACGTCGACAGGTCCACTACCCCACCGGTCACCAGGTAGGTGGGGATACCCCGCGGCTCGCACACGTCGATGTAGGTCTCCAGCTCGACGGGTCGCCGGTGGAGCCGCGAGTCCTCCCACGCGAGCACCGCATCGAAGTCCCCGCCGACCAGCCGCTCTAGAAGCTGCTCGTACCCCGGTCGCCGCTTGCCCGTGTATGCCGAAATGTCGTTGTCGACGATCTCCGCGACCACGGTGAGTCCCATCCGGGCGGCGTAGTCCCGGCAGTCCCGTAGCTGGTCGGTGACCGACACCGACCGTCCCTCCCGGTCCTGCGAAACCCGAGCGTAGATCGCCGTGCGCACAGCGTGGATGTTACCGGGACTCTGGTGTACCTTGAATGCGGTTGGCATTGCCGATCCGGTGCGCCGCGGTGAGCCGGCCGCCCTCGAGCACCGAGGCGATCTCACCGGGGCGGTGCGGGCGGCAGACCCACTCGTCGCGGTCGTCGACGCGGGCCACCGTCCGGCCGACCGCACGTTCCAGGGCCGTCCGTGCGGCCTCCACCTCGGGCAGCTCCGGCACCCGATCAGTGTGCGCCCCGCACGCGCGGCCCGCGCGGAACACGGGCGCCGCAACCGGGCGTTGAGCCGATCATGACGAGCAGCGAGCGGATGAAGGTGCGGGCGCCGGAGTTGCGGGGCAGGCGGTGGCTCAACACCGGCGGCACCGAGCTCACCCTGGCCGGGCTGCGCGGGCGGATCGTCGTGCTCGACTTCTGGACCTTCTGCTGCGTCAACTGCCTGCACGCCCTCGACGAGCTCCGTGCGGTCGAGGAGGAGTTCGGCGACGTCCTGACGATCATCGGGGTGCACTCGCCGAAGTTCGTGCACGAGGCCGAGCCGGCCGCCGTCGAGGCCGCGGTGGAGCGCTACGGCGTCGAGCACCCGGTGCTCGACGACCCCGAGCTCGCCACCTGGGACGCCTACGCGGCCCGGGCCTGGCCGACCCTGGCCGTGATCGACCCGGACGGGTTCGTGGTCGCCCGGATGGCGGGCGAGGGGCACGGTCCGGGGCTCGCCGCGCTGGTCCGTGAGCTGGTCGAGCAGCACGGCGACCGGCTGCGCCGCGGTGACGGGCCCTACGTCCCGCCGCCCGCCGCGCAGACGGCGTTGCGCTTCCCCGGGAAGGTCGTCGCGCTGCCGGGCGGCACCTACCTGGTCTCCGACACCGCGCACCACCAGCTCGTCGAGCTGGCCGCCGACCTGGAGACCGAGCTGCGGCGCATCGGCGACGGCACCCGCGGGTTCACCGACGGGGCCGCCGCGACCGCCCGGTTCTCCGAACCGCAGGGACTGCTGGTGCTGGACGCTCCGGCACCGGGCGCGTCGGCCCCGTCCTCGTCGGTGCTGGTCGCCGACACCGTCAACCACGCGATCCGCCGGGTCGACCTCGCCGACGGTGCCGCGTCGACGGTCGCCGGCACCGGCTCGCAGCTGCGCGACCGCGTCGCGCCCGGGGCCGGCGCCACCGAGCTGTCCTCGCCGTGGGACCTGGCGTGGTGGGACGGCCGCGTCGTGGTCGCGATGGCCGGGTCGCACCAGCTGTGGACCCTCGACCCGGACACCGGCACCGCGACCGTGCTGGCCGGCACCACCAACGAGGGCCTGCGCGACGGGTCGTTCGCGGACGCGTTCCTCGCCCAGCCCAGCGGGCTCGCGGCGGACGGCCCGGTGCTCTGGGTCGCCGACTCCGAGATCTCCGCGCTGCGCCGCGTCGTCGCCGAGCCGGAGGCCGGGCCGCAGGTGGGCACGGCCGTCGGGCAGGGATTGTTCGACTTCGGGCACCGCGACGGCCCGGCCGCCGAGGCGCTGCTGCAGCACCCGCTGGGTGTGGCGGTGCTGCCCGACGGCTCGGTCGCCGTCGCCGACACCTACAACGGCGCCGTCCGGCGCTACGACCCGGCGTCGGCCACGGTGTCCACCCTGGCCGACGGCCTCGCCGAGCCGTCCGACCTGCTGGTCGACGGCGAGACGCTGATCGTCGTCGAGTCCGCGGCCCACCGGCTGGTGCGGCTGCCGATCCCGGCCGGTTCGCTCACCCGGGGCTCGCAGGTCGGCGGGACCGCGCACACCGTCCGCCGCACCCCCACCGAGCTCGGCCCCGAGCTCACGCTCCGCATCGGGTTCACCCCGCCGGCCGGGCAGCACCTCGACGACCGGTTCGGCGACCCGACCTCGCTGACCGTCGCCGCGGACCCGCCCGGGCTGCTGCTCGCCGGGGACGGCACGGCCACCGGGCTGACCCGGACGCTGCGGCTCGACCCGTCGGTCGGCTCGGGGGTGCTGCAGGTGGCGGTCGCCGCCGCGGCCTGCGACGACGCGCCGGACGGGACGTCGGAGACCTTCGCCGCCTGCCACCGCTACCAGCAGGACTGGGGCATCCCGGTCGTCGTCTCCGCCGTGGGGTCGCCGGAGCTGGATCTGGACCTGCGCAGCGTGTGAGCCGGCGCCGATGGTCGCTCGGCAGGCCTCGCTCAGCTCTCCAGCCAGGCCAGCACCGCCATCACCCGCCGGTGGTCGTCCGACGACGGCGGCAGCCCCAGCTTCGTGAAGATCGAGGAGATGTGCTTCTCGACGGCCCCCTGGGTGATCACCATCAGGCGTCCGATGGCGGTGTTCGTGCGGCCCTGCGCCATCAGCTCGAGCACCTCCCGCTCGCGGGGCGAGAGCTCCGCGAGCGGGTCCCGGCGCCGGCGGCGGGTCAGCAGCGCCGACACCACCTCCGGGTCGAGGACGGTGCCGCCCGCGGCGACCCGGGTCAGCGCGTCGGAGAGGTCCGCCAGCTTCGACACCCGGTCCTTGAGCAGGTACCCGACCCCGCCACCGGCCTCCAGCAGGTCGGTCGCGTAGGACTCCTCGACGTACTGCGACAGCACCAGGATCCCGATCTCCGGGTACCGGCCGCGGATCTCCAGCGCGGCCCGCAGACCCTCGTCGGTGAACGACGGCGGCATCCGCACGTCGACCACCGCGACCTCCGGCCGGTGCTCGGCCACCGCCTCGACCAGCGCGGTCCCGTCGCCGACCCCGGCCTGCACGGTCGCGCCCGCCTCCTCCAGCAGCCGGGCGAGTCCCTCGCGCAGCAGCATCGAGTCCTCGGCGAGCACCACGCGCATCGTCATGGGCCCATCTTCGCGGGTCGCCCGGACGGGGGGTCCGTCACCCCTCCCCCAGCCCGGCAACCGGGACCTCGGCGGTCAGCACCGTCGGTCCGCCCGGGGGGCTGTGCACGTCCAGCCGGCCCTCGACGATCTCCAGCCGGTCCACCAGCCCGGCGAGGCCGTGCCCCTTGCCGGAGTGCGCGCCGCCGCGGCCGTCGTCGCGGACCACGATCCGCAGCAGGGTCTCGTCGACGCTGACCGTGACCGCCGCCGACGACGCCCCCGCGTGCTTGGCGACGTTGGTCAGCGCCTCCGAGGCGACGAAGTAGGCGGTGTTCTCGACCAGGGCGGGCAGCCGGGTCCCCGGGTCGAGGCCGACGTCGAGGTCCACCGGCACCGGGCTGCGCCCCGCCGCGGCGGCGAGTGCCGGGCCCAGGCCGCGGTCGGCGAGGATCGGCGGCGCGATGCCGCGGGACAGCGCGCGCAGCTCGGACAGCGCCTCCCGGCTCTGCTCGAGCGCCTCGTGCAGCAGCGGCCGGACCCGGTCGGGGTCGTCGTCGAGCCGCCGCACGGCCGTCTCCAGATCCATCCCGAGCCGTACCAGGCGTTGCTGCGGACCGTCGTGGATGTCGCGTTCGAGCCGGCGCAACGTCTGGGCCTCGGCCGCGACGGCCGCCCGCCGGCCCGCGGCCAGTGCCTGCGCGCGCGCCCGCAGCGCCGCGGTCTGGTTGGTGAGCAGCCCGCGCGCCAGCAGTGCACGGACGTCGGCCAGCCAGCGCACCACCGTCGGCAGCGTCACCAGCAGCAGCACGCCCAGACCGGTGTTCAGCGCGATGTCGCCGACCGTGGAGTGCAGCCCGGTGACCGAACGGAACAGCGTCCACTCCGCGTCCCCGCGCGGCAGCGACCACTGCCAGAACACGTAGAGCAGGCCGCCGAGCCCGGTCACCGCCCACACCAGCGCGACCACCGCGGTGACCGCGCGCAGCGGCAGCCCCGCGACCGCGTGCGCGACGTCGCGCCAGCTCTGCGGGTCGGCCAGGGCGCGGAACAACCGGCCCATCAGCCGTCGTCCGCGGTTGGGCCGGTAGTGGTGCGGCGGCAGCGGGCGCCCGGTCGCCGCCTCCGTCGCCCGGCGCTCCAGCTCGGCGAACCCGCGCGCGACGGCGAGCGTGCCGACGGTGATCGGGATCCCGATCCACAGCACGAACGTGCCCGCGCCCAGGCCCAGCCCGGCCAGCACGACGACGCCGCTGAGGACCGCCAGCGGCAGGCCGGTGAGCAGGTAGGCCATCTGCGCGCCCAGCCGGGTGCGGCCCGGCCAGCCGGACGGCCACTGCACCGACTGGGGCAGGTGCGGTGCGCCGTCGCGCAGCACGTACTCGCGCAGCGCGCCGTTGCCCCAGCCCTCCAGGGCACGGACCAGGTGCGGGTCCAGCGGATTGCCGCCCGGCTCGTCCGGGTGCCGGCGGCTCGCCGGCTCGCCGGTGTCCCGGGTCTGCTCCGCCATGGCGGTCGGTCCCCTCCCGGTCGGGTCTCTGCCCCGTCGAGGATAGGCGGGACGCGGGTTCCCGCAGTCCTCGCCGCCGGGTGGCGAGTGCCGCGTGTCCCTCGCGCCGGCCCCCGGACCGTGATGAGCTACCGGACGGTAGCAAGCGCAACGATGCGAGGAGCGTGTCTCGTGGATCCCTCCGTCCTGACCGACGTCCTGGACTCCGTCCGCGACTTCATCCGCACCGAGGTGGTGCCGCTGGAGGAGACGATCGACGCCGAGGACGTCGTCCCGGAGCGGATCGTCGCCCAGTGCAAGGAGATGGGCCTGTACGGGTTCACCATCCCCGAGCAGTACGGCGGCCTCGGGCTGACCGCCTCGGAGGAGGTCCGGCTGGCGTTCGAGCTGGGCTGGACCACACCGGCGCTGCGCTCGCTGTTCGGCACCAACAACGGCATCGCCGGGCACGTGCTGCTGGAGGGCGGCACCGCCGAGCAGAAGGCGCAGTGGCTGCCCCAGCTTGCCTCCGGCGAGGTGACGGCGTCGTTCGGGCTGACCGAGGCCGACGCCGGGTCCGACCCGTCGTCGCTGACCACCCGGGCCGTCCGGGACGGTGACAGCTGGGTGATCAACGGCTCGAAGCGCTACATCACCAACTCCCCCGTCGCCGACGTGATCATGGTGTTCGCCCGGACCGCCCCGGACGCCCCGGGCAACCGCGGGATCTCGACGTTCCTGGTGCCCCGCGACACCCCGGGCCTGTCCATCGGGCCGAAGGACCACAAGATGGGCCAGTTCGGCGCGTGGACCGCCGACGTGCACCTCGACGACGTGCGGGTGCCCGCGGACGCCGTGGTCGGCGGCGAGGACGGCGTCGACAAGGGCTTCCTCACCGCCGCGAAGTGCCTGGCCCACGGGCGGCTGCACCTCGCCGCGGTCTGCGTCGGGATGGCCGACCGGCTGGTGCACGAGACCGTCGAGTACGCCAAGGAGCGCGAGCAGGGCGGCAAGCCGATCGCCCGGTTCCAGCTGGTGCAGGGCCTCGTCGCTGACTCCGTGACCGACGCCCGGGCCGGGCGCGGGCTCGTCCTCGACACCGCCCGCACCTTCGACGACGGCTCCGACATGGTCTCCGGCCCGGCCGCGGCCAAGTACTTCTGCTCGGAGATGGTCGGGCGGGTCGCCGACCGCGCCGTCCAGGTCCACGGCGGCGCCGGCTACATGCGCGGGGTGGCCGTGGAGCGCTTCTTCCGCGACGCCCGGCTCTTCCGGATCTACGAGGGCACCAGCCAGATCCAGCAGGTCATCATCGCCCGCGACGCCCTCGGCAAGGCCGCCCGGGCCTGAACCCGCCGGTGTCTGCCCGGTGCGGGCCTGTGCCTGCCCGGTGCGGGCTTGTGTCCCGAGGGGCACCCTGGTGGCGCCGGGTGCCCCGAGGGTGCCCCTCGGGGCGCGAGGCGGGACCACCGTCGCACGGCCCCGCCCGGTCGTCAGACGGGCGCGAGCTCACGGGTCACCTCGGGAGCGGGGAGCAGGCCGGCCCGGGTGTACGACCTGTCCAGCTCGTCGAGTACCTCGTCCGGCCGCCGGCGCAGGTCACCGGGCAACGACTGCACCACGACCACGCCCCGCCTGCTCAGCTCGGAGCGCCGGCGCACCGTGCGGGCGTAGTCGTCCGGCGACAGGTGGAACTCGACGGAGTCGATCTCCCAGGCCATCCCCACGTCGTCCCACCAGAGGTCGACGACGGCGACGAGCCGTCCGTCACACCCGGCCAGCCGCACGTTCATCTCGGGCTCGGGCAGGCGGCTGCGGCGCAGCAACCGCCGGGCGTCGGCCTCGGCGACGGAACGCACGCCGGCCACGATCTCGGCCAGCACCGTGCGCGGCATCGCCGTGCCCCGGCTGCTGCACTCGCCCAGCTCGGCCACCAGCTCGGCGACGGCGCAGTGGCCGTGCTGGACGACGTCCGCGAACAGCGTCCGGACCAGGTCGGGATCCCGAGAGCGACGGGCGGCGTCGACGACCGCCCGCGCAACGGGCGCCACCGAATGACGACGGCCGCGGACCGGCTCGGGCACCCGCCGCGAGCGTTCGGGCAGCATCAGCGCACCGGTCGACCGGCGACGATCGTGCGGGATCAGGACGTGCACCGGCCCGTGCGGTGTCGGCGCCGTCCGCACGCCGTGGAGCTCGAGTGCGTCGAGTCCCGTGAGCATCGCGCCGGGACCGGCCTGGAGGAGGGTCGCGATCCGGCGGTCCTCCCGTGTGTGGGGGCCGTTGCTGAGCTTGACCACACCGGGGCCGAGCCTGCTCCACGGACCGCCCGGCCGGCACCGCCGGGAGATCGTACGGCGGTCGACGCCGAGTTCGACCAGGCGCGCGACCCGGACGATGCCCGCCCGGCACAGGGCGGCGGTCACCGCAGGAGAGGGAGTACGTCGTCGAGGCATGCATCGAGCTTCGCCCCGGTCGGGCCCGTTGCTCCCACGATCTGCGTGCCTGTGGACAACTCGCGCCTCGTGCGCGCGCTCAGCACCCCGTGCCCCGCGCCCCGAGGGGCACCCTCGGGGCACGGAGCGCCACCAGGGCGCCCCTCGGGGCAACAGGCAGCGGCGCAGCACCACACCACACGCCGAGCCCCGCCCCGAGGGGCACCCCCGGGGCGCCCAGCGCTACCAGGGTGCCCCTCGGGGCAACGGGCGGCGGCACAGCACCACGCCACGCCCCGAGCCCCGCGCCCCCGGGGGCACCCTCGGGGCACCGAGCGCTACGAGGGTGCCCCTGGGGAGCCGGCGCACGGGACGACGGCGCCGGGCCCGCGCAGGCCGACGCCGGCACCCCGGCCCCGGCCACGGACCCAGACGACGACAGCCCCCGTCCCGGAGCGGGACGGGGGCTGTCGGGTGACGGAACTCAGTGCGCGGCGGGGCCCCGGTGGTACTCGAAGACCAGGCCGCCGACGGCGATCAGGATCAGCGTGAAGCCGACCAGGATCAGCCAGGCGTACCAGAAGGCCAGGCCGATGCCGGTGAGCGCGGCCGCGGCGGCCAGGCCGAGCGGCCAGTAGCTGCCCGGGGAGAAGAAGCCGACCTCGCCGGCGCCGTCGGCGATCTCGCCCTCCGGGTTGTCCTCGGGGCGCTCCTCGAGCCGCCGCGAGACGAACCGGAAGTAGGTGCCGACGATCAGCGACAGGCCGCCGGTGAGGAACAGCGCAGCGATGCCGACGGGCTCGCGGGCCAGCACCGTGTACACGATGCCGCACACGAAGAAGAACGCTGTGCAGATCTCGAAGATCCGGGACTCGATCTTCATTGCTGTGGCCCTCCTCAGCCCGTGACCTGCGCGGCCAGCTGGCCACGGTCGGTCGAGAACGGCTGCGTGGTGACTGCCTCCGGCGCGCACCACTCACCGCAGTCCAGCGCCTGCAGCGCCTCGCCGGTCGTGTACGCCTGACCGGTCTGCGGGTTGGTCTGCTTGCGGAGCTCGATGTAGCGGTCGAACAGCGCGGGCTCGAGGGCGCGCACCTCGAAGTTCATCTGCGAGTGGTAGGTGCCGCAGAGCTCGGCGCAGCGGCCGACGAACGCACCCTCGCGGTCGATCTGGTCGATCACGTAGGTGTTGTCCTGGTTGTTGCGCTCCGGGTACGGGATCACGTCGCGCTTGAACAGGAACTCCGGCACCCAGAACGAGTGGACGACGTCGGGCGAGCGCTGCGAGAACTCGATCGAGCGGCCGGTCGGGACCACCATGATCGGGATGACGTCGCTGGTGCCCAGCGTGCTCACCGGGTTGCCGTCCGGGCCGGTCTCGTCCGGGTAGGAGAACTCCCAGTTCCACTGGAACCCGACGATGTCGACCCGCAGGTCCGCCGGCCCACCGGCCGTGACCTCGTCCTTGTCGACGTAGTTCTGCACGTTGACCGTGAAGCCGAAGAGCACGGCGACGATCACGGTCGGGATCGCGGTGAAGACGAGCTCGACCGGCAGGTTGTACTGCGTCTGGCGCGGGAGCGACCCGTCGTCGCCCTTCTTCTTCCGGTGGAAGATCATCGCCCAGAACATGACGCCCCAGGTGATGGCGCCGACGATCAGCGCGGCGATCGCGGACCAGGTCCAGAGGTTCCGCATGGCCTCGGCCTCCGGGGTGATCCCCGCCGGCCAGCCGAAGCGGATGACCTCCTCGACCGAGCAGCCGGCGAGCGCCGGCACCACCGGCACACCCAGCAGGCCCAGCTTCGCCGCCCGGGCGATCCGGGAGCGGCCTTCCTGTCGGGCCACTGCGCGCCGCCTTCCTGTCGTCTCCTGCGTCAGCCGCACTGCCAGCACGTTCTTTCTGCTCTGCCGTCACCACGGGGGATGATCGAGACCGAGCCTCCGCCACTCGGACGGAGCACCGTCTTCGACCTCGCGTAGAGCCTAGACGAACACCCCCGGCCACGCGCCCCCCGGGTTGGCCGGGGTGGCCGGGACCACGGGCCCGACGCCACCGGAATCCCGCAGTCTCGCAGGAGGAAGTCCGTCCCGCACCGGGGCGCGCGAGCCCCGTCCGGATGACTCGTCATACTGACCGATGTGTGCGGACTGCTGGGACTGCTGACCGCCGGGGCGGACGCCGCGACCCGGCTCGAGCCGATCGCCGAGGCCTTGCGCTGTGCGCGGCATCGGGGCCCGGACGAGAGTGCGACGTGGCACGACCACGACCTCGTCCTCGGGTTCAACCGGCTGTCCATCATCGACGTCGACCATTCGCACCAGCCCCTGCACTGGGGACCGGTGCCCGGTGAGGACACCCGCTACACCATCGTCTTCAACGGTGAGATCTACAACTACCTGGAGCTGCGCCAGGAGTTGATCGAGACCTACGACGCCGCGTTCGCCACCGACGGCGACGGTGAGGTCATCGTCGCGGCCTTCCACTACTGGGGCCCCGACGCCGTGCAGCGGCTGCGCGGCATGTTCGCGTTCGTGATCTGGGACGCGGTCGAGCGCGAGATGTTCGTGGCCCGCGACCCGTTCGGCATCAAGCCGCTGTTCCTGGCCACCACCGCCGCGGGCACCGTGTTCGCCAGCGAGAAGAAGTCGATCCTCTCGCTGGCCGGTGAGCTCGGGCTGGGCCTGGACCTGGAGCCGGCGGCGCTGCAGCACTACCTGACGCTGCAGTACGTCCCGGAGCCGATGTCGCTGCACCGCATGATCTCGCGGGTCGAGTCCGGCACGCACGTCACCGTCCGCCCCGGTGAGGAGCCGCTGCACCAGCGCTACTTCGCGCCGAAGTTCGTCTCGCTGCCCTCGCACGCCCCGGCCAGCGCCGAGGCCGAGGCGATCGTGCACGGCGAGATCGCCGACGTGCTGCGCGACTCCGTGTCCAAGCACATGCGCGCGGACGTGACCGTCGGCGCGTTCCTGTCCGGCGGCATCGACTCCACCGCGATCGCGGCGCTGGCCAAGGAGCACAACCCGAACCTGATCACCTTCACCACCGGGTTCGAGCGCGAGGGTTACTCCGAGGTCGACGTCGCGGCCGAGTCGGCCGCCGCGATCGGCGTCCGGCACGTGGTCCGCACCGTCAAGCCGGACGAGATGATGGAGGCCCTGCCGCTCATCATCTGGTACCTCGACGACCCGGTCGCCGACCCGGCGCTGGTGCCACTGTGGTTCATCGCCCGCGAGGCCCGCGACCACGTCAAGGTCGTGCTCTCCGGCGAGGGCGCCGACGAGCTGTTCGGTGGCTACTCGATCTACCGCGAGCCGCTGTCGCTGGCGCCGTTCGAGAAGGTCCCCGGCACGCTGCGGCCGATCATGCGCCGGGCCTCGCGCCGGATGCCCGAGGGCATGCGCGGCAAGGACCTGCTGCGTCGCGGCTCGCTGTCGCTCGAGCAGCGCTACTACGGCAACGCGCGGATCTTCCGGGACGACCAGCTGCACGAGGTGCTGCGCGGCTACGACCCGCGGGTCTCCCACCAGGACGTCACCGCGCCGCACTACTTCGCCTCGCACGACTGGGACCCGGTCGCCCGGATGCAGCACGTGGACCTGTTCACCTGGCTGCGCGGCGACATCCTGGTCAAGGCGGACAAGATGACGATGGCGCACTCGCTGGAGCTGCGGGTGCCGTTCCTCGACCCCGAGGTCTTCGACATCGCCTCGTCGCTGCCGCAGTCGCAGAAGATCACCCACGGGTCGAACGGCACCACCAAGTACGCGCTGCGCCGGGCCTGCGAGGGGATCATCCCGCCGCACGTGCTCAACCGGCCCAAGCTCGGCTTCCCGGTGCCGATCCGGCACTGGCTGCGCGACGAGATGTACGCCTGGGCCCGCGACATCCTGCAGGACTCCGGTGCCGGTCACCTGATCGACCTGCAGGCCGTGCACCGCATGCTCGACGCCCACCGTGCGGGCCCGGTCGACCACTCCCGCCGGATCTGGGCGGTGCTGGTCTTCCTGATCTGGCACGGGATCTTCGTCGAGCGCCGGATCGTCCCGGACGTCCCGACGCCGAGCTACCCGGTCAAGATCTGAGGCCGTCCCTCCCCCGGGGCCGGGTGCCGCCTGCGGCACGCAGGTCCCGCACCAGGCGTGGGGTGCTGCGCCGGCGTACGCCCCGCAGCCACCGCGACGGCGGGTACGCCAGCCGCACGACGTGGTAGTTGACGTACTCGGCGACCGCGAACCCCCACACGCCGAGACACAGCAGTGCTGCTCCGGGCGGCCCGGGCCACCGGAGCAACACGCCGGCGAGCCCGGCCGCGAGCAGCCCGGCCGACACCGCCCGCACCGTGCGGTGGGCCGCCGCCTCCCGCGGGCCCATCCGGCCGCCGGGCAACCGCCGCCGGGCGAGCAACCAGTAGCACCCGGCGTGCACGAGGATCACCAGCAGCGGTGTCAGCGCCGCCCACAGCGCCGGCCCCGTCCACCCGGCGAGCCGGGCCGCGACGGCGGCGAACACCGCGGCGGCGGCCAGCTCCCCGCTCCCGAGGCGCAGGTACTCGCGCCGGAGCCCGCAGACACCGACGGCCGGCACCCGGGATCCGGGTACCGGCCGTCGGTCGTCCATCGTGTCGGCTACGCGGGCAGCACGGCCGCGATCTCATCGGTCGCGGCGTCACCGAAGGTGCCGCGCAGCCGGGTCAGGGCCGCGTCGCGGTCCCAGGTCCACTCCTGCGGGCCGTCGGTCTCCAGCACGTAGGTCGCGATGAGCGCACCGAGCTGGGCCGCACGCTCCAGCGACAGCCCGCCGTTGAGGCCGGTGAGCAGCCCGGCACGGTAGGCGTCACCGACGCCGGTCGGGTCGACCGTCTCGGTCGGGGCGACGACGTCGACCCAGGTCTCGGTGCCGTCGGCCTCGACGAGCACGGAGCCCTTCTCGCTGTAGGTGGTGATCCGGGTGCCGACCTTGGCGGCGACGTCGGCGGCGGTCCAGCCGGTCTTCTTCAGCAGCAGCTCGAACTCGTAGTCGTTGCTGATGAGGTATGTGGCGCCCTCGACCAGGCGCTTGGCGGCGTCACCGTCCATCCGCGCGAGCTGCTGGGAGGGGTCGGCGATGAACTTGTAGCCCTTCGCCCGGCACTCGTCGGTGTGGCGGAGCATGGCGTCCGGGTCGTTGGCACCGATGTGCACCAGGTCGAATCCGCCGACCCGGTCGGCGATCGGGGCGAGCTCGATCTCGCGGGCCCGCGCCATCGCACCGGTGTAGAAGGAGGCGATCTGGCGCATGTCGTCGTCGGTGGTACAGGTGAACCGGGCGGTGTGGACGTCCTCGAACGTCGAGACACCCGAGGTGTCGACGCCGACGCCGTCGAGCACCCGCTGGTACTCGGCGAAGTCCGGCCCCACCGCGCCGACCAGCACGGGCTGCTGGCCGAGCACGCCGAGCGCGAAGGCGATGTTCCCGGCGACCCCTCCCCGGCGGACCACGAGCTCGTCGACAAGGAAGCTGACCGAGATCCGGTCCAGCTGCTCGGCGAGGATCTGCTCGGAGAACTTCCCCGGGAAGTGCATCAGGTTGTCAGAGGCGATCGATCCCGTCACGGCAATAGGCACGAAGGGGACCCTACGTCACGCAAGCGGGCCCCGTCATGATCAAAACGATCACAACGGGGCCCGCATGAGTCACTGACCAGGAGAAATACCCGGTGACGGAGAACTCAGTTGAAGCTGTCCCCGCAGGCGCAGGATCCGCCCGCGTTCGGGTTGTCGATCGTGAAGCCCTGCTTCTCGATGGTGTCGACGAAGTCGATGGTCGCGCCCAGCAGGTAGGGCGCGCTCATCCGGTCCACACCGACCTGCAGACCGTGGAAGTCACGGAACAGGTCACCGTCCAGCGAACGGTCGTCGAAGAACAACTGGTAGCGCAGGCCCGCGCAGCCGCCGGGCTGCACGGCGATGCGCAGGTGCATGTCGTCGCGGCCCTCCTGCTCGAGCAGGGTTCGTGCCTTGACGGCCGCGGCGTCGGTGAGCTCCACGCCGTGGGTCTGGGTGGACGTGGCGTTCACGGAGTCTTCAACGGTCATGACTCTCCCAACAACGTGCGTGGTCCGCCTGATTCCCGGCGGGGGTCGTACTGCACTCCATACTACGTCTCCCCGGTGCCCGGCGACCCCCGGTGGCGACGGCGTGGCCCGTGTCACCGACTCCAGCGAGGCGCGACCCGGGCCGCCAGCTCGGCGAGGGTCCCGGCGGGGTCGGCCATCGAGGCCGCCAGCCCGAACTCGTCGGCGACCCCGTGCGCGGAGTCGACGCCCGCCGCGGCGGCCTCCCGGCGTCCCACGTCGACCTGCCCGGCCAGCACGACACACGGGATCCCGCGGTCGGCCGCGCCCCGCGCCACAGCGGTGATCAGCTTCCCGCGCAGCGACTGCCAGTCGAAGCTGCCCTCCCCGGTGACGGCGAGCCCGCCGGACGCGGCCGCGGCGTCCAGCTCGGCGTCCAGCCCGACCAGCTCGCGGACCAGCCCGGCACCGGACTCGACCCGCGCGCCGAGCGCCAGCAGCGCGGCCCCGAGACCGCCGGCGGCACCGGCCGCGGCGTCCTCGCGCACGTCCCGGCCGGCGAGCCGCTCCAGGACGCCGGCGAACACCGCGAGCGCCGCGTCGAGCTCGGCGACGGTCCGGTCGTCGGCCCCCTTCTGCGGCCCGAAGACCACGGCGGCCCCGTGCCGGCCGAGCAACGGGTTGTCGACGTCGGAGGCAGCCACGAGTTCGACCCCGGCCAGGGCCGGGGCGCCCTCGAGCCGGTCGCACAGCGCCAGGGCCGCGCCACCGTGCGGCAGCGGGAGCCCGTCCTCGTCCACCGGTGTCGCGCCCAGTGCGGCGAGCATCCCGGCCCCGCCGTCGGTGGTCGCCGAGCCGCCCAGACCGACGACCAGCCGGCGCACACCGGTGGCCCGCGCGTGCGCCATCAGCTCGCCGACGCCGTGCGTGGTCGCGCTGCGCGCCGCACCGGGGACCCGGTCCTCGCGCGGCACGTGGTGCAGCCCGCAGGCCGACGCGCACTCCAGGTAACCGGTGTCGCCGACCTGCAGCCACGATCCGGTCACCGGGTCGCCGAGCGGGCCGGTCACCTCGAGGGTGTGCACCGTCCCGCCGAGCGCGGTGTGCAGCACCTCGGCGAACCCGGTGCCGCCGTCGGCGAGCGGGACGATCCGGACGTCGGCACCGGGCGCGGCCCGCCGCCAGCCGTCGGCGATCGCCGTCGCGGCCTCCCCCGCGCTGAGCGTTCCGCCGAAGGAGTCCGGAGCGACCACGATCCGCATGCGAACCAGGCTAGTCGGGGCCCGTATTGTGGGACGGGTGAGGTTCCTGCGCCGTTCCGAGAGTTCCGACCAGGCTGGACAGTCAGCGGCCGGCTCCTCGGCGGTCGCGGATGCGGAGGGCACGGAGGACGCGGGCACGGACGGTCGTCCGCGGGCCCACACCACCGCCGGCAAGGGCCGGGCGACGCCGAAGCGCCGTGACGCCGAGGGCAAGCGCCGCGGACCCGCGCCGCCCCCGCCGCGGACCCAGCGGGAGGCCGCGAAGCTGGCCAAGGCCAACCGGCCGTCGAAGGAGGAGCGCCGGGCGAAGTCCCTGGAGCGCCGCCGCCGGATGGACGCCGGTGACGACCGGGTGCTGCTGCCCCGCGACCGGGGCAAGGTGCGGGCCCACGTCCGCGACATCGTGGACTCGCGCCCGCACGTCATCGGGCTGTTCCTGCCGCTGGCCGCGCTGGTACTGGTCGCGGCACTGATCCAGAACCCGGTGCTGCAGCAGTACGTCACGCTGTTCACGTTCCTGATGCTGGCCGTGATGGTCATCGAGGGCACGATGCTCGGCGTGCAGGTGCTGAGGAAGGCCCGGGCGAAGTTCCCCGACGAGGAGATCAAGGGCCTGCCGACCGGCTGGTACGCGTTCTCCCGGGCCACGCAGCCGCGCCGGATGCGGGTGCCCAAGCCGCGGGTGAAGCGCGGCGACAACGTCTGAGGGTCCCGCGACCCGCAATCCGGACGGGCCGCCGACTGTGCTGTCCGGGCCGGCCGCCGGTCGAGCTGTCCGCGCCGGCCTCCGGCCGTGATCGAGCACCTTCCGGCGGCCCGCCCGAGCGCGTACGCCACGATGTGCCCCGTGAACGCAATGCTCGTCATCGGTGGCACCCGGTCCGGCAAGTCCCGGTACGCCGAGGGGCGCTTCGGCGAGGAGACGGCGGTCCGCTACCTGGCGACCGCCCGGCGGGTCCCCGGTGACACCGAGTGGGACGCCCGGATCGCCGCGCACGCCCGCCGTCGGCCGTCGTCGTGGACGACCGAGGAGATCACCTCCGGTCCCGCCCTGGCCGCGGCACTCGCGACCGCAGGCCCGGTGCTGGTCGACGACCTCGCGACCTGGCTGACCGGGGTGCTGGACGACGCCGGGGCCTGGGAACGGAGCGGGGAGCTGCCCGAGGTCGACGACGCGGTCGCCGGCCTGGTCCGGGCCGTCGCCGCCGCACCCGGCCCGCTCGTGCTGGTCTCGGCGGAGACCGGGCTCGGCGTGGTGCCGGACTCGCGCGCCGGCCGGCTGTTCCGCGACCGTCTCGGTGAGCTCAACGCCGCGATCGCCGCGGTGTGCGCCGAGACGGTCCTCGTGGTGGCGGGACGCCCGTTGCGGCTGCCCCCGGCCGGCGCGGAGCCGACGCCGGGCGCCGTGGGTTCGTCGGCCACCGGGCACGACGCGGCCGCCGCCGCGGAGGCCCCGGCTGCGTCCTCCGGGCATCGGCCGGGCCCGGACACGGCGGCCACCCCGGCCCCGCAGCCCTCGCCCGCGGGCGGCCCGGGAACCGCCGTCGCGGGCGTGCCGACGCCGGCCGTCGACACGCCGCCGGCTCCGCCGGTCGGGGCCTCGTCGCCGGCTCCGCCTGTTGGGGCTTCATCGCCGGCTCCGCCGGCCCCGGCCTCGTCACCGGCTCCGGCTGCCGCGAGCGATGTCGCGAGCCCCACCGGTGACGTCGCCGGGACTCCGGCGGGTGTCCCGGGCACCGTCTCCCCCGCCGCCTCCGCCGCCTCCGCCGCGGGGTCACCCGGCACGGGGGCCGCGGACGCCGATGACCCGATCGTCCCCGCCGCCGTCGGCCGTCCCGACCTGCGCAGCCGGCGGGAGGCCGTCGCGCTCGTCGACGGGCTCGCGATACCTCCCGGCGGCCTCGGTCGTCTCGGCGAGCTCGGGGTGTGGCTGGCGTCCTGCCAGGCCGGCTGCCCGCCGCGGCCGCCACTGGACGCCCGCGTCGTGCTCCTCGCCGCCGACCACGGCATCGCCGCGGCCGGGGTGTCCGCCTACCCGCCGGAGGTCTCCGCGGCCCGGGCGAGCGCCGCCGCGGCCGGACGGCTGCCGGTCACCGTCGCCGCCCGCGCCGCCGGTGCGGCCGTGCGCACCGTCGACGTCGGGCTCGCCGCCGGGGCCGACGGCGTCGAGTCCGGCCACCTCGTGACCCGTGGGACGGGCCGGATCGACCGGGAGGACGCGCTGTCCCCCGAGCAGGCCGAGGCAGCCTGGCGGACCGGGCGCCGGCTCGCCGACGAGGAGATCGACGCCGGTGCCGACGTGCTGGTCCCGGCCTCGCTCGCGGTCGGGGCGACGACACCGGCCGCGACCCTGGTCGCCGCCCTGACCGGGACCGAGCCGGTCGCCGTCGTCGGACGCGCGTCCGGCATCGACGACCAGGCGTGGATGCGCAAGGCCGTCGCGATCCGGGACGCGCTGCGCCGTGCCCGGCCGCACCTGCGGGACCCGCTCGCGCTGCTGCGCACGGTCGGCGGCACCGACCTGATCGTCCTCGCCGGGTTCCTCGCCCGGGCCGCGGGACGCCGGGTGCCGGCCGTGCTGGACGGCCTCGCCGTCGGGGCCGCCGCGCTGCTCGCCGAGGAGCTCGCGCCGGGTGCCAAGGCGTGGTGGCTGGCCGCGCAGCCGTCCACCGAGCCGGGCGGCGCGCTCGTGCTCGAGCACCTGTCGCTCACCCCGGTGCTCGACCTCGCGGTCCGCACCGAGGACGGGACGGCCGGTGTCGCGGTGCTGCCCCTGCTCGAGTCCGCCGCCCGGCTGCTCGCCGAGACCGGGACCGCCGACGGCACCGGGATCGTCCCCGGCGACGCGACGGCCACGGCCGGCGCCGGACGGTGACCCGGCCCGGACCGTTCGCCGGGCTGGCCCTGGCCACCAGCTGGCTGACCGTGCTGCCGGCCCGGGTCCGCACCGGACCGGACGGGGCGCTGCCGGACGGCGTCGCGGCGGCCGCGCTGCGGTGGGCACCGCTCGTCGGGGCCGGGCTCGGGGTCGCGGGCGGCGGCCTGCTCGTCGGGCTCACCCTGCTCGGCGTCTCGCCACTCGTGGCGGGCCTGCTGGTGGTGGGCGCGGGCGCGCTGGCGACCCGCGGCATGCACGTCGACGGGCTCGCCGACACCGCCGACGGGCTCGGCAGCTACGGCCCGCCCGAGCGCGCCCTGCGGATCATGGCCGACGGCGGCGCCGGACCGTTCGCCGTCGTCACACTGCTGGTGGTGCTGGGCGGGCGCGCCGCAGCGCTGGCCCAGCTCACCGCGGCACCGGCGCCCGCGGTCCTCACGGCCTGCGCGCTGGCGACGGCCACGGGACGGGCCGGATTCTGCTGGGTCGCCCGCCGTGGGACGCCTGCCGCGCGCCCCGGCGGTCTGGGGGCGACGGTCGCGGGGTCGCAGCCGATGTGGGTGGCCCCGCTGTGGTGGGCGGCGCTGATCGCTGTCGGCGCCACGGCGCTGGTGGCGGCATCGTCCGGGCCCGGGGCGGCGGGCCTCGGCATCGTGCTCGCGGTCGCCGGGTCCGTGCTGCTCGCGGCGGTGCTGGTCGCGGGCCTGGCCGCGCACACCCGGCGGCGCTTCGGCGGGATGAGCGGCGACGTCCTCGGCGCGGCCACCGAGCTGGCGAGCACGGCCGTGCTCGTGGTCCTGGCGGCCGCACTCACGGGTTGATCCCGCGGCTCCGCGCCGCCCGGTCCGCCACCGGATGCTCGTCGAGCGTCACGTGAGCGCTCCGGTCCGAGCACCTGTGTGTCTTTCGGTATCGCATGCGGCCCCGGGCGGGCACGCCTCTCAGCTCGCCGAGGGCGGCATCGTGCGCGTCGGGCCCGACGCGTCGCGCGATCGCCACACTTCCGCCGTGCCGGGGGCGACATCGTGCACGTCGAGCCGCGTCGGATGCCGGGATGCGCGTTCGCGCCCCGCCAGGGACGGGAGCGTGCACATCGGGACCGGCACGGCCCTCGACCCGCACGCTTCCGCCATGCCGAGGGCGACACCGTGCGTGTCAGGCCCGGCTCGGGTCCTTGGGGGCGCGTTCTCCCCCACCACAGGGCGGCAACGCGCATCTCAGACGCGACACCGGTATCGATCCGCACACTTCCGCCGCACCGAACCGTGCACGTCGAGCCGGATCGGGGTGTCGAGCTGCGCGTTCCCGACCACCACAGGGCGGCAGCGCGCACCTCGGACCCGACACCGGTGTCGATCCGCACACTTCCGCCGCACCGAGGGCGACATCGTGCACGTCGAGCCGCCTCAGGCCGAGCTGCACGTTCCCGCCCACCGCAGGGCGGCAGCGCGCGTCTCAGCGCGGCTCAGGTGTCGATCTGCACGCTTCCGCCACGCGGTGGGCCGATGGCACCCGTGGTGGTCGAGCGCATCGACCGGACCGGCCGCGTAGGCAGGTGCGGGTGCACGCGCGTGCGCGGTCGGCCGGCCGATACCTGGCGCCGCTCCTTGCGCCGGGGCTCGGGGCCCCGGCGCAAGGAGGGCGCGGGTGGCTCAGACCCCGGCGGGGGCGGGCACCAGGGTGCGCATCCAGCCGTGCGGGTCCGGTGCGGCGCCGCGCTGGATCGCGGTGAGGGCCTCGCGCAGCTGCATCGTGACCGGGCCCGGCTCGCCGTCGCCGACGGTCACCTCGCCGCCGGTGTGGCGCACCGTCCCGATCGGGGTGATCACCGCGGCGGTGCCGCAGCCGAACACCTCGGTCAGCAGCCCGTTGGCGACGCCGCCGAGCCACTCCTGCCCGGAGATCCGGCGCTCGACCACGTTGATGCCCAGGTCCCGGGCGACGGTGATCAGCGAGTCCCGGGTGATCCCCGGCAGCACCGACCCGCGCAGGTCCGGCGTGGCGAGCTCGACGGACCCGGAGCCGTCGGTGAAGACGAAGAACAGGTTGTTCGAGCCCATCTCGTCGATCCAGGTGCGCTCCTCGGCGTCGAGGTAGGCGACCTGGGCACAGCCCTGCTCGGCGCCGACGGCCTGCGGCAGCAGCGAGGCGGCGTAGTTGCCGCCGCACTTGGCGGTCCCGGTGCCGCCGAGCGCGGCCCGGGTGTACTCGGTCTCCAGCCAGACGTTCATCGGCTTCACCCCGCCCGCGAAGTACGGGCCGGCCGGCGAGGCGATCACGGCGTAGGTGTACTCCGACGACGGCCGCACCCCCAGCCCGACCTCGGTGGCGATCATGAAGGGGCGCAGGTAGAGCGAGTCCTCACCGCCGGCGGCGGGGACCCACTCGGAGTCCACGGAGAGCAGCTCGGAGAGCGAGGCGAGGAACAGCTCCTCCGGGAGCTCGGCCATCGCCATCCGGCGGGCGGAGCCGGCGAAGCGGGCCGCGTTGGCCTCCGGCCGGAACGAGGCGATGGAGCCGTCGGGCTGCCGGTAGGCCTTGAGGCCCTCGAAGATCTCCTGGCCGTAGTGCAGCACCATCGCCGACGGGTCCAGGGTGAACGGGCCGTACGGGACGACCTGCGGGTCGTGCCACCCGGTGCCCTCGGTCCAGCGGATGGTGACCATGTGGTCGGTCATGTACCGGCCGAAGCCGGGGTCGGCCAGTACCTCGGCGCGCCGCTGGGGGGACGCCGGGGAGGGGTTGGGGCTCACGGTGAACTGCGGCGCGCTCATGGAGCAGACGGTAGCTCTGCCACGCCGGACACACACAGCCGGATTCCACGTGACCCGTGAGTGGTTATCGCGGCGTCAGCCGCGATAACCACTCACGGGCGCGTCAGCGCACGTGAGAGGGCACCATCGGCGGCTTGACCACCTCGACCGGGAGCGACCGGCCGCGGACGTCGATCACCAGCGTGTCGCCGATCGCCACCTTCGGCTCGGTGTCGATCAGCGCGAGGGCCACGCCGGTCTTCAGGGTGGGCGAGAACGTCCCGGACGTGACGGTCCCGACCGGGCTGCCGCCCTCGCCGTCGAGCACCGTCATGCCGGCCCGCGGCACGCCCCGGCCGGTCGCCCGCAACGCGCGCACCCGCCGTCGCGGCCCGGCCTCGCGCTCGGCGGTCAGCGCCTCCCGGCCCCAGAACGACGGCTTGTCCCAGCCGACCGCGAACGAGCTCCCGCCCTGCACCGGGGTGATCTCCTCGGACAGCTCCTGGCCGTGCAGCGGGTAGCCCATCTCGGTGCGCAGGGTGTCCCGGGCGGCCAGCCCGCACGGACCACCGCCGACGGCGCGCACGGCCTCCAGCAGGGCGTCCCACAGGGCGGGCGCGGCCGCGGCGTCGAGCACGACCTCGTAGCCGTGCTCGCCGGTGTAGCCGGTGCGGCAGACACACATGCTGCCGCCCTCGAGGTCGGTGAAGGCCATGTAGTCGAGCCCGGTGACCTGGTCGGCGGCCTCCCCCAGCGCGGCGGTGAGCGCCTCCGCCGAGCGGGGCCCCTGCACGGCGAGCACGGCCAGCTCACGGTGCCGGTCGGTCACGGTGACGCCCTGCGGGGCGCCGTCCTGCAGCATCCCGACGATCCGCGTGGAGTTGGCGGCGTTCGGCACGAGCAGCAGGTCCTCGTCCGAGATCCGGTAGATGATCATGTCGTCGATCACGCCACCGGCCGGGTTGCACGCCATCGTGTACTGCGCCCGGCCCGGCCCGATCCGCTCCAGGTCGTTGGTCAAGCAGGTGTTGACGTGGGCGGCGGCACCGGGGCCGCTGATCACGACCGTGCCGAGGTGGCTGACGTCGAACAACCCGGCCGCCTCGCGCACGGAGGTGTGCTCGGCGACGGTTCCGGCCGGGTAGGAGATCGGCATCGACCAGCCGCCGAACTCCCCGAGGGTGGCCTCGAGGGCGACGTGGCGATCATGGAGCGGGCTGAGCAGGAGATCGTCGGTCACGCCCGCACCCTAGTGCCTCAGGCCGCCCGCTCCTCGGGGTCCGAGGGGTCGGCCTCGGCGTCGTCGTCGCTGCGGGACGACGAGCGTCCGTGCACGGTGGCGATCACCCAGCCCGCGGCCAGCACGGCGGCCGTCGCGACCAGCGGCCACACCGGCAGGGCGGCCGCGAGCACCAGGCAGCCGGTCCCGCCGGCCCCGGCGACGAAGGCCACCGCGGCGGGCCGGCCGGGCGAGCGCAGGACCGCGGCGTGCAGCAGCGCGTGGTGCACCAGCGCCGCGCCGACCGCGATCGCGATGGCGGTGATCGGCCCGACGAACACGGTGACCGCGATCGCGAGCCCGCCGACGACGAGGTCGGCGACCCACGGCGTACCGCGGGCCCCACCGCGGCCCAGGAACGCGGGCAGCTCGCCGTCGCGGGCCAGTCGGGCCGTTCCGCCGGCGCTGCGGGACAGCGCGCCGAGCAGGGCGGCGGCGGTCGCCGCGGCCGCCGCGATCCGGACGAGCACGCCCACCGCGGGGCTCCCGCCGGCGTCCATCAGCGAGGCCAGCGGGGTCGCCGAGGTCGCCAGCCGCTCGACCCCCAGGCCGTGCAGCAGCGCACCCGCCAGTCCCAGCAGCAGCGCCGTCGTGATCAGGACGGCGATCGCCGGGGCCCGGCGCATCGCGCGCATCGGGTCGCGCAGGCTCCCCCCGAGCTCGGCGACCCGGGACAGCCCGGTGAAGGCGAAGAAGACGAACGCGCCCGCGGTGAGCACACCCAGCGGGCCGGGGTCGACCGCGGCCTGCAGGGTGCCGTTCACCGGGTCGTCGGGTGCCCCGGTCCCGTCGGCGACGGCCGCACCGGCGGTCGCGGCCGACGGCATCGCGGTCGACGACCCGGCCCCCGCCGAGCCGTCCGTGAACAGCCCGACCCCGGCGACGACGGCGAGCACCAGCAGCGTCCCCACCACCAGCCCGGTCGAGGCGCCCGGCGAGACGCGGACACCGGCCGCGTTCACCGCGATCACGGCCAGCACCGCGATCACCGCCACCGGCAGCGGCTGGACCGGCAGGACGTAGGCGCCGAACACCCCGGCCGCCGCGGCCGCCGCGGCCGTGCGCGAGACCAGCCGGGCGATCGCGCCCAGCCGCAGCGCCGGAGCGGGCAGGTCCCCGCGGACGAGCTCCGGGCCGGCCGGGCGGGCGGTCGCCAGGTGTGCGGTCGAGGCGACCACCGTCAACGCGAGCAGCCCGGCGAGGACGACACCGATCGGGAACCACACCCCGGCGGACGCGGCCGCGGGGGCGAGCGCCGCGTACAGACCGGTACCGAACATCGCCGCCAGGGCGATGACGACCGCGGTGGCCGTCCGGATCCGGTGGGCAGGTCGGGACACCGGATCACCATCCCATCCGGCCCTGCGCCGCGCGGCGCCGCGGGGGTGTCATTAGCATCTCGGTCCGGTATCGCCGGACCGCTCCCCGCCCGGCCGGCGCACGCGACCCGTGCGCTGGTCACGGTGCGTGCCGGAGCGGTGCCGCTGCACCACTCGATCGAGAATTCGTGCCCGTCCGGACCCCGAGTCCGCATCGTGACCGAGGAGCTTCTTCGTGCCGACCGAACCGACCATCCCGGACACCGCCGTGCTGATCGGCTCCCCCGCGACCGCCGCGGTCGACGCCGTGGTCATCGGCCTCCGCCCGGCCGAGTCCGAGGCCACCGACGGCCCCGGCGCGAGCGACCCGGGCGCCGGCACGGGCGGCAACGCCGCGCCGGTGCTCGCGCCCGGCGCCGCGGAGATCGACGCGGCCTTCGGCGGGGAACTCGCCGAGCTGCTGCGGGTCGTCGGGGCGAGCGGCAAGGCCGAGCAGGTCGTGTCGCTGCCGACCCGCGGCGCGCTGACCGCGCCTCGGCTGGTGGCCGTCGGCCTGGGCCGGGCGGCCGAGACGGCAGCAGGCGCCGACGGCGCCGAGGGGGCCGAGCCGGTCCGGCGGGCCGCGGGTGCCGCCGCCCGCGCGCTGGCCGGGACCTCCTCGGTCGCGAGCACCCTGTCCGCGGTCGACGCCGAGGCCGCCGTCGTCGGGGCCGTGCTCGGCGGCTACCGGTTCGATGTGCACCGCTCCAGCACCGACGACGCCGCCGCCCCGGTCGCCTCCTGGAGCTTCGCCGGCACGACCGCCGACGCGCTCCGGCGGGCGACGCTGGTCGCCGAGGCCGTCGCCACCGCGCGGAACCTGGTGAACACCGCGCCGAACGTGCTGGTCCCGGAGACGTTCGCGGCCCGGGCCGTCGCGCTCGGCGAGCAGGCCGGGCTGGTCACCGAGGTCCTCGACGACACCCGGCTGCGGGAGAACGGGTACGGCGGGATCAGCGGGGTCGGCCAGGGCTCGTCGAACAAGCCCCGGCTGGTCCGGCTGACCTGGAACGGCGGCGAGGGGGCGAAGCGGGTCGCGCTGGTCGGCAAGGGGATCACGTTCGACACCGGCGGCATCTCGCTGAAGCCGAACGCCGGGATGGCCGACATGACCTCGGACATGGGCGGTGCCGCGGCCGTCGTCGCGACCGTGGTGCTGGCGGCGAAGCTCGAGCTGCCGGTCACGGTGACCGCGACGGTGCCGATGGCCGAGAACATGCCATCCTCGACCGCCTACAAGCCCGGCGACGTGCTGACCATGTACGGCGGCCGGACCGTCGAGGTGCTCAACACCGACGCCGAGGGCCGGCTCATCCTGGCCGACGCCATCGTCCGGGCCGCCGAGGACTCCCCCGACTACCTGGTGGAGACCTCGACGCTGACCGGCGCCCAGCAGGTCGCGCTGGGCCTGCGCACCGCCGGGATCATGGGGTCCGACGACCTGCGGGACCGGATCGCCGGTCACGGCATCGCCACCGGGGAGGACGCCTGGGCGATGCCGCTGCCCGAGTACCTGCGCTCCGACCTGGACTCCCGCGTCGCCGACATCGCCAACGTCAGCGGGCAGCGCTTCGCCGGGATGCTGCTGGCCGGGGTGTTCCTCAAGGAGTTCGTGCCGGCCGGGCTGCCGTGGGCGCACATCGACATCGCCGGGCCCTCGTACAACACGTCCGGGGCCCGCGGGTACACGACCAAGGGCGGCACCGGTGTGCCGGTGCGGACCCTGATCGCGTTCCTGGAGGACGTCGCCGCGAACGGCTGATTTCCGGCGGTCATGCAGCGGCCGGCGCGACTGGAAGGTCAGTGCTCCTGGAAGGTCAGCGCTCCTGCAGGGCGTCCAGCGCGACGGCGACCGAGGCGGCGAGGCGGAAGTCGATCCGCGGATCGGGGACGGAGACGTCGTACCGGTCCCGGATCGACCGCTGCCGGTCGCTGCTCATCACGACCCCTCCGCCGCCGTCCTCGGCGAAGTCGAAGTGGTAGGCGAACGGCACGCTGTCGAGGACCCGGCGTAGGAGCGCGATCGGCAGGCTGCGCTCGGTGCCGGTCGCGGCCAGCCCCGGTGCGGTGAGGCTCCAGGTCGAGCGCAGCAGGCTCGCCCCGAACCTCTTGCCGAAGGTGCCGAGGACCCGGCCGTGCTCGTCGTAGACGTCGTGCTGGGCGCGCACGTCCATCACCTGCCGGGCCCGGAAGGAGAAGACCGGGCGGCTGCGGGAGTCGTCCGCCCAGAACGTGACCTGCTCGCGCATCGCGAACCGCTTCTGCTGGGCGAAGGCCAGCAGCTCGCCCTCGCTGCCGTCCGGGTTGGCGGCCCGCACGTCGTAGCGGTTGACGCCGAGGCCGATCCGCTGGCGGACGAAGAGGCGGGGCAGGTGCATCGCAGCCGTCACGCGGGGCAGTCTCGCAGGATGATCATTCGAGGCCGCCGCCGCGGCCCGGCGCGTCCGGGGTGACTTCGCAGCCCCGCCGACCGGCACCGCGGCATCGCGAAGTTACCGACGGGTACGGCATACTCCCGCCATGATCGGACAGCGTCGCCGAGCCGGCAGGCACGAGATCCCCGCGCACGCACCCCGCTCCGCCGTGGTCACCGGGGCGGCCCGGGGCATCGGTGCGGCGATCGCCACCGAGCTCGTCGGCCGCGGCTACCGGGTGCTCGTCACCGACCTCGACGCCGCCGCGGCGCAGGCCACCGCCGACCGGATCGGCGCCGCGGGCGGGTTCGCCCACGACGTCACCGACCCCGCCGCCGCGCACGCCGTCGTGCGGGCGGCGCAGGAGCTGGCCCCGCTCGGCGCCTGGGTCGCCAACGCGGGGGTCGGCTTCGACGGCACGCTCACCGAGCTGTCCGACGCGCACGCCCGCGCCCTGGTCGAGGTGAACCTGCTGGGGGTGATGTGGGGCGCGCGGGCCGCGGTCGCGGCGTTCCGCGAGCAGGCCGCGGCCGGCCTCGCGCACGGCGGCGAGATCGGCGCCACGGTGTCGCTCTCGGCGCTCGGCCCGGTGCCGGGCCTGTCGGTGTACGCGGCGTCGAAGGCGGGCGCGCTCTCGCTGGTCTCCGGGCTGGCCTCCGAGGTCCGCGCCGAGGGGATCCGGGTGCACGCGATCTGCCCGGACGGGGTGAACACCGACCTGCTGCGCGGGATGAAGCCCGGCGGGCAGGGTCAGGCGCTGGTGCGCTCCGGGACGCTGGTCACCACCGAGCAGGTCGCGGCGGGGCTGGTCGGGATGTTCGGCACCGGCCGGGTCTACCGGACGATCCCGGCCTGGCGCGGGGCGATGCTGCGCCTGACCGCGCTGCTCCCCGGTCCGGCGCTGCGGCTGGAACCGGCGATGCGGGCGGTCGGGGCCCGCAAGGCACGCGCGCTGCGCCCCGAGTAGGACGCCTACCGGTCCTTGTCCCGCAACTGGCGCAGCATCTCGTCCTGCCGCGCCCGCTTGCGCTCCACCCGCCCGCGGGCGTCGTGGTCACGCATCCGCTGCGGGTAGCCGACGAGCTGGACGTCATAGATCGGCATCCGCATCGACCGGGCGAGCTTCGTCGCCCGTTTCGGGCTCCCGACCCGGCGCCGGGTCCACTCGCCGTCGTGCGCCACGAACACCACGGTCGTCTCGGTGACCGTCGTGCGGGGTTCGACGAAGGCCTCCACCCCGGTCCGCGCTGCCGTCCATTCCCGCAGGTAGGACTCGGCGTCCGGCGCTTTCGCCCGGCCCGGGGCACGGCGGGGGCGGAACCGGTCCAGCAGGCCCATGCGCGTCATCCTCTCGTCCGCTCGCGCGGTGCCCGTACCGCCGTGGGGGCGAGACGCACACATCCGATCTCCCTTCCCAACGTGCGGGGACCGTGATCTGCTCCCGACACCCGGATGGCGCGCCCACGGGGTAGTGACAAGATGGGGCCGCCGGACGCGATGTCACGCACGGCGGGCAGCGAGCCGGACGGACCGGAGGGGAGCTGATCGGTGTCCGAAGCGGGCCCACGGGATGCGGGCACGGCCGACCTGGTGATCCTGGGCGGCGGGTCCGGCGGTTACGCCTGCGCCCTGCGCGCCGCGGAGCTCGGGCTCTCGGTCGTGCTCATCGAGAAGGACAAGCTGGGCGGGACCTGCCTGCACCGCGGGTGCATCCCGACCAAGGCGCTGCTGCACGCCGCGGAGGTCGCCGACAACGCCCGCGACGGTGCACGGTTCGGCGTCCGGTCCACGTTCGACGGTGTCGACATGGCCGGCGTGAACTCCTACAAGGACGGTGTGGTCGGACGCCTGTACCAGGGCCTGCAGGGGCTGGTCGGCTCCCGCGGCATCACCGTGGTGCAGGGTGCCGGCGTCCTGGAGGGGCCGGGTGTGGTCCGGGTCGGTGACGACCGCTGGACCGGCAGGCACGTCGTGCTGGCCACCGGGTCCTACGCCCGTTCGCTGCCCGGCCTCGAGCTCGACGACCGCATCGTCACCTCCGACGCCGCGCTGTCCCTCGACGAGGTACCGCAGCGGGTCGTCGTGCTGGGCGGCGGCGTGATCGGCGTCGAGTTCGCCAGCGTGTGGCGCTCGTTCGGCGCGGAGGTCACCGTCGTCGAGGCGCTGCCCCGGCTGGTCCCGGCCGAGGACGAGTTCTGCTCGACCCAGCTCGCCCGCGCCTTCCGCCGCCGCCGGATCACCGCCCGCACCGGCGTCCGGTTCGCGAAGGCGACCCGGCACGGCGACGCCGTCACCGTCTCGCTGGAGTCCGGTGAGGAGCTCGAGGCCGACCTGCTGCTGGTCGCGGTCGGCCGCGGCCCCAACACCACCGGCCACGGCTTCGCCGAGGCCGGCGTCGCGATGACCGACGGGTTCGTCACGATCGACGAGCGGCTGCGGACCGGCCTGGACGGGGTGTACGCCGTCGGCGACATCACCCCCGGCCTGCAGCTGGCCCACCGCGGGTTCGCGCACGGAATCTTCGTCGCCGAGGACGTCGCCGGGCTCGACCCGGCCCCGGTGACCGACGACGGCATCCCGCGCGTCACCTACTGCGATCCGGAGATCGCCTCGGTCGGGCTGACCGAGGACGCCGCCCGCGAGCGCTACGACGAGGTGCACACGTTCACCTACGACCTGGCCGGCAACGGCCGGTCCCAGATCCTGCGGACCTCGGGTGCGGTCAAGCTCGTCCAGGCGGGCCCGGCCGGACCCGACGGCCCCGTGGTGGGCGTGCACATGGTCGGCTCCCGGATCGGCGAGCTCGTCGGAGAAGCACAACTGGTCTACAACTGGGAGGCTCTCCCCCGCGACGTCGCGCCGCTGATCCACGCCCACCCCACGCAGAGCGAGGCCCTCGGAGAAGCCCACCTCGCACTGGCCGGGAAACCGCTGCACACCCACAGCTGACCCCCGGCCCCACCGAACCGAACACCCACGCGGAACAAGAGGAGCTCCTGCCGACATGGCCGTCACCGTTGAGATGCCCGCCCTGGGCGAGAGTGTCACCGAGGGCACCGTCACCCGCTGGCTCAAGTCCGAGGGCGACACCGTCGAGGTCGACGAGCCGTTGCTCGAGGTCTCCACGGACAAGGTCGACACCGAGATCCCGTCGCCCGCGGCGGGCGTGCTGAAGCGGATCATCGCGGGCGAGGACGACACCGTCGAGGTCGGCGGCGAGCTCGCCGTGATCGGCGACGCCGACGAGTCCGACTCCACCGGCGGCGGCTCCGCCGCCTCCGAGCAGTCCGCCCCGTCCGAGCCGGAGCCGGAGCCCGAGCCGGCCCAGGAGCCGGCGCCGGCTGCCGAGCAGGCAGCGCCGCAGCAGGACTCCGGCGGTTCGTCCGGCGGCGGTTCCGGCAGCCCGGTGACCATGCCCGAGCTGGGCGAGTCCGTCACCGAGGGCACCGTCACCCGCTGGCTCAAGCAGGTCGGGGACTCGGTCGCGGTCGACGAGCCGCTGCTCGAGGTCTCCACCGACAAGGTCGACACCGAGATCCCGTCGCCGGTCGCGGGCACCGTGCTCGAGCACACCGTGGGCGAGGACGAGACCGTCGAGGTCGGCGCGCAGCTCGCCGTCATCGGTGACGCCTCGGCCGCTCCGGCCCAGGAGTCGGCTCCGAAGCAGGAGCCCCCGAAGCAGGAAGCCCCGAAGCAGGAGACCCCGAAGCAGGAGGCGCCCGAGCAGGAGGCGCCGGCCCCGCAGGCCGCCGCCGAGCCGGCGCAGCCGAAGGCGGAGGCGCCGAAGCAGGAGGCGACGGAGCCGGTCGGCTCCGCCGACACCCCGCAGGGCGCCGCCCCGCAGGCCGGAGCCCAGTCCTCCGACGGCGCGGGCGGGAAGCCCTACGTGACCCCGCTGGTCCGCAAGCTGGCCCAGGAGCACGGCGTCGACCTCGGCACGGTCACCGGCTCCGGCGTCGGCGGCCGGATCCGCAAGCAGGACGTGCTGGCCGCGGCCGAGCAGAAGTCCGCGCCCGCCGCGGCACCGGCGGCCGCCCCGGCCGCCTCCGGCGGCGCGCCGAAGCAGCCGCAGGCCGTCCCGACCCGCTCCGGCGACGCGCCGGAGCCGGGCACCACGGTCAAGCTGCCGCGCCTGCGCCAGGTCATCGCCCAGCGCATGACCGAGTCGCTGTCGACCTCGGCCCAGCTGACCACGGTCCAGGAGGTCGACCTGACCCGGATCGTCAAGCTCCGCAACCGGGTCAAGGAGGACTTCAAGCGCCGCGAGGGCGCCAACCTGACGTTCCTGGCGTTCATCGTCAAGGCGACCGTCGAGGCGCTCAAGGCCTTCCCGTCGGTCAACGCCTCGATCTCGCAGGACGGCAAGCAGGTCACCTACCACGGTGCCGTGCACATGGGCATCGCGGTCGACACGCCGCGCGGCCTGCTCGTCCCGGTGATCAAGGACTCGGACGACCTGTCGCTGGCCGGGATCGCCAAGAAGATCGCCGACGTCGCGTCCCGGACCCGGGACGCGAAGATCGGCCCGGACGAGCTGTCCGGCGGCACGTTCACGATCACCAACATCGGGTCCGCCGGTGCGCTGTTCGACACGCCGATCATCAACCAGCCCCAGGTCGGGATCCTGGGCACCGGTGCGATCGTGAAGGAGCCGAAGGTCGTGACCGGCCCGGAGGGCGACGACGTCATCGCCATCCGCTCGGTGTGCTACCTGCCGCTGACCTACGACCACCGCCTGGTCGACGGCGCGGACGCCGGCCGGTTCCTCTCCGCGGTGCGGGCCCGCCTGGAGGAGGGTGCGTTCGAGGCCGAGCTCGGCCTGTAGGCGGCTCGCGCGTCCCGCGCTCGCGACCCGTCCCGCGATCACGGCCCGTCCCGGTGCACACCGGGGCGGGCCGCGTCGTGTCACGGCCGCCCCGGGTCACGACCGTGCCGCCGTCGCGCCACCGGCCCTCCGTCCCACCTGTGTGTCACCGCCGCGTCACCCGCCGTGGCACCCCGGTGCGCGTCACCCGGTCCCGTGATGTCGGTGACCCCCGTCGCATCCGTGTCCGGGTCGCGTGACACCGCCGAACCGGGAAGGATCGCCGCCGTGCGAGTCGTCGTGGCCGGTTCGTCCGGACTGATCGGAACAGCCCTGGTCGCCCATCTGCGGGGCGCGGGGCACGAGGTGCTGCGCCTGGTGCGACGGCCCCCGGCCGCCCCCGACGAACGCGGCTGGGACCCGCCCGCGGGCACCATCCAGGACGGCACGCTGGACGGCGTCGACGCCGTCGTGAACCTCAACGGCGCCGGCATCGCCGACCGGCCGTGGAGCGGGGCACGCAAGCAGCTGATCCGGGACTCGCGCAACGTCCCGACCGACGTCCTGGCCACCGCGGTGGCCCGGCACCGGGTGCCGGTGCTGGTCAGCGGCTCGGCGATCGACTACTACGGCGACACCGGCGACCAGGTGATCGACGAGTCGGCGCCGTCGGGCAGCGGGTTCCTCGCCGACGTCTGCCGGGACTGGGAGGCGGCCACCGCGCCGGCCGTCGACGCCGGGGCCCGGGTCGTGCTGGTCCGTACCGGTCTGGTCCTCTCCCCCTCCGGCGGGCTGCTGGCGATGCTGCGCCCGCTGTTCAAGGGCTTCCTCGGTGGCCGGATCGGCAAGGGCACCCAGTACATGGCGTGGGTGTCGCTGGACGACCAGGTCTCGGCCCTGCGCTTCGCCGTCGAGACCGACGGGCTCTCCGGCCCGGCCAACGTGACCGGGCCGGTCCCGATCACCAACGCCGAGTTCACCACCGAGCTGGGCCAGGCCGTCGGACGGCCGACCCCATTCACTGTGCCGGCCCCGGTGGTCGCGGGCGTGCTCGGCGAGATGGGCCGGGAGCTGCTGCTCCAGGGCCAGCGCGCGGTCCCGCGGGCCCTGCTCGACGCCGGGTTCCGGTTCCGCCACGACACGGTCGGCGACGCGCTGTCGGCGGCGGTCGGTACGTGAGCGGGCCCGCGCACCCGGCACCCGGCGCGGAGGACGCGTGAGCACCCCGGACGTGCTGGTCGTCGGGGCCGGGCTCGCCGGGCTGCGGGCGGCGACCGTCCTGCACCGGCGAGGGCTGGCGGTGCGGGTGCTCGAGGCCGCCGACCGGGTCGGTGGCCGGATGGCGACCGACGTCATCGACGGCTTCCGCTGCGACCGGGGCTTCCAGGTCCTCAACTCCTCCTACCCGGCGCTGCGGGCAGCGCTGGCCCCGCACGGACTCGACTCCCTCGGGGCGCGCGCGTTCGCGCCGGGCGCGGCGGTCCGGGCCGGCGACGGCGAGCTGCACCGCTTCGTCAACCCGCTGCGCCGGCCGGCCTCGGCGCTCGGCACCGCCGTCGACGACCTGCTCGGGCCGGTCGACAAGGCCCGGCTGGCCGCCTGGACCGCGGCGGTGCTGGCCTCCCCGCCGGGACGGACCGCCGGGCTGGCCGACCGCTCCGCGGCCGACGACCTCGATGCGGCCGGGCTGGGCGGGGCGGTGACCGACCGGTTCCTGCGGCCGTTCCTGTCCGGGGTGCTGGGCGAGGCGGCGCTGGAGACCTCGGCCGCGTTCGTCCGGCTGGTGTGGCGCAGCTTCGCGCTCGGCCGGATCGTCGTGCCCGACGACGGCATCGAGGCGCTCCCCCGGCGGCTGGCCGCGGCGTTGCCGGACGGCACGGTCTCGCTCGGGGTGCGGGTGCACGCCGTGCACGGCGGGCCCGCCCCGTCGGTGGACACCGACGACGGGACGCTGCCGGCCCGCGCCGTGGTCGTCGCGGCCGACCCGCGCACCGCCGCCGCGCTGCTGCCCGGTGTGGCCGAGCCGCGGATGAACGCGCTCACGACGTTCTTCCACGTCCCTGCGCTGCCACCCACCGCGGAGCCGTTGCTGCACCTCGACGGCACCGGCGGCCCGGTGGTCAACACCAGCGTGCTGACCGCGGCCGCCCCCGGCTACTCGGCCGACGGCCGGGCCCTGGTCGCGTCCTCGATCGTCGGGACCCCGTCGGCCACCGGCGTCGACGAGCCGGTCGTGCGCCGCGAGCCCGCCCGGATCTGGGGCGTGCCCACCTGCGACTGGGCGCACCTGCACACCGCCCAGGTCGACGAGGCGCTGCCGTTGCTGGAGCCGGGGCGCCCGCTGCGGCGCGACGTCGACCTGGGCGCGGGCCTCTTCGTCGCCGGCGACCACCGCGACACCCCGTCCACCCAGGGGGCGCTGGTCAGCGGCCGGCGTGCGGCGCAGGCCGTCCTGGCCCGGCTGGGTGCGGCGTAGGCTCCGGTGTCATGCCCGCCCCGCATGTGAGCTGCCGTGCCGCGACCGACGCCGTCCGGGTGGACCGGCTGGGCCGCGTCGAGTACCAGGCCGCGTGGGACACCCAGCGTGCCCACGCCGCCGCCCGCGCCGACGGCAGCGGCCCGGACGTCGTGATGCTGCTGGAGCACCCGCCCGTCTACACCGCCGGGCGGCGCACCCAGCCCGAGGACCGGCCGACCGACGGCACCCCGGTGATCGACGTCGACCGCGGTGGCCGGATCACCTGGCACGGGCCGGGCCAGCTGGTCGGCTACCCGATCGTCCTGCTGGACGCGCCGATGGACGTCGTCGACTACGTGCGCCGGCTGGAGGAGGCCCTGATCCGGGTCTGCCACGAGCTCGGCCTCGAGCGGGCGGGCCGGATCGAGGGACGGTCCGGGGTCTGGCTGCCCGCCGAGGGATTCACCCCGGAGCGCAAGATCGCCGCGATCGGGGTGCGGATCCAGGGCGGGATCACCCAGCACGGGTTCGCCATCAACTGCAACGCCGACATGGGCGACTTCGGCAAGATCGTGCCGTGCGGGATCGCCGACGCCGGCGTCACCACGCTGAGCACCGAGCTCGGTCACGAGGTCACGATCGACGACGTCACCGACGCGGTCACCGCGGCCGTGCTCGACGCCCTCGAGGGGCGGCTGCCGGTCGCCGAGCACCGGGTGGCCCGGATGGTCGACCTGATGTCCGGCCTGGGCTGATCGCCCGCTCTTCCGTAGTTCCGTAGTATCGCCCCCGTGACCGAGGACGCCGACCGCCGCCTGTCCGATCTGGAACGCCGGGTCGCCGCGCTGGAGGAGCACGCCGGTCATCCCGGGGCCGGGGGCCGCGGAACGGGGGGTACCGCGGCCTCCGGCGCCGGGACCGTCCACTACTCGGGCGAGGTGGACCTGCACGGCCCGATCAGCTGGACCATCTCCTACGACGCCGGTGCCGCGCTCGCGCTGGACGACGAGCCCCGCACCGGAGTGCTCGCCGCGCTCGGGCACCCGGTCCGCGTGCGGATCGTGCGCGGGCTGCTGCACGGCCCGCGGACCACCGCCGAGCTCACCGAGGTCGCCGAGCTGGCCTCGACCGGGCAGCTCTACCACCACCTGCGGGCGCTGACCCACGCCGGGATCGTCGAGCAGGACGGCCGCGGCAGCTACCGGATCGCGCCGCGCGCCGTCGTGCCAGCGCTGGTGCTGCTCACCGCCGCGGCCGACATCGCCGGCCAGCTCGGCACCACCCCCGCCCGGTAGGGCGGCGCTGCGAGCGCCGGCCCGGGGCGGCTACAGCCGGGGCGCCACCGTCGCGGCGAACTCCTCGAGGTGGTCGAGATCGGCCAGGTCGAGCACCTGCAGGTAGAACCGGGTCGCGCCGGTCCGCTCGGACCAGCGGCCGAGCTGGTCGACGACCTGCTCCGGGGTGCCGGCCAGGCAGTTCGCGCGGACGTCGTCCACGTCGCGGCCGACGGCGGCGGCACGGCGGGCGACCGCGGCGTCGTCGCGGCCCAGGCACAGCATCTGCGCCACCGAGTACGTCAGCTCCGCCGGGTCGCGCCCGGCCGCCCGGCAGGCCTCGCCGACCCGGCCGAACTGCTCGGCGACGGCGTCGGGCTGCTGGAACGGCACGTTGAACTCGGACGCGAAGCGGGCCGCCAGCGCCGGGGTGCGGCGCCGCCCCATGCCCCCGACGATCACCGGCGGGGCGTCCTGCACGGGCCGCGGCAGCGCCGGCGAGTCGACGAGCTCGTAGTGCGTGCCGCGGTGGGTGAACCGCTCGCCGGGCGCTGTGGCCCACATCCCGGTGAGGATCTCGAGCTGCTCGGTCAGGCGCGCGAAGCGCTCACCGAGCGGCGGGAACGGCACCCCGTAGGCGGTGTGCTCGGCCTCGAACCAGCCGGTCCCCAGGCCGAGCTCGATCCGGCCGCCGGACATCTCGTCGGCCTGCGCGACGGCGACGGCCAGCGGGCCGGGCAGCCGGAACGTCGCGCTGGTGACCAGCGTGCCCAGCCGGATCCGCTCGGTCTCGCGGCCCAGCGCGGCCAGGGTCACCCAGGCGTCGGTCGGCCCGGGCAGGCCCGTGCCGTCGCCCATCGCCAGCCAGTGGTCGGACCGGAAGAAGCCGTCGTACCCGGCGTCCTGTGCGGTCCGCGCGACACGGAGCAGATCGGTGTAGGAGGCGCCCTGCTGGGGCTCGGTGAAGATCCGGAAGTCCACAGCCGGGCACCGTAGCGTCGCGCGTAGGGTGGACGCCGTGACCGTCGCACCAGAAGGCCGCAAACTGCTCCGTCTCGAGGTCCGTAACAGCGAGACCCCGATCGAGCGCAAGCCGTCCTGGATCCGCACCCGCGCCCGGACCGGTCCGCAGTACACCGAGCTCAAGGGGCTCGTCCGCTCGGGCGGGCTGCACACGGTGTGCGAGGAGGCCGGTTGTCCCAACATCTACGAGTGCTGGGAGGACCGCGAGGCGACGTTCCTGATCGGTGGTGAGCAGTGCACCCGTCGCTGTGACTTCTGCCAGATCGACACGGGCCGGCCCGCCGACCTCGACGTCGACGAGCCCCGCCGGGTCGCGGAGTCGGTGCGGCAGATGGGCCTGCGCTACTCCACCGTCACCGGCGTCGCCCGCGACGACCTCGACGACGGCGGCTCCTGGCTCTACGCCGAGACCGTCCGCAAGATCCACGAGATGAACCCGGGCACCGGCGTCGAGCTGCTGATCCCGGACTTCAACTCCCGGGACGACCAGCTCGGTCCGGTCTTCGACGCCCGGCCCGAGGTGCTCGCGCACAACCTGGAGACCGTCCCGCGGATCTTCAAGCGGATCCGGCCCGCGTTCCGCTACGAGCGCTCGCTCGAGGTCCTCACCAAGGCCCGCGCGCAGGGCCTGGTCACCAAGTCGAACCTGATCCTCGGCATGGGCGAGACCCCGGACGAGGTCACCTCCGCGCTGCACGACCTGCACGAGGCCGGCTGCGAGATCATCACGATCACCCAGTACCTGCGTCCGACCAAGCGCCACCACCCGGTGGAGCGCTGGGTCAAGCCCGAGGAGTTCGTCGAGCACTCGCGCGCCGCCGAACAGATCGGGTTCGCCGGCGTGATGGCCGGGCCGCTGGTGCGCTCGTCGTACCGGGCCGGCCGGCTCTACGCCCAGACCGTCGCGCACCGCGGGGAGGAACTGCACCCCGACCTGGCGCACCTGACCGAATCCGGCCCGGCCGCCCAGGAGGCCAGCTCCCTGCTCGCCCGGAGCTGAGTCGCCGCACCGTCGATCATCGCCCAGAAGTAGGCTGGACCCATGCCCGGCAAGCCCCGCAAGCCCACGCCCGAAGAGCGCAAGGCGCTCAAGGCCCAGAAGAAGGCCGCGTCGAAGCAGCGTCGCCAGCAGATCTGGCAGGCGTTCCAGATGCAGCGCAAGGAGGACAAGAAGCTCCTCCCGATCATGATCGGCGTCTTCGTCGGTTCGATCGCGCTGCTCACGCTCATCGGCTGGTTCTTCGGGATGACGTGGTTCTTCGTCCCGTTCGGCGTGCTCATCGGCGGTCTGGCGGCGTTCAGCATCTTCGGGCGCCGCGTGCAGAAGTCGGTCTACCTCAAGGCCGAGGGCCAGCCGGGCGCCGCGGGCTGGGCGCTGGACAACATGCGCGGGCAGTGGCGGGTCACGCAGGGCGTGGCGGGGACCACGCACCTCGACGCGGTGCACCGGGTCATCGGGCGGCCCGGGATCATCTTCGTCGCCGAGGGCGCCCCGCACCGGGTGAAGAACCTGCTCGGCCAGGAGAAGAAGCGCACCGCGCGGGTCGCCGGCACCACCCCGATCTACGACGTGATCATCGGGAACGAGGAGGGCCAGGTCCCGCTGAAGAGCCTGCAGCGGCACCTGATGAAGCTGCCCCGCAACATCTCCGCCGCGGAGATGGACTCGCTGGAGAGCAAGCTGAACGCGCTGGGCAGCCGGGCGGCGGCGATGCCGAAGGGGCCGCTGCCGCAGGGCGCGAAGATGCGCAGCGTCCAGCGCACGGTCCGCCGCCGCTGACCGGTCGGGCGGCGGTCCGTCCGGTTCCGGCCCCGCGCTCCGGCAGCCGACGCTATCGCGTGTACTTTCGCGTTACGCTGCCGGGGTGACCGAACGACCGACGATGCAGCGCCCGGGCGGGCGCACCGCCCGCGTCCGGAACGCCGTGCACGAGGCCGTGATCGCCCTGCTGGCCGAGCAGAGCTGGGAGGAGCTGAGCCTCCCGGCGGTCGCCGAACGGTCCGGGGTGCACCAGGCGACGCTGTACCGGCGGTGGCGCACCGTGCCGGCCCTGCTCGACGACGTCGTCGCCGAGCACCTCACCCGCGCCGCTCCCCTGCCGGACACCGGGACGCTGCGCGGCGACCTCGACGCCTACGCCGCCGGCGTCGCCCGCGGCCTCACCGGGCCGTTCCGGGTGCTGATCCTGCGGGCGGCGATGGTCGACACCGGTGGTGCGGGCACGCCCGCCCTGTCCGGGGTGCTCGCGCAGCGGAGCCGGCAGCTGCAGGAGATGCTCGACCGGGCCCGGGACCGTGGCGAGGCCGCACCCACCCTCGACGAGCTGGTCGAGCTCGTCCTGGCGCCGCTGTACTTCTACGCCCTGTTCGGACGCCCTGCGGGGGCGGCCGACCCGCGCCGGCTGGTGGACCGGCTGCTCGAGCTCGCCGCCGCAGCATGATCCGGGCCCGCGCCGGCGCCACCGCCACCGGCACGGGCCCGGCGTTCAGGGGGCGGTGGGTCCTGCAGCACGCAGTCGGCGCACACGCTGCCGCCGGGCACCCGGTAGTACAGACAGCAGGAGCGGCGGCGGAACGTCCATCCCCGGTCCGGCAGGTCCGGCGGGTGCCGCTCCCCGGTCGCGGCCAGCCACGGGTGGTCCAGCAGACCGGCCGCAACCGTCGCGACCGGGCCTGCGGCGTCCGGGCGCTGGATGTCGAGCACCCGTTTCGCCCCCGCCACCGAGGAGGCGACGTTGCCCCACAGCACCGCCGCGGACACGGTGAACCGGGCCCGGACGGCGTCGACGAGCGGGGCCAGCACCTGCTCGACCACGGGGTCGAGCAGCCGGGCGTCCGGCGGGTCGGCGACGGTGATCCGCAGCGGGTCGAGCGCGATCACCTCACCGGCCGGTGTCGTCGACCACCAGAGCGTCTCCGGGCGGACGTCGAGCACGGCACCGCGTAGCGCGAGGGCCGCCAGCGGCCCGGACAGCACCTTCGCCGCCATCGCCTGCAGCGCGATCGACGCCGCGATCCGGCGGCCCAGCGGCGGCTCGGCACCGAGCGCGACCCGGGTGCGTTCGACCCGGCCGACCAGTGCCCGCGGGTCCAGTACCGCGGCGAACGGCCGCACCGGGTAACCGGCCGCGCGTTCGGCGGCCGGCTCACGCACCTCGAAGAACGGGCCGACGGCGGCGAGCTCGTCGAGCACGGGCAGGCCGGGTGCGGCCCGGTGCCCGGTGTTCACGGCCCGCACCGGCCCGGCCCGTCGAGCGGCAGCGGCAGCCCGGTGACGATCCGGGCCGCCGCGGCGCCGGCCCGCCGGCCGGGCGGGGTGGGGACGTCCGGCACGGCGGCGGAGGAGGTGGCCCCGGTCGATACCGCAGCTGGTGGGGCGGGTTCGTCCGGCACGGCGACGGGTGGGGCGGGCTCGGCGGACACCGCCGCGGGTGGAGCGGGCCCGGTCGACACGGCAGCGGGTGGGGCGGGCCCGGCCGGCACAGCGGCGGCCGGCGCGGGTTCGACGAACGCGGGCCCGCGCGGCGGCAGCTTCGCGTGGTGCACCGCGACGGCCCCGTCGACGTCGATGCCGACACCGGTGTCCAGCGGGGACCGGCGGGCGGCGCGGTGGGCGAGCGCGACCGCTCCGCCGTCGCCGGGCGGGCCGGCTCCGGCGGTCGGGTCCGGCCAGGCGAGGACCGGGACCCCCTCCTCCTCCGCCCCGGCCAGCACCTCGCGCAGCACCGCGACCGGTGCGTCCGGATGGTGCCGGACGACGATCGACGGCCGCTCCGGCGTACCGCCGTGGCGGGCCGGCCCGGTCATGATGCGAGCTCCCCGGCCTGCTCCCCGGCAGGCTCGGTGGCCCAGGCGTCGACGAGACCGGACGCGACGGCGTTGCGCGGGCCCTCGGTGCCGTGCACGTTGCCCGTCCCGCAGACGATCCCGTGCCCGGCCAGCGCGTCGGCGATCATCTCCGGGATCTCGAAGTCCAGCGCCGACCCGCCCAGCAGCACGACGAACTCCAGCATCCGCAACGACCCGCCCGGCGCGACCTGGCGCAGCGCCCGCAGCGCGTTCACGACGAACACCCGCCGCTTGGCCTCCCGCCGGACCCGCCGGACGTGGTCGACCGGGTGCCGGGTGGGCACCGGCACCGGCCCGTCCGGGGTCATCACCACGACCCGCGCGAACACGTGCGCGGGCAGCGGCTCGGTGAAGAACTGCACCGTGCCGTCCTCGTGCCGGACGTGGAAGAAGCTCTCCACCTTGGCCAGCGGGTACCACTTGACCTGCTCGGCGGTGTCGCGGTCGTCGAGCGCCAGCTCGGAGTCGATCAGCTTGGTGACCAGCTCCCCCGCCCCGGCCACGTGCACGGCGGTGCACGCGCCGTCGGCGGTGAGCAGGGCCGCGTCGGTGGAACCGCCGCCCATGTCGAGCACCGCGATCGGCCGGTCGGTGCCCGGCGTGGTCAGCGCGCCGCGCACGGCCATCTCCCCCTCCACCCCACCGATCCGCGCCGAGCAGTGCAGCGCGCCGGCGACGCGGTCGGCGACCACCTGCATCCGGCTGCGGCTGGTGCGCACCATCGCGGCGAGCGCGACGGCGTTCTCCAGCGCGACCTCCCCGGCCAGCCCGCCCCGCACCTCGCGCGGGACGAACGTGTCGATGGCCAGCACGTCCCGGATCCGGATCTCCGCGGCCGGCTGCCCGGTCACGTCGGTCATCGTGTCGCGGACCTGGGCCAGCATCCCGCCGACATGGGTTCCGGGCTCGCCGGTGGCGTCCTCGAGGGGCTGCACCCGGCCGAGCAGGTCCATGATCGCCTCGGCGCCGGCGTCGACGTCGACCCGCAGGGTCTTGCCGGCACCGGTGAGCACCAGCTCCCCGACCGGGACCCGGCGGTCGGAGACGTCCCCGCTCGGGGTCCGGACGACGACCGCGGACCGGTTCCCGGTCAGCGCCCGGGCCACCGGGGCGACCTGGCGGGTCTGGTCCGGGTCCAGCCCGAACACGCTCGCCAGGCCGTAGGAGTCCGACAGCGTCCGGATCGTGCGGCCCGGTGCGGCGACCTCGACCGCGGCCGCCATCCCCAGCGGCACGCGCTCGACCGCGCCGACCTCGTCCACGATCGGGATCGCGCCCCCGGCCGGCTCCCCGGTGAGCCGGTTGGCGACCAGCACCGCGTCGTCGTGCGCGAGCACGGCCGCGACCAGTTCCAGCCCGCGCCCGACGGCGTCGTTGAGCACGGCGGCGACCCGGTCGAAGTCCCACCCGCGCGGCACGACGACGATCGACGGGCCGCCCGGGACGGGCGCGTCGCCGACGAGGTCGTCGATCGGGACCGTCGTCCCGGCACCGAGCCCGCCCCCGCCCGGCGTCGACGGGTTGTGCCCGATCATCGTGGACTCGGTGATGATCGTCTCGGTGATCGTCTCCATGGCCAGCCCGCTGATCACCGGCGTGGCCTCGTTGAGCAGCACGAGGTCGAGACCGGCCGGGTCCCGCCGGGCCCCCTCCAGGGCCCGGCGGACGGCGGTGACGGCCCCGTCGGTGTTGTCGGGAGTGCCCTTCACCCCGGTGGTGCGGGTCAGGGCGCTGCCCAGGCGCTGCACCCGGCCGGCGGCGTCGACCGCGGCGACGCACGCCTCGGTCGTCGAGTTGCCGATGTCCACGCCCACGACCAGCCGGGAACCGTCGTCCACCCTGCTCCCCTCAGCCCGCGAGGCTCGGTGCGGACTCGAGCACCACCTCGACCGGCTTCACACCGGCCCGGATCCGGTCGAACTCCTTCAGGTGCAGCAGCGCCGCCTTGGCCTGCCACCGCGGCCGGGCCATCTGGTCGTTGCGGGTCGGGACCGGCTCCGGCGACTCCCCCTTCGCGTACTGGGCGGCGTTGGCGCCGATCCCCCGGAACACCGCGGCGTCGAGCAGCGGGGACTGCGGGAACAGCTCGAGGTTGGACAGCCGGGCGAGGTCCTTCTGGTGGATCATCGTGGTGCCCCGGGACAACAGCCCCACGCAGATCCCCGACCCGGACAGCTTCGCGCCGGTGTGCGCGATGGCCGCGAGGTCGGCGGTGTCCCAGACCCGGATCAGCCTCGAGGTCACGCCCTGTTCCTCGACACCGGCCATCACCTGGCGCAGCACCTCGGCGTGCGGCACGTCGACGATCGTGCGGGTGAAGAAGTCAGCGAACGCCGGGGACACGGCGATCACGACCTCGTCGGGGCGGGTGCCGCGCGCGGCCGGACCGACCTCGCGCAGGGACGCCGTGGTGGGACCGGTCATCGCTGCTCCTCCTGCGGTCGCGTGGACGGGGGTGCTCACGAGACCTCCTCCTCCGGGTTCTCCGCGCTGGTCACGTGCCGCAGCCGCTTGAGCTCGGCCCAGCGCTCGCCGGTCAGCCGGTAGCCGGTGCCGGGCCCGGCGTAGTCGTTGGCGTCGTTGATCGCCGCCTGCGGGACGAAGTCGGCGTCGAGGATCGCCGAGGTCTGCAGCAGGTCCCCGGACACCCGCTGGCGCAGGACCTGCAGGTAGTTCTCGGCGATGTCGGAGAATCCGGTCCGCTCCAGGATCTTCACCAGGTCCAGGCCGGTGACCCCGCGGTCCATCACCGACTGGGCACCCTTGAGGTCCTCCAGGACCTCGCGCAGCGGGTAGTCGGCGCTGGAGTCGGCGTAGGTGGCGGCCTCGACCTCGTCGTCGGTGATCCGCGGCAGGTCGAGCTCGGCGAACACCGCCTGCAGCGCGCGGGCCGCCCGGTTCCGCACGGCGAGGATCTCCTCGCTCCGGACGTGCCGCAGGCCGCCGTCGACCTGCAGGTCGCGCTGGACGGTGTTCCAGTCGTCGTAGTCCTCGACGTCCAGGTTGGACCCGGCGAACATGTTGTCCGAGTTCGGCACGGCCGAGAACCCGGAGCACACGAGGTCCTGGCCGGGCAGCATCTGCGGCATCAGCCGGCTGGTCCGGCGCATCGCCGAGTGCGAGAACGACTGGTCGTTGCCTGCCGCGCACTCCAGGTCGAGCATGTTGCAGACCAGGTTCTCCGCGGCGACCGCGCGGATCCCGCCGGGCACCGCCCCCGGCACGCCGATGCAGCTGATCGACCCGTTCTGCAGGCCCTGCACACCCGCGCCCTTGGCCATCAGGATGCAGCGGATCTCCAGGTACAGCATGGAGCGGCCCTCGGCGTTGCCCATCTGCACCTCGGAGCCGGTGCCGGAGGTGAAGCGCATCTTGATCCCGCGCGAGGCGTAGGCACTGGCCAGGAACGCCTTGGACCACGGGGTGTCGTCCCCGTCGACGAACACCGACTCGGTGCCGTACACCGAGATCGTCTCGGCGTAGCCGGTGATGCCGCGCATGCCGAGGTCGAGCTCGGTGGCCTCCTCGAGCGCGCACTGGGTGATCACTCCGCCGCGCCCGGCCTGGGCACCGATCTGCAGGCCGATCGCGACCAGCGGGGCGTAGCGCAGGACGCCGAGCGTGGTCTCCAGCTCCGCGAAGCCGCGCAGCGCGCCCTCGGCGGCGTCCGCGGCGACCTGGATCGGGTTGTCCCGGGCGCTGGTCGAGTGCGCCTGGTTGGCGGGCATGCGGCGGGCCCGCATCTTCTGCATCGCCATCATGATCTCGACGACATTCATCAGCTTGACGACGTCGAGCAGCTTCGCCGGGGTCAGCCCGCGGGTGAGGTCGAGGACCTCCCCCCGACCGACGGTCGGGTTCACCAGCATCCGGGCGATCTCGTCGGACGGGACGGCGTTGGCCCGCTCGGCCACGTCCACGTCGATCGCGTGGTCGGCGATGAAGGTGTCCATGAAGTCGAACTCGGCACGGGGACGGCCGTCGAGCTCGACGATCACCCCGTTCTCCACCCGGATGCTCGGGGCCGGGTCGAAGTCGCTCTCCATCGCGACGAGGCCCTTCTCCGGCCACTCCTCGACGAACCCGTCGAGGTTGACCGGCCGGGACTCGAGCATCTCGGTGCGCTTGGAGGTGCGGGGGCCGGCCGCGGCGCCCGACGACGGCAGCGTGCTGGTCATCTCCTCACTCTCCTTCGGGGGCGAGCAGGTCACGGGCCTCGTAGACCTCGGCGGACTCACGGACCAGGGCGGCGCAGAGCGGGGCGGCGTGGACCGACTCGAGCCGCTCGGCGATCTCGGTGAGGCGCTGCCTCGACGACGCCCGCGGGCGCAGCGCGTTGTAGATCGCGAGCACCTCCTCGTCGGGCACCGCGGTGAGCTCGGCGGCCCGGCGCATGTTCTCGGCCAGCTGGCGGCGCCCGACCGCGTCGGAGATCTCACCCTGCATCTGCAGGGTCTCCGGGCTGACCCGCAGATCCTCGTTCGTGATGTCCCCGGCGACGACCGCCGCCATCGTCACGTCGGACAGCGGCGTTCCGGTCGGGGTCCGCAGCAGGTCCGGGCGTCGTACCGACAGCGGGTAGTCGGCGGGGCCGAGCGTGGTGGTCATCGGTCTCCTCGGTGTGTCGGGAGGGGCCGGCGGTGCCGGAAGTGGCGGTGCCGGAAGTGGCGGTGCCGGAAGTGGCGGTGCCGGAAGTGGCGGTGCCGGCAGTGGCAGGACGGGTCGCGTGCCGGGGTGACGTGTCAGGCGAGGGCCGCGACGGCGGCCTCGGCGACGAGGACGTCCTGCTCGACCGAGCCGGCGCTGACCCCGACCGCACCGACCAGCTCGCCGTCGCGGTGGACGGGGATGCCGCCGCCGAAGGTGACGAGCCCGCCGGAGGTGTGCTCGAGGCCGTAGAGCTCGGCACCGGGCTGGACCAGCGGACCGAGCGCCGCGGTCGGTGCGTTCATCATGATCGACGTCCGCGCCTTGCGCTGGGCGATGTCGATGCTGGCCCGGATGGCGCCGTCCTGACGGGCGAACGCGAGCAGGTGACCGCCGTCGTCGACGACCGCCACGTTCATCGGCTGGCCGATCTCGGTGGCCTTGGCGAGCCCGGCGGCGAGTGCCTTCTCGGCGTCCTGCAGGGTCAGACGGTCCATCCGCGTCACTCCTCGTCGGGCTTCGACAACCGGCAGGCGTCGTGCGGCCCGGGCACCTCCCGGGGCACCACCCGACGCTAGGAGGGTGACGACGGCACCGGTATGAGGGCTGTCCCTACCCCCACGCCCTCCGGTCAGGTCCGATCGGCGCCGTCGGCGGCGCCGAAGCGGGCGAGCATGGTGCGGTTGCGGGCACCGGTCTTGCGCAGGATCGCGCCGACGTGCTTCTCCACCGTCTTGACCGAGATCTGCAGCAGGCTCGCGATCTGCTTGTCGGGGAGCCCCTGCTCGACGAGCGCGCGGACCTCGCGCTCGCGCAGGGTCAGCGCCGCGTTGCCACGGGTGGGGCGCCCGGGCCCGGCGTTGCCGGGCGGAGCGCTGCGGGACCGGGTGTCACCGGGCGGCGCGCCGCCGGGCAGAGCGCCACCGGACAGCGCGCTGCCGAGCCGGGCGGCCTCACGTTCCACGGCACCGGCGGGGTCGGCGGCAGCCGAGGCATCGGCCGGGAGCGGGGCGAACGGCTCTGTGGCGGGTGCATCGGCCGGGCCGGACGCGGCAGCCGAGTCGGGCACGCCGGCCGGGACGAACACAGCAGTCGCATCGGACACCGCGGCCGGGCCGGGCGGTGCGAGCGGCGGCTCGGGCAACCGCGCCCGGATCCGGGTGCCCCAGCCCGGGGTGCTGTCGACCTCGAACTCGCCGCCCCGCTCCCGCACGCCCGCGGCGGCACCGGCCAGCCCGGAGTGGGTGACGGCCGCCGGGTCGAAACCACAGCCGTCGTCCTCGACCAGCAGCCGCACCGCACCGGTGTCGAAGGCCAGCCCCACCCGGACGGTCTCGGCGCCGGAGTGCCGCACGACGTTGTCGAGCACCGACCGGACGATCTCGAGCACCCGGGACCCGACGTCCGGGGCGAGGACCCGCTCGGTCCCCATCGTCACGACACCTCCGCCGGCCCCCAGCGCGCGCACCGCCCGGTCGAGCTCGGCCCGCACGGCCGGGACCGGCCGGAGCGGGGTCGGCGGGGCCGGGCGGACCGGCCCCGTGGCCAGCTCCTCGGCCAGCATGCGCGCCCGCCGCAGCGCGTCGCCCGGCGAGATCCCGGACGCCACGGCCCGCTCGGCGCGGTCGAGCTCGTCGAGGAGGGCGTGGATGCCGGCAGGCGGCACCGCGGGCACGGCGTCCTGTCCATCGTGGTCCTGCGCTGCAGCGTGGCCGAGGATCACCTGGTCCTCCCCGCATCCCTCTTGCATCTCAGTCGTCCGAGCACTGAACGTAGAGCGGGAGCACCGGGGCCGACAAGGGTTCCCACTCCGGGGCCCGGGTGCGTCGGCGATGATGCGCGCGTGCTGAACGACGACGCGCAGCCCGGCACCGCGACCGAGCGGGCGTACCGGTTCACCAAGGCCGGCATCCTCGACGGTTCGCTGCCCGCCGGCGAGCTGATCAGCGAGGGTCAGGTGGCCCGGCCGCTGCGGCTGAGCCGCACCCCGGTGCGCGAGGCGTTCCTGCAGCTGCAGGCCGAGGGCCTGCTCAAGCTGTTCCCGAAGCGGGGCGCGCTGGTGGTCCCGGTGTCCACCGGCGAGGTCGAGGCCGTGATCGAGGCCCGGGACGTGATCGAGTCGCACGCGATCGACCGGGTCGCCGCGGCATCCGACGACGTCCTCGACGAGGTGGTCGCGGCGATGACGGCCGCCGTCGCCGACCAGGTCGCCGCGGTGACCGCCGCCGACGAGCTGGCCTTCGTCGAGGCCGACCGGCTGTTCCACACCGTCCTGGTGCGGGCCGGCTGCCGCAGCCTGCTGCTCGACGTCTACGGCTCGCTGCGGGACCGTCAGCTGCGGATGAACCTGGGCGCGCTGGGCGGGCGGTTCCCGGGCCGCTCCGAGGGTCTGGTCGCCGAGCACCGTGCGCTCCTGGATCGGCTGCGTGCCCGCGACGCGCCCGGCGCCCGGCAGGTGCTGCGCGAGCACCTGGCCGGGACGCGGGCCTCGGTGCTGGGCGCTCCGGCGGTGTAGCCGTCAGGCCCGCAGCACCCGCACGACGATCGTCGTGCTCGCCCGGTCCTGCCAGCCCCGCCCGTCGGCGTCGATGAAGATCACCGGGATGACGACGGCGATCATCGCCGTGCGCAGCAGCGCCCGCGGCACACCGACGTGGCGGGCCATGTCGGTCCGCGCGACCCGCATCCCGAGCGCGAGATGCCCCGGCGAGGCCCCGAGCACGGCGACCATCAGCACGGTGACGGCGTACCAGGCACCGAGCACCCACCAGCTGAGCTCGGGCGTCCCGATCGCCTCCGTCCCCGCCACCAGCACGACCAGCAGGTAGGCCAGCAGCCAGTCGATGCAGATCCCGCCGATCCGGCGCCCCACCCCGGCCACGGAGTAGTGCCCGGTGGCCGGCAGCCCGAACTGTTCGCCCGGGTGCCCGGGCACGTCACCGTTCCCGGCGGGTGATCCGGGGAGCCAGGACTCGATCCAGCGGGCCATGCCTTCTAGCCTAGGCACCACAGCGGCGCGGTCGCCGCGGGTTCCCGTGCACCGGAGACGACTGTGACGGGTGTCGCGCTCCGGCCAGTTTACGTCCGTGAAACAGACGAGTGATGGGTGAGCAACACGGTGCTCCTACCGTCATCCACGATCTCGCCCAGCGATCGAAGGAGCCCGAGAGAGTGTTCAGCAACGCCGAAGAGGTACTCACGTACATCTCGGACGAGAAGGTCGAGTACGTCGACATCAGGTTCTGCGACCTGCCCGGCGTCATGCAGCACCTCACCGTCCCCGCCAAGACGGCAGGCGACCTCCTGGAGAACGGCGCCGCATTCGACGGTTCCTCCGTCCGCGGTTTCCAGGCGATCAACGAGTCCGACATGGCCCTGTTCCCGGACCCCGCCACCGCGCGCATCGACCCGTTCCGCAAGCACCGCACGCTGAACGTCAACTTCTTCGTGCACGACCCGGTCACCGGCGAGCCCTACTCCCGCGACCCGCGCAACGTCGCCCGCAAGGCCGAGGAGTACCTGGCCGCGTCGGGCATCGCGGACACCGCGTTCATGGCGCCCGAGGCCGAGTTCTACGTGTTCGACTCGATCCGCTTCGGCACCGACCCGCACCAGAGCTACCACCACATCGACTCCGCCGAGGGCTGGTGGAACACCGGCCGCGAGGAGGCCGGTGGGAACCTCGGGTACAAGGTCAACTACAAGGGCGGCTACTTCCCCGTCCCGCCGGTCGACCACTACGCCGACCTGCGTGCCGACATCGTCAGCACGATGCAGGAGTCGGGCTTCGACGTGGAGCGCGAGCACCACGAGGTCGGCACCGCCGGGCAGGCCGAGATCAACTACAAGTTCAACACCCTGCTCCACGCCGCCGACGAGATGATGCTCTTCAAGTACCTGGTGAAGAACGTCGCGTGGCAGAACGGCAAGACCGCGACCTTCATGCCGAAGCCGCTGTTCGGCGACAACGGCTCGGGCATGCACGTGCACTCGTCGCTGTGGAAGGACGGTCAGCCGCTGTTCCACGACGAGTCCGGCTACGGCGGGCTGTCGGAGATGGCGCGCCACTACATCGGCGGCCTCCTGCACCACGCGCCGTCGCTGCTGGCCTTCACCAACCCGACGGTGAACTCCTACCACCGCCTGGTCCCGGGCTACGAGGCGCCGGTCAACCTGGTGTACTCGGCGCGGAACCGCTCGGCCTGCATCCGGATCCCGCTCTCCGGCGACAGCCCGAAGGCCAAGCGCATCGAGTTCCGCTGCCCGGACTCGTCGGGCAACCCGTACCTGGCGTTCTCGGCGATGCTGATGGCCGGCCTCGACGGCATCCGGAACAAGATCGAGCCGGCCGCCCCGATCGACAAGGACCTCTACGAGCTCCCGCCGGAGGAGGCCCGCGACATCGCGCAGGTCCCGTCCAGCCTCGCCGCGGTGATCGACAAGCTCGAGGAGGACCACGAGTACCTGCTCGAGGGTGGCGTGTTCACCCCGGACCTGATCGAGACCTGGATCGCCTACAAGCGGGAGAACGAGATCGACCCGCTGCGGCTGCGCCCGCACCCGTACGAGTTCGCGCTGTACTACGACGTGTGATCCAGCGACAGCCCGCGACATGACGACGAGGACCGCCGTGACGGCGGTCCTCGTCGTGTGTCGGGGCTCCTGTCGTGTGTCAGGGCCTTCGTGGGCCCGGTATCGGACACACGTCGGTGCCGTCCGGGAAGTCCCCGGACGGCACCAGCGGTGCAGGTGCGCTCTTTAGCGCCCGACGGCCTTGCGGCCGGTCACCTTGTTGTAGATCACCAGCACGATGATCGCGCCGATGATCGAGCCGATCCAGCTCGACGGCGAGAAGCTGCTGAACCCGGTGAAGATGCTCGCCAGCAGACCACCGACGAACGAGCCCACGATGCCCAGCAGGATCGTGCGCACGATCCCGATGTCGTCCTTACCGGGGACCACGGCGCGGGCGATGAAGCCGGCCACGAGGCCCAGCACGATCCACCCCAGAATCGTCCACAGCATGGTTGTCCTCCTCTTGTCCCGGTTCGCCCATTCGACGGACCGTCGTGACCTTCCGAGTCGATCTCATACCGAGTGACCCACGGAACGCCGATCGAAACGCCGTCGAGGTTATCCGGAACAGGTCACAACAGCATCGCGGAAACACCCCGACACCCGATCCGGTGTCCCTGATCCGTGACCGGGGTCGTCCCGGATGCGTTTTCCGGCGACGATGGAGCCGTGACGATTCCCGCCCTGCGGTTCGACCGCGCCCACGACGACGCCGGCCGGCTCGACCCGGCGTTCGGCGCCGCGCTGTGCGACGCCCTGCACGAGGTCGGCTTCCTGCGGCTGACCGGCTTCGGCGCCGCGCCCGGGCAGGTCGCCGAGCTGTTCGCGGCCGCGACGGCGTTCTTCGACCTGCCTCTCGACCGGCGGCTCGCCCTCGACAACCGGGAGTCCCCGCACTTCCGCGGGTACACCCGGCTCGGCCACGAGATCACGGCGGGCCGGCCGGACGCCCGCGAGCAGATCGACTTCGGCCCGGAGCAGCCGCCGCGCCCGCGCGCCGAGTGGGACCAGGAGTACCGGCTGCTCGAGGGCCCGAACCGCTGGCCCGACGACACCGTCCCGCAGCTGCGCGCGCGGGCACACGCGTGGGCCGAGCTGATGAGCACGGTCGCCGGCACCCTGACCCGGGCGCTCGCCGCCGGGCTCGGGCTGCCCGCCGACCACTTCGACCCGATCTTCGCCGGGGAGCCGCACTGGTTCGGCAAGGTGATCCGCTACGTCGGCCCGGCGCACGGCGAGGAGCCCGCGCCGGACGCCCAGGGCGTCGGGCCGCACGCCGACTGGGGCTTCCTCACCCTGCTGCTGCAGGACCCGCACGGTCCGGTCGCCGGGCTGCAGGCCCGGCCGCCGGGGTCGGGCTGGGTGGACGTCCCGCCGGCGGAGGACTCGCTGGTGGTCAACGTGGGCGAGATGCTCGAGGTCGCGACCGACGGCTACCTGGTCGCCACCCCGCACCGGGTGCTGGCCTGCGGGCCCGGCGCGACCCGGCAGTCGGTCGGGTTCTTCTGGTCCCCGCGCCTCGACGCGCGCCTCGATCCGGTTCCGCTGCCCGCCGAGCTGGCGGCGCGCGCACCGGGGGTGCACGAGACGGCGCAGAACGCGCTGCTGCCGACGTTCGGCGACAACGCGCTCAAGGGCTGGGTCCGGTCGCACCCCGAGGTGGCTGTCCGGCACCACCCGCACCTGGCCGGCGCCGCGCGGGACCCCGGCACCGCAGAATCGGTCCAGTGAGTCGGTCGGCGACCGCGGTCGCGGACCCGTTGACAACCCGCTGAACGGGCTGGTTGACTCGGCTTCACCGTGTTCCGCATCACATCGAGTGACGACCCGTACCGGTCCGACCACGATCAGTGACATTCAGCGAGATGTAGCGATATCAAGTGAGTCCTGTCGGCGCACCGCCGCGACCACCACCACGCGACACCCGTTTCCGCGCGAAGCAGCCGCGCGACCACGCACGTGCACGACCTTTCCTCGGCGGCAAGGTCGTGTCCCCTCCGCGCCCCCGGGCTGACGTCGTCGCCCGGGGGTGCGGCTCGTCCGGGGCCGGGACTACTCCGCCCCGGTGACCGCGACCAGCCCGGCGGCCTCGATCCCGGCGACGGCGGCGGCCTCGTCGTTCAGCGACGCGTCACCGGTCACGCCGACCCCGCCGAGCAGCGTGCCCTCGGCGTCCTTGACGAACACCCCGCCCGGCACGGAGAAGATCTTCCCTCCGGTCAGGCCGGCGACCGAGGTGAAGAACTCCGGCGAGTCCGCGGCGCGGGCCGCGATGGCCCGGTTCGTCATGCCCAGGGCGAGCACGCCGTTCGCCTTGCCCACGGCCAGGTCCGGGCGCAGGTAACCGGACCCGTCCTGCCGGGCCAGCGCGACGATCGCGCCGCCCGGGTCGAGCACCGCGACCGTCAGCGGGTTGAACCCCTGCTCGGTACCGTGCGCCAGCGCCGCGGCGGTGATGGTCTGGGCCTGCTCGAGGGTGATCGTCATGCGGCCGAGCCTGCCATCGCCGGTACCCGAACGCTCAGCGCGGGGTCAGGCCGACCAGCGGGATGGTGCGGCCCGCGGTGCGCTCGTAGTCGGCGAAGCCGCCGTTGTTCTCCTTGATCCACGTCCAGACCCGCTCCCGGTCGCCGTCGGGCAGCTCCCCCGCCTGCACGCGCAGCGTCTCGACGCCGCCCCGGCCGTCGGCGACCTCCGCGACGGTGTCCGGGTTGGCCTTCAGATTGTGGTACCAGGCGGGGTTCTCCGGAGCTCCGCCCTTGGACGCGACGACCACGTACCGGTCGCCGTCGGCGAACCAGCGCAGCGGGGTGATCCGCTCGGTCCCGCTCCTGGCCCCGACGTGGTGGAGCAGGACCATCGGCAGCCCGGTGAAGGGTTCACCGACCCGCCCCTGGTTCTCCCGGAACTCACGGATGACACGCGTGTTGAAGTCCTCTGCCATGCGGCCGATCCTGGCAGCTCCTCCTCAGGCGGGGGCGCCGCCGGGCGCGAAGACCACCCATCCGGCAGCCGCCGTGGTGACGACGGCGACGAGCAGGAAGAACGCCGCCCACGCCCCGCCCGACAGCGGGGTCAGCTCCGCGAGCCGGTCGGCGTCGGAGTGCCGCAGCCGCCCGCCCCGCCTGCCCCGCCGCAGCTCGGTGCAGGCCTTCACCCCGCCGAACAGCAGGAACCACGACAGCGCGGCCGCGAACCCGGTCCGCAGGTCCTCCCCGGCGCGCAGCGCGACCAGCACCAGCACCGCCCCGGTGACGACGACCGCGAGCCCGCCGTAGAGGTTGCGGATCTGCAGCAGCGTCGCGGCCAGCAGCCCGGCACCGATCCAGAGCATCGCCGCCGCCGCGTCGGCGGCGACCAGCACCGCCCCGCCCAGGCCCAGCAGCGGCGGGAAGACGTAACCCGCGAGGAACATCACGACCACGCCGGGACCGCGCCCGGCACCGGTCGAGTAGGTGACACCGGAGGAGTCGGCGTGCAGCCGGATCCCGGTGAGTCCGCGCCCGACCAGCACCGCGACCAGCGCGTGCCCGCCCTCGTGCGCGATCGTCACCGCGGTACGGGTCAGGCGCCAGGTCGGGCGCCACGCCACCACCACCAGCGCCAGCAGCGCCGCCAGCAGGGACGCCGGCCGGGCCGCCACCAGCTCGTAGCCGCGGGTCAGCAGGTCCATGGGGTCCGGGGACACGCCGTCCAGTGAACCAGCGGGCCGGGGACGCACCGTGACCCGGTCATCGGGCGACGGCGGGCCCGGCTCCCCGGCGCGGGCCCCTCACTCCCCGGCGCCGTCGAGGATCTCCGCGGCGAGGTCGAGTGCGGTGTCGCAGTCGCCGGTGAGGTACATGAGGTCGACGAAGGCGTGCGCGACGTCGGTCCGTTCCCGGGCCCGGCGCAGCACCCCGACCGCGTCCGCGGCCGTCGACCCGGCCGGCAGGTTGACCCGCAGCACCGCGCCGACCGCGTCGGCCGGCCGGCCCGCCCCGGCCGCGGCCGCGCGCAGCTCGGCCCACGGCGCCGACACGGCCCGGTCGAGGTCCTGCACCGACGGCGTCACCACCGGGAGGAACCCGTCGGCCCGCTCGGCGATCCGCCGCCGTGCCCGCGGCGCGAACCCGGCCAGGTACACCGGGATCCCGTGCGGCTTGACCTCGACGTGCGACGGCGCGATGGCCACGTTCGTGCCCCGGTAGGCGACCGGCTCGTCGTGCCACCAGGCCTCGCACACGTCGAGAGCCTCGTCGAGGCGGGCGCCGCGCTCGGCCATCGGCACCCCGACCGCGTCGTACTCCTCGGGCGACCAGCCGAGGCCCAGGCCGAGCAGCAGCCGTCCCCCCGAGATCCGGTCGACGGTGAGCGCGTGCCGCGCCAGCAGGGCCGGCGGGTACCACGGCGCGTTCAGCGTGCTCGTGCCCAGCTGCACCCGGCTCGTGACCGCCGCCGCGGCGGTGAGCAGTGCGAGCGGGTCGTGCGCGGCCCGGAACTCTGCCGGGACCGTGTCGCCGCCGCCGTACCCGACCGACGGGTCGACGGCGGCCAGTAGCCGGTCCCCCGTCCACAGGCTGGCCGCCCCGCGCTCCTCCGCACCCGCGGCGAACCGCATCGTGTCCTCCACGTGGGCGGCCGCCTCGCCGAACTGCGGCACCCCGAATCCGATTCGCACTTGACCTCCAGCCACTGGAACCCCCGACGCTGTCCCCGTGACCGCGTCGCAGAACCATGATCACCCCGTCCGTCTGACGATCGGCCGCCTGGCCCAGCGGACCGGGGTCCCGGTGCGCACGATCCGCTTCTGGTCGGACGAGGGCCTCGTGCCCTCCGACCGGAGCAGCTCGGGCCACCGGGTCTACGACGCGGCCGCCGTGGCCCGGCTCGACCTGGTCCGGACCCTGCGCGAGCTGGGGCTGGGCCTGGACGACGTGCGTTCCGTGCTGTCCCGCCGACGGGGGGTCGGCGAGATCGCGCAGACGCACGTACGGGCCCTGGAGAGCCGGATCCGGGAGCTGAAGGCGCAGCGCGCGGTGTGCGTGCTGCTGGCCCGGACCGGGACCGAACCCGATGAGAGGAGCGTGACCCTGATGAACGACCTCGCGCGGCTGTCGGCCGCCGAACGCCAGAACATGATCGACGAGTTCGTCACCGAGGCCTTCGCCGGCACCGACCCGCAGGCGCCGGGTGCGGGCATCGCGGACGGCATGCGGACGCTGCCGTCCGAGCTGCCCGACGACCCGACCCCGGAGCAGGTGTCGGCCTGGGTGGAGCTGGCCGAGCTGATCCGCGACCCGGCCTTCACGGCGCGGGTACGGGAGATGGCCGTGGCCGGCAGCACCGAGCCGGCGCACCAGGAGCAGTACCCGGACCCGTGCGCGGTCGGCGAGCACGCCGGTGCCGCGCTGGCCGCGGGGATCGACCCGGCGAGCGCCGAGGCGGCCGCGGTGCTGGACCGCATCCCGGGCGTCGCCGGGCTCGACGCCGAGGCCCGCGCCCGCACGGCGGACACCGTCGAGCTGTTCTCCGACCGGCGGGTCGAGCGCTACTGGATGCTGCTCGGGACGCTGAACGGCTGGCCCACCCGCGAGCCGGGTGTCCCGGCCTTCGAGTGGTTCGCCGCCGCGCTCCGCGCCCGTGCGTGATTAACGCGGTCAGAGCCGCGAAAACCACTCACGAGCCAAACCCATAAAACACCCGCTCGACGACCTGCCGGGCCCGCCGGGTGATACGCCGGTAGTCGTCGAGGAACTCGCCCGGGTCCCCGCCCGCCGGGTACCCGAGGGCGGCGGCCACGGCGGCCAGCTCCCGCCCCGAACGCGGGAGCTGGTCGCCGGGCCTGCCCTTCACCAGCATGATCGAGTTGCGGGCGCTGGTGGCGGTGCGCCAGCCCTCCTCCAGCTCGCGGGCGTCCTCCTCGGGGAGGAGCCCGGCCTCGGCGGCCTCGTGCAGGCCGCCGAGGGTCGAGGTCGTGCGCAGCGCCGCCACGGCACCCGCGTGCTCGAGCTGCAGCAGCTGGACCGTCCACTCCACGTCGGCCAGCCCGCCGTGACCCAGCTTGGTGTGTGTGGACCGGTCCGCGCCGCGGGGCAGGCGCTCCGCGTCGACCCGCGCCTTGATCCGCCGGATCTCGGCGACCGAGGACGCGGAGATCCCGTCGGCCGGGTACCGGATCGGGTCGATCAGCGCGGTGAACTCGCGGCCCAGCGCCCGGTCCCCGGCGACCGGACGGGCCCGCAGCAACGCCTGGGACTCCCACACCTCGCCCCAGCGGGCGTAGTACTCCCGGTACGACGCCAGCGTCCGCACCATCGGGCCCGACCGGCCCTCGGGACGCAGGTCGGCGTCGACCGGCAGCGCCGGGTCCGGGCTCGGCGAGTCCAGCAGCCGCCGCACCCGCTCGACCACCCGCGTCGACCACTTGACGGCCGTGTGGTCGTCGACCCCCTCGGCCGGGGTGCACACATACATCACGTCGGCGTCGCTGCCGTAGCTGGACTCGCCGCCGCCGAACCGGCCCATGCCGATCACCGCGACGGTCGCGAGCCGGTCCTCCTCGGCCCGCAGCACCGCGTCCAGCGTCGCGGCCAGGACCGCCTCGTTGACCGAGTTCAGCGCCTCGCAGACCTCGTCGACCTCGAGCATCCCGAGCAGGTCGGCGCAGGCGATCCGCAGCATCTCGTGCCGCCGGTACGAGCGCGCCGACGCGGCCGCGGCCTCCGGGGTCGACTGCCGGGCCACGGTCGTGCGCAGCGCCACCGACACCTCGGCCGGGTCCCGGGTCAGCTCCGGGCTCTGCACCCCGGAGGACGTGGCGAGCATCCGCAGCACCTCGGGCGCCCGCTGCAGCAGGTCCGGGACCAGCGCGGACGTCCCGAGCAGCGTCATCAGGCGCTGCGCGACCGCGCCCTCGTCGCGCAGCAGCCGCAGATACCACGGCGTCGAGGCCAGCGCCTCGGACACCCGCCGGTAGGCCAGCAGCCCGCGGTCCGGGTCGGGGCTGTGCGACAGCTCGTCGAGCAGCACCGGCAGCAGCGCACGCTGGATCGACGCCGCCCGCGAGACCCCGCCGGTCAGCCCGCGCAGGTGCCCGAGCGCGCCCTCCGGGGAGGCCCAGCCGAGTGCCTTGAGCCGTTCCTTCGCCGCGTCCGGGGACAGGACCGCATCGGCCTCCTCCCCCGCCAGCCGCGACACCGCGGCGAGCAGCGGCCGGTAGAACAGCTTCTCGTGCAGCCGGGTGACCCGCCGGGCGTTGCGCTGCCACTCGGCGACGAGCACGCCGACCACGTCGCGCCGGCCGTCCGGGCGGATCCGCGCCGAGCGGGCCAGCCAGCGCAGCGCGTCGGTGTCGTCCGCGGCCGGGAGCAGGTGGGTGCGCCGCAGCCGCTGCAGCTGGAGCCGGTGCTCGAGCAGCCGCAGGAAGCGGTAGGACGCGGCCAGGTTGGCGCCGTCGTCGCGGCCCACGTAGCCGCGCGCGCTGAGCGCGCTCAGCGCGACCAGGGTGTTGCCGGAGCGCAGCGTGTCGTCGCTGCGCCCGTGCACCAGCTGCAGCAGCTGGACGGCGAACTCGACGTCGCGCAGCCCGCCGCGCCCGAGCTTGAGCTCGCGTTCACGCTGCTCGGTCGGGATGTTCTCGATCACCCGGGCGCGCATGGCCTGCACGTCGGCGACGAAGTCGTCGCGCGTGGCGGCCTGCCAGACCATCGGTGAGAGCGCTTCGATGTAGGCGTCGCCGAGCTCGCGGTCGCCGGCGATCGGGCGCGCCTTGAGCAGCGCCTGGAACTCCCAGGTCTTGGCCCACCGGCGGTAGTAGGTGAGATGCCCCTCGAGGGTGCGCACGAGCGAGCCGTGCCGCCCCTCCGGGCGCAGGTTGGCGTCGACCTCGAAGCAGGCCTCGCCGGCCACCCGCATGACCCGCGCCGCGAGCTTGGCCGCCGGGGCCGTCAGCTCGCCGCCGGGTTCGGCGACGAAGACGACGTCGACGTCGGAGACGTAGTTGAGCTCGCGCCCGCCGCACTTGCCCATGCCGATGACCGCCAGGCGCAGCTCGTCCGGCGGGTCCTGCTCGGCGGCGGCCACGGCCAGCGCCGCGGACAGCGCGGCCTCGGCCAGGTCGGCGAGCTGGGCGGCGACGTCGTCGACCTCCATCACCGGCAGTTCCGGGTCCCCGACGGCGGCGAGGTCGGCGGAGGCGAGCCCGAGCAGCTCGTCGCGGTAGGCGGTGCGCAGCGCCGCGACGGCCTCCGGTCCGGTCAGGCCGGCCCGGGCACCGTCGGCGGTGCCCGGCGCCGGCGCGTCCGGGTCGGCGCCGACCGCGCGCAGCAGGTTGGCCGAGCGCCGCGCCAGGTCCGGCGGCGGGTCGTGCCGCTCCGGGGTGTCGGCGAGCAGCAGCCACCGGTCCGGGTGGCTGATCAGATGATCGCCCAGCGCGGTGGACGCCCCGAGGGTGGCGAGCAGCCGGCCGCGCAGTCCCCGGTCGGTGCGCAGGGCGGCATCGATCTCGGGCCACGGCGCGGTCCGGGACAGCCGCTCGACCGCACGCAGCGCCAGGTCCTGGTCGGGGCTGCGTGCCAGCGCCCACATGATCTCCTCGCAACCGGGCGCCGGGGCGTCGTCGGCCCACCAGCCGAGCGCGCGCAGCGTCGTGGTCGCGTCGGGGCCGGTCAGCCCCAGCCGGGCCGGTGAGGTCCCCGTGCGCCGATCCATCACCCCTCGATCCTGCCGTACCGGTCACGGTCCCCTCCGCCGGTACGCCGAATGGGGTTGTCGATCGTGGACGGCGCCCGGCAGGCTCGCAGCGGCACAGGACGAAGGGGGCCGGATGTCGGACGTGGCGATCGTCGGCGGCGGGATCGGGGGGCTGGTCACCGCGCTGGCGCTGCACCGGCGCGGGATCGGTGTGACGGTGCTCGAGCAGGGGTCGGGGCGGCGCGAGCTCGGCGTCGGGCTGAACGTGCTGCCGCACGCCGGCCGGGTGCTCGACGAGCTCGGCGTGCTCGAGTCGCTGGCCACGATCGGCGTGCGGACCGCGGAGATGACCTACGCACACCGGCTCGGCATGCCGGTGCTGCGCCGCCCGGTCGGTCTCGACGCGGGCTTCGACCTGCCGCAGGTCGCCTGCCACCGCGGGCAGCTGCAGCGGATGCTGCTCGATGCGGTGCTCGACCGGCTCGGCCCGGACGCCGTGCGCACCGGTGCCCGGGTCACCGCGGTGGATCCCGAGCGGGCGCGGGCCACGCTCGCCTCCGGCGAGGTCGTCGAGGCGGACGTGCTGGTCGGCGCCGACGGCATCCACTCCGTCGTGCGGGACCGGCTGTTCCCCGACGAGGGCCCACCGCGCTGGAACGGCGTCGCGATGTGGCGCGGTGCCACCGACTGGCCCGCCTTCCGCGGCGGCCGGTCGATGATCGTCGCGGGCGGCAACGACGCGAAGCTCGTGATCTACCCGATCGGTCCGGGCGCCCGGCCGGGCTCGGTACTGACCAACTGGGCGGTCTGCATCCGCACCGGCGCCGACGGGGACCCGCCGCCCCAGCGCCAGGACTGGGCCCGGCTCGCCGACCCCGCCGACCCGGCCCGGCACGCGCACCGGTTCTCGCTCACCGAGGTCGACCACCACGCGCTGATCGGTGCGACGGCCGAGTCCTACGAGTTCCCGATGTGCGACCGGGACCCGCTGCCGTACTGGACACGGGGCCGCACCACCCTGCTCGGCGACGCGGCCCACCCGATGTTCCCGATGGGTTCCAACGGTGCCGGGCAGGCGATCCTCGACGCCGACGCGCTGGCCCGCCACCTCGCCGCGGGCGCCGGCGGCGAGGCCGCACTGACCGCGTACCAGGACGAGCGGCTGCCGATCACCTCCGACGTCGTGCTCCGCAACCGCGTCGGCGGGCCCGAGCAGGTGATCGACGAGGTGGAGCGGCGTGCCCCGGACGGGTTCGACCGGCTCGCCGACGTGATCACCGACGACGAGCTCGACGCGGTCTTCTCCGGCTACCACCGGGCCGCCGGGAACGCCCCGGAGCAGGTCCGCCGCTCCTGAGCCCTGCCGGACCCACCTCCCGCGCCTCCGGTTGGTCATCGAGAGTCACACAGGTGCCCCGGCCGGAGCACTCACGTGACATTCGGTCAGTGCCCGCGGGCGGGCGGGCGAGGCGCACATTGTCGCCCTCCACGGGGCGGGACCGTGGTGATCAACGCCCGCGGACCTGGTGACTTGCGCGCTGTCGCCCTCCACGGGGCAGGAGCGCGCAGATCGACGCACCCGAACCGAGCGAGGCGCACGCTGACGCCCTCCTCGCGGCGGGAACGTGCAGATCGACGCACCCGAACCGAGCGAGGCGCACGCTGTCGCCTCTCGCACGAACACCGGAGCCCAGATCGGCACCCTTGGCCGGGCGGGCGACGCCTTCAGGCCGTGCCGGGGCGGGAGCGCGCAGATCGATACGCCGGGCCAGGCGAGGCGCACGCTGTCGCCCTCTCACGGACACAGGCGTGCAGATCGACATCCTCGGACCGGGCGAGGCGCACGCTGTCGCCCTCCACGGGGCGGGAACGTGCAGGTCGGCTCCCCGGACCAGGTCAGTCGCGCGTTGTCGCCCTCCCCGGGGCGGGAACGTGCAGATCGACGCCCCCGGGCCCGGCGAGCTGCACGATTCCGCCCTCGGCGGGGCGGGTGAGCGTGCCGCTCCACCACCGCGCCGGGGGCGCGACCGTGCCGGGTCCGGTGCTGCTTCTCGAGGCTCGAGCGCCCCGGGACTCGGGCCTGCTGCTCCCGCCCTCGATCGGGCGGGAGCGTGCAGATCGAGAACCTGAGCGGGCGGGACGTGCCTCAGTCCGCGCCGGGGACCGTTCCGGGCGGGAGGAACTCGACGTCGTGCTGGGCCGACACACGGACGACCTCGGCCGGGTCGGTCAGGTCGTGCAGGTGGTCGAACAGCCGGGCCAGCCGGCCGGCGGGGCTCACCCAGAACAGTGCCCGGGCGTCGCCCTCCTCGCGGTTGTAGTACGCGTGCGGCAGCCCCTTCGGCATGAGCACGGTGTCCCCCGGCCCGGCCTTCTCCCACTGCCCGTCCAGGTAGAGCGTGAACACGCCGTCGAGCACGTGGATGTGCTCGTCCTGGGTCGGGTGCACGTGCGGGGGGACGCCGGTACCGGGCGGGTCCAGGGTCTCGAACGCGAAGCTGGACTCGCTGACCGCCTTCGCCCAGTAGGTGTGGCCCAGCACGTTCCACACCCGCCGGTACTGGCCCTCGCCCGCCCGCGTGATGCCCTTCGGGAGGGGCCCCAGAATGATCTCGTCGCCGTCGAACACGTCTGTGTTCCTACAGCACCGGCAGGTAGGTGGCCAGCTCGTGCGGGGTCACGTTGCGGCGGTAGGCGTCCCACTCGGCGCGCTTGTTCCGCAGGAAGAAGTCGAAGACGTGCTCACCGAGGTACTCGGCGACCAGCTCGGAGCGCTCCATGAGGTCGAGCGCCTCGGTCAGGTTCTGCGGCAGCAGCTCGTAGCCCAGCGCCTTGCGCTCGGTGTCGGTGAGGGCCCAGACGTCGTCCTCGGTCGCCGGCGGCAGCTCGTAGCCCTTCTTGATCCCGGTCAGCCCGGCGCCCAGGATCACCGCGTAGGCCAGGTACGGGTTGCAGGCCGAGTCCAGGGTCCGGACCTCGACCCGGCGCGAGGACGACTTGCCCGGCGAGTACATCGGCACCCGGACCAGCGCGGACCGGTTCGCGTGCCCCCAGGACACCGCCGTCGGGGCCTCGCCGCCGGTGATCAGCCGCTTGTAGGAGTTGACCCACTGGTTGGTGACCGCGGTGATCTCCCGCGCGTGCCGCAGCACGCCGGCCACGAACGCCTTGCCGGTCGCGGACAGCTCGTACGGGTCGTCGGGGGCGTAGAAGGCGTTGGTGTCGCCCTCGAACAGCGAGAAGTGCGTGTGCATCGCCGAGCCGGGGTGCTCGGAGAACGGCTTGGGCATGAACGACGCGCGCACGCCCTGGGTCAGCGCGACCTCCTTCACGACGTAGCGGAACGTCATGAGGTTGTCGGCCATGGTCAGCGCGTCGGCGTAGCGCAGGTCGATCTCCTGCTGGCCGGGGCCGCCCTCGTGGTGGCTGAACTCCACCGAGATGCCCATCGACTCGAGCGTCTCGATGGTGTTGCGCCGGAAGTGCGGTGCGACGTCGTGGCTGGCCTGGTCGAAGTAGCCGCCGGAGTCGGCCGGGATCGGCCGGGAGCCGTCGTCGGGCAGGTTCTTGAGCAGGTAGAACTCGATCTCGGGGTGCACGTAGCAGGTGAACCCGGCCTCGCCCGCCTTGTTCAGCGCGCGGGTCAGCACGTGCCGCGGGTCCGCCCAGGACGGCGACCCGTCCGGCATCGCGATGTCACAGAACATCCGCGCCGAGTAGTGCTCCCCGCCGGACTCCCACGGCAGCACCTGGAACGTCGACGGGTCGGGCTTGGCCACCATGTCCGACTCGTAGACCCGGGCGAAGCCCTCGATGGCCGAGCCGTCGAAGCCGATGCCCTCCGCGAAGGCACCCTCCAGCTCGGCCGGCGCGATGGCCACCGACTTGAGGTAGCCGAGCACGTCCGTGAACCACAGACGGACGAAACGGATGTCGCGCTCCTCGAGCGTGCGGAGGACGAACTCCTGCTGGCGGTCCATGCGGCGGAGCCTAGGAAGCCCGTGTTACGGGACTGTATCCGGGGTGTGCGGGCGGCCCGGCCCGCACACCCCGGCACGCTCGGATCAGGCCGGGGCCAGGGTGCACTCGGCACCCTCGTCCGGCAGCTTCAGGTCGATCAGGTAGTCGACGGCGTAGCGGTCCACGCAGGGGTCGCCCTGCAGGGCGGCGGTGTGCTGCTCGCCGTTGACCTTCAGCAGGCTGCCGCCGAGCTGGTCGGCGAGGTCGACCCCGGCCTGGTACGGCGTCGCCGGGTCACCGGTGACCGACACCACGAGCACCGGCGGGAGTCCCTCCACCTGCGGCGTGTGCGGCTCGCTGGTCGGCGGCACCGGCCAGAACGCGCACGAGTCCCGGGCACCGACCGGGCCCCGCCCGGTGGACCGGAACGGAGCCGCCTCGTCGGCCTTCTGCGCCAGCTCGAGCGCCTCCTCGGGCTCACGCAGCGGCGGCTGGTTCACGCACGTGATCGCCTGGAACGCCTCCAGCATGTTCGTGTAGCGGCCCTGCTGGTCACGCTGGTAGTAGAGATCGGCCAGCGTCATCAGGAAGTCGCCGTTGCCGTTCGCGACCTGCGAGATGCCCTGCTGCAGGGCGGGCCACAGCTGGGAGACGTAGAGCGCCTGGCTCACCCCGGTCTGCGCGTCGTTGAAGCTGAGCATGCGGCCGTCGCTGGTCGGGACCGGCTGGTCGATCAGCGGCTGCATGATCGTCTGGAACGCCCTGGTCGCCTGCGCCGGGTCGGTGCCCAGCGGGCAGTTCGGCTTGCTCGTGCAGTCCGCGGCGAAGGCGTCGAACGCCTGCTGGAACCCGGCGTTCTGCTTCACCGTCGAGTCCATCGTGGTCTGGGTGGGGTCGACCGCCCCGTCCAGCAGCAGCGCCCGCACGTTCTGCGGGAACGCCTCCGCGTAGGCGGTGCCGAGCTCGGTGCCGTAGGAGAAGCCGGCGTAGGTCATCTTCTCGTCGCCGACCGCGGCCCGCAGGACGTCCATGTCCTGGGCGACGTCGCGGGTGCCGACGTGGGCCAGCACGTCGGCACCGGTGCGCTCGGTGCAGTGGTCGGCGAACTGCTTGTTGAACGCCTCGGCCGCCGCCACCCCCGCCGGGGACGGGTCGGCGAAGACCTTGGTCCGGGCGTCGTCGACCTCCTCGTCGGTCTGGCAGTCGATCGCCGGCTCGCTGGCCCCGGTGCCGCGCGGGTCGAAGCCGATGAGGTCGAACCGGTCACCCAGTCCGTTGTCCGCCCAGGTCGCGCCGGTGCTCGCCATGAACGAGGTGCCCGAGGCGCCGGGGCCGCCCGGATCGGTGAACAACGAACCGATCTTGTTGCCGGTGGCCTTCTTGCGCAGCAGGGCGATCTGCATGGTCTCGCCGTCGGGCTGGGCGTAGTCCTGCGGGACGGTGACCCGGGTGCAGTCGAACTGGGGGTCGGCGAACGCCTGACGGTCGTCGTCGGACCGCGCGTAGTCGGCACACGGGCCCCAGCTCAGCTGCTGGTCGTAGAACTGCGCGAGCTCCGGCGCCGGCTGCGCGGCGGGCTGCTGCTCGGAGCTCGTCCCGGCCCCCGAGCAGGAGCCCACCAGCATCGTCACCGCCGCGGCGAGCGCCACCGCACCGGCGACCCGGCCGCGCCGTCGCCGCCCCGCCCGTCGGACCGGCGGTACGGCGTGTCCGGCATGTCCGGAACGAGGGCGCGGCAGGCGGGGGAGCATGACGGGGAGCATGCCATCGACCCCCGACGGTGACCGGGTACGGGGGTTGGCCGGGCGCCGGGTGAGCGTTCCCACACCGGCGCCCACCGGGGCGGCACCGCTGCCACCCTGGCGATCGCCACCGACGGCGAACCCGGGGACCCGCGATCTGCGCGGGCCTCGAGGCACGGAAGGAGCTCACTGGTGAGCACACACGACGGCGCGCCCGCCGGGAACGAGGCAGAGGCCCCGTACCGGACGACCGCGAGCCCGAAGCGGACCCGCGTCCACCACCTGCTGCAGTGGAAGCAGGAGGGGCGGCGCTGGCCCATGCTGACCGCCTACGACGTCTACTCCGCCGAGATCTTCGACGACGCCGGCATCCCGGTGCTGCTGGTCGGCGACTCGGCGGGCAACAACGTCTTCGGCCACGACAACACCATCCCGGTGACCGTCGACGACATGATCCCGCTGACCCGGGCCGTCGTGCGCGGCGCGCGCAGCGCACTGGTCGTCGCCGACCTGCCCTTCGGCAGCTACCAGGTCTCCCCCGGACAGGCCCAGGAGGCGGCGTTCCGGTTCATGAAGGAGGCCGGGGCGCACGCGGTGAAGCTCGAGGGCGGCGCCCGGTTCGCCCCGCAGATCGAGGCGCTGACCGCGTCCGGGGTGCCGGTGATGGGCCACCTCGGCTTCACCCCGCAGAGCGAGCACTCGCTCGGCGGGTTCCGGATCCAGGGCCGCGGCGACGCCGCCGACAAGCTGGTCGAGGACGCGCTGGCCGTCCAGGAGGCCGGGGCGTTCGCCGTGGTGCTCGAGATGGTCCCCGCCGACGTCGCGAAGCGGGTGACCGGTGAGCTGCGGATCCCGACCGTCGGGATCGGTGCCGGGCCGGACTGCGACGCCCAGGTGCTGGTGTGGTCGGACATGGCCGGCATGAACCGCGGGAAGGTGCCACGGTTCGTCAAGCGCTACGCCGAGGTCGGCGCGGTGCTGCACGACGCGGCCGCGGCGTTCGCCGCCGACGTCCGCGGCGGCGCGTACCCGGCCGAGGAGCACAGCTACCGCTGACCCCGGACTCCGGCGGCGGGGCTCCGGCTCAGGCCCGCGATCCCGCCGCCGGAGCGGTACCGGGCGAGCATCCGGTCCGCCGGGGTCTCCCGGCGGGCCAGCCGCTCGCGCAGCATCGCCCAGCCCGCCTCGTGCCCGGGCCGGTCCCGCAGGGCGGCCTCGGCGGCGTCGAGCACGGCCTGCGACCCGGCCCGGATCGCCGGGTCGGACCACCCCCGCAGCGCCACGTGCCGGTGCGCGGTCACGTCCGGGGTCCGCCGCCTGCCGGGCAGCGTGCGGTCCAGCAGCAGCCCGGTGAGCAGCCCGAGCAGCGCACCGAGCAGGCCCGGCCCGCCCCCGTCGGCCGGCTCCTCCTCCGGGATCGCCGCGACGGCGTCGAACGCCTTGAACTCGATCCGTCCGATCTCCCCCGGGATGCCGGCGTGCCGGACCAGGCTCGGGTCCGACGGCGGCAGCACCGCGTCCGGCGCGAGGTAGGCGAGCGCGGCCGGACGGGCCCCGGTCCGCCGCGACGTGCGCGCGGAGAGCCCGCCCCACGGCCGCCCGTCGCGGAACGGCGAGGAGAACGACCACGGCACCAGGTACGGGCTGTAGTAGGTGAGCTTGGCGGCCGCGTCGGCCAGCACCGCCGGGTCGCTGCCGGCCTCGGGGAACGACAGGTTCAGGTCCGGGCCCCAGGTGACCATGTGCAGGTGCGCGGTCCGCTCCTCCGGCGAGTCGGCCATGAGCGCCCGCTCCCGCGCGTTCGGCGGCGGGTCGAGCCGGTACACCAACCGCACGGGGTGGTGCCCGAAGGCGACCGGGCGCAGGCCGTGCCGCCCGGCGACCCCGGCGAGCGTGCGCGCGTCGGCCGCGACGGCGGCCTCGGCGGCGGTCACCGAGTCGTGCACGACGGTGCGGATCTCGATGCCCTTCGGCTCGAACCGCAGCAGCTCGCCGTCCTCGTCGATCCGCTCGTAGCCCTCGGCGTACCAGCGCTTGAGCCGGATGCCCGCGTCACCGATCCGGAGGTCCTCCTGGCCGCCGGGGAGGTCCGGCAGCTCCCCGACGATCCGGGCGACCTCGGCGTGGCTGAGCGAGGTGAAGTCGGCGAGCGTGCCGTCCGGCCGCAGCAGCGCCAGCTCGTGTTCGATCCCGTACCGCGCCGCGCCCCGCATCGATCACCCCCGGTGTCCGTCCGGTCATGGACGGTACCGGCGCGGGGCCCCGGATCGATGTGATCCGTAACGTTCACCGCCTCACCCGTTCCGCGCTGGACAACATCGCTCGGAAGGGTCAGCCTGGTGACGGCGGCCACATCACGGTCCGCCCGGGGAACCCGGATCACGGGAGGCGTCATGAGACTGGGCCGCAAGATCGCCGAGGGATTCGCCGTCGACCACGAGGCCGACCGGCTCGCCGCCACGCAGGAACGGCCGGCACCCGTGCCCGAGCCCGAGGTCGCCGACTGGTCGCCGATCGAGCAGGAACAGCCGGCCCGCTCGGGGTCGCGCGAGGACTGACATGCCGGGCGGTCTGTTCCGCCGCACGCCGCTGGAGCGCCCGACCGGCCCGCTGACGGGGCACAAGCTGGCCTTTCCCATGCTGTCCGCCGACGGCACGACGGCAGGGTTCAGCGGGGTCACGCTCGGCCGTGCGCACGTGTACCGCACCGTCGACGACGCGGTGTGTGCCCACGGCTGCCGGCACTCCTGTCCGTCGCGCTGGTGCGACTGCGGCTTCTACTGCTTCCACTCCGACTCCGACGCCCGGGAGCTGGCGTGCGCGCCCGAGCACCAGGGCTCGGTGCTGCTGGAGGTGGCGGTGTCCGGGCGGTTCCGGCGCTACGAGCTGGGGCTGCGGTACTCCCGGCAACGGGTGCGCTCGCTGCGGATGCGGCCGTGCCGCTGCGGGGCGACGGTGTCGGCCCTGGCCGACACCGGGTCGGGGCAGCACGGCTGGCGGCGGCTGGAGCCGGTGTGCGCGCGCTGCGCCGGCGCCCGCCCGGTGCTCTCGCCGGAGCGGTTCGCCCGGCTCGCCGGGGTGACACTGCTGCCCGACGACGTCCCTGCCGGCCCGCTCGCGCCGGTCACCGCCGGCGGCGCCGGCCCGGACGGCCCGTTCGACGACCGCCCGCTCGACGACCGCCCGCTCGATGATTCGGCGTTCGGCCGCGATCCGCTCGACCGGGAACCGGCCGCCACCGCAGGCGCGGTCGCGGTGCTCACCGCGGAGATGGCGCTGCTGCAGGCCCGGCTGGACGAGATGGCCCGCCAGCTCGGACGGGCCACGGCCCGCCTCGACGACCTCGAGGGTCGGTAGAGCCGGCAGCGCCGGGCCCGTCCGCTCACAGCCAGGCGGGCAACGGCGGCGGGAGGTTCCCGCCGGCGTCGCGCAGGCCCTTCCCGAACGGGCGGCCGAGCAGCCAGGCGATCAGGTCCGGGGCCTTGCCACGCACCGTGCCGAGTTCACCCGGCACCGCGCCGTCGTCGGCGACCGGGCCGGGGCCGAACTCGCGCACCTGCCCCGTCCTGGCCTCCTCCAGCCGGACGTGCGGGCAGCCCGGCCGGGTCTCGAGCATCGTGACGACGTCGGCGACCAGCGCCCGGCGCATCGGGATCGGCAGGTCCTTGAACGACGCCCCGACGTCGAGGTCGACGGCGTGGATCCACACCTCGCGCGCCCGCATCCAGGGCACCGCGGCCGCGGTGATCGCACCGCCCTGGGCGTTGCGGACCGGCGCCGACCACGCGGCCTCGGGCAGCCTGCGGACGACGTCGGCGAGCCGGTCCGAGGTCGCCACGACGTCCGCGCGGATCTCGTCGGGCGTGCGGGCCGCACCGGCGGCGATGTCGGCGTCCCGCGCTGCCGCACCCGGGTAGGCCGGTGTCTCGGTCCCGGTCCGCGCCCAGGTCAACAGGTTGACCATCGCGTCGGCGTTGCGGGCGATGTGGGTGAGCACGTGCGCCCGGGTCCAGCCGGCCAGCAGCGAGGGCGCGGTGAAGGCGTCGTCGCCCATCCGCGTCATCAACCCGCGCAGGTGCGCCTGCCCGTCCGCCGCCCAGGCCAGCGCCTCGGCCAGGGACGGGGCTACGTCGGGTTCCCCGCCGGTCACGGCACCGCCCGGGCCACGTTGCGGCACTCCCCGACCCCCTCGACGGACGTGACGATCTCGCTGCCGTCGGTGAGGTAGCGCGGGGGCGTGCGGGCGTCGCCGACCCCGCCGGGAGTGCCGGTGGCGATCACGTCGCCGGGGTTGAGGGTGAGGATGGTGGACAGGTAGACGACCAGGTCGACGACGCCGAACACGAGCTGGTCGGTGGTCGAGTCCTGCATGATCTCGCCGGAGAGCTCGGAGGAGATGCGCAGCGCGCCGCCGTCGGCGGGGTCGGCCGGCAGCTCGTCCGCGGTGACCAGTGCCGGGCCGAGCGGGGTGGAGTGCTCCCAGGTCTTGCCCTGCAGGAACTGCTTCGTGCGGCGCTGGTAGTCCCGCATGCTCACGTCGTTGAGCACGGTGTAGCCGGCGATGGCGGCCCGCGCCGCCTCCGCATCGGCGTGCCGGACCGACCGGCCGATGACCACGGTCAGCTCGGCCTCGTAGTCGACCCGCTCGGACTGGGGCGGGAGCTCGATCTCGTCGCGGGCCCCGATCAGCGACGGCGCGAACTTCGCGAACAGCGTCGGGTACTCAGGCAGCTCGTTGCCCATCTCCTGCACGTGGTCGCGGTAGTTGAGCCCCACGCAGATGATCTTCTCGGGCGACGGGATCAGCGGCGCGTGGTCCAGACCGGCCGCGTCGTGCACCGGGCCGTCGGCGTTCGCGGCGTGCTCGGCCCAGTCGGGGCGCTCGAGCAGCGCGCGCACGTCGGCCTCCCCCGTCTCGACGGCGCTGTCGCCGTCGAGACGCACCGCCCGGTGCCCGGTCGCGGTGCGGATCGTCGCGAGCCTCATGGTGCGCGTGCCTCCCAGTCGTCCCTGTGTCGCCTCGGTCTCCGGCGGAGAGTCTGCGACACCGGTCCCGGTGGGGACACGCAGGGGTGGCGCCGGCCGGTGGGCGCGGCCGGCGCCACACCCCGGGGTCAGATCGCCCCGGCCTCGTCGTCGGACGACGCGCCGCCGCGCTGCGGCAGGTCCTCGAACACCGCGGGCGGCTCGTGCCAGGCGCCGTCCGGAGCCCCGGCGCGGGCGGCGGCGACCGCCCGCCACACCCGCTCGGGCGTGCAGGGCAGGTCGACGTGACGTACCCCGAGGTCGGCGAGGGCGTCCACCACCGCGTTCTGCACCGCCGGGGTCGAGCCGATCGTCGCGGACTCGCCGATCCCCTTGGCGCCCAGCGAGTTCAACGGCGTCGGGGTCTCGGTCGTCGCCGCCTCGAAGTCGAACATGTCGGCCGCGCTCGGGATCGTGTACGCGGCGAGGCTGGAGGTGAGCGGCTGGCCCTCGTCGTCGTAGCGGACCTGCTCGTAGAGCGCCTGCGCGATCCCCTGCGCCATCCCGCCGTGCTGCTGGCCCTCGACGAGCAGCGGGTTGAGGATCCGGCCGCAGTCGTCGACGGCCACATGGCGCAGCGGGACGACGCGCCCGGTGTCGGTGTCGACCTCGACGACCGAGACGTGCGCCCCGAACGGGAACGTCGCACCGGCCTGCTCGGAGTCCAGGCCCACGTGCAGGGTCTCCCCCGTCTCGCCGGCCCGGCGGTGCACCTCGGTCCAGGTCACGGTCGGCCCGCCGGGCACACCCGCGACGCCGAACGTGCCGTCGTCGGTGATCTCGACGTCCTCCGCGGACGCCTCCAGCAGCGTCGCGGCGATCGTGCGGGCCCGCTCGTAGAGCTCGTGCGCCGCCTCCGACACCGCGGTGCCGCCGAGCTGCAGCGAGCGCGAACCGCCGGTACCGGCACCGCGCGGCACCCGCGCAGTGTCCGACTGCACGTAGGTGATCCGGTCCAGGGGGATCCCCAGCCGGTCGGAGACCAGCATCGAGAACGACGTCGCGTGTCCCTGCCCGTGCGCCGAGGTGCCGGCCGAGACCGTCGCGGACCCGTCGGCGTGCACGGTGACCGAGCCGTACTCGCCGCCCCCGCCACCGGCGGTGACCTCGACGTAGACCGACATCCCGAGACCCAGCCGGACCGGGTCGCCCGCGGCGCGGCGCCGCGCCTGCTCGGCGCGCAGCTCGTCGTGGCCGACCAGTCGCAGCGCCTCGCGCAGCGGCAGGTCGTAGTCGCCCACGTCGTAGGTGGCGCCCGTCGGCGTGGTGTGCGGGAACGCGTCCGGGGCGAGGAAGTTGCGCCGGCGCAGCTCGACCGGGTCCATGTCCAGCTCGGCCGCGGCGAGCTCGACCAGCCGCTCCAGGTGGGCGGCCGCCTCGGGCCGCCCGGCCCCGCGGAACGCGCCCATCGGCGTGGTGTTGGTCAGGGCGGACGCGGCGTCGTAGCGGACCTTCGGGATGTCGTAGACCCCCGTCGCCATCAGGTAGGTCATGTGCAGCGGCAGCGCGCCGCCGAACCCGGCGTAGGCACCGGCGTCGCCGATCACCCGGGCCCGCAGGCCGGTCATCCGGCCGTCCCGGGTGAGGCCGAGCTCGTAGTAGCCCACCTGCCCGCGACCGTGCGGCATCGAGACCAGGTTCTCCGAGCGGGTCTCGACCCACGCCAGCGGGCGGCCGAGCGCACGGGCCGCACCGACGGTCGCGGTGTGCTCGGCGAGCAGGCCCGCCTTGGCACCGAACCCTCCGCCGACGTGCGGCGCGATCACCCGGACGGTGCCGGGGTCGAGGCCGAGCACCTGGCAGAGCTGGTTGTGGAAGCCGTGCGGCATCTGGGTGGAGACGTGCAGGGTCAGCGCGTAGCCGTCGTCCCCGTCGGACCGGGGGTCGGCGACGATCGCGTTGCCCTCCAGCGGGACCGCGGCGACCCGCTGGTTCTCCATCCGGACCCGGACCACGACCTCGGCGTCCTCGAGCGGGTCGCCGTCGGGGCCGCGCAGCCCGGCGGCGAGGTTCGACCCGTACTCGGGGAACTGCAGCTCGGCGCCCTCGGCGAGGGCCGCCTCGGGGTCGGTGACGGCGGGCAGGGGCTCGTAGTCGACCTCGACGAGCTCGGTGGCGTCGACGGCCGCGGCCCGGGTCTCGGCGACGACCAGCGCGACGGCCTCGCCGACGAACCGGACCCGGTCGGTGGCCAGCGGCGGGCGCGGCAGCTCGGGGTTGAGCACCATGAGGCCGTGGTGGGCGGGAAGGTCCAGGTCGGCGGCGGTGTGGACGGCGAGCACGCCGGGCGCGGCGGCCGCCTCCGCCGTGTCGATTCCGGTGACGAGCGCGTGCGCCAGTGGCGACCGGACGAAGGCCACGTGGGCCAGGGAGTCGAGCCGGAGGTTGCCGACGTAGGTGCTCGCCCCGGTGATCAGGTCTGCGTCCTCGACGCGACGGACCGATGTTCCGAGGATCGAACCAGGCATGTGAGCGACGTTACCGCATCAACCGGAGGGTCATCCGGTTACGGCCGCGCCGTGTCGTGAGCGGCCGGGGTCACGCGTCGGCTGCGTCTCCACCTGCGGTCACGGCCCGACCTCGCCCGGTAGCGTCCCGTCCATGCCCGAGTTCCACCACACCGACGTGCTCCCGCTCGGCCCGGACGACACCGAGTACCGCGAGCTCGACCTGCCCGCGGGCTCCGTGACCGAGGCCGCGGGCCGGACCTTCCTCGAGGTCCCCCCGGAGACGATCACCGGTCTCGTCCGCGCCGCCGTGACCGACATCCAGCACCTGCTGCGGCCGTCCCACCTCGCGCAGCTGCGCGCCATCATCGACGACCCGGAGGCCTCCGGCAACGACCGGTTCGTCGCCACCGACCTGCTCCGCAACGCCTGCGTCTCGGCGGGCGGGGTGCTGCCGATGTGCCAGGACACCGGCACCGCGATCGTCGTCGGCAAGAAGACCGAGACCGTGCTGACCGGCGGCGACGACGAGGCGTCGGTCTCCCGCGGGGTGTTCGAGGCCTACCAGGAGCTGAACCTGCGGTACTCGCAGATGGCGCCGATCTCGTTCTGGGACGAGAAGAACACCGGCACCAACCTGCCGGCCCAGGTCGAGCTGTTCGCCAAGCCCGGCCGGGACCCGTTCTACGAGTTCCTGGTGATGGCCAAGGGTGGCGGCTCGGCCAACAAGACCTTCCTCTACCAGGAGACCAAGGCGCTGCTGAACCCGAAGCGGCTCGCGACGTTCCTGGACGAGAAGCTGCGCTCGCTGGGCACGGCGGCGTGCCCGCCGTACCACCTCGCGATCGTCGTCGGCGGCATGTCGGCCGAGTACAACCTCAAGGTCGCCAAGCTCGCCTCGGCGCGCTACCTGGACGGCCTGCCGACCGAGGGCTCCCCGCTGGGGCACGCGATCCGCGACACCGACCTGGAGCAGCAGGTGCTCGAGCTGACCCGCAACTTCGGGATCGGCGCCCAGTTCGGTGGCAAGTACTTCTGCCACGACGTCCGCGTGATCCGCCTGCCCCGGCACGGCGCCTCGCTGCCGGTCGGTGTGGCGGTGTCCTGCTCGGCGGACCGCCAGGCCAAGGCGAAGATCACCCCGTCCGGGGTCTACCTGGAGCAGCTGGAGCGCGACCCGGCCCAGTACCTGCCGGACGCGGTCGCCGAGGACCTCTCCGGCGACGTGGTGCAGGTCGACCTGAACCGCCCGATGGACGAGATCCGTGCCCAGCTCTCGCAGCTCCCGGTGAAGACCAGGCTGTCGCTGACCGGGCCGCTGGTCGTCGCCCGCGACATCGCGCACGCGAAGATCGCCGAGCGGCTCGACGCGGGCGAGCCGATGCCGCAGTACTTGCGCGACCACGCGGTCTACTACGCCGGCCCCGCCAAGACGCCGGAGGGCTACGCGTCGGGCTCGTTCGGGCCGACGACGGCCGGGCGGATGGACTCCTACGTGAAGCAGTTCCAGGAGGCCGGTGGTTCGCTGGTCATGCTGGCGAAGGGCAACCGGTCCAAGCAGGTCGTGGACTCGTGCGCCGCGAACGGCGGGTTCTACCTCGGCTCGATCGGCGGCCCGGCCGCGCGGCTGGCCCAGGACTGCATCCGCAACGTCGAGGTGCTCGAGTACCCCGAGCTCGGCATGGAGGCGGTCTGGAAGATCCAGGTCGAGGACTTCCCGGCGTTCGTCGTGATGGACGACAAGGGCAACGACTTCTTCGCCGACACCTCCGCGCCGACACTGCAGGTCAGCTTCCGCAGCTGACGCCGCACCACGCGCCTCCGCCGTGCCCGGGCCGGGTCCCGGGCACGGCGCCCGCGCACGTCCTGCTCAGCGGAGCCGACGGGGGCCCGTGTCGCGCCGGTCCGGTACCGGGCCGACCGTCACCCGCGCCCCCGTGACGAACACGCCCTCCGGTGAGGCCAGCACCGGGTTCAGGGCCAGCGCCCGGACCTGCGGGATGTCCTCGGTGAGCCGTCCGAGCCGCAGGACGACGTCCTCCAGCGCGTCGGTGTCCGCCGGCTCGGTGCCCTGGTAGCCGGTGAGCAACGGCGCCGCCCGCGGCGCCCGGATCAGCCGCTTGGCGTCCTCGGTGGACACCGGCAGCACCCGGTAGGCCCGGTCGTCGAGCAGCTCGGTGGCCATTCCGGACAGTCCGAACGCGAGCAGCGAGCCGAACGACGGGTCGTCGACCACCTCGATCTTGCAGGACGTGCCCTTGGGCGCCATCCGCTGGACGTAGACCTCGTCGGACCCGGTGAGCCGGGCGAGCTCGGCGTGCGCGGCCCGCACGGCGTCCGGGGACACGAGGTCGAGCCGGACGCCGACGAAGTCGCCGCGGTGGCGCCACTGCTCCCCGGTCGTCTTGAGCACCACCGGGTAGCCGAGCTCGTCGGCCGCCGCGGCGGCGGCGTCGGCCCCGGTGACCCGGCGGAAGGTGATGACGTCGAGCCCGTAGCAGCCGAGCAGCTCCACCGCCTCGTCGTCGTCGAGCTCGTGCTCGGCGTCCGCCCCGAACGAGGCGACCAGCCGGCGGGCCCGCTCGGTGTCGACCCCGTCCGGCACGACGAACTCGCCGACCGGGGTGTTGCGCCACTCCGCGTAGCGGGCCACGCGGCCCAGCGCGGACGTCGCCCGCTCCGGGCTGGCGTAGCTGGGCACCGAGCCGCGCCCCGGCGTCCCGTCGGCCTGCGACACCGACAGCTCCTCCGGGATGCCCTCGACCGCCAGGAACACCGCGAGCACCGGCACCCCGGCGTCGGCGGCGGCGTCGCGCAGCGCGTGGGCGTGTGCGGTGCCCTCCACGGCCACCGGCGGGACGAACACCGCGATGAGCGCGTCCGGCTGGTCCTCGCCCGCGAGCTCGCTCTGGACCGCCTCGGCGAACTTCTCGGGCGAGGCCTGGGTGCCGACGTCCACCGTGTCACCGGCGAGCTCGAGCCCCTCGTCCAGCAGGCCGTCGGCGACCAGCAGGTTCACCGCCGTCGAGTTGCCCACGACCGCGACCCGCCTGCCGGTCGGCAGCGGCTGGTAGGCCAGCAGCAGCGCGGTGTCGAACAGCTGCGGCAGGGTCTGCACCCGGATGACCCCGGACTGCTCGAACAGCGCCTGGACGCTGGACTCGTCGATCTGTGCCGCGACCGAGGCCAGCGACGGCAGCGGCCCGGTGTGCCGCCCGGACTTCACGGCGACGATCGGCTTGGTCCGGGCCAGCCGGCGCGCGACCCGCGCGAACTTGCGCGGGTTGCCGAACGTCTCCAGGTAGAGCAGCACCTGGTCGGTGTCCGGGTCGGTCTGCCAGTACTGCATGAGGTCGTTGCCGGAGACGTCGGCGCGGTTGCCTGCGGAGACGAACGAGGACAGCCCGAGCCCGCGCGAGCGCGCGTTCGCGAGGATCGCGGTCCCCAGCGCCCCGGACTGGCAGAAGAACCCGGTACGGCCGGGCCCGGGCAGTGCCGGGGCCAGGGTCGCGTTCAGCCGGACGGCCGGGTCCGGGTTGGCGACCCCGAGCGCGTTCGGGCCCACCACCCGCATGCCGTGCGCACGGGCCTCGGCGACCAGCCGCCGCTCGGCCACGGTGCCGCCCCCGCCGACGTCGGCGAACCCGGAGCTGATCACCACCAGTGCCTTGACGCCCTTGGCCAGGCAGGAGTCCATGACCTCGTCGATGTTCGCGGCCGGGACCGCGACCACGGCCAGGTCCACCTCGTCCGGGATGGCGGTCACCGACGCGTACGCCCGCACGCCGCGCACCGACCGGGCGTCCGGGTTCACCGGGTAGACGGGGCCGGTGAACCCGGCGAGTAGCAGGTTCGAGAGCACCGCGTGCCCGAGCTTGGTCTCGTCCGCGGACGCGCCGATCACCGCGACCGAGGTCGGGTGCAGCAGGTTCGCGACGCTGCGGGCCTCGGCGGCCTGCTCGCGCGAGTCCCGGACCGCGATCGACTTCTCGGTCGGGTCGATGTCGAACTCCAGGTGCAGCACGCCCTCGGCGAAGGCCCGCTTGACCTGGTAGCCCGCCTCCCGGAAGACCCGGACCATGGCGTGGTTCTCCACCAGCACCTCGGCCTCGAAGCGCGACAGCCCGTTCTCCCGGGCCGCCGCGGCGAGGTGCTCGAGCAGGATCGAGCCCAGGCCGCGGGACTGGTGGTCGTCGCGGACGACGAACGCCACCTCGGCGGAGGAGACCGGCTTGTCGGTGCCCGCTCCCTCCTGGGAGGCCGCGCCGCCGTCGGGTGTCAGGCCCTCGTACCGGCCGATCGCGATGATCTCGTCGCCGAGCAGGGCGAGGAACGCGACCCGGGTGCGGTGGTCGACGACGGTGAACCGCTCCAGGTCCCGCGGCGAGATCCGCGGGTACGGGCCGAAGTACCGCAGGTACCGCGTGCGGTCGGACAGCTTGCCGTGGAAGGTCAGCACCAGGTCGGCGTCGTCCGGGGTGATCGGTCGCAGGTGGACGATCCCGCCGTCGGAGGCAACGACGTCGGCCTCCCAGTGCCGGGGGTAGGGGTGGGCCCGCTGCTGCGGCTGCTCGTCGGTCGTGCTCGTCGTCGTGTTCACCGGTCGGTCCAGGGGTCGGTCGTTCCGCACGCTGCGGTCACTTCTGGCGGGTCGTTCCGCACTCGCTCTCAGTCCCTCGGGTCGTCGGGCTCGAGCCCGTGCAGGGGGAAGACCGCACGGCGGGTCTCCAGGATCGAGGAGTCCACCCGGTCGCCGTACGCGCCGCCCCACTTCTCGAACGACGGGTCCGCCCCGTCGGACATCGACACGGGCAGCGGGGCACGGGTGTGGGTCGACGCGGTCGCCGTCCAGTCCGCGGGGATCGTCGTGTCCGGGTCGAGGTCGCGGTCGAGGGAGACCGCGAGCAGGTGCGTCCAGGAGCGCGGCACCACCCGGTAGAGGGCGTAGCCGCCGCCCCCGAGCACCAGCCACTTGCCGCCCGCGGTGGTCTCGGCGAGCTCGCGCAGCGTCCGGTAGATCGCCCGGTGGCCGTCCACGGACAGCTCCAGGTTCGCCAGCGGGTCCTCGGCGTGGGTGTCCGCGCCGCACTCGGTGACCAGCACCTGCGGGCGGAACGACTCCAGCAGCGACGGCACGACACCGTGGAACGCGCGCAGCCAGCCGGCGTCCCCGGTGCCGGGCGGCAGCGCGATGTTGACCGCGTAGCCCTCGCCGTCGCCGCGCCCGAGCTCCCCGGCCCAGCCGGTGCCCGGCCACAGCGTCAGCGGGTGCTGGTGCATCGAGATCGTCAGGACCCGCGGGTCGTCGTAGAACGAGGTCTGGACCCCGTCGCCGTGGTGGACGTCGACGTCGACGTAGGCGATCCGCTCGTAGCCCTGGTCCAGCAGCCAGGCGATCGCGACCGAGCAGTCGTTGTAGACGCAGAACCCGGCGGCCCGGTCCGGCATGGCGTGGTGCAGGCCCCCAGCCAGGTTCACCGCCCGGTCGGCCCGGCCCTCGGCGATCTCCCGGGCCGCCGCCACCGAGCCCCCGGCGATCAGCGCGGCCGCCTCGTGCATGCCGAAGAAGATCGGGTTGTCGGCGGTGCCCAGACCGTGCCCGATGCCGAACGGCACCTCCGGGGCCGACCGCACCGCGGTCTGGTACCCGGGCGTGTGCACCCGGGTCAGCTCGGCCTCGGTGGCGGGCTGCGGCTCGACCAGCTCGATCCCGTCGAGGACACCGAGCCCGCGCGACAGCTCCATCATGAGGTCGAGCCGCACCGGGTTCAGCGGGTGGTCGTCGGACAGCTGGTAGGTCAGGAACTCCGGCGTCCAGACGACCGACGTGCGCGCGCTCATGGCACGCGACCGTATGCCAGGGATGCGCCGACGGCCACGCCACTCACCTCCTCCGCCCCGCTCACCGGTCCGCCACCCAGGGCCGGTCCCCGGTCGCGGCCGGCCGCTGCGGGTCGGCGCTCCACTCCGACCAGGACCCCGGGTAGAGCGCGGCCGGCGCCTGCGGGGTCGTCAGCCCGGACTCCTCCAGCGCCAGCACCACCGCGCAGGCGTTGATGCCCGAACCGCAGTAGGCGCCGGCCGGGACACCGGGTCCGACCCCGGCCGCGCGGAACCGCTCGGCGAGCACCCCCGCGGGCGCCCAGCGCCCGTCCGGGCCCGCGTTGGCGGCGGCCGGGACGTTGCGCGCCCCGGGGACGTGCCCGGCGCGCGGGTCGACCGGCTCGGTCTCGCCGCGGTACCGGGCCGCCGCGCGGGCGTCGAGCAGCACCCCGTCGCGGGCCAGGGCGGCGGCGCCGTCGGCGTCGACGACCGGCATGCCGCCGGGACGCACGACGAGATCGCCGGCCGGCGACGGCTCCGGCTCGGGCGCGTCTCCTCCGCTGCCCGCGACCGGCAGCCCCGCCTGCGCCCAGGCGGCGAACCCGCCGTCGAGCACCCGGACGCGGGCCGGGTCGACCCCCGCCCAGCGCAGCAGCCACCAGGCCCGCGCGGCGACCGAGCCGTCCGCGTCGTCGTAGGCGATCACCAGCTGGTCCGGGTCCCCGTCCCGCACCCCGGCCGCGCGCAGCACCTCCTGCAGCGCCGCGGGCTCCGGCAGCGGGTGCCGGCCACCCGGCCCGGGCGACGACGGTCCGGCCGCCAGCTCGGTGTCCAGATCGGTGAAGACCGCGCCGGGAATACGGCGGGCCGCGTGGTCGTCTCGTCCAGGAGGCCCGGTGAGCCGCCACCGCACGTCCAGCACCACCGGGACGGCGGTGCGTGGCGGTCTGTCTGCTCCGTCACGACCGGCGCGCGGCAGCAGACCGGCGAGGGCCTCGGGGGAGATCATGGAACCGGACACGGTGCCCATCCTGCCCCGGATGGGTGCGCCGTGCCCGGGGCTCGCCCTGGGTAGACTGGCCGTCGAACGAAGGGGCCCCACGTGAACGACCTCATCGACACCACAGAGATGTACCTGCGGACCATCTACGAACTCGAGGAGGAAGGTGTTGTCCCGCTGCGCGCGCGGATCGCCGAGCGCCTCGGCCAGAGCGGTCCGACCGTCAGCCAGACCGTCGCCCGGATGGAGCGCGACGGCCTGGTCGTCGTCGCCGGGGACCGCCACCTCGAGCTGACCGACGACGGTCGCAGCCGCGCTGTCGCGGTCATGCGCAAGCACCGCCTCGCGGAGCGTCTGCTCATCGACGTCATCGGCCTGGAGTGGGAACTCGTGCACGCCGAGGCGTGCCGCTGGGAACACGTGATGAGCGAGGACGTCGAGCGCAAGCTGCTCCGCCTGCTCGACAAGCCGACCGTGTCCCCGTACGGCAACCCGATCCCGGGACTCGACGACCTCGAGCAGGGCAACGACGTGCCGTCGAGCTCCTCCTCGGTCCCGCCCTCGCTGGAGGTCGGGCTGCAGCGGCTCGACGAGCTCGCCCGTCGCGGCGGCGGCCGGGTCGAGGTGCGCCGGATCGCCGAGCACGTGCAGAACGACGCGGACCTGATGGGTGAGCTGAAGCTCGCCGGCATCGTGCCGGGCCAGAGCGTCGAGGTCGGTGCCATCCCGCGCTTCGGGGACCCGGTCCCGGTGCACTCCACCGAGGACGAGAAGGCCACGGTCGCCCCGCTGGTGGCGCACGCCGTCCTGGTCAGGGCCCAGTAGCGGTCGCGACTGCCGGGACCGGGACCACCCGGACCGCGGCCACCCGGGTGCACGGCGGTCGCCGCCCGCGCCCGTGACATGCTCGCCCCGACGGCTCGGCGCCGCGGAGATCGGCGCCGCAGGGATCGGCAAGCGGGGAGGCCCGGGGTGAAGCTGCTCGTCACCGGCGGCGCGGGGTACGTCGGCAGTGTGTGCGCGGCGCACCTGCTCGAGGCGGGACACGAGGTCGTCGTCCTCGACGACCTGTCCACCGGGCACCGGGACGCGGTCCCCTCGGGCGCGACGTTCGTCGAGGCGGAGCTCGGCGCGGGGGCCGACGAGGTGCTCGGTGCGGGCGGTTTCGACGGGGTGCTGCATTTCGCCGCCCGCTCCCTGGTCGGCGAGTCGGTGACCGAACCGGAGAAGTACTGGTCCGGCAACGTCGTCGCCTCGTTCCGGCTGCTGGAGGCGATCCGCCGGCACGCGGTGCCACGGCTGGTGTTCTCCTCGACCGCCGCGACCTACGGCGAACCGGACCAGGTGCCGATCCCCGAGTCCGCACCGACCCGCCCGACCAACCCGTACGGGGCGAGCAAGCTCGCGATCGATCACATGATCACCTCGTACGCCACGGCGCACGGGCTGGCCGCGACCAGCCTGCGGTACTTCAACGTGGCGGGCGCCCACGTGGCGGGCGACACGCACCTCGGTGAGCGGCACACGGTCGAGACCCACCTGATCCCGCTCGTGCTGCAGGTCGCCTCCGGTACCCGCGAGTCGATCTCGATCTTCGGTGACGACTGGCCGACCCCGGACGGCACCTGCGTGCGCGACTACATCCACGTCGACGACCTGGCCGATGCCCATCTGCTGGCGTTGCAGCACTCCACCGCCGGTGACCACGCCGTCTACAACCTGGGCAGCGGGCACGGCTTCTCGGTGCTCGAGGTCGTCGAGACCTGCCGGTCGGTCACCGGTCACCCGATCCCGGCCGTGGTCGCCCCGCGCCGGGCCGGCGACCCCGCCGTCCTGGTCGCGGCCGGGCACCGGGCCGCCGAGCAGCTCGGCTGGAAGCCCTCGCGCACCGCGCTGGCGCGCATCGTCGCCGACGCGTGGGAGTTCGCCCGGGGCCGCTGACCGCGCCACCGGGCTCGCCGCCCGGCCCTGCACCGGCACCGGACCGGTCGCGGACTCCCCCGGCGCCGCCCGGCGGATCACCGGCCGGAGCACCGCACCGGGGCCGGTCACCGTGCCCCCGCCGGGCCGGGGTCGCCGTGGGTGTCGCCGCCGTCGCCGGCTTCGGCCTCCGCGAGCACCGCGTCGAGCAGGCGGCGCAGCCCGGCCGGTCCCGTGTACGGGCCCGGCGTCGCCCCCGGGGTCACCGCGGCCCGCAGCGACGTCTCGACCACGGTGGCCACGACGTGCCCGGGCCGGTCCGCCAGTGCGCGCTCCACGGCCAGCCCGGCGAGGGCACCGTCGCCGCGCAGGAGGGCGCAGACGGCGAGCAGCGCCGCCGTGTCGGCCCGCCCGGCTCCCGGCAGCGCCCGCGTGAGCGCCGCCCAGAGCTGCTCGGCGTGCGGTGCGTCCGGCCCGAGGCTGCGCCGCAGCGCCTCGTCCCGGAAGCCGGGGTCGGCGAAGGCCGCGCGGAAGTCGAGCGCGAGGCGGTCGTCGATCACGAGCCGGCCCTCGGCCGCCTCGGCGAGCGCCACGTCGAGCAGGCCGCCGGGGTCGCGGGTCTCCCGGTCCCCGCCGTCGGGGGCCGGTCCGGCGCCGGCTGCGCACACCACCCCGGCCCCGCTCGGCGCTCCGCCGTTGCCGCCGGCGCCGGCCCGGGCACGCAGCCGCGACCGGCGAGCGCGGTCGGCGCCGTCACCGTCGAGCTGGGCGAGCACCGCGGCCCGGTCCGGCAGTACGGCACGACCGCCCTGCACCGCCGCCGCGACCGCGACGGGGGTGGCACTCGGGTCCGGCACCGTCCCGGCGCAGCCACAGTCCTGCCCGGGCAACGGGTAGCAGCTCCACCGGTCACCGGCCCGGGTCCCCGAGGCCCACAGCACGGCCATCGGGTCGATACCGGCCCACCGCAGGGCCCGGCGCGCGGCGACCGCGACGTCACGCCGGGGCCCGTTCCGCGCTGCCGGCACCGCGGCGCCGCCACCCACGACCACGACGACCGCCCGGGCCGGGTCGCTGCCCGCCAGCACGGAGACGGCCTCGTCGCAGACGCGACGCACCGCCCTCCCCTGCGGCAGGTCGAGACGCAGGGTGAGGCCGACCCGGCCGCGGAACTCCGGACCGGCGAGCCCGACCAGGACCAGCGAGTCCTCGGGATGGAACCCGATCAGGACCGGTACCGCGGCGACCAGGTCCGCCGGGTCGGTGAGCCGGATCCGGGCCGGCGCGGTGCCGCCCGGCGCCCACGGCCACGGATCGGCCGGGGTGCCACCCGGCGGCCACAGCGGCGTGGCCGCGGCAGTGGGCGGCCCGGGGTCGGGCGGTACCGGGTCGGGCGGCACCGGGTCGGGCGGCACGGGGTCGGGCGGCGCCGGGCTCGGCGGCGCAGGGCTCGCCGGCGCAGGGCTCGCCGGCGCGGGACTCGCCGGCGCGGGACTCGCCGGCGCGGGCTCGGAGAGCGCGGGGCTGGACGGAGCGGGGGCTCGCGGCTCCCCCCGCGCGACGTCCGCGGCGGGCGGAGACCCGGGGCGGGCCGGGGAGCCGGGTTCGGGCTGCGGCAGTGCGGTCATGGCGCCGAGGGTGGAGCAGCGGGACGACGGACGGCGCTCGCCGGGGCCGGGCCTGTGGACCGAGCGCCCCGGACCCGGTTCCGGAGGGGGTGTCGTGGACAACTCGGCCGGTGCGGGGTGCGGCCCGGGTCCGAGTGTCGGTCCCCTGTGCCGGCGGCGGCGGGCGGCCCGCTCCCGGTCGTGGCAGTGCTTCGGACGGCGCCGATGCGCCCGGACACCGCACCCGGTAGGAAAGGACCATGCAGGTGTACCTCGGTGTCGACATCGGAACCTCCGGCTCGAAGGGCGTCGTGGTCGACTCCGGGGGCCGGGTGCTCGCCCGGGCCGACCGCGCACACGAGACCGCGCAGCCCCGTCCCGGGTGGGTCGAGCACGACGCGGAGGCCATCTGGTGGGGCGACTTCGCGGCGATCGTCCGCGAGCTGCTCACCGCGGTGCCGGACGCCGCGCCCGCCGGCCTCGGTGTCTCCGGGATCGGCCCGACGCTGCTCCCCGCGGACGCCGACGGCCGGCCGCTGCGTCCGGCGATCCTCTACGGCGTCGACACCCGGGCGGGCACGGAGATCGACGAGCTGACCGCCGAGCTCGGTGCCGAGCAGATCCTCGCCCGCGCCGGGACGCCGCTGTCGTCGCAGGCGGTCGGGCCGAAGTGGCGCTGGCTCGCCCGGCACGAACCCGAGATCCACGAGCGGACGGCGCTGTTCCTGATGTGCTCGTCCTACCTGGTGCACCGGCTCACCGGGGAGTACGTGCTCGACCACCACTCGGCCAGCCAGTGCGACCCGATGTACGACCTCGAGGCGGCGGACTGGGCCCACGACTGGGCCGAGGCGACCGCACCGGGGATCGAGCTGCCGCGGCTGCTGTGGCCCACCGAGGTCGCCGGGCACGTCACCGCCGCCGCGGCCGCCGAGACCGGGCTGCCGGAGGGGCTGCCGGTCACCGCCGGGACCGTCGACGCCTGGGCGGAGGCGACCAGCGCCGGCGTGACCTCCCCGGGCGAGGTCATGGTCATGTACGGCACGACGATGTTCCTCATCGAGGTGATCGACCGCCCCCGGCCGCACCCGGCGATGTGGACGACCCGCGGCGTCGTCCCCGGCACGTTCACCCTCGCCGCCGGGATGGCGACCTCCGGCGCGATCACGAACTGGCTGCGTGACCTCACCGGGGAGGGCTTCACCCAGCTGGTCGAGGAGGCAGGTCGGGCCGCGCCGGGCAGCGGCGGGCTGCTGCTGCTCCCCTATTTCGCCGGGGAGCGCACCCCGCTGTTCGACCCGGACGCGCGCGGCATCCTCGCCGGGCTCACCACGGGGCACTCACGGGGCGAGGTCTACCGGGCTGCACTGGAGGGCATCGCACACGGTGTCCGGCACAACCTCGAGGTCATGCGCGAGGCTGGCGGCGGGACGAAGCGCCTGGTCGCGGTCGGTGGTGGCGTCCAGGGCGGGCTGTGGACCCGGATCGTCACCGACGTCACCGGCGTGCCGCAGGACATCCCGGAGCAGACCGTCGGTGCCGCGCTGGGCGACGCGTGGCTGGCCGCGGCCGCCACCGGGGCGGAACCAGAGCTGCGCCGGTGGAACCCCGTGGCGCGGACCATCCGGCCCGACCCGGTCGCCCGGGAGGTCTACGAGCGCTTCCACCCGCACTACCGCTCGCTCTACACCGCGACGCGGGAGACGGCACACTTCCTCGCCGAGGAACGGCGCCGGGCCGACCCGGCCTGACCGCTCGCCCGGGCCGCGCCGGGAACGATCAGGTGTAGCTGAACCCGTTGGCGTCGAGCCACGGCTTCGGGTTGATCTTCGTACCGCTCGGGTCGACCACCTCGATGTGCAGGTGCGGCCCGGTGGACTGGCCCCGGTTGCCGACCTCGGCGATCTGCTGGCCGGGCGTGACCTTCTGCCCGACCGTCACCAGGGAGCGGTTGATGTGGCCGTAGACGGTGACGGTGCCGTCGTCGTGCTTGACCCGGACCCACATCCCGAACCCGCTGGCCGAACCGGAGCTGATCACGGTCCCGCCCAGCGGGACGTGGATCGGGGTACCGATCGGGGCCGCGATGTCGAGGCCCTTGTGCTGGCTGCCCCAGCGGGAGCCGAAGCCCGAGGTGACTCGGCCGGACACGATCGACACCGCACCGCCGGCGGACGCGGACTGCAGTGACCCGGTGGCGCCGGCGGCGCGAGCGGCCTCGGCGGCGCGGGCACGCTCGGCGGCGGCCTTCTGGACCTCGGTCACCGAGGCCGCAGCACCCTCGACCGCCTGGGCGGCACCGGTGTGCACACCGGGGGCCACGGTAACGGCCCGGGCGGCGACCGAACCACCGGCCGCGGCCGGGGTCGCCAGCGCGGCGATGGTCGCCGAGTCGGCGATCGGCGCCGCCGGAGCGGCGTCGACCGGGGCGCGGGGGGCGGGCACCGCGGCGGCGTCGGACGCGGTGGCCGCGGGGGTGGCGTCGAACCAGGCCGCCGGCGACGGGAGCTCGCCGGAACCGACGGTCGCGTGTGCGGCGCCGGCGATACCGCCGACGGCGACGACCGCGGCCGCGATGCGGGTGGACGCGGAGATCCGGGAGCCCTCGAGGGACGACCCGGAGGAACCGGGCGGGGAGTACCCGGCGGGGGCGTGCGTGCGGGAGCGCCGGACGCGGGGTCCGGTCGGGAACGCGCCGACCGGCCCTCCGACCCCTGCCACCGCGAACTGCGGTGACAGGAGCCCGAGGCTCGCGCTTCGGCCCTGGGGGGAGCGATGCCGTGCCACGATCTTCCTTCCAGATCCCGGAACGGCGGACAACCCGTGGGGAGCGGGCGGCCCGTCGGGGGTCGGGCTGCGTCCGGTTCGTAACCGTTCCGTGATCCGTGGGCCACGCTAGCCAGCGACCCGCGGACCGCAAACACGAATGAGTGATCGCGAGACCACCGGGACGCGACGGGCGGTGAGCGGACGTTCGGTGACGAGAAGGGCCGCAACCTGCCGTTCACCGCAGCGACCACCGGGGCCGCACACCACTCCCACCCCTCTGACCTGCAGTGACGGTGGTGCCCCGTGGACTGGCGAGTGGTTCGACCGGTTGCCTGCCTGTGGCCGCGGTCACCGAGAGTGGTGGCGGCCGCGGCCGGCAGCGCCGTTCACCCGGTGCGGGACACTGACCCGGCACGATCCGCGGACCGCGAAGGAGCCCGATGCCCGTCACCGACGCCCCGGGGAAGGCCCGGGCGCTCTACGAGGCCCGCCGCACCCGGGTGCCGATCCCACCGCTGACCGACGCCGACCCGTCGCTCGGCATGGCCGACGGCTACGCCGTCCAGCAGGAGCTGGTGTCGCTGCTGCTGGCCGACGGCGACACCGTCGTCGGGCACAAGGTGGGGGCGACGTCGAAGGCCATGCAGCGACTCATCGGCATCGACTCCCCCGACCACGGCCCCGTGCTCGCCTCCACGGTCTACCGCGACGGCGACACGATCCCGCTGGACCGGTTCATCCAGCCCAAGGTCGAGGCCGAGATCGTCTTCGTGCTCGGCGAGCGGCTCGCGGGCCCGGGTGTGACCGTGCCAGCGGCGCGGCGGGCGATCGCCGGCGCGGTGGCCGGGATGGAGATCGTCGACTCCCGGATCGAGGACTGGCGGATCGCGCTCGCCGACACGGTCGCCGACCTGGCCTCGAACGGCGCGATGGCGACGTCCTCGCAGGTCGTCCCGCTCGAGGGCTGGGACCCCCGGCTGACCGGGATGACACTGACCCGCAACGGCGAGCTGGTCGACTCCGGCGCCGGGGCGGCCGCGCTGGGCGACCCGGTCGCGGTCGTCGCCTGGCTGGCGAACACCCTCGGCGAGGCCGGCGTCGTGCTCGAACCCGGCCATCTGATCATGACGGGCGCGTTGCACGCGGCCGTCCCCCTGACGGCCGGGGACGTGTTCCGGGCCGAGTTCGACCGGCTGGGGCCGGTCACGATCCGCGTGGGAGGTACGGCGTGAACGTCTCCGAGCTGGCGGACCGGCTGTCGCGGGCCGTGGCCGACCGGACGGCCGTCGACCGGCTGTCCGACGAGTTCACCGAGCTGGACCTGCCCACCGCGTACCGGGTGCAGCGCGTGCTGCGCGACGCGGCCGGACCGCTGGCCGGCTGGAAGCTCGGCGTCACCTCCCGGGCCAAGCAGGCCCAGGTCGGCGTGTCCGACCCGATCTTCGGGTTCCTGCCGGCCGGCGGCGCACTGGACATCGGCGAGCCGCTGGAGGTCGCCCGCCAGATCCAGCCGCGGTGCGAACCGGAGATCGTGTTCGTGCTCGGCCGCGACCTGGCGGGCGAGCACTGCACCGCCACCGACGTGCTCGCCGCCACCGCCGGTGTCGCCGTCGGGATCGAGGTGCTCGACTCCCGCTACCGCGACTACCGGTTCACGATGGCCGACGTCGTCGCCGACAACACCTCGGCGTCGCGGTACGTGGTGGGGACGCCGGTGCCGGTGTCCGGCATCGACCTGCGGCTGGTCGGGGTGGTGCTCGAGCACAACGGCGAGGTCGCCGCGACGGCGTCCGGGGCGGCGTCGCTCGGGCACCCGGCGGCCGCGGTGGCCTGGCTGGTCCGGGCGCTGGCCGCCGAGGGCGGCGGGCTGCGCGCCGGGGAGATCGTGCTCTCCGGTGGGCTGACGGCGGCCGTACCGGTCGGCCCCGGGGACGTCGTCGTCGCGTCGATCGATCGGCTCGGGACGCTCGAGCTGGCATGCAGGTGAGGAGGACGCAGGTGAGGAGAACACCGTGCCGGTGATCCAGGTGACGCTGACCCGCGGGCGCACGCCCGAGCAGCTCCGCGCGCTCGGTGAGGCACTCACCGCCGCCGCCGCCGACACCCTCGGCGCGAAGCCGGAGACGGTGCGGGTGGTGCTGAACGAGTGCGAGGCCGAGCACTTCTTCGTCGGCGGGGAGTCGCTGGCGGAGCTGCGGGCGTCCGGGCGGCGGTAGCCCGCCGCAGCGTGCTGCACCCGTTCGGCCCACACGGCGGTCACGCGGCGGACGACCGGGCGGGTGGCGCTCACCCGGAACCGTGATTGCCCGGACCCGCGACACCCGGGTTGGGTGGGGTCCGTGCGCCGACTCCTCGTCCCGCTGCTGGCCTGTGCCCTCGTCGTACTCCTGGCCCCCGCGGCGGGCGCGGCCCCCGCGCTCGACCTCTCGGCCACCCGCTACGTCGCGCTCGGGGACTCCTACGCCGCCGGCGTCGGTGCCACCCCGGATCCGGCGTCCGGGGAGTGCCGGCGCAGCGACCGTTCCTACCCGGCGCTGTGGGCCGCGCAGAACGACCCGGCGTCGTTCGTCTCGGTCGCCTGCAGCGGGGCGAACAGCGCCGAGGTCGTGGCGAAGCAGGTGAGCGCGGTCGGCCGGGACACCACGCTCGTCACGATCACCGCGGGCGGCAACGACACCGGGTTCGCCCCGGTGCTGGCCACCTGCAGCACCGCGCCGGACGACGAGTCCTGCTTCCGCGCGATCCGCGGCGGCGAGCACGCCGCCCGGTTCGTCGCGCCCGGCGGCCTGATCTCGACGATCGTCGGCGTGCGGCTGCAGGCGCCCGACGCGAAGATCGTCGTCCTGGGCTACCCACGGCTGTTCGAACCCGGCGCCTGCGACGTGCCGGGCGTGCCGAACGAGACCCGCCGCGAGGCGCTCAACCGGGCCGCCGACACGCTCAACGCGTCGCTGGCCGACGCCGCGCACCGCTTCCGCGGCCAGTTCGTCGACGTGCGCGACGCCTTCGCCGGGCACGGGATCTGCGGCTCCGACCCGTGGATCAACCCGCCGGCGCAGCCGACGACCCCGGCCGTCTATCACCCGAACGCCCTCGGCTATGCCGAGGGCTACCTGCCCGCGCTCACCGCCGCGGCCGCACGGCCGTGACGGCGGACCGGGCCGGCGCCGCGCGGCGTTGCGGCTCCCGCCGCCGCCCGGTCACCGGCCCGCCACCCGCCGGACGCTCCGGACCCCGAGGGTCGGGGCCGACCGTGTTCACCCGTCCGGAGGTCCCACCCGTGCGCCTGCGCCGCCTGCTCGGCTCGCTGCTCCCCCTCGCTCTCGCCCCGGTCGCCCTGACGGCCCTCGGCCCGGCCGCACTCGCCGGCGAACCGGCCGGCACCGAGGTCGTCGCGCATCGCGGGGCGTCCGGCGACGCCCCGGAGAACACCCTCGCCGCGGTCGACGAGGCCGTCGCGCAGCGGGCCGACTCGATCGAGATCGACGTCCAGCGCAGCGCCGACGGCCATCTCGTCGTGCTGCACGACACCACCCTCACCCGGACCACCGACGTCGAGCGGGTCTTCCCCGGCCGGGCCCTGGACCCGGTCGGCAGCTTCACCCTCGCCGAGCTGAGGCGGCTCGACGCCGGTTCCTGGTTCGGGCCCGGGTTCGCCGGGCAGCGCATCCCGACCCTCGACGAGGTCGTCGAGCACATCGGTGAGCGGGCCGGGCTGCTGATCGAGCTGAAGGAACCCGCGGCGTACCCCGGCATCGAGGCGGAGGTCGCCGCCGAGCTCGGCGAGCAACCGGCCGGGATCGTGGTGCAGTCGTTCGACCACGACGCGATGCGCCGCTTCGCCGAGGTGGCCCCAGCCGTGCCCGCCGGGTGGCTGTTCGAGGCCCGCCCGAGCACCGCCGAGCTCGACGACGCGGCCGCGACCGGTGTCGAACAGATCAACCCGAGCTTCCGGGGCACCGACGCCGGCCTGGTCGAGGCCATCCGGTCCCGCGGGATGCAGACCGGGGTCTACACCGTCGACGACGAGGCGGACATGCGCCGGATGCTCGACGCGGGCGTCGACCGGATCATCACCGACCATCCGGGAGTGCTGCGGGACGTGCTCGACGGCTGATGCCCGGCCGGTGACCGGCCCGGTGCGCCGGGGGCAGCAGCCAGGGCGGCAGAGCAGCAGGATCAGCGCGAGCTCGACCGGTGCGCCGCCGGGTACAGCAGCCGGCACGGCGGGGCCGCACCACCCACCTCCGGTGCCCGAGCCGCTACCGTCCGGTGCGGGACGGAGGCCGCGTTATGACGACGTCGGGGACCGGCTGGGCGAACGTGCTCGGTGTGGTGCTGGTGCTCGGCGCGGTCGTCGCCGTGGCGGCCGGCCCCGGCGGCCGGTTCCGCCCGACACTCGCGGGCGCGGGGCTGTGGTTGCTGGTCGCGGTCCCGTCGCTGGCCCAGCTCGCGGTCCCGGGACTGCTCGACGCCCTGGCGCGGGTCCCCGAGCTGATCCGCGCCGGCCAGGTGTGGCGGCTGGCCACCTCGGTCGTCGTGCAGGACGGCGGGGCCGCCGGGACGGCGTCCAACCTGGTCCTGCTCGCGGTCGTGGTGTGTGCGGCGGTGCCCGCCTCGGGTCCCGCGCGGTCCTGGGCGCTCTTCCTCGGTGGCGCGGTCGCCTTCGACCTGGTCACGACGTTCGCGTTCCCCTCCACCGGGGCGGGGAACTCGGCGGCGACCTACGTCCTCGGCTGTGCCCTGCTCGGCCTGCGGCTCGTACGGGGACGGACCTCCCGGTCGGTGACCGCCGCGGTCGTCGCCGGTGCCACCGGGGTGGCGCTGCTGGTGGTGCGGGACGCGCACGGGTTCGCCGTGCTCGGCGGGCTGGCGGCGGGGACGGTCCTGGCGTGGTCCGCCCCGCCGCCGGCACCTGACCCCCTGACCTGCTGACCCGCGGGGTCGGTCAGCCCTTCACACAGAGGATCGTCCGGAGCCGGTGCTCGACCCGGACGAGGTCGGTCTGGGCGGCCATCACGGTGTCGAGGTCCTTGTAGGCACCGGGGATCTCGTCGAGCACGCCGGCGTCCTTGCGGCACTCGACACCCTCGGTCTGTGCCTGCAGGTCGGCCACCGAGAACTGCCGGCGGGCCGCCGCCCGCGACATCCGCCGGCCCGCACCGTGCGAGGCCGAGCGGTACGACTGCGGGTTCCCCAGCCCGGACACGATGAACGACCCGGTGCCCATCGAGCCGGGGATGATCCCCTTCCGGCCGCCCTCGGTGGAGATCGCGCCCTTGCGGGTCACGATCAGCTCGACGCCGTCGTAGGTCTCCTCCGAGACGTAGTTGTGGTGGCAGGAGACCTCGGGCTCGAAGGCGACGGTGCGGCCCAGGCCGCGGCCCAGCGCGGCCTTGAACAGCTCCATCATCACCCGGCGGTTGAGCCGCGCGTACTCCTGCGCCCAGTACAGGTCGGCCCGGTAGGCGTCCATCGCCGGTGTCCCGGACAGGAACACGGCCAGGTCGCGGTCGGGCAGGGCCTGGTTGTGCGGCAGCTGCTTGGCCCGTTCGATGTGCAGGTTCGCGAGGATGTTGCCGATCCCCCGCGACCCGGAGTGCAGCATCAGCCAGACCCGGTCGTCGCCGTCGAGGCACAGCTCGAGGAAGTGGTTGCCGGACCCGAGCGACCCCAGCTGCCGGTGCGCCTTCGCCCGCAACGCGTCGGCATCGGTCCAGGACGCCTCGTCCAGGTGGTGCAGCCGCTCGAAGCCGGACCAGAAGCCGGTCCAGTCGTAGCCGCGCTCGATGCCCAGCCGCGCCAGGTCGGGACCCTCGCGGTGCCCGGCCCGCCCGACCGGAACCGCCCGCTCGACCTGCGCGCGAACCCGGCCCAGCGAGTCGGGCAGGTCGCCCGCGGTCAGGTCGGTGCGGACCGCGGACATGCCGCACCCGATGTCGACGCCGACGGCGCCGGGCGACACGGCGTCGCGCATCGCGACCACCGACCCCACCGTCGCGCCGTAGCCCTGGTGCACGTCCGGCATCACGGCGACCCCGTGGGTCCACGGCAGGTTCGCGCAGTTGCGCAGCTGGGTCAGCGCGCCGGGTTCGACCGACTCCGGGTCGGTCCACAGACGGACCGGCGCCGCGGTGCCGGTGAGCGTGTGCATGGCTCCCCCTTCCGATCATGGAGATTCCCAGGATCGCCGATCGGAGGGCGGCGGGCATCCGGATTGCCGCGGGGTCAGCCTGCCAGCCCGCCGTCGACGGCCAGCGTGGTGCGGGTGACGAAGGCGCTCTCGTCCGAGGCCAGGTAGACGACGGCGTCGGCGATCTCCTCCGGCCGCGCGTGCCGCCGCAGCGGCAGCAGCTCGTCGAACGCCGCGGCGGCCGCCTCCCGGGACAGCCCGGTCGCCGCCATCTCGATCTCGTCCTGGAACGCCGTCGACGTCGGGCCGGGGTGCAGCGTGTTGACCCGGATCCGGCGCGGGGCGACCTCGGTCGCGATCGCCCGCATGAGCCCGACCTGGGCGTGCTTGGCCGCGATGTACCCGCAGAGCCCACCGAAGCCGATGAGTCCGACGACACTGGAGGTGATCACGATGCTGCCGCCGTCGTGCATCCGGGGCAGCCCGTGTTTGAGGACGTGGAACGCGCCGGTCACGTGCACGGCGAGCGTGCGGCCGAACGTCTCCGACGGGTAGTCCTCGATCCCGGCCACCGCTCCGGAGATACCGGCGTTGGAGAACACCACGTCGAGCGGGCCGAACGCGGCCACCGCGGCGTCGACGGCGGCGAGCACCGCGTCCTCGTCGGTGACGTCGGCGACCGCGTACCCGGCGACGGCACCGAGCTCGGTGACCGCATCGCCGAGCCGGCCCTCGTCCAGGCCGACCAGGAAGACCCGGGCCCCCTCCGCCACGAACCGGCGGGCGGTGGCGAGGCCGATCCCGCTCTCCCCACCGGTGATCAGCGTCGTCTTGTCCCGCAGTCGTCCCATGACCGGCCTCCCGCCGTACGGCCGTACCCTCCGGACGGCCGTGCACCCGTCAGCGTCGTCCGGGCGTGGGCCCGGGGGTATCCCGGAAACCGTGTAGTCAGCGACCGCGCAGGACCTGTGCGGTCGCTTCGGCCCGGTTGCGGGCGCCGAGCTTCGCGTAGCCGTTGACGAGGTGCCGTTCGACGGTGTGCACGCTGATCCCGAGCAGGCGCGCGATCTGCTTGTTCGGGGAGCCGGTCGTGACCAGGTCGAGGACCTGCCGCTCCCGGCGGGTGAGGGTGACGGCGCGGGCGGCCGGCGCCCGGCGGACGGGCAGCGCCGACGCCGACCACTCCCGATGGGTCCGGGCACCCGCGGCGAGCAGCGCACCGGCCTCCGCGTCCCGGCCGAGGACGCCGGCCAGCAGCCCGAGATGGTGGTCGACGGCGCCGAGCCAGGCGACCAGGCCCTGCAACACCACCTCGCCGCGGTGCGGCCGCAGCGCCGCGGAGAGCGTCGCCGCCGCCTCCCGGTGCCCCAGCGCGGCCGCGGCCTCGGCCAGCTGCACCATCGACGACAGCCACAGCGCGTCCCGTGGGACGGCGGCACAGTCGTCGTCGGTCAGTGCCTCCAGCGACGCGGTCGCCTCCCGTTCGCGCCCGGTGCCGGCGAGCAGCAGCGTCAGCCCGCAGCGCAGCGTCGCCAGCCGCGGGTAGGCGGTGATCGCCGCACGGAGCGCGGGCTCGGCCTCGGCGACCCGGCCGGTGCCGCGCAGGACGGCGAACCGCTGGACCGTCGCGTACATCCCGGCGGGCCGGGCCCCGATCCGGCGCCCGAACGTCTCGGTCCGGGCGATCGCCTCGAGCGCGTCCCCGGCCGGGTCGCGCAGGCAGGTCAGCGCGGTCCGGAACACCATGGCGTACCAGCGGGCGAGAGGACGGCGGGTCTGCTCGGCCAGCGCCTCGAGAGCGCCGAGCTCGGTCTCCAACGCCTCCGGTGAGTCGGCGAAGGCGTCCGCGACCAGCAGCCGGCGCGCCGACACCTCGGCCGGGACGTCGCCGAGCCCGGCCGCGTGCCGGACCAGCTCGCGGCCGGTACGGACCCGCTCGGCCCGGTCCGCGGGTCCGCGCAGCACGAACTGCTGCGCGGCGAGCGCTCCGGTGAGCGTGCGGGCGTCGCCCAGCCGGCGGGCGGCCGCCACCGCGTCCCGGGCGACGGCGCGGGCCTCCGGCAACCGCGGGCCCCAGTAGATCTCCACGGCGAGCCGGGCCAGCAGCGCCACCCGGGTCGCCCGCTCGGCGGGCGGGAGCAGGTCCAAGGCCCGTTCGAGCATCCGGACCAGGCCGGCGTCGACGATGCCCGCGGAGTCGACGACCTCGCCGAGCCCGAGCGCGACCGCAGCGGGCCGCCGCCCGGGCCGGTCCCCGGCGAGCAGCCACGCCTGGTCGTGCGCGGTCCGCGCGGCGTCCCCGCGCCCGGCCCGCCCGGCCGCCGCGCCGGAGGCCAGGAGCAGCCCGAACCGGTCACCCGGCGCGGTGTGCTCCAGGGCCCGTCCGAGCCAGGTGTGCTCCTCCTCGAACGCGAGCCGTCCGGCGGCCTCGGTGGCTGCCTCCACCGCGAGCCGGGCGGCCCGCTCCCGCTCCGCGGCGGTGCGCTGCACCCGGCCGGCGTGCTCGGCACGCTCGCTCACCGGCAGGTCGGTCATTCCGGCGGCGCCGTGGTGCAACACGGTGCGCCGGTCGGCCGGGCAGGCCGCGTGCAGGACGTCCCGGACCAGGACGTGCGCGAACGCGTGACCGCGGCCGGTCGTGGTGAGCAGCCGGTCGGCGACGGCCGGGGCGAGCGCGCGCTCCACCCCCGCCGCCGACAGCGCTGCGGCTGCCTCCGCGGCAGCAGATCCGGCAACGTCGGAGGCCCGTTCGGCGTGGTCGATCCGCGCGCCGTCGATCTGCGCGTTGTCGATCTGCGCGACGGCGATCCGCGCGACGGCGAGCAGCCCGGCGACGTCGGAGGCGACGAACTCCCGGCCGAGGACCGCGGCGGCCTCGAGCGCGGCGCGGGTCCGCGGCGGCAGCCGGCCCACCCGTGCGGCCAAGGCCGCGGCCACGGTGACCGGGAGGTCACCGTCGGTGGGCCCGCGGAGCAGCTCGCTCATGAAGTACGGGTTGCCGCCGCAGCGGGCACGCAGCGCGTCGGGATCGGCGGTGCCGGCCGCGAGCCGTCCCGCCAGCTCCCGGGCCTCCGGTGCGGACAGCCCGCCCAACCGGAGCACGCCGACCGTGCTGCGCCCGGCGACCGGGTCGAGGCCCGGTGGCCACTCGGTACCACCGTCACGGCAGGTGCCGAGCACGACGACGGGGGCGTCGTCGAGAACGGGCAGGAGGTGGTCGAGCAGGAGCAGGGAGGCCTCGTCGGCCCGGTGCAGGTCCTCGAGCAGCACCAGCAGCGGACGGCCGCGGCGCACGAGCAGCTCGGTGACGGCCTCGAACAGCGCGAACCGGTCCACCGTCGCCGCGCGACCGGCGAGCAGCGGGCCGAGATCGGCGGCCGGAGCACCGCGACCGAGGTACCGGACGATCTCGGTCCACGGCTGGAACGCCGGGGCGCCCGGTGTCTCCCGGCAGCGCCCCCACACCACGTCGGCGCCGGCGTCGCGGGCATCTGCCGCGACCGTCGTCGCGAGCATGCTCTTGCCGATCCCCGGCTCGCCGGTCACGAGCAGCAAAGCGCCGCGGCCGTCGCGGGCGGCCCGCAGCGCGGAACTGATCCGGGCCCGTTCGGAGGTCCGCCCGACCATCGGCGAACCGTCCCCGTCCATCGGCACTCCGTCCGTGCGGCCCGACGGACAGGATGGACCCGACGCGGCCGGTGTGGCACCGCCGTTCGGCAGGGTCCGCCGACACGGACCTCACAGCGCCGGACCTACACTCCGGGCCGGATCGGAAGCAAGGTCCGATCAGCGAGTGGAGGAGCCGGGATGGCGGCTGTACGGCAGCACGTGCTGCTTCTCTCGGCGGTACTGGCACTGGTCGCCGGTTGTGGCGGGTCGCTGGCGACCCAGCCGGGTTCGACCCGCGCGCCGACGACCACGCAGGCCCGGGCGACCACCCCGTTCTGTGAGGCCGTGCAGGCCAGCCGGGACGCGGCACAGCCGGTCAACGGGGTCGGGATCGGCCGCTCGGTCGGTGACGTCGGCGAGGTGGCGGCGAACGTCCGTCAGGCCAACCAGCAGGTGACCGCGCTGGCCCCGCAGGAGATCCGGGCCGACTTCGACCGTGTCAACCAGTTCACCCAGCGTCAGCTGGAGCTGCTGGAGGCCAACGGCGGGGACACCCTGGCGGTCGCCCGCGACCCGGAGATCGCGCAGGCTCGCAGCGACCCCGAGTACCAGGCGGCCTCGCAGCGGATCAACGACTACGTCCGGGCCAATTGCTCGTCCTGACCTGCGGCGTGGGCACCGGGTCGATCGTCACGGGGTGCTGCCGGCGCCAGCCGAGGTAGCGGTCGGCCTCGACGAGCAGTGACCCGCCCAGCCACATGGCGACGACGGCGTCGTCGGTCAGGCCCAGCACGGCCAGGAACATCTCCGGCACGACGTCGACCGGGGAGACCAGGTAGGCTAGGGCGAGCAGGAACGTCGCCATCCGGCCCTTGCCCAGGTGCGGGTAGCTGCCGCGCCAGGCGTCGCGGACCATCGACGGCAGTGCCTTGACCCGCTCGACGGGCCCGGGCTCGCCCGGCCCACCGCGTCGGGTCAGGGCGCGGAAGAGCGTGGCGAAGGCGGCCGTGCGGCCGGCCCGGCGGCCGGCGGACGAAGCGGATGCAGCGCTCATGTCCCGCACAACGCCCACGACCCCGCCGACGTTCCCGATGTGACCCGTCAGTGGCCCCCGAGAGTCGGTAGCCCCCGAGAGTCAGTGGCTCGCGAACATCAGTGGCTCGCGAGGTAGATGTCGCGCAGCACGCCCGCCTCGGTGCTCATCTCGGCCAGCCGCTGCTTGACGACGTCCCCGATGCTGATCATTCCGCAGAGCCGTCCCTCGTCGACGACCGGCAGGTGCCGGTGCCGCCAGCGGTTCATCTTCGCCATGACCTCGGCGATCGACTCGTCCGGGGTGCAGGTGATGACGTGGCGGGTCATGACGTCGGCGACCGTCAGCTTCATCAGGCCCACGCCGTCGGTCGCGAGCCTGCGGACGATGTCGCGCTCGGAGACGATGCCGTCGACGCGCTCGCGGAACCCGTCGTCGGAGACCACCAGTGCACCGATGGGCGGCGGTCCGGCGAGCCGGGTGGCCGCCTCCTCGACCGTGTTCCACGACAGCACGGTGTGCACCGCATCGCCCTTGATCCGCAGGATGTCGGACACCTTCATGGGACACTCCTTCCGGTGGATCCGTACCTCCGAGTGTCCGCCCTCACAACGGCGTCGAGCAAGCGCACCGGCATGACCTGATCGGTTCGGTCGGGCCGGGTGACCAGGACGAATGCGACAGTCGCCGCGTTCGCCGCCGGCCGGGTGCGCACCCCTCAGTGCGCGACTCCTCGGTGCGCGACTCCTCGGTGCGCGACTCCTCGGTGCGCGACTCCTCGGTGCACGGGCCCTCGCGGCCGCCGCACCCGCTTCGCCACCAGTGCCGCGCCGACCCCGGCGGCGAGGGCCCCGCCGGCGAACGGCGCCGCGGCACGCGCGATCTCCCCGGCCCGCCCGACGATCGCCGCCCGGCGCTCCGTGATCGCCGCGGACAGCCGGTCCAGGCTCTCGCGCAGGTCGACCGCCGCACGGACGACCCGGACGTCGCGGCCGTCGGAGAAGGCGGACAGCCGGTCCCGCAGCTCGGCGGCCGAGACGCCGGTCAGGTCGAGCTCCTCCGCCGAGTCCTCACCGGCCGGAACCCCACCGCCGGTCGGGACCCCGCCGCCGTTCGGAACCACACCGCCGTTCGGGACCACGTTCTCGCCGCCCGTCCCGCCACCACGCCGCCGCACGACGCCCTCCCCTCGACCGGTCCGGGAGCTCCCGGACGTGCGCGAACCGTCGTCGTCCAGTCAACGGCATCCGCGGCGCCACAGCCACCTCCGAACGGCCGGGCCGCACTCCCCGAAAATTCGCAGACATATCTCGTTGCAACGACGACCGCTCTCGATATATCGTGATGGCATCCGAGCCGATCGACGAGGAGACTCGACGACGAGAGGACGACACGTCATGACCACGCGAGACATTCCCTGGGGCCCGCCGTTCGCCCGCCGCGGGCGCCGGTCCGGCTTCCGCCACCCCTGGGCCCGCTCCGGACCCGGCATCCCCTTCCCCTGCGGCCCCGAGGAGGCAGCCGTGCACGACCCCGACGACGAGAACGACCAGCACGACAACGACCGGCCCGGCCGGGAGCACGAGCGGCCCGGCCCGCCCGGCCGTGGCCGCCGGCACCACCGCGGCGGCCCGCACCCCCGCGGCCGCGACTTCGGTCCCGGTGGCTTCGGTCCCGGTGGCTTCGGTCCGGGAGGCCCCTTCGGCCCGGGCGGGTTCGGTCCCGGCGGCCCCGGTCGCGGGTTCGGCCGGCGCGGCCGGCGGACCGCACGCGGCGACGTCCGCACGGCGGTGCTCGCCGTCGTCGCCGACGGCCCGCGGCACGGATACGAGATCATCCAGGAGATCACCGCGCGCTCCGGCGGGCAGTGGAAGCCCAGTCCGGGATCGGTGTACCCGATGCTGTCCCAGCTCGAGGACGAGGGCCTGGTCCGCTCCGAGCAGAGCGACGGCCGCCGCGTCGTCCACCTCACCGAGGAGGGCACCCGGCACGTCGAGGAGCACCGCGCCACGCTCGACGCGGTGTGGGCCCCCTTCACCGCCGGGAACGAGGCGTCCGACGAGCCGGGCGACGGTTTCGCCGAGGAGCTGTCGAAGCTGTTCGCGGCCGCCCAGCAGGTCGCCGCGGCCGGTACCCCGGAGCAGATCGCCTCGGCGACCGAGTCGCTGACCGAGGCACGCAAGGCGCTCTACCGCCTGCTCGCCGAGTGAGACACCGGCATCGCCGCCGAGGTGCGGCCCAGCGCGCTCCAGTGACGGACGATCCGCGCTGGGCCGCACCTCGGCAGGCCCCGGGAGCGCGGGAGGGTCCCGCGACCGTGGCGCTCAGGACACGTCGCGCCGCCGGCGCCGGTTGCGCCGCAGCGCCTCGCGCAGCGGCGGCACGACGGTGCCCTCCTCGGCCATCACGCGCCGCGCCTTGCGTCGCGTGGCGAGCACCCCGAGCGTGGTGACCGCCCAGATCGGGAACTGCACCAGCCAGGCGATCCGGAACGCCTCCGGCGTGTAGCCACCCGCGAGGCCCAGCACCGCGCCGACCAGCAGCGTCGTCGTCAGCGAGGCGGTGAACCCGCCGACGTTGACGATCCCGACGGCCGTCCCGCGCCGGTGCTCCGGGTTGAACGTGCGGGCGTAGTCGAACCCGACCGCCGAGCTGGGGCCGTTCGCGGCCAGCACCAGCACGAGCAGCACCAGCAGCCACAGCGGCGCGGGCGGCGGCACGAGCAGCACCACGGCCCACACCAGCGCGGTCGCGCCGATCACCGACAGCACGAGCCAGGACCGGCGCAGCGGGTGCCGCGCGGTGAACTCCCCGAAGACCGGGCCGACGACGGCCCCGGCCAGCACCAGCACCGTCAGCATGACCGAGGCGCCGGTGGTGCTCATGCCCTGCCCGGCGACCAGGTACGGGACGCCCCACAGCAGCGCGAACACGAGCCCGGAGAACTGCGTGCCGGCATGGGTCCACAACCCGAGCCGGGTGCCCGGGTGCCGCCAGGCGTCCTTGAGACCGTCGAGGACCTCGCGCGGGGTCGCCGCCGTCGCCGGCGCCGGACTGCCCGGCGGGCGGTCGCGGAACACGGCGAGCACGGCGATGCCGGCGACCAGGCCCGCCGCCGCGGCGGCGAGGAACGCGGTCGTCCAGCCGTAGCCGTGCAGCAGCGTGGCCAGCGGGATCGCCGACAGCACCTGGCCGAACTGGCCCAGCAGCGCCGTCAGCTGCGTCATCAGCGGCACCCGGCGCGCGGGGAACCACACCGACACCACCGACAGCACGGAGATGAACGTCAGCGCGTCCCCGACCCCGACCAGCACCCGGGCGACGATCGCCAGCGGCAGCGACGTCACCAGCGCGACCATGACCTGCGCGGCCGTCATCGTCACCGCACCGGCGAGCACCATCGCCCGCGCCCCGAACCGGTCGAGCAGCAGCCCGACCGGCACCTGCAGCGCCGCGTACACCAGCAGCTGCAGCACGAGGAACCCGGCGAGCACCGTCGGCGTCGCCTCGAACCGCTCGGCCGCGTCGAGACCGGCGACACCGAACGAGCTGCGTTGCAGCACCGCGACGATGTAGGCGAGGAGACCGGCGGACCAGACCAGATAGGCGCGCTGTGACGATTGCATGGCGTTCCACATCCTCCTCCACCCGCCCGGCGCACGGGCACGGAGGCGGACGGGGTCACACCGGCGTCCGCACCACCGGCCCGCCCCGGCTCCGGATAGGGTCGGCCGCGCACGCCACGACATGGAGGACACCGGTGCTCGATCCCGCACAGCTCTACCAGGTCGACCCGGCCGCTCCGGAGCTCGACGAGCCCGTCCTGATCGTCGTCCTGGACGGGTTCGTGGACGCGGGCAACGCGGGTGCGCTCGCCGTCGGCGCGCTGACCGACGACCGCGAGACCACCCGCGTGGCCGGCTTCGACGTCGACCAGCTCGTCGACTACCGCTCCCGGCGCCCACCGCTGCGGTTCGAGACCGACCGCTGGACCGAGTACCACCCGCCGACGCTCGACGTCGTCGCGCTCTCCGACACCGGTGACACGCAGTACCTGCTGCTGTCCGGGCCGGAGCCGGACACCCAGTGGGAGCGGTTCGTCGCCGCGATGGGCCTGCTCGTCGAGCAGCTCGGCGTCCGCCTGGTGATCACCCTGCAGGGCATCCCGATGGCCGTCCCGCACACCCGCCCGATCGGGGTGACCGCGCACGCGACCCGGTCGGAGCTGGTCGAGGGCCACACCCCGTGGTTCGCCACGGCCGACGTCCCGGGCAGCGCGGCCGCGCTGCTGGAGTACCGCCTCGGCCAGGCCGGGCAGGACGCGATGGGCTTCGCCGTGCACGTGCCGCACTACCTGGCACGGTCGGCCTACCCCCAGGCGGCGCGGGTCCTGCTCGACCACGCCGGGCTCGCCGCCGGGCTGTACCTGCCGACCGAGACGCTGACCCGTGCCGCCGAGCAGGCCGACAGCGAGATCGCCGAGCAGATGGCCGAGTCGGACGAGGTCGTGCAGGTGGTGAAGGCGCTCGAGGAGCAGTACGACCAGGTGGCGGCCGCCCGCGAGTCCGGGGACCTCACCGAGGGTCTCGACGGCGGCGAGCTGCCCAGCGGCGACGAGCTGGCCGCCGAGTTCGAGCGGTTCCTCGCCGCAGGGGGCAAGTCCGACGGCGACAAGTCCGGCGACGACGAACCGCCGCAGGAGCCACCGGCGCCCTCCTCCTGACCGGGGGCACACCGCTGACACCCCGGGCCGCCGCTAACACCCCGGGGCCGGCCACCGACTCCTCCCCCGGTCCCCGCGCCGGGACCGGGGAGGGCGGCCGCCGTGGAGTCCTGGAGTGATTTCGGGGTCGCCGTCACCGGTGCCGGTGCCGCCCTGATCGGCCTGCTGTTCGTGTCGATGTCGATCAATCTGCGACAGATCGTGACGTCGGCGTCGCTGCCGTCGCGCGCGGCGTTCGCGCTGCTCCTGCTGGTGGTCCCGACGCTGTCGGCGATGCTGCTGCTGGTGCCGCAGCACCCGCTCGCCTACGGCGTGGAGCTGCTGGTGCTGAGCGTGGCGCTCGGGCCACCGCTGATCCACCTGAGCCGTCCTGGCCCCCGGCCCGCCGAGCAGCCCCGCGCCACCCGGATCGGCGCCGTCGTGGTCACCGTGCTGACCGTGGGCGGGACGGTCGTGGCCAGGGTGCTGCTCGTGGCCGGCTCGGTGGCCGGCACCCACGGGATCGTGGTCAGCACCGTCGCCGCGTTCGGCGGGGCGCTGACGAACACGTGGGTGCTGCTCGTGGAGATCCTGCGGTAGCTCGCCGCAGTCGAGCGTCACAGCAGGTCGAGCGCCGCAGCGAGCGTCACAGCAGGTCGAACGCCGCCCCCACCACCGCGTCGGCGTCCAGCCCGTGGTGGGCGTAGACGGACCCGAGGTCGCCGGACTGCCCGAACCGCGACACGCCCAGGTGGGTGGCCGGCACCCGGTTGACCCCGGCCAGGAACGCGAGCGTGTGCGGGTGCCCGTCGAGCAGCGTGACCAGGGGCGCGGCCCGGCGGGCCGGGAACGCGGCCTCGAGGATCCACGGCTCGGCCTGCGGCCGGGCCGGGCGGCCGGCGCGCGCCTGCACGGCGTCGAACAGCAGTCCGGCGGCGGTCACACACACGACGTCGACGGCGTAGCCCTGCTCGGTGAGGCGGTCGGCGGCGGTGAGCGCCTCGGTCAGCAGCGGGCCCATCGCCGCGATCGTCAGGTCCGGGCGCTCCCCCGCCGCCCGGCGCAGCGGGTACGCGCCGGCGACGACCTGGCGGCGGCGCCGCTCGCGGGCCGCCGGGTCGGCGGGCACGTCGGCGAGGGCCTGGTCGACCGGCCGGGTGGACAGCCGCAGGTAGGCCGAGGTCCCGTCCGGACGCCCGAGCCGGGCCAGCGAGGCCAGCAGCGTCCACTCGACGTCGATCGCGAACGCCGGCTCGTAGGTCACGCACCCGGGCTGCTCGAGCCCCACCGACGGCGTCGTGACCGACTGGTGGGCCCCGCCCTCGGGGGCCAGCGACACCCCGGACGGCGTCCCGACCAGGATCGACTGCCCGCCGGCGTAGATCCCGAACGACCACGGCTCCAGTGCGCGCTCGACGAACGGGTCGTAGAGCACCCCGATCGGCAGCACCGGCTGACCCCACCGCGACCAGGTGGCGCCCAGCTCGCCGAGCGCGCCGACCAGGTTGCCCTCGGCGATGCCCAGCTCCAGGTGCTGCCCGGTGGGCCGCTCGCGCCAGTGCAGGATCGTCTCGGGGTCGTCGTCGAACCAGTTCTTGCGCTCCGCGGTCGACCACACGCCGACCTTGTTGACCCAGCCGCCGAGGTTCGTCGACGACGACACGTCCGGGCAGAGCGTCACGACCCGGGCGGCCGCGTCCGGGGCCTCCCGGGTGAGGTCGAGCAGGGCACGGCCGAGCGCGGCCTGGGTGGTCGCGCGCCCGGACGGCGTGCGGCCGATGTCGGTGGGGAGCTCCGGCGCCGGCACCGGCACCGTCTCCTCGCGGTGCAGCCGCTCCGCGGTCCGCGCGCAGAGCCGTCCCGCGGCCGAGTCGGCGGGGAAGCGGTGCCACGGGTCGTCGACGTCCGCGCCGACCGCGTCGGCGAGCTCGGCCATCTGCTCGGCGGTGAGGATCGAGCCGTGGTTCTGCGGGTGCCCCGCGGTGGCCAGCCCGTGCCCCTTCACGGTGTAGGCGAGGATCACCGTCGGCCGGGAGTCGTCGATCTCGTCGAACGCCTCGCCGAGCGCGGCGGCGTCGTGGCCGCCGAGGTTGCGGACGGCGGCGAGCAGCGTCGCGTCGTCCAGGGTCGCGACCAGCTCGGCGAGGGCGGGGCCGTCCGGTCCCGAGCCGACGTCCGGCAGCCGGGTGCGGACCTCGTCGGCGTCGCAGCGCAGCAGCCGCTGGTACTCGGGGTTGGGCATGCCGTCGATCCGGGCCCGCAGCGCGTCCCCGCCGGGGCGCGCGAACAGCTCGTGCAGCAGCCGGCCGTACTTGACGGTGAGGACCTGCCACCCGGCGGCGCGGAACATGCCCTCGATCCGCGGGGTGCCGATGTTCGGCACGACCCGGTCCAGCGACTGACGGTTCAGGTCGACGATCCACACGACCTCGCCGAGCTCGCCGACCATCGGGTCGAGGATGGCCTCCCACACCGCGCCCTCGTCGAGCTCGGCGTCGCCGACCAGCGAGTACTGCCTGCCGCGCCGGCCGGCCTCCGCCGGGTCCGCGTCCGCTCCCCCGAACCGGGCGGAGACGTAGCGCCGGGCGAGCGCACCCCAGATCGGGGCGGTCGCACCGATCCCGACCGAGCCCGTGGAGTAGTCGACCGGGTCGGGGTCCTTGGTCCGCGACGGGTAGGACTGCAGCCCGCCGAACGCGCGCAGGGTCGGCAGGTAGGACTCGTCGAGGTCGCCGAGCAGGTAGTTGATCGCGTGCAGCACCGGGGAGGCGTGCGGCTTCACCGAGACCCGGTCGTCGGCCCGCAGGTGCTCGAACCAGAGCGCCGTCATGATCGTCACCATCGACGCCGAGGACGCCTGGTGCCCGCCCACCTTGAGCCCGCTCGGGTCACCTCGCCGGTTGGCCGCATCGATGATCGCGGTGGACAGCCACAGCACCCGCTGCTCGATCTCGGCGAGCGGATCCGCGGCCGGCGCGGCCGTGGCGGACGAGGGGTCGGCGGCGGTGGTCATCGTTCTCTCCAGCTTCGTCGTCCCGAGTCACTGCACCCGGGTCACTGCACCCCGGGCGTCCCCGGGGACGACCGTCCCCAGCGGCAGCGCTACACGCAGGTTGCCCTGACAGCGCACCATCAATCACGATGAGTGCACAACCGGAACCCGCAATTCTGAGCAGACTGCTCGATGCGGGCCCGACCGAGCCGAGCCAGGGCGGGCAGAGTGCACACCGACGACCGCATCCACGCCGGGACCCCCGCCCCGGCCGACGAGCATGCTCCGCCGCCGCACGATGCCGTGCCGCCCGCCCGCACCGACCTCGACGGCCACGACGCGCGGCTGCTGCTCGAGCTGGCCGCGGACCCGCGGGCCACGGTGCTGGCCCTGGCCGAGCGGGTCGGGTTGTCGCGCAACACGGTGCAGGCGCGGCTGGCGAAGCTGGACCGCCTCGGCGCGCTGGACACCTTCGAGCGCCGGGTCGACCCGGCCGCGCTCGGCTACCCGCTGGCCGCCTTCGTCACCGTGCGGGTCGTGCAGCGCGAGCTGGCCGCGGTGGCCGGCGCCCTGGATCGGCTGCCCGAGGTCCTGGAGGTGCACGGGATCTCCGGTGAGGAGGACCTGCTGGTGCACCTGGTGGCCCGGGACGCCGACGACCTCTACCGGATCGCCGGGCACCTGCTCGCGATCGAGGGGGTGGAGCGGACGTCGACCTCGCTGGTCATGCGCTCGCTCGTCGGGTTCCGCACGGCTCCCCTGCTGCACCGTCTCGCGCGCGGGCGCTGACGACACGGCGGCAGCGCCACACCCGCACCGCGCGCCACCCCGGGCCCGCGCCACACCGCCGGACTACGGTCGCAGGCATGTCCGACCTGCTCCCCACCACCCAGCGCACCCTGCTCGCCCGCGTCGCCCGCGCCCAGCGCGACGGCCGCGTCCCCGGGCTCGTCGCGGGGGTCGTCCGCGACGGCGGGCTGGCCTGGCACGCGGGCCGGGGCGCGCTGCCCGCCGGGGCGGCGCCGGACGACGTCCAGTTCCGGATCGGGTCGATCACCAAGACGGTCTGCGCGGTCACCGTGCTACGGCTGCGCGACGAGGGCCTGCTCGATCTCGACGACCCGCTGGAGCGGCACCTGCCCGGCACCCCGTTCGGCGACCGCACGATCGGCCAGCTGCTCTCGCACCTGGCCGGGGCCGGCGCGGAGAGCCCGGGACAGTGGTGGGAGCGCACTCCAGGCGGTTCCCTGGCGGAGCTGGCCCTGTCCGACGACGACCGGGTGCTCCCGGCGGCCCGCCGGTTCCACTATTCCAACCTCGGTTTCGGGCTGCTCGGCGAGCTGGTCGCCCACCGGCGCGGGGCGGACTGGGCCGACGTCGCCCGCCGCGAGGTCCTGCTCCCGCTGGACATGACTCGGACCTCGCCCCGGCCGCAGGCCCCCGCCGCCGCGGGGCACGCCGTGCACCCCTGGGCGGAGCTGACCCTGCCCGAGCCCGAGCACGACGCGGGCGTGATGGCCCCGGCCGGCCAGCTCTGGTGCACCGCGCGGGACCTGGCCCGCCTCGGCGCGTTCCTGCTCGGCGACACCGGCGGGGTCCTGTCGCCCGCGACGGTCGAGGAGATGACGCTGCCGGCCGGCATCGACGCCGCGTCGCCGAGCTGGGCGGCCTACGGCCTGGGGGTGCAGGTTCACCGGGTCGACGGCGTCACCCTGGTCGGCCACGGCGGCTCGATGCCCGGTTTCCTGGCCGGGCTGTGGGTCGACCGCGAGGAGGGCACCGGCGCGCTGGCACTGGGCAACACGACGGCCGGGCTGGACTCCGGGCTCGGTCCCCGCCTGCTCGCCGACCTGCGCGCGGCCGAGCCCCGGATCGTCGACGCCTGGGCACCGGAACCGTGCCCGATCGACCCGGCCCTGCTCGGCCCGTGGTTCTGGGGCCCCTCGCCGTACGCCCTGCGCGCGGTGCCCGGCGGGCTGCTGCACCTGGGTGGCCTGGGCCGTCCGGGCCGGTCGTCGCGGTTCCGGCCCGGCCCGGACGGGACCTGGGTCGGCCTGGACGGCTACTTCGCCGGGGAGACGTTGCGGATCACCGGCGACCACCTCCGGCTGGCCACGTTCGTCCTCACCCGCACCCCGTACGACCCGGCCGCGCCGGTGCCCGGCGGGGTCGCGGCGTCCGGCTGGAGCGCCGAAACCGCGTCGCAGCACGCCGATATCGAATCGAAACAGTCGCTTACAGCGGGTTGACCTGCGACGATTCGTCCGTATGGTGCGCGGTTGCACCAGCGCGGTCAGGGGGTCGCCTACACTTCCGGCGACAACCAACTTGTGCACTTTTCACCGTATTCGACCGGGAGGGGGATGCGCCCGCAGGGCGTGACCTGTCATGACACAGGCGGAACCACGCACGGACACCGGCGCTGCCGGGTCCGGTGAAGGTCGGCCACGTACCGACTGGATCGTCTTCGGAGTGGCCGCGGCGATCGCGCTGCTCTTCGTGGTCTGGGGCATCATCGCCCCGGACAACCTGGGAAACACCGCGAGCTCCATGCTCGACGGTCTGATGCGCGGTGGCGGCTGGGGCTTCATCCTGGCGGCGACCGCCTTCGTCGCGTTCGCGCTGTTCCTCGCGTTCAGCCGGTTCGGCCGGATCAAGCTCGGCACCGACACCGAGGAGCCGGAGTTCCGGACCGTCTCCTGGATCGCGATGATGTTCTCCGCCGGCATGGGCATCGGTCTGATGTTCTTCGGCGTGAACGAGCCGCTCTCGTTCTTCACCACGTCCGTGCCCCCCGGTGCGGCCGAGCCGGGCACGACCGAGGCGATGCAGGTGGCGATGGCCACCTCGCTGTTCCACTGGACGCTGCACCCGTGGGCGATCTACGCCGTCGTCGGCCTGGCCATCGCGTACTCGACGTTCCGCAAGGGCCGTCGTCAGCTCATCAGCCAGGCGTTCATCCCCCTCATCGGCAAGAAGGCCGCCGAGGGACCGATCGGGCGGGCCATCGACATCCTCGCGATCTTCGCGACCCTGTTCGGGTCCGCGGCGTCGCTGGGTCTGGGTGCCTTCCAGATCGGTGGCGGCATGCAGATCGTCGGCTGGACCGACGGGCCGGTGAGCCCTGCGATCCTCGCCGCGATCATCGTGGTCCTCACCGCGGCGTTCGTGCTGTCCGCGGTCTCGGGCATCGCCCGGGGCATCCAGTGGCTGTCGAACATCAACATGGTGCTGGCGGGTCTGCTGGCGCTGTTCGTGTTCGTCGTCGGCCCGACGGTGATCATCCTCGACCTCATCCCGACCTCGATCGGCGCGTACTTCTCGCAGTTCTTCGAGATGGTCGGGCGTACCGAGGCCGTCGGCGGCGAGCCGATGCTCGAGTGGCTGTCCGGCTGGACGATCTTCTACTGGGCCTGGTGGATCTCCTGGACGCCGTTCGTCGGCATGTTCCTGGCCCGGATCTCCCGCGGGCGCACCATCCGTGAGTTCGTCGGCGGCGTCATCCTGGCGCCGAGCCTGGTCTCGCTGGTCTGGTTCTGCATCTTCGGTGGCACCGCGATTACCCAGTCCCAGCAGGGCGTCCAGTTCTCCGAGGACTCCAACGTCCAACTGTTCCAGATGCTCGAGGCCTACCCGTGGTCGGTGATCACCGGCATCCTGGTGATGCTGCTGGTCGGCATCTTCTTCGTCTCCGGTGCCGACGCGGCGTCGATCGTGATGGGCACGCTCTCGCAGCGCGGCACCATCGAGCCGAGCCGCTGGGTGGTCATCTTCTGGGGTGCGGTGATGGGTGCCGTGGCCGTCCTGATGCTGATCACCGGCGGGGAGAACGCACTCGACGGGATCACCAACTTCACGATCCTGGTGGCCGCACCGTTCGTGGTGATCATGGTCCTGCTCTGCTTCGCGCTGTTCAAGGACCTGCGCCGCGACCCGGTGGTCCTGCGGGAGAAGAAGGGCGCCGAGGTCATCGAGCAGGCCGTCGACTGGGCCACCAACCGGCACGGTGACGACTTCTACGTCAAGGTCGCCCCGTTCCCGCCGGACTACAAGGAGGAGCCGCCGGAGAACGGCTACTCGAACGGCCCCGGGACCGGCCCCGGTTACACGATGACCGAGCCCGGCGAGGGCCCGGTCGCGCCCGAGGACTCCGACACCGGGGACACCGGCACGTCGGACGCGGGCCGCAAGGACAGCCCGGTCGGCGGCGACTGACGACCGCCTGCCGCACGAACCGGTGGCCGGGCACCCGTGGGTGCCCGGCCACCGTCGTTCGTGGGACGGTTCCTCGGCGGCAGTCACTCGGGCGCCGCCCGCTCGTTGCACCGGGAGGACATCCCGGTGCGCGAGCCCCCGCACGCACCGGAGATCATCGGTGGTCGTGCACCCGCACTGAGGTGGATCACCGTGTCCACCCCGCGACCGGACGGATGGAGGGACCTGACACAGTGGGCCGGATGCGTCTCGTGTTCACCCCCGGGGACGATCAGGGGTACGCCGAGGCCCGGAGCCGGCTACTGGACCAGTTCCTCGTCTGGGCGCGGCGACGCCGCGTCGAGGTGGACGCCGCGCTCGTCGCAGCGGCCGTCGACTACAAGTACGCACGCGACCGCCGGCTCGGCCGGTGGAACCGCTCGCACATCGCCGACGCGCTCGGGATGTGGTTCCCGCGCAAGGTGACGGTGCTCGAGCCGGACGACGTCGCGCCCGCCTTCCATGCTCTGATCGACTTCCTCGACGACCACGACTGGTTCGACCCGCAGTCCGCCTCCACCGACGCGCTGCACCGCCAGGTCGTCGACTCCACACCCGCCCTGCGCGACGGCCTCGCCGACGAGCGCAACTACGATCTCGGCAAGTTCTGGGGCGTGCAGCTGCACCGCAACGGGATCGACCCCGCGGACCCGATCGCCGTCCAGCGCTTCCTGGACCGCGCCGGCTCCGGCGAGGCCGACGTCGACCGGCACGCGCTGGCCGAGATCATGCGACGCGACGCCGAGCGTCCCGCCCGCACCGAGTGGGACCCCGAGCTCCCGCCGGTGCCGATGCCGAGCGCGGCCACCCTGGTCGAGGCGGCGGAGCGCTCCGAGGGACTCGACCTGCTGCGCCGGCTGACGGTGTGGGTCCGGGCCGGGCGCCGGCTCACCTCGGACGGGCGGCTCGGCCGGGCCGACGCGCTCGACCTCGCGGCGCACCTGCAGCTCGACCACCTCTACCGGGAGACCGCCCGCACCAGCGACGACCTGCCCGAGGTCTCGTTGCTGCTGCGCTGGGCGCGGGCCGCCCGGCTGGTCCGCATCGTCCGCGGCCGGCTGCTGCCGGTGAAGAGCGCGGGCCCGCTGCTGAACCGGCCGATCGAGCTCTGGCGGCGCGTGTTCGAGTCGGTCGGCCGGCTCGGCGACAACCTGGGCGGCACCGACGTGTTCGGCGCCCCCTCGCTGTTCGGGATGTCGATGTCCGAGGCGTTCCCGATGCTGTGGGTGGCGCTCTACGGCACCGGCGGCGGTCCCGTCCCGCTGGAGCACTTCCACCGCCAGGTCCGCGACACCGTCAACGACGAGGCCGGCTGCGTGGTCGACGACCTCGCCGGCGACGTCGAGCAGCGGCTGTGGCGGCGCGACGTCACCGCCCTGCTGGACGCGTGCGAGCTGCTCGGGGCGATCGAGCTCGGCGAGACCCTCGACGCCGACGAGCTCGACGAGCTCTCGGTGGTGGCCCACCGCGACGACCCGGACCCGACGGTCGTCGCGCTGACGCCGATGGGGCTGTGGGCGGTGCACGAGTACCTGCTGGAGCAGGGCATGCACGTCCCCGCACCGGGAGAGCTGGCCGACGAGGACATCGAGTACGTCTGCGTGCGGCTGGCCGGGGTGCGCGACGAGGTCGCCGAGGCCGAGGTCGTCGCGTGGGCCCGGGCCCGGGAGAGCGCGGACGCGGTACGCGAGCTGGACCGGTTCCTGCGCCGCTGCGAGGTCCCGGCCCACCGGGCGCTGGCTCTGCACGCGCTCGGCGAGACCGGCCCGGCGGGACGGGCCGCGGCGGCCCGGCACCGGCTGCACGTCGCCGAGCCGGTCGCGGCGGTGCCCGGCCCCGGACCGGGCTGGTCCGGCCCGGCACCCGCCCCGCGCGACCCCACGGCGCCCCCCGCGCGGCCCACGCCGACCCCGCACCCGCGGAACCCGGTCCGGCAGAACCTCGAACCGGCCGGCTGAGCGGTCGGGCCCCGGTCCGGCACCGGCCCGGCCCGGCCCCCGGTCCGGCTCGACGCGCCGGACCGGGGACGGAACCGCACCGTCAGACCTCCAGGACGACCTTGCCGGTGACGACCCGGTCGTCGATGCGCGACAGCGCCTCCCCCGCCTTCTCCAGCCCGAAGCGCTCGGAGATCAGCGGGTCGAGCGCACCGGAACGCAGGTGCGGGAGCAGGGCGTCCCACTCGGCGCGGATGAAGTCCTCGCGGCCCAGGGCGTAGGCGCCCCAGCCGACGCCGCGGACGTCGATGTTGTTGAGCAGGAGCCGGTTGACCTTCACCGTCGGGATGTCGCCCGCGGTGAACCCGACGACCATCAGCCGGCCCAGTGGGCCCATGCTGCGCAGCGAGTCGGTGAAGCGGTCCCCGCCGACCGGGTCCACCACCATGTCGACCCCGGCACCTCCGGTGATCTCCTTGACGGCGTCCTTGAACCCCTCGACGCCGACCGTGTGCGTCGCACCGGCCCGCTTCGCGACGTCGGCCTTGGCCTCGCTGGAGGTCACGCCGATCACGGTCGCGCCGAGCGCGGCGGCGAGCTGCACGACCGCGGTCCCGATGCCGCCGGCGGCCCCCTGCACGAGCACGGTCTCGCCCGCCTTCAGCCCGCCGCGGGTCTCCAGCGTGAAGTGCGCGGTCAGGTAGTTCATCGGCAGGCAGGCACCCGCGGCGAAGTCCACCTCGTCGGGCAGCGGGAGCACGGTGTGCTCGGGGACCGCGACGACCTCGCTGAACACCCCGGACATCGTGAACGCGACAACCCGGTCCCCCGGGGAGAACCGGCTGCCCGGCCCCGCCTCGCGCACCGTCCCGGCGCACTCCGAGCCGAGGGTGAACGGCGGGTCGGGCTTGTACTGGTACATGCCCTTGGTCAGCAGCACGTCCGGGAAGTTCACCCCGGCCGCGGCGACATCGATCAGGACCTCGCCGTCCCCGCGGGCCGGCGGGTCCACGTCCATGACCCGGACCGCGGCCGGTCCACCCAGTTCGACGACCTGGACTGCGCGCACGTGATCTCCTCGCTTCTTACGACGGCGGCGTCGCCGTCATCGAACCAGCCGTCATCGAACCACGAGCGCCCGGGCGCGCGGACGGTCCGGAGGGACTACGCGTCGCCGTAGCGGGGCGTGCCGGTCTCGGTGAGCGACTCGCAGAGCTCGGAGAGGCGCTGGTCGATGCGGTCCTGCACGCGTTCCAGCGCGTCCAGCTCGAGCAGCAGGTCCAGCGCGTCGCGACCGCCGTCGCCACCGGACAGTGCCTTCTCCAGCTCGGCGCGCCGTTCCCCGGTGCGCCGGCGGCAGGCGTCGGCCGTCGCCTTGTGTGCGGCGAGACTGGCACGAGCGTTCTCGGCGAGGCCGGGGCCCCCGGTGACGGTGGCGACTCGTTCCTCGAGCAGGTGGGGGTTCACGGAAGATCCCTCCCGGTGCGTCGGCGTGCGGTGGTCCGCGTCGGTTCGGCGCGATGGCACCCACGACCATCGGGTGTTCGTGACCATCGCCACACCCACGCTAGACGATCAGCGTGTGCCGCGCATCACACCGGCCGGGCGGTGTCGCCCCGGAAGGGAGATTGCAAGGTTGCCGTCAGCCGCCGCGGCGGGGCTGCGGGATCAGCTCGGCCGGGATCTGGCGACGCTCGGCGACCTGGTCGGTCGTCAGGTGGTAGTGCCCGCGCCGCGATCGCCGGCACAGGTACGCCCGCTGCGGCCGCCCGCCGAGCGCCTCGAGCTCGCGTGCCGCACACTCGGCGGCGTCCCGGTCCGGGTAGATGACCTTGCCGTCGCTCCCGGCCGCCCCGGCGGCGCCGAACCGTTCGCGGTCCTCGACCTCCCGGCGCCCGGGCCGGCAGACCTCGGGCCGTCCGGACCGCATCAGGCGCGCGTAGCGGCCGAGCACCCGTCCACGGTCGGCGTCGACGACACCACGACCCGACGGCAGCGTCTCCACCGAGCGTCGCGCGGCCGGGATGAGCCCCGGGTGCACCGCCGGAATCCTGTCGAACTGCCCGTCCATGTCGCCTCCACGTCACCGTCACCTGTGGATCGCTGCGGACATCCTGCCTCGTTACCGCCGCCCGCGGGGTCGCACGATCGTGTCATGCATCACCGACAGGCAACCCGATCCGCTGACGGAGCGTCAGAAGGCCCTGCATTCCGGCGTGTGTACTGCGCCGTTCGCAGCGGTTCCGGAGAGGTTGTCACACCAGCGGGTACGGCCGTGTGCACCGACCTGTACACCCTTTCAGCTGCACGTATCCTGATTGCCCGGCTCGGGCGTGACATCACTCACCGGGTCCCCGACGGCAGCGGATCCGGTTCCCGGGCCGGCAGGCGAGCGTGCCCGGGGGGTGCAGGCGATGGCGATCCAGCCGGAGGCCGAGGTCGGCCGCGAGGATGTCGGCGGTGGACCCACCGGTCCGCACTGGAACGAGGTGTTCACCCCGTCCGAGCTCGGTGACGGGGTGTTCGACGTCCGCTGGGACCTCCGCCCGCGGCTGCGCCGCTGGCTCGCCCACCACGACCTGCCTGCCGCGTCCGGCCGGGAGGTCCACCGCCCGGCCACCGACGCCTGGGCGATGCTCGACGGCGGCGTGATCGCCGTGTCGGCCGTGACCCTGCCCGGCGGGCTCCCGGGTGCGGTCCCGCCGCCGGGACGGCACGCCGCGGCCGACCGCGGGCCGGCACCGTCGTCCCCGCTGCTGACCCCGGGGATGCGGGTGCTCGGCCACCGCGCGCTGCGACTGCTGGTGGCGCGGCTGCGGCTGACCGGTCCCGGGCGGGCGCTGAGCGGGGAGCACCTCGACGTCCCGGGCGTCGTCGAGGACCTGTTCGACGCGCGGAGCCACGACGCCGCGGACGTCGAGCAGGCCGAGCTGCTCGCCAGCTGCACCGACCGCGCCACGCTGCGCTGGGTCGTCACGGCCCTGCGCCCCTGACGCGCATCGGCGTCCTCACCGCGCTGCGCGCAGTCCCGCCGCGCCTGCGCACGTACTCGCTGCGCCTGCACGTTCTCGCTGCGCCTGCTCACACACTCGCTGCTCCTGCGCACGTTCTCGCTGCTCCTGCGGCATTCTCACGGCGATGAGCCGCTGGATCCTGCACGCCGACCTCGACCAGTTCCTGGCCGCGGCCGAACTGCTGCGCCGGCCCGAGCTCGCCGGGAGGCCACTGGTGGTGGGCGGGGACGCCGGGCAGCTCGACGACCCGCACGCCCGCACGGTCGTCGCCACGGCCTCGTACGAGGCCCGCGGGTACGGCGTGCGGTCCGGGATGCCGATGCGCCTGGCCCGCCGCCGGCTGGCCGAGACGGACGCGGTCTTCCTGCCCTCGGACACGACGTACTACGAGCAGGTGTCCGACGAGGTGATGCGCCTGTTGCGCGGCCTCGGCGAGCCGGTCGAGGTGATCGGCTGGGACGAGGCGTTCGTCGGCACCGACGGTGACCCGCGGGAGCTCGCCCACCGCATCCGCGGGACCGTGGCGACGACCGGGCTGTCCTGCGCGGTCGGGATCGGCGACAACACGCTGCGGGCGAAGACCGCCACCGGCTACGCGAAGCCCGGCGGGATCGCCGAGCTGACCGCGGCGAACTGGTTCGCCACCCTCGGCGCCGACCCGCCCGAAGCACTGCCGGGCATCGGACGCGCCACCGCACGGGCGCTGGCCGAGCTCGGGATCACCACGGTCACCCGGCTCGCGGAGTCCCGCCCCGGCGACGTCGCCGCCCGGCTCGGCCCGAACCGCGGGCCGTACTACGTCTCGCTGGGCCGCGGGATGGGCCGCACCGAGCTGGAGACCGGCCCGTGGGTGCCGCGCTCGCGCAGCCGGGAGACGACGTTCCCCACCGACCTCACCGACCGCGCCGCCCTGCACACCGAGCTGCGCACGCTCGCCCACCGGGTCGCCGCCGACGTCGCGGCCGAGGACCGCGACTGCGTGCGCGTCGGCATCCGGGTGCGGACGCGGTCGTTCCGCACCACCACCCGCAGCCGCGCGCTGGACCCGCCCGGGCGCGGCGCGGACGCCATCGCCGACGTCGCCGCGCAGCTGCTCGACGAGCTCGATCCCGACCGCCCGGTGCGGCTGCTGGGCGTACGCGCGGAGCTCACCGAACCCGCCTGAGAGCCCACGCGGGGTCGGCACCGCAGGCGGGTGGGAGGCTGGGGCCGTGACGAGCTGGACCGCCGACGACTGCGCTGCGCACTGGGGCGTACGGGTGGGCACCTGGAACTCCTACGTCAGCCGCGGGCAGGCGCCCACGGCACTGCCGGAGCCCGGTCCCGCGGGCCGGAAGGTGTGGGACGCCGACGAGGTCCGGTCGTGGGACCGGCCCGGCGCCGGTCGGCGACGGACCTCCGATGACGCCGAGGAGCTGCTGACCCGGATGCGCGCGGTCGGTTCCGAGCTGGAGGAGCTGCGGAACCGGCAGAAGGAGCTGCTGCGCGCGGGCCGCGAGGCGGGGTGCGAGATCAGCGCGATGGCGTCGGCGTTGGGGATCTCCCGCCAGACCGCGTACGCCTGGCTGAAGGACTGACCCGGCGCTCCGGGCCGCGGGAGGCGCTCAGTACCCGATCGCGCTGGTGTAGTCGACGGCGCCGACGGCGATCGCCGTCCCCACGACGGCGAGCGTCACGATCGCGAACGGCCAGGAGATCCGGCGCTCCACGATGCGCAGCACGGTGATCGCCGAGCCGGCGATCCCGGCCGCGACGGCGACGACGACCGCGCAGCTCACGGAGACCAGGACCCGCGAGGAACTGCAGGTCGTCGGCGGGCAGTAGTCGAGGAACGCGACGAGGAAGACCCCGCCGAACACGCCCAGCGCGATCAGCATCCCGGACAGGGCGAGGGCGGAGCCCGCGAGCGCGACGTCCCACCTGATCAACGGCCGACGCGCCGCGCCCGTGCGCGATGGGGCCGTCGGCGGCATGACCACCACGGTACCCGTATCGCCCGGAGCGGGACAGATCGGACATCCGCCTCACGGCTTGCCCGCAGGCGCCGCCGCGGGGTCCGCTGACGGCGTGCACACTCCCTTCTCGACGCTCTCCCACCTGGAGTGCTCCCGGACCGGGGCCCGCCACGACGCCGACACCGTCGCCGGGCTCTCCGACGCGGGTGCGCCCCTGCTCGCCCGTTACGACCTCGACCGCGCGCGGGAGCTCATGACCCGCGCCGAGGTCGCCGGCCGGCCGCCGGACCTCTGGCGCTACCACGAGGTCCTGCCGGTACGGGATCCCGCGCGCGTCGTGACGCTGGGCGAGGGCATGACACCGCTGCTGCCGCTGCCCCGGGCCGGCGCCCGGCTCGGGCTGCCCCGTCTCCTGATGAAGGACGAGGGGCTGGTGCCGACCGGCGCGTTCAAGGCGCGCGGGGCCGCCGTCGGCGTCTCCCGGGCCGCCGAGCTCGGGGTCCGGGCGATCGCGATGCCGACCAACGGCAACGCCGGCGCGGCCTGGGCCTGCTACGCCGCCCGCGCCGGGCTCGGCGCGCTGATCGCGATGCCAGTGGACGCCCCGGAGATCACCCGGCGCGAGTGCGTCGTGTCCGGTGCGGAGCTGTACCTGGTCGACGGGCTGATCGGCGACGCGGGCCGGCTCGTCGCCGACGCCGTCGCCCGGCGCAACGAACGGGGCGCCGGCTACCAGGACACCTCGACGCTCAAGGAGCCCTACCGGGTCGAGGGCAAGAAGACGATGGGCTACGAGATCGTCGAGCAGCTCGGCGGGCGGGCCCCGGACGTGATCCTCTACCCCACCGGCGGCGGGGTCGGGATCATCGCGATCCACAAGGCGCTGCAGGAGCTGGTCGAGCTCGGCCGGCTCGCCGGCCCGATGCCCCGGCTGGTGGCCGTGCAGGCAGAGGGCTGTGCCCCGATCGTCGACGCGTTCGCCGCGGGGCTCCGCAGCTCGGAGCCGCCCGCCGACCCGCGCACGGTCGCGTTCGGGATCACCGTGCCGAAGGCACTGGGCGACTTCCTGGTGCTCGACGCCGTCCACGACACCGGCGGCACCGCCGTCGCCGTCTCCGACGCGGAGCTGCTCGCCGCCGAGCACGCGCTCGCCCGCGACGAGGGGGCCTGGATCTGCCCGGAGGGCGCCGCGTGCGTCGCCGCGGCCGGGCGGCTGCGCGAGTCCGGGTGGCTTAACGGGAGCGAGTCGGTCGTCGTGCTCAACACCGGCAGCGGGCTGCTCTACCCGGACACGGTCGCCGCCGCCCCACCGGTGCTCGCGGCCGACGGGCACATCCCGTGATCCGCACCGGGCGGGCCGGCGGCACCGACCCGCGGGGCCCGGCGCCCTGCCGGTCCGGCACCCTGTAGCCGTGCCACGCCTGCGACCGTCCGCCGCCGAGCCGCCGCCCGCCCCGCTGTCGCGGTACTGGAAGTCCTATGTGGCCGACTGCACCGAGCAGGTCGAGCGCTTCCACCGGATCACCTCGGTGATCACCGCGATGCAGGTGCGGACGTGGCTCACCGAGATCGGCAAGCGGCTCGACACCGAGCTGGAGGCCGTGCAGCGGCTCGCGGCGGTCGGCGACTCGATCCAGCCGGCCCGGTTCCGGATCACCGAGCCCCCGGCCCGCCGGATCGCGAACCGGCTGGACAAGGCGAAGTCCTCACTGAAGCACTCGGTGGACCAGGCCGCCGAGATCGCCGAGCAGGCGGTGCTGGATCCCACGCACGACGACGTCCGGGTGCACCTCAAGGTGCTCAACGAGCAGGTCGGACGCCTGGCGATCGCCGCACCGGTCGACGAGGAGCAGGCCCCGGAGCCCCGGCGCCGTCCGTGGCGCCGGGCCTCCGGTTCCTGAGCTCCGGAACTCCCGGGAACGGCCGTCCTAGTACGGCCGGTCCCCCGCGATCGCCACGCGCTCGGCGACCCGCTTGTGCGGGTGGTAGTCACCGACGGCGTAGTGCTGGGTGGCCCGGTTGTCCCAGAACGCGACGGTGCCCTCGGCCCAGCGGTACCGGACCTGGTACTCGGGCACGTGGGCCTGCGCGAACAGGTGCCGCAGCAGCGCGTCCGACTCCTCGCGCGCCATCCCCACGATCTCGGTGGTGAACGACGCGTTCACGAACAGCGTCCGGCGTCCGGTCTCCGGGTGCGTCCGGACGACGGGGTGAGTGACCGGCGGGAACCGGTCCTGCAGCCGGGCGAGCTTGTCCGGGTCGAGGAAGCGGGCGAAACCGGGGACCATGTCGTGCACGGCGACCGCGTCGTCGATGCGGGCCCGCACGTCGTCGCCGAGGTTGTCGTACGCGGCGGCCATGTCCGCCCACAGGGTGTCCCCGCCGAACGGCGGCGTCTGCACCATCCGCAGCACCGCCCCCATCGCCGGCTCGGGCCGGAACGTGGTGTCGGCGTGCCAGATGTTCTCGTAGGTCCGCTGCCCGGCCCCGAACCGCACCACGTCGGCGGAGTCACCCCGGTCCAGCATCGGGTTGGTCTCCAGCGGGCCCCACAGCGCGCCGAACGCCCGCTGCTGCGCCCCGGTCACCTCCTGCCCGGGGAAGAACAGGACCTTCCACTCCAGCAGCGCCCGGTGGATCTCCGCGCGCAGTTCGGCGGACGGCTCCTCCCGCAGATCGACGCCGGTGATCTCGGCCCCGAGCGTCCGCCCGACCGGGGTGAGGGTGAACAGCTCGAACGGTCGGTCCGGCCCGTCGCCGGGCAGGCGGCAGAGCAGGCGCTCGCCCTCCAGCAGGTCGATGGCGGGCGTGGACCGGGTCCGATCGAGAGAAAGGGTCACGGCCAGATGGTGCGTCGCCGACCCGTGTCCGGACAAGTCCGTCCCCGCCCGGGCCGGCCGGCACCGGTCGCCCGGCCCGCGGCGACCGCTCAGCCCGGGCGGGCGCCCGAGCGCACCCAGTCGAACGCAGCCCGGGCCTGCGGCGTGACGTCGGTGGTCGTGAGGGCACGGATCTCGTGGCCGGGCAGCGGGTAGCGGACGTCGTCGAGCGACGACGCCCAGGTCGCGGCCGCCACCTCGGCCGCACCGGCCCCCGCGAGCAGGGCCGGGACGACGCGGCGGTACTCCGTGGCCACCAGCCGGTCCAGCGCCGTCGTCGTGACCGCGACGTCGAAGTCGATCTCACCGGCGCCGGTGCCGTCGGCGAGGTCGAGCCCGCGCCGCTCCGCGATCACGCCGAGCAGCACCGGGTGCAGGCGTGGATGATCACCGAGCACCCGGTCCGGGTCCAGGTCCGGCTCCCCGGGTTCCCCGATCCCGAACGCCCGGGCACAGAACTCCCGGTGGAACGCGCGCAGCGCCGCCAGCCGCAGCACCAGTTCACCGCGCTCGTACTCGGTGCGCGCCGCCGTCAGGCCCGCCGAGGTCAGCACACCCCACGCCCACGCCACCCACGCCGGTTCGGAGCCGTTGCGCCACAGGTCGAACACCGCCACCGCGAGCTCGTACAGATCGCCGAGGACGTCCTCCGGGTCGGGCGGTTCGAACAGCTCGTCCCACATGTCGTTCATCGGTGGCCGTTCTACCGGTCCACCCTGCGCGAACAGCCGCCCGGTTGCTCGAAACCGTCGGCCCCGGCAGGCAGGATGGGCCCCATGACGACCACCGAGCCGAAGCACTCCGGCCTCGACCTGCGCTGGGTCGATCCCGGCGTCCGCCCGCAGGACGACCTGTTCGCCCACGTCAACGGCCGGTGGCTGGCCACCCACGAGATCCCCGAGGACCGCTCGCAGGACGGTGCGTTCCGGGTGCTGCGCGACCGCGCCGAGGAGCAGGTGCACGCGATCGTCGCCGAGTGCGCCGACGGCTCCGCCGAGCCCGGCAGCGAGGCCCGCAAGGTCGGCGATCTCTACGCCTCGTTCATGGACGTCGACCGCGCCGAGCAGCTCGGGGTGGGACCGCTGCGCCCGCTGCTGGACGAGGTCTACGCCGCTCCCGACCGGGCCGCGCTCGCCGGCGTGCTGGGGCGGCGCCAGCGCGAGGGCCGCGTCGCGCTGTTCGGCGAGTTCATCGCGACCGACGCCAAGGACTCCTCGCGCTACCTGGTCAACCTCAACCAGTCCGGCCTGGGGCTGCCCGACGAGGCCTACTACCGCGAGGACGACTCGGCCGAGATCCGCACCGAGTACGTCGAGCACCTGCGGCGCCTGGCCGAGCTGGTCGGCCTGGCCGAGCCGGGCCGGGTCGCCGAGCAGGTCATGGAGCTGGAGACGGCGCTGGCCGCGGCGTCCTGGGACCGGGTCACCAACCGCGAAGCCGAGAAGACCTACACGCTGATGACCCGCGAGCAGCTCCGCACGGCGGCGCCCGGGTTCGACTGGGCCGAGTGGGAGGCCGCGCTGGCCGTCCCGTCGCACGCCTACGACGAGGTGATCGTCCGGCAGCCGAGCTTCGTCACCGAGGCCGCGGCGCTGTGGGCGGACCGCCCGCTCGAGCAGTGGCAGGCGTGGCTGGCGCTGCACGTGGCCTCGGCCTGCGCCGAGTACCTCTCCGCGGACCTGGTCGAGGAGGACTTCGGCTTCTACGGCCGCACGCTGTCCGGCACGCCCGCGCTGCGCGAGCGCTGGAAGCGCGGCGTGTCGCTGGTCGAGGGCGCGATGGGTGAGGCCGTCGGCAAGCTCTACGTCGAGCGGCACTTCCCGCCGCGGGCCAAGGAGCGGATGGAGGAGCTCGTCGCCAACCTCGTCGAGGCCTACCGGCAGTCGATCTCCACTCTGGACTGGATGAGCCCGGCCACCCGCGAGCGGGCGCTGGAGAAGCTCGGCCGGTTCACGCCGAAGATCGGCTACCCGGAGCGGTGGAAGGACTACTCCGACCTCACGATCGACCCGGCGGACCTGCTCGGCAACGCCGGTCGCGCCGCCGAGTGGCGCCACGACTTCGAGTACGCCAAGCTCGGCGGCCCGGTGGACCGCCACGAGTGGCTGATGACCCCGCAGACGGTCAACGCCTACTACCACCCGCGGCTCAACGAGATCGTGTTCCCGGCGGCGATCCTGCAGCCACCGTTCTTCGACGCCGACGCCGACGACGCCGCCAACTACGGCGGCATCGGCGCGGTGATCGGCCACGAGATCGGGCACGGTTTCGACGACCAGGGCTCCCGGTACGACGGCGACGGCAACCTCACCGACTGGTGGGAGCAGGCCGACCGCAAGGAGTTCGACTCCCGCGCGCAGATGCTGATCGACCAGTACGACGGGCTGTCCCCGATGGGCCTGCCCGGCCACACGGTCAACGGCGCGCTCACCGTCGGGGAGAACATCGGCGACCTCGGCGGCCTGACGATCGCGTTGAAGGCCTACGCGATCGCGAACTCCGGCGGCGAGCCCCCGGTGCTGGACGGGCTGACCGGCGAGCAGCGCGTGCTGTTCGGCTGGGCGCAGGTCTGGCGGGCCGTCACCCGCGACGCCGAGGCGATCCGCCGGCTGGCGACCGACCCGCACTCCCCGCCGGACCTGCGGTGCAACGCGGTGGTGACCAACCTGGACACCTTCCACGACGCGTTCGGGGTCACCGAGACCGACGCGCTGTTCACCGAGCCGGGCCGGCGCGTGCGCATCTGGTGACGGGCGCCCCGGCGCCGGGTTCACCGCCCGGCGCCGGGACACCGCCTGGAGCAGGACGACGGCCGGACGGTGCTCACGCTCCACTCCGAGCCGAGGAAGGCGTGAGCGTGCGGCGCCGCCGCCGGATCACCAGGTAGATCACGACCAGCAGGGCCAGGAACGGCACGCCGGCCTTCCACGCCGTCGAGAACTGGTCGGTGAACGGCGTCGTCGCCAGTACCGCGGCCACGAACAGCATCGCCGCCACGGTCGTGTACGGCGCGCCCGGCAGCCGGACCGCGGCGTGCTCGCCCGCGGTCCGCCTGCGGAAGACCAGGTGGCTCGCGAAGATCAGCAGCCAGGTGGTGAGCGCACCGAACAGCGCCAGCCCGACCAGCAGCGGGAACGCGGTGGACTCGGCGAACACCGACACCAGCACGGCGAGCGCGAGCCCGGCGGCCGAGACGGCCAGCGCACGTTGCGGTGCGCCGTTGCGGCCGGTACGGGCCAGCGCGCGTGGCGCGTAGCCGTCCTGGGCCAGCGAGTAGGTCATCCGTGCGGTGACGTAGAGGTTGGTGTTCATCGCCGAGAGCGCGGCGGTGAGCACCACGAAGTTCATCACCGCGGCCGCGGCCGGCACCCCGGCCTGCGCGAACAGCCGCACGAACGGCGACTCGGTGACCTCCTCGCCCGTCGACACGGTGTTCCAGGGGAGCAGCGTGACCACGACGAGCATCGCGCCGATGTAGAACACCGCCAGCCGCAGCACGGTGCGGCGCGCGGCCCGCGGGATGTCCCGGCCCGGGTCGCGCGACTCGGCGGCGGTGACGGCGACGGCTTCGGTACCGAGGAAGGAGAACGTCACGATCGCGAGCGCGAGCCAGATCGCACCGAGCCCGTTCGGCGCGAAGCCGCCGTGCTCGGTGAGTGCCCCGATCCCGGCCGGCTCCTGCCCGGGCAGGCCGAACACGATCGCCGTCACGCCGACCGCGATGAACGCGACGATCGCGACCACCTTGATCATCGAGAACCAGTACTCGGTCTCGCCGAAGAGCCGCACCGCCCCCGCGTTGAGCGCCAGCATGATCACCGAGAAGCCGACGACCGGTATCCACAGTGGCAGCTCCGGGTACCAGAACTGCAGGTACAGCCCGGCGGCGACGACCTCGCTGCCGATGTTGACGACCTGGGCGGCCCAGTAGATCCAGCGCTGGACGAACCCGGCGCCGTCGCCGAGATAGCGCTGCGAGATGGGGCCGAACCCGCCCGCCTCCGGGTGCCGCACGACCATCTCGGCGAGCGCGTAGGCCAGGATCAGGGCGACGACGGCGGCGACCGCGTAGGCGACGATCACCGCGGGCCCGGCGACCGAGATCGCGAGCCCGGAGCCCAGGAACAGGCCGGTGCCGATCGCCCCGCCGACCGCGATCATCCCGATCTGCCGGCCGCTCAGGTCCCGGCGCAGCCCCGGCGCGCGCTGTCCCGGCTGCCCGTGCCGCCGCGGCTGGTCGTCCTGCTGTTGGTCCTGCTGCTGCAGCTGATCGTCCTGCGGCGACCTGTTGGCGCGTTCCACCGTGCTCCCCGTGCGGTACAGCTCCCCGCCCGGGCCGCGGGCGGAGCGCGCCGGCTCCGTCCCGCGCCCGGGTGGGGCGCACCGGGTGCACGGCGCAACGACCGGGGATCCTCGCACGGCGGCCGTGGCGCTCGTGCGCGGACGCCTCGTGGACGGCCGGCCCCGCACCCAGCTCGCCGTCGAGCCGGGGCCCACAGGGCGCGGTCCCAGCCGTCGGCGGAGTCCGTGCACAGCCGGCCCCATGGCACCGGCCCCACCCACAGCCCACCCGGTCCACAGCCGACCCGGTGTACAGCGGGCCCCGCGCACGACCGGCCCCGTGCACGAGGGCGCAGCCGGAGCCCACCCGCCCGCGCACGCTCCCGGATCAGGCCCGTTCGACCTGCACCTTCGTGTCGGAGAACGTCGGGGCACGGCCCAGGTCGGCGAACCCGGTCGGGCTGACCGCGTTGACCGTGGACTGGCCCTTCGCCTGCGACCGCCACGCCCCCATGTGCGCCAGGACGACGCCGCGGGTGACGTCCGCGGTGACGACCGCCCGCACGAGGATCTCGCCGCGGTCGTTGAACACCCGCACGAGGTCGCCGTCGGCGAGCGCCCGGTCCTCGGCGTCGGCCGGGTGCAACCACGCCGCCGGCTCGCCCTGCACCCGCTGCTGGGCGGGCAGGTTGGCGTAGCTGGAGTTGAGGTACGCGTGCGACTTCGGCGAGATCAGCGACAGCGGGTGCGCCCCGTCGGCCCGCGGCGGTGGGACGTACCGCGGCAGCGGGTCCACCTCGCCACCGGGCTGGAACTCGTTCGACCCCTGCCGGAACAGGGGCAGCACGAAGTCGCCGCCGGCGGCCGCACCGGAGCGGAACTCGTGCCGGCCCGACGGCGTCGGGAACCCGCCTTCGGCGTGCGGGGCGTACTCGTCCGGGCCCGGCAGGTTCAGCCGCGCCCAGCCGGTCTCGGCCAGCGTCTCCGGGGTGATGCCCGCCAGTGCCGGGGCGGACCAGTCGTACGCGGCGGCGATCAGCTCCTCGTCGGTCATCCGGAAGCACTCGTCGTCGTACCCCATGGCGGCGGCGAGCCGCCGGAACAGCTCGGTGTTGCTCACGGCCTCCCCGACCGGCGGGATCGACGGCCGGTTGAGTCCGATGTAGAAGTGACCCCAGGAGAACATGACGTCGGTCTGTTCGAGCTGGGTCGCCGCGGGTAGCACGATGTCGGCGTAGGTCGCGGTGTCGGTGAGGAACTGTTCGGAGACGACGGTGAACAGGTCCTCGCGGGCCAGCCCGGCGAGGACCTTGTCCTGGTCCGGGCAGACGACGACCGGGTTGGAGTTGTAGACCATCAGCGCGTGGATCGGCGGTCCCTCGATCTCCCCGGCGAGCGCCGCGCCCAGGTGGAACTGGTTGACGACCCGGGTGCCCGGTGGCCGCAGCTCCGGGCGGGACAGCGTGTCCCAGTTGACCGGGAACGCCCACAGCGGCAGCGCCAGCAGGCCGCCGCCGGGCCGGCGCCAGGCCCCGACCAGGCCGGGCAGGCAGGAGATGGCGCGCACCGTGGAGCCGCCGCCGGGGTGGCGCTCGATCGCGACGCCGATCCGGATCATCGACGGTTGCCCGGCCGCGTACTCGCGGGCCAGGGTGCGGATGTCGGCGGCCGGGATCCCGGTCTCGGCCTCGGCCCATTCGGGGGTGCAGTCCGCGGCCCGCTCGGTGAGCTCGTCGATGCCCAGGGTGTGGTCGGCGACGTAGGCCTCGTCGGTCAGGCCCTCGGTGGTGATCACGTGGATGAGCGCCATGGCGAGCGCGCCGTCGGTGCCGGGACGGATCGGGATGTGCCAGTCGGCGCGCGCGGCGGTGCGGTGCCGGACCGGATCGATGACGACGACCTTGGCCCCACGCCGCTGGGCCTCGGCGACGAACGGCCACAGGTGCAGGTTCGTCGAGATCATGTTGCAGGCCCAGATGACGATGTAGCGCGCGTGCACGAGGCTCTCGGGGTCGACGCCCGCGGTCGGGCCGACGCTCATCACGTACGCCGTCGACGCACCGGAGTCGCAGTAGGTGCGCTCGCTGACCGTGGCGCCCATCCGGTTGAAGAACGGGTCGCCGACGTTGAGCCCGTTCAGCGTCCCCTGCGTGCCGAGATAGCTGACCGGCAGCACGGCCTCGGCACCGTGCTCGTCGATCACCTGCCGGAAGGCTCCCGCGACGGTCCCGAGCGCCTCGTCCCAGCCGATCGGCTCGAAGCGCCCGGAGCCCTTCGGACCGGTGCGCCGCAGCGGGGTCGTGACCCGGTCCGGGCTGTAGACGCGGTCGACGTAGTTGTTCACCTTCACGCAGAGCCCGCCCCGGGTGAACGGGTGCTCGGCGTCGCCGCGGACCGCGGTCGCGCGGCCGTCCTCGACGGTGACGGTCATCGCGCAGCCGTCGGGGCAGTCGTGCGGGCAGATCGCCCGGCGGGTGCCGGAACCGTGCAGGTCGACGATCGGGAGCTGGGGTGTGGTGGTCATGCGCGTCCTCCTGGGATCACGACCAGGGTCGTGCCGTCGGCGAGGCCGCGGGGTGGCGATGCGTGCCAGGGTGTTGCCGCTGCGTGCCCGGCTGCCGGTTGACCGGGACGGCTCCGGGCGGTGGACTCATCGAGGTGCCGACACTCCCCGGCCGCTGCGGAGGTGCCCGTGGTCCTCGTTCCCGGTTCGGCGCCGGTCGCGTCCCGCACCCGGCGCTGCGACGAGTGGCGGGAGGCGCTGCGTCATGACTTCGTCGCGCTCGACGTCGCCCCGGACCGCAGACGTGGCGGTGCCTTCGCGGGGTCGGTGCACAGCGCGACGCTGGCGCACCTGCAGGTCTCCGAGGTGTCCTCGGTCCCCCAGGTGTGCCGCCGCACCCCGCAGCTCGCCTCCCGCGACGACCGGCGGTTCCTGCAGGTGGGGCTGCTGACCCGCGGGACGGCGGTGCTGGAGCAGGACGGCCGCCGTGCCGTCCTGCACCCGGGGCAGCTCGCGCTCTACGAGACCGACCGCCCGTTCAGCTGGATGTGCACCGCGGACTGGGGGCTGCAGGTCTTCACGTGGCCGCGCGAGTCGATCGACCTCGCGCCCGGCGCGTCCGCCGCGGCGACCGCGCACCGGCTCGACGCCCGGTACTCCGGTCTCGGTCGGATCGTCGCCGGCGTGCTGCGCGAGCTGACCGACATTCCGGCGCTGAGCTCCGCCGGAGCGGCGCGGCTCGCCGACGAGACCGGCGGTCTGGTCGCGACCCTGGCCGGCGAACTGGCCGGGACGGCGGGGTCACCCCCGGGGACCGAGCGGTCCCGGGACGAGCTCCGTGACCGCGTCGAACGCTACATCGCCGAGCACCTCGCCGACCCGGAACTGGGGGTACGGTCCATCGCCGATGCCCATTTCGTCTCGGTCCGGCAGCTGCACCGGCTCTTCGCCGCGACCGGCGAGTCGGTGACCCGCCGGATCCGCCGCGAGCGGCTGGAGCGGGCTCGGCGCGATCTCGCCGATCCGCGGTTCGCCGACGTGCCGGTCGGCCGGATCGCGCGGTGTCACGGCTTCACCGACGCGGCCGGGTTCAGCCGCGCCTTCCGCGCCACCTACGGCCGGGCGCCGAGCGCGCACCGCCCCGGGTGCTGACGCCGGCCCCTGCCCGCACCGCTCCTCCGCGCCCGGGCCGGGTGCGGAGGAGTCGCGGCGGGGTCAGCCCGTCGGTGTCCGGTCGGACGCCTCGTGCGCCGGAGCGGGCTGCCGCTCGCGGTAGACAAGCCGCCGGAGCAGGGACTCCGCCGGACCCGGCTTCCCGCGCCGCTCCAGCCAGACGGCGAACGCCACCGTCACCAGCCACACCGCGACCGCGAACAGCGCCATGGTCGCGCTGTCGAGCACCGCGCCCAGCCCGAACCCCCACGCGGCCAGCAGCGGTGCGCAGAGCACCGATTGGCCCAGGTAGCTGGTCATCGACCGCTTCCCGACCGCGGACACGGCCGATCCGACCGGGCCGAGCGGACGCCCGGTGAGCCGGTCGCCGATCAGCCCGAACAGCGCGACGTAGCCGACGCCGCAGGCCAGACCGGTGGCCACCTGCGTCCCCGAGAACGCCCACATCACCTGGTCCAGACCGCTGATGACGCCGATGTGGGCCAGTGCGTGCGGCAGCCCGCCGGCCCAGCCGATCGCGATCCCACCGACGGCCACGATCCACAGGAGCCGCCGGTGCTCCCCCGGACGCTCGAGGAGCATCCGGCGCGCCGACCAGAACCCGAGCAGCACGGCGACCGGAACCGCCATCCCGAGAAGTCCCTGCCCGACCACCAGCATCGGCCACAGCACCAACCGGCTCCCGGCCGCGGCCAGCGGGTTCTCCGCGGAGGCGCTGGCCGTCATGAAGTCCGGCATCCCACCGGCCACCTGGGCCCCTCCGCCGGAGGTGAGGACGGCGACTGCCCCGAGCGCGGAGAACACGGCGAACAGGAGGAGCAGGGCCGTCCCGATGCCGGCCCAGATCAGCAGCGTCCGGTCGGCGCGGCGGAGGAACAGCCAGACCAGGACCAGACCGCACAGGCCGTAGGCGCCGAGAATGTCGCCACCCCAGAGCAGCAGGGCGTGCACGAAGCCGAACACGAGCAGCCACAGGTTGCGCCGCTGCAGGAGCCGGAAGGCCTCCGGTTCGGCCACACCGGCCGCGCCCTGTCGCCGGTGGATGACCGCGAGCCCGTACCCGAAGAGGAACGCGAACATCGGATACACCCGCATGTCCACGCCGGTGATCAGCACTGCTTGGACGATCTTGTCGGCGACCGAGCCGTCCACCGGGTGGAAGCCGGCCTCGGAGTGCGCCCGCCCGTACAGGTAGAACGGCGTGTTGGCGAGCACGATGAGCAGCAGCATGAAGCCACGTGCCAGGTCGGGCGCCGGGGCTCTGCCGGCCGGCCCGAGCGGTCCTTGCACGCGTGATCGTCCGTCGTCGACGGTCATGGTCGTCCCCCTCGAAATCCCCCGCGCCCCAGCAGACCGGGACGAACCGGATCGGTCAACCGGAAAAGGATGAACGGGTCGTAGCCGATGGTCGACGCCGGTCCCCGGGCTACCTCCGGCGGGCACAGTTCGGCCGGACGTCGGTCCTGCCGAGAACGGTGCGCGCCATCGCGCAGTCGCAGTGGACGCCGGCGCGCCGGAGGTTCGCCTCCATCCGGGCCGGGCACCCCTGCAGCTCCTCGATCCAGGACCGGGTGAGCCGCAGGGTGCCGTCGCAGCCCCGGGCCGCGGTGCCCTGCACGATCGCCTCGGCGAGCCACTCCCGCAGCGAGCCGCCGAGCCCCGCAAGATCCGCCGTCGGCGGCCGGGGTGTCTCGATACTCATGGCGTCACCATCCCGGCCACCCCTGACACTTCTCGCGGCCCTCCGCCCCGCGCGGCGCGACCGCCCACGAGTGGCACGCGCACGCTTCCCGGTCACGACGCCCCCGCCGTGCTGCCGTCGGTACGGACCGCGTGCCGGAGCTCGTCGGAGAACCGTGTGCGCAGTTCGGTCATCCACTCGGGTCCGGTACGCTGCGGGTCCACGTCCGGGCGCTCGCGGGTGGTGGTCTCGTCGGCGTAGACGCGGAAACACCCCTGGATGCCGCGGATCAGCCCGTCGACCAGACACCTTCCCGGTTCGGCGGGATCGAGGACCGTGGTGACGACCCGGTGGCGATGCTCCCCGCCGGCTCCCGCGCCACCGGGATCGGCCGGCTCGCGGCCGTCCGGGCACAGGAGGAAGTAGCCGCGTCCGGCCAGCACCGCCTCCTGGAGCAGGTGCCGGACCAGCTCGTCGTCCGGCTGTCCGGGTCCGCGGTCCAGCACGTTCCGGGTGACCTGCAGGTCCTCGTGCCCGATCGCCTCGGCCAGCGCGACGACGTCCGCGACCGGGTGGCCGACCAGCGTCGACACGAGCTCACCGGCGGCCCGCAGCCAGCGCAGCGCCGCGGTCGCGGCCGCGTTCGGCTCGATCGAGGTCAGCAGCCCCCACGGGTTGAGCGGGTCGGCACGGAGCAGGGAGTGCGCGGTGAGGAGGTGGGTCTCCGAGGCGTCCGGGCGGACATGGGCGACGGTCTGCTGCGCCCGTCCGTCGAGGACACCGACGTCGGCGTCCAGGACGGCGTCGATCTCGGCGCGGACCTCCCGGACGACGGCGTCCCGGAAGGCCCGCCCCGGCGCGAGGGACACGATCCGGCCCAGCTGGTGTGCGGCCTCGACACCGTCGTCCTCCATGGACTCGATCAGGCTCCCGACCGGCCGTTTCGGGTACCGGACGGCTTCGACGAGCCGGAACGGACGGATCTCCTCCACCGTCTGCTCGGAGTAGGCGTGCCAGAGGTGCGCGGAGAGCCGGGTGAGAATGCCTGCGGTCCGGCGAGCGTGCTCGGCACTCCAGTTCCGCGGGACCCGGGCGATCTTCTGGGCGGCGGCGCCGTCGCCGGTCGGCCAGGTGGCGACGATGATCGACGTGGTGGCGTCGTGCGCGTAAGTCGTCATCGGGTCCACCCGAAGGACCAGACACCGGCACCGCGGATTGTCCCGACGTACCTGCGCAGCGAGTGGCCGTCGCCGTTCTGCGGGTCGGGCCGGGCGGCGCAGAAGGCGAGGTGCTCGCCGGCGACCTGCTCGCACTCGTCGTCGTACATCGGCGGCCGGGCCACCGACAGGTACATCCGGGACCGGGTCAGCGCGACGACGAGCGCGCCCCACCGCCGCTCCCAGTAGCGCAGCACGGCGGCGAGGCCGACGAGATCGTGGTGCGGGTGGTGGCCGGCCCCGCTCCAGCCGAGCACCGCCGGGGTGTCGGCCGGACGGTAGGCGTCGACCAGCGCGAGCGGGCCGGATGCACCTCGCGCGCACTCGATCGCCGCGTCGAACGTCTCTGGGCGCCGGGCCAGGTCGCGCGTCGGGCGCAGCGCCCGCGCCCGCGGGATCGAGACCGGGAACGGGTCGCGGCACGGGCACTCGGCGCCGCACGGGCCCGGCCACCACCTGGCGAGCACGGCCTCGCCGTCGAGCCTGTCGATGGCGTCGAACAGCTCGTCGGGATCATCGGGACGTTCGAGGGTGTGCTCGAGATCGGCCGGGGAGACCCACACGGGGCAGCGGCCGGTCACGTGGGCGCGGCGGAGGAGGTGGTCGTAGAGATCGGCATCGGGATGGTCGGGAAAGCTCGGGGAACCGGCCTGGCCGGATTCGGTGACGGTCATACGGCTTGGACGACACCCGGGACCGGGCGGTTCCGGCTACTTCGCAATCGGGCACCGGCAGCCGCGGATGTCGGCGAATCGGCCTGGTGCGCGCGCGAGCTGCCCTACTCTCGGACGGTGTCGTTGAGTCCGGAGCAGCAGCGCTCGATCGAGGGCCTGGTCGCGCAGGTGAACGTCGACAACGTCTTGCAGGTCGCCGCGGTGCTCCGGCGACAGGCCGACGACATGGCCGCCCATCTCACCGTTGCCGACCAGGACCTCACGGTCCAGCGGTGCGGCGAGGATCCGGTGTCGACCGATGCCCAGCAGCTCTTCCAGGCGAAGATCGATCAGATCCTCAGCGTCCACTGGGCGCACGTGGAAGAGATCGTCGCAGCCTGTGAGGCCTTGCGCGTGACTGCGCGGAACTACGGCCACCTGGAGGACGTCATAACGGCGGCTCTGGGAGCTCCGTTGGAGATCCGGTGAGGTCCTGCCTCGTTGTCTGCGCACTGACAGTCCTCGTCGGTGTCTCTGCGTGCGCGGTCGGTCGCACCGGATCTGTCGATCCGTTTCCAGAGCGGCCCTACGCTCTTGACGTCACCCAGGTCGATCCCTGCGCTGCGCTCACCGAAAACCAGCAGACAGCGCTCGCGCTCAAGCTCGGTCGATCGGGCACGAGCCAGGGCGGTACATCCCGCGGCTGCAACTGGGTGAGCTCGGCCGGCCTGGGGTGGAACTTGCAGACACTGGTCGACGACGCCTCGACCGCAGTCGGCGCCGAGCCGACCTCGACGATCGTCGAGGTCGGTGGGTTCGGCGCGGTCCAGAGCTCACCGCCGGCTCGGGGAACCGGCCTCGCGTTCTGTCAGGTCGTCCTCGACGTCGCCGACGGAGCGTCACTCCGCGCACAGGTGCAGGTGACCCCGCTGGCGCCCGATGCCGAGCAGCACACGGTGGAGCGGACCTGCGAGCAGGTGCGCGCGGTCGCCGAGCTGATGATCGACAACCTGCACGCCCGGCAGACGCCCTGACCGTGCCGCCCGGCGGAGCGACACGGGCCGGAGCGCCCTACAGCGACATGAGACGAGCGCTTCGGACACCCGTGGATCCCGCCCCGAGCACCCGCATCCCAGAACGACCTCGACAGTCGGCGGTGGCGCCCAAGCCCGCCGCCGGCGACTCGCAGAGACCGTCGGTCACGGCCGACCCACGGGTCATCCCAGAGCGTCGAGCAGTCCTGCCAGCACCGCCTCCTCGTGTACGGCGAGGCCGTGATGCCGCATCGCCGCACCGAGATCGGCCTCCCACACCGGGTCGACCGGACGACCGTCGAGCGGCAACTGTGCCGAGGCGGCTGCGTCGACGTAGTCGTCGGCCGTCATCCGCCACGTGACGGCACCGACCTCGTCGATCACCCGGTTGGCGATCGCGATCCCGGGCCAGTCGAAGTCGCCGTGGTACCGGACAGGCCCACGGGCGGTCAGCGCCCGCAGGACGTCGAGGACTACGAGCGCCGGCTGACCGCTGGTGCACACAACCGGGACCGTGCCACCGAAGCGCTCGGCGACCGCTTCCAGCACACGCGGGTTCTCACAGGCCAGCACGGGCCCGGAGGCCGATGGGCGTCCTCGACGCAGGTCCCAGGGCGTCACGTGCACCGGATCACCGGCCTCGGCCGCGTGCGCGAACCGTGCAGCCGCCGGACCGTCGAACGCCAGACCGACCGTGAGGCAGCTGGTGGAGACGAGGTCGACCCGGACGCCGAACCGCTCCCACAGCGCGCGTCGCCCGGCCGCGTCGCGAGGCGGCTCGATCCCGCAGCGTGCCGCCAGCGCGCGCGTGACCAGTGCGGCGGTGGCACGGCCGTCGTCGAGCGCGTGGGCCCCGCCGCTCGTGGCCGCGGCGAGTTCGGTACGCGAGACCTGCTCGGGCAGTCGCCCGAGCACGGCGGCGGCCCGGCGCACGGCGGCGTCGGGATCGCGGCTGCGGGCGAGCAGCCCGGACCGCTGCACGCCGACCAGCCACTCCTCGCACCACGGCTCGTGCCCGAGCAGGTCCCGGGCCGTCTGCATCGGCACGGCCCGCTCCGCCCGACGCCGTTCGAGATCCCCGGGCCGGTCCGTGACCGCCTTCCCGGTGACGGCCTCGACCACCGCGACGACACCCCCGACCCGCGAGCGGGCGCGCAGTCCCGCATCGAGGTCGGCGAGATCGATCGTGGTCCGGGCCGCGACGACCGGCCGACCGAGCAGCCCGGCCAGCGCGTGCCGTTCGCTCCGGTCGAGGCCCTCGATCCGTACCCGCCCCTCCGCCCGCCTGCCCCGAGCGGCCAGCCGGGTGTGCAACGTGGACCAGATCCGGCCGAGTGCCGGATCGACCAGCCAGGCGGGGAGCTCGGTCGTCACGATCCGACCGCCTGCAGCCGACGTCCGTCCCACACGTGCCGGTACTGCGCGATCCCGCGCTCGGCCGGGTCGCGCAACGCCTCGTAGATCGCGAGCGATGGCACCGTCTCGTGGTCGCCCCACAGCCGTTCGCTGGTCACCACGAAGTCGAGGTCGAGCTGCACCAGCAGGCCGAACAGCAGCGGATGGGTCCGGACGTCGATCTTCGGGAACGCGTCGTCGAGCAGGACGAACCGTGGCGAGTACGGCGCGGCGCCCGCGAGCGAGCTGAAGTGCGCCGCGGCGGCCGCGAACAGGGGCAGGTAGCAGACCACCTTCTGCTCGCCCTGGCTGAGCGGTGAGCGCCGGTGCAGGTCCGCCCACGTCCCGGGTGTTTCTGGGCGGGTGTAGCGGATCCGGAAGGCGAACCACCGCCGGTAGTCCAGCGCCCGGTTCAGATGCTCGGAGTACGAGTCCTCGGGAGCCTCGGACCGGGAGGCCTCGATGAGCCGGTGCAGTGCATCGCGCAGCTCCTGACGCTCGTCGGGCAGCAGGGACCCGACCGGGCGCCCGAGCAGCTCGACCGCGCGGCGTGCATCGCCGGACACGTCGTCACGCAGCGTCCAGCGCAGCTGCACCGCGATCCCCTGGCTGGTGGTGACACCGCGCAGCAGGCTGTTCATCGCGGTGACGAGCTCCTCGGACTCCTGACGCCGGGCGCGCAGCGACTCCCCGAGATCACCGAGGATGTGCTCCTCGAACAGCCGGCGTTCCCGTTCGGTGAGCAGGTCGGCGTCGCGTTCGACGCCGGCCGCGAGCCGCCGGGCGAGCACGCCGATCGCGTGCTCACCGGCATCGTCCCGCCCGATCGCGGCGAGCGCGCCACCGATCTCGACCACCCGCGGATCGACGTCGGCGGCCGGGCCGCTCGTCGCGTCCTGCAGTGCCGCGAAGACCGCGACCGTGGTCGCCGCCCGCCCCGGCTCGGGAAGTTCCCCGAGGCGGCGCGCCACGACCAGTACGGCCGCGGGTACCGGGCCACCGGCGGTGAATCCGCGTGCCAGGTCGAGCGCTCCCTCCGGCAGCTCGACGAGGGCCTCGGCGCCGGAGTCGACCAGGCCGGGAGTCTCGTCGAGCGACGCGAGCCTCGCGACCGCCGCGGCGAGCACCGGTTCCTGCTCGGCGAGGCGCGCGGCCGCGTCCTCGGCCGCCTGGCCTGCCTGACCGGTCGACGTGTGCAGTTCGGCGATCGTCTCGTCGAGCTCGCGCAGCCTGCGCTGCAGTTGGGCGTCGCGTTCCTCGGCCTCGGTGATGCGGGCACGGAGCTCCCGGACCGGGGCGTCCACGGTCCGTTCCAGCTCGCGGGCGGCCTCCTCGGCGGCGACGGCGTCGCGTTCGGACTCCTCCGCCCGTGCCGCGGCCTCCTCGGCGTCGGACCTGTCCTGTTCGGCCACGCCGGCGTCGTCGGCCCATCGGGCGAGGCGGCGGTCGAGGTCCGTGCCGGTCGTCGCGTGCCGCTCCAGGAGCCGGTCGAGTTCCCGCAGCGCCTCACGCCGGGCGGCGAGCGCCTCGGCCTCGACCGGCAGCTCGTGCACGGCCGCGAGGTCGTGGAGCTCGCGCCGGCGTGCGGCCTCCTTCCCGCGGGCGTCGACCGCGGCCCGTTCCGCGTCGGCCGCGATCCGCTCGGCCCGCTCGACGGCCCGGTTCCGCTCGTCGAGCAGCGTCCACGCGCGCAGCAGGCCGGCCGCCACCGGGAGCTCGGCGAGCCAGGCCTCGAGGTCCCGCGCGGCCTGCGCCGCGGTCCGCTCGACCGTCGCCGCGGTGTCCCGACGGTCCTCCAGCCCGGTGATCGTGGTGTCGAGCTCGTCGAGGCGGCGGCGGCGCTCGGCTGCCCGGGCGGTGGCACCGATGTACTGCGGTGTCGGCTTGGAGCTGCGCCCGGTCAGCGGACCGAGCCGCCACCGCCCGTCGGTTCCGACGACGGCGGCCGGCACGGGAGCCGACCCCGAGTCGTCGGCCGGCGCGTCGGCACCCACCGGGCCGCCCCGTCCGACGACGTCTCCCACCCAATCCGGCAGACCCGGACCACTCGCCGCGACCCGCGCCAGCACGCCCGCGACGACCGCCGCCGTCACCGGCGAGCCGGTCGGTGGGTCGGCGATCAGCCACTCCCCCACACCGGTTCCCACCGCGGGCGGCCCGGCCGGCAGGACGACGTCGTCCCGATCGGGGTCCAGGACCGCACCGTCCGCCCGCACCCACGCGTCGAGCAGGCCGGACGACTCGAGCGCGGCCTCGATCCCTGCGCGGTCGGCAGGCCCGACGGAGCCGGCGAAGTCGATCAGCTGCCACAGCGGCGCGCCGTCGCCGGTCTCGCGTGGGTCCCGCCTCCAGGCGGGCGCCGGTGGCGCCGGGTCCGCCTCGGCCGCGACCTGGTCGCGCAGGGCGCGGGTCGTGGTGAGTTCGCGGTCGAGAGACGCGCGCAGTGCTCCCGCGTCCTTCTCCTGCCCGCGGTGCCGGTCCACCTCCAGCTGCGCCGCCGACCGGGCCCGGGCGCCGAGGCCGGCGACGGCGTCCGCGTCGAGCTCGGCCGGGACATCGACCGGTACGGCACGGATGTCGGCCCGCCAGGCGTCGAGTGCACCGGTGAACTCCCGCTCGGCGACGTCGGCGGCGCGGCCGGCATCGGCCCGGTACCCGCGGGCCTCCTCGGCGCGCTGCTCGGCGGCCGCGGCGGTCTCCTCCTCCCGGTGCCGTCCCGCGATCGCGGTGTCCAGCGCCGCACGGGCCTCGGCGACGAGATCCACGGCGGCGCGCCGCTGTCCGAGCACGGGACGGGCCGCGGTGACCGCCGCGGAGTGTGCGGTGAGCGCCTCGGCGACGGGTGGGGCGTCCCCGGTCGTGGCCAGCGCCGGTGCGCGCAGCACGGCCGGGACCGGGAGCGGGGTGTGGACCCCGGCCCGGCCCAGTCCGGCGGCGTGCTCGTGGGCGGTCGCCGCGAACCGGTCGAGGTCGGCCACGAGCGACACGCCGTCCGAGCGGGCCCGGTCCGCCGTCTGCGCGGCACGCCGCTCGGCATCGACCCGCACGCGCTCGGCCGCGGTGGACGCCCGGCGCAGGTCGGCGGCCCGCTCCTGCAACCGCTCCAGCTCGCGCTCGTTGCGCAGCAACGGATCCCGCCGCAGCTGCTCGAGCCGGGTCGCGAGCGTCGCCCGCGCGGTCCCGGTGTCGTCACGCTCCCCGGTCGTGGTCTCCAACCGGCGCGCGACCTCGGCGGACCGCGCCGCGCAGCGTTCCACCTCGCGGTGGCGCCGGGTGCGTTCGGTGTGCTGCTCGACGAGGTCCGCGCCCCGGGTTCGCAGCTCCTCCCGTGCGTAGGCCGCGTAGACCTCGGCGAAGGCGGAGACGCCCTCGGCACTGCGTCGCTGGCGGTCGAGCTGCTCGCCGAACGCGGCGAGCTCGTCGAAGGTGTCCCCGGCTGCGCGGACGGCGTCGTCGTCGAGCTGGGGCAGCGCCTGGATCAGCTGCTCGGCCAGGCGGGCGGGCTCGATGTCCTCGCCGACCTGGGGCTGACGCAGCCAGTACAGCAGCCGCAGAAGCTCGTCGTAGCGGTCCGGGTCCAGGCCGAACAGCAGCCGTCCGACGTGCTGCTTGTACGACCGCGCGGAGTCGAAGAACTGCCCACCGGCCGCCTCGACCGCGGCGCGCAGCCGGTCCTTGGCCAGCGGACCGGCGTCGTCCTCGAGCAGCAGGTCCTCCCCGACGGTGCCGGGGCAGGTGAAGAACCAGGCCGAGGCGGCCCGCGCGGACTGGGACGCGCGGATCCCGACCCCGCAGATCACCGTCTCCCCGGGTCGGGCGAGCTCGAGCCACAGGTACCCGGCCCGGTTCTGGCCCTCGTACCCGTCGAGCATCAGCCAGAGCAGGCTGGTGTGGTGGCGGGCCGACGCGGTCATCCGCGCCTTGTCGCCGTCGAGCACGAACGGCAGCAGCATCTCCAGCGTCTTGGACTTGCCCGCCCCGTTGGAGCCGCGCAGCAGCATGCGCCCACCGGCGAACTCGAAGATCTGGTCGTCGTACTGCCACACGTTGAGCACGCCGGCGCGAGCGAACCGGAAGCGTTCCTCGGTCATCAGCCGTCCTCCTGTCCGAACAGCGACTGCTGGTTGCGGGGTTCGGTGCGCTCGGGTCCGGTGCCGCCGGATTCGGTGATCGAGGCCTGCACCGTGTAGCGCGCGGCCGCCGCGTGGATCGACCAGCCACCGTCGGGCTCGATCCGGATCAGGCCGGAGTCGGCCAGTACCGCGGTCGCGTCGGCGAGCGCCGCCGCGGGATCCTCCCGGTGCTCCCGTTTCAGGCCGCGCCCCCACCTGCCACGTACCGCCTCGGCGGTCTCGACGACGACGTCGCGCCCCACCCGCATCCAGGTACGGTCGGCCGCCTCCCGTTCACGGGCCGCCGGACGCGACGCGTCGGCGAGCTGCTCCAGCAGCAGGAGCGCGAACTGACGGGCCGAGCCGCCTCCGGGGAACTCGACGTCGGAGAGCTCCCCGGCCGGGTCGACCGCGATCGCGCCCTCGGCGCGGATCTCGAGTTCCAGGCCGAACCGGTCGGCGAACCACACCCGTTCCCGGTTGCGGTTGCGCCGCCACCACTCGGCCTGCTCCTCAGGGAGGTCCGCGGTGGCGAGGACCGGGGACTCGACCAGCCGGCGACGCACCGCGACGCGCGCCCCGCCGGACGCCGACGGCAGCGCGGCGACGTCGAGCAGGTCGCCGGGCTGCTCGAGACCGCCGAGCGCCGCCGAGACCAGCAGCGGCAGACGATCCCGGCGCACGTCGAGCAGGGAGGCGGTGCGTTGCTCGGCCCAGTGCTCCAGGTCGCCGTCGCGCTCGTGCAGCACGCCCAGATCGACCAGTGCCGACAGGGCGGCGTAGAGCGCGCGCCGGTCGGCGATCGCGTCGAGATCGACGTCGATCCCCGCGTCGACGGCCGCCGAGCGAACCTGCGCCACGAGCTCGTCGACGAGCAGCTGGGTCCGGGACCGGCCGAGGGCGGCAACGGTGAGGCACAGCAACGCGTAGCCGCGAGGTCCGAACGGCCTCCCGCTGCGACGCAGCAACGGACGTCCGGCGTCACGGCCCAGTCCCGACTTCATCAGCCGCGCCGCCGTCGGCTCGACGATCAACCGGTAGCCGAGGCCGTCGGCGAAGAGCCGTTCGAGCTCGGCCCGGTGCCGGCGGACCAGGCGCAGATCGTCCGCGCCCGGCCCGTCGGCGTGCAGCAACGGGTGGCGCAGCAGGGCGCGGGCCGCCCGGCGCCGCTCGGCCACGGCCTGGACGTCCTCGGCCGGTGCCGGCCGCTCGACGCGGCTCATCCGGTCTCCTCCCCCGGTGCGACCTCCTGGGAGATCGGCTCGACCGACAGGGTCAGGTCACACATCTCGAGCCGCCCGGCCGGACTCGTGACCACGGTGCCCTCCCCCGGGGTGCGCCGGACGACCAGCCGCCATCCCGCGGCCGTGACCTCGGTCGTCGCCGTCGCACCGTCGCCCAGCGGGCGCCCGTTCCCGACCATCGCGCGCGAGTAGAGATCGAGCAGGACGGCCCGGGAACGGTCGGACAGCCGGATGGTGCCGAGGTCACCGCGATGCCGGGCGATCTCGGCGAGCGCGGCGGCCCGGTCCCGCTCGGCGCGTTCGCGCTCGGCGATCCGCGCCGCCTTCGCCTCCGAGTAGTCGTCGCGCCGCCCGGACCGCCCCCGGATCGTCCGGGCGCCGTGCCGGCGCAACGCGACGGGCACGTCCGCCGACGGGGTACGCCACCACGACGCCGTTGCGGGGACCGGGTCGGCGTCGTCGTCCGCGGCGAAGGCGAGGTGGCGGCACGAGTAGAGGCCGAACGCCGCCGCCCACAGGGCGTGCGCCGTGTCGTCGTCGGCGGTGTCGAACCAGCGGGCGAGGGTCAGCAGGTCGCCGTAGCGGCTCTGCTCGCGGCGGCCGCCGGCGATGCGGCGGAGGTTGACCAGCAGCGCCCGCATGGCGTCGGTGGCGAGCCGGCGCACCCCGGCCGCGTCCGAGTCACGTCCGGCACCACCGACGAACCAGGCGTGCAGCCCGGTCCAGTCCGCCGGGTCGAGGCCCTGGGTGCGGCGGGCGACGCTGCCGTCGACGCCCTGCAGGCGGGCCCCGGAGTTGGCCCGCGCGCACAGCGCCGGGACCCGTGGTTCCACCCGGACGAGTACGTCGGACAGCTGCGGCATGTGCCGCCCGATCTCGTCGACGAACCGCTGCAGGTAGTCGAGCAGGACGGTCTTGAAGGCCTGGAACTCGTCGCGGTCGAGGTCGTAGCGGACGAGGACCTGGGACAGGTAGGTGTAGAAGTCCCGGGTCGAGGACACGAGCCGTTCGAACTGCGCGAACAGGGTGCCGATCGCGCGGGCGAGCTCGTCGGGATCGGCACTCGCGATCGCGGCCTCGTCGAGGCGGGCGAGCTCGGTCAGCCCGGCGAGGATCCCGCCGAGCATCTCGGTGGAGACCTCACGCGCGGTGTCGGTGTGGCCGAGCAGCTCCTCCACGAACCGGTGCACCATCTCGCCGCGCTGGGTCAGCTGGTACCGGGCACGGTTCTGCAGGTACTCGCGCAGGCTGCGGGCCTCGGTCTCGCGCGGGCTGCGGGCGAGGTTGCCGTGCTCGACGAGGTAGGACAACCGGTCGTCGACGGTGTCGGTGTCGATCTCGAAGCCCTGTTCGGTGAGCTTCGTGGCGATCTCGGTCGCGGACTGGTCCGACAGCAGGCCCGCGATCTCGCCGGTGAACAGGCGCATGATCGCGATGTAGGTGGCGGCCTCCTCGCCGGACGCGTAGCGCAGCGCCTCCAGCCGGACACGGGCGTCCAGCGGGAGTGCACCGAGCTCTGGGGCGTCTTCGGACACGGCGCGAGGGTAACGAGAGGGTCCGACAGTCTCGGCGCACCGGCGCCGGCCCGGTCCTCCAACCCCGGCCCGGGAGTGGAGGCTCGCTCCGGCGGCCCGGTGGTGTGGCAGGTCGGTGTGGCAGGTCGGTGTGACAGGGTGCGAGACGTGCGCGTCGTCGTGGTCGGGTCCGGGATCGCCGGGGCGAGTGCCGCCTACCACCTGGCCTGGCGCGGTGCCGAGGTCGTGCTCGTGGACGCCGACCGTGCCGGTGCCGCGACGGCGGCCGGGGCGGGCATCGTCTCCCCGTGGGACCTGCGCGACGAGCGGCTGTACCCGTTCGCCGCCGCGGCCGCGAGCTACTACCCGCGGCTCGTGTCCGAGCTGGGCGACCGCACCGCACTCGACACCTCGTACGCGCGGGTCGGAGCGCTGGTGGCCGCCGCCGACGAACGTGAGCTGGAGTCGGTGCACCGGCGAGTCGCAGCGCGGGCGCACGAGCACCCGGCGGCGGGCACGGTGCAGCTGCTGGACGCGGCGCAGACCCGGGAGCTGTTCCCGCCGCTGGCGCCCGAGCTGGCGTCGGTGCACATCACCGGCGGCGCCCGGGTCGACGGCCGCCGGTTGCGGGCGAGCCTGCTCGACGCCGCCCGCGCCGGCGGGGCCGCCGAACATGCCGGTCGCGCCGAGCTGGACGAGACCGGGGTCCGGATCGACGGCGAGCCGGTGCCCGCCGACGCCGTGGTGGTGGCGGCGGGAGCGTGGAGCGACGACCTCGTCGCGCCGCTGGGCGTCCGGCTCGGCATCGCACCCCAACGCGGACAGATCACCCACCTCGACCTGCCCGGGGAGTCGAGCCCGCCGACCGGGCACTGGCCGGTGCTGTCCCCGCTCACCGGCCACTACATGCTCGCGTTCCCCGGCTCCCGGGTGGTGATCGGCGCGACCCGCGAGGACGGCTCCGGGTTCGACCACCGGATCACCGCCGCCGGGCAGCTCGAGGTGCTCCGGCACGGGCTCACCGTCGCGCCCGGGTTGGCCGACGCCACCCTGGCCGAGACCCGCGTCGGGTTGCGCCCGGTCTCCCGCGACGACCGGCCGGTGATCGGACCGCTGCCCGGGCACCCGCACGTCGTCGTCACCGGGGGGTTCGGGCCGAAGGGCCTCACCCTCGCCCCGTACGCCGGGTCGCTGGTCGCCGACCTCGTGCTCGGCGGGACGCCGACGATCGACCTGGCGCCCTTCCGGCCGGAGCGGTTCGGGGAGTCGACCCCTCGATAGGTACCCGGGAACTGCCGACCGCGTGCACCGACCACCCCGCGGATCCCGTCTCCGACGAGGTCGCCACACTGTGCCGATGCGAATGCGGTTCGAGCCCGAGGACGAGGACGCGTTCCACGCCCGCCGTGACGAACTCGGCGAGCAGTTCGCGGGCTGGCTGAACACACACGACGTGCCCGGCGACCCGGACGACGCGGGCCTGCTCATGGACTGGAAATGGGGCTACGGCGACGGGGCCCTCGACCACTGGCGGATCGCCGACGTCGACGAGTTCCTGCTCGAGTGGTGCCCGCGCAAGCTCTCCGCGGACCCGCAGGACTGCGCCGGTATCCCTGCCACGGTCGCGGCGTTCGTGGAGTTCCTCGCCCACACCGGGACGCTGGCCGGCGGCGACCCGCCGAGCAGGATCCGCGCGCACTGCGAGCGCAGCCGGAACCGGTTCGTCGAGGAGATGGGGAACCCGGCGAACTTCGGGATGGCCAAGAGCCTCTTCGCCGGCGCGGGCGGCATCGGCCCCGGCGAACCGGGCTCGACGGAGGACCTCGACGCGGTGTTCTCCCGGATGACGGAGCAGTCTCCCGGGGTGCTCGACCAGCTGCGCGAGCTGTTCGACGACGAGGGCGACGACAGCGACGGGCCGCTCCGGATCGGGCCGGTACGCGTCCCCGATGACGACGCCGTGCACGCCGCGGCCGCCTCCGCGCCGCTGCTGCGCACGATCCGTGCTCTCGCCGACTACTGTGCCGAACCCGGCCGGACCCTCACAGCCAAGGGGAACCTGCGCCTCGCCGACGCGCGTCATCTCGTCGAGGCCCTGTCCACGGGCGACGACCCGACCTTCGGCGGCAGGCGGAAGCTCACCTCGGCCGACGAGTTGCCGACGCTGAGCTGGTACGTCCACCTGGCGGTCGGGTCGGGCGCGGTGCGGCGGCACAAGGGCAAGCTGGTCGCGGTCGCCCGGTTCGCCGCGCTCGACGCCGTCGCCGCCCACGACAAGATCTTCCGCACGGCGGTGGAGAGCGGCGTGGGGATACGTCGGGTGCCGCTCCTCGACATGATCGAGCCGGCGGGGGATCTCCTCGACGGATGCGTGATCGTGCACCTGGTCGAGCTCCTCCACGGCGACGCGGAGACCGACGAGCTGATTGAGACGGCGCGCCGTACCGTCCTTCCCCCGCTGGGCGGGGCAGCCATGTTCATCGACGAGCTCGTGGTGAGCACCGTCCGCGAGCAACTGGAACGGCTGGTCTCCCTCGGTGCCGTGCAGATCGTGGATCGCGAGTCGAGCTACTGCGACGACTGCGACGAGGCGCACGAGATCGGCGGCCGGGTCTCGTTGACCCCGGTCGGCGTCCGCCAGGCGGTGCTGCTGGCCCGCGAGGGCGGGATCGAGGTGGCCGAGCGGGTGGACCCGGCGGAGGCCGGGCCCGGTCAGATCCTCGACCTGGTGGGCGCGACCGATCCGACGGAGTGGATGGCCGACGCCCGTACCTGGTTCGCCGCCCAGCCCGACCCGGGCGCCGCGACCGTCGCCCTGGCTGCGGCGGCGCTGGACGGGAACCGGGAGAGCATCGTCGCGATGGCCGGACTGCAGGCCCTCGAGGATCTCGCCGGGGACGCGGCCGTCGAGGCGGTCCGTCCGCACCTCAAGGGGCCGCACGACGGGATCGTGCTGAACTGGATGGCCGAGCAGGGCGCGATCGATCCGGACACCGTCGACCCGACCCGGTTCCTGTGCGGACTGGTCGACGTGCTGGCCGCCGCGCTGGACGCGGCGGGTGCCGAGGAGGTGGTCGCGATGGTCGACGCGGGCGGGCGATCCGGTCCGCAGGAGCTCGTGGGTGCGCTGTGGCGGCTCGACCACCCGCGGGTCGCGGACGTTCTCGAGGCCGTCGGCTCGCAGCACTCGGTCAAGGCGGTGGCGAAGGCCGCGCGCAAGGCGCTGGTGCAGCACCGCAGCATGCTGGCCGACCGGGCGGCGCAGGCACGCTGACCGCGGGTCCGTCAGACCTCCGGCCGGACGTAGTACGTCCCATGGGCTCGTCCCGACGCACGAGAGATTCGTACGCCCTGCCACATCAGCCGTGCGCCGTTCGACGCGGACGTCCGCGCGGTGCTCGAGCAGCGCGGTCAGCGGCTCGGCGCCCAGGCCCGCCACGTACTCGGTGAGCGACACGGCGACGATCGCACCACGACCGCCCCTACCAACCGCCACCAGGGAGCAGTCGCCCCGCGCCGGCTTGCCGACCACCGCCCGGGGTGCACCAGCGCTGCCCGCACGAGATCGAACAGCTCTCGTGCACCGGCCGGGGACGTTACGGCGTGGACGAGCCGCGCTGGTCGGGGCTGTGCGACCGGAGCGGACATCGCGGCAGGTCGGCCCGCCCGAGAACCCCGCGCATCACCGCGCAGTCGCAGTGCAGGCCGGCGCAGCGGTAGCGCTCCACGAACAGGTCGGGGAGCACACCGAAGTGCTCGGCCCAGGCCCGAGTGCACCGCAGGGTGCCATCGCAGCCCCAGAACCGGGTGCCCCGGTCGAGCGCCGCGCCGAGGCTCGCCCGCAACTGCGTCCCGACCTCGGCAATCTCCTCCATCGACGGTCGAGTTCCGGGCGGCTCCTCGTCCTCCTCTCCGGGCCATCCGTCCTCGGGCCGCTCGTCCTCGTGGAACTCATCAGCGGAGAACTCGTCAGCGGAGAACTCGTCGTCGGGCCGGTCATCGATACTGCGGTCCGGCGCAGCGCCGGTTTCCTCCAGGATCCGGTCCAGCACTTCATCGATCATGTCGTGCAGCACTCCGCGCCAGATCTCCACGGAGCGGCTGGGCGTGCGGGTGAAGTCGTCGATAGTCATGGGCGTCACCATCCCGGGCACCCCCGACAGTTCGCGGGTGCGAATGCCCCCGGTGGGGCCGAGCCGCGTGAACCACCTCGCGCACCTCGGCGGCGAACGGCTGTCCGGACTCACGCCCGAATGCCGTCCCGGAGCATGGCGAGCGCCCGCGCCTCGCACAGCCGGTGAGGTGCCGACACCCACACGACCCGACCGACGCTGCAAGGCCGAAGCGACTTCGCTGAGGCTCGCGGGCTTCGGTCGTGGTGCACGACTGCTCGCCGGATCCGTTCAGCGGGCTCAACGCGTGCCCGTTCGGCCCGCTGGACCTGGCATCGTGGTGAACCGCCGGACCAAGTACTCGACGACGATGCAGATCGTCCGCCGCACGACCCGTCGGCACTCGACGACCGTTGTCGAGATCTCGGGGACGAGGTTCACACCGCTGGTATGCGCTGGTCGGCGCGTCCGGAGCCGAGATCGTCCGCTTCTCGCTGACCGATCTCCACGCGAACTGACCTGGACGGGTCTGCGGAACCTGGAGGAGCGGCTCGCGCCGTACTTCGGGGAGAAGTGGATGAACGCTGATGAGCACCTACACGGTCGACGTGAACCGCGAGGACGGGCTGTGGTCGGCCATCGTCGAAGGCCTCCCCGGCAACGCCTTCGTCGGCCTGGACTTCGAGCGCTTCTCCGACGCCCGTGACGGCGTGCAGGAAGCGCTGATCGACTTCTTCGACAACGAGGAGTTCACTCTGGAGTGGATCTTCGCGACCGACCACCGCGACTTCACCCGGCCGCCTTCAGGATGCCTTGGGCATGTCCAAGGCGCGTGTGTCGCAGAGCCACCACTCGGCGACCGACGCCGACGACCGGTCCGTCGATGCCGCGTCGTGACGCGATCAGACACGTTGGCGTCGAGGAGCAGCCAGTCAGCGTGGAACCGGAGGCCTGCTCCGGCGAGGTCGACCCCGATCAACGAGGTCGACAGCCGATCGTCCGCGGCGGTCGCCCGTCAGCCCATCATGTCGGCGAAGCGGCCGACCGCGTCCGCACCGACCAGCTCACCCGGTAGCAACGGCAGCTCGGTCACGGGGATGCCGGGGAGTTTCCCGCTGAGCATCTCCATGAACTGCTCCTCGAGCTCCCGGCGCTGCATCAGGAACTCCCCCGCGTCCGCCGGGGAACGTCGGTTGACCACGAGCTGTCCGACATGGACCCCGGCCGCCCGGAGATGGCCGTGGAGCTCGACGCTCTCCAGCACCGGCAGCCGTTCCGCAGTCAGGACGACGACGAAGGAGGTGAGCGCCTCGTCCCTCAGGGTGTCCCGGAGCGCCTCGAACCTCTCACGTCGGGCGAGCAGGATCCGCCGGATCCGCAGGTCACGCTCGACCAACGGGTCGTGTGGGGTGTCCTCGACGAGCCCGCTCCGGTTCGTGTCCCGGGTCAGCCCGCGGACGGCGGCACCGAGCTTCTCCGACCTCCGCCGATTGCGCAGCAGCCCCTCCGTCCACGACGCCATGATCTCCGGCAACGCCATCAACCGCGACGTGTGCCCGGAGGGCGCCGTGTCGAACACGATCAGGTCGTAGCTCGGCAATCCCGTCTGCAGCACACCGGCGATCCGTTCCAGGACGGCGGCCTCGTGCGTGCCCGGTGACTGCCGGGACAGGTTCAGGTACCGGTCCACCTCGCCCCGCAGGTGCTGCGGCATCACCGAGTACAGCGTCTCCCGTACCGCCGAGAGGTGCTCGTCCGTCGTCGCCTCCGGGTCGATCTCGACGCCGTCGAGCTGATCGGCCAGGCCGACGACCTCGGGGCCGATGGTGCGCTGCCACAGGTGCCCCAGGTTGTGGGCCGGGTCGGTAGAGACCAGCAGCACCTTCCGCCCGGCACGCGCCTGGGCGAGGCCGACTGCGGCGGCGACCGACGTCTTCCCCACGCCGCCCTTGCCACCGAAGAACAGCACGCGACGGCGACCGGCCAGATCTAGCAACACGAGATCTCGTCCAGCGGTGAGCGTTCCATTCCCATCCGGCGGTGCCATTCGTGGAAGTTCTCGTAGACGGCGGGAAGCAGTTCCATCGTGTAGTAGCCGGCCGGATTGGGTAATCCGAGTGCCTCCGAGAGCACCATCATCATGAACAGGTCGTCCTCGTCGCGTTTCGCCCGCGCGAACGACCGCCGGTACGGCGCGGCATAGAACTCCTCGAGCCCGGCGGCGACGCGACGGCAGAACGCCACAAGCCCGCTACCGTCCGGACTCATCCCGGGTACCCGCTTCGGCCACCTCGTCCTCGGGGTCCGGCTCCTCGTTGCGGGCACGCCCGATCGCCATCGCCGACTCGACGACGACCCACGCCGCCGCGACGAGGATGACGAGGTCCATGACCAGCAACAGCCAGTTGCCCTCGTTGTAGAACTCCACGACCTGCACGAGCAGCGCGTGGACCGTCATCACCAGCACGAACAGCAGCGGCAGCAGCACAGGTAGGTAGGGACGCCGTCTGCGGACCAGCATCACGGTGATGATCGCCAGTGTCAGCGCGGCCAAGAGCTGATTGGTGGTGCCGAACAACGGCCAGATCACCATGCCGCCCTCGCCGGACCCGGTCACGTCCGCGCCGAAGGACAGCCCCAAACCGAAGACGATCACGATGACGGTGGCCACGAACGTGCTGAACCGCAGCCCCATGAGGCCGCCGATCTCCTCGACGATGTAGCGCTGCAACCGCACGCCGGTGTCCATCGTGGTCGCCGCGAACAGCACCGCCATCGTGGCGAGGATCGTGGCGGACAGTGACACCGGGATGGCGAGACCGTCGTTGAGGATCGACCCGCCCGAGGTGACGAACGTGACCACACCGCCCTCGTTGAACGCGGAGTAGGTCTCCTCCCAGCTCGCGAGCGTCTCGAACCCGGCCGTGACGACGATGATCGTGCCCAGCGCCAGCAGGCCCTCCCCGACGGCGCCGAAGTAGCCGACGAAGCGCGCGTCGGTCTCCTTGTCCAGCTGCTTCGACGACGTGCCGGAGGAGACCATGCCGTGGAACCCGGAGATCGCACCGCACGCGATGGTGACGAACAGCAGTGGCACGAGGCCGGGCGTGCCGGGGGGCGGATTCTCGTTCACGGCCGGAGCCACGATCGTCGGCGCGGAGACGAGGATCGCGGCGTACAGGATGCCCAGGCCGATGAACAGCTGGAGCCCGTTGATGTAGTCGCGCGGCTGCAGCAGCATCCAGACCGGCAGGGTCGAGGCGACACCGGCGTACAGGAACAGGACGATGATCCAGAACGCGCCGGTCGACAGCCCCAGGACGGTGTCCGGCAGCTCGATCGGGAAGCGGTCCCCCAGCAGGATCAGCGCGTAGAGCGCGACGACGCCCACGACCGACACGAGCGGCAGGTTCCACTTCATCCGGTAGATCGCCTGGCCGATCAGCACGGCGACGACGATCGCGCCCCAGACCGGGATCACGGCCGTGGGCTGGGCGACCAGGAGCTCGGCGATGACCACGGCGAAGACCGCGTTCACCATCAGCAGCAACAGGAAGATGACGATGAGGAACAGGTTCCGGCCCCGGCTGCCGATGTAGCGTCCGGACAGCGACCCGATGGACTGGCCCTTGCTCCGTACCGACGCCCAGAGCGCACCCAGGTCGTGCATGCCGGCGAAGAACACCGTGCCCAGCGTGACCCACAGGAACGCCGGCACCCAGCCCCAGATCACCGCGACGGCCGGGCCGACGATCGGGGCTGCGCCGGCAACGGAGGTGAAGTGGTGTCCCCAGAGGACGAACTTGTTGGTCGGGACGTAGTCGACGCCGTCGGTGAACTCCCGCGACGGCGTCGTGAACGACGGGCTCAGCTTGTAGACCCGCGTGGCCAGGTACTTCGAGTAGAGGAGGTAGCCGGCGACGATGATCGCTATGCCGACCAGTGTCAGGACCACTGAGTTCACGGTTTCCGACCTCGCTTCCCTGCACCGGCTCGACCCGTCGCCGGGCAGACTAACCCGCCTCCCGGTATCAGATCGACCAGAAGCACGCATACAGGACAACTGAGATGAAACTGTGAGTCCGGGGATTGCGTGAGGCGCTCCTTCAGCCGGACACGGGCCGATGCGGCACGGTGATTCTCCGAAGTCGGCTCCCCCGGGCCGCCCGTCGCCTACTCTCGCTCCGTGCCGCTGAGCCCGGAGCAGCAACGCTCGATCGCCGACCTGGTCGCGCAGGTCAACGTCGACAACGTCCTGCAGGTCGCCGCTCAGCTGCGCAAGCAGGCGGACGACATCTCACGAGAGCTCTACACCCGGGCTCCCGATCTGGTCGTCGGCAGCTGCGGCAGAGATCCGGTATCGCTCGATGCACAACAGCTCTTCCAGCGCAAGATCGACCAAATCCTCGAGGTGCACTGGCGACATGTCGAAGAGCTCCGGGCAGCGGTGGAAGCGTTGAGGCAGGCCGCGCACCGATACGGCTACGCGGACTCGATCATCGAGAGCACCTTCACGACGCTGGTGTCGAGCGCTTGAAGCGCACAGCGCTGCTCGCACCAAGTTTTGTGATCGCACTCGTACTCGCCGCGTGTGGCGAGGTCGCGACCGATCCTGCCGACCCGTTCCCGCCGCGCCCTTACACCATCGACGTGACGCGGGTCGAGCCCTGCAGCGGACTCGACGCGGAACAGCGAGAGCGGCTGTCACTCCAGCACGGATCGGAGAGCCTCGCCCAGGGCGGAACATCGCGTGCCTGCACCTGGCCGAGCACTGACGGCGTCGGCTACACCTTCCAGACGCTGGAACTCGACGCGGGTGCGGCCATCGGTGCCGATCCGACCTCGACCCTTGTTACCGTCGCCGGCTTCGGGGCCGTCCAGAGCTCACCGCCGGCTCAGGGCACCGGTCTCCCGTTCTGCCAGGTCGTCCTCGACGTCGCCGACGACGCCTCGCTCCGGGCCCAGCTCCAGGTCAGCCCACTGGCCGCGGAAGCGGACCGGCGCACCGTCGAGGCCACCTGCGAGCAGCTCCACACGGTCGCCGCGCAAATGCTGGAGAACCTCCGCGTGCAGCAGGGTCAGTAGTTCCCGACCACCCGCACCGGCGTCACCAGCACCGCCGCCCGGCGCTGCTCGGCCATCACGCGGTCGTACGCCACCCAGTCGTCGTGCGTCCCGCCGCAGGCGGTGAACACGTCGCGCAGCAGCTGCGGGACGTCGACGCCGTCCCGTGGGTCGTCCGGCCCGATGATCTCCGACGATCCCTCGACCGCGACCCACTTCCACCCCGAGCGCCAGTGCAGCGACGTCGCGGGTCGCGCGCGCAACGCCTCCAGCTTCACGGGCCCGTAGGTGACGTAGGCGGCGACGGGCGAGCCGCTGACCGGATGGTCGAGGACCCCCGCGTTCACCAGCGAGGTGTGCGGCCGCCCGTCGGGCCGTACGACGGCGACGGTGCACAGTCCGCTGTCCTCGGCCACGATGCGCCGGACGGCGTCGAGATCGGCAGTCATGCTTCGCGAGTGTGCTCCGGTACGCCGCCCTGCGCAGCCGCGAGGGGCACCCTCGTGCCGCCAGGGGCCCCGAGGGTGGCCCCTCGGAGCAGCACCGGTCGGGCGGTCGCGGGGCACGACCGGCGACCGGGGCGCACCCGGGCGACGCGGGCACGCGTCCGGTGACGCCTCAGCGCCAGCCGAGCTCCTTGGTGCAGGACGGCCAGGCCTTCCAGCCCTGCTGCTCCTGGACCTTCTTGGCGACCGCGATCTGCTGCGACTTCGACGCCTGGTCGGGGCTCGACGCGTGCTGCGTGCCGCCGAACTCCTGCCAGGTCGACTCGGTGAACTGAAGCCCGCCCAGGTAACCGTTCCCGGTGTCGGCGCTCCAGTTCCCGGTGCTCTCGCACTGGGCGAGCTGGTCCCATGTGGACGTCTTCTCGACCGAGGGGGCCGACGCGGCCGCCGAGGCGGTGCCGACGATCCCCAGCGGTGCTGCCGCCATCGCGGTGAGCACGCCGATCCGGGCGACCGTGCGGCCGGTGTCAGTGGGCTTGCGGTGCCGTCCTGCCATGTTCGCTTCTCCGTGCGTCGGGGAGCGGGTCCGTCGCCTCCCGGGCGGATTTCTCGGGGGTGCCCGGAAAGCGGCGGACACGGTAAGCACGTCCGCCGCGCCCCGCTCAACCGCTGGGACGCACTCCCCGCCATCGCCGCGACGAACGGTCGGTCACGTGCGATCGACGCCGGACGGAGTAGCGCAGCTCCGACGGACAGTCGAATCGGTGCTCACGTGGTAGGGGAACCTGCGGGGACGGGTTCCGGGCCGGTCGGGGCCGCCACCCGGCGTCCCAGCACGGTCGCGACGACGCCGACCGCGACGATCGTCCCGCCGTAGACGAGTGCGGTCGGACGCAGCCCGGCGACCGTCGCGGCCAGCCCGGCGATCATCGCGGGCACGCTGAACGCCAGGTACGACAGCGTGTAGGTCGCCGCGAAGAGCTCGCCGCGCTCGTGCGGCTCGGCGAGCGTCGACAGCGTCCCGAAGGTCGCGAACGCCGCCGCGCCGAAGCCGACGCCGGCCACGACCGTGCCGACCGTGGCCACCAGCAGCAGCCCGCTCAGCACCCCGGCCAGGGTGACCAGGGTGCCGAACGCGAGCACTGCCGCGGACGGGGCGAGCACCCGGACCGGCGGACGCCCGCGCAGCAGGAAACCCGTTACGGCGCCGGTCAGGCACAGCACCGCCACGACCAGGCCACCGACCAGGTGGTCACGGACCCCGAACACCTCGGTCACGACCGACGGCCCCAGCGACAGGTAGAGCCCGCTCAGCGACCAGCTCGCCAGCAGCGTGGGCACCACGGCGGAGAACCCGGCGCGCAGCCGCGGTGGCACGCCCACCCGGGGACGCAGCGACGCCAGCGCGCCCGGCCGGCGCTCGATCGTCTCGGGGATCAGCGCGACCAGCAGCGCGGCGACCAGCAGGCCACCGAGCAGCAGCACCCAGACCAGCCGGGTCGGGGCGGGCGCGAACTCCACCAGCGCCCCGCACGCCAGACCCCCGAGCCCCAGGCCGGTGAGCGGCGCGGTCCCGTTGACGAGCCCCGCGCGCCCCGGCTTCGTGGCGAGGTCGACGAGCGTCGCGGGCAGGGTCGCCGTCGCGGCTCCCGTCGCCACGCCCTGGACGATCCGGGCGGCGAGCAGCCAGCCGACCCCGCCGGCGACCAGGAACAGCACCAGCGCGACGATCTCGAGGCCGATCGCGGCGAGGATCACCGGCCGTCGTCCGATGTGGTCGGACAACGCGCCCACGACGAGCAGTGCCGCGATAAGCGCCAGCACGTACACCGCGAAGACCGCAGTGAGGGTGAACTCGGTGAAGTCGAACCGCTCCTGGTAGACGACGTAGAGCGGGGACGGCGCCGACGACGCGGCGAGGAACCAGACGAACGTCGCCGCGACCACGGCGAAGGCGACCGGTGGCGTCAGGCGGAAGCGGGCGGGCACAGCGCTCCTCGGGTCGAACGGCTACGTAGCGTTGCCAACGACCCCGGCACGAACCGCATTCCCGGACGACACCGGAGGACTCCCGCAGCGGGACCGCCGGTGGCAGGCTTGCCCCATGCTGCGTGCCACGTCCACCCGGGCCGGGCTGTTCCAGGTGCGCTACGAGGTGAACCGGAACGGCCGCCCGGTGACCGGCTGGACCGCGCGAACCTGGCAGCAGCACCGCGACCTGGTGATCGACGGCCACCCGTACGCGCTGCGTTCGGAGGGCATCGCCCGGTTTGCGCTCGAGGGCGAGGTCCGCGCCCACATCCTGCGCACCGTGGACCATCCGGACGGTCCACTGTCGCGTCCGCACTGGAACGTGGAGGTCGGCGACCTGACCTACCGGCTCGCCGGCTCGGGCGTCGGCCGCCGCTTCGCGCTGCTGACCACTGCGGACGCGGTCAACGAGGCCGGCCGGGTCTGGCGGACGGGAGCGCTGCGGCCGTCGTACGCCGCCCAGCTGCCGGACGCGCTCCAGCTCCCGGTCCAGGTCTTCGTGTTGTGGTCGGCGATGGCGATCTGGCGGGCGAGCGTGGCCGCGGGCACCGCGGCCGCCATCCGCTGACCCGTCGATCCGCCTGCCCTGCAGACGACGACGCCCCGGACACCGGTGGGTGTCCGGGGCGCATCGCCGGCGACGGGCGCGGTGGTGGACACGCCCGTCCCGAGGGAGGAGGGTCAGGCCTGGTCGCGGAACCCCGCGGCCTGGGCCTGCCACATCCAGCGGGCCTCCTCCAGGGCACGACCGAGCTCGATGAGCAGGTCCTCGGTCAGCGGGTCGGCCTTGCCGGCCTGCTCGATCCGCGGACGGAGCCGGTCGACGGTGATGTCCACTGTGGCGGACACGGTCAGCACCGTGTCGGCGTCGGACACGTAGCCCTCCGGGTACTCCGGCAGGCCGGTGTCGCGGCCGACGGTCCTCGACCGGCCGTCCGGGGCGACGCCGATGGCGGCGGCGCGCTCGGCGACGTTGTCGGAGTGCTCACGCGCGAGATCGACGAGCTCGTCGAGGTGCAGGTGGACGTCGCGGAACTGCTTGCCCACCAGGTTCCAGTGCGCCTGCTTGGCGACCAGGGACAGGTCGACGAGGTCGACGAGGGTCTCCTGCAGGACGCGACCGGTGATGTCGGTGGCACCGTCGTCGAGCGGGCTGGTGATCGGGGTGGCCATGGTGTCTCGGCTCCTTCGGTGTCGGTCCGGGAACTGCGCCGGCGGGGGTCTCCCGCCTACACACGGAACAACGCCGGCGCCGGAACCGGTATGCCCGGAACGGCCCGCCACCACGCGGTTCGTGACACAGTCGACATCCGGTAAGGGCCACCTGACCTGGGGAAAAGACGGGGGCTACCGGGCGGCGTGGGTGACCAGTACCGGGATCGGCGACTCCAGGATGATCCGCTGCGCGGTGGAGCCGGTGAGCAGCTTGCCTACCGGACTGCGCCGCTTCACGCCGACGACGAGCAGCTCCGCCTCCTCCGCCGCCGCGAGATCCAGGATCGCCTCGGCGGGGTCGCCGCCGTCGTCGATCACGTGGACGTCGGCAGCCGGGTCGCCCTCGGCCCGCAGCTCCGCGAGCCGCGACTCGAGATCCGCACGCACCGTGCCGGCCTCGTGGGCGTCGGCGTCGAACCTCTCCTGCCGCTCCGTCGCCAGCGCGACCAGCGGCGCGCCCCGCAGCCGGGACTCGCGGACCGCGAGCTCCAGCGCGGCGGCACCCTCGGGCGTCGGGCCGTAGGCCACACAGATCGTCATGTCGCTCCCCATCACGCGCGTGCGGACGGCGCCGACCCTAGACACGGAACCGGTCGAATCGGAGAAGAGTTCATTGTGTTCACAGAGGTCGTAGTGTTTCCGCATTGCGACATTGGCCGCGCATCGCGCGTGTGCCAACGTCTGCGCCCATGCCACGACGGCAGGTCATCGCAGCCCTCGGAATCGTTCTGGTCGCCGCCCTCGCGGTGACCGCATTCGCCGACGCCGCCCGGTCCGGGGAGGGGCAGGCGGCACGCTCCAACCTCACCATGATCGCGCCCGCGGCGGCGGGCGGCGGCTGGGACCTCGTCGCCCGCGAGGCGCAGCAGGCAATGCGCACCGGCAACGTCGTCAACACCGTGCAGGTGGTCAACATCCCCGGTGCGGGCGGCACGATCGGCCTCAACCAGCTGGCCGGGCTGGCCGGTGAGGAGACCACGATGATGGTCACCGGCACCGTCATGCTCGGCGGGATCAGCCAGGCGGGCAGCGAGCTGAGCCTGGAGGACACGACGCCGATCGCTCGGCTCGCCGAGGACTTCGAGGTGATCGCGGTACCGGCGGACTCGCCGTTCCGCACCCTGGAGGACTTCCTCACCGCGTGGCGGGCGGACCCGGCCGGGCTGCCGGTCGGTGGCGGCTCGGCGGGCGGCATCGACCACATGGTCGCCGCGCAGCTCGCCCGGGCCCGCGACGTGCCGGTGCCGGACATGGTCTACACACCGCACCCCGGGGGCGGCGAGCTCACGTTGAGCCTGCTGTCCACCGCGTCCGGCACGGTCGGCGTCGGGATCTCCGGCTACAACGACTTCCGCGACCTCGTCGAGGCCGGGCAGCTGCGGGTGCTCGGCGTCGTCGCCCCGGAGCGCCTGGAGGGCGTCGACGCCCCGACGATGACCGAGCTGGGCCTGCCCGAGGTCGATCTCGTGAACTGGCGCGGGCTCGTCGCGCCGGCCGGGATCACCCCCGAGGAGCGCGCCGAGCTGGAGCAGATCGCCCGCGAGCTGGTCGGCACCGAGTCGTGGAGCGAGGCCATCGAGCGCAACCGCTGGGTGCGCAGCGAGGCCTACGGCGAGGAGTTCGACCGGTTCCTCGTCGCCGAGCAGCGCCGCATCGACGACCTTCTGAAGGAGCTGGGGCTGGCATGAGGACCCGTCCGGCACATCTGTCGAGGGGCGCACTGGTCGTCCCCGCGATCCTCGTCGCGCTGGGGATCTTCCTGCTCTACGGCACGCTGACGATGGAGGTCGTCGGCGACGGCGGGCTGTTCGGCCCGACGACGATGCCGTGGATCGTCGCCGTGCTGTGCTTCGTCGTCGCCGCGGGGCTGACCTTCGACATCCTGCGACCGCGGCCGGAGTACGACGGCGTGGCGGCCGGTGCCGTACCGGCGGCGGTCCCGGCGGGCGGTGCCGCTGCCGGCGGGGCCGACGACGCGGCAGCCGCCACCGGGCACACCGGCGTCGACCCGGGCTCCCCCGACGGCGTGGGGCCCGACGGCGTGGGGCCCGACGGCGCGGGGTCCGGCAGCGAGGCGTCCGGGGACGCGGTTGCGGACGCGCCCGACGCGGTGAACTCGGCCGCGGTCCTCACCGCCGTCGGCGGCGTGGCGGCGTTCATCGTCGTCCTGCCGTGGCTGGGCTGGATCCTGGCGGCGACCGGGCTGTTCACCGCGCTCGCCGCCGCGCTCGGCAACCGGCGTTGGTTCCCGGTCGTGCTCGCCGGGCTCGCGCTGGCCTCGGCGATCCAGGTCGTGTTCAGCGGGCTGCTCGGGATCTCCCTGCCCGCCGGTTTCGTCGGGGGGTTCTGATGGAGCAACTGACCAACCTGCTCGGCGGGTTCGCCGACATCCTGAGCCCGTCGGCGCTGCTGTTCGTGTTCGTGGGCGCGCTGCTGGGCACGGCCGTCGGCGTGCTCCCGGGCCTCGGCTCGGCGATGGCGGTGGCGCTGCTGCTGCCGCTGACGTTCGTGCTGGACCCGACCAACGCGCTGATCATGTTCACCGGCATCTACTTCGGCGGGCTGTTCGGTGACTCGATCGCCGGCATCCTGATGAACACCCCGGGCAACTCGACGGCCATCGCGAGCTCGTTCGAGGGCTACCGGATGGCCCAGCGCGGCAAGGCGGCCCAGGCGCTGGCGACGGCCGCGATCGGCGCCTTCATCGGCGGCATGGTCGCCTCGTTGCTGGTGGTGTTCTTCGCGCCGACCCTCGCCGAGCTCGCCACCGGGTTCGGGCCCGCCGAGTTCTTCGCGCTGGCGGTGTTCGCGTTCATCGCGATCTCCGCGGTGGTGGCCGACTCGGCGATCCGCGGGCTCGCCGCGCTCGCGATCGGGCTGGTGCTGGCACTGATCGGGATCGACCAGCCGTCGGGGACGCCGCGGTTCTCCTTCGGGTTCCCGGCCCTGCTCGACGGGGTCTCGATCGTCGTCATCACCGTGTCGTTGCTGGCCCTGGGCGAGGTGTTCCACCAGGCCGCGAAGGTCGGCCGGAGCACCGAGCAGGACACGGTGCTGCCGACCGGGCGGCCGTGGCTCTCGCGCGCGGAGTTCCGGGCGGCGCTGCCCGCCTGGCTGCGCGGTACCGGCTACGGGCTGCCGTTCGGCGTCATCCCCGCCGGTGGCGCCGAGGTCCCGACGTTCCTCGCCTACGGCACCGAGCGCCGGCTCGACCGGCGCCGGACGACCCCGATGTTCGGTCGCGGATCCATCCAGGGCGTGGCGGGGCCCGAGGCCGCGGGCAACGCGACGGCCGGGACCGCGATGGGCGCGCTGCTCGCGCTGGGCCTGCCGACGTCGGCCACAGCGGCGATCCTGCTCGCGGCCTTCCAGCAGTACGGCCTGCAGCCCGGACCGCTGCTGCTGGAGCGCTCCGGGGACATCGTGTGGGCACTGCTCGCCGGGTTCTTCCTGGCGATGGTCGTGCTGCTGATCCTGAACCTGCCGTTCGCTCCACTGTGGGCGCAGCTGCTGCGGGTGCCGAAGTCCTACTTGTACGCGGGCATCGGCGTGTTCGCGGCGTTCGGCGTGTATGCCGCCGGGGCGAGCACCGTCGACCTGGTGATCATGCTGGTGATCGGCGTGCTGGGGCTGGCGATGCGGCTCTACGACATCCCCGTCGCACCGGTGCTGATCGCGGTGATCCTCGGGCCGCTCGCCGAGTACTCGCTGCGGGACGCCATGGGCAACTCGGGGAACGACCCGGCCGTACTGGTGTCCTCGCCGATCACGGTCGTGCTGTACCTGCTGCTGGTCGCGGGCCTGGCCTGGGCGGCCTGGCGACGCTTCGCCGAGAAGCGGGCCGCCGACGTGTGAGCTGCGCTCGCTCCCCCACGGCGTCCGAGCCTCCCTCGGGTGCCCTGGCCCGGCGCCCCGAGGGGCACCCTCGGGGCGCCCAGCGCTACCAGGGGCACCCTCGCGGCATCCGTGCTCCCGGGGGCACCCTCGCGGCACCGGCCCTGTGCGCTCCGAGGGGCACCCCCGCGGCGCCCGGCGCTACCAGGGGCACCCTCGCGGCACCTGTGCTCCCGGGGGCACCCTCACGGCACCCGTGCTCTCGGGGCATCCTCGCGGCACCCGTGCTCCCGGGGGCACCCTCGCGGCACCCGTGCTCCCGGGGGCACCCTCGCGGCCCCCGGAGCGGCCCGGGCCGGCCGCCCCGGGGGGACCCTCGGGGCGCTCGGCGCTACGAGGGTGCCCCTCGGAGCGGGTGCGGCGCGGTGCGGAGCCGGCCCGACACCCGAGCCGAGCTGCGCACCCCGGGCGCGGAGCGGGGCCCGGTCACACGGCGACGTCGAGCCCCGCACCGGGTGTGGTGGCGACCGGCACGGGGCGCGGCTCGGCCGCGTCACCCTTGCGGGGACGGCCCCGCGGACGCTTGCGGCTCACCACGACACCGCGCTGGAAGATCTCGCCTCCCCACACCCCCCACGGTTCACGACGGTGCAGCGCCGAGGCGAGGCAGGCACCACGGGCCGGACACGTCCGGCACAGCGCCTTGGCGCGTTCGACGTCGTCGGGCGACTCGGCGAACCACAGATCGTCGCCGGTGGCCCGGCACGGCAGGTCCGTGGGTCGGCAGTGCAGGTCGGTGGGCGGCGTGGTTCGCGCGGGTCGGATCGGTGCGGTGGACGTGCTCATCGTCGGCTCCCCCCGGGGCCTGGATTCGCGGTACCCGTACACGTTCCCGCACCCGGCTACCGGACGGCTACGGCTCGGCTATGCCCGCCTCGCGGGGGCCGCTCAGCAGCACGTCCAGCTCCGCGGCCTCCCGGGCGCCGACGCCGTCGAACAGCTGCCGGGCCGCCCGCCACTCGGTGCGGGCCCGCCGGTCGTCCCCGGCCGCGGCGTGCACGTCACCGAGCCGGCGCCGGGTCCGGCCCCGCCACCACGGCAGGCGCAACTCCGTCCACAGCCGCAGCGCCTGGTTCTGGCACTCGGCCGCCGCGTCCAGCCTGCCCTCCACCCGGTACAGCTCACCGAGGCTTCCCAGCGCCCGGGCCTCCCCGTAGTGGTACCGGTGACGCCGGAACAGCTCCAGCGCGGTGTCCAGCTCCACCCGGGCCTCCTCCGCGCGTCCGATCCGCGTGTAGCCGACGCCGAGGCCCTCACGCACGGCGGCCTCGGCGAGCGGGTCCCCCAGCTCGGTCGCCGCGGCGAGCGCCTCGCGCAGGCAGCGCCGCGCGGGTCCGAACTGCCCGTGCAGGCGGTGCACCCCGGCCAACCGGCGCAGCGTCCAGACCTCGCTCCGCCGGTCGTCCACGGCCCGCAGCACGGCCAGCGCCTCGTCCAGCAACGCCGCGGCGTCGTCGAGGCGGCCGGTGTCGCGGTACACCGCCGCGATGCCGGACGCGGCGAGTGCCCGGCCCTGCCGGTCGCCGGTCGCGCCGAAGCTGTCCCGGGCCTCCTCCAGGAGGACCAGTGCCTCGCCGGCCCGGTCCTGGATGCGGGCCAGCTCGCCGAGCCCGCGCAGGGCGTGTGCCTCGGCCCAGTGGTCGCCGGCCCGCCGGGCCGCGGCCACGGCGAGCTCGGAGATCCGCCGCCAGTCGTCGTAGTAGGCGCGCAGCACCGAGATCGGGGCCAGTGCGGTGTCGAACCGGCAGCCGAGCGCGTCGAGCCCCGAGGCGCAGGCCTGCTCCGCGACCGCGAGCAGCGCCGTGATCTCGGATTCGAACCACCGCAGGGGCTCGTCGAGCGCGGCCGCGACGGTGTCGGGGTCCGGTCGCCAGGCCGGTGTGGACGCGACACCGCCGCCGAGCTCGGGCGAGGGCAGCCTGCGGCCGGCCCGTTCGGCCAGGGTGAGCCAGCCGCCGACGGCCCGCGCCAGCGCGTCGGTGCGCTCCCGGGCGGGCTCCTCGGCGGCGGCAACCTCCCGGGCGTAGACCCGGATCAGGTCGTGGAACCGGTAGCGCGCCTGCTCCCCGCCGACCGGCCCGGCGAGCTCGAGCAGCTGCGCGTCGAGCAGCTGCTCGATCAGCTGGTCCGCCCGCTCACGCGGGACGTCCAGCAGCGCGGCGACCACCCACGGCGCGAAGTCGGGGACGTCCAGCACCCCGAGCAGCCGGAACGCCCGCCGGGCGGCCGGGTCCAGCCCGGCACAGCTCAGCGCGAGGCTCGCCCGCACCTCGAGGTCCCCGACCGCGAGCTCGTCGAGCCGGCGGTGCTCGTCGGAGAGCAGCTCGGCCATCCGGGCCAGCGTCCAGTGCGGCCGGGTCGCCAGACGGGCCCCGACCACCCGGATCGCCAGCGGCAGCCGGCCGCACCAGCGCACGATCTGCTCGGCGGCCTGCGGCTCGCCGTCGACCCGCTCCGGGGAGACCAGCCGGGACAGCAGCTGCAGCGACTGGTCGGGCTCGAGCACGTCGAGGTCGACCCGGACCGCGCCGGCCAGACCGCTCAGCGGCGTACGGCTGGTCACCAGCACCGCGCAGCCGGCGTCCCCGGGCAGCAGCGGACGGACCTGGGACTCCGCGGCGGCGTTGTCCAGCACCAGCAGCAGCCGCCGCCCGGCCACCAGGCTGCGGTAGAGCGCGGCCCGCTCGTCGAGCTGTTCCGGGACGGTCGCCCCCCGGGCGCTCAGCGCGCGCACGAACTGGGCGAGCACGTCGGCGGGGTCGCGCGGGTCGGCCTCGGCGCCGCGGAGGTCGACGTAGAGCTGCCCGTCCGGGAACCGGCTCCGCAGCTGGTGGGCCACGTGCACGGCCAGCGTCGTCTTGCCCACCCCGGCCTTGCCCGCGATCGCCGCGACCACGACGGCGGGTGAGGTGTCGAGCCGGTCGACGATCAGGTCGCGGATCCGGTCGACCTGTTTGGCCCGGCCGGTGAAGTCCGCGATGTCCGCGGGCAGCTGAGCGGGCACCGCGGGAACGCCCACCGGGGCCTCGGCGGGCGCCGGCGACAGACCGGGGTCGTCGGTGAGCATCGCGCCGTGCAGGTCCTGCAGCGCCGGGCCGGGATCGAGCCCCAGCTCCTCGGCCAGCACCCGGCGGCCACGGGCGTAGACCGCCAGCGCGTCGGCCCGCCGGCCGGACCGGTACAGCGCCAGCATCAGCTGGCCGCGCAACCGTTCACGGAGCGGGTGCCCGGCGACCTCGGCATCGAGCTCGGCGACGAGGTCGCCGTGCCGGCCCGACGCGAGGTCGGCGTCGACCCGGTCCTCCAGGACGGCGAGCCGGTCCTCCTCCCACCCCGGCACGACGGTCCGGACCAGCTCGGCCGCACCGGTCCCGGCCAGCGGCGACCCGCGCCACAGCGCCAGGGCCGCCCGCAGTGTGTCGGCCGCCGCGCCGGCCTGCCCCGCGGCGAGCTGGGCCCGTCCCTCCCGGGACAGCTCGGTGAACCTCCCGACGTCGACGTCGGCCGGGTCGACGTCGAGGAGGTACCCGGACGGGCGGGTGACCAGCATGGCGGCATCGGTGCCGAGCGCGCGGCGCAGCTGGGAGATCAGGCTGTGCAGCTGCGCACCGGCGGTCCGCGGCGGGGCCCCGTTCCACAGCAGGTCGACCAGCCGGTCCCGCGGCACGACCTGGCCGACGTGCACCAGCAGGACCGCCAACAGGTCCGCGACCTTGCCGGAGGGCAGGACCAGCCTGCGCTCGCCGTCCCGGGCCTCGAGCGGCCCGAGCAGCAGGTAACGCATCCCTTCACCTCTCGACGCCCGTGAGTGGTTATCGCGGCTCTGACCGCGATAACCACTCACAAGCCACTACACCAGCGCGGTGCGCACCGCGGCGGCGGCCCGGTCCAGGGTCTCCCGGGCCGGGTCGAGTGCCCCGACCATCTGGAAGAAGCCGTGGATCATGCCGTCGCACGGCACGTGCTCGGTCGCGACCCCGGCCTCGGTGAGCCGTCCGGCGTAGGCCGCGCCCTGGTCGCGCAGCGGATCGAACTCGGCGGTGATCACCATGGCCGGGGGCAGCCCGGAGAGGTCCTCGGTACGGGCCGGGGACATCCGCGGGTCCAGGCCGTCGTCCGGACCGGCCTGGTACCAGCCGTAGAACCACTCCATCCAGCCCCGGCTCAGCAGCGGGCCGAGCGCGTTCTCCCGCATCGAGGGGCTGTCGTCGTGCCGGTCGACGGCCGGGTAGACCAGCAGCTGGAACCGCAGGTCCGGGCCACCCCGGGTGCGGGCGAGCTGGGCGACGACGGCCGCGAGGTTGCCGCCGGCGCTGTCCCCGCCGACGGCCAGCCGGCTGCCGTCGCCACCGAAGTCACCGATCTTCTCCGCCGCCCAGACCGCGGCGGCGTAGGCGTCGTCGACCGCCGCCGGGAACCGGTGCTCCGGGGCGAGCCGGTAGTGCACCGACGCGACGACCGCCCCGGACCGGTTCGCCAGCGCCCGGCAGACGGCGTCGTGGCTGTCGATGTCGCCGATCACCCAGCCACCGCCGTGGTAGTAGACCAGCGTGGGCAACGGTGCCTGCTCCTCGCCGGGACCGTGCGGGACGTAGACGCGGATCGGGATGTCGCCGCCCGGGCCGGGCGCGGTGGTGTCGGTGACCCGTGCGAGCTCCTCGGGTTCCCCGGCCAGGTCGGCGAGCTCGCCGATCAGCGCCCGGTTCTGGTCGACCGTCATGCTCTCCGGGGACGGCATCCCCTGTTCGGCCATCTGCGTCAGCAACGCCTCGACCTGGGGGTGCAGTGGCATCTCAGCTCTCCTTCGTGTCCAGGAACCCGTGCACGGCCTCGGCGACGGGTGCGGGGTTCTCCAGGTGGGGCAGGTGGCCGGCGTCCGGCACGGTCACCAGGCGGGCGTCGCGCAGGTGCCCGACGAACGCCGGGCCGTAGGCCGGGTCGACGAGCCGGTCCTGCTCGCCCCAGACCAGCAGCGTGGGCGCCGACACCCGGTGGATCCGCCGGTCCAGGCCCTTGTCCGGGATCGGCCAGATGAAGTGCAGGATGCTCGCCATCCGCATCGCCGCCTCGAACTGCGCCTGCGGGTCGTCGGCGGGCACCTCCATCGCCCGGGCGAGCGGCCCGGTCGGGTCGGCGAGCACCAGCGCCGGCAGCTCGGTCGGCGGCATCCCGGCGATGTCCGGGATCGGGTGCTCGTCGAGCCAGAGCCCGATCGGCGCGAGCAGGACCAGCCGGTCCACCCGCCGCGGGGAGTTCGCGGCCAGCTCGGCCGCCACCATCCCGCCGAACGAGTGCCCGACGACCGTGACCCGGTCCAGGCCGAGCGCGTCGAGCAGCTCGTCGTAGAACAGCACGAGCTCCCAGATCCCGGGCAGGTGCGACAGGTCCTCGCCCTCCCCCGAGCCGGGATGGTGCACCGCGTACACGGTGTGCGAGGCGGCGAGCCCGTCGAGGAACGGATCCCACATCAGCCCCGCCGCGCCGTGCAGGAACAGCAGCGGCTCGCCCGTCCCGCCGACCAGCACCCGCGCGGTGAGCGGGCCGACCCGCACCTCGCGCTCCTCCGTGTGTGCTCCGGTGACCGTCATCGTCGCCCCCTCACACCTGCGCGGCCGGCTCGGCGGTGACGGCGCGGACGGCCGCCCCGGAGGGCCACCACTCGTGGGTCCAGCCCTCGTCGTCCCAGATGTGCCGGATCCGCGGGATGACCTCCTCGGCGAACAGCGTGATGTTCTTCTTCGTCAGCTCGTGCGGCATCGACCCGATCTGCAGCAGCGCGTGCAGGTTGCCGACCCGCAGCGTGCGGGCGACCTCGATCAACCGATCGGCCACGGTGGACGGACTGCCGGCGATGATGAAGCCCTCCTCGACGAGGGTCTTCCAGTTCTTCTCCAGCGCCGCGGCCGCGGCGATCGCCCCGGGCTGGTTCGTCTTGATCGCGAACTCGGTCGACTTCCGGGTCCGGTAGCCGGGTGCCTCGAAGAAGTACGGCGGGATGTGCAGGCACTTGTTGAAGAAGTAGGTGACGTGCTCGAGGTACTCCTGCTCGGCCCGTTCGTCCGTCTCGGACACACAGATCTGCTGGGCGAACCCGGCCCGGAACGGGTTCCGGTCGATACCGAGCTCGTCCATCGTGGACCAGAAACCGTCCATCAGCTTCTTGCCGAACTTCGCGCCGAAGAAGGACAGGTAGCTGTAGGTGTAGTTCTTCGCCGCCGCGAGCTCCCAGGTCTCCACCGACCCGCCGCCGGCCAGCCAAACCGGCGGGTGCGGCTGCTGCAGCGGCTGCGGCCACGGGTTGACGTAGCGCAGCTGGTTGTACCGGCCGTTGAACGTGAACGGCCCGGGCTCGGTCCAGGCCCGGGTGATCAGCTCCTCGGCCTCCCGGAAACGCGGCCGGGTCTCGGTGGGGGTGACGCCGTAGCAGAAGTTGACGTCCATCGAGGTCCCGACCGGGAACCCGGCGGCGAGCCGGCCGTTCGAGAGCACGTCGAGCATCGCGAACTCCTCGGCCACCCGGGTGGCCGGCGCGTACAGCGCGAGGGTGTTGCCCAGCACCATGATCGCCGAGTTGTTGGGCGTGCGGCGGGCCAGCGAGGCCGCCATCAGGTTCGGCGAGGCCATGAACCCGTAGCCGTTCTGGTGGTGCTCGTTCACCCCGACGCCGTCGAAGCCGAGCGCGTCGGCCAGCTCCAGCTCGTCGAGGTTCCACTGGTAGTACTGCGCCACCCGCCGCGGGTCGCACAGCTCGGTGTTGGGTGGGGTGACCCAGATCGACTCGTATCGCTGCTCGAAGTCCACCGGGAGGTCCCGGTAGGGCATGAGATGGAAGAAGATCGACTTCATTGTCGCTCCTGATCGCGTGACAGCGGTCACACGATCCTACCCGTGAGTGGTTATCGCGGTTCTGACCGCGATAACCACTCACAAGCAGCTATGCCAGATGGTGACTCTCCTGGAGTGCGTAGACCGGGGTCGGGATGCCCTCCTGGCGGGCCTTGAGCTGCAGCGCCAGGTACAGCGAGTAGAACCGGCTCTGGTGCAGGTTCCCGCCGTGGAACCACAGGTGCGGCTGCTGGGTGGGCTTCCACATGTTGCGCTGCTCGCCCTCCCAGGGACCGGGGTCCTTGGTGGTGTCGGAGCCCAGGCCCCAGACCTTGCCGACCCGGTCGGCCGTCTCCTGCCCGACGATGTCGGCGGCGAGGCCGTTCATCGACCGGTACCCGGTGGCGAACACGACCAGGTCGGCGTCCAGCTCGGTGCCGTCGGCGAGCCGGATGCCCTTCTCGGTGAAGGACTCGACCTGCCCTCCGACGAGGTTCACCTTGCCCTCGGCGACCAGCTCCGCCGCGCCGACGTCGATGTAGTAGCCCGAGCCGCGGCGCAGGTACTTCATGAACAGGCCCGACTCGTCGTCGCCGAAGTCGAGCCGGAAGCCCGCCTTCTCCAGCTTCGCGTAGAACTCGGCGTCGATCTCGCGGACCCGGTCGTAGTTCGGCTTCTCGAACTGGTTCATGATCCGGTACGGCAGCGACGCGAAGATCATGTCCGCGGTCCGGGTGTCGACCCCGCTGGCGACCGCCTCCTCGGAGTAGAGGCCCTTGAGGCAGTACTCCATCAGCGAGGCGGACCTGATGATGTGGGTCGAGGACCGCTGCACCATCGTGACGTCGGCGCCGACCTCCCAGAGCGCGCCGCAGATGTCGAACGCCGAGTTGTTCGACCCGACGACGACGACGCGCTTGCCCTTGTAGGCGTCCGGGCCGGGGTGCTGCGAGGAGTGCTGCACCTCGCCCTGGTACTGCTCGCGGCCGGGGAGGTCCGGGATGTTCGGCTTGCCGGAGACACCGAGGGCGATCACGAGCTGGCGCGGGCGCAGCGTGACCTGCTCACCGGCGCGGTCGACCACGACGTCCCACCGGCCGCTCGACTCGTCGTAGGTCGCGGACGTCGCCTCGGTGGAGCCCCAGTAGTTCAGCTCCATGATCCGCGTGTAGAACTCCAGCCAGTCGCCGATCTTGTCCTTCGGCGCGAACACCGGCCAGTTGTCCGGGAACTTCAGGTACGGCAGGTGGTCGTACCAGACCGGGTCGTGCAGGGCGAGGCTCTTGTAGCGCTTGCGCCAGGAGTCGCCCGCCCGCTCGTTGCGCTCGACGATGATCGTCGGAACACCGAGCTGGCGCAGCCGCGCGCCGAGCGCGATGCCGCCCTGACCACCGCCGATGATCACGACCTCGGGGTCGCGGGTCCGGCCCAGCTCGGCGAGTTCCTGCTCGCGCCCCTCCTTCCAGGTGACCCGGTCGGGGTTGGCGCCGTGCTCGGTGCCGAACGGGCGGTTCTCCCGCATCGGCTCCTCGTGGCCCGTGAGCTCGTCGAGGGTGGTGAGCAGCGTCCACGCCCGGCCGTCGGTGATCCGGACGTGGCCCGACCCGCGCCCGACGGCGGTCTCGAAGGAGAACCACGCCTCGGTCACGCCGCCGGCCTCGCTCGGCTCCGCGGTGATCGTCCAGCGGGAGGGGTCGGTCGACTCCAGCGTCCGGGTCAGCAGGTCGCGGACGCCGTCGTGGTGCTCGACCGTCTTCAGGTTCCAGGTGAAGGAGACCAGGTCACGCCAGTAGCACTCGTCGGCGAACAGGGACACGGCCCGGTCGACGTCCCGCGCGGACAGGGCGTCGGCGAAGGCGTTGAGCCAGCCCTCGGCCGTCGCGCGGGCAGTGCTGACTCCTGTGGTCTCCGACTGCGTGGTGGTCACTCGGCACCTCCTGCGAGCGGGTTCGCCACGACCGCGGCGGCGCTCGCCGGCCTGCCGCGGTCGTCGGGGCTGTCAGGCCTGGAGTGCAGTGAACACCACACCCGTGACGCGCGACACCGGTTGCGGCGACGTTGCAACGGGGCCCGGGGCGGACCGGTCCGGCCGCGCGGTCAGAACAGCAGCACACCGCGCCCGCGCTGCCCGCCCGCCTCGAGCGCGCGGTGCGCGTCGGCGGCCTTCTCCGCGGGCCACGTCCCGGCGACCCGCGGGGTCAGTGCGCCGGAGGAGGCGAGGTCGCGGACGGCGAGCAGCTTCTCGCGGTCCTCGGCGATCGTGCGCACCCACACCGGGTGCCAGGCGATGCCGCGTTCCTCGGCGCCGCGGTGGCCGCGGACGGTGGCGATCCGGCCGCCGTCGCGCACCGCCGGGAGCAGCACGTCACCCTGCACCGAGCCGTCGGCGAGCCCGTCGACCCCGTCGGGGACGGCGCCGCGGACCGAGTCGGCGAACCCGTCGCCGCGGGGCAGCACGACGTGCGCGCCCAGGCCGTCGACCAGCTCCCGGTCGGACTCGGCGGCGTCGGCGACCACCCGCAGCCCACGGGCGAGCGCGAGCTGCACGGTGTAGCCGCCGAACGCGCCCGCGGCCCCGGTGACGGCGACGGTGCCGCCGCGCGGGACGGCCAGCTCGTCCAACGCCAGCCACGCGGTGAGGGCGTTCATCGGCAGGGTGCTCGCCGCGGTCTCGTCGACGCCCTCCGGCAGCGGCACCACCGACCCCGCCGGGACGACGACGTGCTCGGCGTAGGCCCCGTGCGCCCCGCCGGGGACGACGATCGCCATCACCCGCTCCCCCACCGCGACCGGGCTGCCGTCGCCCGCCTCGTCGACGACGCCGGCGATGTCCATCCCGGGCACCCACGGCGGGTCGACCTTCTGCAGCGGCCGGGCGCGCTGCACGGTGTCGGTGGGGTTGACCGCGGCCGCGGACACCCGAACCCGGACCTCGCCCGGCCCGGCATGCGGTTCGGGCAGCTCGAGGACCTCGAGGACGTCCGGGCCGCCGTGGGTGGTGAATCCGATCGCTCGCATGATCCCCACCCTCGCCCCGCCGGCGCCGGGACGCCACCGCACCGCGGCGGGCGGCACAGTCAGGCCAGGTCGGGCCGGTGCGGCGTCCGCTCCCCCGCTTCGAGCGCCACGGTCAGGACGTTGCCCGCCGGCGGCAGCGGGCAGGTCGCGTGGTCGGTGAACGCGCACGGCAGGTTGACGACGCGGTTGAGGTCGAGCCGCAGCGTGCCGTCCCGGCCGGGGTCGTCGGTCTTGAGGATGCGCCCGGCGCCGTAGGTGGTGTCCCCGGAGGTGGCGTCGCGGAAGTGCAGCGACAGCCCGCCGTCACGGCCGGCCAGCGCGACCAGGCGCTGCCGGGCCCCGCGGTAGGTGAACGCGACCTCGCCGAGCGCGGTCGGGAAGTGCTGCAGCCCGGCGACGACCGCGTCGACGGCAATCCGGCCCGGCTCCTCGTAGGCGGTGAACAGCCCGTCGACGACCGCCGCCTCGTCGTAGCCGAAGGTCGGCACGCCGTCGAACGCGGTGCGGGTGAGCGCCTGCGGGTCCCGCACGCGCAGCGCGAAGTCCTCGCTCCGGCGGGCGATCTCCACGACACGCTCCCCGACGGTGACCAGCACGCCGGGGAGACCGTCGACCGGACGGACGTGGGCGATCCCGTCGAGCGGCTCGGGCGCGGCGGGCAGCACCACCCCGTCCGCGGCCGTCGCGGTGATCGCGACGTGGTCGGCGTCGGCGACCCGCCAGGTCCCGGGCAGCCCGGGGATCGTGCCCTCCTCGGGCGTGAGCCAGTGCAGGGCGGTCAGCGAGAGCCAGCCGTGCGGCTCGCGCAGCGTCTCCTCGCGGTCGGCCCGCCAGGCGGTGTGCTCGGTGCGGGGGTCGGCGCCGGTCGTCGTCATACCGGGGGCAACGCCGCGGCACCCGCCGACCTTCCCCGTGCGTGGTTACCGTGGCCAGGACCGCGAAAACCACTCACGGGTCAGTGCACCCGGCGGCGGACCGAGTCCGGGTCCGGCCGGGTCAGGGCGACCACCCCGGCCAGCGCGACGAGCACACCGAGCACGGCGACCGCCTCCCACCCGGGCCGGATCCGGTCGCCGAGCAGCGCGATCCCGACCGCGCCGGGCACGACCACCTCGGTCACCGACAGCACCGCCGTGGCCTCCCCGACCGCGCCGTCCTGCAGTGCCTTCGCGAACGTCAGCACCCCCAGCACCCCCATCGCCACGACCCCGTAGACCAGCGGGTCGAGCAGCAGGTCGGCCACCGTCTCCCAGCGGAACGGGCCGGGGTGGATGGCACGCACCGCGAGCGCGGTGCCGCCGAACCCGAGCCCGGACAGCAGGGCCAGCAGCATCGGCCGCCCGGACCGCCACACGAACGGCGTCGCCACCAGCAGCAGCGCGAAGGAGGCGAGCAGCACCGGCGTCGCCGCGGGCGGCAGCGCCTCCGGACGTTCCGGGGCCGCGGCCGTGGCCACCAGCACCAGCCCGGCCAGCACGGCGAGCACCGCCCAGCGGTCGCGCGGGATCAGGTTCCACGGGTTCCAGCCGTGGTCGGCCAGCGCGGTGAGCGCGATCGCGCCGGCCAGGATGGACTGCACCGCGAACACCGGCAGGTAGCGCAGCGCGATGACGGTGAGCACCCAGGCGACGACGTCGGCGAGCAGCCCCGCCAGGAACCACGGCTGCAGCCACACCGGCCGCCCGTAGCGGGCCAGCCGGCTGCCCTTGGCCTCCCACAGGGCCGCGATCGTGTTGCCGATCATCGCGGCGACGGCGATCAGCAGGGCGAACAGGGTCGTCATCTCAACCGACCATCCTGCCCGTTCCCGGCCGTCCCGGCTCCGGACACGCCGACCCACGCGAAGCCGGGTCGACGGTGCACACTCGGACCATGCGCATGCAGTTCGCGGAGGACGAGGACGACGCGTTCCAGGAGACCGCGGGCCGGTTGATCAGCGGCTTCACCGGTTGGCTCGACGAGAACGAGCTCGTCGCCGAGCCGATGTCGGCCGAGCTGCTGCTCCAGTACAAGTGGCTCGCGGCCGACGGCGACCTGGCCGACTGGCCGTTGGAACAGGTCGAGACCTTCCTCGACGGCTGGTGCCCGCGGATCATGGCGGAGCACCGCCTGCCGCTGCGCCTGGTGCCGCTGACCGTCGCGGTGTTCCTGGAGTACCTCGACGAGTGCGGGCTGCTCACCCGGGACAGCCCGCGGCCGTCGCAGATCCGGCGGCTGTGCACGGCCTACGCCGACGACTACGACGAGCTGGAGGCCGGCCCCGTGCACCCGGTGCTCGCCGAGTTCGACACGCCCCCGGACCCGGTGCGGCTGCCCGGGCCGGCACGGCGGGCGGAGTCCGCGGCGGCGGCGACGATCGTGCGGGACGCCCGCGCACTGGCGCAGTGGTGCGGGGAGAAGGGCCGGCAGCTGACGCGCACCGGCAACCTGCGCCTCGCCGACGCCCGCCACCTGGCCACCCAGCTGGGCACCGACGACCTCGACGCGGCCCGCTACGCGCGGCTGCACCGCGCGGACCGGCTGGTGAACCTGACCTGGATCCTCGAGACCGCGGTGCTGGCCGGGGCCGTGCAGCGGGAGAACGGCAGGCTCGTGGCCGGCGCGCGCTTCGCCGGACTCGACGACACCTCCGCGCACGAGGACCTGGTGCTGGCCGCCCGCGAGGCCGGGGCGCTGACCGTGTCGATGGGCGGGCAGCGCCGGGGCGACGACGGCTACGACCTCGGCGACGACCTGCTCGGCGGCCTGCTCGACGACGACGATGACCCGGACGGCGATGACCCGAACGGCGGCCCGGACGCCGACGACCCGGACGGGGCCGCGGACGGGCTCGCGGACCCGGGCGGCACCGAGCAGGACGGCACCGACCTGGACGACGAGGCCACCGAGCGTGCGCTCGAGATCCTCGCCCGGGAGCTGGGCTCGACCGGCGACGGCTCCCCACCCGACGACGAGCTCGCCGGCGAACTCGCGGACGAGCTCGCCGGGGAGCTCCTCGACAGGGCCGACGGGACGGACGGGGCCGACGGCGAGTTCCCCGAACCGGCCGACGACGCCACACCGGCGTTCCTCGCCCTGCTGCGCCACCCCGACGACGGCATGGCCTTCGACGATCTGGCCGCGCTGCTCGACCTGGTGCTGGACTGGAACGACGGGCTCGCCGACCTCCCGGCGTTCCACACCGCCCGGCTCGTCGAGCGCCTCGAGCGGCTCGGGCTGGTCGCCTGGACCGACACCACGACCGAGCGCGACGACCTCCTCGGCGAGGACCGGCGGACCGGGGGCCGGATCACGCCGACCCCCGGCGGTGTCGCGTGCGCGCTGCTCGCGCTGTCCGCGGAGGGGCTCGGCTTCCCCAGCCGTCCCGACCCCGCGGTCGCGAGCGTCGCCGAGATCGTCGACCTGGCCGGTGAGGTGCCGCCGGACGAGTGGCGCAGCGACATCGACGCCTGGCACGCCGCCCAGCCCGACAAGGACGGGGCCGTCGCCGCGTTCGTCACCCGCGCGCTGGCCCCGGAGCAGCCGCTGGTCGTGGTGCTGACCGCGACCAGCGTGGCCGCGGAACGCTTCGGCGCCGACCTCGTCGACGACCTGCTCGCCCGGCACCTCGACGGTCCGCACCGGGCCCAGGTCGCCCGGCGGCTGGTGGCCCGCGGCCGGCTGGACCCGCAGTCGGTCGAGCCGGAACTGCTGCTGCGCGCGTCGGTCGACGTCCTCGCGGTCACCGTCGACACCATCGGGACCGACGAGTGGCCTGCGCTGTTCGCCCGCGAGTTCCCGCCGGAGACCGTGGAGGTGTTCGACGACCTCTGGCGGCTCGACCACCCGCGCCTCGGCGAGGTCCTCGCCGAGATCGGCGGGTTCCACCCGGACAAGCGGGTGGCGAAGGCGGCACGCAAGGCGCTGGTCCGCTGGCAGAGCCGCACCGGCGGCAGCTGAGGAGCACCGGACCCTCGAACACCGGGCCCTCGAACACCGAGCCCTCGACCAGGGCGCCGCCGCATGCGAACATGTGTTCGTGCGCGGCCGGGCCACCATCCTGCATGCCGACCTGGACTCGTTCTACGCCTCGGTCGAGCAGCGGGACGACCCGCGCCTGCGCGACCGCCCGGTGATCGTGGGCGGCGGGGTCGTGCTGGCGGCCAGCTACCAGGCGAAGGCCTACGGCGTGCGGACGGCGATGAACGGGCGCCAGGCCCGGGCGCTCTGCCCGGCCGCGATCGTCGTCCCGCCCCGGATGGCGGCCTACTCCGAGGCGAGCCGCGCCGTCTTCGCGATCTTCCGCGACACCACGCCCGAGGTGGAGGGCCTCTCGATCGACGAGGCGTTCCTCGAGGTCGGCGGCCTGGCCCGGATCGCGGGCGGCCCGCGGGAGATCGCCGCGCGGCTGCGGGCCCGGGTCGCGGACGAGGCGGGGCTGCCGATCACCGTCGGGGTGGCCCGCACGAAGTTCCTGGCCAAGGTGGCGAGCGCGGCCGCGAAACCCGACGGGCTCCTGGTCGTCGACCCGGGCGCCGAGCGAGAGTTCCTGCACCCGCTGCCGGTGGAGCGGCTGTGGGGAGTCGGCGCGGTCACCGCCGCGAAGCTGCACGAACTCGGCGTGCGAACCGTCGCCGACGTCGCGGGGCTGGGAGAGGCGGCGCTGGTGTCCCGGTTGGGCCCGGCCGCGGGACGGCACCTTTACGCGCTGGCCCGGCTGCGCGACCCGCGGCCGGTCGACACCCACCGCACCCGGCGCTCGATCGGCTCGCAGCGGGCCCTGGGCCGCCGTCCGCGCACCGCCGAGGAGCTGGACGCGATCCTGGCCGGGACGGTCGACCGGCTCGCCCGCCGGCTTCGCGCCCCGACCGGCGGGCGTGGCACCGGCGGCGGGCGCGTCTGCCGGACCGTGGTGCTGCGGCTACGGTTCGCCGACTACGCCCGGGTGACCCGCTCGCACACGCTGCCGGTGCCGACCGCGCACACCCCGACCATCCTGGCCGCGGCCCGGCGTCTGCTGGTCGCGGCGACCCCGCAGATCCGCGACCGCGGCATCACGCTGCTCGGACTGTCGCTGACCAACCTCGACGACGACGGCGCACTGCAGCTCGAGCTCCCGCTCGACGCCCACGCCGGCCCGGCGCTGGACACCGCGCTGGACGCGGTACGCCGCCGCTTCGGCGCCGGCTCGGTCGCCCGCGCCACCCAGCTGGGGCGCGACCAGGGCCTGGAGGTCCCGCTGCTGCCCGAGCACGAGTGAGCCCGGCCCGGACGGGCGCTCGGCAGCACGGCGCGCTCGGCAGGACGGAGCACTCGGCACTACGGGGCGCTCGACAGGGCCGGGTGCTCAGTAGTACGGGGCGCTCAGCAGGACGGAGCCCTCAGCACGACGGGGTGCTCGCCAGCTCGCGGGTCGTGTGCACGTAGTAGTTCGTCACCCAGCCCTCCACCGGACCGAGCAACCGGTACCAGACCGTGTCGCCGCGCACCGGCTCACCGCGCCGCCAGCAGTCGACCCGCACCGGGGTGCCCGACTCCGGGATCGTGCCGACGACCGCGTGCCCGGTACCCGGGCCGGAGCGGACCTGCAGCCCCTCGATCGAGGTGCGGGTGCACCCGGCGAGCACGAGGAGCCCGAGCAGGATCGCGCCGGCGCGGCCGAGATGCCGTCGTCGTCGCACGTCCTCACCCCGTTCGCGTCCGCGTTGTCACTCGATCGTGTGACCGTGAGCGCGCACGGTAGCGAGTGCCCGGCGTCACCGCGCGACGGACACTCGGTCAACTTCAGGTTGACGATCCGTCAGCGTCAACCTACGGTTGACCCCATGACTCCACCTCTCCCGGTCACGAACATCGCCCGGCTCGACGACCTCATCGCCGCCATCACCGGCGTCCACGACGACCCGCTGGACCAGCTCACCGACGCCGTCCTCGCCGAGGACCACCTCGGCGAGGTCGCCGACCACCTCATCGGACACTTCGTCGACCGCGCCCGGCGCTCGGGTGCGTCCTGGACCGACATCGGGCGCAGCATGGGCGTGTCCAAACAGGCCGCACAGAAGCGGTTCGTGCCGAAGGCGGACGAGCCGATCGATCCCGAGGACGGGTTCAAGAAGTTCACGCCACGCGCCCGCAACGTCGTGGTCGTGGCGCAGCGCGAGGCGCGGGAGGCCGGCAACGACCGGATCACCCCGGCCCACCTGGCGCTCGGCCTGATGGCCGACCCCCAGTCGCTCGCGGTCGTCCTCCTCGAACCGCAGGGCGTGACCGCGGACGCCGTCCGGCAGGCCGCCACCGCCGTCCTGCCGGAGCGGACCGAGCAGGTACCCGATCTCATCCCGTTCGACGCGGCCGCGAAGAAGGCACTGGAGCTGACCTTCCGGCAGGCGCTGCGGCTGGGGCACAACTACGTCGGCACCGAGCACGTCCTGCTGGCACTGCTCGAGCAGGAGGACGGCGAGGGTGTCCTCTCCGGACTGGGTGTGGACGGGCCGCGGGCCGAGGCCGCCGTCGTGCGGGCCCTCGCCGGGGCCGCGGCCCAGGAGCCGCCGTCCGGCGGGTGAGCACCGGCCCCACCCGCGCGCTCAGGTCCTCCGGTGGACGGGCAGCTCCCGCAGCGGCTGCCCGCCGTCGACGAACAGCCGGGCGTGCGGGTGGGTCACGGCCGCGATCCGGTCCATGGCCCGCGCCCCGGCGCGGGGGTGGCGGCCGTCGAGTGCACCGACCCGGATCGCGACCACCAGGTCGAACGGCTCCTCGTCGTCGGCCAGCGTGAGGTCCTCGATCGCCACCCGGCGCGCGCGCAGCCGGCCCGAGGCGAGCTGCTCGGCCGAGCCGGCCCGCAGCAGGCGGATGGCCGCGTCCGACCGGTCGATGGCGAGGACGTGCCCGGTGGACAGCCGGTCGGCGATCGCCCGGGCCGCGGCGCCGGGCCCGCAGCCGATCTCGAGCACCCGCAGGTGGGGCTGCAGCGGTAGCGCCGCCACGATCGCGGCGAGCCGCGGGGAGATCACGGCCGCGTCCGGCACGCCTGCGGCCGCCCCGGCCCCGCCCCGGACGCCGGCGCGCGACCGTCCGGGCGCACCGGCATCAGGAGGCCACCTCGTAGCGGGTGTGCTGCAGGATCGTCCACGCCACCAGTGCCGGGTTGTCGACCATCGGGACGTGCCCGACCCCGGGCAGCACGACCAGGTCGGCGCCCGGCACCGCGTCCACCATCGGACGCCCGTACCGGGCGAACGGGATCGTCCGGTCCGAACCGGACCAGGCGATCCGGACCGGGCACGGCAGCTGGTCGAACGGCGCGATCGCCGTCTCGACGCTCGCGGCGGACAGCAACGGCTCCAGCATCGTGCACCCGGCGAGGTCGTCGAACAGCTCGTCGACCTCCTCCGGGGTGTAGCGGTCGGTGCGCTCGGCGACGGTGAGCAGCAGCAGGCGCCGGATCAGCCCGCAGCCGGCGAGCCGGCGCACCGGCCGCCACCCGGCCAGCAGCGCACCCACCCGGAACGTCGCCAGCAGCCGGTACAGGTCCGAGGGCATCGCCCAGGCCCCCGCGGGCGAGAGCGCGACCACCGACCGCGCCCGCCCCCGCCGGGCCAGTTCCAGGGCCGCCCAGCCACCGAGCGAGTTCCCGACGACGTGCGGGGCCTCGTCGATGCCCAGCTCGTCCAGCTGCTCGATCAGCGCGTCGACCACGACGTCGATCGAGAACCCGCCGTCGGGCAGCGGCGGCCCGCCGAGGTGGCCGGGCATCGTCACGGCCCAGACGTCGTGGTGCTGCTCCAGCATCGGCAGCACCGGCTTCCAGGCCCGCCACGACGACGTGACCCCGTGCAGCAGGAGCAGCGGCTCCCCCGCACCGCCGCGGTACAGCGCCGTCATCGCACGATCACGGGCTCCGCCGAGCCCGGGTGCAGGGAGAGGACCTCGCCGAACCCGGCGGCGAGGCACTCGGCGAACAGGTCGCGGTCGGTGATCGCCGCCGCGTCGAGGTTGGCCCCGACGCAGCAGGTGTCGCCGTGGGTGACCACCGAGATCATCGCCGCGCTGCCGGGCAGCGGGGCGAACGGGTAGACGCGCTCGATGCGGGCCCCGCACAGGAACGCCTCGGACCGCAGCCCCGGCACGTTCGACGCCTGCAGGTCGTTCCCGGTGGTCGCGCCGCCGGCGACCAGGGTCAGCAGCGGGCCGGGCAGCCGGGCCAGCAGCGGGGCGACGACGTCCGGGCTCTCCAGCGCCGGTTCGTCCCGCGCCACCCGCATCTGCGCACCGACCGCGCGGATCCGCTCGGCCGGGTCCACCAGCCCCATCGGGGCCCGCAGCCGGGCGGGCGCCCACCGGTTGCCCCCGGCGGCGTCGCCCGGGCGGCGCACCGAGACCGGGACCGAGGTGCGCAGGGTCGCGTCGCCGGGCACCGGCCGGCCCTGCCGCTCGTGGTAGATCCGGAATCCGCCGAGCAGCGCGGCCAGGTAGACGTCGTTGAACGACCCGCCGGCCGCCCGGCCGGCCGCGCGCAGGTCGGGAAACCCGACGTCGAGCGCGGCGAACCGCCAGGACAGCCCGCGCGGACGCAGCAGCTCCGAGGCCCCACCGGCCGGCGGGGACAGCACCCGCACCGCGGAGTCGAGGTAGCGGGCGCCGGCCCGGACCGCGGCCACCGGCCGGGCGAGCGCGCCCAGCACGTCCCGGGCCGCCCGGCCCGCGGCGGGCACCATCCCGGCCTCGCGGCGCACCAGGCGGTCGACCTCGGCGAGCGGGTCCGGCGACTCGGTCGCGGGCGCGGCCGGCTGGGGTTTGGCGTCGTCGTGCTCGCGCTTGCGGCTGTGCAGCTGCGACAGCAGCTGGACGACGCCGAGGCCGTCGGTGAGCACGTGGTGCATCTTCAGCAGGAACGCCGCCCCGCCACCGGGCAGTCCCTCGACCAGCACGGCCTCCCACGGCGGCCGCTGCCGGTCGAACGGGGTCATCGCGCACTGCTCGGCGATCGGGCCCAGCGCCTCCCAGAACCCGGGCCCGGACCCGGGGATCCGCACCCGTCGCAGGTGGTAGTGCAGGTCGAAGTCGAGATCGTGGATCCAGTACGGGGTGCCGAGCCCGGCCAGCGGCTCGCGGACCCGCTCGCGGAAGCGCGGCACCATCCGGGTCGCCCAGTCCACGGCGGCGGCCAGCCGGTCCCACTCCGGCTCCGCGTCGAGCACCTCGACGGCGAGCACCGGGGAGCGGTAGCGCGGGTCGTCGGCCTCGGCCCGCCACATCATGACCTCGAACGGCGACATCTCGCGGCTCGTGCCCCAGGACGGCGCGGGCACCGGGAGCTCAGCGGTCACCGGGCTCGCCCTCCTCCCGGTCCGTGCGGCGCTCCGGCCACGTGGTCAGGGTGTCGAGGAACAGGCCGCGGACCTGCTCGGCGTACTTCCCGGCCTCCTCGGGCACCCAGTGCGCGGTGTCGATCGGCGGGTGCACGACGACCTGGACGGTGCCCCCGCGCAGCGTCTGCGCGCCACGCCACATGATCTCGCCGGCGTTGCGGATGACGATCGGGACGACCGGCACCCCGGCCTGCATCGCGATGTGGAAGGCGCCCTTCTTGAACGGGCCGAGGCGGGGCGTCGGCGACCGGGTGCCCTCCGGCGCGATCGCGAGCGAGATGCCGTCGGTGCGGAGCTTGTCGACGGCGGGCTGCAGCGCCTGCCGCGCCCGGCGGGTGTCGCTCCGGTCGACGAAGGCGACGTCGGCGATCCGGAACAGCTGCCCCCACACCGGGATCTGCGCGGCCTCGGCCTTCGCCACCCCGGTGAAGCCGTCGCGCAGCAGCTTCATCAGGATCGGCACGTCGAACTTGGACTGGTGGTTGAACACGAACACGCACGGCCGCGCGGACACGAGGTGCTCGGCGCCGGTGACCTCGACGCCGATCCCGGCCAGCCCGAACGCGACGTCGGCGCCGACCCCGGCGGCCATGTCGACGAACGTGCGGCGCGAGCGGTGCAGCAGCCCGGCCCCCGCCGCGGCGGCCAGTCCGCCGGCCATGCCGCCGTAGAAGACCGCGGTGCGGGCCAGGTCGCCGACGTCGGGGAACAGCCCGCCGCGGGGCGCGCAGTCCAGCACCGGCCAGCCCAGCTCGCCCGCCAGCCTGCGCAGCGAGTCGGTCGGGGACACCGCGACCGGGTTCCCGACGGCGGAGAGGAACTCGGCGTCCTCGGTGCCGTTGGCGTAGCCGAAGCAGTCCCCGATGTCGGCGCCGTGCGCCGCGGCGTCGGCCCGCACGGCCGCGGCCTTGCCCGGCCCCCACAGCGAGACGCCCACCACCCGGCCGGTCAGCACGCCGTCGTCGGCCTCCAGCTCGGTGCACAGCACCCGGTCCGCGCCGAGCTCGTCGGCCATCGGCTGCACCTGGAAGCGGGTCGCCGAGGACGCCATCACCACCTGGTGGCCCCGCTCGCGGTGCGCGGCGACCAGCTCCCAGACCTCGGGGTGCAGCGCGCCGGCGATCTCCTCGCGGAACAGCGTGCGGCCCAGCGCGTACAGCTCGTCCTCGCGGCGCCCGGTCCAGGTGGCCAGGGTGATGGCGAGGAACTCCTTGAAGTCCTCGTCGGTGCGGATGCCGCGCATCCCGGACAGGATCGTGCGCACCAGCTCGACCGGGCCGACGTCGAACTCGCGCAGCCGGGTGCGGTAGAACGCGCCGGCCGAGTAGCCGTCGATGACGGTGCCGTCGTAGTCGAAGTACGCGATCGTCCCCGGCCCCGGCGGGGCCTCCCGGACGGCGCGCAGACGCTCGGCCCGCGCCTCCTCGGATCGCGCACCCTCGGCCCGCGCACCCTCAGCTTGCGACACCCGCGTCCCCCTCCGTGCTCCCGTCCGCCGCGGGGAGCGCCCGCGCGACCGGTTCGTCGTCGCCCGTGCCCAGCACCACCTGGAGCCGGACGCGTTGCAGCTCGGCCAGCCGTCCGAGGTCGTCGATCACCGCGGCCACCTCGTCGCACCAGGCCACCCGCTTCTCGGCGAGCGACGGCCCGGCGCCGTCCGCGCCGGCCCGGCCCGCGCCGTCGGGGGTGACCAGCCCGCGGTTCTCCGCCTGCCGCACCGCGGTGGCGTACAGCTCACGCGACACCGAGTCGGCCCGGTCCAGCCGGTGCTGCATCAGCATCTGCCGGCCCACACCGAGGCACTCGTCGAGGAACTCCTGCTGCGGCGGCAGCGGGCCGTCGCCCTCCGCGGGCAGCGGACGATCACCGAGCGCGGCCAGCCGGTCGGCGACCACCAGCTGGGCGTCGAGGAACGAGCGGAGCACGCCCGGCGCGACCAGCAACGGCAGCTGCCGCAGGGCCGCGCGCACGTCGGCCGGGCGGGCGTCGCGCCGCCGCCAGTCGGGGTCGATCAGGCCGAGCTCGCGCAGGATCTCCCCGCGGAACGCGCGGCGGGTCGAGAAGAAGAACTCGAACTTGAGCAGGTCGCGCAGCCGGGCGAGCTCGCGCCACCCGACCTCGACCAGGTCCTCGTCGTCCCCGGCGTCCCCGATGCGCAGCAGCGCCACCTCCAGCAGCGCCCGCTCGAGCAGGTGGTGCAGCGTCCCGTTGCGGTAGAACGCGGCGACGTGGTGGCGGCCGGCGCCGATCGCGAACACCGGCTCGGTCCCGCCCTCGTACACGGTGACGACACCGGCCTCGGCCAGCCGGTCCAGCGTCATCCGCAGCCCGTGCCGGGTCCGCAGCTCCGCGACCGGGACGGCGACCTCCCGCGCCTCCAGGTAGTCGGCCAGCGGGGCGACGACCTCACGCACCTGCTGCAGGGTCAGCGCGCGGTCACGGGCGGACAGCAGCGCGAACGTGGCCAGCGACGTGGCGGTGGCCGGGGTGACCCCGTTGATCCCGGCGCACACCCGGAACGCCACCTTCTCCAGCTGGGCGGGCCCCTCCCCCGCGTCGGCGAGCGCCTGCCGCAGCGACAGCGGTTCGGCGATCCGCACCCGCGCGGTGCCGATGTGCCGGCTCTGGTCGCGGAAGTAGTGGTAGAGCCAGCCCAGCCCCTCGGCCCGCTTCTCGCCGCCCGCCTGCTCGGCGGCCATCGCGCCGACCTCGTGCAGCTGGTCGTAGGCGATCGAGACCGGGACCAGGATCGCGTCCAGCCCCGGCCGGTCCTGCATCGCGGCGACCACGTAGCGCAGCAGGCCGACCCGGGGACGGCGGAGCTTGCCGGTCCGGCTGCGCCCGCCCTCGATGTACCACTCCAGGTTGAACCGCTTCGCGAGCAGGTGGCCCAGGTACTCCTGGATCGCGGCCTTGTAGACGACGTCCTCGCCGAACACGCGCCGGATGAACACGACCCCGGCGCGGCGGCCGAGCGCCCCCATCGGCCAGAACGAGAGGTTGTTGCCGCCGAGCACGTGGTTGCGCGGGAAGTTGCGCTCGTGCAGGACCTCTGCCAGCAGCAGCGGGTCGGCGTAGGAGCGGTGGCTGGGCAGGAAGATCAGCGCGTGGTCGCGGTTGAGCGCACGCAGCCGCTCCAGCCCGGACTCGTCGACCTGGACGTCCCAGGCCTTGGCGTGCATCGGGCCCATCATCGCCCGGAAGACGTCGATGGCCGGCGGGCTCTGCACCGCGGCCATCTCGTGCAGGCACGACTCCAGCCGCTGCGCGACCTCCGGCGCGGGCCGGCCGGTGCGGCGGGCGAGGCGGGCCGCCAGCTCGGCGAACCGGGCCGAGGAGGTGATCTGCTCGACCATCCGGCGCGGCACCTTGTACCGGTCGCCGAGGATCCGGCGCTCGACGCGGTCGCAGGCCAGCACCGCCTGCCGCACGACGAAGCGGGCGAAGCCCTCCGACCCGGGGCGGCCGTTCTCCTGGGCGACGAACCGCGACACCAGGTCGGAGACGGTCGCGGGCTCGCCCACGACGACCCGCGCCGCGTCCGGACGGTGCCGGGCCATCGCCGGGTGCAGCGGTGACCAGGCCATCCGCATGACGGCGGTGGTGGCCAGCCCGCGCAGCCTGCGGACCGCGCCCGGCTCCCCGGCCTCCGGGGTCACCCAGGCGACGCGGGCCGGGACGATCACGGTGTCGTCGCCGTGCAGCGCCTCGCCCAGCGCCGCCGGGACCTCCGGACCGTCGCCGATCGGCACCACCGGCGCACCCGGATGGCTCTCCTCGGCCCAGCGGCGCAGGATCGTCCGTTCGGTGTGCGACCGGGGCTGGACGACCAGCACCTCGGACGGGCCGCTGTGCGCCCCGGTCGTCGCCTCGGTCGTCATGCCCATCCCCCGTACGGCGTGCCCTGCCGGGCTCCCGGTTCCTGCGCGTCACAACGTAGTTACCGACGGGTTGGTGAACAACTTCGCGCGCGGCGTCAGTCGAGCAGCGTGGCGGCCTCGGTCAGGGTGTGGCGCAGGATCTGCTCCATCTCGTCGAACTCGGCCTGCCCGGCGATCAACGGCGGCGCGAGCTGCACGACGACGTCACCGCGGTCGTCGGGGCGGCAGTACAGCCCGTTGTCGAACAGGGCGCCCGGCAGGAACCGCTTGACCAGCAGCTCGCGCTCGGCGGCGCCGAACGTCTCGCGGGTGTGCCGGTCCCGGACCAGCTCGACCGCCCAGAAGTACCCGTCCCCGCGGACGTCGCCGACGATCGGCAGGTCCAGCAGCTTGCGCAGGGTGGCGCCGAACGCGTCGGCGCGGGCCAGCACGTTGCCGTAGAGGTCCTCGCGTTCCATCAGGTCGAGGTTGGCCAGCGCGACGGCGGCCGAGACCGGGTGCCCGCCCCAGGTGTAGCCGTGCGGGAACGTGACCCCCGGTTCCAGGAACGGCTCGATCACCTCGTCCGTGGTGATCATCGCGCCGAGCGGGCCGTAGCCCGAGGTCATGCCCTTGGCGCAGGTGATGATGTCGGGGGTGAAGCCGAACTTCGTGCAGGCGAACGGGTACCCGTGCCGGCCGAACGCGTTGATCACCTCGTCCGAGACCAGCAGCACGTCGTGCCGGTCGCAGATCTCGCGGACCCGCGCGAAGTACGACGGCGGCGCGGTCAGGCAGCCGCCGGAGTTCTGCACCGGCTCCAGCACGACGGCGGCGACGGTGTCGGCGCCCTCGAACAGGATCGCCTCCTCGATCCGGTCGGCGGCCCAGCGGCCGAGTGCCTCGGCGTCGCCGTCGAACTCGGGGTGGCGGTAGAGGTTGGTGTTCGGCACCCGGAACCCGCCCGGCGCCAGCGGTTCGAAGTCCTTCTTCATGGCCGGCAGCCCGGTGATCGCCATCGCCCCGTGGGTGGTGCCGTGGTAGGCCGTCGCCCGGCTGATCACCTTGTGCTTGGCCGGGCGGCCGCGCAGCGCGAAGTACTGCTTGGCGACCTTCCAGGCGCTCTCCACGGCCTCACCGCCGCCGGAGGTGAAGAACACCCGGTTCAGCTCGCCCGGCGCCAGGTGCGCCAGGCGCTCGGCCAGCTCGGCGGCGGGCGGGGTGGTGTAGCCCCAGACCGGGAAGTACGCCAGCTCCGACGCCTGCCGGGCGACGACCTCGGCGAGCTCGCGGCGGCCGTGCCCGGCCTGCACGACGAACAGCCCGGCCAGCCCGTCGAGGACCCGCCTGCCCCGGTCGTCCCACAGGTGCATCCCCTCGCCCTTGGTGATCACCGGTACCGGGTTCGCGCCGTCGCGGCCGTGCATGCGGGCGAAGTGCATCCACAGGTGCCGGCCCGCCGACGCCGCGGCCGGGGACAGCGAACTGCCGGACGGAGCGGGTGTGTGCCCGGCGGTGCCGGTGTCGTTCTCCTCGAGGGCGGTCATGGGGCTCCTCCTGCGGGTGGCGGGCGACGGGGCGACTCCCGATCGTCGGCCGTGGAAGGCACCCCGGTCGGGATACGATCTGTACGTCCTGGTCCGCGCGACCGAACGGAGTGTCGCCGGTGTACCCGACGATCGCGGAGGTCCTGGCGCGACCCGAGGTCCGCTCCGGCGGGCCGGTCGTGCGTGCCGGGCGGGAGGCGCTCGACCGCGAGGTCCGCTGGGTCCACGTCAGCGAGCTGGCCGAGCCGGCGGGGACGCTGCCGGGCGAGGTGTTGATCCTCTCGGTCGGCCTGCCCGTCGCCGACCCGACCACCGATCCCGCGCGGTACGTCGAGGCGCTGCGTGCCGCGGGTGCGGTCGGGCTGGTCGTCGAGATCGGGCAGCACCTCACCGCGCTGCCCGGCCCGCTCGTGCAGGCCGCCCGGGCCGCCGGGTTCCCGCTGGTCGAGCTGCGCCGCACGGTGCGCTTCGCCGACATCGTCGCCGGGGTACTGGCCCGGATCCTCACGGCCCGGCACGAGCGGGCGTCGTTCGCCGAGCACGCCGGGACGGTGTTCCGCACGCTCACCCTGCACCGGGTGGCGCCGTCCCGGGTCGTCGGCGAGGCCGCGGCGCTGCTCGACGGCGCGGTGGTGTGCGAGGACCTCGCCCACCGGGTGCTGCTCACCGGCGGCACCCCCGACCTGCGCGACTGGCGGGCCCGGTCCCGGCTGGCCGGACCCGCCGGCCCGGAGGGGTGGGAGTCGGCGCCGCTGGGGCGGCCCGGGGCCCGGTGGGGACGGCTGGTCGTGCCGGTCCGGCCCGCGCCGGGGGCCGGCGACCGGGTCACGACGCTGCTCGGCCACGCCGCCGACGCGCTCACCCTGCTCGAACCCGACCCCGCCGCGCTGCTGCGCGCCGCCCACGACGGGCTGGTGGCCGACCTCGTCGGGGCGACGCCGGTCGACACCGAGGGGCTCGCGGTGCGGGCGCGGGCCTGCGGGGTGCCGACCGGCGGGGACCTCGAGGTCGTCGTGCTCGCCGGGGCGCCGCTGCCCCGGCTGCGGGCGCTGGCCGACGCGGCCGTGCCGGACGTGGCCCCCGACGCGCTGACGGCGACCGGCGCGGCCCCTCCCGACGGCGGCGCACCGGCCGGGTCCGCGCCCGGCTCCGCCCCCGGTGACCGCGCCCCGGGCGCGGCGGCCCCGGCCGGCGGAGCGGGTGCCGCGACGGCTCCCGCGGCCGGTCGCAGCGGCGACGGGCGGGTGGTCGTCCTCGTCCCGGCGTCCCCGGCCCCGCGCGCGGAGCAGCTGGTGGCCCGGCTGCCCGCGGAGGTCCCGGTGGTCGCCGCCGTCGCCGGGCCCGGCCCGTTCGCCGAGCTGCCCGCCCTGCTGCGCGAGGCGCACCTGGTGGCCGACGCCCGGCCGGACTCCGCGGTCACCCCCGCGGTGCCGCACCGCCGGGCCGGGCTCGGGGTGCGTGGGCTCGTCCACCGGCTCCGCGACGACCCGCGCCTGCTCGGGTTCGTCGAGGAGACCCTCGGGCCGGTGCTCGCGCTCGGCACGCAGGAGCGTGCGCGGGCACTGGACGGCCTGCGCGCGCTGGTCGACGCCGGTGGGGTCGTCACCGACGTCGCCCGCCGGCTCGGCACCGGCCGCCCGGCCGCCTACGCACGGATCCGGCGGCTCTCGACGCTGCTGGGCGCCGACCTCACCGACCCCGAGATCCGCACGGCGGTGCACCTCGCCCTGCTGGCGCTGCCTCAGCCGAGATCGGCCGAGAGCAGCTCCACCTCCCCCATCGCGGCGATCCGGCCGTCGAGCGGGCGGCCGTAGTCCGTCGCCACGTCCGCGGCGCGACGGGCCGTGACCGTCCATCCGTACCGGCGCAGCCGGGCGTGCGGGGCCTCGGTCCGCGGCTCGTCGAAGAACAACCCCCGGACGTCGGTCCCGAACAGCCGCTCGGACAGCGACCGCAGGTACGGGTCGGCGGCGATCCGGTCGCCGATCCCGCCGATGTGCTCGACGGCGATCCGGCTGCCCGGCGCGGACAGCGCGTGCACCCGCTCGAACAGCAGGCGCTCGGCGTCGGCGGGCAGGTAGGGCAGCAGCCCCTCGGCGAGCCACGCCGTCGGGAGCCGCGGATCGAAACCGGCCGCGGTCAGCGCGGCCGGCCAGTCGTGGCGCAGGTCCACCGGGACGGTCACCCGCCGCGCGGTGGGGGTCCCGCCCACCGAGTCGATCACCTCGTCCTTGAAGCCGAGCACACGCGGCTGGTCGACCTCGAACACGGTCGTCCCGGACGGCCAGCCCAGCCGCAGTGCCCGTGCGTCCAGCCCGGCCGCGAGCAGCACGACCTGGCGGGTACCCGCGCCGAGCAGCGCCTCGTCGAAGAACCGCGACCGCACACCCTGGTAGCCGGCCTGCGCCACCCACTCGTCGCCGTCGTCCCCGCCGGCGCCGGGCCCCTCGTCCGTGCCGTCGGTGCCGCCCGTGCAGTCGGTGCCGTCCGGGGTGCGGCCGTCGGGCACCGGGAGGACGGGGCCGGCGGCGTCGACGAAGGCCTGGGCGAGGGGGTCGTCGACGAGGCGGTCGTCCCGGCGGCTCTCGGTGGCCCGCCCGGCGGCGACCACGAGCGCGGTGGCGCCCACGCTGCTGGTGATGTCCCACTGGTCGTCGGCAGTACGCATGCGGATCACGGTACGACCCGTGATTAGCAATGCTCAGCAATACGACGCATGATCACCCGCGAGGTGGAGGACGTACCGGACAGCCGGGCCGAGGGCCGACACCCGGGTGTGCTCCGCGCCACCCCGGCGAGGCCTGCGGGCCGCTCGCCGCGGTGCTCGCAGCGCGACCGGCCGCGCGGGGATCAGCCGGCCGCGACCGGCTCGCGGTTCCCGCGCCTCTCCCCCGCGGTCGCCGGGACCGGCAGGTCGGCGACCACCTCGGCGTAGACCTCACCCAGCGCCTCCGCGATCCGCGCCCGGTCGAACCGGGAGACCGCCCGGTCCCGCCCGGCGATCCCGTAGCCGGTCCGCATGGCGTCGTCGGCGAGCAGCCCGCGCAGAGCCACCCTCACCTCGTCCGGACGTCCGGGGCGCACGTGGACGCCGGTGACCCGGTCCACGACCGCGTCCTGCAGGCCGCCCACGGCCGACGCGACGACCGGTCGCGAGCACGCCATCGTCTGCAGGACGGGCGCCACCGGGACGTCGTACCCGGCGGCGGCGACCACGACGTCGGCCGAGCGCAGCAACCGGGGCATGGCCGTCGCGGCGACCGGGCCGAGGAAGCGGACCCGGTCGGCGACGCCGGCCTCCCGCGCGACCCGGAACAGCCGGGCCCGGTCCGGGTCCTCGCCCTCGGTACCGCCGGCCACGAGCAGTTCCGCGCCCCGCACCCCGGCCAGGGCGCGGATCGCGGTCCCGGCGCCGGCGCCCGGGGCCAGCGACCCGAGGACGACCAGGCGCGGGCGGTCGCCCCGGCGCAGCGCCGGGCCGTGCGGGGTGAAGGCGTCGGTGTCGACGCAGGCCGGCACGGTGCGCAGCCGGGTCCGTGGCACGCCGTGGCGCAGCAGCGCGGTGTGCTGGTCCTCGCTCGAGGCCAGGACCCGGGCGACGTCGGGCGCCGCGCCGGCGGTGGACCCGGAGCCCGGGCCGGGCGCGCCGGCCGGGAGGGACAGGACCGGGAGGGACAGGACGAGGGGCAGCCCGGTGGCCGCCGCGGCCCGGGCCGCGGCGGGGCCGACCGCGTGCACCACGTCGGGCGGCGCGTCGGACCAGGCGGCGGCAAGGTCGTCCCGGAGATCGCAGTAGTCGCCAGGATCGCAGTCGGCACCCAGATCGCAGTCGGCACCGAGGTCGCCGATCCGCAGCGTGCCCGCACCCCCGGCGGGGGCGACCAGCTCGGGGTCGGCGGGCCGGTCGGTGTGGATCCCGACGTGGTGCCCCGCGGCGGCGAGCGCGCTCGCGACGAGCCCGGAACCGCAGGTGGTCCCGGCCTCGGGGGTACGGACGATGGCGATGCGCAACGGTGGCCTCCTCGTCGTGCACGCTGGACGGCGGCACGCGCAGGTGGCTCTACACGTCGGAGACGCGCGAGGGACTCACGCGTCGTGTGCCTGACGGTACCGGTTCCGGCGGCGGCCGCCACTCGGACGCCGACGCAGGTGTGCGCGCAGCCCGCACGGGGTACCCCGGCGAGGCCCGAGAACGGGGTCGCCATGGACGCGGAGGGAGACCGTGGATGCCTGGTCGTTCGTGGGCACTGCACCTGCCGGCCCTGCCGTGGTCGTGCCGGCGCGCCCGCAGGGAGCTGCAGCGTTTCCTGTCCGCGCAGCTGCCCGAGCCGGTCGTCCAGGACGCCGTCCTGGTACTGCACGAGCTCGTCGCCAACGGCGTCGACCACGCACGGACGCCGATGCGGCTCACCGCCCGCGTGTGCGACGGGTCGGTGCGGATCGGCGTGCGCGACGGCTCCCGGGTGGTCGGGCGCCCGCAGCCGCCCGACGCCACCGCGGCGCGGGGCCGCGGCCTGCAGATCGTCGCGAACGTCGCGCGCCGGTGGGGAGTGCGGCCCCATCCCGCCGGCAAGACGACGTGGGCCGAGGTCGGGCCGCCGACGGACGCACCCGCCGCCGACCTGCGTGTGGTCGGATCCGTCTGAGCTGCCGGCTGTCCGTACCGGACCACCCGGTGGCCCCGGGGCGCGCATGCCCGCCGCGCCGGACGGGTAGGCCCGGCGGAGGCGGACGACCTGACGGTCGAGCCGACCCGCCCGACCCGACCCGACGGAAGGAGCGAGCATGCGCCCGGACAGCCCGGCCACCGAGACCGACCCGGCCGACGTCCTCGACCAGCTGCGCGACGCCCGTCCGGACGCCGACCGGCCGGTCACGCCGGGGGCCGACCGGCCGGCGACATCGGAGGCCGACCGGCCGGGGAGGCCGATGACCGACGCCGCAGCGACGTTGGACGCCGACCCGGCGGCGACACCGGTGGTCGACCCGGCGGCGACGCTGGAGGCGGACCCGGCGGATGTCGCCGACCAGGACCGCGAGGCCCCGCCGGACGAGGACTACTGACCGGCCACGCCGGTGCCGGTCGGCAGGTCACCCGGATCGGGCCCGCGTGTGGTCCCGTGGCGGGTCCCGGCCCGGGGCCCGATCAGATCAGGCTGGACCAGTAGGACCAGAACCGCTGCAGCGACAGCCCGATGATCACGACGTACCAGAGCACGACCGGCACCGCGTGGTACTGGCGCAGCGCGTTGTACATCCCCCGGGCGACGCCCGTGCGGTCCAGGGTCGCGAGCGCGGTGTACCAGAAGATCGGCATCGTCACGGCCCAGACGACCATGCAGTACGGGCACAGGGCCCCGATCCGGTACAGGCTCTGGAAGATCAGGTAGTGGACGAACACGATGCCCGCGGCCGACCCGATGGTCAGGCCGGTCCACCACCACGCCGGGAACCGGACCCGGGCGAGCAGCGCGGCCCCGGTCGTGACGACGACGGCGTACGCACCGATCCCGAGCAGCGGGTTGGGGAACCCGAAGAAGGCGGCCTGCTCGGTCGTCATCACCGACCCGCAGGACAGCACCGGGTTGAGGCTGCACGAGGGCGTGTAGTTCGGGTCCAGCAGCAGCTCGATCCGCTCGACGGTCAGCGTGAACGCGGCCAGCAGGCCGAGCGCGCCGCCGAGGGTGAGCAGCCAGGGCAGGAACCGGGGCACCGGGCCGGGGACGCCGGCGGTGGGGGCGGGTTCGTCGGGCACGCGGGCGAACTCCTCGGTCGGGGCGGCGGCCGTCATCGGCCCACCGCCGCGTCCAGGGCGTCGGTGATGTCCTGCACCGAGCTGACCTGCACCTGCTCGCCGTTCACGAAGATCGTCGGGGTGCCCTGCACCCCGGCGGCCGCACCGGCCTCCTTGTCGGCGTTCACCGCGTCCAGTGTGGCCGGGTCGGCGACGGCCGCGTCGTAGCCGGCCATGTCGAGGCCGATCTCCTCGGCGTAGCCCCGGAAGATGCCGGTCGGGTCGGGCTGCTCGGCCCAGGCCTGCTGATTCTGGAACAACTGCTCGTACATGGGGACGAACTGCCCCTGCTGGTGCGCGGCCTCGGCCGCGACGGCGGCCGCCTCGGCGTTCGGGTGCATCGGCAGCGGGAAGTCGCGGATGACGAACTCCACCTGGTCGCCGTACTGCTGCGCGAGCTGCCCCATGATCGGCTGTAGCTGCGCGCAGCCGGGGCACTGGAAGTCGAGGAACTCGACCAGGGTCGCCGAGGCGTTCGGGGCCTCGTTGAGGCGGGGCGCGTCGGCGGGGGCGAGGGCGTCGGCCCGGGCGCCGCCCGCGGCGCCGTCGCTCGGCGGCGCGTCCGGGCGGGTGGCGAACAACAGGCCTGCCACGAGCAGCGCGAACGCGCCCACCACGAGCAGGGAGATCTTGACGTTGCGGGTCATCGGGAGGGTCCTCCACGGAGGTCGGCACGGGGCCGGTCACGGGTACGGGACGGGGTCGGCGACTTCCCTCCCGGTCAGTTCCGGTCCACGCAGAGCTGCTCGACCGGCGACGGCGCGAGCAGCGTCCGTTCCGGTGGGGGCCTCGGGGCCGTGTCGGCGTGCCCGGCGGGGACCACGGCGACCGGCGTCATCGGTACGGCGGCCGGGGCCGGGGCCTCGGTGCCCTCCCGGCGTGGGACCTGCTCCGAGTCGCCGGCGTGCAGCGTGCTCGGCGGCTCGTACGGGCACTCGGCCGAGCCGAGTGAGGTCACGTGGTGCCCGGGGGCGGCCGCGGCGGGCCCGGCACAGACGACCAGGGCCAGCAGCAGGAGCAGCAGCGAGGAGAGGACGCGCACGGACCTCACCTCGTTTCTCCCCGGGTTCCTTCCCCGGGTGACGAGACCACTCGCCGTTCCCGGGCGGACGTGCTCCGACCGCGCCGCCGACGATACCGAGGCCGCCGCCGTGGCCCCGCGCTCCCCCGGTCGGGTCGGGCCCGCCCCGCCGGGACCGACCGGTCGTCGTGGCATGACGCCCGGTCGTCGGGGCACTACCGTCGGTAGGTGTGAGCTTTCCCGAACCGTCCGCCGTCCTGCGCCCGGCCGCCGGCACCGAGCGGGTCGTCACCTCCCCGACCGGGTCGTGGACCCGGTTCGCCGCACCCGGGGACGACGTCGGTGGCGGCTTCGGGCTGTTCGAGTCGTGGATCCCGGAGGACTCCCCCGGCGCGCTGCCGCACTACCACTCCGGGTTCACCGAGAGCTTCTACGTGATCGACGGCCGTCTGCGGATCATGACCGGGACGGAGTGGACCGAGGCCGGGCCCGGTGACCTCGTGCACGTGCCGCCGCACGGGGTGCACGCCTTCCGCACCGGCCCCGGTTCCGACGCCCGGTTCCTCATCCTGTTCGTCCCGGGCGCCCCGCGGGAGCGCTACTTCCGCGGTCTCGCCGAGTTCGCGGCCCGGGCGCACCCGCCGACCCCGGACGAGGTCGACGCGTTCGCCCTGACCTGCGACCAGGTCAACCTGCGCGAGCACCCGGGGTTCTGACCGGATCCGAGCGCCGGCCGGTGTGAGCGGGGACACTGCTCCCGACCGTCCCCGCGTCGTGAGGAGCCCTGATGGACACCGCCACCGGCCGCCTGATCGGGATGGTCCAGGCCCACTGGATCACCGACGCGCTGTGCGCGACCGCCGAGCTGGGCGTCATGGACGTGCTCGCCCACGGGCCCGCCCACACCGACGTGCTCGCCGAGCAGACCGGCGCGCACCGGCCGACACTGGAGCGGCTGCTGCGCGCGCTGGCCACGCTCGGACTCTGCACCCGCGAACCCGGCGGCTGGGTGAGCACCGAGCTGGGCGACGCGCTGCGCCGGGACGCGCCCGGCGGCGCGCACGCCCGCGCCCTGCTCACCTCCCGGCTGTGGCGGCCGCTGTGGGACGACCTGACCGAGTCGGTCCGCACCGGCGAGCAGGCCTGCCGCCGGGTCAACGGACGCCCGATCTTCGACCACCTCGCCCGCCGGCCGGAGCTGGGCGCGCTCTACGACGTCACCCAACGCGGCCTGGTCCACGAGGCCGGCGCCGCGTTCGTCGCGGCCTACGACGTCCCGGACGGCAGCACGGTCGTCGACGTCGGCGGTGGGACGGGGGCGCTGCTGCGGCACGTGCTCGACGCCCGCCCGGCGTGCCGCGGGATCCTGCTCGACCTGCCGCACGTCGCGCAACGGGCGCACGACGAGCTCGTCGCGGCCGGGGTCGGGCACCGCTGCGACGTGATGCTGGGCGACTTCTTCGAGGCCGTCCCCGGCGGCGCGGACGTCTACCTGCTCTCGTTCGTCCTGCACGACTGGACCGACGACGAGTGCCGCGCGCTGCTGCAGACGGTCCGCGTCGCGACGCCCCCGGAGGCCCGTGTACTCGTGCTGGAGCAGGTGCTGCCCGACGGCACCCCCGGCGAACCCGGCCCGGCGCTCTACGACCTGCACATGCTGGTTGGCACCGGCGGGCGGGAACGCACCGCCGCCGAGTACACGGCGCTGCTCGCCGAGACCGGCTTCCGGGTCGAGGCGATCGTGCCCACCTCCGGCCCGCGCAGCGTGATCGACGCCCGCCCCCACTGACCCACTCACCCGCCGCACCCGCCGCACCCGCCGCACCCGCCGCCGAGTGTCACGCAGATGTCCGCCCCGGAACCCCTGCGTGACACTCGCGGTCCTCGGCCCGGGGCCGCGCCGCGCTGCCGACACCGGGTGTCACGCAGATGCTCGTCCCGGCGCACCTGCGTGACACTCGCCGTCCCGAGGCGGCGCCGGGTCAGCTCACCAGGCCGGCGCGGAAGGCCAGTGCAACCAGCTGGACGCGGTCGCGGCAGCGCGTCTTGGCCAGCAGGTGCCCGATGTGGGTCTTCACCGTGGCCTCGGAGACGAACAGCTCGCCCATGATCTCGGAGTTGGAGCGCCCGTCACCGACGAGCATCAGCACCTCGCGCTCTCGCGGGGTCAGCTCGGCGAGCACGGCCTGCGCCTCCGGGGCCGCGGCGACCGGCTCCGGCGCGGACAGCAGCGGTGCCGTGGCGCGCAGCAGCCGCCGGGTCGACACCGGATCGACCACCGATTCACCACTGTGGACCGTCCGCACGGCGTCGATCAGGCCCTCCGGCTTCACGTCCTTGAGCAGGAACCCACTGGCCCCGGCCCCGATCGCCGCGGTGACGGACTCGTCGAGGTCGAAGGTCGTCAGCACGAGCACCTTCACGCCGGGGTGCGCGGCGACGGCCCGCCGGGTGGCCTCGATGCCGTCCAGGCGCGGCATCCGGACGTCCATCAGCACGACGTCGATCGCGGTGCGCTCGAGCTCGGCGAGCGCCTGCTCGCCGTCCCCGGCCTGCGCGACGACCGTGAGGTCGTCACACGAGTCGAGCACCATCGCGAAGCCGGCACGGACGAGTTCCTGGTCGTCGACCAGCATCAGGCGGACGGGGTCGGTCACGGCTCTCCTCGGTGTGTCGCCAGTGGCAGCCGCAGCCGGACGGACCACCCGCCGTCCGGGTGCGGCCCGGTCTCGACCGAGCCGCCGTGCAGGGCGGCCCGCTCACGCATGCCGGTCAGGCCGTGCCCGCCGCGGGGCGGTCGCGGCACCGGGCCGCGGGCGCCCTCGTCACGGACCCGGACGATCAGCTCGTCGTCGGTCCATTCGAGACGGACGTGGGCCGGCGTGCCCGGCCCGGCATGCTTGATCACGTTGGTCAGCGCCTCCTGCACCACCCGGTAGGCGGTCAGGCCGGGCCCGGTGCCGGCCGGGCGGGGCGTACCGGTGACCACGAGGTCGACCGGCAGGCCGCCGGCCCGGACCTGCTCGACCAGTGCGGGGACGTCGTCGGTACCCGGCTGCGGGCGGCCCGCCGTGTCCGATGTGGCGTCCTTGTCAGCCACACCGTCCACACCGGAGTCGCGCAGCATCTCCAGCAGCCCGCGGACGTCGGCCAGTGCCTCACGTCCGGTGTCGGCGATCCCGGCGAGCACGTCGACCGCCTTGGCCGGGTCGCGCCGGGCGGCGAACTGCCCGCCGTCGGCCTGCGCGATGATCCCGGACAGCGAGTGCGCGACGACGTCGTGCACCTCGCGGGAGATCCGGGAGCGCTCGGCGAGCAGCTCGATCCGCACCTCCTGGCGTCGGCTCTCCTCCAGCAGCCGGGCCCGTTCGCGCAGGCCCTCGGTGTGCCGGAACGACGCGCGGCGCAGGGACCCGGCCAGCCACACGCCCGCGGCGACGCCCAGCGGGAAACCGAGCAGCCACAGGCTCACCCCCAGCGGTGGGTCTCCCGCGGGCCGGGTCAGCAGCCGCAGCAGTGACGGCATGGTCGCGCCGGCGACGAGCAGCAGGAACGCCACCGCGCCCGCCCAACGGGGGCCGTACGCGATCGCCGAGTACCCCATGACGAGTGCGGGCAGCAGCAGCGCCGCCACCAGTCCCGGGACCGCCAGTTGCGCCACCCCGGCGACGACGGCGGTGCCGACGGCGGCGGGGATCGGGTGCGTCCGGCGGAACACCACGGGCGCCGCCGCCAGCACCGCGACGACCAGCGCCGCCCCCTGCTCCGCCCGGGCGACCTTCCCCTCGAGCGTCCAGCTGATCGCGATCCACAGCAGGAGCGCGGCGAGCACGGCGTCGACGACGACCGGGTTGCGCCGGCACAGCGTGACGAACCGCTCGACCAGCGTCGGCTTCTCGGCGGCGCTCACCGCGCGCCCGCCGCGCGGGTCGAGACGGCGTGCACCGCGCCCTCGAGCGGGCCCCGGCCGACGAGCCCCCGCCAGCCGGTCGCCACGAGGATCGCGACGATGCAGAACACCGCCGTGATCGTCCACGGCTCCGTCGGCAGTGCGTCACCGATGAGCGCCAGCGCCACGATGTGTCCGGCGTAGAGGGTCAGGGCGAGCGCGCCGGTGGCCGCGAGCGGCCCGAGCAGCAGCGGGACGGCGCGGGCGACGAGCAGGCACAGGGCGAGCACGGCGACCGCGACGCCGGAGGCACCGACGACGTCGAACGGGCTCCCGCTGTGCGGGGTGGCGGCGAGCAGCCAGGCCGGCGTCGTGGTGGCGACGGTGCCGTACGAGGCGGTGCCGAGCAGGTCCAGTGCGGCCTCGGGCGGGAGGCCGAGCGCGTCGGACACCGGGGCGACGCTGCCGAGCAGCGCCTGGCGGCCACCGAGCACATCCACGGCGAGCCATGATCCCCCGTACCCGATCGTGGCCCCCACCAGACCCCCGGCCAGCAGCCGACCGGCGGCCGCACGCAGGTCGAGGCGGCCGATCGCCATGCCCAGCAACAGGAACGGCATCCAGGTCAGCACCGGGTAGGCGCCGGAGAGCAGCACCGTGTCGAGCGCGCGGACGAGCCCGGGGACCGAGAGCAGGTCGGACGGCTGCACGACGTTGCCGATGATCGTGTTCCCCGCGTCGTCGGTCGGCCCGGGGAGCACCGAGCGCAGCGCGAACGACAGCAGCGGACCGGCCACGGCCCACACCGCCGCGGTCACCGCGAGGGTCCGCGGGCCGGCGAACAGCAGCGGCAGGACCAGGAGGAACTCGACGCCGTAGACGGTGAGGATCACCATCGGCCCGGTGCTCACCGCGGCCAGGCCGAGCCCGAGCCCGATGAGGAGAAGGGCGCGGACGGCGACCCGGCGACGCAGCCGTGCGCGCCCGCTCGCGTCGCCCGAGCGCAGGACCGGTGCCGCCGACAGGGCCAGCGACACCCCACCGAGCACTCCGAACAGGACGGCGGCGCGCCCGTTCACCAGCTGCCACAACCCGGCGCCCGCGTCGGCGGCGGCGACGTGCGCGACGATCATGCCGAGCACCGCGAGACCGCGGGCGGCGTCGACCCCGACCAGCCGGCCCCGGCCGGCGCCGGACCCGCCGGTGCGGTGCCGGCCGGTCGCCCACGTCGTGCGGGACGCCACCGCACGCGAGCCGGGCGGCGCCTCACGGGTCCTGGTCACGGCCGGGAACAGCCCGGGCGTCGTGAGGGGAGCACGGCCGGCGGTACCGGCCGGGTCGGTCGTCGTCATGGTGTCGACGATCTCCGCCGGGCGCCTCGTCGCGCGTCGGAGCGGGGGCGGATCCCCGGCGTCCGACCACGGTCGGACGCCGGTCGGTCAGGGGGTGGCTCAGGACAGCAGTCGTTCGGGCAGCGGGCAGGTCGGGTCAGCGGGCAGGTCGGGTCAGCGGTCGAGTTCGACGACCGTGCCGGCGGCCAGGTCCCCGAGCCGCTGCACCCGCCGTCCGGTCGACAGCATCGTCACGATGCCGATCAGACCGAGGAACACCAGGTCGACCGGGAGCAGGAGCCCCCGCACGACGTGCCGCCAGAAGCCGGCGGGCTCGCGGTCGTCGGCACGGCGCACGCGCAGGCCGAGCAGCCGCATCCCGATCGTCCGGCCGGTGAGGGCGGGCAGGAGCACCAGCAGCACGAGGAACACCGCGCTGTGCCCGCCGCCCTGCCCGGTCGCGCCGGCCATCCACATCGGATCCGGCAGCAACCACCCCACGAGCTGGACGACGACGGCCACCCCGACCACGTCGAGCACGCCCTGGCCCAGCCGGTGGACGATCGGTGCGAGTTCCGCCCCGCCGTGCATCGAGCTGTCGGCGGCGGTCTCCGGGGCAGTCACGTGCGCTCTCCACGGGGTAGCGGGTCGGCGGTCCACTGTGGCACCCCGGCGGCGTCCGCGTCGTCACTCACCCGCGTGGTCGACGGACGTACGCTCGGCCACATGAGCGGACTGTTCGACGTCCAGGACGCTGACGAGCGCACGCAGCTGACCGCGTTCGTCGAGGAGTACCGCACCCGGCTCGACCGCAGCCTCGACGGCCTGACCGAGGAGCAGGCGCGGCGACGGCTGGTCCCGTCGGCGACGACGCTGCTCGGCCTGGTCAAGCACGCGATCCTGGTCGAGTCCGCGTGGTTCGGCGAAGCGGTGACCGGCGCGAGCCGGGCCGAGCTCGGGTCCCCGGAGACGGTCGACGAGTCCTTCGCCCTCACCGCCGACGACACCGTTGCCGTGGTCCGCGCGCGGTACCGCGAGGTGTGCGACCGGTCGCGGGCCACCATGGCCGGTCTGGACCTGGACCGGATCGTGACCGGACGCGGGCGTCCGATCACCGTGCGCTGGCTGCACCTGCAGGTGGCGCGGGAGCTCGCGCACCACTGCGGCCACGCCGACATCCTGCGCGAACAGATCCTCGCCGCCGGCTGACCGCGGACCACGGGGAACATCCGGGCACCGCTGCTCGATCGCGCACCCTCCTGCACCCCTCGTGGCCGGCCGCTGCTCCTCGGGACCCGCCCGCGACACCGACCGCCGTTCCCGTTCAGTCCGGTGTCGGGCCGACACCGCCGGGAGCCGCGCCTGTTCCACCCGGTGCGGGGCCGGCACCGCCTGGGTCGGACGCACCCCCACCGGGAGCCGGTGCACCCCCGCCGGGGCCAGTGCCGTCGACGCCGGGAGCCGCGCCATCCCCACCAGGAGCGGGGCCGCTCCCACCGGGGGCGGGGCCGCCCCCACCGGGCGCGGGGCCGCCCCCACCGGGCGCGGGGCTGCTTCCACCCGGGGCAGAGCCGTTCCCGCCGGGCGCGGCGCCGTCCCCGCCGGGGGTAGAGCCGTCCCCACCGGGAGCAGGACCACCCCCACCCGGCGCGGGGCCGCTCCCACCCGGGGCAGGGCCATCCCCAGCGGGCGCGGTGCCATCCCCACCGGGAGCAGGACCGCCCCCACCGGGAGCGGTGCCGCTCCCACCCGGGGCAGGGCCGCCCCCGCCGGGCGCGGTGCCGTTCCCGCCCGGAGTCGTGCCGTCCCCGCCGGAGCCGGGGGCACCGGCGTCCGGCGCAGGCTCGGCGCTCCCGGGGCCGGGCGCCCCACCTCCCGGCACCGGGGCCGTCCCGGCGGTGCCGGGCCCGGCACCGGCCGGTCCCGGACCGTCACCAGAGCCGGCTCCTGCGCTCCCGGGAACCGCCGCGCCGGCGCGGCCCGGGTCCACGCCGGGCGCCGGCGCGGGTCTCGTGTCCGGTGTGGACGAGTTCGGACCGGACACCGCCCTGGAGGAGCTCTCCCCCGCCTCGGCGCCGGCGTTCTCCTCGGAGGGATCGGATCGGCCGGGATGTGATCCGCGGGCGTCGTCCGCCCCACCGGAGGCCGGCGCACCACCTGGCCCCGGCAGGCCGGCGCCCGGGACGGATCCCGCACCGGGCCCGGGGCCGCGTGGGTCCGTGACCGCTGCCGGGTCCCCGAGTTCGGGCCAGCCACCGTCGTGCCGGGACGCCGCGACCGTCGCGGCACCGGCCGCTGCGGCACCCGCGACGGCCAACACGGCCCCCACGACGCCGAGCACCGCCATCCGCGACGTCGACCGCACCGCCGACCCGCGGACCGGCTCGGCGTGCAGTGTGGACGTCGGCCCGGCGTCCCCGCCGCCCCACGCAAGGGTGTCCGGGGTGGACTCTGTCGCTGACTCTGTCGCTGTCGACTGTGTATCGACAGTGGATGCCGCACCGATGGCGGTGGCCTGCGGCCCGGTGTGCAGTGGTGGCGCGGGATACAGCGGCGGGCGCGGCGGCGGCCCGCCGGCCGAGGCGCGCCGGTGACCACCCGATCCCTGGGGGGCCGCGGTCGGGCCGATCACGGCCGTCGCAGCGGTCGAGATGATCGTTCCGGTGGTACCCGTCGCGCTGTCCGCGGAGGAAGCCACCACGGACGGTCCGGTTCCGCTGTCCTCGACCGGCGGTGGCGCGGCACCGGTGGTCTCCGCGGCACCGGCCCCCTCGTTCCGCGTACCGGCGGCTGCGTCACCGTCCGGGACGTCGAGCTGCTCCCCTGCGGTCCCGGACCCACCGGCACCGTCCCCCTCGCGGAACCCGCCCGTCACGACACTGCGCCCCCTCCACACTCGGCGAGCCCGCGATCGTTCACCGCTCGACGGGCACGGAGCCAGGGCCGGCCGCGGATTCCACCCGCGTGGACCCGGGTTCCGCACTGTCGAGTGACCCCGGAACGGGTGATGCCCGTGGACTCAGGGGTGCCGTCCTAGTCGCGCAGGTCGGGCCGCCGGAACTCGGTGGTCTCCTCGTCCTCGCCACGGCCGGGCATCGTGAACACCGTCGTCGCCCGCTCGTCGAGCGGATCCGACACCGGCGCCGCGGCACCGTCGAGCGGGTCCGCGGTTCCGGCACCGGCCCAGTCGGACGGCCCCGTCTCACCGGCCCGGCGCCGGTAGACCGCGGGGGCACCGGCGTCGGGCGCGACACCGTCCGGCGCGGGCTCACCGCCGCCGATCCCGGCGTAGATCTCGGGCCGGTCGCGCCGCAGCCGCAGCGCCCAGCCGGCGCCGCCGACGGCCGCGAGCAGCACGACGGCGGGCAGGATCCAGCGCACCGGCGAGGACGGGTCGGTCCCGAGCAGTGCGTCGAAGTTGCCGACCAGCACCACCAGGATCGCAGCGAGCAGCACCGCCGCCAGCGCCGGCGCGATCAGCCGCGCCCACACCGACGCCGGAGCGGACCGGTTGCGCCGGAAGAAGCCGATCACGGCGACGGACGTGCCGGTCATCAGCAGCACGACACCGATCGCGGACAGCCCGGAGAACCAGCTGAACAGCGCGAGCATGGGGTCGGCCGCGCTCACCGCGAACCCGATCACGACGACGAGCGCCAGTGCGGACTGGGCCAGCGACCCGGCCAGCGGGCCGCCGGAGCGCGCCCCCACGGTGGCCAGCACACCGGGCAGCACCCGCTCGCGGCCGAGCGCGAACAGGTAGCGGGCGACGCTGTTGTGGAAGCTCAGCAACGCGGCGAACACGCTGGTGAGCATCAGCAGCGTGGCGACGTCGGCGACGACTGGACCGAACGTCTCGGCCAGCGGCGCGAAGACCAGGCCCGGCCCCTCCTCCGCGGCCCGCGCCTGCAGCTGCGACGGCCCGGTCGAGGCGACCATCGCCCAGGCCGACAACGCGTAGAACAGGCCGGTGAAGGAGACCGCGATGAACGTCGCGCGGGCGACCGTGCTGCGCGGGTTGCGCGCCTCCTCCGAGTAGATCGCGCCGGACTCGAACCCGGTGAACGACGCGACGGTGAACGCGACCACCGCCCCGATCCCGCTCGCGAACAGGGTGCTCGGCAGCAGGGGGTCGAGCGTCACCGCACCCTCGGCGGGCCGGGTGAACCCGGCGACGTCGAACCCGATGACGACCAGGACCTCGACGACGAGCAGCACCGCGAGCACCCGGGCGTTGAGGTCCACCCGCAGCAGGCCGAGCCAGCCGACGGCGAGCAGCGCCAGCAGTGCCCAGGTCCACCACGGCAGCCGCAGCCCGGCGATCTCGGCGACGAAGTCGGACATCGCCGAGCCGAACAGGCCGTAGAGCGCGATCTGGATGGCGTTGTAGCCGACCAGCGCGACGAACGACCCGGCGACGCCGGCCGGGCGGCCGAGTCCCCTGGCCAGATACGAGTAGAAGGCACCGGCGTTGGCGACGTGACGGCTCATCGCGGCATAGCCGACCGCGAAGAGCACCAGCACCGCGGCGACGCCGAGGAACGCCAGCGGGACACCCTGGTTACCACTCACCGCGTAGGCGGTGGTGACCCCGCCGGCGAGCACGGTGAGCGGGGCGGACGCGGCGACGGTGAAGAACACCAGATGCACCACGCCGAGGCGGCGCCGCCGCAGACCGGGCACCTGCCGGTCGGTGGTCGCGAGTGCCGGCATGCGCGACTCCAGATCTCGAGAAAGTCGTTAGTCGAGGCAAGATGCTAACGTCACGTCACAAGTTCCGAGCATTCGGAGTAATTCTTATCCGTTATGCGCTTAATCAATTACTCAGAGTCAGCACTGGGACTCGATGCCTGGGGGTAGTCGCGTGGAGCAGGGCGCACTCGCGAACGGCTTGTTCCTGATCGCCTACGACGAGGCGGCCGGCCGATCCGGCCTGGCACCCGACCTGCTCGCGTGCGGCCTGGTCGGCGCCCAGATCGCCGATCTCGCGGTTTCGGGGGCGCTGCGCATCGACCCGGAGCACCGGGTCGTGGCCACCCGGTCGGGCACACCCGGGCCCGGCTGCGGTGAGGCCGCGACGCTCGTCCTCGACAGCGTCGCGCACGAGTCCCGGGCACACCCGGTCCGCGCGTGGATCGACGCGCTCGGCGGGCCGCTGCTGGAGGCGGTCCGGAACGATCTCGTACAGCGCGGAGTCCTGGCGGTGACGACCGAGCGGGGACTGCTCGGCCGTCGCCGGACGAAGCTGGCCGTCACGGACTCCGCCGCCGCGCACGCCCCGGGACTCACGCTCCGCAGCATGATCCGGCACCCCGCCACGTTCACCCTGCACGGCGCGGTCACCCTCGTGGTGCTCTCCGCGCTCGGGGTGGAGCGGCTGCTCGAGCCCGAGATCGACCGGGCGACCGCGCGCGAGCTGGCACGCGACGCCGTCGACCACCTCCCCGAGTCGATCGCCCGGCTCCGCGCGGGACTGGCCGAGACCGCCGCGGCCACGAGCGTCGCCGTCCGGCGCTGACCTGCCGCCACGGCCCGCAGCACGGCGCCCGTGCCGCCGAGAGCGCCGCACCGCCCGGCACCGCGACCCCGACGCCGCCCCCAGGGGCACCCTCGGGGCACCCGGCGCCACCAGGGTGCCCCTCGGGGCACGACGCAGTGCGGTGCGGACTCAGTGCCCGGGTGGCACGTCCAGGGTCGGGTTCCGGTCGAAGAACCCCGAGGGCGCGAGTCGGAACCCGCAGGACGCGGTGGGCATCACGGGCCAGTCCTCGGGGCGCGGGAAGTGGGTCACCCCGAAGGTGTGCCACAGGGTGATCTCGGTGCCGTCCAGATCGCGGTCCTCCGCGACCCACTCGGGTAGCCCGGCGTGCCCCGCGTGCTGGTTGACCAGCTCCCCCGCCGGGTAGCGCCGGGCGGGGTCGTAGGCGGTGACCCACAGGTGCCGGGTCGCGAACGCGGCCCGGGCGGTGATCGAGGCGGAGTCGTCGGCGAGCAGCGTCGGGCCGTCCTCGGGCTCCAGGACGTACGCGGTCGGCTCACCCAGCCGGTTGCGCCGTTGCGCCGACGACACCCGCCACACCCGGCCGTCCTTCATGGACGCCATCCGCCCACCATCACGTTCGGACCCGATCCGGGTGACGGAGCGTTCGAAGGCGTTGCCGTACGGGTTCTCCGCCGAGACCGGCAGCCGGCGCACGTCGAGCTCGTCGACCCGCCCCTCGGCGCCGTCGACGGTGAGGTCGAGCCGGGCGCAGAACAGGTGCTGGTGGTACGGAGCGCCGAGCCCGGGCGCGACCTGGCTCGCCCAGCGGGAGCCGCGTTCGTCGTAGGCGCCGGTGAACACGACGCCGGTCGAGCGCACGTCGAGCTCGACCGCACCGTCCTGGTGCAGGTGCCAGTAGAAGCCGTAGTCGTAGTTCCCGATCGTCGCGAAGAACGAGACCACCAGGCGACGGCGGCGGCGCACGGCCTGCTTGCCGGTGAAGACGTCGGTGTGCTTCCAGAGGACGCCGTCGTCCTCCTCGTGCAGGCAGATCGCGTTGCGGATGGTGCGCGGCCGGGCGTCCGGGTCGGCGACGACGGCGTCGAAGTAGTGGATCTCGCCGACGCAGTCGCAGCCGAGCTCGAGCGAGTTGGCCTGCTGGCCGAGCAGGTACTCGCCGGCGTCGAAGTAGTTCTGCCAGAACCGCACCGGCCCGGGGTCGGCGTAGGGCACGACCATCTCCGCGACCGACACCCGGTGCGCGACCGGACGATCCATGATGGACAGCTGGTGCAGGACGAGCCCCTCCCGCGGGTCGAACCCGACCCGGAACCGCCAGCCCTCCCACTCGACGACGTCGTCGCCGGACACGGTGAAGCTCGGCCCCTCGGGCTGGGTGACGTGCAGCGGCGTGCGGCTCTGCCGGTACGGCCCCTCGCCGAAGTTGCCCTCCTCCTCGGGCACCGGCACGACGCCGGTGTCGATCAGCTCGACGACCGTGCGCTCCAGCAGGTCCACATAGGCCACGACACCGTCGACCGGGTGCGCCCACGGGCTGTCGTCCGGGCGGTGCTGCAGGAACGACAACACCCGCAACATCCGGCGGCCCTTCTCCCCCGGCAGATCGAACGAGCCGGCCGAGAGCGGGCAGGCGGCGACGAGCGAGACGTCGTCGATCCCGCGCCGCGCCATCGCCTCCCGCCATCCGGGGTCGGCCTTGACGATGGCGTCGACGCCCTCCATCTCCTCACCGGTGATCGGCGGCTGACCGTCGGCGGCCGGGTCGTGCTCGATCCGCTCGTCGATCGCGGCCCGGCTGAGCGAGGCGAGCACGGTCCGCGAGGTGCCGGTCGCCGGGTCCAGCAGGACCGCACGGACCCTGCGGTCCACCGAGTCACCGTCGCGGTGCGCCGCGACCTCGGCGCGCCGCGGCTCCTCGAGTGCCAGCACGGGCACGCGCACGCCGGGGCCGAGCAGGTCGTGCTCGGCCAGCAGGGCGCGCGCGGCGTCGATCTCGTCGGCGGTCAGCCGGGACAGCGGGTGGGTCATCGGGCCTCTCCTGACGTACCGGTGGGGCGCCGACGATGCCACGGTGTGCCCGCACCGCCCGCGCACCCCGGCCGATCTCGACAGGCTGTCCCCATTCGGCGACACTGCGTAACGAGTTAGGGTGGCCTACGCCTCGAAAGCCGATCAGGGTCTCCCCCAATGGACCCGGTCCGAGTACGTTGAGTGGCAGTTCACTGGGCTGACCGGGTGATTACAGAGCGTGTGGACACCCGCGTGACGAGACACGGAGTGACCATGAGTGACAGCGTCTTCGCCGGCTCGCCGTTCCTCCGGGAGAGCGCGGCAGTCGATCACCGCGCCGCCGGGGCGCGGGCGGGTCTGCGTGCCCGTCACGACCGTGCCGCGACCGACGTCCGGGCGGCCGGCCGCTCGGACGACGACGACGCGCTGCTCGACGCGACCCGGCGCCTCGAACGCGTGCTGGCCGCCGCCCGCCGCGACCTCGGTCCGGCCGACCCCGACACGCTCGTCGTCGAGGGCAGCCTGGCCGTGGCCTATCTCCTCGGCGACGACGAGACCCGCGGCCTCGGCCTGGCCGCCCGCAACCACGCCGCCCGTGAGCGGGCGTTCGGCCCCGACCACCCGGTCACCCTGGCCGCCGCCGACGCCCTCGCCGCCGCCCACCGGATCACCGGACGGCCGGAGGAGGCCGTCACCCGGCACGAGGACGTGCTCCCGCGGCGCCGCCGGGTGCTCGGCGACGTGCACCCCTGCACCGTCGCCTCCCGGGCCGCGCTCGCGATGGCCCGGGCCGAGACCGGCGACCTGAACGGTGCCGCCCGCCTGCTGACGTCCACCTTGGACAGTGCCGACCGGCACCTCGGCGCGACGCACCCGGTCACGGCGGACGTGCGGGAGCTGGTCGCCGAGTGCCTGGACGCGCAGCGCCGTGAGGAGCTGGCCGCCCAGGCCGAGGCGCAGGCCGACGAGACGACCCTGCTGCCCCGGATCCCGGGCCGGCGCGAGGCCGCCCGGACGTTCTTCGACCGCCCGTCCGGGCCCCTGCCGCTCGTCTCCTGAACCCCGCCCCGGGCGGTCAACCGGGTGCGACCAGCTTCATCAGCGTGTCGGTGAGCTCGTCGAGCGCGCGCTCCCGCGCCCGGCCCCGCAGGGCCCCGCACCACTCCGGTGCCTGGCTCATCGAGGCGTGCATGCACTGCAACGTCGCGTCCGCGCTCAGCACCGCGAAGTCCCCGGCCGCCAGACCCTCCTCCAGCACGGCGCGGAACACCCGGTCGTGCCGCCGGCGCAGCTCCTTGATCCTCGTGCGCTGCGCGTCGGGCCAGGTACTGGGGACCAGGAACAGCCGTAGCGCGGCCGGGTACTCCCGCACCGCGATCGCCACGTGCTCGCGGACAAGGGCCCGCAGCCGCTGCCCCGGCGTGCCCTCCTGCCCGGCCGGGAGCCGCTCGAGCCGCGAGCTCCAGTCGTCACCGAGGGTCTCGATCGCCGCGGTGATCAGTTCGTCCTTGCCGGGGAAGTAGTAGTACAGCGACCCCTTGGTGACGTCGAGGCGCTCCGCGACGTCCTCCAGGCTCACCGCCTCGTACCCGCGCTCGCCGACCAGCTCGGCCGCGGTCGTGAGGATCTGCCGGATCCGCTTGTCCCGCTTGCGTTGAACCCGCCCCACCGGCTCGGTCCCCGCGTCTGTCCAGGTCACCGGAGCACCTCCTCCGCACAGTGTCGCACCACCGTGGCCGACGTCGACCCCACGGTGAAGTATTGACTACGAAGTCAAACTTTGCCAACGTGGTCAGCATCGACACGGCGACCGGGACAGGAAGGAGGGCGACGTGGACCTCGCCCCCAGCGACGCCCAGCGCGAGTACCGCGACCGGGCGAGCAGGTTCGCCGCGACGGAGCTGCTGCCCGGCTACCGGCAGCGGGAGGCGGCGGGCCGGATCGAGCCCGACCTCCGCCGTGAGATGGGCCGGCTGGGCCTGATCGCCCCGCAGCTGCCCGCGGACCTCGGTGGCGGCGGGACCGACCGCCTCACCACCGGGCTGGTCGTCGAGGAGATCGGCCGCGGCGACATCAACGTCGGCTACCTCGTCGTCGTCGGCGCGCTGACCGGGCAGATCCTGGCCGCGAACGCGGTCCCCGAGCTCGCCCGGCACTGGGTGCCGCGGATCTGCTCCGGCGAGGAGATCGTCGGGATCGGGCTCACCGAACCGCACGCCGGGTCCGACGCCGGCGTGCCGCGCCTGACCGCGACCCGCGACGGCTCCTCCGAGGACGCCGACTGGGTCCTCGACGGGGTCAAGTCGCTCTCGTTCGCCGCCGACGCCTCGGCGGTCGTCGTTTTCGCCCGCACCGGCGGGTCCACCGAGCGCGGCCGCGGCATCAGCGCCTTCCTCGTCCCGCTCGACCGCCCTGGCGTCACCATCGAGTCCTATCCGGACATGGGGACCCGCGCGGTCGGCCGGGGGGCGGCCCACCTCGACGGGGTCCGGATCCCGGCCGACCACCTGCTCGGCCCGGAGGGACAGGGATTCGGCCAGGTCATGGCCGGGTTCGACTTCTCCCGCGCGCTGATCGGGCTGCAGTGCATCGGGTGTGCACAGCAGACCGTCGACGAGACGTGGGACCACGTGTCCACACGGGAGGCCTTCGACCGGCCGCTCTCGGTCAACCAGGGCGTCTCGTTCCCGCTCGCGGAGGCCGACACGCTGCTCGCCGCCGCCCGCGCGCTCTGCCACCGGGCGCTGTGGCTCGCCGACGCCGGTGAGCCGCACACGAGCGAGGCGGCGATGTGCAAGTGGTTCGCCCCGAAGACCGCCTACGACCAGATCAACCAGTGCCTGCTGCTGCACGGCCAGTACGGCTACCGTGCCGAGCTCCCGATCGAGCAGCGCCTGCGCGACGTGCTCGGCCTGCAGATCGGCGACGGAACCGCCCAGATCATGAAGCTCGTCATCGCCCGCCGCCGGCTGGGCCGCGAGCTCGCCCCGTGAGAGCAGGGCCCGAGCAGGCCCTGCGCCGGCCATGAGCACCGCCGACCCCCGACCGAAGGAGAACCCCGTGGGCAGGATGGACGACAGGACCGTGATCGTGACCGGCGCCGGGCGCGGCATCGGCCGGGCGATCGCCGAGCGGCTGGCCGCGGAGGGCGCCTCGGTCGCGGTCACCGACGTCGACGGCTCGACCGCGTCGAGCACCGCGGCCGAGATCGGCGGCACGGCCGTCGGGATCGAGGCCGACGTCACCGACCCGGCATCGGTGCGGGCCATGGTGGACCGGGTCCGCGAGACGTTCGGCCGGATCGACGTGCTGGTGAACAACGCCGGCTGGGACAAGGTCGGCCCGTTCGTCGACTCCGACCCGGCCGACTGGGACCGGATCATCCAGATCAACCTCTACGGCGTCCTGCACACCTCGCAGGCCGTGGTGCCGGTGATGATCGAGCAGGGCGGGGGCACCGTGGTGAACCTCGCCTCGGACGCCGGCCGGGTCGGATCGTCGGGCGAGGCCGTCTACTCCGCCGCCAAGGGCGGGATCATCTCGTTCACCAAGACCCTGGCCCGCGAGGTCGCCCGCAACGGGATCAACGCCAACTGCGTGTGCCCCGGCCCCACCGACACCGCGCTGTTCGCCTCGGTCGTCGAGGGCAACGACAAGCTGCGCGACGCGCTGGTCAAGGCCATCCCGTTCCGCCGGCTCGCGCAGCCGGAGGACCTGGCGTCCACCGTCGCGTTCTTCGCCTCGCCCGACGCCTCCTACCTCACCGGGCAGACCGTCAGCGTCAGCGGCGGCCTGTCGATGGTCTGATCCCGTGACCACCGACGACACCGACTACTACCTGATCGACGCCGACCTGTCGGCCGGGGTGCGCGCGCTGCGCGACCGCGTCCGCGGGTTCGTCGACACCGAGGTCCTGCCGGTGATCGACGACTACTGGGACCGGGCGGACTTCCCGTTCGCTCTGATCCCGGGGCTGGCCGAGCTGGGCGTCGCGGGGTACTCGGCGAAGGGCCCCGGCTGCCCGGAGCTGAGCCCGCTCGAGACCGGCATCGTGATCCGCGAGCTGGCCCGCGGCGACGGCAGCGTCACCACGTTCATGGGTGTCCAGTCCGGACTGGCGATGGGCACGATCGCGCTGCTCGGCGACGACGAGCAGAAGCAACGCTGGCTGCCCTCGATGGCGGCACTCGAGCGGATCGGCGCGTTCGCGCTCACCGAGCCCGAGCACGGGTCCGACGCGGTGCGGCTCGAGACCACCGCCCGCCGCGACGGCGGGGACTGGGTGCTCGACGGTGCCAAGCGCTGGATCGGCAACGCGAGCTTCGCCGACGTCGTCGTGGTGTGGGCCCGCGACACCGCCGACGGGCGGGTGGGCGCGTTCGTCGTCGAGAAGGACCCCGAGCACGGCCACCCGGAGGGCTACTCCGCCGAGCTGATCACCGGCAAGATCGGCAAGCGGGCGGTGTGGCAGCCCGACGTCACGCTCGACGGGGTGCGGGTGCCCGCGGCGAACCGGCTGCCCGGCGCGCGCTCGTTCCACGACGCCTCCCGGGTGCTGGCCACCACCCGCGGCGGTGCCGCGTGGGAGTCGCTCGGGCACGCGATGGCCGCGTTCGAGACCGCGCTGGCCTACACCGCACGCCGGGAACAGTTCGGCCGCCCGATCGCCGGATACCAGCTCGTCCAGCGCACGCTGGCCGGGATGCTCGCCGAGGTCGTCACCATGCAGCTGTGGTGCGTCCGCATGGCGGAGCTCCAGGAGCGCGGCGAGTGGACCGGCCCGATGGCGTCGCTGGCGAAGATGCACCACGCCCGCCGGGCCCGGCAGGTCTGCCTGGACGCGCGGGACCTGCTCGGCGGCAACGGTCTGCTGATCGAGCACCAGGTGGCGCGCCACCTCACCGACATGGAGGTGGTGCACACCTACGAGGGCACCGACCATGTCCAGTCCCTGATCGTCGGCCGGGACCTCACCGGCCTGTCGGCGTTTTCCTGAGCCGTTTCACCCCAGCCGAGCTGCCTCGACGAGGAGGAGCCGATGTACACCTACGACCCCACACCGTTCCGGGAGTGGTTCGAGCGGGACTTCACCTACCTGGCCGGGTTCCGGCGCACGGTGCGCCGCTTCGGCCGCCGGACCGCGCTGATCGACCCGGTCACCGGCACCCACGAGACCTACGCCGAGCTGGCGGACCGGGTCGACGCGCTGGCCCGCGGGCTCGCGGGGGCGGGCGTCGGCGCCGGTGACGTGGTCACCTACCAGCTGTTCAACTCCCCCGACTTCGCCCGGCTCTACCTGGCCACCCAGGCCGTCGGTGCGGTCGGCTCACCGATCAACTTCCGGCTGGCCGCCGGGGAGATCGCGCACGTGCTCGACGACAGCGTCCCGCGGGTGTTCGTCTACGACACCGAGCTGACCGGGGCCGTGCGCGACGCGCTGGAGCTCGCGACGCACCGGCCGTCGCTGCTGGTGGCCTGCGGTGACGGCGATCCGCTGCCCGGCGCGGTCCGGATCGCCGAGCTGGAGCAGGCCGGTGACCCGCTGCCGGCGCCGGGCCGGACCACCTACGACGAGACGACCCGGCTCTACACCTCCGGCACCACCGGCATGCCCAAGGGCGTCCCGCTGAACAGCCTGGTCGAGGTGTTCAGCGCGCACGACGTGATCATGCACTTCCCGCTCGGGCCGGAGGACCGGACGCTGAACATGACGCCGTGGTTCCACCGCGGCGGGCTCTACTCCGCCGGCCCGAACCCCGTGTTCTACGTCGGTGCGGGCCTGGTCCCGCTGCGGGCGTTCGACCCGCACCGGGTGCTGGACCTGGTCGGCGAGCACGGCCTGACCTACCTGATCGGCGCACCGACCAACCTCGAGATGCTGGCCCGCGCCCAGGCCGACCGGCCGCGGGACCTGTCGTCGCTGCGCGGCATCGTGACCATGGGTGCCCCGCTGGAACGCGAGGCCTGCCTGCGCTACCAGGAGATCCTCACCCCGCGGATCTTCAACGGCTACGGCACCACCGAGACGTTCTGGAACACGTTCCTGCGCCCCGACGACCTGCCCGCCCACGCCGGGACGACCGGCCGGGCCTGCACCGACGACGACGTCCGGGTGGTGCGCATCGACGACACCGGGCACGCCGATCCGGAGGCGATGGTGGACCGGGACGGCCACGAGGTCGGCGAGGTCGTGGTCCGCTCACCCAAGGGCGGCTACGCCTACGTCGGCGACGTGTACCCCGGCAAGTTCGCCGGCGGCTGGGTCCGGCTCGGTGACCTCGCGACCTGGGACGCCGACGAGTTCGTCACGATCGTCGGCCGCAAGGACGACATGCTCGTCACCGGCGGGGAGAACGTGCACCCGGTGCAGGTCGAGGAAGCGCTCAACCAGCACCCGGGCGTCGCGGACTCGCTCGTCGTCGGCGTCCCGGACGAGCGGTGGGGGCGGCGCGTGGTGGCCTACGTCGTGCCTGCCGACCCGGCCCTGACCGCCGCCGACTGCGACGCGCACTGCCGCGCGCACCCGATGCTCGCTGACTTCAAGCGGCCCCGCGGCTACCGGTTCGTCGACTCCCTGCCCCTCACCGCCACCGGTAAGAAGATCCACTACAAGGCGGCCGCCCAGGCGGAGGACGACGACGCCCGCGGCCTGTTCGAACCCGCGACCTCCGAAGGAGCCCAGCGATGACCAGCACCACGACGACCCTGAACCCGGACGACTACTCCCAGCTGCTGTTCGAGCGCCGCGACGACGGCGTCCTGCTGATCACGATCAACAACCCGGACAAGTACAACGCCACCGACGAGCAGCTGCACGGCGAGCTGGCCCGGGTGTGGAACGACGTGTCGCGGGACGAGCAGACCCGGGTCGCGGTGATCACCGGCGCCGGGAAGGCGTTCTCGGCGGGTGGCGACCTCGGCATGGTCGAGCGGCTGGCCGGCGACCACGAGCGCGTCTCGCACATGCTCACCGAGATGTCGGACCTGGTCTACAACATCATCAACTGCGAGAAGCCGGTCGTCTCCGCGATCAACGGCGTGGCCGTCGGGGCCGGTGTGGTGGTCGCGCTGCTGGCCGACATCGCGATCTGCGCCGAGGACGCGAAGCTCGGCGACGGGCACGTCAAGCTCGGGGTCTCCGCGGGCGACCACGCCGCGATCATCTGGCCGCTGCTGGCCGGGATGGCCAAGGCCCGCTACTACCTGCTCACCGGTGAGATGGTCACCGGCGCCGAGGCCGAGCGCCTCGGCATGGTCGCCAAGGCGCTGCCCCGCGACCAGGTCCTCGACGAGTCGCTGCGGGTGGCGCAGGTGCTGGCCACCGGCTCACAGCAGGCCATCCGGCTCACCAAGCGCTCGCTGAACAACTGGCTGCGCAGCGCCGGACCGACCTTCGACGCCTCCGCGGCCTACGAGATGCTCTGCTTCATGGGGCCCGACGTCGTCGAGGGCGCCGCCGCCCTGCGCGAGAAGCGGGCACCGAAGTTCCCCTCCGCACAGAGCTGATCCCTGATCGCCGGTGGTGGAGCGCCGCGCACGGCAGGCAGGCGTGCGCAGCGCTCCACGAGGCGTGATCACCGCCCGGGCGCTACGGTCCGGCCCCGGGCGACGGGACGGGGGCGGTATGCGGCGGAGGACGGCGACGGCCGGGGTGCTGGGTCTGTTGCTGGCACTGGTCTCGGTGGCCCCGGCACAGGCCGCCGAGGCGCCGCGGCCGCCCGGCCCCACGCCGCCCGACAAGAGTTTCGCCGTCTACATCGGAGCGAACCACACCGCCGACGGCCACCCGTTCCTCGGCGGGTTCGGGCACGAGCCGTCCAGCCACTGGGTCGACGTCGTCCCCCGCAGGCAGCACCCGCCCGGGGCGACGATGCCGGTCGGCGCGACCGCGGAGGCGGAGCTCCCGGGCGAGCTGACCCGGATCCCGCAGGCGCCCGAGACGGCCCGCTACCTCACCTCGCACTACTCCGAGTTCGTCGGGTTCCCGGCCCCGCTGACCAACGGCGGCCTCAACGAGCACGGCGTCGCCGCCCGCGACGTCTGGTCGGACTCGCGGCCCGAGCTGGTCGAACAGACCCCGGCCCCGCAGCGCGGCCCGACCTACAGCGACCTGTCCCGGATCGCGATGGAACGCGCCCACACCGCCCGGGAGGCGGTCGAGATCGTCGGCGGCCTCATCGACCGGTACGGCTACACCACCTACGGCGGCAACTCGCACCTGTTCGCCGACGCGCACGAGGGCTGGGTCCTGGTCGAGATGGCCGGCGGCCAGGGCCTGTGGGCCGCCGAACGTCTCGGGCCCGACGACGTCCGCGTGTCCTACCCCGGCTACATCGGCGAGTTCCCCACCACCCCGGACGCCGACCACCTCTCCTCGCCGAACCTGGTGAGCTACGCGGCCGAGCGCGGCTGGTGGCGGCCCGGCACCCCGTTCGACGTGCAGCAGGTCTACGGCACGCCGTTCCCCGGCCGTCCGGTGCCGGTGGGTGGCGTCGCCGACCCGGCGGACCCCTCGCCCTACCGGCACCCGCCGTCGCTGGAGGAGGAGTTCCGCCGGCTGGCGCCGGTCACCCTGCAGGACGTGCAGCGGATCGTGCGCGACCCGCGCTGGTCCGACGACCGCAGCGGCTACGGGCAGGTCGCCGAGCTGGCCGACGACGTCCCCGACCCGGGCCTGCGCACTCTGTGGCTGGCCGTGACCGCGGCCGCCACGGCGCCGTACGTCCCGTTCCACATCGGCACCACCGAGGTGCCCGTGGAGTACCGCCAGCACCGCTACCTCACCCACGACTCCGCGGCCGAGTACCTGGACCCGCAGTTCGCCGAGCAGGAGGCCACCGAGTACGCGACGCAGACGTTCAAGCGCCTGATGTACGCCACGTGCGCGCGGCCCGAGCAGTACCTGGGCACGGTGACCGCGGCGTTCGAGGGGTTCGAGGCCGCGGCGGTGCAGGAACTGCCGGACGTGCAGCGCCGGGCCGCCGAGCGCTACGCCGCGGGCGACCCGGCCGGAGCGGAGCGGGAGCTCACCGCGGCGACGGCCCGCTGGGCCACCGACGGGCTCGCGCTCGGCAACCACCTGCTCGACGACGTGCTCGCCCGCAGCCGGGCCGACGGCGGCCTGCGCGAGCCGGAGGTGGCGGTCCCGCCCGGGGAGACCGTGGGCGCGCAGAGCCGGAGCATGACGCTGCGCAGCGAGGAGTCCGCCCGCGACCGGGTCAACTGTGACCTCGGCGGTGGCTGGGCCGACGGCGGCACCCTGGCGCGCAAGGGCGACTACGGCGACCCGGCCGACGTGCCCGACCACCGCGGCGGCACCGGCGGGCTCCCGGCCTGGGCGGTGGTCGCGGCCGCGGCCGGTGGCCTGGTCGTCGGCGGTGCGGTCGTCGGGGGTGCGGTCGGGTGGACCGCCCGGCGGCGGGGTGGCAAGTCCGGCAGCTGAATCGGGCGCCTCAACCTGACACACCCGGTCGGCAGCGCCCGGGGTGCCCGGCATGGTGGGATCGGGTCGAACCACATGCGAGGAGCCCGGTCGTGAGCAGCACCCTGAACATCAGCACCGTGAGCAGCAGTGCCGGCGACGGCCGGCCGGTCCCCGACCTGGGTGCGACGCTGGCGGCGGCGGTGCGCCCGGAGGCGGTGCGGACCCGGGCGATCGACCGGTTGGGGATGGCGCACGACGCGTCGCACTTCGCCCGGACGCCGCAGGCGGTGGTGACCGCGGCCGGTGGTGCGGACGTCGCCCGGCTGTTCGCGGCCTCGGCCGCGGCCGGTGTGCCGCTGACGTTCCGGTCCGGGGGCACGAGCCTGTCCGGGCAGGCGGTGACCGACGGGATCCTGGTCGATGTCCGGCGTCACTTCCGCGGCATCGAGATCCTCGACGACGGCGCGCGGGTGCGGGTCGGGCCGGGTGCGACGGTGCGGGCGGTGAACGCCCGCTTGGCCCGGCACGGCCGGATGCTGGGCCCGGACCCGGCCAGCGAGGTCGCCTGCACCCTCGGCGGGGTGGTGGCCAACAACTCCTCCGGCATGGCCTGCGGCACCGCCGCGAACAGCTACGCCCTGCTCGACTCCCTCGAGCTCGTCCTGCCCTCGGGCACCACACTCGACACCGGCCGCCCGGGCGCCGACGACGAGCTGCGGGCCCGCGAACCCGCACTGTGGGCCGGGCTGGCCCGCATCCGGGACCGGCTGCGCACCGACCCGGCCCTGCGCGCGAGCATCGAACGGCAGTTCTCGCTGAAGAACACGATGGGTTACGGGCTCAACTCGTTCCTCGACCACGACCGCCCCGCCGACATCCTCGCCCGCCTGCTGGTCGGTTCCGAGGGCACGCTGGCGTTCATCACCTCGATCACGATGCGCACCGTGCCGGTCCTGGCCCACACCCGTACCGGCCTGCTGATCTTCGACAGCCTCGCCGCGGCCAACCGCGCGCTGCCCGAGCTCGTCGACTCCGACCCGGCCACGATCGAGCTGCTCGACGCCACCTCGCTGCGGGTCGGGCAGGCCGACGCCGACGCCGACCCGCGGCTGCGCGCCCTGAGCGTCGACGCCCACGCCGCGCTGCTGGTGGAGTACCGCGGCCACACCGCCGCCGAGGCCGACGAACGGGCCGGGGCCGCGTCCGGGCTGCTGGCCCGCCTACCCCTGCAGGGCCCGCGCGAGCTCTCCGCGGACCCGGTGGCCAAGGCCGGGCTGTGGAAGCTGCGCAAGGGCCTCTACGCCAAGGTCGCCGAGGCCCGCCCGTCGGGCACCGCGGCACTGCTGGAGGACATCGCGGTCCCGGTGCCGGACCTGCTGGCCACCTGCGAGGGCCTGATCGGCCTGTTCGACCGGCACGGCTACGACCACGCCGTGATCTTCGGCCACGCCAAGGACGGCAACGTCCACTTCATGCTCACCGAGCACCTCGGCGACACCGGCGGCGACACCAGCGGCCGGGACCGCTTCGGCCGGTTCACCGACGACATGGTCGACCTCGTCCTGCGCCACGGCGGCACGCTCAAGGCCGAGCACGGCACCGGCCGGATGATGACCCCGTTCGTGCGCCGCCAGTACGGCGACGACCTCTACCAGGTCATGACCGAGATCAAACACCTGTGCGACCCGCACGGGCTGCTCTCGCCCGGGGTGATCCTCGACGACGACCCGGGCGCGCACCTGTCCGACCTCAAGTCCGCCCCCACCGTCGAGTCCGAGGTGGACCGCTGCGTCGAGTGCGGGTTCTGCGAACCGGTCTGCCCCAGCCGCGACCTGACCACCACCCCACGCCAGCGCATCGTGCTGCGCCGCGAACTGGAGAAAGCCCGCGCCGCGGGCGACCACGCCCTGGTCGCCGAGCTCGAGGCCGACTACACCTACGACGGCGTCGACACCTGCGCCGTCGACGGCATGTGCGGCACCGCCTGCCCGGTCACGATCAACACCGGCGACCTGATCCGGCGGCTGCGCGCCGAACACCCGCAACCGGCCGCCGCGAAGGGCTGGACCTTCGCCGCGAAGCACTGGAACGCCACCACCCGCCTGGCCGGCACCGCCCTGACCGTGGCCCGCAAGGTCCCCGGTGCCGCGCCCGCCTCCACGGCGCTGCGCAGGATCGTCGGCGCCGAACAGGTACCGCAGTGGTCGCCCGACCTGCCCCCCGGCGGCACCCACCGCGTCCCCGCCGGGCTGGTCTCCGAACGCGGCGCGGACGCCGAGCTGGTGCTGTTCTCCTCCTGCACCGGCACCATGTTCGGCACCACCGGCGAACCCGGCCCGGGCGCGGCGCAGGCGTTCGTGCGGCTCTGCCACCGCGCCGGCGTCCGCGCCACCGCCCCCACCGACCTGCCCGCACTGTGCTGCGGCACACCCTGGAAATCCAAGGGTTACGCCGACGGCGCCACCACCATGGCCCACCAGGTACTGCCCGCGCTCTGGACCGCCACCCGGCACGGCACGATCCCGGTCGTCACCGACGCCTCCTCCTGCACCGAGGGCCTACGCGTGATGATCGCCGCCGGCCCCGCGCAGTACCACGACATCGAGGTCCTCGACGCCGTGTCCTACACCGCCGACCACCTCCTGCCCGAGATCACCGTCCACCAGCGACTCGACCGGCTCGTGCTCCACCCCACCTGCTCGGCCACCCAACTCGGCCTCACCGAACCCCTGCACCGCCTCGCCGCCGCCGTCGCCACCGACGTCGTCGTCCCCGACTCCTGGAACTGCTGCGGCTTCGCCGGCGACCGCGGCCTGCTCCACCCCGAACTCACCGCCTCGGCCACCGCACTCCAGGCCTGGGAGATCGCCGGCATCGACGCCGACGCCCACGCCTCCTGCAACCGCACCTGCGAGATCGGCATGACCCGCGCCACCGGCCGCGACTACGTCCACGTGCTGGAACTGCTCGAGCGCGCCACCCGCGCCTGACCGTCACCGACCCGGCGTCACGAGCCACCCGATGCGGTGACGCAATCCGGCAGACTTCACGCTCCGACGCGATTCACAGGGTGCTTTTTCGATTCAGCACTTGTTTCGACCGCCGTCCTCCGGGAAAGAATGTCCCGGACGCGCACTTCCGAGGGGGTGGTGCGCCGCGGAAGGAGCCGGGGACGTGACCGTTGTGAGCACCGGGACGCCGACGAGCACCGTGATGGCCGTCGTCCGCGTCGAGGCCCCGGCCGGGGTCGACGCACCCACGGTGGAGGCCGAACTGACCCGGGCCCTGCACGAGCACCAGAAGCGGCCGATGAGCGTCGAGCTGTCGCTGGCCGACGGCACCGGACCGTGGCCGCGCCGGGGCCCGGCCCGCTACGCGTTCGTCGCCGTGCTCACCCTCGCCGGGCGCACCGTGCCGGAGCGGCTGGCCCGCAAGGTCGAGAAGACCGCCCGGAAGGCGATCGAGCGCCGGTTCGGCCGGCCCGCCGGCGCCCAGGTGCGCACCGACATGACCGACGCCGAGGCGGGCGCCTACTGGTACAGCCTGCGCGGCACCCCGCACCGCCAGGCCTGACCGCCGCGGCCGGGCTCCGGTGCGACGAAGACCGCACCGTGCCGCGGGCCACGACCCTCCTCCCGGCGCGGACGAGCTGGTAGGACGGCGACATGACCAGCACGCTCCGCACCCCGGCCGCCGCGGGCGACGGCACCGTCCCGACCCTGCACCACTGGGCGGGCGGTGCGCCCCTCGAGGGCACCTCGGGACGCTTCTCCGACGTCACCGACCCGGCCACCGGCGCCGTCACCGCACGCCTGCCACTGGCCGCCGACGACGAGGCCGCCACGGTCGTCGCCGCCGCGCAGGCCGCCTTCCCCGGCTGGCGCGACACCAGCCTGAGCCGGCGCACCCAGGTCCTGTTCGCGTTCCGGGAGCTGCTCAACGCCCGCGCCGGCGAGCTCGCGGAACTCATCACCGCCGAGCACGGCAAGGTGACATCCGACGCCGCCGGCGAGGTCGCCCGCGGCCAGGAGGTCGTCGAGTTCGCCTGCGGCATGCCGCACCTGCTCAAGGGCTCGGCCACCGAGAACGCCTCCACCGGCGTCGACGTCCACTCCGTGCGCCAGCCCCTCGGCGTCACCGGCATCATCAGCCCGTTCAACTTCCCGGCGATGGTGCCGATGTGGTTCTTCCCGATCGCGATCGCCGCCGGCAACACCGTCGTGCTCAAGCCCTCGGAGAAGGTCCCCTCCGCCGCCCTGTGGATCGCCGAGCTCTGGCGCGAGGCCGGCCTGCCCGACGGCGTGTTCAACGTCCTGCACGGCGACCGGACCGCCGTCGACCACCTGCTGACCAGTCCCGACGTGGCCTCGATCAGCTTCGTCGGCTCCACCCCGATCGCCCGGTACGTCTACGAGACCGCCACCGCGCACGGCAAGCGCGTGCAGGCACTCGGCGGCGCGAAGAACCACATGGTCGTCCTGCCCGACGCCGACCTCGACCTCGCCGCCGACCAGGCGGTCAACGCCGGCTTCGGCTCCGCCGGCGAACGCTGCATGGCCGTCTCGGCGCTGGTGGCCGTCGGCGACATCGCCGACACCCTCGTCGACAAGATCGCCGAACGCGCCCGCGGGCTGCGCACCGGCGACGGCCGCCGCTCCTGCGACATGGGCCCCCTGGTCACCGCGGCCGCCCGGGACCGCGTCACCGGCTACATCGACGCCGGCGAGGCCGAGGGCGCCACCGTCGTCGTCGACGGCCGCACCGCCACCTACGACGCCGCCCCCGCCCCGGACACCGACGGCGGCTTCTTCGTCGGCCCCACCCTGCTCGACCACGTCCGCACCGACCAGACCGTCTACACCGACGAGATCTTCGGCCCGGTCCTCTCGGTGCTCCGCGTCGACACCTACGAGCAGGCCGTCGAGCTGGTCAACGCCAACCCCTACGGCAACGGCACCGCGCTGTTCACCAACGACGGCGGCGCCGCCCGCCGGTTCCAGAACGAGGTCGAGGTCGGCATGATCGGCATCAACGTGCCCGTCCCCGTGCCCATGGCCTACTACAGCTTCGGCGGCTGGAAGAACTCGCTGTTCGGCGACACCCACGCCCACGGCACCGAGGGCGTCCACTTCTTCACCCGCGCCAAGGTCGTCACCACCCGCTGGCTCGACCCCAGCCACGGCGGCCTCGATCTCAGTCGCCTGTGAGTGGAAACCGCGGCCCGGACCGCGGTTTCCACTCACGGGGCCGGAGGCCCATACTGCCGCCGGGGGGCCACACCGATGAACGCACGGATCCTGCTGGTCGAGGACGACCACACGATCGGTGACGTCCTGCTGGGCAGCCTCACCGGCCACGGCTACACCGCGACCTGGGAACGCAGCGGTGACGCCGCGCTCGCCGCGGCCGGGCACACCGCGTTCGACCTGGTGCTGCTCGACCTGGGCCTGCCCGACCTCGACGGGGTCGAGGTCTGCCGTCGGCTGCGGGTGCTGCGCCCAGACGCGGTCGTCGTCATCCTCACCGCCCGGACCGCGGAGATGGACGTCGTGCTGGGCCTCGAGGCGGGCGCCGACGACTACCTCACCAAGCCGGTGCGGCTCGCCGAGCTGCTCGCCCGGGTCCGCGCGCACCTGCGCCGGGCCGGCGGCGAGCGCCCGGACGACGTGTTCGAGATCGGCGACCTGCGCGTGGACACCGGCGCGCGGCGCGCGTCGGTGTCCGGCCACGAGGTGGAGCTGCGCGCCCGGGAGTTCGAGCTGCTCGCCCGGCTGGCCCGCGAACCCGGCACGGCGCTGAGCCGCGAGGTGCTGATGGCCGACGTGTGGGACGAGCACTGGTTCGGCTCGACGAAGACCCTCGACGTGCACGTGGCCGCCGTCCGCAGGCGCCTGGCCGGGCACCCGGCCGGCCGGGTCCCGGTGATCACGACCCTGCGCGGGCACGGCTACCGGCTCGAGCTGCCGCCGTGAGGGTCCGGATCATCCGGCTCGCGTTGGTCGCCGCGTCGGTCGCGCTGGTGCTGTTCGGCGGGCCGCTCGCCGTCGCTCTGGGCCAGTACGCGTTCACCGAGGAGCGCACCGCGATGCAGCGGATCGCCGACTTCGCCGCCCGCTCGGTCTACGAGGACCTCGACCACGACCACGTGCCCCGGCGGCTGCCTGCCGGGCGGGACCGCACGACCACGGTCGCCGTCTACGACGAGGACGCCGAGCTGCTCGCCGGGGACGGCCCCCCGATCGGCGACACCGAGGTCGAGCGGGTGCTGCAACGCGGACTCGGCCACGCGCCCTCGGGTGAGCTCGTCGTCGTGGCCCCGGTCCGGGACGGGACCGACGTCATCGGCGTGATCCGGGTGGCGAGCTCGCCCACCACCGTGCTCGCCGGGCTCCTGCCGCTGTGGCTGGGGATGCTGGCGCTGGCCGGGCTGGTGCTGCTCGCGGTGTGGTTCCTCGCCCGGCGGCTGGCCGAGCGGCTGTCGCGCCCGCTTCAGGAGCTGGCCCACGACGCCGGCCGGCTCGGCGAGGGCGACTTCGGGGTGCGGCCGGCACCGACCGGGATGCACGAGGTCGACCGGGTCGGGGCCGCGCTCGGCGGCACGGCGGAACGGCTGGACGACCTGCTGGCCCGCGAGCGGGCCTTCTCGGCGGAGGCCTCGCACCAGCTGCGGACCCCGCTCGCCGGGCTGCGGCTGCGGCTGGAGTTCGCACTGGACACCCCCGGCGGACCGGGCCGGACGACCGTCACCGACGGGCTCGCCTCGATCGACCGGCTGGAACGCACGATCGACGAGCTGCTCCTGCTCGCCCGCGAGCGGCGGCGCGGCGCGGTCCCGGTCGACGTCGGCCGGCTGCTCGCCGAGGCCGAGGCCGAGTGGACCGAACGCCTCGCCCGCGACGACCGCCGCTTCCACACCTCCCGCCAGCCGGACCTGCCCGACCCGCCGGCCTCGGCCGCGGCCGTGCGCCAGATCGTCGGGGTGCTGCTGGACAACGCGTGGCAGCACGGCGCGGGGACGGTGACGCTCGCGGCCCGCGAGGCCGGGCCGGACGCCGTCGCGCTCGACGTCACCGACGAGGGCGGCGGTCTCGCCCCCGAGGACCTCGCCGGGTCCCGGGACGGGCTCGGCGTCGCACTGGCCCGCCGGCTCGCCGAGGCCGAGGGCGGGCGTTTGACCGCCGGCCGGGCGCCATCGGTGGTGACGCTGCTGCTGCCGCTGGACCCGGCGTGAGCGTTTACCGAACGCTTACCTTCGTCTGGGTCCGCGCTGGGCCGCGCTCCCCTACCGTTCCCGGTGAGGGAACGGAGGCGCACCATGACCGCTGCGGCACACGACACCACGTCCGAGCTGGCCCGCGACCTGGTCTTCCTCGCCGTCGCCGGTGACGACGAGCTGGCCGCGCTCGGCTTCGGCTACGCCACCGTCCGGGTGACCGCCGGGGACGCACCGGACCCGCTGCCCACCGGCACGCTCGAGCTGCACTGGTCCACACCGGAGCCCACGACCTGGGGCCGGCGTCGCCAGCGGGTCTGCCTGTCCGTGACCGGGCACCGCCCGGCCGATCTCGTCACGGCCGCGCTCGGGCGGGCGGGCGCCGTCCTGCGCTCGCTCCCGCTCCCCTGCGTGCCGATCGTGGCGATCACCCCGTCGGACCCGCTGGTACAGCTCCGGGTGGGCGGACGGGTGATCACGACCGGCTTCGAGGTGCTCACCCGCGCCGACCCGCGCGGCTGACACCGTCCTCGGCGAGGACGGTCACCCCGCGTCCGGGCAGGACCTCCGACGGCAGCCCGGCGAGTGCGTCGACCGCGCCGAGCGAGGCCAGGTCGACCGGCGCGTCACCGCGGTTGACCAGGAACCGGTACCCGTCCCGGCGGACCAGCTCGACCCGACCGGCCAGCTCGCCGGGAAGTTCGGGCACGACCCCGGCCGCGTCGAGCAGCCGGCGCAGCAGCGGGCCGCGTCCCGCGATCCGGGTGGACACATAGGACGCCGATCCGGTCCCGACCGGGCGGCGGGTGACGGCCGGGAGTCCGGTCAGGTCGGCGGCAGCGGCGGCGGACCCCTCGCCGGTGTAGCGGACGAGCACCTCCACCGACGGGTCGACCAGGTCGACCGGCTCGGTCCACACGTCGGCGACGGAGCCGTCGTCGAGGGTGACGGTGCCGCCCGGCTCCAGCGGCGCGAACTCCTCCACCCGGACCCCGAGCAGCTCCCGCAACGCACCGGGATGGCCGCCGAGGACGGCGTGCGCGTGCTCGTCGACGATCCCGGACCACCAGGTCGTGATCAGGTGGCCGCCCGCGTCGACGAACGCGGCCAGCTCCGCGGCCCGGTCCGGGCCGACGACGTGCAGCATCGGGGCGACGACGACCTCGTAGCCGGCAAGATCGGCCCCGGCCGGGATCACGTCGGCCCGGACCCCCACGTCGAGGAACGCGCGGTACCAGCCGAGCGCCTCGTCGCGGTAGCGCACCTGGTCGCTCGGGGTGAACGGCTGCTCGGCGGCCCACCAGGACGGCCAGTCGAACAGCACCGCGGCGCGCGCCGGGACCCGCCGTGAGCCCGCGACCGCGGCCAGGTCGTGCAGCCGCTGCCCGAGCGCGACCACGTCACGGAACGTCCGCGAGTCCGGGCCGGCGTGCGGCACCATCGCCGAGTGGAACTTCTCCGCGCCCGCCGCGGACTGGCGCCACTGGAAGTAGCAGATCGCGTCGGCGCCGTGGGCGAGGTGGGTGAGGGCGTCGCGGTGCGTCTCCCCCGCCCGCTTCGGCCGGTTGACGGCCTGCCAGTTCACCGCCGACGTCGAGTGCTCCATCAGCCACCAGGGCTCGCCCCCGGCGAGGTTCCCGGTGAGGTTCGCCGAGAACGACAGTTCGTCGCGGGCCTGCGGGCCGGGCACGACGTAGTGGTCGGTGGCGACGATGTCGATCTCCGCGGCCCAGGAGGCGTAGTCCATCCCCTTCGTCTCGTTCATGACCATGAAGTTCGTGGTCACCGGGACGTCCGGGGTCAGCTCGCGCAGCACCGCGACCTCGGCACGCAGGTGCTCGCGCAGGGCGTCGGAGCAGAACCGGTCGAAGTCGAGCCGCTGCCCGGGGTTCGGGTGCGTCCCCGGCGGGACCCGCCGCGGCGTGCGGATCTCGTCCCAGTCGCCGTGGTACTGGGACCAGAACGACGTGCCCCAGGCCCGGTTCAGCGCATCGAGGTCACCGCCGTAGCGCTCGCGCAGCCAGTCGCGGAACGCGGCCTCGGCGCCGGGCGAGTGGTCCTCGGCGTTGTGGCAGCCGAGCTCGTTGGACACGTGCCAGGCCGCCAGCGCGGGGTGCTCGCCGTAGCGGCCGGCCATCGTCCGGACCAGCTCCAGCGCGTGGCGGCGGAAGACCGGGGAGGTCGGACGCCAGTGCTGCCGCCCGCCCGGACCGAGCGTCCGGCCGTCGGCGTCGACCGGGAGGATCTCCGGGTGCCGGTGGTGCAGCCACGGCGGCGGGGAGGCCGTCGCGGTGGCGAGGTCGACGGCGATCCCGCCGTCGTGCAGCAGGTCCAGCACCTCGTCGAGCCAGCCGAACTCCCACCGGTCCGGGGCGGGCTGCAGCCGTGCCCAGGAGAAGACCCCGACGGTCGCGACCGTCACGCCCGCCTCGCGCATCAGCGCGATGTCGGCGGCCCGGACCTCGGGCTCCCACTGCTCGGGGTTGTAGTCGGCCCCGAACTCGATCCGGGGGTGCGCAGCGCCGGGCGTGCGGCGGAGCCAGCGGGCCATCGGCGATCCTCTCGTTCGGTTGTGTTCGATGATGCGCGAACGTGTGCGCCGGGTCGAGCGACGCCCAGGTGGGGTCACGTCCGGCGCCGATGTCCCGCGATGCCCGGAACCCGCCGGATGTCCGGACGTTCGCCCAGGTAGGGGGCCCGAGGTGACGCGGATCAACTGACGTACGGTGCGGCCATGGCTACCGAGACGACCCGAGAGACGGACACCACCCCGGACGGGACGGAGGCGGCCGGCGACGGTCGCACGGACACGGGTTCGACCACGACGGCCACCGCTGGTACAGCCACCACCGAGACAGCCACCACCGGGACAGCCGGCACCGAGACGGGGACCGCGACCACCGGGTCGACAGCCGCCACCGACAGCACCGACTCCGCTGACTCCACCGGGTCGACCGACCCGGCCACCACCGCCCCCGCCACCACGGACTCGGCTGCCACCGACGCGTCGGGCACCGGCACGACCGCCGACCGGGACACCGCCGGCACGGTCGCGAGCGAGCAGGGCACCGGCGACCGTGCGGCCGCGGCCGGACAGGCCGCCCGCCCCTCGACCGGCGCGCTGGCCGGCGGCGGCGCCGTCGTCAGCGCCGGGCTCGGCCTGGCCTCGCTCACCGGCACCTCGCTCACCGACATGCTGCGCGACCGCCAGCAGCTGATCGGCCAGATCGAGGCCGCCACCGGGATGCCCGGTGACCAGATCCAGTCCTTCTACGGCGCCCCGTGGCACACCGCGGCCATGGTCAACGGCGTGGTCGCGCTGATCGCCGTCGTCGTCGGCGCCGTGCTGATGCTCGGTGCGGCGCGCAAGCCCGGTGCACCCGCGTGGGCCCGGCCGGTCGCCCTCGGCGGCGTCGTGCTCGGGGTGCTCGGGCTGCTCGTCTCCGGCGGGATGTACCTCGACCTGTTCGCGGCGCAGCCGGCGCTGCCCGCCATGCCGGCGTTCCCGGGCATGGGCGGCTGACACCGTCCGCAGCTCCCGGTCCGCCCCGGCACGCATCGGGGCGGCCCGGGTCGGCTGGTGTGTCAACCGGCCCGGGCCTCGGCCGGGAGCGCTCCCGGGCGCGCCCGCACCGGCCTGCCGCCTCCGTAGGGCCCGGCCGGGTACGACGATCCCACCGGCCCACCGGCGGCCCGCAGCGCGCCGGAGACCGGCTCACCGGTCCGTGCGGCCCCCGAGCCGGCCCCGGGTCCGGGCGACGGCGTCGAGCACGAGGCGCCGGGCCGGTCCGTCCGCCGCACCGGCGAGCTCGGCGACCAGCTCGCGCGCCACCTCGCGCAGCTTGACGTTGGTGTCCTGGGAGACCGAGACCAGCAGCGCGAACGCCTCGTCGTCGTCGACACCCAGCATCGCGACCAGCACGCCCTTGGCCTGCTCGATCGCCGGCAGGCTCGCGAGCTGCCGTTCCCGGTGGTGCAGCCGCCGCGCCAGCCCGGGACCGTCCATCATGGACCCGTTTCCGGCGGCGGTGGCCGAGGCCGGTGGTGCGCCGCCGTCCGCGGTGATCACCTCGACGTGTGTCAGGGCACCACGCGCCCACCCGGTCACCGGTGCGCCCGGGTCCAGGCGCAACCGCGTCGGGCCCGGCCGGCCGGCGTGACCGACGTAGGCGTCGAGGTCGGCCAGCACCTGCGGCTCGCGCACCTCCAGCCGGCCGGCGTCGACGGTCACCGGACCCTGCGGCGCCCACGGCCACGCCCGCGCCAGCACCGTGGACCACCGCTCCCGCTCCTCGGCACCGACCGTCCCGGCGAGCATCACGGTCGCCGGATCGGTACCCGCGAACAGCCGGAACCCGCCGATGCCGGGCCCGGTCCACGGGTGCAGGCACGCCAGCTCGTCGGCCCCGGCCCCGGCGGCGTCCCGGTCGAACGCACACAGTGCCGAGACCGGCAGCACGGCCATCTTCCGGTCGATGAGGAGCTCGAACTCGGCGAACGCGGCCCGCTGCCGCGGAGTCCGGCTCACCGCACCGGCGTCGACGACGGCGCGGAACCCGCTGTAGCCCGCCTCCAGCGCGTGCTCGGTGGCCCGGACCCGGGTGTCGACCGAGGCCACGGCGTCCACGGTCATGCCGTCGTCGAGGAACTCGTAGAACTCCCACACCGGGGTCACCGTGACGCGTGCGGCGCGTTCGGGCTCCAGGCCCCAGGCCGCCAGGTCCGCCCGCAGCGCGGCACGGTCACCGTCGCCGACGTACTCGACCCACTGCCCCAGCGCCAGCCCGTCGGACAGGTACCCGTGCGCCTGCACGCCGAGATCGGCGCGATCGTCGTAGACCCACCCGAGGTGGCCGAAGGGGACCAGCCCCCGCGCAGAGCTGGCGACACCGTGCCGGCGCATCATCACTCCTCGTCGACGCCGCTGGACCGATCGTCCCCTGTTGTACCCCGTGGCGGGCTCCGGCGCGGCCCCGCACGGCCCGGCCGGCGTCGAGGACCGTGCCGCACGACCGGACGGCACCGCGGCCCCCGCGGGGCATGACGCACCGCGGATCGGGGTAGCCGACGCCGGTACGGACGACGACGAGGAGGCGGACCGTGGCCAGGGCGATCTGGACGGGAGCGATCACGTTCGGGCTGGTGTCGATCCCGGTGGGGCTGTTCACCGCGACACAGGACCACACGGTGCACTTCCACCAGTTCCAGCGGGGGACCTCGGACCGGGTGCGCAACCAGCGGGTGAACGAGCGCACCGGCGAGCAGGTGGACCGCGACGAGATCGTGAAGGGCGCCGACGTCGGCGGGGGCGAGCACGTCGTCGTCGACCCCGCGGAGCTCGACGAGATCGCCCCGGGTCGCTCGCAGAGCCTGGAGATCTCCGACTTCGTCGACCTGGCCGAGATCGACCCGCTGTACTTCGGGCGCACCTACTGGCTGGCACCGACCGGCGACGGCGACGCCGGCCCGTACGCGTTGCTGCTGGCCGCGATGACCGGGACGAACCGGGCCGGGATCGGGACGTTCGTGATGCGCGGCAAGGAGTACCTGGCCGCGATCCGGCCGGACCGCGACGTCCTCGCCCTGGAGACCCTGCACTTCGCCGACGAGGTCCGCGATCCGCGCGCCGAGCTAGAACACCTGCCCGAGCCGCGCCGCGGTACCCGCGACGACCGCGAGCTCGACATGGCGACCCGGCTGATCGAGTCGATGAGCGTGCCGTGGGAGCCCGAGCAGTACCACGACTCGTACCGCGACCGGGTCGAGCAACTGATCGAGGACAAGCGCCGCGGCCGGGAGGTCGTGGCCGAGGCCGCACCGCCCGAGCCGACGGAGATGTCGGACCTGCTGGAGGCGTTGCAGCGCAGCGTCGACGCCGCCCGCGACGGCGGGCGGAAGAACGACGGCCGCTCCCGGAGCGCACGCTCGTCGGCCGCCGGTCGCCACCACAACGCGAACGGTGCCCACACCGCGGACGACGGAGCCGGCACCGACCCGGGTTCGGCGACCAAGGCCGAGCTGCAGCGGATGGCCCGCGACCTCGACGTCCGCGGGCGCTCCTCGATGAACCGCGACGAGCTGGCCGACGCGGTGCGCCGGGCGTCCTGAGGGGCGGGACGGCCGGCCTGCCCGGCCCGGTGTCGCCGATGCTCGCCGTGGCCGGCCGGCCACCGGCCGGTGCGGGGTGGGCCTTCGAGTTCAAGTGGGACGGCATCCGCGCGGTCGTCGCGGTGGACGGTGACGACGTGCGGATCACCTCCCGCAACGGCAACGACGTCACGACGTCCTATCCGGACCTCGCGGGCGGGCTGCACGGTGACCGGCCGCTGCTGCTCGACGGCGAGATCATCGCCTCGGACGCCGCCGGCCGGCCCGATTTCGGGTTGCTCCAGCAACGCATGCACGTCACCGCGCCGGGCGAGCGGCTGCTCGAGCAGGTCCCGGTCTCCTTCCTCGTGTTCGACCTGCTCGTCGACGGCGACGACGATCTGACCGGCCGCTCCTACGACACCCGCCGCGAGCGCCTGGCGGCGTCCGGTGTGGACCGGTGGCCGCGGGTCTCGGTCCCGGCGGCGTTCACGGACGTCCCCGCCCCGCAGCTGCTGCAGGTGGCCGGGGAGAACGGTCTCGAGGGGATCGTGGCCAAACGCCGCGACGCCCGTTACGAACCGGGCCGGCGCTCCGCGGCCTGGACCAAGACGGCTCTGCTGCGCACCCAGGAGGTGCTGGTCGGTGGGTGGAGCCCCGGCTCGGGCCGGCGCAGCTCGACGGTGGGCTCGCTGCTGCTCGGGGCCTACGACGAGCAGGGCGGGCTGCGCTTTCTGGGGCACGTCGGCACCGGGTTCACCGACACGATGCTGCGCGACATGCTCGAGCGGCTGGAGCCGCTGCGCCGCCCGGACAGCCCGTTCGACGAGACCGTCCCGCGCGAGCACGCGCGGCGGGCCCGCTGGGTCGATCCCCGGCTGGTCGGCGAGGTCGAGTACCGCAGGCTGACCACGGAGGGGCGGCTGCGGCACGCGGCCTGGCGCGGGCTGCGGCCCGACCGGGCCCCCGACGAGGTCCGGCTCGGTGCCGGGGCCGAGGCACCGGCACCGGCACCGGACGAGCGGCTGGCGCGGTACCACGCCACCCGCGACCTCACGGCCACCCCGGAGCCGGCCGGTGGCTCCGCCGGTCCCGGTCCGCCGGTGTTCGTGGTGCAGCGGCACCGGGCGAGCCGGCTGCACTACGACCTGCGTCTCGAGGTGGACGGCGCCCTGGCGAGCTGGGCCGTGCCGCGGGGGCCGACGCTCGACCCCGACGTGCGCCGGACGGCCGTGCGGGTCGAGGACCACCCGATGGACTACGCCGGGTTCGAGGGCGTGATCCCGTCCGGCCGGTACGGCGGCGGCTCGGTGATCGTCTGGGACCGCGGGACGTGGACACCCGCCGACGGCACCGACCCGGCCGAGGCGCTCGGGCGCGGTGAGCTGCACTTCGACGTGCACGGCGAGAAGCTGGCCGGCCGGTTCGCGCTGGTCCGCCGCGGCTCCGGGTCCCGCGGCGGCACGGGCACGGAGCAGTGGTTGCTGGTCCACAAGCACGACGACTACGCCGCGCCGGGGTGGGACGCGGAGGACCATCCGCGCTCGGTGCTCAGCGACCGCACCACCGACGAGGTCGCCGCGGCGCCGGCGGCGATGTGGCAGGGGCAGGCTCCGGCCCGGCACGCCGAGGTCCCGCTCGGGCCGCGGGCGGACTCGGCGGGCGCCCCCGTCGCCGAGGAGGAGCTGGCCGCGCTGGACGCCCTGGGGGCCAAGGGGACCTGGACCGTCGGCGGTCACGACGTGGCACTGACCAACCTGGACAAGGTGCTGTTCCCGGGCACCGCCGACGAGCCGCCCACGACGAAGCGCGACCTCGTGCGCTACCAGGCGAGGATGGCGCCGTACCTGCTGCCGTACCTCGCCGGACGCCCGGTCAACCTGCACCGCTACCCGGACGGCGTGGACCGTCCCGGGTTCTGGCAGAAGGAGGTGCCCGGCCACGCCCCCGACTGGGTCCGGCGCTGGCACGACGTCGACGCCGACCCGGAGGAGACCCAGTGCTACGCGGTGCTCGACCACGTCGCGGCCCTGGTCTGGGCGGCCAACTACGGCGCGGTCGAGCTGCACCCCTGGACCTCCCGGCTCCCGCAGGTGCACGAGCCGACCTGGGCCCTGATCGACATCGACCCCGGCGCCCGGACCGGGTTCGACGACGTGCTGGTCCTGGCCCGGCTCTACCGCACCGCCCTGCAGCACCTGGAGCTCGAGGCGGCGCCCAAGGTCACCGGGCAGCGGGGGGTGCAGATCTGGGTGCCGATCGCAGCCGGCTACACCTTCGACGAGACCCGGGCGTGGGTGGAGCGGCTGTCCCGCGCCGTCGGGCGCATCACGCCCGAGCTGGTGTCGTGGGAGTGGCACACCGACAAGCGCCGCGGCCTGGCCCGGCTCGACTACACGCAGAACGCGATCAACAAGACCCTGGTCGCGCCGTTCAGCCCCCGGCCCGCACCGCACGCGCCGGTCTCGGTGCCGGTGACCTGGGACGACCTCGACGACCCGGACCTGCGCCCGGACCGCTGGACCGTGCGCACCGCGCCCGGGCACGTCGCGGAGGCGGGCGATCCTCTCGCCGGTCTGGTCGGGCTCGCGCAGCAGCTGCCCGCCCTGTGAGGCGCACCACTCACAGCCCCGCAGCGGCCCACAACGCCGCCAGCGCGTCGTTCACCAGGTCGGCCTGCTGGGTCTGCGGGTAGTAACCCGGCACGACCTGCAACCGGCCCCCGGTCCGGCGCGCGACCGCGCGAGCGGTGACGGTGAGCGGCTCCCCCGCGTGGCGGCGGTAGTCCTCCGGCGCTCCCGCCCAGTCGCCGACGACGACCAGGATCGGCCAGGGTGCGGCGGCGAGGGCGGCCACCGGCACGTCCGCGTCCCAGCAGGGCCGCTCGGTCATCGCGGACGCGGCCGCGCGCAGCCGCCACGGCGTCGGATCGGGAACGGGCATGCCGACCGCCTCGGTCGCGAGGCGCAGGAAGTCCCCGGCGGACAGGTCGGCGGGCAGCGATGCCGTCGAGGCCGGTTGCGGCGCAGCACCTCGGCGACGACGGGGTCGTCCTCGGCCACGCGCAGGCAGCCGGGCTGGATCAGGCACAGCGACCGCACCAGGTCGGGACGGGCCGCGGCGGCCGGCATCGCCCCGACCGCGCGTAGGAGTGCCCGACCAGGTGCGCGCCCGTGCCGAGCGCCTCGACGACGTCCGCGGCGTCCTGCTCGTAGTCGGTCCCGTGGGTGCCGGCGCAGTCCGGGCTGCGCCCGTGCCCGCGCCGGTCGAGCAGCCGCAGCCGGTGCCGCTCCGCCAGCGGCCGTTGGTTGCCGAACCCGTAGAGCGGGTCGTCGCCCCAGCTCAGCACGCCGTGCACGAACACGGCCGGCGGGTCGGCCGCGTCCTGTCCCCACTGGTCGCGCCGACCGTCGCGCTGCTGGACGCCCACGGGCTGGAGGGCGTCACCATGCGCCGGGTCGCCACGGAGCTCGGTGTGACGGTCGGCGCGCTGTACTGGCACGTCGCCGGCCGGGACCAGCTGCTCGAACTCGCCCTCGACGCCGTCCTGGGCGACCTCGTGGGCGACAGCGGCACCGGGTCGCCGGCACCGGACTGGCGCGACGACCTCGCGGCCCGTGCACACCGGCTGCGCTCGGTGCTGCTGGCACACCCCTGGGCCGTCGGGCTGCTCGGGCGGCTGCCCAACACCGGTCCGCACGCCGTCGCGGCCGCGGACGCGCTGCTCGCGGTGGCCGGACGCGCGGGCTTCCCCTCCCCGGACGACGTGCTCGCGGCCCTGCACGACCACGTCGTCGGCGCGGTCGTCGGCCAGCAGGGCCGGCACCACGCCGCGGAGCGCTACGCCCGGCCCGGCGCGGTGCCGGAGCGGGGCGGCGGCAGGGACATCGACGCCGCCTGCGACCGGCGCTTCGAGTTCGGCCTGGGCTGCCTGCTCGACGGCCTCGCCGCACGGCTCCAGCGGAGCCGGTCAGGCCGGTCCGGCGGAGGCGTAGCGCTGCTGGAGCCGGGTCCCCGTCCGGTCGGGACGCAGGAACATCAGCGCCACCACACTGGCCACGAGCAGCACCGCACCGGTCAGGGCGAAGCCGTGGTGCAGACCTGCTGCCATGGACGCGATCGCGTCCGGATTCCGCTGCTCTCCGGCTTCGGGCGCGCGGTATCCGGCGGCGTCCATCAGCAGGCCGATGACGAACGGCGAACAGATCGCCCCGATGGAGGCGACCCCACCCAGGACCGCCATCACCAGACCACGCTGGGCCGGCGCGACCGTGTAGGCCAGCGCGCTGGGCAGCATCGGGTAGATGATGGCGCACCCGGCAGCGACGGTGAGCAGGACGACGGCGAGCGCGCCACCCGTGGCGGGCAACAGCAGGAACGCGGCACCGGCGATCACGGATGCGGCACCGAACGGGACCGCGATCGCGGCGCGCACGCTCGCCCCGCGACGCATCAGGGACCGGCCCAGCACCCCCAGCCCGAGCAGCAGTCCTGCCCCGAACAGCCACGGCAGTGTGGAGACGATGCCGACCTCGGCAAGCGTCAGCCCGATGACCCCGGTCAGGTACTGCGGTGACCAGGTCGTGAGGAAGCCCTGGGTCCAGAAGTTGCCGAACCCGCCGAGCACCGCGGCGGCGAACGACCCGCTCAGCAGCAGGGCACGCACCGGCACCACACGCTGACCGTCGAAACCGGACGCGGCTGCCTCGTCCTCCGGGGCCGTCGCAGCGGGCTCCTCCGGGCGGGCCCGGCGAACCGAGAACGGCCCGTCCGACCCGACCAGCAACCAGACCAGCGCCCAGACGATCCCGACGATGCCGAGCACCCCGAACGCCCATCGCCAGCCGAAGGCGACGATCACCCAGGCCAGCGCCGGCGCGGCGATGACCGGCCCGAGAGCCGAGCCGGCGGCGACCAGGTTGCTGGGCAACGCCCGGTCCTGCGGGGCGAACCAGCCGTGCACCGAGGCGAGCGACATCGCCGTCGCCGGGCCCTCCGCGCCACCGAGCAGGATGCGGGTGACCAGCAGCACCGCTGCACCGCCACCGAGCAGCATCGGGAACTGCATCACCGCCCAGAACACGCCCATCGCGAGCAGGATCCAGCTGACGGAGACCCGGCGGGACAGCAGCCCGACGCCGAACGAGACCACGGAGTAGAGGAAGAAGAACGCGCTGCCGATGAAGCCGAACTCGACGGCGGAGATGCCGAGCTCCGGCATGGCCTCCCCGGCGACGAGGCCCAGGACCGCCTTGTCGGCGAAGGCGATGATCTGGAAGACCACCAGCATGGCGGTGACCGTCCAGGCACGACGGTTCATCCGTCCGCCCTGGACCGCGTCGGTCAAGGTCCCGGACCCCGGCCGGCTGAGCGAGGTGGACATCGTTTCTCCAATCGGACGAGGCCGACCGGCGTCGCTGCCGGTGAGCCGTGGTGGGACGTCGTTGTCGGCCACAGCGGCCGAGGAGAGTGGAACGGGCCGTCAGTAGAGTTCGATCGTCAGTCGGGCGGTCTTCGCACGGGAGACGCACAGCGCCATCCGGTCGTTCGCCGCCCGGTCGGCCACGGACAGGCAGTTGTCGCGGTGGTCGGGCACCCCGTCGAGAACACCCGACACGCACGAGCCACAGATCCCCTCCTCGCACGAGGAGAAGACGTCGATCCCGTTGTCGCTCAGCACGGAGAGGATCGACCGGTCGGCCGGGACCTCGAACTCCTCACCGCTGTCGAGCTCGACGGTGAACGCGGTGCCCCCCTCGGTGTCGATCTCGGCGGCGACGAAGCTCTCGGTGTGGACGTGGTCGGCGCCGACCACGTCGCCCAGCACCGCACCGACCTGGTCCATGAAGGGGGCCGGCCCGCAGGTGTAGACGTGGCTGCGGGCGCTCAGCCCGGTGCCCGACGCCCCGAGCACCGCCGGCTGCTCCTCCGGCGACAGCCCGAGGTGCAGGTGCACCCGGTCGCCGAACTCCTCCTCGAGCAGATCCGCGAACGCGGCTTCGGCCCGCGACCGCGCGAAGTAGAGCAGGGAGAACTCGGCTCCATCGCGGTGCAGGGCATAGGCCATGCTGAGCAGCGGCGTGATCCCGATCCCGCCCGCGACGAGCAGGTGCCGGTCCGCGTCCGGCGCGACGGCGAGCAGGTTGCGTGGTGACCCGATCTCCAGGGCGTCGCCCACCGCGGCCTCGTGCAGCGCCACCGAACCACCCCGCGAGCCGGGCTCACGTTTGACGGCGATCAGCAACGACGCCGGGTCCTCCGGCGGGCTGCACAGCGAGTACTGGCGCAGCACCCCGGTCGGGCCGACGACGTCGACGTGTGCACCCGGCTCGTAGGGACCGAGCGGGGCCCCGTCCTCGGCGACCAGCCGGAGGCTGCGGATGCCGGTCGCCTCCTCGGTGACCTCGCTGATCCGGACCGCGATCGTGGACGGCATCGGATGCTCCTTCTCGTCAACGCAGGTAGAGGCCGCCGTTGGCGTCCCAGCACGAACCGGTCACCGAGACGGCGTCCGGTGAGGCGAGCAGCGCGACCATCCGCGCCACGAACGCCGGGTCGCCGAGCCGGCCGACCGGGATGCTCGCCCGCAGCGCGTCCACGCCGTCCTCGCCGAGCACGGCACGGACGGTCTCGCCCTCCTGCGGGCCGGGCGAGACGGCGTTGACCGTGACCCCGCGCGAGGCGAGGTCGCGGGCGAACACCTTCGTCGCGGTGAGCACCGCGCCCTTGGACGCGGCGTAGTGCGCGCCGGTGGCGGTACCCCCGTTCTGTCCCGCCAGCGACGCCATGTTCACGATCCGGCCGTAGCCCTGCTCGGCCAGGTGCGAGCCGAAGGTCTGGCAGAACCGGAACGTGCCCCCGAAGTTCACGGCCGTGACCTCGTCGAGCTCGTCCGGGCCGATCTCCATCACCGGTGTCGCCCGGGTGCGCGCGGCATTGTTGACCAGCACGTGCACCGCGCCGAAGGCGTCCAGGACCCCCTGCAGCAGGTCGGCCGGTGCCGCACGCTCGGCGACGTCCGACCGGACGCCGCAGGCGGTTGCCCTCGAGGGGTCGAGCTCCGCGGCGAGCGCGTCGGCACCGGCGCCGTCGATGTCGGCCACGACGACCCGGTACCCGTCGGCGTGCAGCCGGCGGACGATCGCCTCCCCCAGCCCACGCGCTCCCCCGGTGACGACCGCGACCTGTGCGGAGCTCACAGCAGGAACCCCGCGGCCGGGACCGCGGACTCGCTGTCCACCAGCCGGACCACCTTCTGCACGACGGTGTCACCGGCCGGGCCGTCGGCCGCGAGCCGGATCCGGTGGGTCAGGTCCGCCGCCCAGATGTCGTGCCGACCCCGCTTGTAGGCGATCAGCACCTGCGCCGACCGGATCACGACCTCGGTGTCGCTCACGGTCTCCGGGACGAACCGGGAGACCGTGCGGACCGTGCGGGCCGCGTCCACCGCGGCGATCGCGTACCCCTCGGTCATCCGGGTCACGCGCATCCGCCGCATCCGGGCGTCGTCGTAGATCATGTTGAGGACGTCGTCGAACTCGTCGATCTCCGGATCGATCGGCACCACGTAGGTGCCGTCTGCGGCGTACAGGCCCTCCCAGGCCAGGTACGCCCGCCGGTCGAGCAGCTCGGCCTCGCGCCAGACCAGGTCCACGGCCCGAGCGACCCTCGGATCCGTGGTGGGGATCGGGGCGATCCCGGGCGCCGTTTCGCCGGTCACGGTCTCAGTCATCGCCCATCATCGCCTTCCACCGGCCGTACGCGGCCCGCATGCCGGTCTCGTCGGTCACGTGCCCGGTCGGCCAGCCCTCGGGGCTCGGCTTCTCCCGGGCGAGACCCCGGTTCACCATGATCGGCATCTCCGGCGCGGCGCCGGCGCCGCGCTGCACGCGGTCCCAGCCCTCGGCGTCGTCCGGGGTGCCGAACCCGAACGGACCCTGGAAGTGCTCGTGGATCCGCAGCCGGGCGCGGTTGACGGCGTCGAGTTCGGGCGGGCCGTCCGGGCCGATCGCGATGTGCTCGATCTGGGTCTCGCCGACCGAGATCGGCCGCAGCACCCGGAAGAACGCCGCCGACATCGACACGTTGGGAAAGAGGTTGAGGTTGAACCCGGTGCCGTGCATCGCCCGCACGACCTTGCGCACCCCGGGCGGGTCGATGCTGCGGGACAGTTCGGCGACGAGCTCGTCGAAGCGGGCCTGCAGGGGCTCGGAGCCGTCGTCGGCGTCGAGGTCGGAGTGTTCGGGCACCATCTGCATGACGCTGTGCCCGTGACCGAGGTCGTGCGTGGTGCACTCCGGGTCGGTCATGAACGACATCATGTCCGCGGTCTCGGCGTCGACCGACGCCATCCAGGAACGGTGCACGATCGGGAAGTGGTAGCCGTCGGTGGTGTTCTCCAGCTGGATCTTCCAGTTCCCCCGGAAGGTGAACCGGTGCCGGCCGAGCACCTTGATCGGGTAGCCACCCCCCTGCTTCATGAAGCGGTCGATCCACAGCCGGGCGTCACCGAGGAAGTCCTCGAGCGGCTCCGCACCCTCGTCCAGCGTGGCGAAGATCATTCCGCCGTAGGACTCGGTGCGCAGCCGGCGCAGCGACAGGTCGCGCTTCTCCAGCACGCCCTCGTACCCGTCCGGGTACGGGACCCCGCGCAACGAGCCGTCCAGCCCGTAGGACCACGCGTGGTACGGGCAGGTGAACCCGTTGACCTGCCCGCTGGGCTTCTCGCAGACGCTCGCCCCGCGGTGCCGGCAGCGGTTCAGCAGCGTGCGCACCGTGCCCTTGCGGTCCCGGGTCACGATGACCGGCTGGCGGCCGACGTGGGTGGACTTGAACGAGCCCGGCTTCGGCAACTCGCTGTCGTGGGCGACCCAGATCCAGGAGCGTTCGAAGATCCGGGTCATCTCGAGTTCGAACAGCTCGGGGTCGGTGTAGAGCCGCCCGGCCACCCGGTCGGTGCGGACCAGGTCGGCGGGCGCGGTGCCGACGACGTCCTGGGTCATCGCGCGGTCTCCTTCTCGCTCGGCATCGCCACGTCCTCGCGCACGGTGAGCGCCCGGCCCATCCGGGCCTCGATCCTGGCGAAGCGCCACAGCCGCACCTCGCCGTCGTCCACCGGGGTGGTGCGGAACAGGTTGCAGGCCGCCTTGACGGTCTCCTGGGTGTCGACGTCAGCCAGCAGGTAGCAGGTCCACGGCCAGCCCTCGGACGGCCCGACCATGTGTGAGTCGTCGTCCATGTCGCCGATGAACTCCACACCGGGCAGTGACTTGATGCCATCCATCATGGACACGAACGCCTGCCAGACGTGGCCGTGCGTGATGCCGTCGGTCGGCAGGTCGAAGAAGTTCTGGTTGATGCCGATGCAGAACAGCACCCGGAGGGGCTGAGCGGTCATGCGGATCTCCTCGTGGTGGTCGGTGCGCCGGTCAGCGGAAGCCGGGGCTGGTCGGTGGGAGTCCCATCAGGACGGCCCCGGCCGCGTCGTAGATCGCCGGTCCGAGGAAGGCGTGCTGCTTCGGGACCAGGGCGTCGCCGGAGAGACGCTGGAGCGGGTGTGTGGTGGCGATCGGAGCGGTCCCGGAGATCTCGACGAGCGTGCCCACCACGTCCGAGGACGTCTTCGCGAGATGGGCCGAGGCCAGGCGCAACTCTGCGTTCTGCTCATCGGTGGCCGGGTCACCGGCCAGCACCCTCGTCCAGACCTGCTCGCTGACCTCGTAGAACCACGCCCGGGCCGAGCGCAGCGTCGCCTCGGCGCGGGCGACCTCCGTGCGGTAGTACGACCGGTCGGCGAGCTTCGGCGCCCCGGTGACGCCGGTGTACCCGCCACCGATCTCCCGCGCGTGGTCGAGCGCGGTCCGGGCGACCCCCGCGCCGACCACCGCGAGCACCTGGGCCGCGTAGGCGATCGTCGGGTACCGGTAGAGCGGCTCGTCGACGGTCGGCTCGCCACCGCGCACGAACGTCCACTCGCGAGGGACCTCGACCCCGTCGACGACCAGGTCGAACGACCCCGTCCCACGCATGCCGACGACGTCCCATTCCGGAACGATCTCGACCTGATCGGGCCGCAGCACCGCGGTCCGCGGTTTGCCGCCCGACTCCTCGTCACCGGGCAGGCCGACGCCGAGCAGGTCGGCACCCATGCACCCGCTAGCGAACTTCCAGCGACCGGCGACCCGGTAGCCGCGGGCGGTCTCCGCGGCGCGCTGCGGCGGGAACAGTGCCCCGGCGAACGCGATGTCGGGGCCCGCGGCGTAGATCCGCTCCTGGGTCTCCAGGGGCAGCGCCGCGAGGTAGATCAGCGCGGAGCCGAAGCTGGCGACCCACCCGGTCGAGCCGTCGACCTCGGAGATCCGCTCGATCCGGCGCAGGAACTCGGCGGGCGGCAGCGGCTCCCCGCCGAACCGGGCCGGCGTGGCGGCACGATAGATCCCGGTCCGCTTGAGCCGGCCGACGAAGTCCTTCGGCACGTGGCGCAGCTCGCGGAACTCGTCACGTCGCCCGGCCAGCTCGGTGAGCACGTCGTCGAGGGCGGCCTCGGCGTCGCCGGACTCCCCTGCCTCCGGGAGGGGCCGGGAAACCGGTTCCTCGATGCGGAGCATCTGGTTCCTCCTCGTCCTCGTGGCCGATGTACGGGAGCGAGGCTAGGAACGGGGGCGCGCATTCCGGAATCAGAACCATCCCTGCCCGGATAGGGGTGTTCCGGTCGACGGGTAGGGGTTTCCTTCAGCCCGCAGCGGCAGCAGGCCGTCCTACGCTGGACCGATGTCGGTGGACCCGCACGCACCCGAGATCGTCGCCGGGGATCTCGTCGCCCTGATGAACGCCTCCCGGACGTGCGTGCTGGTGCACGACGCGGCGTCCAAGGACATCCTGTGGGCGAATCCGGCCGCCTGCGAGCTGTTCGGATGGAGCGTCGACGAGCTCCGCCCGCTCAAGGCCAACCACATGAGCAGCACCGCGCCGCAGTACCACCGGGTGCTCGGCCGGGCCTGGCTGCAGGAGGCGGTCGACCAGGGCACGAGCCGGATCGAGTGGCACTACCGCACCCGCTCCGGGCGGGTGGTCCCGACCGATGCGCTCGCCGTCCGGGTGGAGCTGGCCCAGGGCCCCGCGGTGATGGTCCAGCTCCGCGACATCGAGCGGGAGCAGGCCACCGAACAGGCGCTGCGCCGCACCACGTCGTCGATCGACGCGCTGGCCCGCTACACGTCGACGATCGCGCTCACCCTCGACGCGGACGGGATCGTGCGGTTCGCCACCGACACCGCGCTGGCCCTGCTCGGGATCACACCGGACGAGCCCAGCGAGCATTTGGCCCGGCTCGGCAGGCTGCTCCTCGGCGGGCGGGCCGTGACCTGGGACGCGTTGCTCGCCCACGCCGACCCGACGGTCGAGGTCGGGCTGGAGGTGACCCGTGCGGGCGACGAGTCCGTCTGGCTGGAAGGGACCCTGGAACGGCTGGCCGACCAGGGCGACGACGGCCTGCTCATGATCCTGCACGACGTGTCCGGGCGGGTACACCGGCAGGTGCGGCGCGAGCGCGAGCTGCAGCGCGAGAACTACCTCGCGCGCTACACCGCGATGGGCGACATGGCGATGGCGATCGCACACGAGCTCGGCCAGCCCCTCGCCGCGGCCGGCAACTTCCTGGCCGGCTCCACCCGGCACTCGGGAGCGCTCGAGGCCTCCGGGACGCTCTCGCACGAGGCTGCGGAGCAGCTGCGGTACGGGATCGGCAGCGCCGTCCGCCAGATCGAGCGGGCCAGCGAGATCGTCTCCGCGGTACGGGCGTTCGTCGGCCACCTCGAGCAGACCCAGCAGATCCTCGACCTGCGCGAGGTCGTCCGCGAGTGCTCGTACTTCATCCGGTTGCGGGCCGCCGAGCCCGGCGTCGAGGTGGTCGAGCACTCGTCCCCGGAGCCGGTACCCGCCCGGTGCGAGCGAGTGCTCACCGGCCAGGTCCTGCTGAACCTGTGCTTCAACGCGGTCGACGAGATGGCCCGCTGCCCGGCCGGCGACCGCCGGCTCGACATCGCCGTCGGCGTGCGCGGCGGCGAGGCCGTCGTCACCGTGGACGACCGCGGCCGGGGGCTGCCTCACGACCCGTTCGCCGAAGCCTTCACCTCGAAGGAGCAGGGCAGCGGGATCGGGCTGGCGCTGAGCTACCGCATCATCACCCGCCAGCACGGACGGATCTGGGCCGAACCCCGCGAGGGCGGAGGTTCCCGGTTCGGTTTCGCCCTCCCGCTCGCCGACACAGGCCCCAAGGACAGTGGACCCAGCGGTTCCGGGATCGCGTAGGGGAAAGCCTCAGCGGAAACGGAGGATTCCTCGATTCCACGCGCCTGCGGCGCAGACGTACGTTCTCCGCACCCACCGATCACCGCCAGGAGTGCAATCGTGTCCGAACAGACCAGTTCCCGGTCCGATTTCCGGTCCGCCATGACCAACCTGTCGGCCGCGGTCACCGTCGTCACGACCGACGGGCGGCGTGGCCGGGCCGGGATGACGGTGAGTGCCGCATGCTCGGTCACCGACTCCCCGCCGACCGTGCTCGTCTGTGTCAACCGGTCCAGCCGTTCGCACGACGTGCTGGTGGGCAACGGCCGGCTCTGCCTCAACGTCCTCGGCCGTGAGCACGAGGCCCTCGCGATGCACTTCGCCGGGGCCACGCGAGTGCCGACCGCCGAGCGGTTCACCGACGAGCGGTGGGATCTGGGCACCTACGGCGTCCCGGTCCTGCGGGGTGCGGCGGCCGCCGTGATCGGAACCGTGCGGCACCGGCGCGAAGCCGGGTCGCACACCGTGCTGTTCGTCGACGTCGAGCAGGTCCGCACCGACGACGACGGCGGGGCGCTGGTGTACTTCCGGCGCCGCTTCCACGAGATCAGCGCCTGAGGAGGGGACGATCGTGGGCCAGGATCCCGACGAGGGTCACCGCATGACCTTGACCTGCTACAACGACACCCACGGCTACGGGTGGCGGCACGTGGACCTGTTCGTGCACGACGGCGCCGGACGCGAGGTGAACTGGGTGCACTGGCAGGTCCCCGGGGACGGCCCCGAGGCAGCCGACCGGGTCACCGCGACGGTCGAGCCGACGCTGCACCGCACCTCCGAATGGCGTCACGGCATCAGTGCGAGCGGGATGGACTACTGGGTCGCCGACGCCGCGTGGAGCGACCGGTGAGCGCCGCGTACCGACCCTGGCCGCTGCGCGAGCTGGTCACCGGGCTCACCACCGCCGCGACCACTCCGGCGGAGGCGCTCGACCGGGCCCGGCGCCGGATCACCGCCACCGATTCCGAGCTGCAGGCCTGGGTCGTGCCTCCCGGCCCGGAGCTCATGCCGGGCCCGGCGACCGGCCCGCTCGGTGGTGTGCCGATCGGGGTCAAGGACATCATCGACGTCACCGGTAGCGCGACCCGGTGCGGCTCCGCGCTGCGTGCCGGTGCGCCACCGGCCGACGCCGACGCGGCGATCGTCACGGCCTGGCGGGAGGCCGGTGCGATTCCCGTCGGCAAGACCGTGACCACCGAGTTCGCCTACTTCTCCCCCGGCCCGACGGACAACCCCGCGGCCCCCGGCCACACTCCGGGCGGGTCGTCGAGCGGGTCCGCCGCGGCCGTCGCAGCGGGACACGTACCGCTGGCACTCGGGTCGCAGACGGCCGGTTCGGTGACCCGCCCCGCGTCGTTCTGTGGTGTGGCCGCGCTGGTGCTCGGCCACGGCCGGCTCCCGGTCGACGGCGTGACCGGGCTGAGCCCGAGCCTGGACAACCACGGCGTGTTCGCCGCCTCCGCCGACGACCTCGCCCTCGCGTTCGCCGCGCTCACCGGGGAGCCGGAGGCCCCCCGGTCGTCGGCGCCGCGGCTGCTGTTCTGGGACGCGGGCTCCGCCCCACTGGAATCGCGGATGCAGGAGGTCCTGCACGCCGTCCGCGACCGGCTGACCGCGGCCGGCGCCGCAGTGGAGGCGCTGCCCGCCCCGGAGCGAGTGGACGAGCTCACCGCCGCCCACCCGGTGATCATGGCGGCGGAGGCCGCCGTCGAGCGGTCGGCCGAGCTCGCCCGGTCCGGGGAGCTGAGCGTGCAGCTGGCCGAGCTGCTGCACCACGGCGCCGGCGTCACGGACACCGAGCTCCGCGCCGCCCGCTCGGTCGCCGAACAGGGGTACCGGTGGCTCGCGGGACTGCTGACGGAGTTCGACGCCGTCGTCGGGCCGGCCGCGCTCGGCGCGCCGCCGGCCGGGCTGCACGCCACCGGCGACCCGCTGCTCAGCCGGCCGTGGCAGGCGGCGGGGATGCCGGCGCTCACCGTCCGTGGGCCGAACAGCCCCGACGGTCTTCCCCGCGGCATCCAACTCGTCGGCCTCCCACGGGCGGAAAGCACCCTGCTCGCGACCGGCCGCTGGGTCGAGGCGGTACTGCGCGATACCTGAGCGACGTCGATCAGACCTCGACCCGGTGCAACAGAACGTCACGCACCAGCGCGCCGAGGCTCTCCGAGCCCGTCTTGGCCTTGATCCGGGCACGGTGCACGTCGATCGTCTTCACACTGGTGCCGAGCCGGCTCGCGACGGCCTGGCTGGCCATACCGTCGATGACCAACCGCAGCACCTCGCGTTCGCGCTGGGTCAGGCCCTCGAGCCGGCCTTGCACATCGCTGCGAGCAGCGTGCGCGGTGAAGCGTTCCCGCGCGTCGACCTGCTGCTTCTGGACGACCTCCAGAATGCGCTGTGCCTCGTAGGGCTTCTCCAGGAAGTCGACCGCGCCCTGGCTCAACGCCCGGACCGACATCGGGATGTCACCGTGGGCCGAACAGAAGATGACCGGGGCCGGGTAGTCACGGGCCGCCAGCTCCTCCTGGAGCTGGAATCCGCTCATCCCGGGCATGCGGACGTCGACGATGACCACCGCCGGCTCGGCCGGGTCGAACTCGGCGAGGAAGGTCGGCGCATCCGGATAGTCGAGCGCCTGGATGTCGACGCTGGCGAGCAGGAACTTCAGGGAGTGCCGCAGGTCCTCGTCGTCATCGACGATGTGCACGACGGGTGCGGGATTCGGCTCGACGGCGGTCATGGTCAGGGCCGCATGAGGACCGAGGCGGACGGGAAGTCGCTCGCCCAGCCCGCCTGCAGCGGTGCCACGAACACGTTCTCGGTACGGGTCCGTGAGATCTTCCAGGTGCCGTCGACCTTGCGGAAGGAGTTGTTGAGCCGGCTCGACCGCAGCAGGGCCGTGCCGTCGGAGAACAGCCACGGCTGCATGTGGATCCACTGCCCGCTGGCCGTGTCCCCGGTGCCCTCGTCGACGTGGATCTGTTCCGAGGTGAGGTAGTGCGCGTTCAGGATCAGCGCCGGATCACGCTTCTGTCCCCAGAACGACACGAAGTGCGCCCGCACCGCGTCGGCTCCCTCCGCACGCCCGAACTGTCCGTCGTAGTACTCGCCGACACCTTCCCAGATCGCGTCGTCGGTGTAGAGGTCCATGACCAGGTCGATCCGCTCCGCGTCGTCGGCGACACCGTGCTCCGGGAGCGGGGTGTCACAGAGGAACATGTAGCGGGCCTGTAACCGGCGGATCGCGGCCTCGGCCTCCAGCGTCTCGACCCGGCGGGTCAGGGCCGCCAGCGCGGCGGTGGTCTCGTCGGTCATGTCCGTCTCCTCCCGGGGCCGTCCGATCGAGACAACACCGAACGGGCAGGGCGCTTCCATCCGGACTACACGCAGCCGGCGTAAAGGAATCCCGTACGTCGATGCGGCCTTCGCGGTCGCGGGACACGGTCGGTCGGGGACACAGTCGGGCAGGGACACGGTCGGTCGGGGACACAGTCGGGCAGGGACACGGTCGGGCGGGAGATCCGTCCGGCCGCGGAGCGGAAACTCAGCGGCGCGCGTCCGACGGCGAGCAGCCGTAGCGCCTGCGGTAGGCCGCGGCGAACCGGCTCGCGCTCGAGAACCCCCAGCGCGCGGCCACGTCGGAGACCGACAGCCCGTCGTTCTCGAGGTCGGCACGGGCGCGCTGCAGCCGGACGCCGACGAGGTGCTCGGTCGGCGAGCACCCCACCCACTCCCGGAAGCCTTCCTGCAGACGACGCACGCTGGTCCCGGCCAGCGCCGCCATGTCCGCGGCGGCCCACGCCCGGGCCGGGTCGTCCCGGATCGCGTCGACCACCCGCCCGATCGCCCGCGGGCGTGCCACCGGCCGCGCACCGGGGTCCGGGCAGCTCGCGAGCAGGAAGCCGGTCGTGACCGCGCTCGCGAGCTGCTCGCGCACCACGGGCTGGTCCTCGAACAGCCGGGGGCCACGCAGGTGCCCGGTCAGCCCGCTGACCAGCCGGGACCAGTCCCGGGCCGCACCGGAGTCCAGCGTGAGCTGCTCGGGCAGGTTCGCACCGGCGCTCACCGGTTCGGCGGCGAGGGTCCGCTCGGCCTCCCGGTCCAGCCAGTCGCGGTCGAACTTGACGCCCAGCACCGTGCACGTGGCGTCCCAGTGGCTGATCAGGGACGGGGTGTCGGCCCGGAAGACGGTCGCCTGCCCGGTCACCGAGGTCACCGGACCGTGCCGGCCCCGGCTCTCCAGGTGGCCGGTGAGCGGGAGGTTCACCTCGTACGCGCCGGGATAGTCGCACTCGACCTGCACGTCGGCGCCCCAGCCGACGTATCCGATCAGCACCGGGCCGAGGTCGAGGGTCTGCAGCGTCAGCCGAGGGTCACCACGGCCGTCGCCGGACACCGTCAGCTCGTGCGGGAAGTACGCGTCCGCCACCGACTGCGAGACATGGTCCCAGTCACGGGGCGTCGCACCACGCCGTGCGGGCATGCCCGGGATTCTAACCGACCGGCTCGCATCCGCCGATCTCCCGCGCATTCCGTACCGCCGCCGCGCAGAGCGTGTCGTCCCGGCCGCGTCCGCGACCTACGTTTCCGCCGATCCTCCCGGACGACGTAGTGAAGGAGATCGCGTCGATGACGACGACGAGCGAGAAGCCCGCCACGCCGGACCTGGCGTGGCTGGACGACATCACGATGACTGAGCTGGAGCGGAACCCCTACAAGGTGTACGAGCGGCTGCGTGCCGAGGCACCGCTGGCCTACGTGCCGGTCCTCGGGTCCTACGTCGCGTCGAACGCCGAGATCTGCCGCGAGATCGCGACCAGCCCGGACTTCGAGGGCGTCATCACCCCGGCCGGTGGCCGCACGTTCGGGCACCCGGCGATCATCGGCGTCAACGGTGACATCCACGCCGACCTGCGGGGCATGGTCGAGCCCGCGTTGCAGCCGGTGGAGGTGGACAGCTACGTCGAGGACCTGGTCCGCCCGATCGCCCGCCGCTACCTGGAGCAGTTCGAGAACGACGGTCACGCCGATCTCGTCTCCCAGTACTGCGAGCCGGTCAGCGTCCGGTCCCTGGGTGACCTGCTGGGGCTGCACGACGTCGATTCGGACACGCTGCGCGACTGGTTCGCCAAGCTCAACCGGTCCTTCACCAACGCGGCGATGACCGAGGACGGCGAGTTCGCCAACCCGGAGGGCTTCGTCGAGGGCGACCAGGCCAAGGCCGAGATCCAGGCCGCGGTCGACCCGCTGATCGACAAGTGGATCGCCGAGCCCGACGAGACCAGCGCGATCTCACGCTGGCTGCACGACGGCATGCCACCCGGGCAGACCCGCGACCGCGAGTACATCTACCCGACCATCTACGTCTACCTGCTCGGCGCCATGCAGGAGCCCGGGCACGGCATGGGGTCCACGCTGGTCGGGTTGTTCGGCGAGCCCGACCAGATGGAGCAGGTCGTCGACGACCCGGCACTGATCCCGCGGGCGCTGTCCGAGGGGATGCGCTGGACGTCGCCGATCTGGTCGGGCACCGCCCGGATCAGCACCGGGCCGGTCACCGTGGCCGGGATCGACCTGCCCGCGAACACGCCGGTGATCCTCTCCTACGGCTCGGCCAACCACGACACCGGTCTCTACGACGCACCCACCCGGTTCGACTTCCACCGCCCGCCGCTGCCGCACCTGGCGTTCGGCGCCGGCACCCATGCGTGTGCCGGCATCTACTACGCCAACCACGTCATGCGGATCGGCCTGGAGGAGCTGTTCGAAAGCATCCCGAACCTCGAACGCGACACCTCGTCGGACGTCGACTTCTGGGGCTGGGGTTTCCGCGGGCCGACCAGCCTGCCCGTCACCTGGGAGGTCTGACGTGGGCTTCACCGCAACCGTCGGCGGCCGGAGTGTCGACTGTGCGGAGGACCAGCCGGTCCTCGACGCCTTCCTGCGCGCCGGGATCTGGATGCCGAACTCCTGCAACCAGGGCACGTGCGGCACCTGCAAGCTGCGGGTGGTCAGCGGTGAGGTCGACCATCGCAGCTCGCCGGCCGACACCCTGACCGACGACGAGCGGGCGGCCGGGCTCGCGCTGGCCTGCCAGGCCCGGCTCCGCTCGGACGCCGTCGTCGAGAGCACCGGAGCGGTAGGCGGACGGGCCACGCATCCGTTGCGCGACCTCACCGCCACCGTCCTCGAGGTCGCCGACATCGCCCGTGACACGCGGCGGGTCCGGCTCGGCCTGCCCGAGCCGCTCGCCTTCGACCCGGGTCAGTACATCGAGCTCACCGTGCCCGGCACGGACCTGCGGCGGCAGTACTCCCTGGCCAACACCGCCGACGAGGACAAGGTCCTGGAGCTGCACGTGCGACTCGTCTCGGGCGGGGCCGCGACCGAGGGGTGGCTCTTCGACGGCCTGGCCGTCGGCGACCGGATCGAGGTCACCGGGCCGCTCGGGGACTTCGTGCTCCCGGCGGCGGAGGAGGACGACGGCGGGCCGATGGTGCTCATCGGCGGCGGCACCGGCCTCGCCCCGCTGCTCGGCCTGGTCCGCACCGCGCTCGCCCGCCACCCGCAGCGCGAGGTGCTGCTCTACCACGGGGTCCGCGGTGCCGAGGATCTCTACGACCTCGACCTGCTGGCCGAGCTCGCCGAGGTGCATCCGGGTTTCACGTTCGTGCCGGTGTTGTCGCACGAACCCGCTCCGGACGGCACCGGGTATCGCACGGGCCTGCCGACCGACCTCTTCGTCGACGACGTCGCGTCGGCCCGGGGCTGGTCGGGCTGGTTGTGCGGGCCGCCGGCGATGGTGGAGGCGGGAGTGAAGGCGTTCAAGCGGCGTCGCCTCGCGCCGCGCATGATCCATCGGGAGAAGTTCACCCCGGCCGACGCGCTCGGGTGAGGTGAGCAGCCGGAAGCTCCGGCGGAACACGGCTTCCACCGGGGCTTCCGGCGCGGCGGCGGGCACCCGCCGGCACGGTCGATCACCGGTACCCGACCGTCGGCTCGGCGTCGCCGGTGACGCTGTTCGGCCCGGCGCTGACGCTGGGCGCCACCCTGGTCCGGACGGTGCGACGGGTGTCCTGCGGCCGATGCCGGCCCGCACGCCGAACGGTCGGTTCCGTGCGCCCGGTGACCCCAGTTCGTACTGGAGACGACGCACGCCACAGCGGTAAAATCGAACACATGAGCGAAGATGTGGTCGTGTCGGCAAAGCCCACGGCAGAGCCCCGGCAGCGGCCCCTTGGTCGTCGCCGACCCGTGCCCGCACGGCATCCCCGCCGACCTGTGCGCGGTGCTGTGCACCGACACCCCGTCAGCGATCGCCACCGTGGACCCGGGCCGTCCCGTCGGGTACGCGCTCGCCCTGGACTGCCACCTCGCCGGCACCGCACCACACCGGCTCGGCGACATCCAGCTGCTCGACGTGATCGACGGTGCCGAACGGCTGGAACGCTGGATCACTGCACTGCGCACCCGGATGATCGGAGTGTTCGCCGCGCGACACCCGCCCGGCAGCAAGGCCGCGCCACCGGGCGCCGACCCCCGCGCGATCGCCCCGGTGAGCCGGTGGCTGCCCGACCAGCTCGCGATCGTGCTCGGCGTGTCCATCGAAGAAGCCCGCGCGCTGCTGGCCGGCGCGCTGCGGTTCGTCCAGGTCCTGCCCGCCACCCTCGCCGACTGGGAGGCCGGGCGCATCGACGAACGCAAGGCCGCCACCATCGCCCAGCGCACCGGCGTGCTCTCCGACGAGCTCGCGCGCGAGGTCGAGGCGGCGATACTGCCCGGTGCCGCACAGGCACACCAGCGCCTGCTACGCGACCGGCTGCGCCGCGCGATCGCCAAGGCCGACCCCGAAGGCGCGAAACGCCGCCACGAGAAGGCCAAGGCCGACCGGCGGATGTCGATCAGCCGCGGCGAGGACGGCATGGCCTCCCTGTACCTGGGCGGCACCGCCGAACAGACCGAGGCGTCCTGGCAGAGCGTGGACCGCCTCGCCCGCGCCGTGGGGCAGGACGACCCGCGCACGCTCGCCCAGAAGCGCCTCGACCTCGCCCACCAACTGCTCCAGGGCACCCTGACGATCACCGACCTGGGCAGCGTGCGCACCGCCGTGGACAGCGTGCTCGCCGCCGCGGCCGCCAGTACTGGCACCGCCGCGGGCCCCGGGCCCGCCGATACAGGCGCGGCGGGCGCAGCGATCCCGGCAGAGATGGTGGCCGAAGCCGTCGCCCAAGCGCTGCAGCACAAGCCCGACCCGAACGAGGTGATCGGGCGCAAACCACTGATCCACGTGGTCGTCTCCCTCGACACCCTGCTCGGCGGCGACCGCCCGGCCGAGATCGTCGGCCACGGCCCGATCCCGGCACTGACCGCCCGCGCCCTGGCCGCCGGCGGAGTATGGAAACGACTCGTCACCGACCCTCTGTCGGGCGCCCTGCTCGATCACGGCCGCACCACCTACAGCCCACCCGACGGACTCGCCGACCACGTCAAGGCCCGGGACGTCATCTGCCGCGGCGCGCTGTGCAGCAGATCTATCCGCGAACTCGACCACCACATCCCCTGGGCCGGCGGCGGCGAGACCAACGAGGAGAACCTGTACGGCTTCTGCCAACACGGGCGTGTCATGGCAGGTGTGTAAGCCATGGGTGGGCCAAGATCGACCGCAGTGATCAACACAGCGGTCGGGAAGGACACCCACGTGAGCG
>NZ_FOUY01000036.1 GCF_900115005.1 Pseudonocardia ammonioxydans | reverse complement strand
AGCACGACCGTCGCCTTGTTGATGCTGACCCCCAGCTCCTTGAGGTCGCGGGGGACCCGCAGCGCCCAGCTGTGGTCGCGCAGGTAGCGCAGGATTTCCCCGCGGACGCTCGGGACCAGGTAGCCGAGGGGGCCACCGGTGGCGGCGTCCGGGTCGTACCGGTCGAGCGCCTTGATCAGCCCGAGGGTCGCCGCCTGCTCGAGGTCCTCCGAGGAGTGGGCCGCGGTGAGGTAGCGGCGGCTGAGGTTGCGCACGAGCGGGAGGAACTCGCAGATGAGCCGGTCGCGCAGGGGACCGCGCTCCGGGTCGTCGGCGGCGAGCCGGGCGAGCCGGCGCAGATCCGGCCCGAGGTCGTCGTAACCGTTCGGGCCGTCGCGACGGGACGCCTGGCTCCGCTGCGTCCGTTCGGACGGGATACGTGTGGAAGTGCGCACGGACAGCTCCGGGTTCGAGTCGGATACCGGGTCCGCTGCGTCGTTCAACGGAGCCGGACCGCGGCCCACCGGCGCCCGGGTTCCTCGACCCGAGGCCCGGCGCCGATCGTTCGGTCCGGTCAGGACCACGGTAGGAAGACCGCTGGACCGACGCAACCGCTGGCGCTCCCCGGCGGCGGCAGGACCCTCCGTACCCCCTCGCGCCGCCCGGCCCGCACCTCCACCCGTCGTGCCGCTCCGGTTGCGCCACACTGGGTCGAGGCGTCCGATGTGGCCGGGAGGGCCGATGCGCACCGAACAGCAGGCACTGCGGGTCTCCTTCGTCGCGATCCTGGCGTTCTGCGCCCTGGGGATCACCTTCGGCCTGGTCAGCGGGTCCGGGGCGATCGTCTTCGACGGCGTGGTCTCGCTCGTGGACGCCGCGATGTCGGTGGTGTCGATCGTCGTCGCCGGGCTGATCGCCCGCTCCACCGCGGACGGCCTGTCGACGGCGACGACCCGGCGTTTCACGATGGGTTTCTGGCACTTCGAGCCGATGGTCCTGGCGGTCAACGCGCTGCTGCTGCTCGCGGTCGCGGCCTACGCCGTCGTCCAGTCGGTCGCGACGATCCTGGCCGGTGGCCGGGACGTCGCGTTCGGGCCGGCGCTGGTCTACGCGGTGCTCGTGCTGGTGCTGACGACGACGGTCGGCCTGGTGGAGCACCGCGCCAACCGGCGGATCGGGTCGGCTCTCGTCGCGATGGACGTCAAGGGCTGGCTCGTCTCCGGTGCCGTGACGGGGGCGCTGCTGGTGGCGTTCGCGGTGGCGCTGCTGCTGGAGGGGACGTCGGGGGAGTGGCTGCGGCCCTATGTCGACCCCGCGGTCCTGATGGTGGTGGCGCTGGCGCTGCTGCCGGTGCCGATCCCGACGCTGCGCCGCGCCGTCGCCGAGATCGCGCTGGTCACGCCCCCGGAACTGCGGGAGGAGGCCGACCGGGCCGCCGCCGAGGTCGAGGCGGCCGAGGGGTTCGCCGGGCACCGCGTGTACGTGGCCCGGGTCGGCCGGGCCCGGCAGGTGGAGATGGTGTTCCACGTTCCCGCCGGGCTGCCGGCGCGGCCGCTGGAGGACTGGGACCGCATCCGCGCCGGCGTGGAGGAGCGGCTGGGGCGGGGCGAGCCGGACGCCTGGATCACCGTGTCGTTCACGACCCGGTGGGAGTGAGGGCGCGGCTCCTGCGGCCCGAGCCGGCCTCCTCGTTCTCCACGGTGGGAGCCCTCGCGCTCGCGAACAGGGCGATGTCGAACGCCGGGATCCCGCCGCCCGGGTCGGCTGTTCGGGGCACGGTGTGAGCGCACGGCCGAGTGGGAGGTGGCGTCGCTCCCCGAGCGGCCCCCGGCTCCCCGAGGGGCCCCGGCTCCGCGAGCGGATCCCGCGAGGGTTCGTCCCACGGGAGGGCCGTCCCGGGAGAAGCCGCACCGGGACGGTCGCCCGGGCCGCCTTCCGACCGGATCGTCCAGCTGTCCGGTGCGTGCGTTGCCGGCACGGCCGCGATCCGGTCGAGCGCCTTCCGCACGGCCGGCGCGTCGTCGCACCGTGGTGCGGTCGTCGTGCGCGCGGCGCTGCTGTACCTGCTCAGGGTTACGGCCGAACGGGTGATTTCGCGCCCGACAGGTGCACTGAAGTGTCCCTCGGTTTCCCCTGACCGGTCAGGGCCCCGAAACTGTCGGGGGTCGAGCGTATGTTCGAACCATGGAGTTGGGGCAGGCGATCCCGGAGGGGCTGGCGGCGATGCCGCCGGGCCCCGGCCTGGGCACTGTCCTGGCCGGGATCGACCTCGCGCGGGTGTGCAACGACGACATCGACGAGGTGATGCTCGCCCACTCCCGGCAGCTGTCCCACCACCAGGCGCACATGTTCGCCGCCATCTCCGAGGTCGTGCACCGCCGCCCCTTCGCCGGAAAGATGGAGATCCGCCGCGGGGCGCTCCCCGACCAGTACGGCTCGGACGAGATCCGGTTCGCACTCGCCTGGAACCGCCGCGCCGCCGAGTACGAGATGAGCCTCGCAGTCACCCTGGTGTCCGATCTTCCGCAGGTGCAGGCCTCCCTGTGCCAGGGCCGGATCGACCGGACCAAGGCGCGGGTGTTCGCCCAGCACCTCGCCGACCTGCCTGAGGCGCAGCGCACCGCGATCTGCGAGGCGGTGCTGCCGCAGGCACCGAAGTTGACGACCGGGCAGATCGGGGAGCGGATCAAGCGGCTGATCCTCGAACTCGATCCGGCCTACTACGAGCGGCGTTACCGCAAGGCGATCCGCGACCGGCTGGTGGTGGCGTATCTGAGCGAGAACGGCACCGCGGTCATCTGCGCCGAGGGGTTGCCCGCGGAGGAGGCGGCTGCGGCGTGGGAGCGTCTGGATGCGTTGGCGAAGGCGGCGCGGCGGGATGGGCATCCGGGATCGCTCGACCAGATCCGCGCCGACCTCGTCCTCGGTCTGCTCGACGGGTCGCTGCACGGCCTGGATCGGGCCGGGATCCTGCGGGCGTTGATGGCGCGTTTCGCCGGTCACGCCGACGGGCCCGCTGCCGGGAATGACGTCGACAAGCCCGCCGCCGGTAGCCCGGCCGCGGGCCGCCCCGCCGCCGACAGCGCTGCCCCCGGCGGCCCGGCCTCCAGCGGCCGCGCCCCCGGCAGCAGCCCCGCCTCCGGCAACACCGCCTTCGGCAGCACCGGCTCCGGTGACTCCACGACCGGCACTCCGGCGGCAGACGCTCCCGAGCCCGATGCACCTGCCCCGGAAGGACCCGTGCCCGACGGTCCTGCGCCCGCCGGCCCCGGAACTGAGGCCCCGGACTCCGACAGCATCGCCCCGGGCACTTCCGGCTCAGATGGCTCCGGCGCGAGCTCGGGCTCGAGCGGCTCCGACTCGGACACGGCCCCGGACGCGGCCCCGGACTCGGACTCGGACTCGGACTCGGAGGATCCTGACTCCGACGACCAGGGGCCGGGCGGCCCCGGATCCGGTGGCCCCGGACCGGGCCCGGGCCCCTCGGGTCCCAGGCCCGGCGGCCCGAACGGGGGTGGCGCACCCACGCCACCCCCGGAACCCGACCCCGGACCACCGATCACGGTCCGGCCACCACGCAGCGGCCACGGCACCGGCGCCGGGAAGACCGCCGGTGTCGGGGCGCCCGCCGGTGTCGGGACCGAGGTCCGTGTCCCCTTGAGCACCATGCTCGGCCTCGACCAACGCGCCAGCGAACTCCCCGGCTGGGGACCGGTCCCCGCCAGCGCCGCGCGACGTCTCGTCGCCCGCCAGCACCGCGCCCAATGGCGCTGGGTCGTCGTCGACGACCACGGCCACCTGCTCGCCGAAGGCATCACCCGACACCGCCCGGTCCCGCGCAACCGCAACGGGCCACCCGGCGGGATCGTCGAACTCCACATCCCCGCCACCCAGCTCGCTACTTTGGCTGCCGAGGCCGCCGAGCACGGCGGGTGGGCGAAAGTGATCACCGACATCGCCGAGCAGTACCGGCACCACACCGCACAGGACGACCCCGGCGCGGCCCTCGACGACCGGCCCGAGGCCCGGTTCCCGCACGCGGCGCTGCGTCGCCATACCGAGGTGCGTGATCGCACGTGTGTCGGGCCGGGCTGCCGGACGTCGTCGCGGCGCTGCGACCAGGACCACACGATCGACCACCACCACGGTGGTCCGACCGTGCGGGCCGGGTTGGGGCCGCTGTGCCGGCATGATCACTTGTTGAAGACGGAGGGCCACTGGCGGCTCGAGCAGCCTGAGCCGGGGCGGTTCGTCTGGACCAGCCCGTTGAAACGTCGGTACCGGGTCGAGCCGGAACCGATCCTGCCGCCGCCGATCACACCGGTACCGCGCGCGGACGACCCGCGCTTCGACGAGCCCGCACCCGGGCCGGTCTACGCCGAGGACGAACAGCCCAACCTGCACTCTCCGGATCGCGGCCCGCCCGAACGCGACGACGCACTGCCCTCCGAAGGCACACGCCGCAACGGTGTGCTGAAGACGAACGGTGTGCCGGACACCGAGGCCGGGACCGGCAACGGCCTGGATGAGGACCCGCCTCCGTTCTGACCCCGGACTCCGTGGATCCCGGCCGGCCGGGTCGCCGCGTTCCCGCTGGGCGCCGGCCAGGACCGGGCCGTGGTGCGGGTGACCGACCGCGCCCTCGACGGTCCGCCGCCCGCCGGAGGCGACGCCCCGAGGCCTGGCCTCTCACCCGTCGGTGCCCCGTACCAGTGGAACGAACGAAACGGGCGCGAGATCGACGGTCTCGCCGTCGCGGTACCGGACGAGGCTCCCGGAGCGGTCGTCGCCCACCGGACACACCAGACTCCCGCCCGGCGCCAACTGCTCGATCAGCTCGGGCGGGATCTCCCGGTAGGCCATGGCGGTCACCACGATCCCGTCGAACGGCCCGAACCCGGCGCCCGCGGTCACCCCGTCACCGGTGAGCACCCGGACACCGGGGGAGAGGTCGCGCAGCAGGTCCCGGGCGTCCTCGGCGAGGACGGCGTCGCGCTCCACGGTCACGACCTCACCGACGCACTTCGCGAGGACCGCGGCCGCGTACCCCGAACCGGTGCCGACCTCGAGGACGCGTGCGTCCGGACCGACCTGCAGCGCGTCGATGCTGGCGGCCACGATCCACGGTGAGGAGATGGTCTGGCCGCGACCGATGGCCAGGGCGGTGTCGTCGTGGGCGCGAGACTCGTCGCCGGTGGCGACGAAGCGCTCCCGCGGGACCCGGCCGACCGCGTCCAGCACCCGCCCGTCGGTGATCCCCTGGGTGCGCAGCCGGGCGACCAGGTCCGCCCGAGGGGTGGTGGCATCGGCGGCGTCGGACATGCCGCTGCGATACCTCGGTCCCGCGGGGCCGAAACGCGGCGCCCCGGAACACGGCGGCCCGGAACGCGGCGGGGCCGGTACGCGGCGGGACCCGGGGCCGGCGAGATCCGAGGCGTTCGATCGTGTTTGGACTCCGTCCAACAGGGAAGGCGGACAGCGTGGGCATGCGTGAGTGGGTGCAGTCGTGGCCGGTCCGCCGCCAGCTGAGCGGGCGCGACCCGCTCGGGAGGGGGGCGGCGGCACGGTCCGCGGGCACCGACCGGAAGACCGCACGCACCAGCACCGCGGACGGCGTCACGAAGTCGATCTGCCCGTTCTGCGCGGTCGGCTGCGGGCAGAACATCTACACCGAGAACGGCCGGGTCACCCACGTCGAGGGCGATCCGGACTCGCCCATCAGCCGCGGACGACTCTGCCCCAAGGGCTCGTCCACGCTGTCGCTCGTCACCTCCCCGCTGCGCCCGACCACGGTGCGCTACCGGCGCCCGCACGGCACCGAGTGGGAGGACCTCGACCTCGACACCGCCCTGGACATGATCACCGACCGGGTACTGGAGACGCGCCGGCGCACCTGGGAGGACGTCGACGACCAGGGCCGGCACCTGCACCGCACTCTCGGCATCGCGAGCCTCGGAGGAGCGACCCTCGACAACGAGGAGAACTACCTCATGAAGAAGCTCTACACCGCGATGGGCGCGGTACAGGTGGAGAACCAGGCCCGCATTTGACACTCCTCCACGGTTCCCGGTCTGGGAGCCTCCTTCGGTCGCGGCGGCGCGACGAACTACCAGCAGGACCTGGTGAACTCCGACTGCATCGTCATCCAGGGCTCGAACATGGCCGAGGCCCATCCGGTGGGCTTCCAGTGGGTGATGGAGGCGAAGCGGCGTGGCGCGACGGTGATCCACGTCGACCCGCGGTTCACCCGCACCTCGGCGGTGGCGGACCTGCACGTACCGATCCGTGCGGGTACCGACATCGCGCTGCTCGGCGGGCTGATCCGGCACGTCATCGAGACGGGGACGTACTTCGAGGACTACATGCGGTCCTACACCAACGCCCCGATGCTCGTCGGTGAGGACTTCCGCGACACCGAGGACCTCGACGGCGTGTTCTCCGGCTACGACCCGGAGACCGGCAGCTACGACGTGCTCAGCTGGCAGTACGAGGGCGCCGAGGTCGAGGCGTCGGCCGGGTTCCGCGACGAGCGCACCATGGTCCAGGAGCACGAGCACGCCGAGATCGCCGGCTCCGGCGGCGCCCCGTTCTCCGGTACCCCGAGCCGCGACGACACGCTGCAGCACCCGCGCTGCGTGTTCCAGGTGTTGCGCCGCCACTACGCGCGCTACACCCCGGAGACGGTCGAGCAGGTCTGCGGGATCGACCAGGACACGTTCCACCGGCTGGCCGAGGCCCTGACGTCGAACTCGGGCCGGGAGCGGACCGCGGCGTTCTGCTACGCCGTCGGCTGGACCCACCACACCGTCGGTGTGCAGTACATCCGGGCGGCGTCGATCCTGCAGAGCCTGCTGGGCAACATCGGCCGGCCCGGCGGCGGCATCCTCGCGTTGCGCGGGCACGCGTCGATCCAGGGCTCCACCGACATCCCGACGCTGTTCGACCTGCTGCCCGGCTACATCCCGATGCCGCACGCCCACCAGGACCAGGACCTCGACACGTTCATCGAGTTCAACGCGGGCAACAAGGGCTTCTGGGGACACATGGACACCTACCTGGTGAGCCTGCTCAAGGCCTGGTTCGGGGACGCGGCCACCGCGGACAACGACTTCTGCTTCGACCACCTGCCGAGGCTGACCGGCAACCACTCGTCGTTCCCGACGGTGATGGCCCAGGCCCGCGGCGAGGTCCCCGGCTACTTCGTGATCGGGGAGAACCCGGCCGTCGGGACCGCGAACTCCAAGCAGCAGCGGCTGGGGCTGGCCAACCTGGAGTGGCTGGTCGTCCGCGACCTCAACATGATCGAGACGGCGACGTTCTGGAAGGACGGGCCGGAGATCGAGACCGGTGAGCTGCGCACCGAGGACATCGGTACCGAGGTGTTCTTCCTGCCGGCGGCCAACCACACGGAGAAGGACGGCACGTTCACCAACACCCAGCGGCTGCTGCAGTGGCACCACAAGGCCGTCGAGCCGCCGGGGGACTGCCGCAGCGACCTCTGGTTCTACTACGAGCTGGGCAAGCGGCTGAAGGCCCGGCTCGCGGACTCCACCGATCCGAGCGACCGGCCGTTGCAGGACCTGACCTGGGACTATCCGGTCGAGATCGGTCCGACCGGGATCGCCGAACCGAGCGCGGAGGCGGTGCTGCGGGAGATCAACGGGACCGACGCCGACGGTGACGCGCTGTCGTCCTACCTGGAGATGAAGGCCGACGGGACGACCTCCGGCGGCTGCTGGATCTACACCGGGGTCTACGCCGACGAGGTCAACCAGTCGGCGCGGCGCAGGCCCGGCGGCGAGCAGGATCTGCTCGCGCTGGAGTGGGGCTGGGCGTGGCCGATGAACCGCCGGGTGCTCTACAACCGCGCCTCCGCGGATCCCGAGGGCCGGCCGTGGAGCGAGCGCAAGAAGCTGATCTGGTGGGACGGCGAGCGATGGACCGGTCCGGACGTCCCCGACTTCCCGGTGAACCTCTCGCCCGACCACCGACCGGAACGCGAGGACGCCGGTGCCGAGTCGATCGCCGGGGACGAGCCGTTCGTGATGCAGAGCGACGGCCGGGCCTGGCTCTACGCACCGGCCGGGCTGCTCGACGGGCCCATGCCGGCGCACTACGAGCCGCAGGAGTCGCCGGTGCCCAACGTGCTCTACCCGAAGCACCGGGCGAACCCGGCGCGCGAGGAGTTCGCCCGTCCGGAGAACCCCTACAACCCGCCCGGCGACCACTTCCCGTACGTGTTCACCACGTTCCGGGTGACCGAGCACCACACCGCGGGCGGGATGAGCCGCTGGACCCCGCACCTGAACGAGCTGTTCCCGGAGATGTTCCTGGAGGTCTCGCCCGAGCTCGCCGCCGAGCGGGGCCTGGTGAACAACGACTGGGCGCACGTCGTCACCACCCGGTCCGCGGTCGAGGGACGGGTCGTGGTCACCGAGCGGGCGAAGCCGCTGCGGGTGGCCGACGGCAGCGGGGGCACCCGCGTCATCCACCAGATCGGGGTGCCCTGGCACTGGGGGCCGAACGGGCTGGCCACCGGGGACGCGGCCAACGAGCTGCTCTCGGTGGCGCTCGACCCGAACGTGCACATCATGGAGACCAAGGCCGCGACCTGCGACATCCGCCCCGGGCGGCGTCCGCGCGGGCCGGACCTGGTCGCGTTCCTCGCCGATCGCCGGCGCGCCGCCGGCCTGGAGGAGTGAATGGGAGCGAACTCGTGGTACGGGCCGCTGGCGGACCCGAGCGCCGACGCCGGTTACGGCGCCGACCATCCGGAACGGGTCGGGTTCTTCACCGACACCAGCGTGTGCATCGGGTGCAAGGCCTGCGAGGTGGCCTGCAAGGAGTGGAACGCGCTGCCCGCCGACGGCGTCGCCGAGCAGGGCGCCGGCGGTGACGTCCTGGGTATGGCCGGGATGGGCTACGACAACACCGGCGGGCTCGGTGCCTCCACCTACCGCCACGTGGCGTTCGTCGAGCAGCGCGTGCCGGCCACCCGCTCGGCGCAGACCGACCTGGACATGCCGTCGATGGACCTGCCGGGGGCGGTGACCTCCGGCGAGGACCGGGGCGACGCCACCGAGGTGCGCTGGCTGATGTCGTCGGACGTGTGCAAGCACTGCACCCACGCCGCCTGCCTCGACGTCTGCCCGACCGGGTCGCTGATCCGCACCGAGCACGGCACCGTGCTGGTGCAGGAGGACATCTGCAACGGCTGCGGCTACTGCATCCCCGCCTGCCCGTACGGCGTGATCGACCAGCGCAAGGGCGACGGCCGCGCGTTCAAGTGCACGATGTGCCAGGACCGCCTGGGCGCGGGGCTGCAGCCCGCGTGCGCGACCGCCTGCCCGACCGAGTCGATCCAGTTCGGACCGCTCGACGAGCTGCGGGCCCGCGCCGACGAGCGCCTCGCATCGCTGCAGGAGCAGGGGGTGACCGAGGCCCGGCTCTACGGCCACGACCAGGACGACGGTGTCGGCGGCGACGGTGCGTTCTTCCTGCTGCTCGACGAACCCGAGGTGTACGGGCTGCCGCCGGACCCGGTGGTGACGACCCGGGACCTGCCGTCGATGTGGCGCCACGCGGCGGCGGCCGCGCTGACCGTGGCCGCGACCGTGGGTGCGGCGTTCCTGGGAGGCCGGCGATGACCGCGCAGGTACCTGCCGAGCGCCGCCGCCGCAGCCGGGGCGGTCGCGGCGAGCAGCTGATGGTGCCCGACGCCGACTTCCGCAGCTATCACGACCGCCCGATCATCAAACCGCCGGTGTGGAAGGTGCCCGACGTCCCCGCCTACCTCTACCTCGGCGGGACGGCCGGGGTCGCGGCGTCGCTGGCGGCACTGGCCGACCTCACCGGGCGGGCCGGGCTGCGCCGCAGCGGGCGGCTCGTCGCCGCCGGCGGCGCGGTCACGTCGGTGGCGTTCCTGATCCACGACCTGGGGCGCCCGGAACGCTTCCTCAACATGATGCGGGTGATCAAGCCGACCTCGCCGCTGTCGGTCGGCTCGTGGATCCTCGCCCCGTTCGGCACCGCCACCGGCGCGGCCGCGGCCTCCGAGGTGACCGGGCTGCTGCCCGGGGCCGGGCGGGTCGCCGGGCTCGCCGGTGGCGTCCTCGGCCCGGCGATGACCACCTACACCGCGGTCCTGCTGGCCGACACCGCGGTGCCCGGCTGGCACGAGGCGTACCGGGAGCTGCCGTTCGTGTTCGCGGGCTCGGCGCTCGCCGCGGGCGGCGGGTCGGCGCTGGTCGCCGGGCACGGTGACGGCCCGCCCCGCCGGGTCGCGGTCGCGGGGGCGGCGCTGGAGCTGGCCGCGACCCACCGGCTGGAGACGGCGATCGGGATGAGTGCGCACGCCTACCGCACCGGGCGGGCCGGGCGGGTGCTGCGGGCCGCGCGGGCGGCGACCGTGGCCGGGGTGGCGGCGGCGCTGGCCGGGCCGGTCGTCGACCGGGTCGGCCGCCGCTCGCCGCGCCGGCGGCGCCTGCTCGACGCCGCCGCGGGGCTGCTGCTCAACGCGGGATCGGCCGCGACCCGCTGGGGGGTGTTCGACGCCGGGATGGCCACCGCCTGGGACCCGGCCTACACCGTCGTCCCGCAGCGGGAGCGGCTCGCCGCCCGCGAGGCCGGTGACGGGAGCGCGCCGGGCGCTACCGTGGACCGATGACCGGCGGTGATTCCAGGAACGCTGCTTCCGATGCCGCCATCGGGCCGCTCGATCTCGGTGCGCTCGCCACCGCGATGCGCTCGTACCGGATGGCCTACCTGCTCACCCACGGGCCGTCGCCGTATCCGCACGCGGTCGCGGTGACGGTGACCGCGGCCGGCGACACGCTGGAGATCGCCGACGCCGGCCGCCGCAGTCGCTCCCACATCGAGGCCGGGAGCACCGAGGCCGGGAGCACCGGGGCCGGGACACCGGTCACCCTGCTGTGGCCGCCCACCGACCCGGACGGGCACAGCCTCATCGTCGATGCCGACGCCGAGCTCGACGGCGAGCGGGTGCGGGCCCGGCCGCGCCGGGCCGTCCTGCACCGCGCCCTTCTCGGCCCGGCGCCGGAGCACGGCTGCACGGCCGACTGCGTCGAGCTCCTGCCGACCGACGCGCAGCCGGCCCCAGCACAGTCCACCGCAGCGCAGCCGGCCGCAGCACAGTCCACCGGCGAGCCGGCCCACCGGTCCTGAGCGCCGGAGCTAGTCGGCCTGCTCGGTGAACGCCCCGGCCAGCGGCCCCAGCGGCGGCGCCCACTCGTGCACCTGCGACTTCGTGACCACCCCGGCCAGCACGTACGGGTCGTCGGCCACCAGGCCGTGGACGGCGTCCTTGTCGGCGGCCCGGAAGATCAGCAGGCCGCCGGCGGGCTCGCCGGGCACCCAGGCACCGGCGACGAGCAGGTGGCCGGAGTCGGCCAGACCCCGCAGGTACTCGCGGTGCGCGGGCCGGGTCTCGTTGAGCAGATCGGCGTTGTCGCCGTAGGTGTAGACGACCGCGACGGTGACGGACATGGGCGGGTCCTTCCTCGAGAAGATCACGACGGACCGGCCCAGTATCCGCGCCGTCGCTCAGCCCTCGGGTGCGGCCACCACGTAGTCCTCCGGGACCGGGGCCCCGTCCAGGTGGGCGTCGAGGATCTCGGCCACGCCGTCGGCGATCCGGCGCTGAGCCTCCACCGTCATCCCGGAGTAGTGGATGGTCATCGCCTGCCGTGGCATGTCCCGCCACGGGTGGTCGGCCGGGGCGGGCTGCGGGTACCAGGTGTCGCCGGCGTACCCGCCGAGCCGGCCGGACGCGCACGCCTCGCGGACGGCCCCGGCATCGGCGATCGCCCCGCGGGCGGTGTTCACCAGCCAGGAACCGGGCCGCATCGCGGCCAGCCGGTCGGCGTCGAACAGCGCGGTGCTGCCGGACATCAGCGGCAGCGCCGCGCAGATCACGTCCGATCCGGCGATGAGGTCGTCCAGCCGCGCGTACCGCACGCCCAGCGTGGCCTCCTCGGCCGGGCTGCGGCGGTGCCGGGCGTGGTAGAGCGTCGTCACGTCGAACGGCTTGAGCCGCAGCGCGGTGCGGGCGCCGATCGCACCGAGCCCGATCATGCCGACGGTCTTGCCCTCCAGGTCGTGCGCCTCCTGCGCGACCTCGGCGACGTCCCAGCGTCCCTCGCCGACCTGCCGGTGCGCGGGCACGAAGTTGCGCACCAGCGCCAGGATCTGCAGCACGTTGTGCTCGGCGACGCTGACCACGTTGGAGCCGGTGACCTCGGCGACGGTGATCCCGCGCTCGGTGGCGGCGTCGGCGTCGACGTGGTCCGAGCCGACCCCGGCGGTGATCACCAGCTTCAGCTCCCTCGCCGCCTCGATCCGGTCGCGGCCCAGGTAGACCGGCCAGAACGGGGTGGTGATCAGCACCTCGGCGTCGGTGAGCAGCGCGTCGAGCTCATCACCGGTCGCGTCGGTGCTGACGAGCTCGTGTCCGGCCTGGACGAGCCGGTCGCCCAGGTCGAGACCGCGGGCGGCGCTGGCGACGACGTCGGGGTGCCGGTCGGGATGGTCGTCCGGGTACAGCACGGCGACGACCTTCACGCGCGTCCTCCCTGCTCGTCGGCGTCGTCCGGGGTGCGGGCCTCGGCGCCGGTCTCACCGGCGAAGCCCTCGTCGTGACCGGTGACCCGGCCGACGTACTCACCGGTCGCCCCGGTCCCGGTGGTGGCTGCGGCGTCGCCGGCCTCCGAGTCGCCGGTACCGGTGGGCCGCGCGGTGGCCACGTTCGGGTCCGGTTCGACGTCCTCGGCCGGCCCGTGGCCGCGCAGGCGGTCCACCATGCGCTTGAGCTTGGACGGTTCGGAAGCCATGCCCCCGCCTACCAGCGAACGGCGCCCGCCAAACCCCCGTCGTGCCCGGCGACGGCCCCGGGGCCGTCGTGGAACCGGGCGGCGACGAACCCGGCGAACCGCTGCGCCACCGGCGGCAGCGGGCGCTCCCGCAACCGGGCCAGCCCGATCATGCGGTGCGCGGAGTCGTCGGTGAGCGGCAGGTAGCGGACCCCCGGCTCGGCCCGGTGCGGCCGCGGCTGCGGCACGATCGCGACGCCCAGAGCGGCGGCGACGAAGCCCTCCAGCGTCCCGATCTCGGTGCTCTCGAACGCGAACCGCGGGGTGAACCCGGCCCGCGCACACAGCTCGTCGGTGAGCCTGCGCAGCCCGATCGGCGCCCGCAGCGTGACGAACGGTTCGTCGCCCGCCTCGGCCAGCCCGACCCGCTCGCGGTCCGCGAGCCGGTGCTCGTCGGGCACGGCCAGACACAGCTGCTGGCGGTACAGCCCGGTCCAGGCGAGCTCCGGGTCCTCCGGGCGCGGTGCGGTCAGCCCGATGTCGGCGCGTCCGGCGAGGACGTGCCCGACGATCTCGTGCCCGGCCGCCTGGGTGAGCTCGAACCGCACGCCGGGGGCCTGCGCCCGGTAGGCGCGCAGGATCTCCGGCAGCAGGCCCGCGGCGATCGAGTGCAGGAACGCGAGCCGGATCGTGCCGCGGTCCGGGTCGCGCAGCGTCGCGATGCGCTCCTCGGCGGCGGCGAGCTCGGCCAGGCCGCGGCGGGCGTGCTCCAGCATGATCACGCCGAACGGGTTGAGCCGCAGCCGCCGGTTGACCCGGTCGAACAACGGCGCGCCGACCCGGCGTTCGAGCCGGGCCAGCGCGCGCGACAGGGTGGGCTGGGCGAGCGAGAGCCGCTCGGCGGCCCGCGTCATGTGCTCGGTCTCGGCGAGCACGACGAACCACTCCAGCTCGTCCACCGTCGTCACCCGGTCATCATGTCACCACGTCCGATGCGTGCGGGTCATCGGCGCCGGCCTGGCGCAGCACCTCGCGGGCGTGCGCGAGGACCGGTGCGTCGATCATGCGTCCCTGCCAGCGGAACACCCCGCCGCCGTACTCCTCGGCGGCGGTGAGCACCGCGCGGGCGTCGGCGACCTCGTCCTCGGTGGGCAGGAACGCCTCGCGGACCACCTCGACCTGCTTGGGGTGGATGCAGGCCTTCGCGGCGTACCCGGCGGCCACGGCGGCCGTGCTGTCGGCGCGCAGGGTGTCCAGGTCGTCGATGGCGACCAGCACGGTGTCGATCGGGACGGCACCACCGGCGCGGGCGGCGTAGAGGATCCGGGTGCGGGCCTCCTCCACCGCGGGCCGGTACCCGCCGCCGGGGGCGCGGCCGGGCCGCCCGCCCAGGTCGGCGACGAGGTCCTCGCTGCCCCACATCAGCGCGGTGCAGTTCTCCGCCTGCGCGATCTCGGGGGCGGCCAGGACGCCGCGGGCGGTCTCGCACAGCGCGACCACCGGCCGCGGCGCCAGCGCGGTCACGTCGGCGGCGCTCGCGGCCATCGGCAGCATCACCGCGACGTCCGGGTGGGCGGCCAGCGCGGCGACGTCGTCGTCGTGCCACGGGGTGCCGGGCGCGTTGACCCGCACCAGCGTCGCGGCCGGGTCCAGCTCGGCCAGGGCGGCGACGACGGCCTCGCGGGCGGCGTCCTTGCCGTCCGGGCCGACCGCGTCCTCCAGGTCCAGGATGACGGTGTCGGCCGCGGCGGCGGCCTTGGCGAACCGTTCGGGGCGGTTGCCGGGGCAGAACAGCAGGGCCGGGCCCCGGAGCCGGTGCGCGCTCACGTCCGGTCCAGCCCGCCGCGCTTGACCAGCTGCGCGGCGATGACGTTGCGCTGGATCTCGTTGGTGCCCTCGCCGACGATCATCAGCGGGGCGTCGCGGAAGTAGCGTTCGACGTCGAACTCGGTCGAGTAGCCGTAGCCGCCGTGGATCCGCACGGCGTTGAGCGCGACCTCCATCGCGATCTCGGAGGTGAACAGCTTGGCCATGCCCGCCTCCATGTCGCAGCGCTCACCGGCGTCGTACTTCCCCGCGGCGTAGAGGATGAGCTGGCGGGCGGCGGTGATCTTGGTGGCCATGTCGGCGAGGTAGTTGCCCACCGACTGGTGCTGCCAGATCGGCTTGCCGAAGCTCTCGCGTTCCTGGGAGTAGCGCAGGGCGTCGGTCAGTGCGGCGTCGGCGACGCCCAGCGCGCGCGAGGCGACCTGGATCCGCCCGGTCTCGAGGCCCTTCATCATCTGGCCGAAGCCCTTGCCGGGCGTGGTGCCGAGGACGGCGTCGGCGGGCACCCGCATGTCCTCGAAGACCAGCTCGCAGGTCTCGACGCCCTTGTAGCCGAGCTTGTGCAGGTCCTTGGAGACGGTCAGCCCGGGGCCGTGCTCGACGAGCAGGACCGAGATGCCGCGGTGCTTCGGCTCCGCGGCCGGGTCGGTCTTGCACAGCAGGGCGATCAACCCGGAGCGGCGCGCGTTGGAGATCCACGTCTTGGACCCGTTGACCACGTAGTGGTCGCCGTCGGGGGACGACTCGAGGCGGGCGTGGGTGGCCATGTTCTGCAGGTCCGAGCCGCCGCCGGGCTCGGTGAGCGCCATCGTGGCGCGCAGCTCGCCGGTGGCCATCCGGGGCAGGTAGCGGTCCTGCTGCTCCCGGGTCCCGAACTCGACGAGCAGCTTGGCGACCACGGTGTGCCCGCCCATGGCGCCGGCCAGGCTCATCCAGCCGCGCGCGAGCTCGGCGGTGACCAGGGCGTAGCACGGCATCGACACCGGGGCCTCGCCCCAGGGCTCGGGGATCGCGAGCCCGTAGATGCCGAGCTCCTTCATCTGCTCGATCCACTTCTCGGGGTACTCGTCGCGCTGCTCGACCTCGTTGACCGCGGGCTTCACCTCCCGGTCGACGAAGTCGCGCACGGTGTCGACGACGGCCTGCTCCTCGGTGCTCAGCACACCCATCTCGGTTCTCTCTCCTGCTGCTGTGCGGTCGGGGGAAGTCGGGGGTCAGCGGAACTCGGCGGTGGCGGTCAGCGAGGGCAGCACGTGCTCGGCGGCCACGGCGAGCGTGGCCCGGTCCGTCCCGCCGTCGCCGTCACCGCTGCCGTGCTCGCGGTCGCCGGACGCGACGATCGTCGACGGCAGGAACGCCGGCCGGGTGAGCCGGTACTCGAACCGGGACACGGTGTCGCCGGGGGCGTACCGGCGGGGCAGCTCCAGCGCGAGCAGCGCCAGCAGCGGACCGTGGATCACCAGGTCCGGGTAGCCCTCGACGGTCGTCGTGTACGGGTGGTCGTGGTGGATGCGGTGCCCGTTGTAGGTCAGCGCGCTGAACCGCGACAGCAGCACCGAGTCGGTCGGGCGCCGCAGCTGCCAGGCGCCGCCGGGGGCGGGCTGGTCGGCGTCCGGGCGTGGGATCGTCCGGCGCTCGGCGCCCTCCGGCTCGGAGCGGTAGACGATGTCCTGCTCCTCGACGGCGGCGACGTCGCCGCCCGCCCCGGGACCCACGCCCAGCTCGGTGCGGACGGTGACGAACAGCATCTCGCCGGACCGGCCGGACTTCGGGGTGATCGAGGTGACCTCGGAGCGGCTGTGCAGCTCGGAACCGACCGGGATCGGCGCGTGCCACTGCAGCCGGCCGCCGGCGAACATCCGGCGCCGGCCCGGGATCGGCGGCAGGAGCGGACCGTCGGCCGGGTGGCCGTCCTCGCCGATCTCGGCCGTGCGCGGGTGGGGGAGCAGATAGAACCAGTGCCACATCGGGGGGAGCGGGTCGCCGTCGTCGAGCGCCGGGGGGTCGGCGTCGATCAGGTCCGCGAACGCGGCGGCGGGCCAGGGATCCACCCGGCGGCTGCTCGTCACGACCGGGGGGTGCCAGTCCTGCACCAGGTCGGCGAGGCGTGCTGCGGGGCTCTCGGGCATGCCCTGCAGTCTGACCGGTCGCGGGCCGATGAGGGAAATGACGATCGAGTGGCGTACCCATGTGTCCGGCGCATGGCCCGGCTACCGGGGCGCGCGGCCGTAGAGCGCCAGGACCCGTTCCAGCGCCGTGGCCCCGGCCGGGGGCTCGCGCCGCGGCCCGAACGGTGCGCCGGGGGCGTCGCGTCCGGTGTCGGGGATCTGCTCGCCGATCCGGGTCGCGAGCGTGACCAGTTCGGCGGACGGGTCGATGCCGGCACCGAGGGCCGAGGCGACGTCCCAGGCGTGGAGCAGGGAGTCGATCGTGTGCATCGTGGTCGCCTGGGCCGCCGTGAACGTCTGCTCCCGGGAGAGCTCCGGCAGGCACAGTGCCCGGTCGGTGACGCCCGGGGCGGCGAGCGCGCGGACGACGAGGTCCGACGAGGCCTGGTGGTCGGCGACCGGGTCGGCGCGGTACGCCCCGGTGGTCCACACCCGCTCGTCGGCACCGTCGCCGTCCGCGGCGGCGGCGAAGCCCCGGTTCTGGACGGTCATGTGGTCGAGCAGGGTCGCCAGGTCCCAGCCGTCGCACGGGGTGGGCAGCTCCAGGTGCGCACGAGTGACGTGGCGGACGGCGTCGACGGTGAGCCCGACGGCTTCGGCGTGCAGCGCGGGCAGGGCGGCGGCATCTGAATCAGTAAGCATGAGCCTATGATGCGCGATCGCATATCATAGGTGCAACGCGATTACTGTGGCCCCATGAGCGCGGAGCGACGTCCGGACCTGGCCGCGATGCTGTTCCCGCTGGGCCGGGCCCTGGTCGCGCTGGAGGAGCCGATCCTCGCCGAGCACGACCTGGGGATGTGGGCCTACGCGGTGCTGGCCGGGCTGGGTGACGGCCCGGTCCGGACGCAGGCCGCGCTCGCCGAGGCGATCGGTGCCGACAAGTCCCGGGTGATCGCCGTCCTCGACGACCTGCAGGCCCGCGAGCTGATCGAGCGGCGCCCCGACCCGGCGGACCGGCGGGTCCGCCTGGTCTCCCTGACCCCGGCCGGTCGGCGGCTGCGCGACCGCGTGCAGGACGCGATCCAGCACGCCGAGCAGCGCTACCTCGAGGTGCTGCCGGCGGGGGACCGGGAGGCGTTCCTGCGGTCCCTGCGGACCCTCGCGCGGGCGGTGCGCGCGGGCCGACGCACGAGCTGAGCGGTCACAGCGGCAGCCCGCGGTCCTCGACGACGCTCTTCATCACCAGCGTCGAGGACAGCCGCTGCACCCCGGGGAGGGTGGTCAGGCGCTCGTCGTAGAGCTGCTGGAACGCCGGCAGGTCGCGGGTGATGACCCGCAGCAGGTAGTCGGGGTCGCCGAAGAGCCGTTGCGCCTGCACGACGTGCTCGATGTCGGCGACCGCCCGCTCGAACGCCGCGACCGTGTCCCGGACGGCCTCGTGCATCGTGACGAACACCAGCGCGTCGAAGCCGAGGCCGAGCGCCCGGGCGTCGAGCTGGGCGCGGTAGCCGGAGATCGCGCCCGAGCCCTCCAGCGCCCGCAACCGGCGGTGGCACGGGGACACGCTCAGCTGCACCCGCTCGGCGAGGTCGGTGACGGTCAGCCGCCCGTCGGCCTGCAGTTCGGCAAGAATCTTCCGGTCGATGGCGTCCACGGCGCAGAAGTTTGCCCGGACCACGGCCTGTTGCGGTAGGAACGGGAACACCTCGCGGCCGGTTCTTCCTACGCTCGACGGTGTGGCGATCGGCAGCATGTTCGGGTTCTGGGGACTGTCCTTCCTCCTCGTGCTGACCCCCGGGGCGGACTGGGCGTACATGATCCGCGCCGGGCTGCGCGGGCGGGCGGTGCTGCCGTCGCTGGCCGGGCTGCTCGCGGGCCACCTCGCACTCGTTGCCCTCGTCGCGGCCGGTGTCGCCGCGCTCGTGGCCCGCCGTCCGGAGGTGCTCGCCGTGCTGACCGTCCTCGGGGCCGCCTACCTGGTGTGGCTCGGGGTCGGCGCGCTGCTGCGCCCGGCCGGGCCGGTGGCGGTCACGGTGGACGGCAGCGGCTCCCGGATCGGCTCCCGGGTCGGCTCTGGGATCGGCGAGGCGGTGCGCGGGGCCGGGGTCAGCGGGCTCAACCCCAAGGTGCTGCTGCTGTTCCTGGCGGTGCTGCCGCAGTTCACCGACCCGGGCGGCGGGTGGTCGCTCGGGCTCCAGATCCTGCTGCTCGGCCTGGTGCACGTCGTCGGGTGCGCCGCGGTCTACGCCGGTGTCGGAGTCGGTGCCCGGGCCGTGCTGGCGGCCCGGCCCGCCGCGGCCCGGGTGCTCTCCCGCTGCTCCGGCGCCCTGATGGCGCTGCTCGGCGTCGCGCTGCTGGCCGGGCAGCTCGTGGGCTGACCGGGCGTCCCACGCCCCGCCGAGATGCAGCTCAGCGCTCCGCAGAGATCGACAATTCGCGCTGAGCCGCACCTCGGCGCGGGTGGTCCGGGTACGGACGGACCGACGCCCGTCCCGGAGGTCCCGTAGTGCTACGCAGGCCCGTGCGCGGTACGGGTCGTAGCGTCCCGGTATGTCCGCCGACCCGCCTTCGAACCGGCCCACGGTGCGCGGCGCCCGCCGCGCGATGATCGTCGCGGTGGTCGTCTCGCTCGTCCTGGCGGCGGTGCTGGGGATCGCCGCGCTCCTGACCGGGGAGTTCGGCGAGCTCGAGGGCCGGATCCTGCTCAGCACCCTGGTCGTGGCCGCGTTCGGGACGACCGCGCTGTGCCACCTGGCCGTCGTCACCCGCCGGGTGCGGGTGGTCGGCTACGCCGGGCTGGCGGCCAGCGCGGTCGCCGCGGCGGTCGCGCTGGTCCTGGTCTGGGCGGACGAGGCGTTCCGGTCGTCGGACCTGACGACCGACGTGCTCCTGCTGTGCACGATCGCCGCCGTCGCCCTCGCCCACACGAACCTGGTCCTGCTGCTCGCCGGTCGCGCGCACCCGGCGATCCGGGCAGGGCTGGTCGGCACCCTGGCCGCGATCGCGCTGGTGGCCGTGCTGCTCGCGACCCTCGTGCTGACCGACGGCGAGATCGGCGACGGCAGCTGGTTCTGGCGCCTGCTGGGCGTCGCCGGGATCGTCGACGCGCTCGGGACGATCGCCCTGCCGGTGCTCGCACTGCTGGTGCGGCCCCCGGCCCCGGCCCCGGTCTCGGCCCCGTCCCCGGATTCGGTCCGGGTCGTTCTCGACCTGCCGCCCGACCTCGCCGCGCGGCTGGACGCCCACGCGGGCGACCGCTCGCGGGAGGAGGCCGCCCGCGACGTCCTGCACCGGGGCCTGCCGTGATCAGGGCAGGCCGGGTGCCTCGAGGATCATCCGGCCGAGCGCGTGGGCGGCGTCGTCCAGCCGCTCCGTCTCGGTGGCGAGCGCCTGCCGGTAGGCCTCGTCGTCGCCGCGGTGCTCCCACACCCGCTCGGCGGCCTCCCACGCCTGGCCGCGGGTCTGGCGCACCAGCAGGTCGGACATCGCGTTGCCGAGCCGGTCGAGCAGCCCGCCGTCGCGGGTCCCGGCCAGGAACGCCTGGAAGTCCTCCCGCAGGTCGTCCATCTCCTCGGCGAAGATGTCGTTGACCCGGTCGTAGTCCGCGCGCCGGCCGACCGTGGGCGGGAAGTCCTCCCAGGTCGCGAGCAGCGCGAACGTCAGGTCGAAGTTGACGTGGGCGTTGACCCCGCACGCCGCGAAGTTGACGTGCCGGACGCCCTGGTCGCGCCGGCGGTCGAAGAGCACCTTCCAGCACCCGGGGACGGAGTCGTCGTCGCGTTCGTGGGCCACGATCGCGTCCAGGTAGCGGCGCGCGAACTCGACGTCGAGCCGGGCCAGGAACGCGTTGTCGTCGAACGAGCGGGTGGGGTGCGAGCCGTTCAGCGTGCCGAGGATGTTCTCGGTGATGGTGGTGTAGAGCCGGGTGAAGCAGGAGATCCCGTCGATCTCCGGGGCCCGGAGGTCCTCGGCGGCCTGGTCGCGGATCGCACCGAGCGCCGCGACCACATCCTCGACCGTCCGTACGGCTCCACAGTGGACGGAGAGGTTGTTCGGGGACATCGGGCGTCACTCCTGCGGGCGGCCGGGTGCCGGCCGGTCCGGCCGGGAGGGTCGGCGTGACCGTATCGGGCGTACGGCGGCGCAGGACGTCCGGCCCGTGGCCGGGACCGCCCGGCGCAGCCCCGGCGCGGACCGGCCCGGATGTGCCAGGGTCGGGACCTCGACGACCGAGGAGGCTGGATGAGCGACGGCGCCGGGACGACCGAGGGCGGTGGCGGGGCCGAGATCGCGGTGGCGGTGGACGCCTCACCGGGCGCGGCACAGGCCGCCCGGTGGGCCGCCGAGCTCGCCGAGGTGTGGTGCGCGACGGTCCGGCTGCTGCACGTCACCTCCACCGGGGCGGCACCGCCGGAGGTGGAGGAGCTGGCCGGGCACACCGGCGCGGGGCTGCAGCTGTTGCCCGGCGCGGACGGCGCCGCCACCGACGCGATCGCCGACACGGTGCTCGCCGCGACCGGGCCCGCCCGGATGCTCGTGGCCGGCAGCCACGGGACCGACGCCACCGGCGCGATGTTGGCCGGGCGGTTCGCCGACCGGGTGGCCTGCCACACCCGGGTCCCGGTGGCGATCGTGCGCGACTTCGGGCCGGGTGCGGAGGGCGTGGTCGCCGGTGTCGGCGGCGGCCCCGGTGACCGGGACACCGCGATCGTCGGGGAGGCGGCCTCGCTGGCCGCCGCGTGGGCGTCGCCGCTGACGCTGGTGCACGCGTGGTCCGACGTCGCCGCCCGGCCCGGCACCCGCCTGCACCGGCTCGACGAGGACCGCGACGCCCTCGTCGGGCGGGCGAACGCGGCGCTGGAGTCGGCGGCCGCGACCGCCCGCGACCTGGTGCCCGACGTGCACACCCGGGTGGTCGAGGGCACCGCCCTGCGGGCCCTGCTCGACGTCGCGTCCTCCGCCCGCGCCGTCGTGGTCGGGCCGTACGGCGAGCGGCGGCCGGTCGGGATGCAGCTGGGCTCGACGAGCCGGTCGCTGGTCGCGTTCGCGCCGTGCCCGGTGATCGTCCTGCCCGGGGGCTGACCCCGGCTCGGGCTCACGGCTACCGGAGCGACGGGGCTACCGGAGGGACGGTGTTCTCGTGTCGTACCACCCGCGGGTGCGCACCGGACGCGGCCGGCCGCGCAGGACCTCGCGCAGCGTCGCGGTGGAGCCGACGACGGCGACGGCGGCGAGCAGGATCTGACCCCACATGGGAACCTCCGGGATGAGTGCGGTGCTGTGTGAGCTGCGGTGCTGTGCACCTGCCTCACCAGGATCCGCCCGTTCCGGTGCCGCGGACAGGGGCGGATACGACAGTGGACGGGTAATTCCTGCCACGTCCGTGCCGGTGTCGCCCGCGGGCGCCGGAGCCCCGGCGCCGATAGTGTTCCGCCGCAGCACGGTTCGGACGAGAGGGGGACCATGGAGTCGCGGTCGCAACCGGTGGTCCGGCGGAACGAGCACGTCGTGCCCCGCCGTGATCCCGCCGGTGGGTCGGTACTGAGCCCGGCGCCGACGCCGTCGGTCGCCCCGCGGGGCACGGTGATCGGGAACGGGCTGACCTGGCTGGCCGCCTGGTCCCTGCGGGTCGCGCTGATCGCGGTCGGCCTGGTGATCGCCGGATACGTGATCGGCATGTTCTGGGTGGTGCTGTGGCCGGTGGTCCTCGCCATCCTGTTCACCACGGTGCTGCGCCCGCCGGCCGCCTGGCTGATCCGGCGCAAGGTGCCGCCCGCGCTGGCCGCACTGGTCGTGATCCTGGTGGCGCTCGGGGCGATCACCGGACTGTTCGTCGCGATCGCGCCGTCGGTCGTCGGCCAGACCCAGCAGATCGTGAACGGCGTGGTGGCCGGGATCGGCCAGATCCAGCAGTGGGCGTTCGGGCCACCGCTGAACCTCGGTGAGGGCCAGATCGGCACCATCATCGACCAGGCCACGCGGCAGCTGCAGCAGAGCGCCACGGCCATCGCGGGCGGGGTGCTGACCGGGGTCTCCACGGTCGCGTCCGGCCTGCTCGCGGTGGTCCTCGCGCTGGTCCTGACGTTCTTCTTCGTCAAGGACGGCCCGCGTTTCCTGCCGTGGCTCACCGGGATCGCCGGGCGCACCGCGGGCGGGCACCTGGCCGAGGTGCTGTCCCGGATGTGGGCGGTGCTCGGTGGGTTCATCCGGGTCCAGGCCCTGGTCAGCCTGATCGACGCGGTGCTCATCGGGATCGGGCTGGTGCTGCTCAGCGTCCCGCTGGCGCTGCCGCTGGCGATCCTGACGTTCCTCGGCGGGTTCATCCCGATCGTCGGTGCGTTCGTCGCCGGGGCGCTGGCGGTGCTGATCGCGCTGGTCACCCAGGGCTTCGGGACCGCGGTCGCGGTGCTGGTGCTGGTCGTGGGGGTGCAGCAGGTCGAGGGCAACGTGCTGCAGCCGATCCTGCAGGGGCAGAGCCTGAAGCTGCACGGCGCCGTGGTGCTGCTCGCGGTGACCGCGGGCGGGTCGCTGGCCGGGATCGCCGGGGCGTTCCTGGCCGTGCCGGTCGCCGCCGTGTTCGCCGTGCTGCTGCGCTACCTGGGCGAGCAGATCGACACCCGGGACCAGCGGTTCGCCGAGGTGGCCGGGCCGGACGGGAGCGCCCCGCCCGGCGGCAGCACGGCCGACGGCGCGGCCGCCGGCGACACTGTGACCGGTGATGCTGTGACCGGTGATGCCGTGGCAGGCGGCGCTGTGGCCGACGACGATGCGGCCGAGCCGGCCCGGATCGAGGGCGGTGACCCCGCTACGGGCGCCGCGACACCGGCCGACGGTGGGCCGCCCGACGGTGGGCCGGCCGATGGCGGATCGACGGACGGCCGGGTCACCACCGGCGGGTCGTCCGGCAGCGGTTCCACCGGTACCGGGCCCACCGGCGCAAGGCAGTCCGGTGCGGGGCCAACCGGTGCCGGGCCGACCGGCGCGGAGCCGGGCGGGAGCGGGGCCACCGGAAGCGGGCACACGAACGGCGGGCCGTCCGGCAGCGGGCCGTCGGATGCCGATGCCGTCACCCGGCCGTCCCGGCACGACGGCGGCTGAGTCCGCCGGACGGGCCGGCCCGCCCGGACGCCCGGTCGGGGGCGGTGGCCTGGCGGGGACGGGCCGGACCGGGCGTCCGTCCCGCGAGGGTCCGGCCGCCTGCGCCATGCTGCGCCCGCGCCACCGGCACGTCCCAGGGGCGAAGGTCCCGTGCGGATCCGGTTGCGCACCACGGAACATCCGTCCCGTGCCAGCCGTTGCACGGACGGGTACACGACACAGGAGGTTCGTCCGATGACCGAGACCGCCATCCTCGCCGGCGGCTGCTTCTGGGGTGTGCAGGAGCTGCTGCGCAAGCGCCCCGGCGTCGTCTCCACCCGGGTCGGCTACTCCGGCGACCCGAACACCCCGAACGCGACCTACCGCAGCCACGGCGACCACGCCGAGGCCGTCGAGATCGTGTTCGAGCCGGAGCAGATCTCCTACCGCGAGATCCTGGAGTTCCTCTTCCAGATCCACGACCCGACGACGAAGGACCGCCAGGGCAACGACATCGGCCGCAGCTACCGCTCCGCGATCTTCTACACGACCGAGGAGCAGAAGCGGGTCGCCCTGGACACCATCGCCGACGTCGACGCGTCCGGGCTCTGGCCGGGCCGGGTGAGCACCGACGTCGAACCGGCCGGTGACTTCTGGGAGGCCGAGCCGGAGCACCAGGACTACCTGCAGAAGTTCCCCTACGGCTACAACTGCCACTTCCCGCGGCCGGACTGGGTGCTGCCGAAGCGGACCGCGGGCACCGGCTGAGCCGACCCGGCGGGCCCGGGCATCACGCCTGCCGGAGCGCGTCGGCGAGTCGCGGGGTGGCGGCCACCAGCTCCGCGGTGAACGGGTGCCGGGGCCGGTCGTAGACGTCACCGACCGGGCCGCCCTCGACGATCCGGCCGTCGGCGAGCACCAGCACCCGGTCGCACACCTGCGCGACGACGCCGAGGTCGTGCGCGATGAACAGCAGCGTCAGGTCGTGGCTGCCGGCCAGGTCGGTGATCAGGTCGAGCACCTGCCCGCGCACCGACACGTCCAGGGCGCTGACGGGCTCGTCGGCGACCAGGATCCGGGGCCGGGTGACGAGCGCGCGGGCGATCGAGATCCGCTGCCGCTGCCCGCCGGAGAAGCGGTGCGGGTGCCGCTCGAGCGCGTCCGGCGGCAACCCGACGCTCGCGACGACCTCCCGGACCCGGTCGGCGGTCTCGGCACGGGGGAGCCCGTGCAGGGGTTCGGCGACGATCTGCGCGACCGTCATCCGCGGGTCCAGCGACCCGGCCGGGTCCTGGAAGACGACCGAGACGTCGCCGCGCAGCCGGCGCAGGGCGGCCCGGTCCGCGGTCGCGGGGTCGCAGCCGGCGACCTCCACCGACCCCGCGGTGGCGGTGTCCAGGCCGGCGATCAGCCGCAGCAGCGTCGACTTGCCCGACCCCGACTCGCCGACCAGCCCGACCGCGGCGCCCTCGGCGATGTCGAACGAGACCCCGCGCAGCCCGGCGACCGGGGCGGAGCGACCGAGCAGGCCGGTGCGCCGCCCGGGGTAGTCGCGGCGCAGGTCCCGGGCACGGATCAGCGGTGTCGTGCCGTCCTCGGCGAGGAAGACCGGGCGGGCGTCCGGGGCCGCCGGCTCGAGGGCCGAGTGCCCGACGCCGGCGGCCGGACGGGTCCGCGGCCCGCCCGTCCCGGAAGCGGCCAGCAGCGCGCGGGTGTGCTCGTGCCGGGGTGCGCCGAGCACCTCACGCACCGGCCCGGTCTCGACCACCCGCCCGTCGTGCATCACCGCGACCCGGTCGGCCATCGCGCCGACGACGGCGAGGTCGTGGCTGATGAACAGCAGCGCGGTGTCGCGGGCCCGGACCAGCTCGGCGACGAGCTCGAGCACGCGGGCCTGCACGGTGACGTCCAGCGCGGTCGTCGGCTCGTCGCAGATCAGCAGTGCCGGGTCGTTGGCCAGCGCGATCGCGATCACCACGCGCTGCCGCTGCCCGCCGGAGAGCTGGTGCGGGAAGCTGCGGGCGGCACCGGCCGGGTCGGGCAGCCGGACCAGGTCGAGCAGCTCCACGGCACGGCGCCGCGCGGCCGCCCGGGAGCCGCCGCCGTGCCACAGCACCGCCTCCGCGACCTGCGCCCCGACCGTCATCAGCGGGTTCAGGGCCGTCATCGGTTCCTGGAACACCACCGAGGCGACGCGGCCGCGGGTGCGGCTCATCGTGCGCTCGCCGGCACGCAGCACGTCGACCCCGCCGACGGTGACCGACCCGGTGGCGTGCAGCTCGTCGTCGAGCAGGCCCATCAGGGCGTACGCGGTCAGCGACTTGCCGCTGCCGGAGCCGCCGATCAGCCCCACCCGCTCGCCGGGGGCGATCGTCAGGTCCACCCCGCGCACGAGCTCCCGGGCACCCGCGTGCACCCGCAGGTCGCGCACCTCGACGGTGCTCGCCGCAGTGGTGTTCGCCGCGCCGCTGCTCGCCGCGCCGCTGCTCGCCCCGCCGGTGCTCGCCCCGAAAGTTCTCACAGCGCCGCCGTCCCCTCCGGGGCCCGCGACCGGGGGTCGAACCGGTCCCGCAGCCCGTCGCCGAGCAGGTTCAGCCCCAGCACCGTCACCGCGATCGCGCACCCGGGCCAGAGCACGAGCAGCGGGTGGTCGTAGATGTGGCTCTGGCCCTCCTGCAGCATCCGGCCCCACGACGGCGTCGGCGGGCGGGTACCGAAACCCAGGTAGGACAGCGCGGCCTCGGCGAGCACGGCGATCGAGAACGCCACCGAGGACTGCACGACCAGCAGCCCGCCGATGTTGGGCAGCACGTGCCGGCGTGCGATCCAGAGCGGGCCGCGGTTGGCTGCGCGGGCCGCCGTCACGTACTCGCGCGCCATCACCTGCAGCGTCCCCGAGCGGGCCACCCGGGCGAACGACGGTGCGGCCGCGATACCCAGCGCCAGCACCGCCGTCGTCGCACCGGCCCCGAACGCCGCCCCGAACACGATCACCAGCAGCAGTGCCGGGAACGCCAGCGCCACGTCGGTGGCCCGCATGACGACCTGGTCGACCCAGCCGCCCGCCATGCCGGCCCCGATCCCCGCCGGCACCCCGACGACCAGCGCGATCGCCACCGCGGCCAGCCCGACGAGCAGGGTGATCCGGGAGCCGTACATCAGCAGCGAGACGACGTCGCGGCCGTAGGGGTCGGTGCCGAGCAGGTGGCCGTCGGTCAACGGCCCGAGCAGCCGCGCGGCCGCGTCGGTGGGGAGGGGGTCGAACGGCGTCCACAGCAGCGACAGCAGCGCGCAGGCCAGGACCAGCCCGACGATCACCGCTCCGGAGCGGACCATCACGGCGCCTCCCGCAGCCGGGGGTCGATGACGGTGTAGAGCAGGTCGACCACCAGGTTGATCACCAGTACCGCGAGCACCAGCACCGTCACGATGCCCTGCACGGCGACCATGTCCCGGTTCCCGACCTTCTCCAGCAGCATCGACCCCAGCCCGTTGATCACGAACACCTTCTCGACGACGACCGCGCCCACCAGCATCACGCCCAGCTGCACGCCCCCGACGGTCAGCACCGGGATCGCCGCGTTGCGCAGGCCGTGGCGCAGCAGCGCCCGCAGCGGGGGCAGCCCCTTGGCCCGGGCGGTGCGCAGGTAGTCCTCGCGCAGCACGTCGAGCACCGCGGAGCGGACGTAGCGGGCCAGCACCGCACCCTGCACGACCCCGAGCGAGATCGCGGGCAGCACCAGGTAGGACAGCAGGTCGGCGAGCCCGTCGCCGTCCCGGGTCCAACCGCCGGAGGGGAACCACTGCAGCCGCACCGCGAACACGGTGATCAGCAGCAGCCCGGCCAGGAACGCCGGCACCGCGATGCCGACCTGGGACAGCCCCGAGAGCAGCATCCCGTCCGGCCGGCGACGGCGCACCGCGGCCACGACGCCCATCGGCACCGCCACCAGCACCGCCACCGCCATCCCGGCGGCGACGAGCACGGCCGTGACCCACGCCCGCGACGCCAGCTCCGGCCCGACCGGGCGCCCGGTCACCGCGGACGTACCGAGGTCCCCGCCGAGCAGCCCGGTGGCCCAGTCCAGGTACTGCACCGGCAGCGGCCGGTCGAGCCCCATCTCCGCGCGCGCGGCGGCCAGCTTCTCCGGGGTCGCGGTGAGGCCGAGCGCCACCTGCGCCGGGTCGCCCGGGACGACCGCGAGCAGCGCGAACACCACCATCGACGCCAGTACCGCGGTGAGGGCGAAGATCCCGAGCCGGCGCAGCACCGCGGCCGCGGCCCTCACCGGCCCGCCCGCCGGATCGCGGTCAGGTCGATCGACTCCGAGGCGTTGCCGGTCGGCTCGCCGGTCACGTCGGCGTGCACCACGTTGAGCCACGGCGTGAGGTACAGGAAGCCGGCCGCGGCCTCGTCGGTGACGATCCGGGCGTACTCCCGCATCCGGTCGACATACTGCTCGGGCGGGCCGGAGCGGGCCGCGGCGAGCACCGCGGCCGCCCGGGGATCGTCGAACCCGAAGTACGACGTCGGCGAGGAGAACGTGCCGATGTCACGCGGCTCGGCGTGGATCACCATCGACAGCTGGTAGTCGTGCCCGGTGAAGACCTCGCCGAGCCACACCGCGGGGAACTCCAGCAGCTGCAGGTCGACGACGAACCCGGCGGCCTGCAGGTCGGACTGCACGGCCTGGGCCGCGCGGACGTACTGCGGCAGGTTCGGGACCTTGAACGAGATCTCCGGATGCTCCCCGGCCAGCAGCTCCCGGGCCCGCGCCGGGTCGTGCGGGTAGGGGTCCGGCCGGTCGTCGAACCACGGGTCGGTGGGCGGGACCATCGAGGTGATCGGCGTGCCGCGGCCCTCCATCGCGATCTCGCGGACGGCGTCGTCGTCGACCGCGTGCCGCACGGCCCGGCGCAGCCGCACGTCGTCGAACGGCGGCGCGGCGTTGTTCATGGCCAGCACCATCTCGCCGTTGGTGGTGCCCTCGGTGACCCGGAAGGCGGGGTCGTCGGCGAACCGGGGGAGCAGCTGCGGCGAGCCGACCCCGAGCGCGGCGTCGGGGCCGCCGGTGAGCAGCGCGTTGGTCTGCGCGGTCGGGTCGGTGTAGTAGGCCAGGGTGATCGCCCGCATCGGCGGCCGGCCGCCCCACCAGCCGTCGTGGGCCACCAGTCGCATCGTCGCCCCGGTGTCGTAGGAGGCGACGTCGTAGGGGCCGGTGCCGACCGGGTCGGTGGCGAGCGTGCCGGCCCCGCTCGGGGTGAAGATCGTCCCGGCCGGCCCGGCCAGCGACGCGAGCAGCGCGTTGTCCGGCTCGGACAGCCGTAGCTGAACGACGTGCGGGGACGGGGCCCGGGTCTCGGCGATGCGGGACAGCTGCCCGGCGCTCGCGGTCGTCCAGGTGTCGAGGCGGTCGAAGCTGAAGACCACGTCGTCGGCGGTGAACGGGGTGCCGTCGGTGAAGGTGACGCCGCGACGCAGCGTGAACGTGTACTCCAGACGGTCGGGGCTCACGGTCCAGCTCTCGGCGAGCAGCGGCTGCAACCGCCCGTCCGGGGCGATCTTGACCAGCGTCTCGTAGACGTTGTAGAGCAGGGCCTGCGGGATCGCGACGCCGGAGTTGCGGGTGTAGTTCAGACCGGACGGCGGAGTGCTCAGCGCGACCGTGACCTCCCCGGGCGCCGACCGCGAGACCGGCGGCCCGCCGGCACACCCGGCCAGGGCCAGGCCCAGGACGAGCAGCGGCACCAGCGCCCGCGCCGCACGCAGCCGCGCTGCGGGCATCGCTCCTCCTCGTCGTGCTCGTGCTCGATCCCGGCCTCGTGCTCGGCCTCGTGCTCGGTCTCGTGCTCGTGATCAGTGCCGACCGGTCCGCCGGGCCCGGCCAGTAAACGGATCGTGCCGGGGGCGCACAAGCGTCGCCCGCGGCGGGTCGCCGTGACCCTCCCGACGGGCCCGGACCGGTCGCACGACGGGGCGACGTGCACCGTTTCACGGGGTGATCCTCGTCCCGGGAGGATGTATCGAACCGATAACGGGGGTAATGGTCGGTAATGGGGCCCGCACTGTCGGTCGTCGGGCCGCTTCCGTCCGAATTCTTCCGAGGAGGAACGATGCGCACTGCCGATGGTCCCGGCCGCACGGGCCCGCGCCCGGCACCGGGAGCAGCGGACCGGCTCCGCCGCACGGCGGCCAGGTGGGAGGACGCCCTGTCCGTCGGGCTGGGCCTGCTCGTCGCGATCGGGTTGCTGCTGACGTGGCTGGCCGGTTCCGCCGCGCACGGCACCGTGCTCGAGCGCGGCGCCACCGAGGCGACCGAGCGGACCCCGGTCCCGGCGGTGGTGACCGAGCGTGCCACCGCGGTCGGCGACCTCCAGTCCGGGCAGCAGGCCCTCACCGTCGCCTGGACCGCGCCCGACGGGTCGGAGCGCACCGCGGGCACCTCGGTGCCCGGCCTGTACGACGTCGGCGACCGGATCACCGTCTGGACCGGCCCGGACGGGGCGCTGACCACCCCGCCGGCGACCGCGGCCGACGCGCTCACCGTCGGCTTCGCGGCCGGGTTCATGACCGTCGTGCTGTGGGGGCTGCTGGTGCTGGCCGCGGGCTGGCTGGGCTTCCGGTGGACGGCGCGCCGGTTCGCCCACGCCTGGGAGCTGGACTGGGCGGCCGTCGAGCCGCACTGGTCGGGGCGCCGGCGGGCCTGAGGGGCCGGCCCGGCGCTCAGCTCCGGGTGACCGTCCGCGCCCAGCCGGCCAGGGCCGGGACCACCGATCCGGGCTCGCGGGCCCACCCGAAGTGCGGCCGCGCCGCATCGATCCGGAGATGCTCGCGGGTCACCTCGGCGGAACGGAACATCCCCAGCAGGGCCTCCGCCGACCCGGGCGGGGCCAGCCGGTCGTGCTCGAAGCTCATCCCGAGCACCGGCAGGTGCACGGCCGCGATCGACGGCCCGTGGTCGACCCGCGGCCGCCCGAACTCCAGCCGCCCGGTGCGTGCCCAGCGGCCCCAGTCGGCCATCTGGCCGCGGGCCTCCCGCCCGGCGAACCCGAGCCGGTGGCCGGGGAAGTGCCCCAGCACCGCCGCCGCGGCCACCACCGCCTGGGTCTGCAGCAGGTGGCGCAGGCCCCAGGCCCGCCAGTGCACGCTCCCGGACGCGACCAGCGCGAGCCCGTCGATCCGGTCCGGGTGCCGGGCCGCGTAGGCGGCGGCGACGTGCCCGCCGAGGCTGTGCCCGAGCGGGAGCACCGGCGCGCCGGGCAGCCGGTCGCGGACCGCCTCGACCGCGGCACCCAGGTCGCCGACGAGCTCGTCGTAGCCGTGGTCGTGGCGCCGTGACGGCGGGGGAGCGGGCCGCGCCTGGTGCCCGCGCAGCTCGACGACCCCGGCCGAGATGCCGGCCTCGCACAGCGCCTCCAGCAGCGGCCGGTAGAACGAGGCCCGCACGCCCATCGCGGGCACCACCAGCAGCGCCGGGGCGGCCGCCTTGTCGATGGTTCGGGTGTCGCCGGCGGGGTACAGGGTCAGCTCCAGCGGCGCCGGTGCCGGCCGGTCGAGGATCGTGACGGTCACGCGGCGAGTCTCTCCGGTGGTGCGGGTGTCCTACACCGGGACCCCGGTCGCGGCGGGCAGCCCGGCCTCGAACACCGCCATCGCCTCGTCGACCAGCTGGGTCAGCTCCGGTTCCCGCGGGTCGGTGCCGTGGTCACCGAGCCAGTGCTGCACGGCGACGCGCAGCGCGGTGACGGTGGCGGCCGCCGCCAGCGTCGGGAACATGTCGCTCGCCGGGTCGGTCCCGGTCCGGGCGACGACGGCGGCGGCCAGCTCCCGCTCCTGCGCGCCGTAGGCGGCCATGTGGTGGGCGACGACGGCCGGGTGCGTGCGCAGCGCCCGCAACCGCATGAAGCGGTCCAGGTAGCCCGGGTCGGTGACGACCGCGTGCAGGGCGTGGCGCAGCGACTCGGTCACCGGCTCGTCGGCGGGCCGCCCGGTGAACGCGTCCACCAGGATCTCCGCGGTCACCGCGTTGCCGGCGACGACCGCCTCCTCCTTGGAGGTGAAGTAGTTGAAGAAGGTGCGCGGTGCGACGTCGGCGGCGTCGGCGATCTGCTCGACGGTCACCTGGTCGACGCCGTGCTCGCTGCACAGGCGCAGCGCCGCCGAGGCCAGCGCCGCCCGCGTCGCGGCCTTCTTCCGTTCCCGCCGCCCCTGCGGCGCCTGCTCAGCCACGGTCGGCTCCGGTGTTCGTGCGGCCCGCCGTTCCCGGGAGCACCGTTCCCGGGGCGACCGCCTCCGGGAATGCCACTCCGCGGGTCGCGGGCTCGCCCACCGAGACGATCTCGGGCCGAGCCGGTCCGGGCAGCGGCTCCAGGTCGACGTCGAGGCGCATGCCCTCCTGCGGCACCGTCACCCGGTGCGCGGCGGGCCTGCCCTCCCAGCGGTACACCGTGGAGACGGTGCCGGTCGCGACGCAGATCCGGTAGTGACCGTCGTCGTCGGCGCGGGTGCGGGCCAGCTCGGTCCCGTCCCGGTCGAGGACGGTGAGCACGGCCCCCGCGGCCGGGGCCCCGTCGGCCCGCACGATGCCGTGCAGGACCGGCGCGGTGCCGGCGGCCGCCGCGGTGCGGTCGGCTCCGGTGCGGCCGTGGGCCCCGGTGCTGTGGGTCCCGGTGCCGGGGCTCGCCCCGGCCGGGGTGCCCGGCCCGGTGCCCGGCTCGATGTCGCCCGGCTCGATGTCGATCGTGTCGCGCAGCGGCCGCTCACGCAGGAACACGATCGCGATCAGTGCCAGCGCCGCCAGCGGCGCGGCGACCAGGAAGATGTCGGCGATCGCGTGGCCGTAGGAGTCCATGACGATCGACCGGACGGGCTCGGGCAGCTCGGCCAGGTTCGGCACCTGCCCGCCCGCGGTGGCGCCACCGCCGTCGATCCCGGCGGCGGCCAGCCCGGACGAGGTCCGCGACGCGACCACCGAGGCCAGCAGCGCGCCCAGCCCGGCGACACCCGCCGAGCCGCCCAGCGAGCGGAAGAAAGTGACCGTCGAGCTCGCGGCGCCCATGTTGCGCAGCGCCACCGTGTTCTGCACGGCGAGCACGAGGTTCTGCTGGGTCATGCCCACGCCCGTGCCGACGAGCAGCATCGCGATCGCGACCTGCCAGTACGGCACGGTCGAGGAGACGATCACCGCGGCGAGCGTCAGGCCGGCGACCAGGGACGCGCCGCCGGTCACGAGGTAGCGCTTCCAGCGGCCGTAGCGGCTGATCAGCTGCCCGGCCACGTTGGAGGCCACGAACATCCCGACGATCATCGGGAGGGTCATCACCCCGGCCTCGGTGGCGGTCGCGCCCCGGGCGAGCTGGAAGTACTGCGAGAGGAAGATCGTCGAGCCGAACATCGCGACACCGACGAACAGGCTCGCCACCGTGGCCAGCACGAACGTCCGGTCCCGGAACAGGAACGGCGGCACGACCGGCTCCTTCGCGCGGCGCTCGACGACCACGGCCAGCCCCAGCAGCAGCACACCGGCGACGACCAGGCCGATCGAGGTCGGCGAGCCCCAGGCGAACTCCTTGCCGGCCAGCGAGGTCCACAGCAGCAGGGCCGAGACTCCGGCCGCGATCACCAGGGCGCCGAGGTAGTCGATCGAGACGTCGTCGCGCGGTGCCGTCGGGAGGTTCAGCGTGCGCTGCAGCACGACCAGCGCGATCGCGGCGAGCGGGACGCCGACGAAGAAGCACCAGCGCCAGCCCAGCGGGGAGTCGACGATGACCCCGCCGAGCAGCGGGCCGCCGACGACCGCCAGCGACATGATCGCGCTCAGGTAGCCCATGTAGCGGCCGCGCTCGCGCGGGGTGATGATCGCGGCGATCACGACCTGGGCGAGCGACTGCAGGCCACCCATGCCGAGCCCCTGCAGCACCCGGAAACCGATCAGCTGTGACGTCGAGACGGCCAGGCCGCAGAGCAGCGAGCCGATCAGGAAGATCCCGATCGCCGCCTGGACCAGCACCTTCTTGGAGTAGAGGTCCGCGAGCTTGCCCCAGATCGGGGTCGAGGCCGTCATCGCCAGCAGCGACGCCGAGACCACCCAGGTGTACTCGGCCTGGGTGCCGCCGAGGTCGCCGAGGATGCGGGGCAGCGCGTTGGACACGATCGTGCTGGAGAGCACGCCGACGAACAGGGCCATCAGCAGGCCGGTCAGCGGAATGAGCACGTCGCGCCGGTGGGCGGCGGCCTCCTCCGGAGCGCGGGTCGCGCGGGTAGTTGACGTCACGCAACGATAATGCGCGCGAACGTGCACTGCGTGCAAGTTTGCCGGGAGTGCGCTTCCGCACAGTGCCGTCCGGAACGCTGCGGTCCGGCACGCTGCCGTCGGGCACGCTGCCGTCCGTCCGGGACCACTGCCGTCCGGGAGCGCTGGTCACGTCGCGGCCGGCAGCTCCACCGTGACCACCGTCCCCGCTCCGGGATCGCTGCGGACATCGATCCGGCCACCGGCATCGGCCGCGGCGCGGCGGACGAGCAGCAGGCCGATGTGGCCGGGCTGCGGCCCGGTGCCCGGGTCGAAACCGGTGCCGTCGTCGGCCACGTCCAGCCGGGCGGTGCCGCCGGTGACGGCCAGCGTGACCGTGATCCGGCTCGCCGCCGCGTGCGCCCGGGCGTTGCGCAGCAGCTCCCCGGTGATGCGGTGCAGCAGGACGGCGGTCCGGTCCGTCAGCCCGGCCGCCCCACCGATCTCGACCCGGGCCGGTGGGATCCCGTCCCGGGCCTGGGCGCGCAGCGCCGCAGCCAGCCCGGCCGCGCCGACGTCGTCGGGCACCAGGTCGTCGAGGACGGACCGGATCCGGGTGACCCCGTCGCCGACGGACTCCCGGGCGCGGCCCAGCAGCTCCGGGCGGGCCGCGGCCAGATCGAGCATCAGCCCTGCCGAGGCCAGGCCGGGCAGCACGTCGTCGTGCAGCCGGCGGGCGAGGTCGCGCCGGGCGAGCTCGCCGGCTGCCAGGCCGTACAGGGCCGCGTCGCGCCGCTCGGCCCGGTCCCGCTCGCGCCGGCGGGCCAGCGCCACCGACAGCGGCAGCACGGCCAGCGCGACCGCGCCCATCCCGGCGATCGCCGGCGGCAGCAGGAGTCCCACGGCCCGGGCGGTGGCCCCCTCGACGTCGACCGGGACGTAGACCTCCAGGCGGGCCGCGCGGCCGGCGACGTCGGAGAAGCCCAGGAACACCTCGCGCAGGTCGCCGGCCTGCTCGTAGCGGTGCTCCGGGTCGTCGGGCACGGTCAGCACCACCGCCTCCCCGGCGTCCAGGCGGGCGGCGAGGACCGGGTCGAAGCGGCGGGTCACGCCCTCGATCCGCGGCTCGTCGGAGAACACCACCCGCGCCGAGTCCCGCTCGACCAGCCAGACCTTGACCCGCGACACCATGCCGACCGTGCGGAAGGGCTCCAGGTCGTCGAGCAGCCGCGCCCGGTCCCGTGCCCCCGCGGCACCGAGGTCGCGCTCGGCCAGCGGCACCACGACGGCCGCCGCGACCCGCCGGGACACCTGCTCGGCGCGGCGCTCGGCCTCGGCGTGCGCGAGCCACCACACCCCGCCCGCGACCAGCCCGCACAGCACGAGCAGCGCGGTGACGGTGAGCAGGCCGTGCCGGAGCAGGGTCCGGCCGAGCAGGCTTCGGGTCCGCAGCGCCCGCAAGATCTTCATCGGAGGAGGTCGGCGACGGGCTCGCCCTCCGGGTCGAAGGCCACCAGGCCCAGCCGCTCCGCGACGACGACGGCCTCCAGCTGGGACCGGGCGTCCAGCTTGCCCAGCACGGCGCGGACGTGGTCGCGCACGGTATGCGGCGACAGGGCGAGGCCCGATGCGATGCGGGCGACGTCCCGCCCGCGGGCCAGCCCGCCCAGCACCTCCAGCTCGCGCGGGGTCAGGTGCGGCAGGCCCGGGTCGGCGGCCGGCCCGGCCGCGGCAGGGACCGTGCCACCCGCCCCGAGGTCCCGGCCGGCCCCGACGGCCCGGACTGCACGAAGGATCTCCGTCAGCGGGGCCTCCTTGCCCAGGAACCCGGCCGCGCCGGCCGCGCGGGCCAGCCGGGCGGGTCCGGGCCGGGGGTGCGCGGTGAGCACGAGCGCGCGGGCGCCGGCCGCGTGCACCGCCGGGAGCAGGGACAGCCCGCCGCCGGGCAGCCGGACGTCCAGCACGACCACGTCGCACCGGGCGGTCCCGGCGAGCGCCGTGCGGGCGTCGTCGGCGGTGTGGGCGACACCGACGACGGCGAGGTCGGGCTCGGCGCCCAGGCCGAGCGCGAGCAGGTCGGTGAACGAGCGGTGGTCGTCGACCAGCAGGACCCGCAGCACGACGCCGCACCCCCTCAATTCTCGGGAGATCGCCCCTCCGGCGACCGAGGTTAGCCTGCCCTCGCCCTGAACGGGAGCGACCGGATGGTCCTCACATACCGGACAGGCCCACGAGACACGGAGGATCACGTGACCCGCTCCACCAGGACCGGCGTGCTCGCCGGCGCGTTCCTGGCCACGACCCTGCTCGTCGCCGCGTGCGGCGGTGGGTCCGGCCCGGCCCCCGCCGAGCCGGCCGCCGAACCGGTCGCCGCCGGGCAGCGCACCCTGACCCTGTACTCGGGCCGCGACGAGGAGCTCGTCGGACCGCTGATCCAGCAGTTCCAGGAGCAGTCCGGCATCACGGTGGAGACCCGGTACGGCTCCACGACCGAGATGGCGGCCCAGCTCGCCGAGGAGGGCGACGCGACCCCCGCCCAGGTGTTCCTCTCCCAGGACGCCGGCGCGCTCGGGGCGCTGCAGGGCTCGTTCGCCCCGCTGCCCGAGGACGTGCGCACCGCCGTCCCGGCCGGGTACACCTCGACCGACGGCGGCTGGGTCGGCCTGACCGGGCGGGCCCGGGTCGCCGCGTACAACACGCGGGTCTCCGAGGCCGAGGTGCCCGCGGACGTCACCGAGCTCACCGACCCGACGTGGAAGGGCCGGGTCGGGATCGCCCCGACCAACGCCTCGTTCCAGGCGTTCGTGACCGCGCTGCGGGTGCAGGAGGGTGAGGACGAGGCCCGCCGGTTCCTCGAGGGGCTGCAGGCCAACGACGTCCAGACCTTCCCCCGCAACACCGCCATCCTGGAGGCGGTCGACGCCGGAGCCGTCGACGTCGGCCTGATCAACCACTACTACTACGTGGCCGCCGAGACCCCGCCGGCGAACACGCGGCTGAAGTTCGGGGCGCCGGGCACCGCGAGCGCGCTGGTCAACGTCACCGGCGCCGGCATCCTCGCCGGCGCCGCGCAGTCCGCCGAGGCCCAGGAGCTGGTCCGGTTCCTGGTCTCCCCCGGGGCCCAGGAGTACTTCGCCACCGAGACCGGCGAGTACCCGCTGGTCGCGGGCGTCGGGTCCCCGCAGGGGGTGCCGCCGCTGGCCGAGCTCGACGCACCGGAGCTCGACCTGGCAGACCTGCGCAGTCTCGACGAGACCACGCAGCTCATGACCCAGGTGGGCCTGCTCTGACGGTGCTGCGCCGGACCGGCCCCGCACCCGCCGCGGTGGCGCCCCCGGACCCGCCGGGACACTCCGTCCCGGCGGGCCCGGCCGGCCGCCGGGCCCCGCGGCTGCTGCTGGCCGCGTCCGTCGGGGTCGCGGCGGCGGCCGCGCTGCCGCTGGTGTGGCTGCTCGTGCGGGTCGCCGGTGCCGACCCGGGCCGGGTGGCCGGGCTGCTGGCCCGCGGGCGCACGCTGACCCTGCTGGTGAACTCGGTGCTGCTCGTCGCCTGCGTGTCCGCCGGCTGTCTGGTGCTGGGCCTGGCGACCGCGACGCTGCTCGCCCGGGTCCGGCTGCCCCGGCCGGGGCTGTGGTGGGTGCTGGCGGCGCTGCCGCTGGCGGTGCCGTCCTACCTCCTGGCGTTCGCGGTGCTGGCGGTGCGGCCCGACGCCCGTGGCCTGGCCCCGCTGGTCCTGGTGCTCGTGCCGGCGTGCACGCCCTACGTGACGCTGCCCGCCGCCGCGGCGCTGCGCGCGGCCGACACCGGCCCGGAGGACGCCGCCCGGACCCTCGGCCGGGGCCCGCTCGCCGCGTTCTGCCGGGTCACGCTGCCGCAGGCGGTGCCGGCCGCGCTGGCCGGCACGCTGCTCGCCGCGCTGTACACGCTGTCCGACTTCGGTGCGCCGGCGCTGCTGCGCTACGAGTCGTTCACCTGGGCGGTGCAGGCCGCCTACGAGGGGACCGTCGACCGCACCGGCGCCGCGGTGACGGCACTGGTGCTGGCCGCGCTGACGCTGCTGCTGGTGGTGGCCGAGCGGGCGGCGCGGCGGCGGTTCACCCGCGGCCGGGCCACGTCGGCGGTGCACCGGACCCCACCGGCCCACCCGGGCCGGGCCGGCACCGCGGCGGCCGTGGGTGGGCTCTCCGCGGTCGCCGCGCTCACCCTGGTCGGGCCGCCCGCGGTGCTGGTGGGGCGGATCGTCGCCGCCGGCGGCATCGACGTGGACTGGGCCCGGCTCGCGTCGGCCGCGTGGTCGACGCTGCTGCTGGCCGGCGCGGCGGGGCTGCTCGCGGTGCTGCTGGCCCTGCCGGTCGGCGTGCTCGCGGCCCGCCACCGGAGCCGGGGCGCGGCCGCCGTCGAGTCGATCGCCTACCTGGGGCAGGGGCTGCCGGGCGTCGTCGTCGGGCTCGCGCTGGTGTTCTTCTCGCTGGCCGTGCTGCCCGGGCTGTACCAGACGGCCGCGGTACTGGTGTTCGCCTACGCGGTGCTGCTCCTGCCCAAGGCGCTCGGCGCGACCCGCTCCGCGGTCGAGCGGGTGCCGGTCGAGGCGGAGGAGGTCGCCCGCACGCTCGGCCGGTCGGCGGCGGGGACCTGGTGGGCGGTGACCGCGCGGCAGGCCTGGCCGGGGGTCGCCGCCGGCGGGCTGCTGGTCACGGTGACCGCGATGAAGGAGCTCCCGGCGACCCTGATGCTGCGCCCGACCGGGGTCGACACCCTCGCCACCCGGTTGTGGGCCGAGACCGCGCTCGGGGCCTACGGCGCGGCGGCTCCGGCCGCGCTCGCGCTGCTGCTCATCGCGTGCGTCCCCGCGGCGCTGCTGGTCCGGGCCGGCCCGGCGCGGGAGCAGGAGCGGTGACCGGCGGGAGCGGTGACGTAGGGGAGCGGTGGGACGGAGCGGCGATGGCACCGACCCCGATGGGACCGACGGCGATGGCACTGACGGTGCGCGGGATCGTCGCCGGCTACGGGCACGAGCCGGTGCTGCACGGCGTCGACCTGGAGGCCGGCCCGGGCGAGCTCGTGTCGGTGCTCGGCGCGTCCGGCAGTGGCAAGACCACGCTGCTCCGGGTGGTCGCCGGCCTGCACCGGCCCCGCGCCGGGAGCGTGCACCTGGGTGCCGACGACGTCACCGCGGTCGCGCCGGAGCAGCGCGGGGTGGGCCTGGTGCCGCAGGAGGGTGCGCTGTTCGCGCACCTGTCCGTGGCCCGCAACGTCGGCTTCGGGCTGGCCCCGACCGGCCGGGCCCGGCTCCGCCGCACGGCCGCGGCGACGGCGGCGGCCCGGGCACGGGTCGGTGAGCTGCTCGACCTGGTCGGCCTGGCCGGCACGGCGGACCGGATGCCGCACCAGCTCTCCGGCGGGGAGCGGCGCCGGGTCGCGCTGGCCCGGGCCCTCGCCCCGCGCCCGCGTGTCGTGCTGCTCGACGAGCCGTTCTCCGCGCTCGACGCCGGGCTGCGCGAGCAGGTGCGCGGCGAGGTCGTCGCGGCGCTGCGGGCCGCCGGGAGCACCGCGGTGCTCATCACGCACGACCGCCGGGAGGCGCTGTCGGTGAGCGACCGGGTCGCCGTCCTGCACGACGGGCGGGTGGAGCAGACCGCCGCGCCCCGCGAGCTGTACGCGACCCCGGCCACCGCCCGGGTCGCCCGGTTCGTCGGCGACGCCGCACTACTGCCCGGCCGGGTGCGCGGCGGGGAGGTCGAGACGGTGCTGGGCCGCAGCCCGGTGCGTGCCGGGGCCGCCACCGGTGCGGTGCTCGCGGTGCTGCGGCCCGAGCAGCTGCGGATCGCCGCGCCCACCGGCACCGGGGTCGCGGCCGAGATCGTGGACGTCGAGTTCCTCGGCGACGCGCTGCTGGTCACCGCCCGGCCGGACGGCGGGCCCGCCGTCCGGGTCCGGGCGCCCGCCGGGGAGCCCTGGCGCCCGGGGGAGCGCTGCCGGGTGGCCGCGGCGGGCCCGGTGCACGTCGTGCCGGACCGGTGACGGGTCAGGCGCCCGCGGCCGGCTCCGTGCGCGCGGCGAGCCGGGCCAGCCGCTTCGCCGTCGGCCACCGCACGTCGTGGGCCCAGCCGGCCTTCTCGAACAGCCGGATCACCGCGGCCGAGATGTCGATCTCACCGCGGCCGACGCCGTGCCGGGCCGAGGTCGGGTCGGCGTGGTGCAGGTTGTGCCAGGACTCGCCCATGCTCGGGACGGCCAGCAGCCAGACGTTGGTCGAGCGGTCCCGTGCCCGCCACGGCCGCTCGCCGACCAGGTGGCAGATCGAGTTCGTCGACCAGGCCACGTGGTGCGAGACCGCGACCCGCACCAGGCCGGCCCAGAAGAACGCGGTGAACGCGCCCCACCAGGACCAGGTGACCAGCCCGCCGATCACCGCCGGGCCGAGCACCGACAGCACCGTGAGCACCGTGAAGCCGCGGTGCACCCGGTCGATGTCGGGGTCGGCGAGCAGGTCCGGGGTGAACCGGCGCTGGTCGGTCAGCGACCGGTCGAAGATCCAGCCCATGTGGGCGTGCCAGAACCCGCGCACCAGCGCGGCGGGGGAGGTGCCGTAGCGCCAGGGCGAGTGCGGGTCGCCCTCGGCGTCGGCGTAGGCGTGGTGGCGCCGGTGGTCGGCCACCCAGTGCCGCACCGGCCCCTGCACCGCCAGGCTGCCCGCGACGGCCAGGGCGATCCGCAGCGGCCGCGTCGCCTTGAACGATCCGTGGGTGAAGTAGCGGTGGAACCCGACCGTGACCCCGAGCATGGACACCACGTACATGCCGAGCGCCAGACCGGCGTCCAGCCAGGTCAGCCCCCAGCCCCAGGCGAGCGGGACGGCGGCGACCAGGGCGAGCGCCGGAATGATCGCGAAGGCGTAGACGAACAGGTGCGGTACGGGGTGGCGGAGCCGGTCGGAGAGATCACGGGGAGCGGCGGGCCGGGTGTCGGTCACGGTGTCCGATCGTTCCGGGTGTCCCCACCCCGGGGCAGTGGGGAGAACCCCCGTCCCGGCCGCTCCGTCACGCCGTCGGGGCCGGCTGGGCGGCCTCGCGGAGCAGCGGCGTGACGCGCTCCCCGAACTTGGTGACGCCGTCGACGAAGTCCGGCCAGGTGAGCAGCGCACCGTCGATCCCGGTCGTCACCGCGATCTCGTCGAGCTGGGCGGCCACCCGCTCGTAGGAACCCTTCAGCACCGGCAGCGACAGGAACGCCATGTTGCCTTCCTCGGCCGGGCGTTCCAGCGACGCGAGCAGCTGCGCCGACGTCCCGTCCGGGTTGGTGTCCAGCGAGGCCCCGGTCGTCATGTAGCTGATCGCCTCGAGGTCGGCGTTCTCGATGATGTGCCGGCACAGCTTGTCGGCCTCGGCGTCGGTCTCCTCGGCGATGACGCAGTAGAGGGCGTAGGTCCCCACGTCCCGCCCCTTCGCGTCCCCGATCCGCTTGACCCCCGACGCGATCTCACCGACCTTCGACCGCTCGGCCATGATGAAGTTGCGGTCGCCGTGGGTCGCGGTGAACTCCTGGCCGGCGGGCGACTGGCCCGCGCACACGACCGTCGGGGTGTGCAGCGGCTTGGGCCGCATGTCGGCCTCGGTGAAGGTGAAGAACTCGCCCTCGAAGGTCGTCGGGCCCTCGCTCCACAGTGCCCGCAGCGCCTGCACGTACTCGGCGGCGTACTCGTAGCGCTTGGCGAAGTACTCGTCGCCGGGCCACAGACCCATCTGCGTGTACTCCGGCTTGCTCCAGCCGGTCACGATGTTGAGGCCGCAGCGGCCGCCGGAGATCTCGTCGAGGGTCGCGACCATCCGCGCGGCCATGATCGGGTGCGTGGCCAGGGTGGTCACCGACGGGAACAGCCCGATCCGTTCGGTCACCGCGGCGAGCCCGCCGAACAGGGTGAACGACTCCAGGCACGCGCCCCAGAAGTCGCTCGGGCCGCCGCTGCCGCGGTGCTTCATCATCGACAGCACGAAGTCGAGGCCCTGCTTCTCGGCCTCCTGCGTGATCGCGACGTTGTGCGCGAAGCTGGGCCGGTACTGCGGGCTGCCGGTGGACAGGATGTAGCCGTTGGTGGCGTTGGGGATGAAGACGCCGTACTGCACGGGGGACCTCCTACGGGGACAGCTGGGGAAGGGCGTGGGCCAGGTCGACGACGTCGGCGTACTTCGCGTCGAGATCGGCGAGGTTCTGCTCGTGCACGGCCGGGGCGCGGTCGCCGCAGGCCTCGCCGACGACGATCGGGCGGAACCCGGCGGCGAGGGCCTCGGTCGCCGTCGCCCGGACGCAACCGGACGTCGACACCCCGGTCACGACGACGGTGTCGACGCCGTGCGCGCGCAGGGTCGCGGCCAGCGAGGTGCCGGCGAACGCCGAGGCGTGCTGCTTGGCGACGACGGGTTCACCCGGGCCGGGACTCAGCGTCGGCTCGCCCCAGCCGCCCGGTGCGCCCTCGGCGAAGCAGGCCAGCGACGGGACCTTCGCCGCGAACCAGCCCGCGTCGGCCATGTCGGGCGCGTAGCGCACCACCGTCCAGAACACCGGGCGGCCGCCGGCCCGGGCGGCGGCGACCACGTCGCGGCACCCGGTGACCACCCGCTCGACGGTGGCCGCGTCACCGAGGTGGAACGGCCCGTCCGGGTCGGTGTAGGCGCGCACCAGGTCCACGACGACGACCGCGGGGGCGGCACCCCAGCCGACGCGGCCGGCGAACGGTGCCCCGTGCGGGTTCGGCCGGTTCACCGGCGGTCCCCGGTCATGACGGCGCGGGCGTTCGCGATGTGGCTGACCATCACCGCCGCCGCCCAGGCGCCGTCCCCGGCGCGCAGCGCGGCGACGATCTCGGCGTGGTGGGCCAGGCTGCGGGCCAGCGAACCGGCGTCGTAGCTGTGGAAGGTGCGCAGGACCACCGGTGTGTGCACCACCCCGGCCAGCGCGGCAGCGAGTGCCGGGGTGTCGGCGATCTCGATCAGGCGGGCGTGGAACCGGCGGTTGAGCTCCACCAGGGCGTCGAGGTCCTGGCCGGGGCCGGGTGCGCCGGTGGCGAGCATCGTCGCGGCCAGGTCGTCGAGCTCGTCGAGGTCCGCGGCGGTGGCGCGGGCGGCGGCCCGTTCGGTGGCGCGCGGCTCGAGGGCCCGGCGGACGTCGAACGTGTCGTCCAGATCGGCCTCGGTGAACCGGGTGACCCGGGCACCGCGGTGCGGGTGCAGCTCGACGAGGCCCTCGGCCGCGAGCCGCGTCAGCGCCTCCCGGACCGGGGTGCGGGACAGGCCGAGGCGCTCGGCGAGCTCGACCTCGCCCAGGTGGGCGCCCCCGGGGAGCGCGCCGGACAGGATCTGCTCGCGCAGCTCGACCTGGGCCCGCTCGGACGCCCTGCGACGTGCCGTCTCCACCACGTGTTCACCCGTCCCTTCGCTCGGATGTATGCAACTTACGAGTGAGCTGCTCCACGCACAAGCCTTCCGGGGCTGTTCACAGCGCCGTAACCGAGGCAGGCTGGAGGTCTGTTGTACACAACGATGGAAGGACGACCGTGGGAGACCTGCTCAGCCAGCCCGGCAACCGGCGTGCCCGGTTGCGTGCCCTGCTCGACGCCGGCGAGCCCGTGCTCGCGCCCGGTGCCTACGACGCCCTGTCGGCCCGGCTCGTCGAGCAGGCCGGCTTCGACGTCGTCTACATGACCGGCTTCGGCACGACGGCCGGCCTGCTCGGCCGGCCCGACGTCGGCCTGCTCGGCGGTGCCGAGATGGCCGCGCACGCCGGTCGGCTGGCCGATGCCGTCGACCTCCCGCTGATCGCCGACGCCGACACCGGCTACGGCAACCCGATCAACGTGATCCGCACGATCCGGGACTACGAGCGCGCCGGGGTGGCGGCCCTGCACCTGGAGGACCAGGTGATGCCGAAGCGTTGCGGGCACCTGGCCGGCAAGCAGGTCGTCCCGGCGGGGGAGATGACGGCGAAGATCCGGGCCGCCGTCGACGCCCGGACCGACCCGGACATGCTGATCATCGCCCGTACCGACGCGGCGGCCGTCGACGGGCTCGACGCGGCCATCGACCGGGCCCGCCGGTTCGCCGACGCCGGGGCCGACCTGCTGTTCGTCGAGGCGCCGACGTCGGAGGCGCACATCGAGCGGGTCGCCTCGGAGCTGAGCGGGCACCGCCTGGTGTTCAACTGGGCCGAGGGCGGGCGCACCCCCGCGCTGTCCCGGGAGCGGCTCGCCGAGCTGGGTTTCGCGCTGGTGCTGTTCCCCGTCGGCACCCTGCTCGCGGCGACCGCCGGGATGACCGAGCTGCTCGCGCGACTGCGCGCCGACGGCAGCCCGGCGGCGATGCTGGAGCGGCTCGGCGGGCTCGACGCGTTCGCCGAGCTCGCCGGAATCGGCGAGATCCGGCAACTGGAAGACGCCTATCGCAACGACGAAAAGGGGTGACGGTTACCCGGGTGACAATGGGGCCAAACGCACCTGTCCGGAAGGTGTGCGCCATTGTCCGTAGGGCGATCACGAATTCGCGTCCCGAGTGGCGCCACGCTGTGTGATCACTCACACTCGTCCGCACGTGGTTCGCTGACCTGCGATGTCGCCCGAGACAGCAGGCGGTGGACGGCGAAGCGACGCGTTTCATGGCGGTGAAGATCGTGCAGCAGAACACCCCGCGGCTCCGAATTTGTGAGCGGTGCTGGACAACGGTGGCAGAGGGATCGGTGTGCCGGATCTTCCGGCACACCGATCCGGGCGCCCCGACGGATGCCCCCGTGTTCAGCTACCGGCACCTCGACGGTGATCCGGCGTGTACCGGGGCGCAGGTGCCCGAGGACGAGAACGAGCAGGGGCGGGCGGCGTGAGCGCGCCCGTCCCCCGGCCGCCGCAGGCGCAGCCTCCGCGACCCGGGCTGGTCGCGGTGCCGACGCCGCCTGCAGCGCAGCGCGCGCCGGCCCCCGCGCCGTCCGGTGAGCACGATCGGCTCCGGGAGAACCTGGGCCGGGTGCTGGCCGACCTGCGCTGGCCCGCGTTCCGGTGGCAGGTCCTCGCCGAGGCCGAGGCGTGGGGGGTGAGCGGGGTCGTGCGCAACCAGCTCGTCCCGCTGCCGGACGGCCGGTACGCCTCGGTCGAGGCGGTGGTGGAGATCCTGACCGCGGCGGCGCGCGGGCGGCTGCGGGCCGCTCCGCCGGCACCGGCCGTGCGGCCGGACCGGTTGCACCCCGCGGAGCGGGCCGCCGCCGCGCGGCGGCGCCCCGTGCTGGCCCGGCGGGGTGGACGGCGCGGTTGAGCCGGTCCCCCTGCACCGTGCCTCTGCTCGGTGTCACTGACCCCGGGGCACTCACTCCCGGGCCACTTACTCCCGGGTCACTGACTCCGGGCCACTGAACCGGCCGCGATGGCCGGAGCCGGCGGTCCCGAACGCGCCGGCTCCGGCCAGTGGCGACCACCCGCCCGCTCCCCAGCGGCAGGTGGTGAGGTCGGTGTCGTGCCCGCGGGGCGGCCTCGGCGTCCCGCGGGTTCTCGGTGTTCATGAGCCCGGGTGTTCCGTGCAGCTCCGGTGTTCGTGCCGCCCGGGTGTTCGTGCGGATCAGGTTGTCGTGCGGCCTGGCGTTCGTGTGGGTCAGGTGTTCGTGCGGCTCAGGTGTTCGTGCGGCTCAGGTGTTCGTGCGGCCGGGTGTCTCGTGCAGGCTCGAGCGTGCCGCGCCGGCCGGGCGGCGGGCAGGGCCGAAGGTCCCCGCACACCGGTGGACACCCTGCCGTCCACCCCGTCGGTGATGTATATCACGCCACCACGACAGCATGCTCGTGCCCGTCGAACGGCGTGCCCGTCGAACGGCGTACCCGGGTCGAGCGTCGTACCCGGTCAGGCGTCCGGCCGGGCCGCGGCGTCGGTGTCGCGGGCGGCGGCCAGGGCGGCGGCGTCGAGCTCCCCGGGCAGCCGCAGCCGGGAGAGCCCGCCGTCCGGGTACACGTCGAGGCGCAGGTGGGTGGCGGCCGGGGCGCCGGGCAGCGGGAACCGGTGCCGGGTGTCGGGCTGTACCGGCTCGCGGTCCAGCAGCACCTGCCAGTCCCCGCCGGTGCGGTCGTCGCGGGTGCGGACCGAGACCCGGCCCGGCGCGTTCCCGACGAACCAGGTGGTGTCGACCTCGACGTAGCGCGGGACCCCGCCGCCGGCCAGGGCGAACTCGGCCCAGTCGTTGCCGTCGTCGCGCCGGCGGGCGTTCTCCCAGCCCTCGCCCATGTGCCGGGCCTTCCCGGGCAGGATCAGGTTGCCGGGGGAGGAGTAGAACTCGTCCGAGCAGCCGGTGACGTGACCACCGTTCTCGGCGGCGAGCAGGTCGACGGTGCCCTCGAGGAAGCGCGGGTCGGGCAGCACCCGGCCCTGCACCCGGAACCGGGCGACACCGCCGTCCGGGTGCATGATCAACCGGACGTGGGTGAACCGGTGCGCGGCGTGCGCGCCGGAGACCGGGTAGACGTTCGCGGTGTCCCCGGCGCACGCCGACCGCGGGACGATCTCGTACCACTGGGCCTTCGCCAGCTCGTCGGGCGACGGATAGCCGTCCACCGACGCCGCCTCGACCGCGATCTCCGGCGGGTAGTTGCCCCGGAAGAACGCCGTGTCGACGACGACGTGGTCGATCCGCCCCGGTACCCCGAGCCGGACCAGCGCCCAGTCGTGGCCGGGCTCGCGCCGGCGGCGGGTCTCCCAGCCGTCGTACACCTTGCCCTTGAGCCCGAACTCGTCCGGATCGAACCGGGGCGGGGCCGCGGTGATCAGGTTCTCGCGCTGGGCGAAGAACTCGTCGTTGGCGGCGACGACGGAGCCGCCGAGGGCGCGGGAGGCGAGGTCGATGAGGGACGGGTCGACGAGGGCCGGGTCGGACATGGGTCCTCCTTGCCGTGCGAGCGGGTGGTGGACGCCCCGGTGCTGCCGGGCGGGGGATGGTCGGCGGCGATCCGGGCCCCGACCCGGCGCAGCAGCCGGGCGGCGTCGGTGATCGCCCGGGTCCGGTCCTCGGCGAGATCGGTCAGCGCATGGGCGGCGGCGAACCCGGCGGCCCGGACCGCGGCCGCGTCGAGTACCACCTCACCGGCCACGGCGACGACAGGTGTCCCGGCTGCGCGGGCCGCCGCGGCTACCCCGGCCGGGGCCTTGCCGTGCAGGGTCTGGGTGTCGAGCCGGCCCTCCCCGGTGACGACGAGGGCGGCACCGGCGAGCGCGGCGTGGAACCCGGTCAGCTCCAGCACGGTGCCGACCCCCGGACGCAGTGTGGCGCCGCAGAGGGCGGTGAGTCCGAGGCCGGCCCCGCCGGCGGCACCGGCCCCGGGGGCGTCCGCCAGGGCGGCCGGGTCGTGCCCGGACGCTGCGGCCAACACCGTCGCCCACCGCGCGAGCGCCGCGTCGAGCACCGCCACCTGGTCGGGGCCGGCGCCCTTCTGCGGCCCGTACACGGCCGCGGCGCCGGTCGGGCCCAGCAGCGGGTTGTCGACGTCGGCGGCGAGGACGATGCGCACACCCGGCCGGTCCGCCGTACCCGATACCGGACGCAGACGCGGGTGCAGCCCGGTCAGGTCGAGCCGGTCGGCCCGGGCGAGGGCGGCGCCGCCCGGCGGGAGGTCCCGGCCGTCGGCGTCGAGGATCCGGGCACCGAGCCCGCGCAGCACCCCGGCGCCGCCGTCGGTCGTCGCGCTGCCGCCGAGACCGAGCACGATCTCGCCCACCCCGGCGTCGAGGGCGTGCGCGAGCACCGTGCCGAGCCCCTCGGTACCCGCACCGAGCGGGTCCGGGACGCCGCCGGGCAGCGCCGCCAACCCCGAGGTCGCGGCCAGCTCGACGAGCGCCACCGTGCCGGACCGGGCACAGGTGACGGTGCGCGGCGCACCGGTGGGCCCGGTCGCGGACACCGGCACCGGTGTCCAGCCCGCTGCGAGCGCCGCGGCGACCGTGCCCTCGCCGCCGTCGGCGACCGGGCAGCACCGGACCTCCCGGTCCGGCGCGACCTCGGCGATGCCGGCGGCGAGCGCGGACGCCACCCCGGCGGCGTCGAGCGAGCCCTTGAACTTGTCCGGAGCCAGCAGGATCGCCGTACCCGTACCCGTACCCGTACCCGTACCCGTACCCGTACCCGAACCCGTTGCCGGTCCGGCCGGTCGGGTCACGGCGTGTCCCCGTTCAGCCGGGTGACGGTGCGGTGCAGCGCCGAGTGGTCGAGCCCGCCGTCCCCGGCGGCCCGGGTCGCGGCGACGAGCTGGGCCACCAGCGCCGCCACCGGCGTGACCACACCCGCACTGCGCGCGGCCTCGGAGACGATGCCCATGTCCTTGTGGTGCAGGTCGATCCGGAAGCCGGGCGCGAAGTCGCCGTCGAGCATCCGCTGCGCCTTCTGGTTCAGTACCGCCGACCCGGCCAGGCCGCCGCCGAGGACCTCCACCGCGGCCGGAAGATCGGCGCCGTGTGCCTCGAGGAACACCAGCGCCTCGGCGAGCAGGGCGATGTTCCCGGCGACGATGAGCTGGTTGGCGGCCTTCACGGTCTGCCCGGCACCCGGCGGCCCGACGTGCACGACGGTCGTGCCGACCGCGTCGAGCAGCGGACGCGCGTCGGCGACGTCGGCCTCCGCGCCACCGACCATGATGGACAGTGCGGCGTTCTCGGCGCCGGCCTGGCCGCCGGAGACCGGGGCGTCGATCATCCGCAGCCCGCGCGCCTGCGCCTGCTCGGCGAGGTCACGGGCCACGTCCGGCCGGATGGTGGAGAAGTCGACGATCAGGGTGCCGGGCGCCGCGACGTCGAACACCTGACCGGTCAGCACCTCGGTCACGTCGGGGGAGTCGGGCAGCATCAGCGCGACGACGTCGGCGCCGTCGACGGCCTCGGCGACCGACCCGGCGGCCCGACCGCCCGCGTCGACCAGCGGGCGGGTCTTCTCCGGGCTGCGGTTGTGCCCGACGACGTCATGGCCGGCCGCCACGAGGTGGCGCGCCATCGGGTCCCCCATGATCCCGAGGCCGACGAAGGCGACGGTGCTCATGTGCGTGCTCCTTCCGGGTGGGCGAGCCAGGCGAACGGATCGGCGGTGACCGGCGCGTACTCCAGCGAGATCCGGCCGCGGTACCCCGCGGCGTGGACCTGGCCGAGCAGCGCCGCGATCGGCAGCTCCCCGGTGCCGGGCTCGCCACGGCCGGGGGCGTCGGCGATCTGGACGTGCCCGATCCGGCCGGCGTGGGCCGCGATCGCGGCCGCCGGGTCGTCGCCGTTGACGGCCAGGTGGTAGACGTCGAGCAGCAGCCGCACGTCGTCGGACCCGACCCGGTCCAGCACCGCGACGGCGTCGGTCGCGGTCCGGATCGGGTAGGCGTCGACCCCGCTGACCGGTTCGAGCAGCGCGACCGCACCGATCCGGGCGGCGGCGCGCCCGGCGAGCGCGAGGTTCTCCGCGGCGAGCTCGTCCTGGACCTCGGTCGCGACCCCCGGGATCCGGTTGCCGTACAGCGCGTTGAACCCGCTGGTGCCCAGTCGTGCGCCGATCCCGACGGCGACCTCGACGTTGTCGGCGAACGCGCTCGCCCGGTCCGGGTCGGAGGGGATGCCGCGCTCACCGGCCGGCATGTCCCCGGCGGCGAAGTTGAGCCCGGACAGCACGAGACCGGCGTCGGACACCGCGGACACGAACGCGTCGACGTCGCGGTCGGCGGGCACCGGCCGGTCGAACGGCCACCAGAACTCGACGGCGTCGAACCCGGCGGCGGCCGCCGCGGCGGGTCGATCGAGCAGCGGCAGCCCACCGAAGACGATCGAGCAGTTGACGGTCGTCGGGAGGGGGACGGGCTGCGGGGCGGTCGGCACTGCTGCCTCCTGCGGGGTGGGCGGCGGGTGGATCAGGCGGGCTCGGGCAGGCCGCGGTAGGCGCGCCAGCCGCCGTGCGCGGTGATGTCGGTGAGCTCGCCGGCCTGGCGGTCCAGGACGCCGGGCCGCAGCCCGACGGCGAGGACGTCGCGGCCGTCGTCGAGCTCGATCACGGTCAGCTCCAGCTCCGGTGGCTCGTCGGGCAGGAAGTCGGTGCGGATCGCCGCGAGCGGCACGTCGTAGATCTCCCCGTCCAGCGGGACACCGCCGGTGGGGTCGTCTACCAGCGCGGGGAACGCGTCGCGCACGGAGTACATCCGGTAGTGCGGTGCGGTGCGCACGGCCCCGAGGAACGGGTGGGCGGACACGTTGTGGTGCAGCCGTCCGCCGCGCATCGCATCGCCGGAGCAGAACAGAGCGGTCACCGGAGCCTCCCGAACTGATTTCGCCATATGGAAACTTCATTCCGCAAGTGCGGTGAATCGCAACACGGTCCCCCGAGGCTGTCAAGGTTCCCACCGGTCACGGCGCCCCCTTGACGGGCGTGTGACCGCCGCCATAGCGTGATTCCACCAGACAAGAGAACGGTTCCGTATCGCGAAACTGGTGAAGAGGTGTGGCTCGATGGCGCGCCCCGGTCCGACCCGCACCGTCCCCGAGCAGGCGGCCGGCCTGAGCTCGCGGCTCTACAACCACGACCTCGCTCCCACCCGCGTCGAGGGGCGGTCCTGGAAGGCCTACAACATCTTCACGCTGTGGGCCGTCGACGTGCACAGCCTCGGCAACTACGGCTTCGCGCTCGGCCTGTTCGCCCTCGGCCTCGGCGCCTGGCAGATCCTGGTGTCGCTGGGCATCGGGGCGCTGCTGCTGTTCGTCCTGCTGACGATCGCCGGGTACATGGGGTACCGGACCGGTCTGCCGTTCCCGGTGATGAGCCGGATCGCGTTCGGCGTCCGCGGGGCGCAGCTGCCCGCGATGGTCCGCGGCGTGGTGGCGATCGCCTGGTTCGGTATCCAGACCTACCTGGTCACCCAGGTGCTGACCGTGATGGTGCTCGCCGTCGCGCCGGCTGCGCAGGCCCTCGAGGCCGTCTCGTTCCTCGGCCTGTCGGTGCTCGGCTGGATCTGCTTCGTCGCGCTGTGGGTGGTCCAGGTCGTCATCCTGCTCTACGGGATGGACGGGATCCGCCGCTACGAGGCGTTCGCCGGCCCGGTGGTGCTCGTGACCCTGGCCGCGCTCGCCGGCTGGATGCTGTGGCAGACCGGCGGCGACATCGCGGTGTCGACGCCGTTGCCGCTGACCGGCGGGGCGATGTGGGTGCAGATCCTGGCCGGCGCCTCGCTGTGGACGGCGATCTACGGCACCTTCGTCCTGAACTTCTGCGACTTCACCCGGAGCTCGGCGAGCACCACCGCGATCCGCCGGGGCAGCTTCTGGGGGATCCTGCCGAACACGGTGTTCTTCGGCTGCGTCGTGGTGGTGCTCGCGGGCGGCCAGTTCCGGATCGACGGGCAGGTGATCTCCAGCCCCAGCGACGTCGTCAACACCATCCCGAACACCCCGCTGCTGCTGCTCGCCTCGGCCGCGCTGCTGGTGCTGACGGTCGCGGTCAACCTCATGGCCAACTTCGTGGCCCCCTGCTACGCGCTGTCGAACCTGATGCCGCGGGTGCTCGACTTCCGGCGTGCGGGGGTCGTGAGCGCCGTGCTCGGCCTGGTGATCCTGCCGTGGAACCTCTACGACAACCCGACCGTGATCGTCTACTTCCTCGGCGTGCTCGGTGCCCTGCTCGGGCCGCTGTTCGGCATCGTCATGGCGGACTACTGGCTGGTGCGGCGTGGCCGGATCGACGTCCCGGCGCTCTACACCGAGGCGTCCGACGGTGCCTATCACTACCGGCGCGGGGTCAACGTCCGTGCGGTGGCGGTGTTCGTGCCGTCCGCCGTGGTCGCGGTCGCCGCCGGCTTCGTGCCCGCCCTCGAGGCGGTCGCGCCGTTCTCCTGGTTCCTCGGGGCAGCCATGGGGGCGGTGCTCACGGTGCTGGTGGCGCCCCGGGGCACGGAGTACCGGGCGGTCTCCGGCGAGCGCATCGCCGTGGACCCGTCGGAGCACTGAAGGGGCCGCAACCGTGAAGATCCTCGTCGTCAATGTCAACACCACCGCGTCGGTGACCGAGGCGATCGCCGCCTCGGCCCGCGCCGTCGCCGCACCGGGCACGGAGATCGTCGGGCTCACGCCGTCGTTCGGTGCCGAGTCGGTGGAGGGCAACCTGGAGAGCTACCTGGCCGCGGTCGGGGTGGCCGACGCCGTGGCCCGGTATCCGGACCCGTTCGACGCGGTGATCCAGGCCGGCTACGGCGAGCACGGCCGGGAGGGCCTGCAGGAGATGCTCGACGTCCCGGTCGTCGACATCACCGAGGCGGCCGCGACCACCGCGTTGTACCTGGGTCACCGGTACTCGGTGGTGACCACACTGGACCGCACGGTGCCGTTGATCTCCGACCGGTTGCTGCTGGCCGGGCTCGACCGGCGCTGCGCGTCGGTGCGGGCGTCCGGGCTGGCGGTGCTGGAGCTGGAGCAGGACCCGGCCCGGGCGGTCGCGGCGATCGTCGAGCAGGCACAGCGGGCCGTCGCCGACGACCACGCCGAGGTGATCTGCCTCGGCTGCGGCGGGATGGCGGGCCTGCAGGAGCAGGTCCGCGCGGCCACCGGTGTGCCGGTGGTCGACGGCGTGCCGGCCGCGGTCACGATCGCCGAGTCGCTGGTGCGGCTGGGCCTGACGACGTCGAAGGTGCGGACCTACGCCGCGCCCCGCAGCAAGCGGATCAGCGGATTCCCCGTGGGCGGATGACGGGATCGGAACATGGAGGGCACGTGAGCTACGACCTGGTGATCCGCGGCCGGCGGATCATGACGACGGCCGGGGAGCAGCCCCGGGAGATCGGTGTCACCGGCGGGACGATCGTCGCGATCGAGCCGCTGGGCAACGGCCTCGACGGCGCCCGGGTGCTCGAGCTCGGTGACGACGAGGTGCTGCTGCCCGGCCTGGTGGACACCCACGTGCACGTCAACGAGCCGGGCCGCACCGAGTGGGAGGGGTTCGCCTCGGCCACCCGGGCGGCGGCCGCGGGCGGTGTCACGACCGTCGTGGACATGCCGCTGAACTCCATCCCGCCGACCGTCGACGTCGGTGCGCTGGAGGTGAAGCGCAAGGTCGCCGCGGACCAGGCGTTCGTCGACGTCGGGTTCTGGGGCGGGGCCGTCCCGGGCAACATCGGCGACCTGCGGGGCCTGCACGACGAGGGCGTGTTCGGCTTCAAGTGCTTCCTGCTGCACTCCGGTGTCGAGGAGTTCCCGCCGCTGGACGCCGACGAGATGGAACGCGACATGGCCGAGCTGGCCACGTTCGACGCCGTCATGATCGTCCACGCGGAGGACTCGCGGGCCATCGAGAAGGCACCGACCCCGCACGGGGCGGAGTACGCGTCGTTCCTGGCCTCGCGTCCCCGCGGCGCGGAGAACCTGGCGATCGCCGAGGTGATCGAGCGGGCCCGCTGGACCGGGGCGCGGGCACACGTGCTGCACGTGTCGTCGTCGGACGCGCTGCCGATGCTCGCGAGCGCGCGCCGCGACGGGGTACGGATCACCGCGGAGACCTGCCCGCACTACCTGACCCTGTTCGCGGAGGAGATCGCCGACGGCGCGACGACGCACAAGTGCTGCCCGCCGATCCGGGAGGCGTCGAACCGCGAGCTGCTCTGGGAGGGGCTGCTGGACGGGACGATCGACTGCATCGTCTCCGACCACTCGCCGTCCACTGTGGAGCTGAAGCTGCTCGACTCGGGGGACTTCAACCTGGCCTGGGGCGGGGTGTCGTCGCTGCAGCTCGGGCTGTCGCTGGTGTGGAGCGAGGCGCGCCGGCGGGGGATCGGGCTGCAGCAGGTCGTGCGGTGGATGGCGGCCCGGCCCGCCGAGCTGGTCGGGCTCACCACGAAGGGGAAGGTCGCGCTGGGGTACGACGCCGACCTGGCCGTCTTCGCGCCCGACGCCGCGTTCGTCGTCGACCCGCAGCGGCTGCACCACAAGAACAAGGTCTCCGCCTACGCCGGGCGGGCGCTCGCGGGCGTCGTCCGCCGGACGATCCTGGCCGGTCGGGACGTCGACACGGCGCCCGGTGCGGTGGCGCAGGGCAGGCTGTTGCGCCGCGGGTCGGTGGAGCGGGTGAGCGGTCCCGGGCCGGACGTCCCTGACCCCGCCCCGGAAGAGGGCTAGACTTTCGTCATGCGGAATAGCGACTCCGATATCGACGCTCCCGGCGCCACCGCCGATGTCGGCGGCGCGCCCGCTCGCTCCGGCACCGTCCAGGCCGTCGAGCGGGCCGTCGACCTGCTCGAGGCCATGGCCGACGCCGGCGGCACCGTGAGCCTGTCGCACCTGGCCGCGAGCTCCGGGCTGCCGCTGCCGACGATCCACCGGCTCGTCCGGACCCTCGCCGGGCGAGGCTACGTGCGGCAGCAGTCGTCGCGGGAGTACGCGCTGGGGCCCCGCCTGGTCCGGCTCGGAGACACCGCCGGACGCCTGGTCGGGGTCTGGGCCCAGTCACGGCTGGCCGAGCTGGTCGACGCGCTGGGGGAGAGCGCCAACCTGGCGCTGCTGGAGGGCAACCAGATCGTCTACGTGGCCCAGGAGCCCGGACGGCACTCGATGCGGATGTTCACCGAGGTCGGACGCCGGGTCTCGCCGCACTGCACCGCCGTCGGCAAGGCCCTGCTCGCCAGGATGCCGGCCGAGAAGGCACGGGAGATCCTGCGGCACAACGACTTCACCCGCCACACCGACAACACGATCACCTCGCTCGCGGCCTTCGACGCCGAGCTCGAGAAGGTGCGCTCGGCGGGCTACGCCGTCGACGAGGGGGAGCAGGAGCTCGGCGTCCGGTGCGTCGCCGTGGCGCTGGACGGGCCGCTGCCCGCCGCGGTCTCGATCTCGGGACCGACGACCCGGATGACCGACGCCCTGCTCGACTCCGCCGTGCCGAAGCTGCAGGCCGCCGCGGACGCGCTCGTCGACGAGCTGGCCCGGCAGGACGCCGCCACGGCCTGACCCTGCTCGTCCGCCGGCCCCCGGCCGCCGGCTCCCATGATCGGGGAGTTGCGGAGGTTCGGTGCCGGATCCGGCACCGATGTTGCACGACTCCCTGATGATGGGCCCGGCCGAGCACGTGTCCGGCGTGCTCGCGCCGGTGTGCCCGTCCCCTCCCTGACTCTCATGATCGGGGAGTGGCGCAGGTTCGGTGCCGGATCCGGCACCGATCCTGCACGACTCGCAGATCATGTCCGGCGCCTCCCGGCATCACCGCGCTGCCGCGGCATGTGCGACTGCGAACCGTTCCGGGGAACGGCCGGTGACGCCGCGTCGGTCGGCGGATCCTCCGCGCCGTGCATCTCAGTGAGCTCCTCGCGTGGCAGGCGGGCGTCGTGTCGCGGGCCCAGGCGCTGGCGTGCGGGATGTCCGCACGGACGATCGCCCGCCGCCGCGCGTCGGGGGACTGGATCGAGCTCCTGCCCGGGATCTACCTGGTCGCCGGCCACCGGCGCTCCCACGAGATGTGGGTCCGTGCCGCCTCGCTCTGGGCGGGTGGGCGCGCAACGGTGCACGGCCCGTCGGCCGCGTTCTGGCACGGGATGCGCGAGACCGCCCCGCTACCGGTGCTGGTCACCGTTCCGCGGAACGTGCGCCGGGTCCGGCGGGCCGAGATCCGGGTGCGCACCAAGGATCTCGCGGCGGTGGACCGGGTCGAGCTCCGCGGGATCGGGGTGACCGGCCGGGGCCTGACCGTCCTGGAGACGGCCGCCGTCCACGACGACGGCCCGGCGTTCCTCGACCGCGCCCTGCAGCGGTACGTGGAACCGGCCGACCTGCAGGCGGCGTACGCCCGCGGGCTCGGCGGTCACGGGATGGACAGGGCCGGCCGGCTGCTGGTCGCGGCAATGGACCGGGCGGACTCGGCCCTCGAGCGGCGGTTGCTGCAGCTGGTGCGGGGCGCGGGCGTCACCGGCGTCGTCCGGGGTCTGCCGTTCCAGGGCTGGCACATCGATATCGCGTTCCCGGACGTCCGGGTCGCCGTCGAGGTCGACGGCTGGGCGTGGCACGTCGACCGGGACGGTTCCGCAGTGACCGGGCCAAGCAGAACGCCCTGGTCGGTGCCGGCTGGGTGGTGCTGCGGTTCACCTGGTCCGACATCCACGAGCACCCGGGCCGGACGGTGGCCGCGATCCGGGCAGCCGTGCGGCGGTGATCGGGGAGTGGCCGACGATCGGTGCCGGATCCGGCACGCATCTTTCACCACTTCCCGATCATGGCGGCGCGATCAGTCCCGGTCCTGCACCACGGGTGCGGGTGCCTCCGCGGCGATCGGACCCTCCCGGTCGCGCACGCCGTGGAACAGCAGGTTCAGCAGCACTGCGGCGACGGCGGCGGCACTGATCCCCGAGTCGAACACGGTCCGGAACCACTCCGGGAAATCGTGGTAGAAGTCCGGCGCGGCGATCGGCAGGATGCCGAGCCCCAGCGCCACCGCGACGATCACGAGGTTGGCCTGGCCGTCGAAGTCGACCCTCGCCAGCGACCGGATGCCGGACGCGGCGACCGTGGCGAACAGCGCCAGTCCCGCCCCGCCGAGCACCGGCTGCGGCACCGAGGCGATCACGGCCCCGAGTTTCGGGAACAGCCCCAGCACCACCAGGATCACGCCGCCCATCGCGACGACGAACCGGCTGCGGATCCCGGTGATCGCGACCAGCCCGACGTTCTGGGCGAATGCCGAGGCCGGGAAGCTGTTGAGCAGGCCGCCGGAGACCGCGGTCGCGAGGGTGTCGGCCCGCAGGCCGGCGACCACGTCCGGCCCGGCCGCCCGGCGGCCGACGATCTCCCCGACGGCGAGCAGGTCCGCGGTCGTCTCCGTCATGATCACCAGCATCACGACGGTCATCGAGATGATCGCGGCGATCGAGAACTGCGGTGTCCCGAAGTGGAACGGGGTCGACACCGCGAACCACGACGCCTCACCGACCCGGGAGAAGTCGGCCATCCCGATCGTGGCGGCCAGCACGGTCCCGGCGACCAGCGAGAGCAGGATCGCGATCCGCGACCAGAACCCGGGCAGGAACCGGTACACGAGCACGATCACCAGGAGCGTGAACGCGGCGAGCCCGATCGAGGCCGGGTCGCCCGGCCGGTCGTCGCCGGCACCGGAGGCCCAGCGGATCGCGACCGGGAGCAGCGAGACGCCGATGACGGTGATGACCGTGCCCGTGACCACCGGCGGGAACAGCCGGATCAGCCGGTGGAACAGCGGTGCCAGCAGCACCCCGATCAACCCGGCGACCAGCGTCGCGCCGAAGATCATGGTCAGTCCGTGCCGTCCGCCGCCGGCGCCGGTCCCGATCGTGATCATCGAGGCGACGGCCGCGAACGAGACTCCCTGCACCAGCGGCAGCCGGGCACCGACCCGCCACACCCCGATCGTCTGCAGGACCGTGGCCAGCCCGGCCACGAACAGGGTGGCCGCGAGCAGGTAGGAGATGTCGGCGAACGGCAGGCCCAGCGCCTGTCCGACGATGAGGGGCACCGCGACCAGGCCCGCGTACATCGTCATGACGTGCTGCAGGCCGTAGAGCACCAGCGTGCCGGTGGGCAGCACCTCGTCGACCGGGTGCACCTCGCCGGACGGGCGGGCGCGGGGCCGGGGCAGGCGGGGGCGTCCCACCCGGCTCACCAGGCCTGGCCGGGGTCGAACGCCGGTCCCGGGGCCGGGGCGTCGTCGCGGCGGACGGTGCCCTCGATCAGCCCGTACGGCCGGTCGTCGGCGTGGAAGACCTCGCCCGGGTTCTTCAGCCCGAACGGTGCGAGATCGACCAGGAAGTGGTGCTTGTTCGGCAGCGAGAACCGGATCTCCCCGATGCCGGGCCCGGTGGCGAGCACCTGGGTGCCCATCTCGTAGAGCGTCTGCTGCAGCGCGAGGCTGTGGTGCCCGGCGAACGCCGAGGTCATCGCCGTGATCGCGGTCGCGTGCGCGGTGTCCCAGTCGGCGGGGTGCTCGGCGTGCCACCACTGTGCGGTGACCTCGGTGGCCATCACGCGGTTGGTCGTCTCGGCGAGCGTGGTGTAGCGGTCGGTGTAGAAGCTGTGGAACTCCGAGTCGGTCGTCTTCAGCACGACCAGGCCGGCCACCCCGGACGTCACCCACTCCGCACCGTCACCGGCCCGGGTGACGGTCGTGGTGCGGACGTGCCCGCCGTCGCGGGCGAACGCGTGCGGGTGCGGCGCGCCGGCGTGCTCGAGTCGGCGCCAGGGGAAGGTCTCGATGCCGACCCGGACCCGCGACACCTGCGGCACCCCGGTGAAGTGCCGGGCCAGCGCGAGACCGAAGGCCTCCGGGGTGCGGGCCGCGTCACCGGCCTCCTTCGCGAACGCGTTGATCGTGTTCTTGACCGCGTCGGTGGTGAGGACGCGGGTGTTGTCCCCGGTCAGATGGGTGTCGGCGTAGTCGCCGGAGAGGGCGACCGAGACGTTGTGGTCGGAGATCACGTGGGGATCGGTATCGCGGTGGATCCGCACCACGCGGACCTCCGCCTTGCCGTACTGGGTGTGGCCGAGGATCGGCATCTGAGGATCAGCTCCCGAGATAGGTGGAGTAGGAGTACGGCGACAGCAGGAGCGGGACGTGGTGATGGCGGTCCGTGCGCTCCGGCCGGAAGGCGATCGTCGCCTCCGGGAAGAAGGGGCCCGGCGTCTCGAAGGTGACGCGGTGGACGACGCCGGCGGTGAGCGCGGCGGAGTCCGGGGCGCGCCAGCGACCGTCGTCGTCGGTGACGCCGGAGGCGAGGACCGAGCCGTCGGCCCGGGACAGGGTGACCGGGACGCCCGCGGCGGGCAGGCCCCGTGCGGTGTCGAGGACGTGGGTGGAGAAGCTGCTCATCGGGCCAGCACCTCCCGCAGGCGCAGCGCGGTGATCTCGGCCAGCTGCCCGGCGGCCTCGGTGCGCTCGGCCGCGGGGTCGTTGCCGAGCCGCCGTTCCAGCTCGGCGAGGATCCCCTCGGCGTCCCGGCCGGCGGCACGGATCAGGAACACGTGCCCGAACCGCTGCTCGTAGGCGGCGTTGCCCGCAGCCAGGCGCGCGGTGGTGCCGGCGTCGGAGCCGACCCCGGACTGCTCCCGGCGGGAGAACGCGGCGCCGTCGCCGTGGGCGCCGCCCGGTCGCTCGCCGATCCGGGGATGGCCGGCCAGGGCGGTGTCGATCTCGTCGGCGTCGAGCCCGCGGACGGCCGTGTCGGCGGCGGCGACGGCGTCGTCGACGTCCGCGTACGGGCGTCCGGCCAGCAGCCGCCCGGCCCACGTGGGCGAGGTGTTGCACGCACGCAGGACGGTGGAGAGCTCGTCCGGCGGAGCGGTGTTGAGTCGGTCGAGGGTGAGAGCAACGTCCGGCATGACCCAGCTTCCGTGCGAGATTCCGTAGTGCGGAATTGAGATTCCGTAACTGGAGTCAGTCTTCGTCCGCGGAACGGACGTGTCAAGGGTCACTCCGGCGAGCGTTCTCGTGGCCGCACGGCGCCCCGGTCGCTCGTGTCGCTGTCGCTCGTGTCGCTGTCGGTCGCCTCGCTGTCGGTCGCGTCGTGGCCGTCGCTGCGACGGGGAGGCCTTGTCAACGCAAGACTCCATACCGTATACAGTCTGCACACTTCGGCCCTCGGGAGGTCCATGTGAAGGTTGCTGTGCTCGGCGCCGGCGCCATCGGCGCCTATGTGGGAGCTGCCCTCTGTCGCGCCGGTGTCGAGGTCCACCTCGTCGCCCGCGGCCCGCACCTCGCCGCGCTCCGCGAGAACGGTGTGCAGGTGATCAGTCCACGCGGGGACTTCGTCGCCCGTCCGCACGCCACCGACGACCCGGCCGCGGTCGGACCCGTCGACCACGTCGTGCTGGGGTTCAAGGCCAACTCCTACGCCTCGGCCGGCCCGCTCGTCGAACCGTTGCTGCACACCGGCACCAGCATCATCGCCGCCCAGAACGGCATCCCGTGGTGGTACTTCCACGGGCTGCCCGGACCGTACGAGGACAGGCGTCTCGAGAGCGTCGACCCGGACGGCACCGTGAGCAAGGCGCTGCCGGTGGAGCGGGCGATCGGGTGCGTGGTCTACGCCGCCACCGAGATCCGGTCCCCCGGGGTGGTGCAGCACCTCGAGGGCACCCGGTTCTCGATCGGCGAGCCCGACGGGACCGTGTCGCAACGCTGCACCGAGTTCGCCGAGGCGATGGTCGCCGGCGGGCTCAAGTGCCCGGTCGAGCCGGCGCTGCGTGACGACATCTGGATCAAGCTGATGGGCAACATCGCGTTCAACCCGCTCAGCGCACTGACCCGGGCGACCATGTCCGGGATCTGCCGTCACCCCGGCACCCGCACGCTCGTCGAGTCCATGATGGAGGAGACCCTCGAGGTGGCCCACCGGGTCGGGTCGCACCCGCAGATCTCCGTCGAGCGCCGCATCGCGGGAGCCGAACGGACCGGCGAGCACAAGACGTCGACCCTGCAGGACCTCGAGCGCGGCCGCCCGATGGAGCTCGACGTGCTGCTCTCGGCCGTCATCGAGATCGCCGACCTGACCGGGGCCGAGGTGCCGACGCTGCGCACCGTCGGCGCCCTGGCCGACCTGCTCGACCGGGAGGTGTCGGGCCGGTAGCCGCACGTCCCACCCAGCACGCTGCACCGAGAGGAACCACGGTGGACCTTTTCGAGTACCAGGCACGAGATCTCTTCGCCGCGCACGGGGTCCCGGTGCTGCCGGGCAGGACCGTGGACAACGCCGCCGACGCGGCGGCCGCGGCCTCCGGCATCGGCACCCCGGTCGTGGTGAAGGCCCAGGTCAAGACCGGTGGCCGGGGCAAGGCCGGCGGCGTGAAGCCGGCGGCGAACCCGGACGAGGCACGCGAGCGGGCCGAGGCGATCCTCGGTCTGGACATCAAGGGCCACACGGTCCACCAGGTGCTGGTGACCGAGGCCAGTGACATCTCCGAGGAGTATTACTTCTCGTTCCTGCTGGACCGGTCGAACCGCACGTTCCTGGCCATGTGCTCGGCCGAGGGCGGTATGGAGATCGAGGAGCTGGCCGTCGAGCGCCCGGAGGCGCTGGCGCGCATCGCGATCGACCCGATCGCCGGTGTCGACAAGGCCAAGGCCGACGAGATCGTCGCCGCGGGCAAGATCCCGGCCGCGGTCGCGGACGAGGCCGCGAACGTGATCGTGAAGCTGTGGGAGACCTTCGTCGCCGAGGACGCGACGCTGGTCGAGGTCAACCCGCTGGTGCGTGACCCGCAGGACAAGGTGATCGCCCTCGACGGCAAGGTCACCCTGGACGAGAACGCCGCGTTCCGCCACGAGGCGCACGCCCAGCTGGTCGACGAGCGGACCGAGAACCCGCTCGAGGCGAAGGCGAA
>NZ_FOUY01000157.1 GCF_900115005.1 Pseudonocardia ammonioxydans | reverse complement strand
AGCTGCTGGCCGAGAACGCTCTGTTCCGGCTGCGCGCCGCCCAAGGCGTGCTCGGGCTCGCCGACCGGCACGACCCCGGCCGGCTCGAAGCCGCCTGCGCCCGAGCCACCGCGGCCGGTGACCCGTCCTACCGCACCATCAAGGGCATCCTCGCCGCCGGCACCGAGACCACCCCCGCCCACGACCCGGCCGCACGGCCCACCGGCGACGGCGGCGCCGCGGCGCACCTGCACGGGCCCTCACAGCTGTTCGCCGACGTCATCCCCCTGCCCACCAGCGCCGGCGTCGCCGCCGACCCCCCGGCCGGCACCGACCCGGACACCGGCACGGACACCGCGCTGACCAGCCAGAGCGTTGTCTCATGAGCGCCACGCCCGTCCCGGCCCAGGCCGCGACGTCCGCCGCGGCCCCGGTCCCCACGACCACGAACAGCACGGCCCCGAGCGCCACCACGGCCGGCCCACCGCCCGTCGCCGACCAAGGAGCCCCCATGCCCGCGCCCGCCCCGACCGTGGTCGACACCAACGCGCTCAACTCGGCGCTGCGCGCTCTGAAGCTGTCCGGGATGCTCGACACCCTCGACGCCCGCCTCGCCCAGGCACGCGCCGGCGAGCTCGGGCACCTGGAGTTCCTCCAGGTCCTCTGCCACGACGAGATCGCCCGCCGCGACGCCGCCGCGATCGACCGGCGCACGCGGCGCGCCCGCTTCGAGCAGACCCTGACCCTGGAAGGGTTCGACTTCACCGCCAACCCGAAGCTGCCCGCCGCGCAGATCCGTGACCTGGCCGCGTTGCGCTGGCTCGCCGCCGGCGAGTCGGTGATCCTCTACGGCCCGGTCGGGGTCGGCAAGACCCACATCGCGCACGCGCTGGGCCACCAGGCCGTGCGCGCCGGCGCCGACGTCCGGTTCATCAAGACCAGCCGCGCCCTGGCTGAGCTGGCCGGCGGGCATGCCGACGGCACCTGGACCCGACGGCTGCGCGAGCTCGCCCGCCCCGCCGTGCTCATCCTCGACGACTTCGCCATGCGCGAGCTCACGGCCGTCCAGGCCGACGACCTCTACGAACTGATCACCGAACGCGCCGGCCGCTCGGTGATCATGACCAGCAACCGCACACCGATCGACTGGTATCCGCTGTTCCCGAACCCCGTGGTCGCCGAGTCCCTGCTCGACCGACTGATCAACAACAGCCACCAGCTGTTCATGAACGGAGCAAGCTACCGACCTCACCGACGCCCCGGGCGCGTCACGGACCAGGACACCACGACCACCGGATAGACTGC
>NZ_FOUY01000043.1 GCF_900115005.1 Pseudonocardia ammonioxydans | reverse complement strand
CGTTGAGCAGACCGCCCACCGGGCCCTCGACGTAGCCCGGGGTCACCGGCGGGAACTCGACCTCGGTCCCGGCCACGCCCTCGGGCCGGTTGCCCGGCGAGTAGCTGTCGGCCGCGTCCAGCACGCCGTACCCGGCCGTGCCACCGATGGCACCGACCGCGTCCACCGCCTGGGTCGGGCTCTGCGTACTCGGGTAGCCGTGCCCGTCACCCTCCTCCGCGGCCGCCATCCCGGCCAGCGGGAACGCCACGGCACCCAGGGCGCCGACGGCGACCAACGAGCGTCGCATCCGGTTGTTCATCGCATCCGTCCTTCGGTTCGGGGAGCATTCCCCGCACGACACCGCGGTGCCGCACGTCCTCGAGCGGCCTCGACGTCACATCGCGCCGGCGCCGGCCTTGATCGCTTCCCGGATGCGGTTGTAGGTACCGCACCGGCAGATGTTGCGGATCTCGTCCAGGGCCTCGTCGTCGATCTCGCGCCCCTCGGCCTCACACCGCTTCACCAACGCCACCGCCGCCATGATCTGACCCGGCTGGCAGTACCCGCACTGCGCGACATCGTTGTCGATCCAGGCCTGCTGCATCGGATGCAGCTCCTCACCATCGGCCAGCCCCTCGATCGTGGTGATCTCATCGGACTCCGAGATCGCCCCCACCGGCACCGAACACGGATTGAACGCCTTGCCGTTGACATGACTGGTGCAGGCCTTGCACACGTTGATCCCACAGCCGTACTTCGGCCCCGTGATCCCGAGAACGTCACGCAGGACCCACAACATCCGCACGTCGTCCTCGACATCGACGGTCACGGTCTCACCGTTGACCTTGAAAGTGTGTGTCGACATGAGCTCGGGTCCTCCTAGCGGGCCATCTCGAGGCCGTTGGTCGGCGACGGCGGGATCGGCGGCACCGTCGGATACGGCTCGAACGGCAACGGCTCCTTGTGCAGGATCGGGAAGTACTCCGGCACCGTCCCGGTCGCCCGCGCATAGGCACAGGCGACCGCCCCGCAGGTGGCGGCCACCCCGAACTCGCCGGCACCGCCCGGCTCCGGGGCCTCCGAGTCCTCGATGAGCACGATGTTCATCTCGGGCGGGGTGTTCCACTGGCGGGTGTAGAAGTAGTTGTCCCAGCTCGCCTCGACGAAGTGCCCGTCCTCGAGGTGCAGCCCGGAGGTCAGCGTCATCGCGATGCCGTCGTTGATCCCGCCCATCATCTGCGCCTCGAGGCCGCGCGGGTTGATGACGAGCCCGACGTCGACGACGTAGGTCACCTTCGTCACCCGCGGCCCGGTGCGGGCCGAGCGGATCTCGCGGTTCACCGTCTCCGGACGGCAGTCCAGCTCGACGACGGCGCAGGCGATGCCCTTGTACTCCTGGTGGATCGCGATGCCCTGGGCCATGCCCTCGGGCATCGTCCTCCCCCAGTCCGCCTCCTGCGCGGCCCGGTCGACGACCTTCTTGAACCGGTCGAGCTTCACGAACTCCGAGCGGAACTCGTACGGGTCCTTGCCCAGTTCCGCGGCGACCTTATCGATCATCAGCTCGCGCGCGGTCGCGGTGTCCGGCGAGTAGATGTTGCGCATCGAGCAGGTGTTGAACCGCATGTCGACCTCGTTGAGCAGCGAGGTCGCCACACCGACGTTGTACGGGTTGGTCTGGGTGGTGATGTAGATGCTCTGCGCGATCGTCAGGTTCCCCAGGGGTGCCTTGTTCGCCGCGGCGGTGATCGCCTCGGACAGGCCCGGGTTGAGCTCGGACGCGACGCTGGTGTGCCGGATCTCGAAGCTCGACACCGACTCGCCGGTGACCTGCGCACGCACCCGGCAGGTGGCCATCGGGTGCACCCGGCCCTGCCGCGAGTCGTCCGCCCGGGTCCACATCAGCTTGACCGGCTTGCCCATGGCCCGGGATGCCTCGGCGGCCTCCGGCAGCGCGTCGTAGAACAACCGCCTGCCGAACGAACCGCCGCCCTCGGTGACGTGCACCGTGACCGCGTTCTGCGGGAGACCGAGATCCTGGGCGATGTCGGCCTGCGCGGCGATCGGGCTCTTGGACGGGCCCCAGATCTCGGCCGAGCCGTCCCGGACGTCGGCGATCGCGCAGTTGGTCTCCAGTGCGGAGTTGCTGCGGAAGTAGAAGACGAAGTCGCCCTCGACCGTCGTGCCGGGCGTCTGCGGGACGGCCAGCGGCAGCTCACCGGCGCGCACCTTCTCCAGCACCGACTCGTCGTTCTCGCCCTCGACGGTGCCGCCGTCCCAGTCCACGTCCAGCGCGTTGACGGCGTCGACGGCCTGGCCGTAGGTCACCGCCCGCACCGCGACGCCGGTGCGCACCTGCTCGACGTCGGTGACCCCGGGCATGGTCCGGACCTCGTCGATGTTGTTGACGCCCTGCGGTGCCGAGTTGAGGTTCGGGCCGCGGCAGATGACGGTCGGCAGCGCGTCCGGGACCTGCATGTCGGTGAGGAACTTCTTCTTCCCGGTCACCATCGCCCGGGCGTCGGACTTGGTCCGCGGCGTCCCGATGACGCTGAACTCCTCCCGCGGCTTGAGTGCGACGTCGACGGCCTCGTCCACCGGGCTGGCGGCCAGCTCGGTGAGCTCACCGAACGGCAGTTCCTCGCCGTTCATGCCGGTGATCAGGCCGGTCCGGCTGGTGAGCACGCTCTTGTCCTGGCCCAGCTCGGCCGCGGCCGCGTCGAGCAGCCGCCCCTGGGCCAGGGCCGCCGCCACCCGGATCGGGGTGTAGGTGGAGAACGTGGTGCTCGACCCGCCGGTGAGCTGGTTGAACACCAGTTCCGGCCGGGCGTCGGCCAGCGTCACCACCACCTGGTCCGGGTCCAGGTTCATCTCCTCGGCGATGATCATCTGCGTCGAGGTGATGATGCCCTGGCCGTTGTCCGAGCGGGGCAGCGCGAACGAGACGGTGCCGTCCCGCTCGACCTCGATCCGGATCAGGTTCGCGGTCGGCCGGGCCGCGTCGCGGATGACGTCGAGCAGGTCGTAGACCTCGCCGGGCAGCGGGGGCGACGGGATCGCCGCCGCGTTGGCGACCGGCGTGCTGTCGAACACGGCCTGCCGTCCGACCTCGGCCGCCACGACCAGCGTGGGCGCGGCGACCAGGTAGCCGAGGAACCGGCGGCGGCTGACGTGGCTGCGGCCGGGGCTCCGGCGCTCGGGGGCGGAGGCGCGGTGAGCGGGCATCGTGGTCCTCTCCGGGGTGCTGCGGTGCACGACCCACCGGCAGCCCTGGTCGGGGAGCGGGGCCGGGGGGCGTCGGGGCGACAACGACCCGGGTCGTTCGACGGTTACGCGCCGGTAGGCACGAGTGCCAGGGGGGCGATCTCCGCACCGATCGATCGCGCGCAATCGGCTTTTCGCAGGTCAAGCACTTCCCCGAAGGGGTGGAACGCTCCGCATGTTCGCTACAAAACGATCAATTCCTCCGCATGTGCGGACTGTCGATCATCTCTCCGGATCACTCCGGCGGGCGAAACAGTGAACCGGGAGGAGATCCACTGCGTAGCGACGTCATCGACCCGGGACTCCGGCGAGCCGTGAACGTCGCGGCTCGAGCGGCCGTAGATGCGGGCATCAAGGACGATCCACCCGGAAAGGACACCACGATGCGTCGTTCCCTCCCCCGCCTCGCCGCCGTGACCGCCGCGACCGCGCTCGGCTTCGCCGTGACCGCGGGAGTCGCCGCCGCGGGAACCACCACCGCCCAGGAGAACCCGGTGCCCGAGCCGGACGACTTCACCAGCATGTACACCGTGATGGCGACACCGGACACGATCGTCGGGAACGACGGCAACGCCGTCCCCGGCGAGCCCGGTGCGACCGGGGAGTTCCACTTCCGGATCAACTCGGACGACGAGATCATCTGCTACGACATCACCCTGCGCGGCGTGACCGGGGAGTACCAGAGCCCGGCGAAGACCGCGACGCACATCCACGAGGCGAACGCCGGCGAGCCCGGCCCGCCGCGGCTCTCCTTCCCGGACCCGGCGGGCGACGGCGACGTCCGTACCTCAGCGGGCTGTCTGCAGGGCCCCTTCACCACCGGCCTCGAGGGTGACAACGGCGAGGACACCGCCACCGGGTTCTCCCTGGCGGCGATCGAGGCGAACCCGGCGGGCTTCAGCGCCGACACCCACACCGCCGACTACACGCCGGGTGCCGTGCGCGGGCAGCTCACCCAGGTGCCGATGGGTGGTGTCGAGACCGGCGCCGGCGGCACCTCGGCCGGCCCGGCCGACACAGCCGGCTACGCGCTCGGCGCGGCCGGGCTCGCGACCGTGGCCGGCGCGGGCGTCGTGCTGGCCCGGCGGAGCCGTGCCGGGCGCTGAACGCAGGCGTGACCGGCGCCCGGGGGCAGCACTGCTCCCGGGCGCCGTCGCGCGGCTGCTCCCGGCCGCCGGCGTGCGACCGCCCTCGAGCGCTGTCGCGCGGCTGCTCCCGGTCGCGGTCCTGCTCGTACTGGTTTCCGCCTGCGGGGCGGCCGGGCCGGCGCCCCGCGACGCGGCACCGGCCACGTCCCTCCCGTCCGGCGCCGGCGTGGCCGCTCCCACCTCGGTGCGGATCCCGGCGATCGGGGTGGACGAGCACGCGTTGGTCCGGCTCGGTGTCGCTGCCGACGGCACGGCGCAGGTCCCGCAGGACCACGACCGCGTCGGCTGGTTCGACCGCGGCGGCGCGCCCGGGCCGACCGTCCTCATGGGACATGTGGACTCCCGGGACGGTCCCGCGGTGTTCTACGACCTCCGCGATCTGCAGCCCGGTGACGTGATCGAGGTCGGGCGCGACGACGGGACCGTCGGCCGGTACGTGGTCGAGCGGACCCGGCAGATGCCGAAGGACGACTTCCCGACCTTCGACGTGTTCGGCGCGGCCGCGCCGGAGCTGCTGCGGCTGGTCACCTGCGCCGGTGGGTTCGACCGCGGCGAGCGCAGCTACACCGACAACCTCGTCGTCCACGCCCGCCCGGCATGACGGGTGCGGCCCCGCAGCCGGTCCTGCTCAGGCCGGCGCGAGGTCCCCGCGGAGCACGGTCGCTCCGGTCGTGTCCAACACCTTGAACCCGGCGGCGTCCGGCCGGAGCACCGAGGAGTTGAGGTTGCAGACCATCGGGGCCGCACCGGTCCCGACGAACGCGCCGGCGTCGACCTCGCGGCCATCGACCCCCTCGACGACGACGCGATAGGCCGCCCCGGCCCGGAACCCGTCGGCGTCGAGCACGATCTCCATCCCCCAGGTGTGCGGGATCGCGACCGCGCTCGCCCGGATCTCCGGGGCCGACGCCTGCACGGCGACCGGCTCGCGAGGCACCCCGTCGTAGGCGCCCACCGCGTAGCCGACGCCCCCGCCGGCCAGGACCGCGACGGCCGCCGCAGCGGCGAGGACGCTGCGCGGGAGCCGTCTGCGCGCGCCGGCCCGGTGCGTGGTGGACCGGAACGCAGTGGATCCGCGCACGGTGGACCGGCGCTCTGCGCGGGCCGCCGCCACGATCCGCTCTCCCAGATCGGCCGGGGGGACCGGCGTGCGGTCGAGCTGCGCCGGGTCCACCCGGGCCAGCGCGGGCAGCACCGACGACACCTCGGCCAGCTCGCCACGGCAGTCCGCGCAGCCGTCCAGGTGCGTCTGCACGACGGTGGCCTCGGCCTGCGGCAGGCGCCCGATCGCGTAGTCGCCGAGCGATTCCCGCACGGCCCGGTGGTCCTCCGGAGTCACGGTTGCACCCCCATCTCGTCCATCGTCAGGCGCAGGGCCTTCAGGCCGTAGAACACCCGGCTGCGGATCGTCCCGAGCGGCACGCCCGCCTCGGCCGCGATCTCGGCGTGCGGGCGCTGCCGCAGGTAGGCCTCCACGATCGCCTGCCGGTGCTCGGGCCGGAGCCGGCGCAGTGCCTCCTCGACCAGCCAGGTGTCGATCACGGTGTCGTCGGCCGGGCCGACCGCATCCGGAGTGGACTCGGGATCGTCGGTCAGCGCACGCCGCCAGGGCCGCGCCGTGACCCGGCGGATCTCGTCGATCACCACGTTGCGGGCGATGGCGAACAGCCAGACCCGAAGGCTCGCCACCGAGGGGTCGTAGCGGTCGGCCCGGCGCCAGGCCCGCAGGAAGACCTCCTGCACCACCTCCTGCGCGCCGCCGGTGTCCCCGAGCTGACGCAGGGCGTAGCGGTAGATCTCGGGGCCGTGCGCACCGTAGGCCGCCCGGAGCCCGGTCTCGGTGTCCAGCCCGGGGTCCGGCGCAGGTCCCGTCACGGGACGCATGCCGCGTCTGCGCGCCATCATCGGTGTCCGGAACCTCCTGAACGTCCCTGCCCCGAGGTACGTACGCGTCCCGGCGCGGATCGGTTCACGGCTGTAACGCCGGCTCGCCGGTGCGACGAGTCCGACGTGTGCCATCAGGCGGGCTCACCGGCCGCGTGGCGACCGGGCCCGGCCCGGCGTGCGCCTCGCCCGCCCACGACGGGAAGGAACCACGCATGACACTCACGATCAACGATCCGGCTCCCGACTTCGAGGCCGAGACGACCGAGGGACGCATCAGCTTCCACGACTGGATGGGCGGCTCGTGGGCCGTGCTGTTCTCGCACCCGAAGGACTTCACCCCGGTGTGCACCACGGAGCTGGGCTACATGGCCAGGATCAAGCCGGAGTTCGACCGCCGCGACGTGAAGATCATCGGCCTGTCGGTGGACCCGGTCGACCGGCACGCCAAGTGGGCGTCGGACATCGCCGAGACCCAGGGCTACGCGCCGAACTACCCGGTGATCGCCGATTCCGACTTCGCGGTGTCCACGTTGTACGGCATGCTGCCGGCCGGCACCGGTGGTGACCCGCTGGCCCGCACGCCCGCCGAGAACCAGACCGTGCGCAACGTCTTCGTGATCGGCCCGGACAAGAAGATCAAGCTGGTGCTCGTCTATCCGATGACGACCGGCCGCAACTTCGACGAGGTGCTCCGGGTGATCGACTCGTTGCAGCTGACCGCCCGGCACCGGGTCGCGACGCCGGTCAACTGGACCCAGGGCGACGACGTCATCATCGCCGGCTCGGTCTCCGACGACGAGGCCCACCGGATCTACCCGAACGGGTGGCAGGCCCCGCGTCCCTACATCCGGATCGTGCCGCAGCCGAGCTGAGGCGTCCCGGGTCGGTACGTTCCGCCCTGATCATCGGCATCAGGGGGGACGTGCATGGCGGGCAGGGATCGGTGCAGCGGCACCGGGGACGGGTGACCGGCGGTGTGGATCTTCTACGTCGTCGCGGCCGTGCTCGGCGTCGCCTTCGTGGTCACGGTCTCCCGGGAGCGACGGCGGTTCCGCAACGCGGTGCTGCTGGGGCTCACGCTGCTCAGCCTCGGGCTGGGTCTGCTGGGTGAGGCGACCCGGCTCGACCCTCAGCCACTGGACATCCTGATCGCCGTCCTGTTCGTCGGCCCCGCAGTCGCCGTCCTCGTGCTCGCGATCTTCCTCGTGCTGAACGGCCTGACGATGCTCCGGCGGGAGGGGCACCGGCTGGGGAACCTGCTCTCGCTCCTCGCCGGCCTGGCCTGCCTGCCCGTACCGGCCCTGCCGTTCGCGGCCCAGTACCTGGAGAACACGGCGGTGGCCGTGGCGGCGCTGATCCTGTTGATCGTCGCCACCTACGTCGGGTTCGTGTTCTGCTGCTACCTGCTCTACAGCGTCCTTTACGGACGGCTGGGCGCACGGAGCGGCTTCGACTTCGTGGTGGTGCTCGGGTCGAGGCTGATCGACGGCCGGGTACCACCGCTGCTGGCCGCCCGGCTGGACAAGGCCGCGGCCGTGTGGCGGGCCGAGACCCGCTCCGGGGGCGCGCCGCTCCTGATCGCCTCCGGTGGTCAGGGGCCGGACGAGGCGGTGCCCGAGGCACACGGCATAGCCGAGTACCTCGTGACCCAGGGCGTCCCCCGGGAGTCGATCCTGTGCGAGGACCGGTCGACGACCACGCGCGAGAACCTGGGGTTCAGCGCCGCGATCATGGCCGAGCGCCGCCCGGACCCCCGGTGCGTGGTGGTCACCAACAACTTCCACGCCTTCCGCGCCGCGCTCCTGACCCGCCGGGCCGGGGTCGACGGCCAGGTGCTCGGCGCGCGGACCGCCCGCTACTACTGGCCGAGCGCGACGATCCGCGAGTTCGTCGCCATCCTCGTCGAGCACCGCATCGCGAACCTGATCGCCGTGCTCGTCCTCGTCGTGCTCGGCGTGCTGCTCGCCGTCACGTGATCCACGGGTTCCGCGGTACCGGCCATCACGACGGCGCGGGTTCGGCCCTGCGCGGCCCGGCCACCTCGACGCCGGTGCGCTCCGGCAGCCGGAAGTGGCCGAACAGGTCGTCGTGGAGGAACCAGCCGACGGCGCGGAGCCGGCCGGCCTCCGGGGTCAGCACGAGGATCCCGGCCGGACGCCCGGTCGTCGCACCGGGCTCGGTGAGGTAGCAGCCGAAGGCCGGCCGGGAGTTGGCCCGGATCGGCAGCAGCCGCAGGCGGCGCTCGGCACGCCAGGCGGTGAACACCGAGAGGAACGCCGCGATCGCTGTCGGGCCGCGGTACCGGTGCGGCGCGGGTGGCATGGTCAGCCAGGCGTCGTCGGTGAGCAGTGCGACGAGACCGTCGACGTCTCCCGAGGTGAACGTCTCGGCGAAACGCCTGGTCAGATCCCGTTCCTGCGGCGAGTCCGGGAGCGGTGTGCCGTGCTCGGCGAGCGTGGCGCCGTGTGTGCGCAGGCCGGCGCGGGCGCGTTGCAGGGTCCCCTTGACCGCCGTCGCGCTGGTCTCCAGCATGTCCGCGACCTCGTCGGTGGCGTAGCCGAGCACGTCGCGCAGGACGAGCGTGGCGGCCTGGCGCGGTGCGAGATGCTGCAGCGCCGCGACGAAGGCCAGCTCCACGGCCTCCCGGGCGGTGTAGCGCGCCTCGGGCCCCGGCTCCCGGTCGGAGATCCGCTCCAGCAGTTCCTCCGGCGCGGGCTGCAGCCAGGTCACCTCGGTCCGGCTGGTGGGCTCGGGCGGGTCGAACGGCGGAGCGGGCTCGGGCGGCCGGCGCCGCCCGGCGTCGCGCAGCGCGTTGAGGCAGCGGTTGGTGGCGATGCGGTAGAGCCACGTGCGCAGCGAGGACCGGCCCGCGAAGCCGTCCAGCCCGCGCCACGCCGCGAGCAACGTCTCCTGCAGCACGTCCTCGGCGTCGGTGAGCGATCCGAGGATCCGGTAGCAGTGCACCCACAGCTCGTGCCGGTACGGCTCGATCAGCCGGCGGAAGGCCTGCTCGTCGCCGGTCCGTGCCCGCTCGAGCGTGTCCTCGGTCACCGCGCCATCCTGCCACGGGGTCCGGCGCCGGAACCCGTTCGCTCCGGACCGTTCCGTTCGGGCCGCCGGTGGTGTCTCAACAACCGGAACGTCGTCGGACGACCCGTCGGCGCACGATCAGGGAGCACACCATGAGTGATCACACGACGCCGATCGACGGGCTCGCCACGGTGCTCGGGACCGTCGCCGACCTCATCGCCACGGTCGAGCCCGCACAGTGGCACGCCCCGACTCCGTGTCCAGCGTGGACCGTCCGCGACCTGACCGGCCACATGGTCCTCGGGCACCACCTGTTCACCGGCCTCCTCCACGACGACCCCACGTCCACCGCCGACTCGCTGGACCCCGCATCCGGTGACGTCCTCGGCGACGCCCCCGCCGCGGCGTACCGCGGGGCCGCGGACGGCCTGCTCGCCGCGTTCGGGCAGCCGGGGGCGATGGAGCGGATCGTGCGGGCCCCGGCCGGCGACGTGCCGGGGTTCGTCGCGGTGCACCTGCGCGTCGTCGAGGATCTCGTGCACGGCTGGGACCTCACCCGGGCGACCGGCCGGACCGTCCGCTTCCCCGACGGGATCGTCGAGCCCGCGCTGGAGTTCACCCGCTCCGCGCTCGCCGACCTCCCGGCCGACCGGTCCCCGTTCGCACCACCGCAGCCCGTCCCCGAGCACGCGCAGCCGCTCGACCGGCTCGCCGCCCTCCTCGGGCGCACCGTGCCGGCCGGCGATCCCGATCGGACTGCGGTGTCCGAGGGAGTGGAGGCCGGGGCGCGGGAGTGACCCCCGTGCGGGAGGGCCGGCTCGTGTGACGCCAGACCGACCGCCCTCCCCGCGGAGCACCGTCGTCCCCGACCCGTCCGGGGATCGCTGTCCCCCGCTCGTCCACACTGGCGAGGTGGCGTACGACCGGTTCACGGCGAGCATGCGCCTGCTCGAGTCCGGCATCACGGCCGACCCCGGCCGGTTGAGCAGACGCTGCCGCGTCGCCGCCGTCGCGTACGACGTCCGCGGCGATCTCGCCGCGACGTGGTTCGTTCGGCGTGGCCATCCCGTCCCGCACCACGAGATCGACCTGTTCGTCCGGCAGGACGGGCACTGGCGTCCGTTGTGCGGCGGAGGCTTCGGGGACGGCGACGACCACCTGTCGGACCGGCCGAGTACCGACGTACTCGGCGCGCCACTCGTCAGGGGCGGCAGCGGAGGCAGCATCCCGCCGGATGTCCCGGGCCCCGTTCCGGACGAGTTCCCCACGCTGACGCCGTGCGGCTACACGACCCTGCGGGCGGCCCGGTCCGTCGTGCGCGTCGCGTTCGACCACGGCGGCGACGCCACGGCGGTACCACGGCACGGCAACGTGATCGTCGTCTGGCGGCACCGGCCGCCGCTCGCCCGTGCCCTCGACGCCGACGGCGCGTGCCTGGCCACGATCGACCTCACTGCTTCCAGGGGTCTGCCGCCCCCTTCTGGTGACCCCGGGCCTGCGCCGCGCGGGACCGGCCGCTCAGGGTGTCGTCGGCGCCGGGCTGAACGCGGTCCGGACCGCGAATCCACCGAGGACGGTGCCGGCGACCCACCGTTGCACCGTCATGACCCGCGGCCGGGCGGCCAGGAAGCCGGAGACGGACGCCGCGGTGACGACGATGACGCCGTTGACGAGCACGGCGACCCCGATCTGGACGCTGCCGAGCTGGAGGAGCTGGCTCTGCACCGGGGGCGTCGCGAGCGCACCGTCGGCCGGGGTCACGAACTGGGGCAGGAGCGCGGCGTACATCAGCGCGATCTTCGGGTTGAGCAGGTTCGTGATCAGGCCCATCCCGAACAGCCGGGCGTCCGACTCGGGTTCGAGCGGCCGGGGCTCGAACGGCGAGCGCCCACCGGGGCGCAGCATGCTCCACGCCAGCCAGGCCAGGTACAGCGCTCCCGCGATCTTCACCGTCGTGTAGGCCGCCGGGACCGCGACGAACAGCGCCGAGAGGCCCGCGGTGGCGGCCACCAGGTAACAGAGGAACCCGACCGCCGTACCGCCGAGCGAGACGAGCCCCGCGCGACGGCCCTGGGAGATCGCCCGCGAGGCCAGGTAGATCATGTTCGGCCCCGGGGTGAGGACCATGCCGAGAGCGATGACGAGGACGCCGAGGGCTGCGGACAGCTCGATCACGGGCCGGTTCCTTCCGGTGGGGGTCGGGCGCGAGCCCATCACGATCCGCCGTGGGGCGGCCAGGTGATTTCGGTGCGTGCCCTCGCCGGTGTCGTGGCTCGGTGCTCCGCTCAACCGTCCTCGGTGGACAGCAGTCCCTGCCGGTAGGCCAGCGAGACGGCGGACGCGCGGTCGGCGGCCCCGAGCTTGCCGTACAGCCGGACCAGGTGGGTCTTGACCGTCGCCTCGGAGATGTGCAGCGACCGGCCGATCTGCGCGTTGCTGCGCCCCTCGGCCACCAGCTGCAGGATCGCCAGCTCGCGCGGGCTCACCGGGCCGGGGGTCTCGCGCCCGGCGCTCCGGTGGCCCCGCACGAGCAGGCCGGCGACGGCCGGAGCCAGGACGCTCTCGCCCCGCCCGGTCGCGCGGATCCCCGCGAACAGCTCCTGCCGGGACGCGTCCTTCAGCAGGTAGCCGGTGGCCCCGGCCCGCAGCGCCGGGCGGACGTCGTCCTCGGTCCCGAACATGGTCAGCACCAGGATCGGCAGGTGCGGGTCCTGCTCGCGCAGGGCCGCGATCAGCGCGACCCCGTCGACGCCGGGCATCCGCAGATCGGTGATCACCAGGTCGGGCCGGTGGGCCCGCACCGCGGCCAGCGCCTCCTCTCCGCCGGCCGCCTCGGCGACCAGGACCAGGTCGTCCTGGGTGGCGATCAGGCCGTGCAGACCGTCGCGCACGACCGGGTGGTCGTCGACGAGCACGATCCGGAGGGGCTGCGGGTGCGCGGTCACGACGCGTCCCCGGCGGCGGGCTCGGCGGGATCGACCACCGGGACGGTCGCGGTCAGGGTGCTCCCGGCACCGGGCGCGGACTCGACGGCCAGCCGTCCGCCGACCTGACCGAGTCGCTCCCGGGCCGCGGCCAGCCCGTAGCCGCCCTGGGCGCCGGGTGGTGCAGGTGTTGCCGGGTCGAACCCCGCGCCGTCGTCGAACACGTCGACCATCATCAGGTCGTCGAGATAGGACACGGTGACGGTCGCCGTGGACGCGCCGGCATGTTTGGCCACATTGGACAGGCCTTCCTGGACGATCCGGAGGACGGCGGTCTGCCGTGCGGTGTCGACGGGCACCGGTGTGCCCGTCACCGTGAGCCGGCACGGCACCCCGGTGCGCTCCTGCCAGCCGGTCACCGTGCTGCGGAGCGCCCCGTGCAGGTCGTCGGCCTCCAGCGCGCCCGGCCGCAGCGCGTGCACCGCCCTCCTGGCCTCGGCCAGGCAGGAACGCGAGAGCCCCAGCGCCGTGCGGACCCGCACCCGGGCCGGTTGCCCGTCGTCGAGCTGCTCGTCCGCCGTCTCCAGCTGGGACCCGATCGCGGCCAGCCCCTGGGCGAGGGTGTCGTGGAAGTCGCGGGCCAGCCGGGCCCGCTCGGCGGCGACCCCGGCGTCGCGGGCCGCGGCGACCAGGTGCTGCTGCAGCTCCTCCTTCTCCCGGGTCGTGCGCTGCAGCCGGGCGTGGAGCTCGACGAGCTCGGCGTGGGCCTCCCGGCGCTGCACCGCCTCGGACTCGATCCGCCGGATCGCCCAGCCGACGGCCGAGGCCAGGACCCCGGCCCCGACGACCTGCACGACCAGGTCCGGATCGGGGCGGGTCCCGCCGAGTGCGACCAGCAGGCACAGGCAGACGACGCCGACACCTGCATGGGCCCAGCCGCCGCGGAGCGCGACAAAGGCCATCGGGAAGCAGCCGATCACCAGGATCGAGAAGGGACCGGCGAGGGCGCCGAGCACCAGCGACAGCGCCACCAGACCGGCGAAGTACACCGCCATCGGCAGCAGCCGGTGCTCGAGCCACTGCGGGTGCAGGGTGACGAACCAGCCGTGCCAGCCGAGCAGCACCGCCGCCACGCCGCCGACGACCAGGAGTTCGGAGGCGGTCAACCCGGCCGTCAGGACCGTGAGCAGGAGGCCGAGCGCGACCAACAGGTACGGGAGCAGTCCCCAGGCCCGGTTCCACCGGCGGTCGAACGCCACGAACCCTGCGCCCACGTCCGTCGTGTGCTCAGCGGGTGACACCGCTCCAGTCTCCCCCGCTCGTCGGCCGCGGTTCCACCCCCGCGCCGCGGCGCGACCAGCGCCGCAGCAGCACCTCCGCGGGTCCGCGCACCGAGCGACGCTCCAGCAGCGCGACACCCAGCACCGACACGGCCCAGACCGCCAGTGCCAGGCCGGCCGCCGCGGCCGTCCCCACGTGTGCCCCGAGGCCACCGAACGGCAGGGTCAGCAGCGCCACGAACACCACCGACTGGAACAGGTAGGCGCTCAGCGACCGGCGCCCCGTCGCCGCCAGGGCCATCACCACGGGCGATCCCACCCGGGCGAGCCGGGCGGCGGCCAGCGCGAACCCCGCGGCCAGTCCGAGGCCCCCGGCCACCCCGGTGACGGAGTGGACGAAGGCGAGCAGCCAGGCCGTGCCCGGGTCCGGGACCGGCAGCTGACCGGCCACGACCAGGCCGCTGGGCAGCCCACCGGCGACCGACAGGGCGATCCCGCCGGCCGCGACCCGCCGCAGCAGCCGCCGGTGGGTGCGCGGCTCGAGGACGCGGTGGCGGGCCGCGACGACCCCGGCCAGGGCCGCGGTGACCACCGGCAGCAGGCCGAACGGCGCCATCGTCCACTCGATCGCCCGCAACCCCAGGGCGAGGGCCGGGTCGGCGACCTCGAACGACCACAGGAAGCCGCGACCGCCGTCGGCGGAGGGCTGGGAGTAGATCAGGCCGACCACGGCGCTCGCCGGAACCACCCAGAGCGCGCCGAGGACGAGCAGGGTGCGGTCGGTGCGCCCCAGCAGGGCCGCCACGAGCAGGCCGACGAGGCCGTACCAGCCGAGGATGTCCCCGGAGAACAGCAGCACCCCGTGCACGGCGCCGATGACGATCAGCCCCAGGTTGCGGCGCCGCAGGATGCGGCGGGACTCGCCCGCGTCCGTGTGCCGGGTCAGCTGGACGATGCCGTAACCGAACAGGAAGGCGAACAGCGGGAAGGCGCGACCGTCGACGAACGCCACCACCAGGGTGGACACGACGCGGTCGGCCAGGCCGTCCTCGACGATGTGCTGGCGGTAGCCGTACGGGCGGCCGACCAGGTAGATCATCACGTTCGCGACGGCGATCAGGGCGAGCATCACGCCCCGGCCCAGATCGGGGGCCAGGGCGCGCCCGGTCGGCGGCGGTGCTGGTTCGGACATGCCCGCGACGCTAGGAGTGCCGCCGGCCGGTGCCGTCGGTCGAGCGGATCGGAGGCCTGCTCCCGATCGATCGACGGGGGTCCGCCGAACGATGGACTTGCCGGCGCCGGCGCTCCGCCGGACGCGCTGGTCGTTAGGGTCGGCGCCGTGGCGGCTGTCGAGGACGCACCGGACCCCACCGGGCTCTACCGCATCCGCGACGGCGCCTACGCCGCCGACCTGCTCATCGCCGCGGTCGCCGAGTTCGACCTGTTCACCCGGCTCGCCGAGCACGGCCCCGGCACCGTGGCCGACGTCCGCGCCGCGCTCGGCCTGGCCGAGCGCCCCGCCGACGTGCTGTTCACCCTGTGCGCCGCGCACGGCCTCGTCGACCGGGACCTCGACGCCGGTGACGTCGTCGCGGTGACCGACCTGGGACGCAGCCACCTCGCCGCGGGTTCCCCGCTCGACCTGCGGGCCTACTACCGCTCACTCGCCGAGCGGCCGGCCGTGGCCGAGTTCGCGCACGTCCTGCGCACCGACGAGCAGGCCGCGTGGGCGAGCGCCACGGCCACGAGCGCGTCCGCACAGGACGCCGACTGGTCCGGCCGGCTGGGGGACGTGGCGTTCGCCGAGCGGATCACCGCCGCGATGGACGCCCGGGGTGCCTACCTGGCTCCGCGGCTCGCGGCCGCGGTCGCCGACGTCCCGCTCCGCGCGGTCCTCGACGTGGGCGGCAGCTCCGGGGTCTACGCGGCGGCGCTCCTCGACGCCCGCCCGGGCGCCCGGGGCACCGTGGTCGAACGCTCCCCCGTCGACGTCGCCGCCCGCACGTTGATCGAGGCGCGCGGCCACGGCGACCGCCTCGACGTCGTCACCGGCGACATGTTCGGCGAGCCGCTGCCGGGCGGCCACGACGTCCACCTGTTCTCCCAGGTCCTGCACGACTGGGACCGTCCGCGGGTCGAGCACCTGCTCCGGGCCTCGTTCGAGGCGCTCGAACCCGGCGGCCGGCTGCTGGACCACGACACCCACGTCGTCGCGGACAAGCGCGGGCCGTTGCCGGTGGCCGAGTACTCGGCGCTGTTGATGCACTCGACCCCGGGCAAGTGCTGGTCGGTCGCCGAGCTGGCCGAGATCGCCGAGGGCGTCGGGTTCGTCGACGTCGAGCACCGGCCGACCGTCGCCGACCGGGGCGTGCTGCTGGCCCGCAAGCCCCCGCGCCGGGCGGACCGACCGTGATCAGGCCGGTGCGCCGGTGGTGACAGGCGTGGCGTTGCGGAACAGGTCGAGCACCGGGCAGTGGGCGTCGACCGTCTCGCGCAGGCGCTGGTACTCCTCCGGGGAGGCGGGGCCCCGGAGGTCGACGACCAGTCGGACCTCTCCGAAGCCCGGACGCACCTCGTCGTCGATGCCGAAGAAGCCACGCACGTCGAGGTCGCCCTCGACGTCGACGTGCACGTCCTCGACCGGGATGCCCAGCTTCGCGGCGTAGAACCGGTAGGTCACGACCTGGCAGGACAGGAGGCTCGCGAGCGCGAACTCCACCGGGTTGGGGGCCGCGTCGTCCCCGCCGAGTGCGGGCGGTTCGTCGACGAGCACCTCGTGGTTGCCGATGCGGATGTGCGAGCGGACGCCGGCGCCGGCGTCGCCCGTGGCGCGGAAGAGCGCCTGCGCGTTGCCGACGTCCTGCGACACCGCCTCGGCCGTGGCGTCGACGATGCCCGCGAGCGCGGTGTCACGAGGGGTCTGGGTGCTGGTCATGCGTGATCTCCGGAGAGGCGTGGGAACGGGGGACGCGCAGGAACGGTCAGCGACGACAGGTCGCGCCGGCCGTCAGCACCAGGTCGATGTGGAGGCGTCGCACGCACACGAACATCTGCCACCCCCTCAGGAGATCCACGATGACGGTAACGAGCCGGTGCGGCGCGGTCGATCGGGCGCCCACACACCGGAAACGATCTTCCAGAAGTCCGGACAACCGCGGCACGCCGTCGATCCGGTTCGGCCCGATCTCCCCGGTCACCGATGATTTCCGTCCACAGAGGCGGTCCCGACCGGAGACGACGCCACACACCGCAGGAGATCGAGCATGACCGAACCCGCCGCACGGCTGTCCCGGAAGGAGCTGTGGGCCGCGATCCGCACCGAGCGTGCAGCACTCGTCGAGGACCTGGCCGCGCTCGACCCTGCACAGTGGACGGTCACGTCGCTCTGCGACCGGTGGACCGTCGAGGACGTGGTCGCCCACTTGACCACGGCCGCGACGACGGGTCGGGTCCGCTGGATCCGCAGCGTGCTCGCCGCGCGCTTCGACTTCGACCTGCACAACGACCGCGGCATCGCCGAGCACCGTGGCGCCTCCCCCGCCGAGACCCTCGACCGGTTCCGCGCGGTGGTCGCCGACACCACCGCCGCGTCGGGGCACACCCCGGCGTGGCTCGGCGAGGTCGTGGTGCACGCGCAGGACATCCGCCGACCGCTCGGCCTCCCCCGGCTGCCCGGCATCGCGGCGCTGACCGCCGTCGCCGAGTTCTTCGTCGGCCGGGACTTCACCGTCCCCGGGAAGACGGCCGCCGCCGGGCTGCGGCTGGAGGCCACCGACGGGCCGTTCCGGCACGGCGACGGACCGCTCGTGCGCGGCACGACCGAGGCGCTGACGATGGCACTCGCCGGCCGCGGGAGCTGCTGCGACGACCTCGAGGGTCCCGGCGTCACCACGCTGCGTGCCCGCGCCGCCCCGACGGGCGGGTAGCGCATCTCCCGCGCCTCAGCACCGTCCGGCATCGGCCACGGAGACCGCTGCCAGGTCGTATCGGGCTGTTCGAGTCCGCCGGGGTCTCGTTCCAGGACTCGTTCGCCCGCGTTCCGGGTGGCCTTCGCCCTGCACGCCGCGGCCGGGGAGTGGTGGCTGCGCCGCACCCCCGCCCTCACGGCCTGAGCGGGTCCGCGCAGGTCAGGTCCGCCGGGCGTGGTCCGGTCCGGCGGAGAACAGCTCGTCGAGCAGCGGACCCGCCCCGGCCGGCGCGGTGGCGTCGAGGTACGCCCCACCGTGGGTGACGGTCAGACTGAAGCGGAAGAACGGGCAGCAGGCCACCTCGTCGACGAGCAGGACCGCGACCTCCCCGATCCGCTCCGGCGGGATGTCGACGCGGAGGGTCGCGTCGTCGAGCTGTCGTGGCACGGCGCCTGCCAGCACCGCACGCCAGCGCGCCAGCCGGGGCGCGTGGTCGGCGGCCGGGAGGGAACACGCGATCGGCGCCGTGCCACCGGCGTCCGCCGGCAGGCCGGAGGATCCGGCGCGCTCGCCCATGACCGCACGGCATCCCGGGTCGCACGGGACCTCCCGCGCGGGCAGCGTGCGCAGGCGGTCCTGTGCCGCGGTGAGGTGCCGACGGAGCTCGTGGAGATCCTGCGCCCGGGCTTCGAGTTCGGCGAGCTGCTCGGCGATCAGCGGGAGGAGCCGGTCCCGAACGTCGCGGCACGCGCCGTTCTCCCGGACCCGCAAAAGGTCCCGGATCCGGGTCAACGACAGCCCGAGGTTCTTCGTGGTCGCGATGAAGCGGACGCGCTCGATGTCGTGGTCGTCGTAGCTGCGGTACCCGCCCGCGGTGCGCTGCGCCGGCAGCAGACCCCGGGCTTCGTAGTAGCGCAGCGTCGTGGCAGGGAGCCCGACCCGCTCGGCGAGCTGGGAGATGCGGTAGCGGACCACGACGGCGACGGTAGGCCTTCGAGCCGGGTCGAAGGTCAAGCCTGACGGCCCAGCACCCCCGCGACGGCCCGGGTCGGCCCGACGCGTGCTCGCGCCCCCACCGACGCGGGGAGCGGACCCCGTCGACGATCCGGCGGCGCTGTTCACGCCCACCCAGCACCTTGACTGCCCTGTCGAAGTCGCATACGTTTTCCATATCGAAAGTAGATGCAGTGAGGAGAGCATCATGCCCGGATCACCCGAGCTCGATCAGGTACGCGAGGCGCGACGCAAGCTGGCCGCCTACGCAGGCTTCTCGCGCACCTACTGGGTGGTTCACGGCTGCGCCCTGGTGCTGCTGGCGGGGCTCCCGATCTGGCTGTCGTATCTCCCCGGTGCGGCCCCCGGGGTCCAGTGGGTGCTGGTGGCGATCGCCGCCGTCGCGACGGCCCACTCGGTGATCCAGCGCCGGCGCACGGGGGTGCAGCTTCCGCGCCGGATCGGTGCGTACCCCAGCGCGCGGTGGCTGTGGTACGCGGTACTCGTGATCTCCCTGGCCGGCCTCGGACTCATCCATGTGCTGGTCGCCGGCGGACAGCGCACGGCAGCCCTGCTCGTCCTGCTCCCCGTGGCTGCGGCGATCTTCGCCGGTCAGCACAGGATCCGGGCGAAGATGCGTGACGACATCGCTGCCGGCCGGATCGCACCGTGACCGCAGCCCGCGGTCCCGACACCGGGGCGTCGGACGCCGGGGTGGCCGGAGTGCGGCAACCGATCTTCGAGACCGGGCCGCGGCTGGCACTCTGCGCGCTGCTGCAGGGAGCCGACTGGGTCGAGTTCGCCACGGTGCGCGACCTCATCGGCGTCAGCGACTCCGCGGTGTCGAAGCACAGCCGGACCCTGGAGGACGCCGGCCACCTCGAGATCCGCAAGGGCTCGGTCGGCAGACGTCCCCGGACCTGGCTCCGGCTCACTTCCTCCGGCCGCACCGCACTGAGCGCCCACCTCACCTGGCTGACCGAGCTGCGCCACGCCATCGACGAGCCACAGTGAGGACGACGCGTGCACACCATGACCCCGGCAGGCGGCGCCCACCAACCTGCTGATCGGGGAGCTGTGCAGGATCGGTGCCGGAGCCGGCGCCGATCCTGCGCGACTCCCCGATCATCGACCATGGTGCGTGCATCCGCGTCCGTGGCTCGCCCGCGCCGCGTCGACATGCCTACCCGAGCCGGGAGGATGCGATACTCGATCCTGAGCGCGAGGGGAGGCGAGCATGACCACCGACAGCGCAGACGACGGTCCGTCGGCGCCCCGGGTGCGGCCTCGTGTATCGATCGAGGAACTGGCCCGGCGCAAGGGCGTGCAGCCCGTGGAGTCCCTCGACGACATGGCCCGGGACGTGTTCAGCTCCGACGACGACCTCGACGAGTTCCTCACCTTCGTCCACGCCGACCGACAGGCCGGGCTCGCGTAACCGATGCGGCCCGTCGTCCTGGACACCGATGTCTCCTCCCAGGCCCTCAAGAACCGGCTCACCGGACCACTGGCCACCAGGCTGATCGGGGCCACGTGGTGCGTGACCTTTGTGACCGTCGCCGAGCTGTGGCAGTGGGCCGAGATCCGGCACTGGGGGCGCCGGACCCGTGACCAGCTCGACGACTGGCTCTCCCGAGTCGTGGTCGTGGACTCCGACGAGACGGTCTCCCGGGCCTGGGGTCGGCTCAACGCCGGCGCTCGCCTCCGAGGACGCTCCCGCCCGGTGAACGACTCATGGATCGCCGCCGCGTGCATCGCCAACGACGTCCCGCTCGCGACCTTGAACACCAAGGACTTCGCCGACTTCGCCGAACACGACGGCCTCGTCCTGCTGCCGTCCTGATCACTCGCCACGCGCACCTGCCTGCTGGTGATCTCCGCGCGGAGTGAGGTGCCCCCGGTGGGACTCGAACCCACACTGGGACCCTTTTAAGGGGCCTGCCTCTGCCGTTGGGCTACGGGGGCGCCGCGTCACCCTATCCGCGCACGACCCGCGGTGAGGGTGGGCACCGACCCACGGTCGCCGCCACCGGCCACGAGCCTCGGTAGACTGTATGCTGTGTTCGTGGATCCTACGCTGACCTCGGCGAACCTGATCGCACGATCGATCCTCTCCGGCCCCGACGCGATCGTCGCGGCGGACCGGAGCGGGACCATCACGTACTGGAACCCCGGTGCCCAGCGGATCTTCGGGTTCTCCGCCGAGGAGGCGACCGGCCGATCGTTGGACCTGATCATCCCGGAGCGGTTGCGCGACGCGCACTGGGCCGGGTGGCAGAAGGTGATGGACACCGGCCGCAGCCACTACCACGACGACGACCTGCTCGCCGTTCCCGCGCTCCACCGGGACGGGAGCACGATCTCGGTCGAGTTCAGCATCAGCCCGCTGCTCGACGACGACGGCGGCGGGCTGGTCGGCATCGCGGCGACCCTGCGCGACGTCACCACGAAGTTCCAGGAGACCCGGGCGCTGCGCCGGGAGGTCCGGGAACTGCGCCGCCGTCTCGAGGAACCCGCTCCGGACTCCCCCACCACCGCGACGAGCCCCTGACCTGCGGTTGTGCCGGTGGTGCGTATCGGTAAGCAGAGCAAAGGCGCCCCAGGAGCCCACCCTCGTCCCGGACGGCCGGGCGGCGGGAAGATCGGCTACGGCGCGGTCGGCGACAGCCCGCCGGCCCGAGCGGTGTCGGCCAGAACCTGCTCGAGCATCGCCGGGGTGAGCCGTCCGGTGAAGGTGTTCTGCTGGCTCACGTGGTAGCAGCCGAACAGCTCCAGCGGCTCCCGCCCGGGCACCGACGGCTGCAGGGTCACCGACGCACCGTGCCCGAACTTCGGCGCGGGCCGGGGCACCGCCCAGCCGACCCCCGCCAGGACCGGCAGCAACGCCTGCCAGCCGAACCCGCCCAGCACCATGATCGACCGCACGGTCGGCGACAGCAGGGCGAGCTCGCGTTCGAGCCACCCGCGGCAGGTGTCCCGCTCGGCCGGTGTCGGCTTGTTCGCCGGCGGCGCGCAGTGCACCGGCGCGGTGATCCGGACGCCGTGGAGCTCGAGGCCGTCGCCGGGGTGCACGGCCGTGGGCTGGGAGGCGAGGCCGACGGCGTGCAGCGCCGCGTACAGCACGTCACCGCTGCGGTCCCCGGTGAACATCCGTCCGGTGCGGTTGGCTCCGTGCGCGGCCGGTGCGAGCCCGACGATCAGCATCGCCGCGTCGGCCGGGCCGAAGCCGGGGACCGGCCGCCCCCAGTAGGTCTGGTCCCGGAACGCCGCGCGCTTCTCGACCGCGACCCGTTCCCGCCACTCGACCAGCCGCGGGCAGGCGCGGCAGCCGGAGATCTCGCGGTCGAGCTCCGCCAGTGCCGACGCGACGCTCATGCGATCGAGTGCGCGATGCCGTCCAGGATGTCGTGCTCGGAGACGACGATCCGCTCGATCCCGGCGCGGGCGTGCAGCTCGTCGGCCAGCGCCTGCACGACCAGCGACCCGGCCCCGATCACGTCGACCCGGCCCGGGTGCAGCGCCCCGTGCTTCTCCCGCTCGGCGCGCGAGGACCGGATCAGCAGGTCCGAGACCCGGTGCAGGTCGTCGCGGGACAGGGTGGACAGGTGCACCTGCTCGCGGTCGTACTCCGGCAGCTCCTGCGCGATCCCGGACAGCGTCGTGATCGTCCCGGCCACGCCCACCCAGGTCCGCGCACCCTCGACGGGGACCGAGGCGAACGCCTGCGCGAGCACCTCCGAGGCGACCCGGCGGGCCTCGGTGATCTCGGACTCGGCGGGCGGGTCGGAGGGCAGGCACCGTTCGGTCAGCCGCACCGAACCCATGTCCACCGACCGCGCCGCGCTCACCCGGGCACCGTCGTCGTCCAGCTCCCCGACGACCACCTCGGTGGAGCCGCCACCGACGTCGGTGACGACGAACGGGCCGTCGTCGGGGTCGAGGTCGCCGACGGCGCCGATGAACGACAACCGCGCCTCCTCGTCACCGGTGATGATCTCGGCGTCGACGCCGAGGGTGTCGCGGACCATGGCGAAGAAGTCCTCGCGGTTGGACGCGTCGCGGGTCGCCGAGGTCGCCACCATCCGCACCCGCTCGGCCCCCTTGCGCCGGGCCGCGACGGCGTAGTCGACCAGCGCCGCCCGGGTGCGTTCCAGGGCCTCGGGGTCGAGCCGCCCGGTCGCGTCCACGCCCTTGCCGAGCCGCACGATCCGCATCTCCCGATGCAGGTCGCGCAGCTCCTTGCGGCCGTCGAACGCCTCGGTGACGTCGGCGACGAGCAGTCGGATCGAGTTGGTCCCGCAGTCGATGGCGGCCACGCGCGACATGCAGGTCACCGTACGCACGCACCGGCCGCACCGCTCCCGGACCCCGTGCGTCGCCGCGGAAGCGGGTTACTCTCGGGTACGTGACGACGACGCACACCCGGCCGGAGGCGCCCGGCCGTCCGGCCCCGCGCAGCGACCTGGGCACCCACGAGGTCACCAACCAGGTCCCGCCCCGCTCCGGTGGCGACCTGCTCTCCGCCGATCCCGCCCTCGCCGAGGCGCTCGGCCGGGAGGGCGGCGACCCGGCGGCCGTCGACCGTCTCGCCGCGGTGGTCGGCACCGACGAGCACCGCGAGCACGCCCGTGCCGCCAACGTCCACGAGCCGCAGCTGCGTTCCCACGACCGCACCGGGCACCGGATCGACGAGGTCGGGTTCCACCCGTCCTGGCACGAGCTGATGCGGACCAGCGTCGAGCACGGCCTGGCCGCCGCGCCGTGGACCGCCGCACCCGGGACCGGCGCGCACGTCACCCGGGCCGCCGGGTTCTACCTGACCTCGCAGGTCGAGCAGGGTCACCTCTGCCCGATCTCGATGACCTACGCGGCCGTGCCGGCGCTGCGCCACGCCCCGGACCTGGCCGCGGCCTACGAGCCGGGGCTGGCCGCGCGCTCCTACGAGCCCGGCCTCGCCGACCCGGCCGCCAAGACCGGCCTGCTCGCCGGGATGTCGATGACCGAGAAGCAGGGCGGTTCCGACGTCCGCGCCGGCACCACGGTCGCGCACCACCAGCCGGACGGCAGCTACCGCCTGACCGGGCACAAGTGGTTCACCTCGGCCCCGATGAACGACCTGTTCCTCACCCTCGCCCAGGCACCGGGCGGGCTGACCTGCCTGGTCCTGCCCCGCGTCCTCCCCGACGGCACGCGCAACGCGATCCACCTGCAGCGCCTCAAGGACAAGCTGGGCAACCGGTCGAACGCGTCGTCGGAGATCGAGTACCACGGCGCGGTCGGGTGGCGGGTCGGCGACGAGGGCCGCGGCGTCCGGACGATCATCGAGATGGTGTCGATGACCCGGCTCGACTGCGTGCTCGGGGCGGCCGGCACCCAGCGGGCCGCGGTCACCGAGGCGGCACACCACGTGGCACACCGGTCGGCGTTCGGCGCCCGGCTCGCCGACCAGCCGTTGATGCGCGAGGTCGTCGCCGACCTGGCCGCCGAGACCGAGGCCGCGACCGTGCTCGCGTTGCGGCTGGCCGGCGCGGTCGACCGCAGTGCCGGCGACCCGGCCGAGGGCGCGCTGCTGCGGCTCGCCCTGCCGGTCACGAAGTACCTGGTGTGCAAGCGGACCTCGGCAGTGGTCGCGGAGGCCCTCGAGTGCCTGGGCGGCAACGGCTACGTCGAGGAGTCCGACCTGCCACGGCTGTACCGGGAGGCGCCGCTGAACTCGATCTGGGAGGGCTCGGGCAACGTCACCGCGCTCGACGCGCTGCGCGCCATCGCCCGCGAGCCGCACGCCGTGGACGCGCTGCTCGCCGAGATCGACCTGACCTCCGGCGCCGACCCGCGGCTCGACGCGTGCGTGGCCGCGCTGCGCACCGAACTGGCCGCACCGCAGGAGCGGCGGGCGCGCCGGCTCGCCGAGCTGGCCGCGCTCGCCCTGCAGGGATCGCTGCTGGTGCGCCACGCCCCGGACCCGGTCGCGCAGGTGTTCCTCGCGACCCGGCTGGACGCCGACGGCCCGCTGCGCACCGCGGGGGCACGGCCGGGCTCCGACGCCGTCGGCGCGCTGCTGGAGCGGGCCACCCCGCAGGCCGGGTAGGGGTCGCCGGCCGGGCCGCGGAACGATTCGGGAACGGTCCGGCCGCCAGCATCGGCGGGTGCCCACCACCGGTCAGGTCTCCGCCCGGCGCGATCCCGCGCCGCTCCTCTGGTCGCTGACGGCCGCCGGCTGGGTGGCGCTGCTCGCGCTGGAGATCGTCCCGGGCGCCCACCCCGCCCATCCCGCCGAGGCGGTGGCCGGTCTGGCAGCCGGCCCGCTGCGCCCGGCGGCCCTGGTGCTCTTCACCGGCGGGTGGCTGGTGATGGTCGCCGCGATGATGCTGCCGACGACCGTGCCGATGGCGCGGATGTTCACCGTGGTGAGCAGCCGGCAGGACGCAGCGGGCCCGGTCCGCGCCGCGTTCTTCGCCGCCTACCTCGCGGTCTGGCTCGGGTTCGCCGTCGTGGCGCTGGTCCTGCTCGTCGCCATCGCGCCGCTGCTCCACCAGGTCCCGCACGGCATCGGCCTGGCCGCAGCGCTCCTGCTGGCCGGCACGTTCCAGTTCACCCCGCTCAAGCAACGCTGCCTGACCCTCTGTCGCGACCCCGCCGCGTTCCTCTTCACCCGCTACCGCCGGGGGGTGGCCGGCGCGTGGTCGGTCGGCACCCGGCACGCGCTGTCCTGCCTGGGCTGCTGCTGGGCGCTGATGCTGATCATGTTCGCCACCGGCGTCGCCGACCTGGTGTGGATGCTCGGGCTGACCGCGGTGATGGTCGCCGAGAAGACCGCCCGCTGGGGCAGGCGGCTCGTGCGGCCGGTCGGGGTCGTCCTGCTGCTGGCCGGGATCGCCGTCGCACTGGTTGGCACCGGCCCGCCGGCACACCTGCACTGACCACACGACCGAACGACACGCGGCATCGCCGAACACCGGCACGGAAGGGGACGGTCATGGGATACGACATCCGGGGACGCCTGTGCGAGATCTGCAGCTGCGCGGTCTACTGCCCGTGCTGGGGCGGCGACGACCCCGACGGGGGCACCTGCAACTTCACCTGGGTGTTCCACTTCGACAGCGGCCACGTCGACGGGGTCGAGGTCGCGGGGCTGAACATGGGGTTCGTCGGGCACGTGCCCGGCAACGCCCTCGACGGCGACGTCCGCCTGCTCGTCGTGGTCGACGACCACGCCTCCCCGCGGCAGGAGCAGGCACTGCTCGCCGCGTTCACCGGCCGGCTCGGCGGGCCGCTGGCCGATCTGGCGGACCTGGTCGGCGAGGTCGTCGCGGTCGAGCGGGCGCCGATCGAGTTCGACGTCGCCGAGGGCACCGGCAAGGTCCGTGTCGGGGGCCGGTTCGAGGGCGAGGTGGAGGGCCAGCGGTCCCCGAACGGGAACCCCACACAGCTCGTCGACACCGTGCTGTCGCCGGTGCTCGGCTCCCCCGCCTATCCCGGGCGGGTCAACCGCTTCGCGCTCACGGCCGGCGACCGCGGCTTCGACTTCCCGGCCCGCAGCTCCACACAGAGCGAGTTCCACCACGTGAGCGCGTGACCCACGACGACCCGGCCCGGCAAACCGGGGTACGGGGTGGCGGCGTTCAGCCGCAGTCCCCGCCGCGCCACCACGCGCCGATCTCGGCGAGCGCCTCGTCGCCGAACGGGTTCACCCCGGACCCGGCGGCCAGGGCGTGCGCGACGTGCACGTGCAGGCACTTGACCCGGTCCGGCATGCCTCCGGCCGTGACGTCCGGGTGGGTGGGCAGCGGCTCGATCGCGTCCCGCTCGGCCAGGTAGGCCTCGTGCGCGGCCCGGTAGCGCCGGGCGAGGTCGGCGTCGAGGGCGAGCCGGTCCTGCATCTCGCGCATCCGGCCCTCGGCCTCCAGGGTCCCGATCCGGGACGTCAACCGGGCGCAGGTCAGGTAGTACAGCGTCGGGAACGGGGTGCCGTCCGGCAGCCGCGGCGCGGTCTGCACCACCGTCGGGTGCCCGGACGGGCAGCGGTAGCCCACCGCCAGGATCCCGCGCGGGGCGCGCCCGAGCTGGCGGGCGACGGCGTCGAGGTCGCCCTGGGAGACGGGCCCGGCCTCCAGGCCGGGGGGACGGTGGTCCTGCGCAGCGCTCACCCGTTCATCGGGCGCCCGTTCGTCACTCACCGGTTCATCGTCGCGGTTCGCCCGAGACGTCGTCCCACAGGGTGTGGAACCACGGGACGCCGGGCTCGGCCTGGCCGTCGAACGTCTCCGGCGCCGGTGGGGCCGGGAACTGCACGATGTAGGGGGTCTCCCCCGGCTGCACCATGCCGAGCCGGGTGCGGGCCTGCGCCTGGACCTCGGCCGGGTCGGAGAGCCGGGCCCGGTCCGCGGCCAGCCGGGCCACGTCGGCCTCCAGCGCCTGCTGCTGCTCGGACACCGCCGCGAGCTCCTGGCGCTGGGACACGAAGTTGTGCAGCGGGACGGCGACGGTCAGCGCCAGCGCGCACACCACCAGCGCCAGGATCGCGGCCCGCTTGGTCGACGACAGGCCGAGCATCCCGGTCGTCCGGGCCACGACCTCCCCGGCCCGCGAGCGGGCCCGGGTCAGCCGGGGCCGCGCCGGCGCCGGACCGGCCGGGCGCGACCGCGCCGGCGCGTCGCGGGAGCGCTCCGAGCGGGTGCTCGCCGAGCGGGACGGCGCGGTGCGCGGCTTGGCCGCCGTACGGGCGCGGCCGGTCCCGGAGGCACGCGCCCGCGTGTCACGGCTACGCCCGCGCCTGTCGGCCATGCGTCCTCCTCGTCCGGTCGGGGCGGCCGGGTCCCGGAGCCACCCGGCGGCGGTACCGCTGCGTGCACGACCACCCCAGGATGCCGCCCGATCGGGCGGCGGTCCGGGTGCCGCGCCGAGTCGATCCGACACGGCACCCGATCCGGAGACTTAGCCCTGCCCGGGGACCTGGTAGCGCGGGAACGCCAGCTCACCGTTGTAGCGGGCCGCGTCGCCGAGCAGCTCCTCGATGCGCAGCAGCTGGTTGTACTTCGCCACCCGCTCGGAGCGCGCCGGGGCACCGGTCTTGATCTGGCCACAGCCGGTGGCGACGGCGAGGTCGGCGATGGTCACGTCCTCGGTCTCCCCGGAACGGTGGCTCATCATGCAGCGGTAGCCGGAGTTGTGCGCCATCGTCACCGCATCGAGCGTCTCCGACAGCGTGCCGATCTGGTTGACCTTCACCAGCAGCGCGTTGGCGGCGCCGCGGCCGATGCCGTCCTCGAGGCGCTCCGGGTTGGTGACGAACAGGTCGTCGCCGACCAGCTGGACCTTGTCGCCGAGCGACTCGGTCAGCGACACCCAGCCGTCCCAGTCGTTCTCGTCCAGCGGGTCCTCGATGGACACCAGCGGGTAGGCGCCGACGAGCTCGCTCCACACCTCGGCGAGCTTGTCCGCGGACAGCTTCTTGCCCTCGAACGCGTACTTGCCGTCGGAGTGGAACTCGGTGGCCGCGACGTCGAGGGCCAGCACGACGTCGGTGCCGAGGGTGTAGCCGGCCCGCTGCACCGCGGCGGCGATGAGGTCCAGCGCCCCGCGGGTGCCGCCCTTGACGTCCGGGGCGAACCCGCCCTCGTCGCCGAGGCCGGTCGAGAGGCCCTTGTCCTTCAGCTCGGACTTCAGGGCGTGGTAGACCTCCGCACCCCAGCGCAGCGCCTCGCGGAAGGTCTCCGCACCGATCGGCGCGATCATGAACTCCTGCACGTCGACGGAGGTGTCGGCGTGCGCACCACCGTTGAGGATGTTCATCATCGGCACCGGCAGCACGTGCGCGTTGGAGCCGCCGACGTAGCGGAACAGCTCCAGGCCGGACGACTCGGCGCCGGCCTTCGCGACCGCCAGCGAGACCCCGAGCAGCGCGTTCGCGCCGAACTTCGACTTGTCCGGGGTGCCGTCGAGGTCCACCAGCCGCTGGTCGACCAGCCGCTGGTCGACCGCCTCGACCCCGACCAGCTCCGGGCCGATCTCGTCGAGGACCGCCGCGACGGCCTTCTCGACGCCCTTGCCGCCGTACCGCTTCTTGTCGCCGTCGCGCAGCTCGACGGCCTCGTGCTCCCCGGTCGAGGCGCCCGACGGGACCGCGGCACGGGCCAGCGTGCCGTCGTCCAGTGCGACCTCGACCTCCACCGTCGGGTTGCCCCGCGAATCGAGGATCTCGCGTGCCCCGACCTGCTCGATGACCGCCACCGTGGCTCCTGTTCTCATGGGGGTCTCGTCCGGGGGGCAGCGTAGTCACCCACCCCCGGTCCGCGGGCGGTGCTGCGACGCCCGTCTCCGGATGAGCCTCGCGTCGCGCGCGAATGCCACCTAACGTGGGAATGACCATGAGCAGTCGACGCGCACACTCCTCGGACCCGATCGCCGCGTTCCGGCGTGCCGAGGAGCTGCTCTCCCGGCGCCGCCCGCTCGAGGCGCTCGACGCACTCGGCTCCGTCCTCGCCGCCGGGGACCCGGACGACCCGCCGGACGCCTCGGTGCACCTGCTCGCCGGGCGCGCCTACCTCGACTCCGCGCAGCTACGCCGGGCCGAGGACGAGTTCACGCTGGTGATCGAGATCGACCCGGCCGATCACTACGCCCGGTTCGCGCTCGGCCGGACCCTGCAGCGCCAGGGACGGCTGTCCGAGGCCGAGACCCAGCTGAAGATGGCCGTGGCGATGGACCCGCGGCCCGAGTACCAGGAGGCGCTCGGCGAGGTGCGGGCCCGGATCGCGGTCATCGGCGACCGTCCCTGACGCTCCGCCCCTGACCGTCCGCGGCTGACCGCCCGCGGCTGACCCTTCGCGGCTGACCGTCCGCGCCGAAAGTCCTGACCTGGGGCGAAGCGGACTCCGCGCCTGCTCGGGCCTCTTCGACCGCAAAGCCGACACGGCCCTTCCGGCACCCCATAGCCGAGGCTAGCCTTCGCGCTGGGCAGCGCACCCTTGCCGCGCGTCTGCCGTCATCGGCACGAGGTCGGGAAGGACCCGCGTCATGTTCGGAAACGCGCTGATCGGGCTCCGCGAGGGGCTCGAGGCCGCGCTCGTGGTGGCGATCCTCGTCGCGTTCCTGGTCCGCACCGGCCGCCGCGCGGAGCTGCCGCGGGTGTGGCTCGGGGTCGGGCTCGCGGTCGCGGTCAGCATCGGCGTCACGCTCGGGCTCACCCTGACCCGGCAGGCACTGACGTTCGAGGCACAGGAGGCCCTCGGTGGGTCGCTGTCGATCGTCGCCGTCGGCTTCGTCACCTGGATGATCTTCTGGATGCGCTCGCACGGCCGGACGCTGTCGGCCGAGCTCGAGGGCAGGCTCGATGCGGCCGTCGCGATGGGCCCGTGGGCGGTCGTCGTGATGGCCGCGCTGGCCGTCGGCCGGGAGGGGTTGGAGACCGCGGTCCTGCTGTTCGCCGCCGCGCAGGCCGCGGGCGGGACCGCGGGCCCGCTGGCCGGGTTCCTGATCGGGCTCGCGGTCGCGGTCGTCATCGCGTACCTGATCTACCGCGGGGCACTGCGGCTCGACCTGGGCCGGTTCTTCACCGTCACCGGCTTCCTGCTGATCTTCGTCGCCGCCGGCATCCTCGCCTACGGCGTGCACGACCTGCAGGAGGCCGGGATCCTACCCGGCCTGACCACACTGGCCTTCGACGTCAGCGCGGCCGTCCCGCCCGACTCCTGGTACGGCACGCTGCTGAAGGGGATCTTCAACTTCTCCCCGCGGACGACCGTGCTCGAGGCCGTCGTCTGGACGGTCTACGTCGTGGTGGTCCTGGCGCTGTTCCTGCGCCCGGCCCGCCGTCCCGCGCGCCGCGCCCCCACCACCCCGTAACCGCAGGAGAACCATGTCCCCGCACCCGCGCACGGCCGCCGGCCTCGCGTCCCTCGCCCTCACCGCCGCCGTCCTGGCCGGCTGCACGTCCACCGCACCGGACGCCGGCGGTGGCCCCGGGCCGATCACGGTGACCGGCACCGACACCGCGTGCGAGGTCTCCGCCGCCCAGGCGCCCGCCGGGACCATCACCTTCCGGGTCACCAACGCCGGGTCGAAGGTCACCGAGTTCTACCTCTACGGCACCGGCGACCGGATCATGGGCGAGGTCGAGAACATCGGCCCCGGACTGTCCCGCGACCTGATCGTCGAGGTCCCCGACGGCGGGCCGTACACCACCGCCTGCAAGCCCGGAATGTCCGGTGAGGGCATCCGGGCACCGTTCACCGTGACCGGCTCGGTCGCCCGGTCCACCGACGGCGACGCCCGGCTCGCCGAGGCCACCGCCGGCTACTCCCGCTACGTCGCCTCCCAGGTCGGGGAGCTGGTCCCGAAGACCCAGGAGTTCGCCGACGCGGTCACGGCCGGCGACGTGGAGCAGGCCAAGGCCCTGTACCCGGTGGCACGCACCTACTGGGAGCGGATCGAGCCGGTCGCCGAGTCCTTCGGCGACATCGACCCGAAGATCGACGGCCGGGAGGACGACGAGCGCGACCCCGGCGTGCCGTTCACCGGCTACCACCGCCTGGAGAAGGACCTGTGGGTGACCGGGCTGCAGCCGGACTCCCCGGCGATCGCCGACCGGCTCGTGGCCGACATCGGCGATCTCGCGGACCGGACGACGACCGTCGAGCTCACCCCGGTGCAGCTGGCGAACGGCGCGAAGGAGCTCCTCGACGAGGTCGCCACCGGCAAGATCACCGGTGAGGAGGACCGCTACTCGCACACCGACCTGTGGGACTTCCAGGCCAACGTGGAGGGTTCGCAGGCGGCGGTCGCGGCGCTGCGGCCGGTGATCGACGCCAAGGACCCGGCGCTCGGCCCGGTGCTCGACGAGCGCTTCGACGCCCTCGACACCCTGCTGCAGGGCTACCGCGCCGGCGACGGCTACGTGCTCTACACCGAGCTGACCCCGGACGACGTCCGGAAGATGACCGCCGCCGTCGACGCCCTGTCCGAGCCGGTCAGCAAGGTCGCGGGGACCGTGACGGCATGAGCCCGTGGCAGGTCTCCCGGCGACGGCTGTTCGGGCTGGCCGGTGCCGGGGCGGCACTGGCCGGTGCGGGCGCGGCGACCGGGTACGGGCTGTCCGCGGCGGCCGGTCCCGGAACCGGTGTGATCGCCTTCCGCGGCGAGCGCCAGGCCGGGATCGTCACCCCGGCCCAGGACCGGATGCACTTCGTCGCCCTGGACCTGACCGGCACCGACCGAGGCGCCGTGGGGGACCTGCTGCGCCGCTGGACGCTCGCCGCCGAACGGATGACGGCCGGGCTGGAGACCGCCGACGGCGATGCCGTCCCGGCGAACCGCTACGTCGCACCGGCCGACACCGGGGAGGCGCTCGGGCTCTCGGCGGCGTCGCTGACGCTGACCTTCGGCGTCGGGCCGGCGCTGTTCGACAAGCTGGGGATCACCGACCGGCGCCCGGCCCCGCTGGCCGAGCTGCCCCGGTTCCAGGGCGACCGGCTCGACCCCGCGCGCTCCGGCGGCGACCTGTGCATCCAGGCGTGTGCCGACGACCCGCAGGTCGCGGTGCACGCCGTGCGGAACCTGGTGCGCGAGGGCTTCGGCGTCACCGAGGTCCGGTGGTCGCAGCTGGGGTTCGGACGGACCGCGTCGACCTCGACCGCGCAGGCCACGCCCCGCAACCTGTTCGGGTTCAAGGACGGCACCAACAATCTCAAGGCCGAGGAGCCGGAACTGCTCGACGAGCACGTCTGGGTCGGCGCCGAGGGCCCGGACTGGCTGCGCGGCGGCACCTACCTGGTCGCCCGCCGGATCCGGATGCACATCGAGACCTGGGACCGCTCCAACCTCGACGAGCAGCAACAGATCATCGGCCGGGACAAGGGCGAGGGCGCCCCGCTGACCGGGACCGGTGAGTTCGACCCGGCGGACCTGTCCGCCACGGGGCCGGACGGGCCGGTGATCGCCGACGACAGCCACGTCCGGCTCGCGTCGGCGCAGGAGAACGGCGGGGTGCGGCTGCTGCGCCGCGGCTACAACTTCGTCGACGGCTCCGACGGGCGCGGTCACCTCGACGCCGGCCTGTTCTTCGTCGCGTTCGTCCGCGACCCGCAGTCCCGGTTCGTGCCGATGCAGCGCACGCTGGCCCGCTCGGACGCGCTGAGCGAGTACCTCGAGCACACCGGGTCGGCCGTGTTCGCGGTGCCGCCGGGGCTCGCCGACGGCGACGACCACTGGGGTCGTGCACTGCTCGCGTGAACGCCGCTCGCGCGCCGTCCCGTAGGGCACCGTTCCCGTAGGGCTCCGTCCCCGCAGGGCGCTGCACCCACAGCGGCGCTGCGCTCAGCGCCGCTGCGGGCCGGGCTCCGGGGTGCGCTGCGCGTAGTCCGCGGCGGCCGACCAGACCTCGCGGGCGTAGCTGCCGGAGGCGTTGTAGCCGAGCACGCCGTCCCACCAGTCGTCGCCGTCGGTGACGTCGCGCTCGCCCGCGCACAGCAGGCCGGCGGCGGCCAGTGCCGCGTCGTCGACCTGTTGCGGGTCGGCGACACCGTCGCCGCCGCCGTCGGTGCCGTACCGCGCCCAGGTCTCGGGCAGGAACTGCATCGGTCCGACCGCCCGGTCGAGGACGGGGTCGCCGTCCAGCCGGCCACCGTCGGTGTCGGCGACCCGGCGGGTGCCGTTCGACCCGTCGAGCGGGATGCCGACGATCGGCGGCTCCACCCGGCCGTCCGTGCCCGGGTCGGCGCCGTCGATGCGGGCGTGCCGGGACTCGACGCGGCCGATGCCGGCCAGCGTCGACCAGCTCAGGCCGCACTCCGGGGTGCGCTCACGCTGTTTCAGCTCGGCGTTGGCGTACGCCTGCAGGGTGCGCTCCGGGATGCCCGTTCCGCGGGCCGTCTCCCCCGCCCAGGACGCCGGGTCGGTCCCCGCGGCGAGCGGCGCGGTCGCCGGCGGCGGGCTGTCCCGGTCGACCGGGGTGCCCGGGCCGCGGGGGCCCGGGAGCTGCCCGGCGACCAGCACGACCAGCGCCACCAGGACCGTGATCCCGACCAGCGCCGCGAGCAGCGAACGGATGCGCACTCACCTCACGGTACGCACGCGCCGCCGCCCGGGACCGCCGTCAGGGGGTGTTCCAGTACCGGCGCCAGTCGTCGGCGGTCAGCGCGTGCGGGTCCTTCCCGTCGGCCGCGGCGGCCTTCTCCGCGGCCCGGACCCGGGCGTCGAAGGCCCGGGCCGCGGTGCGCAGCGCCGCCTCCGGGTCGCCCCCGCCGAGCTGGACCGCGGCGGCCAGCCCGAACAGCCGCTCGCCGGGCCCCCCGCCGTCGGGCAACAGCTCGGCCGGCAGGCCGGCTTTCGCCGTGCGCGAGGCGAGCTTGGCGGCCAGCGCCACGGCCGGCTGGGCGGTCGCGACGCCGTCCACACTGGACTCACGCTGTTTCTCGGCACGCTTGAGCTCGTCCCAGCGACGATCCTGGTCCGCGGCGGTGGCGACGGCCTCACCCGCGGCGAACACGTGCGGGTGCCGCCCGACCAGCTTGTCGACCAGGCCGGTCGCGACGTCGTCGATCCCGAACGCGGAGTCCGGGTGCTCGGTGGCGACCCGGGCGTGGAACAGCACCTGGAGCAGCACGTCGCCGAGCTCCTCGCGCAGCTCGGTGCGGTCACCGTCCTCGATCGACTGGTAGAGCTCGTAGCACTCCTCCACCAGGTAGCGCAGCAGCGACTCGTGGGTCTGCTCGGCGTCCCACGGGCAGCCGCCGGGTGAGCGGAGCCGGTCCATCACGGCGACGGCATCGAGCACGCCGTGGCCGACAGGCGGAGGGACGGGGGCCGGGTTCTGCTCCGCGGCGGGGTGCCCGGCGGCGACGAGCAGCACCGTGTCCGCGGGCAGCGCCGCCGGGTCGGTGCCGTCCCAGTCCTCGGCACCGGCGGCGGTGCCGGCCTCGAGCTCCGGCACGGCGAGCACCCTGGCCGCCGCGCGCAGCGCCGGTAGCGCGGCCGCCGGGAGGGCGGCGCCGCGCCGGGGGCAGACGACGATCGTGGCGGCCATCAGGGCGCCGCCGGGGCCGGGGTGCCGGTGGGCAGCACGAGGGACGCCTCCTCCTCCGAGGGCACCGCGAGCATCCGGACCGCGTCCCAGGTGCCGTAGCGCGGGTTCAGCTCGACGCCGGTGTCCAGCGCGGTCGGGGTGAGCAGCCGGACCCCGGCCTCGGCGAGGGTCTGCTGGTCCAGCTGGGCGGCCGCGTTCGCCTCCGGCGCGGGCGGCGGAGCATCGAGGGTGCGGTCGGTCACCCGCACCACGACCCAGCCCTGGCCGGTGCCGAGCTGGAACGCGGCGACCCGGCCGGCCGGGATCCCGATCAACGGGGTGAGCGCGGCCTGCGGGGTCTCGGCCGGGCGGATCGAGAGCCCGCGCTGTGTGGTGCCCGCCCCGGCCAGCGCGGCCTCGGCACGTTCACCGCCTGCGGCGACCTCCTCGGCCAGCCGGAGTGCCTCGTCCCGGCTCTGGGCCACGGCGACGTCGGCGGTGACCGCGAGCCGGTCGATCTGGGCGCGGGCCAGCGCGGTGAGCTCCAGGTCGTCGCGGACCGAGGCCCGCGCCCCGCCGACCGCCAGCGAGCCCGCGGTGACGGCCTCCTCGCCGCCGGCCCGCTCGAGCTGGTCGGTCACCTGCTGCTCGGTGACCGTGACGCCCTGCTCGGCCACGGCGCGGCCGAGCAGGTCCCGGATGACGAGCTGGGACACGACGGCGCGGCCGATGTCGGCCTGCGAGCCGCCCTGTGACTCCAGCCCCTCGACGAGCCCGGGCCGGGTGAGCACCGAGGTGATCGCCGGCTGGACCTCCGCGAGCGGGATCGAGGTCTGTCCGACGATCGCGGCCGAGTCGACCCGGCTCGGCCCGGTACCGCACCCCGCGGCGAGCGCCCCGGCGACCACGAGGGCGGCGATGATCCTGCGAGTCCGCACCCGGTCACCTTCTCACGGGGTGTGGCGTCGATCTCCCCCGCCCGCCGCGGCCCTCAGCCGGCCGGGCGCGGTGGCAGCGCCGGGCGCGCCATCGACGGCCGGGTCGTGACGTCCGGTGGCCGGGCGGGCGGGTGCTCCTCGAGCCGGGCCAGTGCGAGCTCGATCGCCCGGTCCAGCTGCGGGTCCCGGCCCGCCGTGCGGTCCTGCGGGGTCACCACGACCTCGATGTCGGGATCCACGCCGTGGTTCTCCATGCCCCAGCCGACCCCGTCGAACCAGGTCGCATACCGGGGCTGGGTGATCCGGGTGCCGTCGACGAGCCCGTACCGGCCGTCGATGCCGATCACGCCGCCCCAGGTGCGGACGCCGACCACCGGCCCGATGCCGAGCCGTTTGATCGCCGCGGTGACGATGTCGCCGTCGGAGCCGGAGCGCTCGTCGGCCAGCGCCACGACCGGCCCGCGCGGCGCCTCCTCCGGGTACGTCGACGGCGCCCGGTGCCGGGGCAGGTCCCACCCGATCACGGTGCGGGCGAGCTTCTCCACCACCAGCTGGGAGGTGTGCCCGCCGCGGTTGCCGCGGACGTCGAGCACCAGCCCGTCCCGGGCGGTCTCGCGGGCCAGGTCGCGGTGCAGCTGCGCCCAGCCGTAGCCCATCATGTCCGGCACGTGCAGGTAGCCGAGCCGGCCGCCGGAGCGGTCGGCGACCTCGGCCCGCAGCCGGGCCACCCGATCCTGGTAGCGCAGCTCGGTCTCGGAGTCCAGCGGCCGCACGGCGACCCGGCGGACGGTGCCGGCGTCGTCGCGGTCCGGGCCGGAGCGCACGGTCAGCTCCACGGTGCGCCCGGCCGCGGACAGCAGCAGCGGCGCCGGCCCCCAGTGCGGGTCGACCGGGGTGCCGCCCACCTCCAGCAGGACGTCACCGGCCCGGATGTCGACACCGGGCGCGGACAGCGGGCTGCGCGCGGCGGGCGCCGACGTCTCCGGCGGCAGCACCCGGGTCACCCGCCAGCCGGCCCCGCCCGTCCCGGGTTCGAGGTCGGCACCGAGCAGGCCGGGCCGGCCGGTGCCGTCGCCCGCCGGGCGGCCGCCGATCACGTAGGCGTGCGAGGTCCCGAGCTCGCCGTGCAGCTCCCACAGCAGGTCGAGCAGGTCGTCGTGGCTGCCGACCCGGTCCACCAGCGGGCGGTAGCGCGCGGTCTCGGCGGCCCAGTCGACCCCGGCCATGTCCTCGACCCAGAAGTGGTCGCGCATCAGGCGGGCGGTCTCGTCGAACATCTGCCGCCACTCCGCGGACGGGTCGATCGTGACGACCAGCCGCCGGGTGTCGATCTCGAACTCGTCGCCGCCCGCGCCGGAGTCCGGCGCCGAGGAGCTGCTGCGGTCGGCGCGCAGCAACCGCACGGTGCCGCGGTCGCGCACCACGATCCGGGTGCCGTCGCCGCTCACGGCGAAGCCGGACGCCGGGTCGGCGATCTCGGTGGCCGAGCGCCGCGCGAGGTCGAAGCGTTCCAGCACGGCGCGTTCCCGCTCGGCGTCGGCGTCGGCGAGGCTGTCGCCGAGCACGCCGCCGCCGGGCAGCCGCAGCCAGACCAGCCCGTCCTTCACGGCGGTCAGGCCGTGGTAGCGGGCCGCCTCGACCGGGATCCCGACGACCCGGTCGGCGAGCCCCTCGGCGTCGACGACGACCTCCGGCGGGGCGTCCCGGTCGTTGCCGCCCGTGCGGCCCGGCTTCGCCCCGGGCGCGGACGCCGGCGCAGCCGGTTCCGGTACCGCGGACGCGGTGGCGACACCGGGTGCGGCGACACCGGGTGCGGCGCCACCCGGCGCGCCGTCCCCGCCCGCGTCCCCCTCGTCCGGCTCCGGCTCGGGCGGAGCGGCCGGCGGGTCCTCCGGGCCCTCGTCGGACGGGTCCACCGGGCGGCCCTCCGGGCTCTCCCCGAACGGCGAGGGCGTCCGCGCGGCCAGCGGCACCAGGAACGGTTTCCAGCCGGTGCCGAAGGTCAGGTCGAACGAGTGCTGGTCGTAGGACGGGTCGAACACCCGCCGGGACAGGAACGCGAGGTGCTTGCCGTCGGTGGTGAACACCGGGTCGCTGTCGTGGAACCGGGCGGGGGTGACCTCGACGTGCCCGCCGTCGGCGACCCGGGTGAGCACCACCCGGGACAGCCCGGCCTCGGTCGGGTCGCACCACGCCAGCCAGGCCGAGTCCGGCGACCAGGCCACGTCGAACGGCTCACCGGCCGCGCCGCGGGCGAGTTCGCGCAGCTCACCGGCATTCCGCACGGCACCGGTGGCCGGGGCGTCCACCACCCCGTCCGGGGCCGCGGCCGGGCCGGGGGCGGGGCCGGTGTGCAGCACCAGCAGCCGCCCGTCGTGCGTGATCAGCGCGACCGCCGTGCCGTCCGGGGCCGGGGCCAGCTCGAGCACCCGGCCGAGCTGCCCGGCCGCGTACCGCGCACGTTCCGGGGCGGACGGCGCGTGCGGGTCCAGCGGCGCGACGCACACCGCCTCCTCCCCCGCGGCGTCGTCGATCCACACCGCGCGGTCCTCGCCGAGCGGGTGCGCCAACCGGGCCCGCACCCCGGGTTCGGCGAGCAGCGCGCGGGCCGGGCCGTCGCGGTGGGTCAGCCGGTGCACGGTGCCCCGCACCCCGACGATGCTCGCCCGGCCGGTCCGGTCCGGCCGCACCGGCCCGAGGTCGGCCGGGACGGCGGCGCGGAACGGGTCGCGGGCCGAGCGCGGGCCGCCGAGCCGGACGTCGATCCGGCGGGGCCGCGAGTCGGCCTCGAGACCGTCGAGCAGGAAGATCTCGCCGGCGCACTCGTAGACGACCCGGCGGCCGTCGGTCGTGGCATGGCGGGCGTAGAAGTCGGGGGTGCCGGAGCCGGCGCCGTGGTCGGTGTGCCGGCGCAGGCCGGCGAGCGGGTCGGCGCCGGTGCCGCCGGACAGCGGGACCGAGTAGACGTTGCCCCACCCCTCGTGGTCGGAGACGAACGCCAGCCGCGGCCCGCCCGCGGTGTCGACGATCATCGGGCACTCGAGCTGGCCCGCGAGACCGGCGAGCACCCGGGTGAACTCGCCCGACCCGTCGGCGTCCAGCCACAACCGGCCGGCCCGCCCGCCCCGGTAGCGCTTCCAGTGCGCGGCGTCCCGGCCGCCCTCGACCTGCGTGAGGATGCCGGGGCCGCCGGGCTGGTACGCGAGCGCGGTCAGCGAGCCGTACGGCAGCCGCCGCGGTGTCCCCCCGCCGGCCGGGATCGCGTACGCCCAGCTGCGGGAGGTCGGGTCGTCGTGCGCGGACAGCGCCACGACCTCGCCGCCGGGCGTCCAGCCGCCCGCCCGGGTGAGCGGGTCGCCCCACCACGTCAGCCGCCGCACGCCGCCGCCCTCGAGGTCGGACCGGTAGACCTCCCAGACGCCGTCGCGGCGGGAGGCCCAGGCCACGGCGGACCCGTCCGGGGAGATCCGCGGTGCGAGCGCCGGCACCTCGTCGGCGGTCAGCCGGTGGGCCCGCCCGCCGTCGACCGGGGCTGCCCACACATCGTCCTCCGCGACCAGGACGAGGGTGTCGTCGTGCAGGTGCGGGTGACGCAGGAAGGACGGCATGGACCGAACCTAACCCGGGGCACCGACATCGGCGGTGCCCCGGTCAGCCGGAGCTGTGCACCGGGGTGGAGCTCGGCACGATCTGCAGCAGCAGCTCCGCGCACCAGCCGAGCAGCTCGACGTCGCGCATCGGGGCGCCGCCGATCCGGCCGCCCGGCACCGGCTTCGGCACCGTGATGAGCTGGGCCGCCGCCTTGTACTGGGCCTTCGGGTAGAGCCGCTTGAGCTTGAGCTGCGCGGAGTCGGGCAGCTGCATCGGGCCGATCCGCAGCTGGGTGCCCGCCGAGGCCACCTCGCGGATGCCGAGCCGCCGGCACAGCTGGCGGAACCGGGCCACCTCGAGCAGGTTGTGCACCGGTCTCGGCGGCTCACCGTAGCGGTCGGTCAGCTCCTCGACGATGGCCGACAGTGCCGCGTCGTCGGGCGCCTCGGCGATCTTGCGGTAGACCTCGAGGCGCAGCCGCTCGCCGTCGACGTAGTCGTGCGGGACGTGCGCGTCGACCGGCAGGTCCACCCGCACCTCAACCAGCTGCTCGTCCTCGACCGACGCCCCGGTCTCCCCGCCGGCCTGCTTGCGGAACGCCGCGACCGCCTCGCCGACCAGCCGGATGTAGAGGTCGAACCCGACGCCGGCGATGTGCCCGGACTGCTCGGCGCCGAGGATGTTGCCCGCGCCGCGGATCTCCAGGTCCTTCATGGCGACCGCCGCACCCGAGCCGAGCTCGGAGTGCTGGGCGATGGTGGCGAGGCGGTCGTGCGCGGTCTCGGTCAGCGGGTGCTCGGGCGGGAACAGGAAGTAGGCGTACCCGCGCTCGCGGCCGCGCCCGACCCGGCCGCGCAGCTGGTGCAGCTGCGAGAGCCCGAGGGTGTCGCTGCGCTCGACGATCAGCGTGTTGGCGTTGGAGATGTCCAGGCCGTTCTCGACGATCGTGGTGCAGACCAGCACGTCGAACTCGCGGTGCCAGAACGCGTTGACCGTGCGTTCCAGGAGTTCCTCGTTCATCTGGCCGTGCGCGACGGCGACCCGGGCCTCCGGGACGAGGTCCTGGACGTGCTTGGCGGCCCGGTCGATCGAGGAGACCCGGTTGTGCACGTAGAAGACCTGGCCGTCGCGCAGCAGCTCGCGCCGCACGGCGGCGGCGACCTGCTTGTCGTCGTAGCCGCCGACGTAGGTCAGCGTCGGGTGCCGGTCCTCGGGCGGGGTGGTGATCGCCGACATCTCCCGGATCCCGGCCAGGCTCATCTCCAGGGTCCGCGGGATCGGCGTCGCCGACAGGGTCAGCACGTCGACGTGCGCGCGCAGCGCCGTGATGTGCTCCTTGTGCTCGACACCGAAGCGCTGCTCCTCGTCGACGACGACCAGGCCGAGATCCTTCCAGCGCACCCCGCCCTGCAACAGCCGGTGGGTACCGACCACGATGTCGACGTCGCCCGCGGCGAGCTTGTCGAGGGTCTCGCGCGCCTCGGCCGCGTCGGTGAACCGCGAAAGCCCGCGCACGGTCACCGGGAACGCCCGCATGCGCTCGGCGAACGTGGTCAGGTGCTGGGTGGCCAGCAGCGTGGTCGGGACGAGCACGGCGACCTGCTTGCCGTCCTGCACGGCCTTGAACGCGGCCCGCACCGCGATCTCGGTCTTGCCGAAGCCGACGTCGCCGGAGATCACCCGGTCCATCGGGACCGGCCGCTCCATGTCCTTCTTGACCTCGTCGATCGCCGAGAGCTGGTCCGGGGTCTCGGTGTAGGGGAAGGCGTCCTCGAGCTCGCGCTGCCAGGGGGTGTCGGCGCCGAACGCGTGCCCCGGCGACGCCTGCCGGGCCGCGTAGAGCTGCACCAGCCCGGCCGCGATGTCCTTGACGGCCTTGCGGGCACGGCCCTTGGTCTTCGCCCAGTCGGCGCCGCCCAGCTTGTTGACCGCGGGCTGCTCACCGCCGACGTAGCGGCTGATCTCGTCGAGCGCGTCGGTCGGGACGAACAGCCGGTCGGCGGGCTGCCCGCGCTTGGAGCTGGCGTACTCCAGCACCAGGTACTCGCGGGTGGCGCCCTGGACGGTGCGCTCGCGCATCTCGATGAAGCGCCCGATGCCGTGCTGGTTGTGCACGACGTAGTCGCCCGGCTGCAGGGCCGCCAGGTCGACGGCGTTGCGCCGGCGCGGGGTGGTCTTGCGCGGCGCGGCGTCCAGCCCGGCCCGGCTCCCGGTCAGGTCCGCCTCGGAGACCAGGACCACCCCGATCTCGGTCGCGGAGAACCCGTTGAGCAGCCGTCCGCAGGTGACGGTCACGACGCCCTTCTCCGGCGCGTCGGCCAGCGTCGGTACCGCGGTCGCGGGCACCTCGGCGTCGCGCAGCTGCTCCAGCGACCGGTCCGCGGTGCCCTGCCCGGCCAGGACCAGCACCGCCGCGCCGCCGGTGGCGACGTGCGCACGCAGGTCGGTCAGGGCCCGGTCGGTGTCCCCGCGGTAGGGCTCGATCTCGTGCACGGCCGGGACGACCGCCTCGTCGGAGCCGGACAGCAGCGGCGACAGCGTCACCACCGGGCGGCCGCTGCCGGTCGCGTGCTCCAGGGTCGTGGTGAGGCCGCGGTACGCCGAGCCGGACACGTCGATCGGGGCCTCGCCGCCCGCCCCGGTCGCCAGCCAGGACGCCTCCAGGAACTCCTGCCCGGTGCGGACGAGGTCCGCGCAGCGGGTGCGGATCCGCTGCGGGTCCGCGACCAGCACCCGCGAACCGGCCGGCAGCAGATCGGTGAGCACCTGCATCTCGGCTCCCACCAGTGCCGGGATGAGCGACTCCATCCCCTCGTCGGGGATGCCCTCGGCCAGCTTCTCCAGCAGCTCCCGCAGCGGGTTGCCGCCCAGCCCGGCGGTCTCGGGCTGCTCGGCGGCCAGCGCCGCGGCCCGCTCCCGGACCGGGGCGGTGAGCAGCAGCTCCCGGCACGGCGGGACGACGACCTGCTCCACCTCCCCGACCGAACGCTGGTCGGCGACCGAGAACGCGCGGAGCTCGGAGACCTCGTCACCCCAGAACTCGATGCGCACCGGGTGCTCGGCGGTCGGCGGGAAGATGTCGAGGATGCCGCCGCGCACGGCGAACTCGCCGCGGGTGGTGACCATCTCGGCGCGGGAGTAGGCGAGCTCGACGAGCCGCTCGAGCAGCTGCTCGAAGTCGTGCTCGGTCCCGACCGCCAGCCGGATCGGCGCGAGCGCGCCCAGGCCCGGGGCGACCGGCTGGATCAGCGACCGCGCGGCCGTGACGACCACCCGTGGCGCGGTGGCGGCGTCGGCGAGCCGGTGGAAGATCGTCAACCGGCGGGCGACGGTGTCCGGCCGCGGCGAGAGCTTCTCGTGCGGCAGCGTCTCCCACGACGGCAGCACGACGACGGGGGCGCCCGCGCTGTCGGCGACGGTGTCGGTGGCCGCGTCGAGCGCCTCGCCGTGGCCGAGCAGGTCCGACACCGCGGCGGCGAGGTCCTCGGCCTCCCGGTCGGTGGCGGTCACGGCGAGCACGCAGGAGTGCTCGGCCAGGCCGGCGGCGAGCAGCGGGCGCAGCGCGGCCGGGCCCTCGACCTGCACGGCCGGGGTCTCGCCGGTGCGCGTCTCGGCCGAGCGGGCGGCGTCGACCGCGGCACGGAGGCCGGGATCGGACAGGGCGGAGGTGAGCAGACCGGACAGGATGGCCACGGTGGCGCGGACTCCTCGGGACGGGGCTGGTGCTGGAGCACGGGACAGGCCCCGGCCCGGGCACGGGACGGGGAGTCCTCCCCGACGATACGCCGCTGCTCCGGCCGGGTCCTCCCGACCTGGTGGCCGGGAGGACCCGCACCCCGTCACGGGGCGGTGCGTACCGCCGGGGTCAGCGGCCGGCCGGGCGTGCCGCCACCGCCGGCGCGGTCCCGGCGCCTACTCCGGCCCCGGCGGCGACGCCGCCGTTCTCGAGCCGGTCCAGCAGGCCGGGCACCGCCCCGGGACATTCGTAGGGCACCAGTGCGCCGGCGCCGGGCACGGTGGCGACCTCGGCGCCGAGCATGCGGCGCACCGCGGCGTCCAGGCGCCCGTCGCCGAGCACCGGGTCGTGCTCGCCCACCGCGATCAGGCACGGCACCCCGCGCCAGCGCGGGACCCACTCGGGCCGCGGCGGCGGCGTGGTGCTCATCGCCACGTGCCGGTCGACCAGGTCGAGCCATTCGACCAGCTCGGCCGGGGGCTGCCAGCCCGGCGCGGCCAGCGTGCTGAGCAGGTGCTGCGAGCCGGAGCGGCCACGGGCCAGCCGCCAGGCGGCCAGCGCACCGGCCACCCGCGGCGTCCAGGCCCGCCGGACGACGCCGGTCGGGCCGAGCAGCAGCAGCCCGCGCAGGTGCGGGGCCGGGTTCGCGGCCAGCGCCACGGCGGCACCGAACTCGTGCGCGACGACGGTGACCCCGCCCGGGGACCGGCGGGCCACGTCGGCCAGCAGCGTGTCGATCCACGCCCCGTAGTCCCGCATCCGGTCGGTGTTGGGCCACCCGCCCGAGGCCAGGCCCGGCTCACCGGGGAGATCGACGGCGACCACCCGGCGCCGGGTGGCGAGCTCGGCGATCAGGTCGGCCAGGGTCGCGGCGTTGGCGTGCCGTCCGGGCAGCAGCACGACGGTCCGGTCGTGCTGTTCACCGGCGATGACGACGTGCGCGGCGTGGTACTCGGCGCCGTCCGGTCCGGGCCAGACCTCACGCCGGTGCTCCGGGAGCCGCTCGTCGAGGCGGTGCTGACACCAGGACCGGACGGCGGATTCGCCGGTCCTGCTGCGGTAGATCCACACGGTGCGTCCCCATGCTTCTCTCGCGGGCACACGGGTGTCCCCCGGCCGTGCCCGCTGGGCTTGTCTGGATTGTCGGCCGTCGTGCGTCGGACGGCGTCACCGGTGCCGTCACGGCAGGGGTGCTCGGCGGGGACGGCGGCGTCCCCGCCCCGGGCCCGGTCTCCTCCCGGGTCGGTGCAGGACGACCGGCCCGCTCCGCTCCTGGCCGGTCGGCGGGCTCGGTCGTTCCGGGACTCGCTCGTCCCGAACCACGAGCATCGACCCGGCGCTCGGGGCCGTCAAGGCCGCGTCCGCCACACCAGCCGCGCGCCCCGGTTGCCGGAGCCCGGAAACCGGAGCGGGGCCGACCGGGGTTCCGGGCTACGGTCGGCGCCGATGGCCGTGCCCCGATCCACCCCAGGAGCCGAGCCGCGGGCCGCCGTGCGCGCCGGGGCCGCGCCCGCTCGCGTCGAGCCCCGGCAGGACCCGGTCGAGCACGTCGCCGAGGCCCTCGAGCGGCTCGCCGGCGACCCCTACGGCGCGGTGGTGACCCTCGATGCCGACCGTGCCCTGCGCGACGCCGCCGCGCTGCGCGACGAGCTGCGCCGCACCGGACCGCGCGGGCCGCTGCACGGCGTCGCGGTGGGGGTGAAGGACCTCATCGACGTGGCCGGGCTGCCGACCCGGGCCGGGTCGGCGGTGCGCGCGCGGGCCGCGCCCGCCGACCGGGACGCACCGGTCGTCGCCCGGTTGCGGGCGGCGGGGGCCGTGGTGGTCGCCAAGCTGCACACGCACGAGTTCGGGCTCGGCCCCACCGGCGACGTCGCCGCCGAGGGGCCGGCCCGCAACCCGCACGACCCCACGCGGATCGCGGGCGGCTCGTCGTCCGGGTCGGCGGTCGCGGTCGCCGCCGGGTACCTGCCGCTGGCGCTGGGCACCGACACCGGCGGCAGCGTGCGGATCCCGGCCGCGCTGTGCGGGGTGATCGGGCTCAAGCCGGCCCGGGGCGTGCTCCCGGCCACCGGGACGGTCCGGCTGGCACCGTCGCTGGACACCGTGGGCCTGCTCGCGGCGGACCCGGGCACGGCGCTGGCGGCCCGGGCCGCGCTGGCCGGCGACCCCGGACGGCCCCGGGGCCCGCGCGGGGCCCGGGTCGGGCTGGCGGTCGATCCCTACTGGACGGCGGCCGAGCCGGCGGTGCGCGCGGCGGTGGACCGCGCCGCGGCGGCGCTGGAGGCGGCCGGGGCCGAGGTCCGCGAGGTCGGCACGCCGGGCATCGACGAGATCGCCGCCGCCTACATGCCGATCCTCGGGGCGGAGGCCCACGCCCGGCACGCCGCCACGCTCGCCGAGCGGCCCGGGGACTACCAGCCCGAGTCCGCGACCGGGTTGTCCCTGCTCGCCGGGGCGCCGCCGGACGAGCACGCCGCGGCCCTGCGCACCGCGCGGCGGGTCACCGACCGGCTGGCCGGGCACCTCGCCGGGTTCGACGCGGTGCTGACCCCGGCCACCCGGGTCCGCGCCACGCCGCTCGGTGCCCGGCTCGTCGACGTGGCCGGCGAGCGCAGCACCGTCGCGGCGGCGCTGCTCGAACCGGCCCTGCCGGCGAACGTGACCGGGTGGCCCGCCCTCAGCGTCCCGGTCGCCGGGCCGGGGCTGCCTGCCGGGGTGCAGCTGCTCGGGGTCGGCGACGACGCCGACGAACGGCTGCTGCTCGAGCTCGCGGAGACGGTGACCCACGCCCCCGGGTGAGGGGCCGGGGTCAGAGGAGCCCGTCGCGCTCCAGGGTCGCCTCGTAGAGGTCCAGCGTCTGTTCCTCGTCGCCGGCGCCGGCCGTCGCGGCGTCGGTGTAGGCGCGCTCGTAGCGCTCCTTGTTCTCCGCCCACCGGCGACGGAAGGTGTCGGCGTCGCGGCGCCAGTAGCCGAGCACCCCGTACGCCGACGCGGGCAGCTTCCGCTCGTGGCGCAGGTGCTTGCGGGCGGCGCGGGTCGCCGCGGCCTCCCCGCCGACGTAGATGTACCCGGGCCCCTCGGGCAGCTCCAGCCCGGCGACGATCTCGGCGAGCCGGCTGGTGTCACCGGTGACCGGCTCGTGCCGCAGGCGTCCGCCGCGCGGGAAGTCGGCCGGGATCTCGTCGACCTCCAGCACGACCTCGGTGTCGATGCCGGGCGGGGTCTCCGCCACGACCCGGGCCAGTGCCGGGACGACGGCGGCGTCGCCGACCAGGATCTGCCAGCGGGCGTCGGCCGGGCGCCGGAACCAGCTGTGCGAGCGGGAGACGCCGAGCTCGTCGCCGACCCGGGCCCGGCGTGCCCAGTCGGCGCCGACCCCGCCGGGATGGCAGACGAGGTCGATCGACGCCCGGGTGCGGCACGGGCTGATCTCGCGCAGGGTGTACCAGCGTCCGTACTCGTCGCGGCCACCACCGGTGAGCGGGAAGTGGAACACGCACGCCTCGTCGGGCGCGCCGGGCAGGCCGAGCCGGCTGAGCGCGTCGCCCTCGATCTCGGCCCGCACGAACGTCTCGGACAGACGCTGCAGACCCACGACCCGGACGTCGGTCCGCTCCTCGGTCACCGCTGCGGTCACGGCGTCGCCTCCTCGATCACATAGAGCCCGATCACATCGAGCCCGGCCACACAGGGCTCGATTATGTAGGTGAGCCTCAGCTAAACATGTGTGCCGTCGCCGTGCCAGGGCCGCCGGCGCCACACCGGCGCCACCCGACGGGCACCGATGTGACCCTCGACTCACCATGACCGAATCGTTAGCGTCGGACAGGTGAGCGGGGAGATGCGGGCGGTCGATGCGCGGGTGCGGGCTCTGGAGTCGATCCTGGTCGAGAAGGGCTACGTCGACCCGGCCGCGCTGGACGAGATCATCGAGACGTACCAGCACCGCGTCGGCCCCCGCAACGGCGCGCACGTCGTCGCCCGGGCCTGGACCGACCCGGCCTACGCCGAGCGGCTGGCGGCGGACGCGACCGCGGCGGTCGCCGAGCTCGGCTACGGCGGTCGCGGCGGTGAGCACCTCGCGGCGGTGTTCAACTCCGCACGCGAGCACCACCTCGTGGTCTGCACGCTGTGCTCCTGCTACCCGTGGCCGGTCCTCGGACTGCCGCCGGTCTGGTACAAGTCACCGGCCTACCGGTCGCGGGCGGTGCTCGAGCCCCGCGCGGTGCTCGCGGAGTTCGGGACGGTGCTCGACGACGACGTCGCCGTCCGGGTCCACGACTCCACCTCCGAGCTGCGCTACCTCGTCGTCCCGCAGCGGCCCGCCGGGACCGACGACTGGCCGGCCGACGCGCTCGCCGCGATCGTGTCGCGCGACTCCATGATCGGCACCCGGCTGGTGTCGGTGTGAACGGCGCGCACGACCTCGGCGGCGCGATGGGGTTCGGCCCCGTGCTCGGCGACGGCGGGGAGCCGGAACCGGAGGACGTGCGGTTCCACGCCGGCTGGGAGCCGCTCGTGCTCGCCCTGACCCTGGCCGCGGCGCGGCCGGGCGGGTGGTCGATCGACGAGTCCCGGCACGCCCGCGAATCGCTGCCACCGCCGCTGTACCTGAGCCTGACCTACTACGAGATCTGGCTCGCGGCGACCGAGAACCTGCTGGTCGCGCACGGTCTCGTCGGCGCCGACGAGCTCGCCGCGGGCCGCTCGCTGCGGTCCGGGGCCCCGGCCCCGGAGCCGCTGGACGCGGCGGCGGCCGCCGAGGTGCTGGCGACCGGCGCCCCGACCGGGCGCCCGGAACCGGCGCCGCCGCGGTTCGGGCCGGGCGACCGGGTCCGGGCCCGGGTGGTGCACCCGCGCGGGCACACCCGCCTGCCCCGCTACGTCCGCGGCCGCTGTGGCGTGGTCGAGTCGCGGCGCGGGGCGCACGTGCTGCCCGACTCCCGCGCGCACGGCAACGGCGAGGCGCCCGAACAGCTCTACACCGTGGTGTTCACCGGCGCGGAGCTGTGGGGCCCGGACGCGGAGCCGACGACGACGATCTCCGTCGACGCCTGGGAGAGCTACCTTGAGCACGCCTGAGGGTCCGGTGTTCGACGAGCCGTGGCAGGCGAGCGCGTTCGCGCTGGCGGTGGCGCTGCAGGACCGCGGGGTGCTGGACCGGCGCGACTTCGCCGTGGCGCTGGGCGGTGAGCTCGAGTCCGGCCACGACTACTGGGACGCCTGGCTCGCCGCGCTGGAGCAGCTGCTCGCCGAGCACGGCCTCACCAACCCCGGCTCGCTCGACGAGCGCACCGCAGCCTGGCGGCGGGCCGCCGCGGCCACCCCGCACGGCTCGCCGGTCACCCTCGACGCCGACCCGCAGCGGCTCCGCCACCCGTGAGTGGTTATCGCGGTCAGAGACCCCATGGCCGCTACCGCTGGCCGCCTTGAAGGATGAGAATCGGTGCGGGGTCGGCTGAGCTCGTTCTTGCTTGGTGCGCGAGAGCCTGTGTCAGAGACTGATGCCAGGGGCCTTCCCGGCACCTCGAATTGTTGTCTCGTGCACGCCTTACAGCGTCGTTGATCGGTCGGCCCCGCCGGCCCCACCCCTGTCCGGGAGCGGGGCGAGGAGGCCACGGATGGACACGCTGATCGAGCGGTGCGCAGGTATCGACATCGGTAAGGACGAGGTGGTCGCGTGCGTCCGCACACCGAACCCGGACGGCCGTAGGCGGGTCAAACAGACCCGCACGTTC
>NZ_FOUY01000091.1 GCF_900115005.1 Pseudonocardia ammonioxydans | reverse complement strand
ATGCGCAGCTTCACCGACGCCGATGCCCTGTCGAAGGTGCTGCACTGGCGCCTCGGCCAGCTGCTCGAGAAGCGCGAACCCGAACGGGGCGCAGACACAGGGGTGGCCGAGGCGGACTGGACCACCGTCGCCGACACGCTCGCCCCCGGGGCGGTTCGGGACTACCTCCACGCGCTCGGGACGGTCGCGCTGGAGCGCCAGCACACCCTCGGCACGGAGATCGCGAACCAGCCCCCACAGTGGGCCCTCGACCGACTGCCCGAGGTCCCCGACCCGACCGAGGCGGCGCAGGACCGGGCCGACTGGGAGCGACGGGCCGGGCTCGTGGCCGCCTACCGCGAGTACCGCGGCATCCCCGACCACGAGGCCTCCCTCGGCCAGGCGCCCCCGACCGAGCAGCCCTTCGCCTACAACCTGTGGCGCCAAGCCACCGAGGCCCTCGACCCAGACCCGACCGCGCTGGCCTGGCAGCAGAAGGACACCACCGAGCTCTACCGGGCCCGGGAAGCCTGGGCACTCGAGCTGTACCGGGCCGATGAGTACGGCCCCCGCGCCGTGGGCGAGGACCTGGCCGCGACCCGGCGTCTCGCCGCGGAGATCCGCGACGACTCCCTGCTGACCCGCGCCGAAGCCGACGCCCCCGAGCCCGCCGGCGACCGCGCCGAGCTGCTCGCCACCGCGCAGCGCCACCAGGAACTCGCCGCGACCTACACCGACCAGGCCGATGTTCTCGCGCGGGAGTACGAAGCCCGCCAGCAGTGGTGGGAACAGACCGCGCCGTTGCGCGAAGCCGACCAGGCCGCCGCCGTCGAACTCGAACGCCGCAACCTGCCCACCTGGCGCGAAACCACCTTGCCCGACGAGGCGCGCGGCGAGCAGCTCGAGCTGCCCGACACCACCACGCCTGCCGGGGCGGGGACCGTGCACGACACGGTCACCCCGCCTATCGGAGACGAGCCGAGCAGCGCTCAGGACGAGCCCACAGCCACGGCACAAACCTCCGACGGCGCCGAAGTCGCCGCCGACACGAGTGACCGCCACCCGACGAACCGGGCGCGCGAGGCCGTCGAGGCCCTACGACAGACCGCCCACGGGAGCGAGCTCAAGCGGGCCCGGACCGCGCCTGCACGAGCCCGTGACCAGCACCAGCGAAGCGTTCACGACGCCTACACCCAGCGCGCCCGAAAGGACCAGCTCGACATCGAAGCCGAACGCACCATCCTCGGCCAGCAGCACGCGCAGCCTGCCCGCGGCCTCGACCACGGCTACGACGTCGACTACGGCCACGACGACTATGGCTACGACATCGACGACGACTACTAACCCGCCCGGGCACGGCGCCACGGTGCGGGGCAGGACTCAACTACGCTCGCGCGCCGCGGGGCAGGAGCCGGGAGGTGTCTTAACCCTTCACCATGCTGGCCCAGTAGGCGGCACCAGCCGCACGCAGCTTCTCCTGGTCGGGACCAAGCCCGGCCTCCCGCTCGGCGATCATCCCGGCCTCCTGCTCGGCAGCCAGCCGCAGGGCCCGCTCGTCGGCCAACACCCGGGCGCCGGTGACGGGCCACGGCCCCGGACACACCCCGCGATCGTTGTCCCCGATGTACTCGTGCCACGGCGGATCGACGATCTCGTAGATCGAGGCGGTGTCGCGCGGGAGACCCCAGGACACCTCCAACTCCTGTTCCGCCAGGGCCCGCAGCTGGTTCATGTGGAAACCCTGCGCGGAGGAGTACACGCCTTCGCGGAGGAACTCGGCCGAGACCGGGGCCCGCTCCCCCGTCGCCAGAATCGTCGCCATGGCACCGACGTAGACGTGACAGTGCCAACGGGCCTGCTCGAAGCCCGGAACCACAGCCTCGACCACGCCGGCGAGCTCGAGCCGGGCGGGCGAGAGGATCGACGTCCGCTCCGGGTCGCCGGCCCAACCGCACGACCGCTGGACTTCGCGCAGCAGCCGGTTCAGCAGCTCGCTGTAGGCCCCGCCCCACGCGTCGATCTCGTCGGACAGTCCGGCCTCGGCCATCCCGTCGAGCATCACCGACAACGACACCGGTGCCCGGAACAGCACCTCATGCGCATCGCGCGGTGGCGCCGCCGACGGATTGGTCACGTCGAACAGCGGCGCCGGCTCGACCCGGGTGGACCCGTACCGGCCAACACGTGCCATCCCGGTCACGACACCCACCTCCTGAGCTGGTCACCGGCACTGCTGCACAGCATCAGTGTAGAGGCTGGCCCCGACAGAGCACCCGGTTCCGCGCTGCTCCGACGGGGAGTGCAGAGGCTGGCTCCGTCACAGCACCTGTGTTCTCAAGGTATGCAGTCAGCGCCTCCTGTGAGCTTGCGTGGACCGGGCGCCGTCCCACCCGATCTGGGCGGTGTCCGGATCGCACGCTTTGGCGATCGTGGCGAGGATCTTGGCAAGGTGCTGGTGTCCGTCCGGACTGATCAGGGCCTCGTGATTGCGAGTGGACCACCACGAGCGGCACCTGGCGTTAACCTGTTCCGCCTCTGGCTGGCAACCCGAGGCCGCTTCGTCTGGATCCTGTCGAGCGTTCTCGACCTGGTCGATCTCGCAGGCGGGCCCTTCGACCCCGCCTGTAATTCAGGACCCGCCTCTGGGGGCTGCGTCGACCCGGCGCCGTCACGGCCCGTGGCATGTGAGTCCGAGGATGCCCTGCAACGGTCTCTACTCCGAACGTGTGTTCGATTTCTACTGTGCCCGCCCGTCATTCAAGGCGGGAATAGAGAACGGGCGACCCCGGCCAAGGGTCGCCCCGTGTTACACACTGGCGGGCCAGGCCAGCACACCCGACACAGGCCGGTCCAGGCGAACTGGACATGCCACCTGCTGCGTAGAAGGAGCGCTTTCGCAGGCCCGAGTCCGCATCGGGTTGCGGTTCCGTGGGCTGTCCGGACCGCGTGACACGCCCGTCATTTGCGGTCAGCTCATCGACCCTTCGGCCTGGCCGCCGAGCCGGGAGGGGGCCAGCCGGGCGTAAACGCCGTTTACGTGCCGCTTCTGCAGCAGCGCTGCGGCACGCCGAGAAGGCCCCCATTCCGCGGCCTCCCGTCCGTGATCTGCGAACATCTCCGCCGATCCGAAGTACCACCCGCCGGGTGGGAAGCAGACGGAGGGATTACTCCATGGCGCGTGTGCATGTCATCGCCAACCAGAAGGGCGGGGTCGGGAAGACCACCGTCACTGTGAACCTCGCCGCAGTGGTCGCCGACACTCTCGGCGGCACCACAGACTCCTCCCCGGTACTGGGGGTGTCGACCGACCCGCAGGCCTCCATGCTCGAATGGGCCCAGCGGGTGGGCGAGAGGCTACCGTTCGATTTTGAGCAGTGCCACGACAACCCCCAGCTGCTAGGCAAACTGCGCGAGATCCAACAGTACTCGCACATCTTCGTCGACACCCCCGGCAGCCTGGAAGACGAGTCCATCCTCCAGACCGTGCTCACCCAGGCCGACGATGTGATCGTCCCGCTGGAACCCGAGCCGATGTCGTTCTCCCCGGCCACCCGCTCGATCCAACGCGTCATTGAGCCGGCCGGCGTGCGCTGGCGAGTGCTGCTCAACAACTGGGACCCCCGAGACGGGGACAGCGACCTGGACCAGACCCGCGAGTACGTCGCTGCCCGGGGCTGGCCGAGCTTCAACACGGTCATCCGCCACTACAAGCTGCACACCCGGGCCTCGGCCGAAGGCGTGACCGTCGTGCAGTACGCCAAGAACCGGGTCGCGCTCGAGGCACGACAAGACTTCTTCCGGCTTGCGCTCGAGGTGCTCGGCACCGGAGAAGACGGACCTCGCCACGCAGGCGGCGTAAACGGCGTTTACACCGCAGGTGAGGAGTAGGCCATGGGGAAGCGCGTCAACCTCGCCGAACTCGCCCGCGAAGAAGTGCCCGACAACTACACTCCGGTCCCCGCAGCACCACCGCCCCCGGCCCCGGTGCCCCACCCGGCCCCCACGCCGAGCGCGGAGCCCGCCCCGGAGATCGCGGCGGCGCCGGCGACTCCCGAGCCGGGCCCGGACACCTCGCTGCTGCCGGTCGACGCGATCGTCTCGAACCCACTCAACCAACGCTCGAGCGACGACGAGCAGGACGGCGAGTTCTACGAACTGGTCTCCACCATCCGAGGGCACGGGGTGCTCCAGCCGATCGTGGTGTGCTCAGCGACCGCGTTCCTCGAGCGCTATCCCGCCGAGGAGTCGCGGCTCGACGGCGCTTCCTGGGTAGCCCTGATCGGGAACCGGCGCCTGCGGGCCGCTGCAGTCGCGGGCCTCACCCGGATCCCGGCACTGGTCAACGATGACCGGGTGGCCTCGATGTATGAGGTCATGCTGGTGGAGAACAGCCACCGCAAGTCCCTCGGCCCGCTGCATGAGGCCGAGGCGATGCAGCGGCTGGTCACCGAGGCCGGGATCACCCAACGCGCCCTTGCGACCCGGATCGGTCGCACCCCGATGTATGTCAGCCAGCGCATGGCGCTGCTCGGGCTGATTCCACCGCTGCGCGAAGCGCTCGAAGACGGCACGCTCAAGGTCGAGCAAGGTCGCCAGTTCGGCTCCCTGCCCGTCGAGCAGCAAGAGGCCATCGCCGCGGCAGGCCCGCCCTACCGCAAGCCCGCCGCGAACCTGCCTGCCGGCGTCGAGCCGCCGCGGCGGACCCGGCGCAGCATCGCGGTGTCCAGTCCGGCCCGGGCCGCGGCGTCGATCCGCGAGGTCTTCACCGAGAACGAGCGGGCCGAGCTCATCCGGTTGCTGTCCGAGGCCGCCGAGACCCCTCACCCGGCCCCGACCGGGCGCGCGGATGACGACGTCTCGGCTGCCGCCAGCTAACCGATCGGCTCGGCCAGCCACTCCCACGGCCCCGGTGCGTAAACGCCGTTTACGCACCGGGGCCGCTTCGTTGCCGGACCTCCCACGGGCCCGCGACCGGATCTTCACCGCGCATCACCCCCACGCCTCTCGACGTAACGCCGTTTACCCACCTCGCGACCTTGCCGGCGAGCGCCACTGCTGACTGGCACGCGGCGGAGCGCCTCCTCGTGCACGGTGCTGTCGGACGGCGGCTCCTGCCGACGACCAGGCAGCACGGCCGATGTTGAGGTGGGGCGCATAAACGCCGTTTATGCCTCGGCCCCGGCATGACCTGGCCGGGTTCTCCGGGTCCTGGGTGATCCGGGCGCGGGTCCGTCCCGGCCCGAGCGGATCGCTGAGCGCCGACGGCGCTGGTCGAGTCGAGAGAGTGACCGACGCCCGGCGAGGATAAACGGCGTTTACGCGCCACCACGTCCGACGGTGTGCTGGTGCCGGGGCTCGAACCAGACGAGCGCGGACGACATCCTGGGCGCCGGTGGCGGGGGCGTGCGGGGAAATGCTCGCGGCACCGGAGCAGTCGGCAAAGGTGTGCACCCACAATCGACCGTGGCTGCGTGCCGGGCGCGCTGGTAACGACGCGCCGCTCGTGGAAAGCGGCTGATGGCACGAGACTCTGTGCGTCCGAGACACGCAGCGGGGTGCAGCGCGGGCTGTTGTCGACGAGACTCACCGCAGCCGGCGCCAGCAACAGAGACTCCCGGGCAGTCGCGCTTGTGGGTGTGCCGAGGCTGTCGCTACGCCGGTCGCCTGGCCGCCGACCGGGGCGTAAACGCCGTTTATACGCGGCACTCCCTTTTGACGCCGGGGCTGCCGCGTGAGCCCGGCAGGGCCGGCCGCTCACGTGGGCGACGTAGCAGGCGACGTTGGCGGCTGCGCCGCCTCTCGGCACGATGCTGATCGCCCGAGTATCGCTACGCCCAGCAGTACCGACTTACGTCGGCCGTGCGCGAGGACCGGTAGGCACTCGCATGCAGCGAGGCGCAGTCGGACGGCCACGACGGTGTCCGGCGCGCCGACGGGCGTGCTCGCGCACGACGGGAAGCAGCTGGAGGCGGCCCGTCGAGCGCAGACCTAAATGCCGTTTACGCCCTGCTGCAGCCGGTTGCCGTACCCCGGTGGCCCGGAGCGTTCGAGCCCGCTCGGCTGTACCGGGCCTGTCCGCGGCCGGGGCGTTATCGACTCCCGCGGCGTAAGAAGATGCGAGCCTCGGCTTCGGGCCTATCGGTGCGCCGAGCTGTTGGCAGGTCGATGGACGCTGCTCGCGTGAGCACGCGCGGCCCGTGGTCGTCCCTGCCGGGTCGGGCGCGATAGCCGCGCCCGGGCGGAACGACGACACGGGGAGGGTGGTGTGGGCCGTGTTCTCGCTGCTCGTCGGACTCGGGCACCGCACAACGCCGGCAGAGGTAGCTGACTACGCCACCGGCGCGGAGGAGTAGACGGCGTTTACACCGCATGGGTTCCGCGACCCTCCCGGCGCGTGAGCTGGCGACCCGTCGCCATACCGGCCCCACGCTCGTCCTCCTCGAAGACGTTCCGCCCCGCGAGCTTCCACCGCGGCGACCATCGTGCAGAGGACAGCGATCGGCTCCGGCTCCGACGCCACCGGCGGCCGTTCGCCCCCGCCTCGAGGCCGTGGCAGCCGGTCGCGGAGAGCGCCGGCGGGGCGTAAACGGCGTTTACGCGACCGCGCGTGGAAGCGGCTCCGGACCCTGCCAGCCAGCGGTCCCGGTCCGCCCCGGGTGTGGGCCGCAGGCCGCGGAATGCCGACAAGGAGTGGGCTCTGCTTCTGCTCTCGTCGGTGGGAGGTGGCGTAAACGGCGTTTACCCCTATCGGGAGCGCCGACGGTGGAGCGCGGGCAAGTGCCCCGCCCTCCTCGGCAGACGCGCGCTAGGACGGGCAGCCCCCACGGTGGTGGGATAAACGGCGTTTACGCCCGACTCCGGGGGTGGACCTCGGTCGGCTGAAGGGCTTGGGCCGGGGACCGCCACAGCGTCGGTACTGCATTCGTCTTGGCAGGCGGCTGCACGAACCCGGAACACGGCGGTTCCTCCCGAGATGTCCGCGAGCTGCGCCCGGTACCCCGGGCCGCGCTGGGCCTGCCGACGGTCCGTGGACGCGCCAGGGAAACGAGCGCCCGGCTGCAGCGACGGACTGCAAGTCTGCCCGTCCCGATCCAGCTGGTGCGGATTGGACAGCCAGGAGGGAGCCGGGGGTGCCGCTGCTTCAGCGCAGCGACGGGCAAGGGGGTGGTGTAAACACCGTTTACCCCGCGACGGGCATGCCGTCGTACCGAGCGGACGCGCACGCCGCCTGTAGTCTAGGCGTCACGGGGCGATGCGCGACCGGGACCACAGTCGGGATCTCGATCGCCGTGGGCCACAGCTCGCACACGGCCGAGGAAAGCGGTCGCGACCGCAGCGGTACACGGCGATGCCCACACGTCTCGGCGCACAACGACCCCGCACCTGGACCGTGGCCGCGGTCCACCACAGGGCGCCTCTGCTCCGGCCAAGTCGCCGTACGCGCGCGATCGGCGACCGTAAACGCCGTTTATCCGGCCGTCCCGATGGCCTTTCGGCTTCCCGGTTGCGGTCGCACCGAGTCCGAAGCCCTATCCTCCGGCCCTTCGAAGCCAGTCCGGGCGCGGTGCCCCGTGGCCACCGGCGGATGCGGCAACGCGTCGAGAAGCTGCACGCTGGAGACATGCGGGCGAGCTCGAGGGGCGCGGCGAAATTCTGGGACACCCGCCGGTACGTGCCGCCGTGCCGGCACCGCCCCCAGAGGGAGGACCTCGAGCGGAACACGGTCATGGAGTGGTCCGCGTCCACGTGCGCCACCTCCTCGGCCGACCTGGCTGCGCGGACGCCGCAGGTTGTGACGAGCAGTGTTGTCTCGCTTGGGAGGAAGCGGTCCCCTGCCCGGTGGTCGGCGACCGCCGCGGCGCCGACCGGGCGGAGCGTAAACGCCGTTTACTCCCCGTCCCGTGGGGGGTTAGAGCCCGAGCCGTCGGGTCGGGTTGTCGTGCCTGACGGTGCCTTCGTCGATGTAGCCGCGCATCGCGGTAGTCGAGCGCCAGCGGCCGTGACGCACCAACGTCACCTCCGGCGTGCCGCTGGCATAGGCGGTGGTGGCGAACCCGCAGCGCAACGAGTGCCCCGTCCAGTGCCCACCGAGCCCGGCCGCGGCTGCGCGGTCGGCCACGATTCGAGCGATGGAACGCGCGGAGAGCGGCCGAGGTTGCCCCACCGGTCCACCCGGACGAACGCGACCGCCTCGCCGGCGGGGTAAACGCCGTTTACGCCGCAGGCTACCGCGGCCCCGGCCAGGCCGGCGCCGCGGTGCTCGAGCCAGGCCTGCCAGGCGCGCACCGGGCAGGTGCGCAGGTCGGTGCCATAGGCCAACCCTCGGGTGTGGCCGAGCGCCTTCTGGTCGATCTTGGAGGCGGCGATGAACACCCGCAGCCCCTCGGCGTCGACGAGTAGATCGCCGATACCGAGTGCGGCGAGTTCACTGCGGCGCAGGGCCGCGGCGAACCCGATCAGCAGCAGGGCCCGGTCCCGGGCGTCGCGATCGTGAGCCGGGTCCAGGGGCTCGAGCATCGCGCGCAGGTCCGCCGGTGCGGCGGCCGCGACTCGGGCGGGTCGGGTGCGGTGGGTACGCCGGATCCCGGCCAGCACGGTGCGGACCTGCTCGTCGCGGGTCGGCGATTGGTAACCGGCTACATCATGGGCGGCGGCGACGGCCGCGCACCACCGCTGCAGGGTGGACGGGCGCCGCACCTGGGCGTGCGCGACCAGGTAGCGAGCTAGCACCACCGGCGCGGCCGGGAGCGCCCGCTCCGGTGGGATCCTGGGCAGCACACCAATGCTCGAAGCGGGCCATGTCAGTGCCGTAGGCGCGCCAGTGCCCTCCGCTCGCGCGGCGCGCGCATAGTCACCCATCTGCTCGTCTAACGCTGAGGCTAGACGGCCGTGCAGCTGCCCCACTTCCGTTGCCACGTCCCCGTTCGTTGCGATCGTGGGCGGGACCGCGGCCTCGTCGGATATGTCGTCGAGATGCGCATCTGTGTCTCGTCGGGACGAATCCGGCGGTTTCGGTGGCGCGATCCGCCCCACCCCCTGGCCATAAAGAACCTGTCATAACGAGCCACCGTTACGGCGGATCGACCGAGCCTAGCAACCGAGAAGTGGCCATTTCCGGACATCAGCGCCGTCGACCAGATTCGGATCATCGAACCGCACCGACACAGCGCGGCGAGCGTGAGATAGTCGCATCCAGCGGATGCCCTTCTGCGCGGACCAACGTGACCTTAGACAAGCCACATTGAAGTGATCTCAACAAGATCGGCGGGGCCGGCGCAACGACACGCCCATAACGGGCAATCCGGGTAGCTGCTGCGGAAGACGTGGGGTCCTCGAT
>NZ_FOUY01000035.1 GCF_900115005.1 Pseudonocardia ammonioxydans | reverse complement strand
TGGGTTGATAGGCCGGAGATGGAAGCCCTGTGAGGGGTTGTGAGTTGACCGGTACTAATAGGCCGAGGGCTTGCCATGACATGTTGTTCGCATCCACTGTGTGACCCTGAGTCCACAACCCTTGTGTGGTTGTGCTCGGTCCTTCGGCCTGTGGGTCGGGGGGTTATATGTTGATAGTGTTGTCGGTGGTTATGGCGGTAGGGGAACGCCCGGTCCCATTCCGAACCCGGTAGCTAAGCCTTCCTGCGCCGATGGTACTGCACTCGACAGGGTGTGGGAGAGTAGGTCACTGCCGACATTCAATGTGTGGAGAAGCGCTCCCGGATTCGTCCGGGAGCGCTTTTTCGCGTTCCGGGGCACATTGCGCCGAGGGCGACGGGGTCCGGTTGTGGGCCGCGACGGCCGGCGGCTACGCCCGGCGGTACCCCGCTTGGCGATCGACCACCAGCGGACGTTCGGCAGTGGTCGGGGAGCGGGCCGCTACGTCGCCGAGGCGCGGAGCCCGACAACCTCACGCCGGCTGCCCGAGTGAAGGGTCACAGGTAGCTGCTGGGCGCGCCGGGGGCGGCGCTCTGCTGATTTGCGACGTGCGGCATCCCGGCACCGGATCTCACTGCGCAACACCGCTCCCGCGGCTGTGCGGAGCGTGAACGAGCTGGTCGGACGGACATGTCCGGCCGTAGGAGCCGTCGCGCGGAGCAGTTCGTGATCGATCAACACTCTCGCGATACCGGTGTCGTCCTGATGTCGGCGCTGTGCGGGCACGAGCGCACCGGGGACCGGGGCGGCGCTGTCCCGCCGCCATTTCGACGGTGTCGTGCGTACTGACCGCCTCGGTACTGACCGGCTCGGGGAGCCATCGCTGTCGTGAACGACTCGGGGCCACAGCGACGGGGACAGGCGCCGCCCCGCGTCGGCGCAACCTCTCCGATCGCGCATCGCCGATGTGATCGACGGCGCCGCGCAGCACCGCCCACCCGGCGACGACGCATCGGGATGGCCCGAGGCCCCGCGGCTGCGGTGAGGGCCACCGCCGTCGTGAAGGCTCCGGGCTCGGGGGAGGCCGCAGCCGCGCGGTCGCTCGTCGGCGGCGGTCTGCTGTGACTGGGTCCCGGTTCGGGGAGCGCGGTACGACCCAGCCTCGCTACGACCCAGCCTCGCTACGGCGCAGTCTCGGTACGGGATCGGGAGCCCAGGGCTGTGGTGGATGCGGTGGGGTGCCACGTGTGGCCGGCTCTCCGCCGGTTCCCCGTGGAGTACGGGGAGCAGCACGGCTGCTCTCCGGTCGGCTGCCGTCGTGCTGGAGCGGCTCAGGAGCGATCTGTCGGTGTCGAAGCCGGGGCCGGGGTCGAAGCCGGGGCCGGGGTCCACGGCGCGCTCCTGTCGACGTGCGGCGGCCGTGCTGCCGGCGAGGCTGCACCCGGGCGTCGAGGGGTCACCGCGGCGTGCCGTCGGCTCCTGGTTCGGCCGGCACGGGGATTCGCCGAGGTGACCATCGCCCCGGTCTCGGCGGTGCCGGTATCGGCCGACGGGCGGGTCGTTTCGCGACGAGGCGTCAGCACGACGGGCCGACGGTCGGCGGCCCCGACGAGCGCGGGACCTGTGCTCCATCCCCAAGTGCGTGAACCATCCACAGCGCTGCAGAACGTGGCCGCAACCCGGGTGCTGACGGCGATGCTCGAAGGGCGACAACGACCCGACGTGCAACCCCGGAGGACCTCATGTCCGTCGACCAGATCATCATCAGCGGCAACGTGACCCGCAAGCCGACCCTGCGGTACAGCCCGAAGGGGTATCCGGTCACCGAACTGACCGTCGCCTCGAACTACCGGCGCCGCGACCCGAACAGCAAGGAGTGGCACGACGTCGCCCGCACCTACTACACCGTCACGTGCTGGCGGCACCTCGCGGAGCACGTCGCCCAGTCCCTCGACAAGGGGCACCCGGTGGTGGTCGTCGGCCGGATCTACGTCGAGGAGTGGACCGACCGCGACGGTGTCCTGCGGAAGACGCCCAAGATCGACCCGGTGAGCGTCGGCTATGACCTGCGGTTCTCGTCGGTGCTGGCGCCGGCGCGGTCGTCGTCCTACCAGGACCGCGAACAGGGTGGCGCCCGCCGAACTGCCGAGGCGTGGGACGAGCCGCCCGGTGACGAGCCGGAGGAGATGAACGACCCGTTCGACACCACGGCCGACACCGCGACCGACGGTGCCACCGACGACGGGAGGCTACGGGCAGTAGCGGCCGTACCGGCTTCCGAGGGCTGACTGCGAGCGAACTACCATTGCATTCGTGGCGGACCTGATTTACACGATGCGGAACGTGCGCAAGGCGCATGGCGACAAGGTCATCCTGGAGAACGCGTCGATCAGCTTCCTCCCGGGGGCGAAGATCGGCGTCGTGGGCCCCAACGGGGCCGGGAAATCGACCGTCCTGAAGATCATGGCAGGGTTGGAACACGCCAACAACGGGGACGCCTTCCTGCGGCCCGGTGCCACGGTCGGCATCCTGCAGCAGGAGCCGCCCCTCAACGAGGAGAAGACCGTCCTCGGCAACGTCGAGGAGGGTCTGGGCGAGGTCAAGGTCAAGCTCGATCGGTACAACGCGATCGCCGAGGAGATGGCGACGAACTACACCGACGAGCTGATGGAGGAGATGGGCAAGCTCCAGGAGGAGCTCGACCACGCGGACGCGTGGGAGATCGACTCGCAGCTGGAGCAGGCGATGGACGCCCTGCGCTGCCCGCCCGGCGACGCCGAGGTCACCCACCTCTCGGGTGGCGAGCGGCGCCGGGTGGCGTTGTGCAAGCTGCTCCTCTCGCAGCCCGACCTGCTGCTCCTCGACGAGCCCACCAACCACCTGGACGCCGAGAGCGTGCTGTGGCTGGAGCAGTTCCTGGCGAACTACCCGGGTGCGGTCCTGGCGGTCACGCACGACCGGTACTTCCTCGACAACGTCGCCGGCTGGATCCTCGAGCTGGACCGCGGCCGGACCTTCCCCTACGAGGGCAACTACTCCACCTACCTGGAGAAGAAGGCCGAGCGGCTCGCGGTCCAGGGCAAGAAGGACGTCAAGCTGCAGCGACGCCTGAAGGACGAGCTGGCCTGGGTCCGTTCGAACCCGAAGGCCCGCCAGGCCAAGAGCCGTTCCCGCCTCGACCGGTACGAGGAGATGGCCGCCGAGGCCGAGCGGCACCGCAAGCTGGACTTCGAGGAGATCCAGATCCCGCCGGGCCCGCGGCTGGGGAACCAGGTCGTCGAGGTCTCGCACCTGGACAAGGGCTTCGACGGGCGACAGCTGATCAAGGACCTGTCCTTCACGCTGCCGCGCAACGGCATCGTCGGCGTCATCGGCCCGAACGGTGTCGGCAAGACGACCCTGTTCAAGACCATCGTCGGGCTCGAGGAGCCGGACTCGGGCGAGGTGAAGGTCGGCGACACGGTCAAGCTCTCCTACGTCGACCAGAACCGGGGTGGGATCGACCCGAAGAAGACCGTCTTCGAGGTCGTCTCCGACGGGCTCGACCACATCCAGGTCGGCAACGTCGAGATGCCGTCGCGGGCCTACGTCGCGGCGTTCGGGTTCAAGGGGCCGGACCAGCAGAAGCCGGCCGGTGTGCTGTCCGGTGGTGAGCGCAACCGCCTGAACCTGGCGCTGACGCTCAAGCAGGGTGGCAACCTGATCCTGCTCGACGAGCCGACGAACGACCTGGACGTCGAGACCCTGGGTTCGCTGGAGAACGCGCTCGAGCAGTTCCCCGGTTGCGCGGTGGTCATCTCGCACGACCGGTGGTTCCTCGACCGGGTCGCCACGCACATCCTCGCGTGGGAGGGCACCGACGAGAACCCGGCGGACTGGTTCTGGTTCGAGGGCAACTTCGAGGCCTACGAGAAGAACAAGATCGAGCGTCTCGGTCCGGAGGCGGCGCGACCCCACCGGGTCACGCACCGTAAGCTCACCCGCGACTGAGCACCACTCCGCCGGGCCGCCCCCAGCCGGCCCGGTTCGGGTACTGCGGACGCGACGACGCGGCACGGGTGTACCGGGCCGGTGGTGTCACGGGAGGGTATGTGACGTCCGACCTGGGTCACCGCGCCGCCGGCGCGACGACAGCCGAACTGCGGACAGCGGCGGCGCTGCGATGGCAGCGACCGCTGCTGACCGCGGAACTGGCCGGGTACGCGTGCGTCCGCGCCGTCGCGGACGGTGACGATCTCCGCTGGGTGCAGGCCGCCGGCTGGATGCTCGCCGGGCACGCCGCGGGCGGGGACGCCCGGGACGTCGCCACCGCCGTCCTCGGCGGCGTGACCGGTACCGGGCGTCCCAGCGACCTCGTCCCGGCCGTACCGGGCCCTCCGCCGGGTGCGGAGGTGCTGGCCCGGCCGGAGGCGTCGCGGTTGCGTGTCGAGCTGGCGACGGTCGCTCAGGCGGACGGCGAGTTCGATACCGCCCGTGCTCTCGTCAGCGGGCTGGCCGACGACGGCCCGGGCGAGGAACCGGGGCTGCTGCGGCTCGACCGGCTCGCGGTCGAGGTCCGGTGTGCGCTCGCCGGGCAGAGCGGTGACGATCTCGACCTGCTCCGGCGGGAGGTCGAGGACTGCGGCGCCGAGTTCGGTGGCGACACGGCGGCGTTCGCCGACCTCGTCGTCGGATCGGTCCATCGTGCGTGCGGAGACCACGAGCAGGCCGTCGAGCGGGCGTTGCGCGGGCTGGCGGAGCTCGGCTGGACCCCGGACCGCCCGGACGCCCGCCCGCTCTCCGCGCACCTGGCAGCTGCGCTGCTCAGCCAGTGGATCACTGCGCTGCTCGACGGCGGCCGGCCCACGGTGCAGGCAGTCTGGGCCGCGTCCGCGCAGCATGACGCCGCCGAGGCCGGCCGGCAGGGTGTGCTGTTGCGGCTGACCCTCGCCCGGGCCGATGCCGGGCCGGCCGACCGGACCTCCCGGGTGCTCGCCGATGTGGCGGCCGGTGCCGGCGCCGCCGGTGTCCCCGCACTGGTCACGGCGTGCCGGACCGCCCAGTCCGAGCTGCACGAAGGTGCCGGCCGGTACCGGGAGGCCCTCGAGGCGATGCGGTCGGCGACCGAGGCCGAACAGCTCGACCGCGATCGTGCTCGCCGCTTCCGGCAGGCGGTCGCCGCGGTACTTCCGGTCGCCGGTGCCCACCCGCGGTCCCGCCGACGTCGCTCGGCAGTCCGGTCCGCACCCGGGAGCAGTCCGCTTCCGGGGTCCGGTTCCGCGGAACGCGCCTCCGGCGATACGCGCGGGGCCGCGTCCGCATCCACAACCGTGCGGCGAGCGGCGCACGCCCGCCCCGACGACGGTGGACCGAGCCGGGGGCGCGACGGTGCGACCACCGCTGTCCCGGCGGACCGCAACGGCCTGACCTCGGCTGCGCGGGGGGAGCGCAACGGCACGGCCAGGGTGGTGCAGGAGAAGCGCAACGGTAAGGCCGCCACGCTCTCGGACGAGCGCAACGGCACCGCCGCCACGGTTCCGGGGGAGGGCCACGGTACGGCCGCCACGGCCCCGGAGGAGTACGACGGCGCGGGTACTGCGGTCTCGGGGGATGCTGTGGTCTCGGCCGATGCTGCGGTCTCGGCGGACGACGCTCGGCCGCGGTGGCCCGCTCCGGACCCGGTCACCGGGCCGGCCGCCGCGAACGTTCGGGACGACCGCACATCGCGTGAACGCGACAGGGTCCGTGACGCGAGGGACCGCGGCGACGCACCGGCACCCGCGATCGATCCCGCCGACCCGCTGGGTGTGTCGGGCATGCTGACCGGCAGCGGGATGGGGAACGGGACAGCGCCCCCCGCCGGCCGCTCGTCGGACGCCGTCGGCCCGGGGGCCGCCCCGGAGGTGTTCGCCCGGGCGGAGTGGGCGGGGTGGGATGAGCCCGCAGAGACCGTCACGCCCGATACCCGCGGCAGCGGTGCCCCACTTGCCGACGCGCTCCTCGCCGAGCTGCGCGGCGGGAGCGCGGGCATCGGCCGGGGCCGGTCACCGAGGGTGGGGGGTCTCGGGAAGCCCGCGGACGTCGACGCGGCCACGAAGGCCGGTGTCCGGGGTGACCGCGAGGCCGGCGGTGACCACGGCCGGGGCGGTGCGGCCCTCCCCGGCGACGCCGAGGTCGGGGGTGCCGGGCACGACGCCGGTGCCGGTGCCGCCACCACGGCAGATGTGTCCCTGTTCGGAGGTTCGGAGCTGGGCGGACGCGGTGAGCCCGGCACCGACGACAGCGGTGATACGGGGCGGGGCGTCGGGCGTGGCGTCGCACGGCACGGAGCCGGGCCCTCGGCGGGGGTCGACCGGTCGATCGTCGTGGACGTCGTCGACCCGGACAGCTCGCCGGTGACCGGCGACGCCGCCGCGGCGGTGCTGGAGGAGATCGCGATGCGGTCGCGTCGGCTGGTCCCGCCGTCCGGGACCGCGAGGCCCGACGACGCGATGGTGCGTATCGCGCTGCCTGACGCGGATCGCGTGACCGCCCTCCTCTGGGCGCGTTCGCTCTCCGCGCACCTCGCGGGCCGGGTGCACCGGGGTGGGCTACCGGCCGGGGCCGCACTGCGCCTGCGCTGCATCGGTCCGCACGGGGCCGAAGGAGACGAGCTCGTCCGGGATCTGACCGGGCCGGACGAGCCGGCACTTCAAGCACCGCTGTCGACGACGGCCGGCGGGCGGGCCGGTAGCGGCCCCGGCGGTCGGTTCACGGTGGACGGCGTCGTCCCCGGGGCCGGTCGGAGTCCGGGCCATGGCACGGGTGACCCAGCGGACGCCGCCGGGAACGACGCAGCCGGCGCCGCCGGGAACGACCCAGCGTGCCCCGCCGGGAACGGCACAGCGGATGGTGCCGAGCACGCCGCAGCGGCCCATGCCGAACCGGTGGCAGGATCCGCCATGGCGACCTCGCTGCCCTCACCGTGGCCCGAGCCCGAGCCCGAGCCCGAGTTCGCGGCCGGGGTCGAGCCCGGTGCCGGGGGTGAGGGTCGCGCCGGGCGCCGCAGGGCAGCCGACGGGGCGGTCTCGCCGCTGTTCGCGGCCGGTATCGAGGTGCGGCCGGGCAGCGGCGGCCGGCGTCGTTCCGACGGGCGGTCCCGTTCCGGCACCACCGCAGGGCACCGTGAACCGGCCGGAGGGGACGCAGCCAGCCGCGACGAGTCCGCGACCGTGCCGGACGACCCGGCGACCACCGCGGCGTCCGGGAGCGGACCGACCCCGAGCGCCCGCGGCGTCGACCGGCCCGGCACCGCTGCCGGAGCGAACACCGCGTCACCGGCTCCCGGCGTGACGGAACGGGACACCCCCGGCGCCGACCGCCGGCTGGCGGACATGGTGCGCGCGCACCTCGACCTCGGTGAGCGGCAGGGCGGGCAGCACACCGGTCGCGAGGGGCGTCCGGTGGCCTGGTCCTCGGTGAGCGAGGGCGACGGCCCGGCGGACCTGCCGAAACGAAACGGGCGCAGAGCCCGCGCCGCGGACCGGCCGAGCGATGCCGACGACACCTCCGGCAACCGGACCGGTGCCGCCGGTGGAGCCGACGTGTGGACGCTGCGGTCCGCCCGCGCCGACGCCCGGGAGACGCCGGACTCCCGGCCCGCCGAGACCGTGTCGGCCGGGACCGGGCAGGCAGGCGCCAGCACGACGCCCGCCACCACGACGCCCGCCACCACGACGTCCGCCACCGCGAGGTCGGCCGCGACGGAGCCCGCCACCGCGAGGTCGGCCGCGACGGAGTCCGCCACCGCGAGGTCGGCCACCATGGAGTCGGCCACCACGGAGTCCGCCACCACGAACTCCACGAGGTCGGCGGACCGGAACAGTGCCGGTGCGCGAACGGGAGCGTCGTCGAGGTCAGCGGTGTCCTCGGGAACGGCAGCGGCGCCGGGGTCGGTGTGGGCCTCCGCGTCGGCAGCGTCGCCAGGACCGGTCGGACCCGGCGTCGGGAGCCGGACGGAGCGCGGTAGCACGACACCGTCCGACGACCGTACGGACACGCCCGACGATCCGAACGCGATCCCCGAGGGCATGGGTCTCGCCGATCTCCTCGCCGGCGCCCTCGCCGCGTACCGCGAGATCTGACCGACCTGCACCGATGTGCCCGTGCACATCGCTCGTCGCCCGCCCGGAACCGTCGGGGCCGGAGGCTAGGGTGGCGAGCGTCATGGACGCGCGGGGGCCGGAGTGGGACGTGAGCAACGGTACGACGGGTGACACGGGGAGCACAGCGGACGTGGACGTGCGGTCGGGGAGTGGTCCGCGACCGGGCGGTACCGCCGCCGCGGACCTCGTCCGGTTCTACGTGCGGCACACCCCGGAGGCGGAGGACACCGGCGGCCCCGTGCTGCCCGGCCCGGCCACCGTGGTCGATGCGCATCTCGCGCTCGCCGCGCGCCGGGAGCCCGGCCGGGCCGCGGTCGACGTCGTCTCCGGGCCGGGTGAGGCGACCACGGTCGACATCGTCACCGACGACATGCCCTACCTGGTCGAGTCGGTGCTCGCCGGGGTCGGACGCGTCGGCGGCACCGTCCGGCGGGTCGTGCACCCGATCCTGGTCGTCGACCGCGACGGCACGGGGAACCTCACCGGCGTCGACACCGACGCCGACCCGAGCGAGCCGGGTGACGCGCTCGCCGAGTCGTGGATGCACCTCGACGTCGTCTCGTCCGGGCAGCTCGACCGGGAGGCGCTGCGCTCCGAGCTGGAACGCACCCTGTCCGACGTCCGCCAGGTCATCGACGACTCCTCCGCCATGACCCACCGGGTCCGGGCGCTGGCCGACGACCTGACCGGGATCACCTCGCACGGCGACGGCGTGGACCCGGGTGAGGTCGCCGACCTGCTGCGCTGGCTGGTCGACGACCACTTCGTCTTCATCGGCTACCGGCACTACGCGCGCCGCGACGGCCGTCTGCAACCCGACACCGACACCGGGCTCGGGGTCCTGCGCCCGGGCGACGCCGGCGCCAACCTGTTCCTCCCGGAGGAGGGCGAGCTCGGCGCCGAGGACCCGGCCGGCCCGTTGCTGATCACCCGGGCGAGCGAGCGCAGCCGGGTGCTGCGGCCGGTGCACCCCTACTACGTGGGCGTCCGCACCCGGGACGCCGCCGGGACCGTCGTCGGGGAGCACCGCTTCCTCGGCATGCTCACCGTGCCCGCCCGCCACGAGTCCGTGCTGGACATTCCGGTGGTGGCCCGCCGTATCCGGGGCGCGATCCGCCGCGCGGGCTTCCCCGCGGACTCCTACTCGGGTCAGCAGATGCTCGAGGTGTTCTCCGTGCTGCCCCGCACGGAGCTGTTCTCGTCCTCGGAACGGCGGCTGCACGACACCGGTGTCGGCGTGCTGGAGGCCAGCGCACGACGCGCGGTCCGGTTGTTCGTGCACCCGGACCCGTACCGGCGGTTCCTCTCCTGCCTGGTCTACCTGCCGCGGGACCGCTACACGACCGACACCCGGCTGCGCATCACCGACATCCTCCGCGAGCGGCTCCAGGGCAGCGATGTCACCTACACCGCGCAGGTCGGCGACGCCGAGCTGGCGATGCTGCACCTCACCGTCGCCACCGACCCGTCCGCGGAACCCGTCGCCTACGACGTGGCCGCCCTGCAGGACGAGATCGCCGAGGCCACCCGCAGCTGGGACGACCTGCTGGTCACCGCGCTCGGTGACGCCGGGCCGTCGGCGCGCCCGATGCTCGCCGGCGTCCCCGAGTCCTACAAGGCCGGGGTCGTCCCGGAGCGCGCGGTGGAGGACCTGCGCCGGCTGATGGCACTCGGCGGCGGTCCCGACGACACCGACGCGTTCGACCTGCGGCTCTACCGCACGACCGACGACGACATCCGGTTCGCGCTCTACCTGGGTGACGCCCCGGCGACCCTGACCCGGGTGCTGCCGCTGCTGCAGCAGCTCGACGTCGACGTCGTCGATGAGCGTCCCTTCGAGTTCACCCGGCCCGATGGCCGGCACTGCTGGCTCTACGACTTCGGGCTGCGCGCGCCCGAGCCGTCGGGCGCACCCGCGGCGCCGGCCGTGACCGTCGAGGACACCGGGACCCGGTTCGAGGAGGCGTTCGCCGCGGCGTGGCGCGGCGACGCCGAGTCCGACCGGTTCTCCGCGCTCGTCCTGCGTGCCGGGCTGCACTGGCGCGAGGCCGCCGTGCTGCGTGCCTACAGTCGCTACACCCGTCAGCTCGGTGGTCTGTTCACGCTGCAGTACACGGCGAACGTGCTGGTGAACCACCCGCAGGTCGCCCAGGGGCTGATCACGCTGTTCCGGGCCCGGTTCGACCCGGCGACGACCGACCCGGCCGAGCGCGACGCCGCCCACGAGCGTGCCCTGGCGAACGTCACCGCGCTGATCGACCAGGTCAGCGGCCTGGACGCGGACCGCATCCTGCGCGGCCTGCTCGCGGTGATCGAGTCGACGCTGCGCACCAACTGGTTCCGCGGCCGGGCGTTCTTCTCGTTCAAGCTGGACCCGGCGGCGGTGCCGGACATGCCGCTGCCGCGGCCGCGCTTCGAGATCTTCGTGTACTCCCCGGACGCCGAGGGCGTGCACCTGCGGTTCGGCCCGATCGCCCGCGGTGGGCTGCGGTTCTCCGACCGGCAGCAGGACTACCGCACCGAAATCCTCGGTCTGGTGAAGGCTCAGGCGGTGAAGAACGCCGTCATCGTGCCGGTCGGTGCGAAGGGCGGCTTCGTCGTGCGCCGGCCCACGCCGGACCCCGAGCACGTGCGGGCCTGCTACACGACGTTCATCTCCGGGCTGCTCGACGTCACCGACAACCTGCTCACCCACCCGGACGGCAGCACCGAGACCCTGCCGCCACCGGATGTCGTCCGGCACGACGGCGACGACTCCTACCTCGTCGTCGCCGCGGACAAGGGCACCGCGACGTTCTCCGACCTGGCCAACTCCATCGCCGGGGACTACGGCTTCTGGCTCGGCGACGCGTTCGCCTCCGGCGGGTCGGTGGGCTACGACCACAAGGCCATGGGCATCACCGCCCGCGGTGCCTGGGAGTCGGTGAAGCGCCACTTCCGCGAGCTCGACCTCGACACCCAGAGCCAGGAGTTCACCGTCGTCGGCATCGGCGACATGTCCGGTGACGTGTTCGGCAACGGGATGCTGCTCTCCGAGCACATCCGGCTGGTCGCCGCGTTCGACCACCGGCACGTGTTCGTCGACCCCACCCCGGACGCCGCCGCGTCGTACGCGGAACGGCGCCGGCTGTTCGAGCTGCCCCGCTCGACCTGGGAGGACTACGACAGCTCCCTGATCAGCGCGGGCGGCGGGGTGTGGCCGCGCACCGCGAAGTCGGTGCCGGTCGGGCCGGAGATGCGCACCGCGCTCGGCCTGCCCGGGACGGTCACGGCGATGTCGCCGCCCGAGCTGATCCACGCGATCCTGCAGGCGCCGGCCGACCTGTTGTGGAACGGGGGCATCGGCACCTACGTGAAGGCCTCCACCGAGACCCATGCCGACGTCGGGGACAAGGCCAACGACACGATCCGGGTGGACGGGCGCGACCTGCGGGTCCGGGTCGTCGGTGAGGGCGGCAACCTGGGCCTGACCCAGCGCGGCCGCATCGAGTACGCCCGTGCCGGCGGGCGCGACGGCGTGCCGGGCCGGGTCAACACCGACGCGATCGACAACTCGGCCGGGGTCGACTGCTCCGACCACGAGGTCAACATCAAGATCCTGCTCGACCGCCCGGTCACGGAGGGCACGCTCGACGGGCCGGCCCGCAACGAGCTGCTCGCGTCGATGACCGACGACGTCGCCGACCTGGTGCTGGCCGACAACATCGCGCAGAACAACGTGCTCGGTGTCGCGCGTGCCCACGCCCCCGGCATGGTCTCCGTGCACGGCCGCATGGTCACCGATCTCGTCGAACGGGCCGGGCTGGACCGCGAGCTGGAGGTGCTGCCCTCGGCCACCGGGTTCGACGAGCTCGACGAGGCGGGGTTGGGCCTGACCGGTCCCGAGCTCGCGACCCTGCTCGCCCACACCAAACTCGACCTCACCGCCCGGATCGTGGAGACCGACCTGCCGGACCGTCCGGCGTTCGAGCCGCCGCTGCCGGACTACTTCCCGGCCCAGGTCCGGGAGCGTTTCGGCGACGCCGTCCGTACCCACCCGCTGCGCCGCGAGATCATCGCCACGAAGCTGGTCAACGAGATGGTCGACGGCGCGGGGCTCAGCTACGCGTTCCGCCTCGGGGAGGAGATCGCGGCCGGCCCGGGCGACGTCCTGCGCGCCTACACCGTCACGACCCGGGTGTTCGAGCTGCCCGAGCTCTGGGCGGCGGTCCGGAGCGCCGACGTGCCGGTGGCCGTCGCCGACACCGTCGTGCTTCAGTCGCGCCGGCTGCTCGACCGGGTCTCACGCTGGTTCCTCACCAACCGGCCCCAGCCCCTGGCCGTCGGTGCGGAGATCAGCCGGTTCGCCGAGCCGATCGCCCGGCTGCGGGGCCAGCTGCCCGAGCTGCTGCAGGGCCGCGAGCTGGACTCGGTGCGGGAGCAGGCGGCGAGCCTGCGGGAGTCCGGTGTGCCGGAGGGCCTGGTCCGCCCGGCCGCCCTCTCGCTGTACGCCTACGGTCTGCTCGACGTGGTCGAGGTCGTGGAGCTGTCCGACCGGGAGAAGGAACCGCGTCCGGCCGCCGAGGTGGCCCGGCTGTACTACGCGCTGTCCGAGCACCTCGGCGTCGACCAGGCGTTGTCGGCGGGGAGCAGGCTCGACCGCGGCGACCGGTGGCACGCGCTGGCCCGGCTCGCGCTGCGCGACGACCTGTACGGCTCGCTGCGGTCGGTGACCCTCGACGCGCTGCGGGAGACCCCGCCCGGCACCGGTGTCGACGAGGCGATCGCGGCCTGGGAGCAGGCGAACGCGTCGAAGCTGTCCCGCGCCCGGACCGCCCTGGAGGAGATCGGCGCCTCGGCGTCGCTGGACCTGGCCACGTTGTCGGTGATCTCTCGCCAGCTGCGTGGGCTGGCCCGGTAGGACTCGGGGACATGTCGGGCACGTCCGCAACTTCTGCTGAGCCATCCGTCACTGGGTCGTCCGGCACCGGGCCGTTCGTCCACCTGGTCCCGTTGCGCTGGACCGACCAGGACGCCTACCGGCACGTGAACCACGCCCGGATCGTCACGCTGATCGAGGAGGCCCGCGTCGCGCTGGCCTTCACCGGCGCCGGGGAGGAGGGGATGACCGGGTTCGCGTCCGGGCTGCTGGTCGCCGGGCTGCACGTGGACTACAAGCGGCAGCTGCCCTGGCGCGCCGAGCCCCTGCGGGTGGAGATCACCGTGCGGGACCTGCGGGCCGCGTCGTTCACCCTCGACTACGTGCTGCGCGACGGGTCCGGCGCGGACGACCCGGTCGCGGTGACGGCCTGGACTTCGATGGCGCTCTACGACCTGGAGGCACAACGCGTGCGGCGACTCACCGGCGACGAACGTGACTACCTGAGGCGCTTCCTGGGAGAGGTGTCATGATCCTCCGGCTGGCGGACCCGTCCGAGCGGGACGACCTGGGCGCGTTCACGGCGCGGGTGGTGCGGCTCGACCAGGCCGCCGCGATCCGGCTGACCTCGGCGGGGGACCGTGTGACGGCGTGGGCCCGCACGCCGTTCGACGTGCTGGTCACCCGGTCCGTCACCGGGCGGCTCGACGGCGGGACCGCGGTCACCGCGCACGCGTCGACGCTGCTCACGGCGCTGGCGGTGGAGCGGGCCGAGGAGATCGACCCCGGCCCGGCGGCGTCGTGGCTCGACGAGCTGCCCCCACCCGACGGCTGGTCACGGGTGGACGAGGTGCCCGCCGGTGAGCTGGACGCCCTCGCCGATCGGGGCCTCGCGCTGGCCCGGGAACACGCCGGGCCGATGGGGCCGCCGGCGTCGTTGCTGGATCAGACCGTGCTGACGGTGTCGCCGCCCGAGGCCGGCGGGCCGGTGCGCGTGCCGATGCGGGTGCTGTTCGCGATGTCCGGGATGGGGTTCCTGGGTTCCGGACCGGCCCCGAACGCTCCGGGCGACCGCCGGGTGCGGGTGTCGGCGTCCGGGTCGTGGATGCGTCTCGACGCCCGCTACGGGGCCGTCGTGCGCCGCCGTGTGGTCTCGCTGCCGCTCACCGTCACCGGGTGATCAGGCCAGGTTCAGGACGCTGACCTCGCCGTCCCCGGTGACCCAGCCGGTGCGGCCGTCGGGGGCGACGGACACGGCGGTGGGCTGCTGGGCGACGTCGGTGGTGCCGGCGACCTCCCAGGTGGAGGTGTCAGTGGCGGTCTCAAAGGTCTGCAGGCCCTGCCCGGTCGTGACGTAGAGGTGCCCGCCGTCCGGGGCGAACGCCAGCCCGGTCGGCCCACCGGCGGCCTCCACCGTGGCGACCTCGCTGCCGTCGGCAGGATTCAGAATGCTGACGGTGTCCGAGTCCGGCCCGGCCACCGCGACCAGCGTCTCCGGGGCGGCGGCCGGGGTGACGGCGACGGCCTCGGCGCCCCCGGCGACCGGGAAGCTGCCGAGCACGGCGAGCGTGTTCGGGTCCAGCACGGTCAGCTGGTCGGCGCCGCGGGTGGCGACGTAGACGCGATCAGCGGCGTCGTTCGTGGTCGCCGCGTAGGGGTCCCGGGAGATCGGGACGGAACGCGTGACGACGCCGGCGTACGGGTCGAGCTCGTCGATCACGCCCTCCGCCCGGGACGGCACGTAGAGGAACCGTCCGTCCGCGGAGGTGACGGCTCCGCCCGGGTCGGCGGTCACCGGCACCGTGGAGACGACCGTCCCACCGGGGACGTCGACGACAGCGATCTGCCCACCGCTGCCGTCGGACATGCTGACGAACGCGCGGGTCCCGTCGGGCGAGGCGGTGACGCCCTGGGGCGTGGCCGGGAGCGGCACCTCGGCGGTGACGGCGTCGGACGCGCCGTCGACCACCAGCAGCCGGTTCGCGTCCTCCACGGCGACGAGTGCCGTACCGCCGGCTGTCGCGGCGACCGCGACCGGGGACCGCCCGGCCGGGACGGTCGCGCGCACCGTCGGTTGCGCGAGGCTGGTCCCGGCCGGTGCGGCGGCCGGTCGCGGCCCGAAACCGGCTCCGGAGTCGCTCGCCGCCGGGCGGTCCGGGGCCGCGCCGTCGTTCTGCGGGGTCGGCGAGAACATCGCCCACACCGTCAGCGTCCCGAGCAGCAGGATCGCCAGGGCGATCGCGAGCCCGGCCGGGGAGACGCCGCGGCGGCCGTTGCGCGGCTTCGCCGACATGATCGCCTCGCGGCGCGGGGTGATCGTCTTGGTCGTGGGCTCCGGTGCACCGGCATCGCCGGCGCCGTCGACGTCATCGGCGTCGACCGTGCTCCCGGTGCCATCCGTGCCGCCCGGGTCGGCCTTGCCGGCGGCGGCACGGGTCGCGGCCACCGAGACCGCGCCGACCGCGGCGGCCGCCGCGGCGTTCCGCCCGCCCCGCTCATCGGGGGACCGCTCGTCACCGTCGGTGCTCGGCGCCGGTCGTGCCGCGGTCCGCGCGGTGCTCTCGGCGGCGTCCTGCTGGGTCGTCCGGGTACCGGCGGGCCGGGGACGCCCGTCGTCGCCGACGGCACCCATCGTCACGGTGGTCTCGCCGGCCGTCGGATCCGGCGCCCCGGGGGAGCCGGGCGTGCGTGGCCGGTCGCGCGACCCGGTGGGGCCCTGCGGAGCCCACGCGGACGCGCCGGCGGCGGGCGGTCCCCACCCCCCGGCCTGCGGGTCGGCCCGGGCGTCCGGAACCGGGCGGGTCCCGGACGGCCCGCCCGGTGCCCGGAAGGATCCCGTGGCCGCAGCGGGGCCCGGGCGCTCGCTCGTCCGGTCCGGCGCCGGGAACGTGCCCGAGGCCGGTCCGGCAGCGGGACGCTCGGCCTGCTCACCCGGTCCGGGCAACGGCGGTGCGCCCGGTTCGGGGCGCTCGCGTGACCGCTCGGATGCGGGGGCGGCGCCCGGGACCTCTCCGGTGCCGGGGTGCTCGGCCGAGGCACCCGGTCCCGCGGACGGGCCCGGGCGAGCGGTCGTCCCGTCCGGCGCGGGGAACGCCCCGGAGACCCGTGCGGCCGCGGAGCGGTACTCGCCGGCGGCCGGGACCGTCCGGTCCGTTGCGCCGCCGGAGGTGGGGACGGCCCCGGACCTCGGATCCGAACCCCGGTGATCGGGCATCGCGCGGGCAGGGAGGGCCCCGGTGCCCGGGGGCGTCCCGGCAGGACCGTCGGTCTGGTCGGCCCCGGCGGTGCCCTCACGGCCGGTGGGGTCCGACGGAAGGGTTCCGCGGTCGGGCAACTCGCCGAAACCACGGCTGCTCCCGGCACCGCCCGGCGCCGCGAACAGGTCGTTGCCGGACAGCTCGGCCATCGCCGGGCCGCCCATCGCGGGCCGCGGAGCGGGAAGCCGATCCGGCTCGGACGCCGCCGGGCGCCGGCGGCCGGGCATGGTCGGACGGCTCCCCGGTGCCGGGGTGTCCGTCCGCGCGCCCCGGTCGTCCGGCCGGGCCTGCTGGTCGGAGTCGGACGCCGACGGGTAGTGCCCGAGGAACGCACCGGGCGGCAGGATGTCGGTCTCCGGTCCGTCGGCGCCGGACAGCGGTGGCCGCGGGGGCCACCGCTTCGACGACGGCGGGTCCCCGGCCGGGTCCGGGTCGTGCGTGTCCGGAGTGGACTGCGCAGGGCCGGCAGGTCTGCCGGGGGCGGGATCCGGGTGCGTCACCTCGGCGGTCTCCTCGATCGGCCGTGGCGGGGGTGCGATCGGCGGCACCACGGTGGGCGCGGGTTCGGTCACCGGGACGCCGTCGGTGCCGACCGGCCCGCCCGTCCTGCGACGACCGTCGGCGGGGGTGGCGGTCGACCCGTCGGACGGCTCCGGGGCGGACGCCGGCGCGGCGGACCGACCGGTCGGGGCGGCGGTCGGCTCACGGTGCCCGGTCGCGGACGGGGAGGACCCCGTCGACGGGGCGTCCGGGGCCGGTGCGGTCCCGGCGGTGGGCGCCGGTGCGAACGAGGGCGGCGGGGCGAACCGGTCCGCCGGGGTGTGCAGCGGGTCGACCGGCTCCTGGGCCCCGGAGCCGTCGGCGGGCAGCGATCCGATGCCCAGCGGGTCGTCGCCGAGGTCACCGAGGTCGGCATAGGAGTCGTCGCCGGTGTCGAATCCGGTCGTGGCCTGGTCGGCACGGTTCCCCGAGCCTGCGGAGGCGGAGCGTGGCGACGGCGTCGGGCGGCTACCGGCGGGCCCGGCTTGGCTGGACGTGCTCCCGGAGGCTCCGCTGCCACGGACCAGGTCGGTGAACCCGGTGCCGCCGGTGCCGGCGCCACCCGGGCCGGTGCCGGGGTACGTACCGGCGGCACCGGTCGGTGGTGGCGCGACCGAGGTGGACGGCCCGGCCGGGTCACCGCCGGTGCGGCCGGTCGTGGCACCGGGGGTGGTCGTGCCGGACGGCGTCCCGGCACCCGTCCGGGGTTCACCCGTACGGGAGCCGTCCCCGGCCGAGCCGGGGCGGGACGCACTGTCCGGGGCGGGCCCGGAATCGGTGGGGGAGGGGTCGGAGGCGTCGTCGGAGCCAGAACGCATGACCAGGTCGACCAGCGATCCGGGGACCACCGGTACGCGGCCGGTCCTGATCGCTTCGCCGAGCCCGGCCGCGTCCGGTTCCGCTGCATCGTCGCGGCCCGGTTGCCCGGGCGCCGACGTCATGCGTTCTGTGACGGTCGGGGGCACATCACGATCTGATTATCGCGAGCGCCGCCCGGGCCCCGGACCCCGGGTGGGTCCCCGGTGCGGTCGCGAGCCGTTGCTCGCCCCGTCGTTCCTGGTCCGGCCGCTCTCCCGGCCCGTCCCAAGATCACCGAACGGGAGTACCCCGATCGAGGTCAGGGAGATCGGCGGGATCTGCCCGATCGTCGTGCGGTCCGGGTCGTCGTCACGCGCGGTGCCGGGTCGCCGGCCCGGGCCGAGCAGGAGGGTGCCGGTGGCGGTGTCGTCCGCCGTGTCGTCGTCCGCTGTGTCGTCGTCGGCGCCGTCGCGGTCGGCCGCGAGGTCGTCCCGGTCGGCGGTCGTGCTGTCGGGGTCCTCCCCGTCCCGGAGCGCCGAGGGCGTCTCGTCGTGGGTCCCGGTGGCACCGTCGATCCTGGAAGTCCCCTCGTCCTGGGTGGCACTGTTGTCCCGGGTGGCACCGTCGGTCCGGGTGGCGCTGTCGTCCCGGGTGGCGCTGTCGTTCCGGGTGGCGCTGTCGGTGCCGCCGTCGGATCCGGAGTTGCCGCGAGGGCGGGAGGTGCTGTCGGCCGCGGTGTCGTCGGAGCGGGCGCCGCGGGCCCGTGCGTTGTCGCCGGGCCCCCAGCTGCCACCGGCCTCGGAGCTGCCGCCGGTCCCGGAATCACGGGCGGTCCGGGAGCCGCGGCCGGCCCCGATGTCGCGTCCGGCCCCCGAATCGTGGGTGGTCCCGCCGGTGTCGTGGCCGGTCCCCGAGGCGTCGCCGGTCCTGGGGCCGTCGCCGGTCCTGTAGCCGCGCCCGGCCACGGAGCCGCCGTCGAACATGGAGTAGCGGTCATTCCCGGTGTTGCGGGCGGTCCCGGAGCCGTGGTCGTCCCCGGTGCTGCGGCCGGTCCCGGTGCTGTCGTCGGTCCTGGAGTCGTGGCCGGTCCCCGAGTCGCGGGTGGTCCCGGAGCCGCCACCGGAGTGGGAGCTGCCGCCGAAGCGGGACACCCCGTTGGGACGGGAGACACTGTCGGAGCCGACCGTGCCGTCGGCGGTGTCCGCGGGATGGCCGGTATCGCTGGAGCCCGGCCGCAGGGTGTCGCCGGAGGTGAACCGGGCCGCGGTCGCGGAGCGCAGGTCGAAGGCTGCGGTGTCGGATGCCGCCGCACCGGTGGTGCCGGCCGGGTCGGTGCCCGGCGTCGCGCCGGCGGAGCCGGACCCGGACCGGCGGCGCTCGGAGCCCGGGGCGTCCTCCTCGGACTCGGGGGAGCCCACGGACTCGGGGGACCCCACGGACGTGGCGAGGCGGTCGGCACCGGTTCCGGACGACCAGACGAACGACGTGCCCGTCGTGGAGCGGGAGGCGTCCAGGACGGAGACCGACGCCATCGGCGAGTCCTCGGTGGACGACTCGCCTGCCGTCCCGGACGAGCCGGTGCCGGAGACGCCGAACAGGGCGTCGTCCAGGGTGGCCGAGACCGGCTCACGGTCCAGTTCGGTGGTCAGCGTCTCGCGCACCCGCGCCAGCTCGCCGCGGACCTCGTCGCGCAGGCCGGCCAGCCGTTCGACGTCCCGGGCCACCCCGGCACGCCGCTCGTCGGCATCGCGCTCGGCGGCACGCAGCGCGGTCGCGGCCTCGTCTCGGGCGGCGGTGAGGATCTCGTCGGCGTCGGCCCGGGCCGACGCGATGATCCGGTCGGCCTCCTCGCGGACCGAGCCGACCCGCTCCTCGACCGAACGCTCCCGCTCGGCGAGCGTGTCCTCACGGCGGTCCAGGCCGTGCTCGCGCCGGTCCACGTCCTGCGCCCGGTCGTCGAGAGCGGCGCTGCGGGAGGCGAACTCACGGTCCAGGGTGGAAGCCCGCTCGAGCAGCGCCTCCTCGGTGCGGGTGCGCCGGTCCTCGGCCTCCTGCCGTGCCCGGGAGACGATCTCGTCGGCGTCGGTGGCCGCACGCTCGCGCAGCTCTGCGGCCTCCTGTTCGGCCGCCTGCAGCACCCGTTCCACGCGGTGGCCGAAGCCGGCCTCCTCGGCCCGCCGCTCGACCGGCGCCGCGGCCGCCCGCGCCACCTGCTCCTGCAGCCGGCGCACCTGCGCCCGTGCCTCGTGCAGCGCCTGCTCGGCGGTCTCGGCGCGCCGGGCCTGCTCGTGGAGCCGGTCCTCCAGGCCGGCCAGCCGGGCCTCGACCTGGCCCCGGTCGTAACCGCGCAGCACGACCGTGAACCAGGACCCGTCACCCGGGTCGCCGTGCTCGTCGGCCTCCGCGCCGGCGGTGTCCGGGGCAGGGGTCCGGCGTGAGTGCCGCGACGCCCCGTGCGCCGGGTCAGGACGCTGCGGACCGGATCCGGACGGCGACGGCAGTGCGCTCACGATGAACCCCCAGACGGGCGACTACGGGCCGCCCGAAGCTCCGGGGCGGCGTCCGGTTCAACGAGCCCGGACGCATTCGGTCACGACGAGAGCCGCTTCGACGCGGATCAGCGCCAAATACCACCCGTTCGGCGGCCATTCAGCCGATTAGGGAGTCACTGTTGGTGACAATGACGACATGCGAGTCAGAACTCCGAGTTCTGCATGCTCATCGCCGCGTACTGCAGGTAGTTCCAGAGCTGCTCGCGGTGCGCGGGCGCGAGGTTCTCCTCGTCGACCGCGATCTGCATGCAGCGCAGCCACGCGTCCCGCTCGATCGGCCCGATCTTGAACGGGACGTGCCGCATCCGCAGTCGCGGGTGCCCTCGCTGGTCGGAGTAGGTGCGCGGCCCGCCCCAGTACTGCTCGAGGAACATCCGCAGCCGGTCCTCGGCCGGGCCCAGGTCCTCCTCGGGGTACATCGGGCGCAGGATCTCGTCCCGGGCGACCTCCTCGTAGAACCGGTGGACGATCCGGTGGAAGACCGGGGCCCCACCCACCTCGGCGTAGAAGTTCTGCGGTGCACTCACGTCGTCAGTCTCTCAGTTCCCCTGCGGTTCAGTTCTGCTGCTGGGCACGCCCGTCCAGGCTGCCGGCGAACAGCAGGGGGCGCGGCACGCCGTGGTCGTCGAACGCGTCGGTGATCGCACCGTTGAGGGCACGCTTGACCGCCCACTGCCTGCCGGGCTTGACCCGCACGGTGATCCGCAGGGTCACGCCCTCCGGGCTGATCTTGTCGACGCCGAGCACCTCCGGCGCCTCCAGGACGTCGTCGACGATGTCGGCCTGCGAGGCCCGCTCGGTGGCGGTCGTCCCGGCGAGCTCGGTGGCCTCCTCGATGTCGGCGCGGTGCGCGACGGGCAGGTCGACCACGGCCACCGCGTAGCCCTGGCTCATGTTCCCGACCCGCAGGATCTCGCCGTTGCGGACGTACCAGACGGTGCCCTGCAGGTCACGGATCGTGGTGATCCGCAGGCCGACCGACTCGACCGTGCCGATGGCCTCGCCGACGTCGACGATGTCGCCGACGCCGTACTGGTCCTCGAGCAGCATGAACATCCCGGACAGGAAGTCGCGCACGAGGTTCTGTGCACCGAACCCGATGGCGAGGCCGAGCACGCCCGCACCGGCCAGCAGCGGGCCGAGCGGGTAGCCGAGCTCGTTCATCACCATCATCACCGCGACGAGCAGCACGACCGCGGAGACGATCGAGCGCAGCACCGAGCCGATCGTCCGGGCCCGCTGCAGCCGGCGCTGCGACCCCGGCGCGTTGCTCCTCGCTCCCTCGCCGCGGTCGGTGCGGCGCAGCCGGCGGGCACGTCCGATCAGCGCGGTGAACCGTCCGTTGGTGGCGCCGTCGACCAGGCGGGCGATGGCGCGGTGGGCCACCCAGCGGAACAGGACGGCGATCACGACGATCATCGTGATCGAGACCGTTTTCCCGACGATGGTGTCGGCGTGCTGGGCCAGGAAGTCGTTGTTGGTCCAGCGGTAGAGCGTCGAGCACCAGGAGCCGGCGTCCCCGACGCAGTCGGGCATCGGTAGCGCGGACTGGACGGGGGCGGGCGGGATGATCGTCACGCGTCCTCCTCGGGGGCGGTGAGGGCGGCGTTCTCGGCGGCGAGAGCGGCCGGGGCCGGGGAGCCCCGTGACGCCGGTGCCGAGACTACGTCACCCGAACCGGTGACCCGATCACCCCAGGTGGGGTGGGAGTGCGCGGTGTCCGGGCAGGTCAGGGGCGGGTTCCGGGATCCCGGTCACGGTGCTGACCGGCACGACGCCGGCCCAGGCGAGATCGGCGGAGACGTCGGCGTCGTCGTCGGACGGCGGTCCGGAGCGGCGTTTCACGCTGGCCTCGGTCAGGTCGAGGGCGAACACGACGGTGGCGGCGAGCTCCTTGGCATCCGGGTGCCGGGCGTGCTCCCAGGCGCCGGGTGTCAGGTGCTCGACGATGGTGCGCAGGGCGTGCCACCGCGCGTGCGGGTCGGTGACCTTGCGTGCCACGCCGTGCACCACCGCGCTGCGGTAGTTCATCGAGAAGTGCATGACGGCGCGGGCGTGCACGATCCCGTCGAGGTGGGTGACGGTGACGCAGCAGGGGAGCTCGTCACCGGCGAGGTAGCGCGCGCCGCTGGAGCCGTGCAGGTAGAGGGTGTCGCCGTCGCGGCCGTAGGCCGTGGGGAGGACGACGGGTGCGCCGTCGCGGACGAAGCCGAGGTGGCAGACGCGGCCCTCGTCGAGGACGGCGTGCAGCTCGGCGGAATCGGTCGCCGCCCGGTCGCGATTGCGGCCGAGCGTGCTCCTGGCGGTGGTGGAGAGCGTCACGGGTCCAGCGTGTGCCGTCGAGTGGCATCCTGGAACGGCCAATTCCCCGGGAATCGAGAAGGCCGGTGACGTCGATGGTCGCGGTGGGCGTGGATCTGCCGATCATGATCGACCGGGCGGCCGGGGCGTCGCTCGCCGTCCAGGTCGCCGACGGCCTGCGCGCGGCTGCGGCCGGCGGGGCCCTGCGCCCCGGTGACCGCCTGCCCTCCACCCGCGCCCTGGCCACCGCGCTCGGGCTCAGCCGGACGGTCACCTCGGCCGCCTACGACCAGCTGCTCGCCGAGGGGTGGGTCGAGGGCCGGGTCGGAGCGGGCACCTACGTGACGGCGGTGCCCCGCGGGGTGTCGCCCGCGGCGCGCCGCGGCTCCGCGGGCGGGCCGGTCGGGGGCCGGCGTGATCCGGGGGCGGCCGCGGTCGGCCCGGTGCCCGCGCCGACGGCAGTCGCCATCGGGCCGGCAACTGCCGGTCCAGAGGGCGCAGCCGGGCCGGGGGCAGCGACCGGACCGGGCTCGTTCACCGGATCGGCACGCGCGTGGGGCCCCGCGGTCGTCGCCGCACGGGCAAGTGCCCCGGGGCGGGCGAGTGCCCGGCGGCCGAATGCCCCGGGGCGGCCGGAGCCGGGTGGCGGGCGGTACCGGCTCGATCCCGGGCGTCCGTGCACCGCGGCCCTGGACCGGGCCGCGTGGCGGCGGGCCTGGCGGGCCGCCGGCGGTGCCGGCCCGGACGACGTGCCCCGGCCGGACGGCCTGCCGGAGTTCCGCGACGCCGTCGTCGAGCACCTGCTGCGCCACCGCGGGCTGACCCCGGCGGACGTCCTCGCCACGGCGGGCACCTCGGCCGCGGTCGGTGAGCTCGCCCGGCTGCTGCCCGCGGGGGCCACGGTGGCCGTCGAGGACCCCGGCTACCAGCGGGCGGTCGGTGCGCTGCGGGCCGCGGGCCTGCGCGTCGTCCCCGTCCCCGTCGACGACGAGGGCCTGGTGGTCGACGCGATCCCGGCCGGCTGCGCGGCCGTCTACACGACCCCGGCCCACCAGTTCCCGACCGCGGTGCGGCTGGCCGCGCCGCGCCGGGTCGCCCTGCTCGAACGGGCCCGCGACGAGGACCTGCTGGTGATCGAGGACGACTACGACGGCGAGCTCCGCTACGACGTCGCCCCGTTGCCGCTGCTCGCCGCGCTCGCGCCGGACCGTGTCGTGCACCTCGGCACCGCGAGCAAGATCGTGAGTCCGACGCTCGGGGTGGGCTGGGCGGTCGCGCCGCGGCCGGTCCTCGAGGCCTGGCGCGAGCTGCGCGAGCGGACCGGGACCCGGCCGTCCCCCGCGGGCCAGCGCGTGTTCGCCGCGCTGGCCGCCGGCGGCGACCTGTCCCGCCACCTGCGACGCCTGCGTCGCGAGCTGCGCGAACGCCGCGAGCTGGTCGTCGCCGCGGCGACCCGCGCCGGCTGGGCCGTGCAGGGCGACCCGGCCGGTGCCCACCTGGTGGTGCCGCTGCCCGACGAGCCCGAGGCGATCGCGGCCGCCCGCGAGCGGGGGGTGGACGTGGGCGGGCTCGCCGACTACGCCACCGCTGACCACTCCACGGCCGACCACTCCACGGCGGACCACTTCACCGGCGGCCGGGAGGGTACCGGTCGGAGCGTGACCGGAGGCCGTCCGGCGGAACCGGCCGCCTCCGGACTGGTCGTCGGGTACGCCGCCGGAACCCGCGCCGAACTGCACACGGCGCTGGCGCTGCTGACCGGCGACTGACCGCTCCCCGGCTGCGGGGGGCCCGTGCGGCGAGGCATACCCTCGTGGCCCATGAGCTCCGACCGGGTCAGGGTGGCCGTCGTCTTCGGCGGCCGCAGTTCCGAGCACGCGATCTCGTGCGTCTCCGCGGGCAGCGTGCTGACCCACCTGGACCCGGAGCGGTTCGAGGTGATCCCGGTCGGGATCTCCCGTGACGGTGCGTGGGTGGTCGGCCCGTCCGACCCGCAGCAGCTGACGATCTCCGGTCGTGAGCTCCCCGAGGTCGACGCGGCCGCCGACGCGCTGGTGCTGCCCGGTGAGCCGGGCCGCGGGCTGGTGCGGCTCGACGGCGACGCCGTCGGGGAGGCCCTCGCCGGGGTCGACGTCGTCTTCCCGATCCTGCACGGCGCGTTCGGCGAGGACGGCACGATCCAGGGCCTGCTCGAGATGGCCGGTGTCCCCTACGTCGGTGCCGGCGTACTGGCCTCGGCCGTCGGGATGGACAAGGAGTTCGCGAAGAAGCTGCTGCGCGCCGAGGGGATCGACGTCGCCGACGGCGTCGTGCTCCGGCCCGGCACCGACATCGGGTTCGCCGACCGGGACCGCCTGGGCCTGCCGCTGTTCGTGAAGCCCGCCCGCGCCGGGTCGTCGATGGGCGTGACCCGGGTGACCGACCCGGCCGGGCTCGACGCCGCGATCGCGCAGGCCCGCGAGCACGACCCGAAGGTGCTGGTGGAGGCGGCCGTGCCGGGGCGCGAGGTCGAGTGCGCGGTGCTGGAGTTCCCGGACGGCAGCGTCCGCGCCAGCCTGCCCGCCGAGCTGCGCTACTCGGGCGAGTTCTACGACTTCGAGTCCAAGTACCTCGACGTGTCCGAGCTCGACATCCCGGCCAAGCTCGACGACGAGATCACCGACTCGGTGCGCTGGAAGGCGATCACCGCGTTCCGCGCGCTGGGCGTGCAGGGCCTGGCCCGCGTCGACTTCTTCGTCGCCGACGAGGGCGTCGACGGGCCCCGGATCACGGTCAACGAGGTCAACACGATGCCCGGGTTCACCCCGAGCTCGGCGTTCCCGAAGATGTGGGCGGTCACCGGCCTGGAGTACTCCGAGCTGCTGACCACGCTGGTGGAGACGGCGCTGGCCCGGGGGACCGGCCTGCGCTGAGCTGCTGAGCTAACCCTGCGCCGGCAGGGTCGCGGAGATCGCGTCGGAGACGGCCTGCAACGGGCCGGGGCCGATCTCGGCCGGTGCGGTCAGCTCCAGGTGGACGTGGCGGTCCACGGCCGAGTACGTGGTCGAGCGCGCCCCCTCGGGAGCGCTCAGCGGCAGCCAGGTCACCCCGTTCACGACGATCAGCGACGCGGTGGGCACCAGCTCCGCGGGACGCTCGGTGCCGCAGCGCAGCACCACCGGCTCCGGTTCGGCGACCCAGGCCCGGGCACCGGGCACCGCCGGGTCCAGCTCGCGCGGCGGCAGCTGCGCGGCGCCGTCCGGGCCGGGATCACCCGGCAGCTCCGCCGGCAGCGCGCCCAGCACGGCGTCGCACTGCGGCGTGGACGCCTGCGGTGCGGGCTGCGGGGGGAGGGCGAGGGAGCCGGTGTCCGGCCCGGCCGTGACCCGGCTGTGGATCCCCAGCGCGGCGACGACCAGCGCGAGGACCAGCGGCAGCGCGATCGCGAACGCGACCGGCACCGAGACCGGCCCGCGCCCGCGCTTCCCCGCGACCCCCACGAGCGGCCTCAGGTGAGCTTGACCACGGGGCAGGTCAGGGTGCGGGTGATGCCGTTGACGTTCTGCACCCGGGCCACGACCAGCCGGCCGAGCTCGTCGACGTCGTCGGCCTCGGCACGCACGATCACGTCGTACGGTCCGGTGACGTCCTCCGCCGAGATGACCCCCGGCAGCCCCCCGATCTCGGAGGCGACGGCGGCGGCCTTGCCGACCTCCGTCTGGACGAGGATGTATGCCTGCACCACGGCGTGCCCCTTTCCGGTACGTGCCGCCACGGGTGGATGGTTGGCGGCAGGAATGTCGGACGCAGAACCTACCGGAGGCAGCCCCCGTGTCCCCATCCGCGAGTACGCCCGAGGGCGGTTCCGAGGCGAGCGTCTCACTTCGTGAGGTCGGCGAGTTCCATCTGATCGACCGCGTCACCACGGGGCGGTCCCAGCCGGACACGACCCTGCTCGGGCCGGGCGACGACTCGGCGGTCGTCGCCGCCCCGGACGGCCGGGTGGTGGCGTGCACCGACGTCCTCGTCGAGGGCGTGCACTTCCGGCTGGACTGGTCCTCGCCCGACCAGGTCGGGCGCAAGGCCGCGGCGGCGAACCTGGCCGACGTCGCCGCGATGGGCGCGGTCCCGACGTCGCTGCTGGTCGGCCTGGCCTGCCCGTCCACCACGCCGGCGGCGCAGCTCGAGGAGCTCGCCGACGGGATGTGGGCGGAGGCTGCGACGGTCGGGGCCGGGCTGGTCGGCGGGGACCTGACGTCCGGCCCGGTGATCGTGGTGACGGTGACCGCGCTCGGCTCGCTGCAGGGCCGGGAGGCGGTGCTGCGCTCCGGCGCACGGCCGGGGGACCGGGTCGCGGTGTGCGGGCGGCTGGGCTGGTCGGCCGCGGGGCTGGCCGTGCTCGGGCGCGGGTTCCGCTCCCCGGCCGCACTGGTCAACGCCCACCGGGTGCCGGAGCCCCCGTACTCGGCCGGGCCCGCCGCGGCCGACGCCGGTGCCACCGCGATGATCGACGTCTCGGACGGGCTGCTGGCCGACCTGGCGCACGTGGCACGCGCGTCCGGGGTGGCGTTGCGCCTGCGGTCACGGGCGTTCACGGTGCCGGCGCGGCTGTCCGAGATCGGCTCCGCGCTGGGGCTCGACCCGCTGCGCTGGATGCTGACCGGGGGCGAGGACCACGCCCTCGCGGCGACCTTCCCGGCGGACACGCCGCTGCCCGCGGAGTGGGCCGAGATCGGCGTGGTGGAGGCCGTCGACGACGCAGGCCCGGTCGTCACCGTGGACGGCCGCCCGTACGACGGCGAGGCCGGCTGGGTCCACTTCGCGAAATTCTGATTCCACTTCCGGTTGCGGCCACGCCCGTCCGGGTGAAAGGGTCCCCCTCGTTCGTAGGCGTTCGGACGCTTTGTCCGGATGCCCGGAGTCACGAGGGGATGTCACCGTGGACAACCTGGGCGTGCTCAGCCTGCTCGCTCTCGCACCGATCCTCGTCGTCGCGGTCCTGCTCGTCGGCCTGCGCTGGCCGGCGAAGTACGCGATGCCGATCGGGTTCGTCGCCGCCGCGCTGGTCGGCGCGCTGGTGTGGGGGATGGACACCACGACGATCATCGCGTCGTCGATCGAGGGCCTGATCCTCGCGATCGGCCTGCTCTACATCATCTTCGGCGCGTTGCTGCTGTTGCAGACGCTGACCCAGAGCGGTGCGCTGGCGACGATCCGTGCCGGGTTCACCAGCATCAGCCCGGACCGGCGGGTGCAGGCGATCATCATCGGCTGGCTGTTCGGCTCGTTCATCGAGGGCGCCTCGGGGTTCGGTACACCGGCCGCGGTGGTCGCCCCGCTGCTGCTCGCGCTGGGCTTCCCGGCGCTCGGCGCGGTGCTGGTCGGCATGGTCATCCAGTCCACCCCGGTCAGCTTCGGCGCGGCCGGGACCCCGGTGCTCACCGGGATCGGCGACGGCCTGGCCGGGTCGGGCGAGGTCGAGGCGCGGACCGCGCTGCTCGGGCTGGACCCCGGGGGCTACCTCGCGACGATCGGGCTCGAGGTCGCCGCGCTGCACGCGGTCGTCGGCACCCTGGTTCCGCTGTTCATGGTCTGCCTGCTGACCCGGTTCTTCGGCGCGAACCGCAGCTTCGCCGAGGGACTCGGGGTGGCGCCGTTCGCGATCTACGCGGCGTTCGCGATGACCGTTCCCTACGTCGTCGTCGCCGCCCTGCTCGGCCCGGAGTTCCCGGCGCTGCTCGGCGGGCTGATCGGGCTCGCCCTGGTCATGTTCACCTCCAGCCGCGGTTTCCTGATGCCCGCCCGGGTCTGGGACTTCCCGCCCCGGGAGAGCTGGCTGGACCGGTGGACGGGCACCATCGAGCCCGACACCTCGGTCGCCGGTGCCCGGATGAACCTCTGGCTGGCCTGGACGCCGTACGTCCTCATCGCGCTGGTGCTGGTCCTGACCCGCACCATCGAACCGATCAAGGACGCGCTGCAGTCGGTCACCGTCGGGATCGACGACATCCTCGGCACCGGCATCGGCGACGACGTGGAGGTGCTCTACTCGCCGGGTGCGGTGTTCCTGCTGGTCTGCCTGGTCACCTACGGCCTGCACCGGATGAGCGGGCGGCAGATCGGCGCCGCGTGGCGGGTCTCGGCCGGTCAGCTCGCCGGGGCCGCGGTGGCCCTGCTCTTCGCGCTGCCGCTGGTCCGGATTCTGATCAACTCCGGGCCCGACTACAACGCGAGCGGGCTGGCCAGCATGCCGCTGACCCTCGCCGAGGGCGCCGCGACGCTCGTCGGCCCGGCCTGGCCGATCCTGGCACCGTGGATCGGCGCGCTCGGTGCGTTCGTGGCGGGCAGCAACACCGTGTCCAACCTGACGTTCTCGCTGTTCCAGTTCGCGACGGCGGAGAACATCGGGGTGCCCCCCGAGACGGTCGTCGCCGCGCAGGCGGTGGGCGGAGCGGCCGGCAACATGATCACCGTGCACAACGTCGTCGCCGCGTCGGCGACGGTGGGGCTGCTCGGGCGGGAGGGTGACGTCATCCGGATGACGATCATCCCGATGACCTACTACTGCCTGCTCACCGGCGCACTGGCGTTCGTCCTGATCCACGGCGTCGGGCTCAACGCCGGGACGGCGCTGCTGGTGCTAGTGCTGCTCACCCTCGCCGCGATCGTCGTCGGTCTCAGGCGGTCCGCCACGCGGCTGCCGGCCGCACGCTCCTGACCGCTGCCCGGAACGACGGCGGCCCGGTCACCCCCGAGGGGTGACCGGGCCGTCGTCGGGTGGGCCGGTGCTCAGGCGCCGCGGCGCCAGAACAGCAGGATCCGGCGCAGCCGGTTACGCAGCTGCGGGTGGCCGGGCTCGGACCGCTGCGGGGCGGGGAACTGGCGGAACTCCGCAGGCGCCGGGGTCAGGTTCGCCGCCGGGAGGGTCGGCGGGTCCATCGCGACGAGGGTCTGCGGGAAGTGGCGCGAGGACGCGCTGGGGCTCGGGGTCACGGACTTCTCCTCCACGGCCGATCCATCGCCGTACGTGGTGGTTCCGTTACCGCTTCTCGGGTGCACACGGCCTCCTGGTGTTCTCCTCGACCGCCGGGGCACGTCGCGTCCGCACGCCGCCCCGGGGAGGCCGCCGGGACCGGGTACCGGTGGGCGGCGCGGAGGGACGCGCGGGCGACGGTGCCCGTGTCGCGATCGGGCCTTCACGATCAGGTCTTCACGATCAGGGTAGTCGGCTCCGGGCTACCCCGGAGCGCGCACGACGACACCTCGGTTCCCCGGGCCGGTCACCCGAGTGATCACGGATCCGGCGTCGTTCCGGCCAACGGTGACCGTTTCCGCTCCCGATCCGTGACCACCGCGGGTTCGGTCAGCGGTGCGGGACCTCTGCGCCGCGGATGCTCGCGTCGAGCAGCTGCACCGGGTGCAGCAGCGGTACGTCGCCCCAGCCGGCGTCCACGGCGGGAGCGCGCCCGGTGCTCCCGCCCGTGGTGGTCCCGTCCGCGGTGGCCCCGCCGCCGGGCAGGTACTTCGCGATCTGCAGCAGGCAGCCCGGGTTCGCGGTGACGACGACGTCGGGTCGCGCGTCCCGGATCTTCCCGGCCTTGCGCTCGCCCAGCTCGGCCGCCGCGTCCGGCATGATCATGTTGTAGATGCCTGCCGAACCGCAGCACAGCGACGCCTCGGCGATGTCGACGAGCTCCAACTCCGGGATCGTGCGCAGCACCTCACGCGGCTGGTTCCGCACGCCCTGGGCGTGCCCGAGGTGGCACGCGTCGTGGTAGGCGACCCGGCCGGACACCGGGGTGCGCGGGGCCCGCGGGCCGCCGTCCTCGGACTCCGGGCGGGCGTAGAGGTCGGCGAGCACCTCGTGCACGTCCCGGCAACGGGCCGAGAACGCCCGCGCCCGCTCGGCCCACGCGGGGTCGTCGGCGAGCAGGTGGCCGTAGTCCTTCATCGAGGAGCCGCAGCCGGCGACATTGGTGACGACCGCGTCGACGTCGAGGGTCTCGAACCGGGCGATGGTGCGCCGGGCGCGGTCCAGCGCGGACTCCTCCCGGCCGGCGTGCACCTCCAGCGCGCCGCAGCACTGCTGGTCGCGGGGAACGAGCACGTCGCAGCCCTCGGCGGAGAGCACGCGGACCGTGGCCTCGTTGACCCGGTGGAAGAACACGTCCTGCACGCAGCCGGAGAGCAGCGCGACCCGGGCCCGCCGGGGCCCGACCGCGGGGGTGTGCACCGGCAGCGTCGCGAACGCCTCGCGCACGGTCACCGGCGGCAGCAGCGACTCCATCGCGGCGAGCCGCCCCGGCAGCCGGTCGGCGAGCCTGCGGATCGCCGGGACGGCACGCAGCTTCTGGTACAGCGCACCGGGCAGCGCGGCCGCGCGCAGCCGCCGCTTGTACGGGAACAACGCGAAGATCGCGTCCCGGAAGAGCTGATCCGTCCTCGACCGCTCGACGTTGCGCTCGATCTGCGGGCGGACCGACTCGAGCAGCTTGTCGTACTGCACCCCGGACGGGCACGCGGTCACGCACGCCATGCAGCCCAGGCAGTTGTCCATGTGCTCGGTGAACGGGCCGTCGAGGGAGATGTCACCCTTCTCGGCCAGGTCCATCAGCAGGATCCGGCCGCGCGGGGAGTCCATCTCCTCGCCCCACAGCACGTAGGTCGGGCAGGTCGGCAGGCAGAACCCGCAGTGCACGCAGTCGTCGAGCAGCTCGCGCTGCGGCGGGTGCACGGCGTCGAACGCGCTCGGGGCCTGCTGCGGGATCTTTGTCTCGGCGGCCCCGGTCGGGGTGCCGTCGGTCTCGGGGGTGCTCGTCACGGGAGGCCTCACATCCAGGGGGCGAAGCGGCCGGGGGCGAACCGGGCTTCGGGGTCGAGCTGGTTCTTGATCGCGGTGAGCAGCGGCAGGGCGGACGGGGCCGCGCCCCAGGCGGGGGCGTCGAGGTCCGCCGGGCGGTCCCGCAGCACCGAGGTGCCGCCGGCGGCGGCGACGGCGTCGTGCACGTCGGTGACCGACGCGTCGTGCACGGTCACGGTGGCGACGCCGGTGGCCAGGCCCGCGGTGACGGCGGTGGCCGGCAGCCGCCCGAGCAGCGGGGCGAGGGAGCGGGGTGCGCACCCGATCCGGACCACGGCGTCACGGCCAGCGGCCCCAGCGGCCCCGCCGACCCCAGCGGCCCTGCCGGGTTCCCCGGTGGTCAGGGCCGCGTGCTCGTCCCACGCGTCGGGGCCCACCTCGCGGGCGCCGTCGCCGAGCAGCTCGACCAGGCGCCGGACCCGGGCCGGCAGGGTCGACGTGCCACCCTCGAGCCGCACCAGCAGGCGCCCGGGGTCACCGGAGAGCCACTCGACGGCGATCGGTTCCAGCGGGCTCGCCATCAGGGCGAGCACCCGCTCGGCGGCGTCGTCCACCGGGCCGTCGACGGCGACGCAGGCGGTCGCCTTCGCCACCGGGTGCAGCCGCAGCACGACCTCCACCAGCGGCCCGAACGTGCCGTAGGAGCCGTGCAGCAGCTTGGCCATGTCGTAGCCGGCCACGTTCTTGATCACGTGCCCGCCGCTGCGGACCATGGTGCCGTCGGCGAGCACCGAGGTCGTGCCGATCACCAGGTCCCGCATGCCGCCGTAGATCAGCGCGGACGGGCCGGCGTCGGCGGTGGCGACCAGCCCGCCGACGGTGGCGCCCCGCCCGGCCCGGGCGGCGTCGAGCGCGAGCCGCTGGCCGTGGCCGGCGAGCTCGGCCTGCAGGTCGGCCAGCGGGGTGCCGGCGTGCACCGACACGGTCATGTCCCCGGGGTTGTGGGTGATCACCCCGGACAGGGCGGACAGGTCGAGCGTGGCGTCGACCGCGTCCGGGCGGCCCGCCCAGTGCCGGGCGGTCCCGGCGCCGGAGATCGCGAGCCGGCCGGGGACGTCCAGGACGGCGTCGCGGACCTCGGCCGGGGTGGTCGGGCGCAGCGTGGTGGGTGCAGCGCGGGTCATCGTTCGGGCCCTTCGTCGCGGGGGCGGATGGCTCTACAGGCGCTCGATCAGGCCGGCTTCCTCCAGCGGGTGCGGCCGGTAGCGGCCGGGCTTCTCACCGCACAGCCGTGGGGTGGGCAGCAGCTTGCCGGGGTTGCAGATGTGGTCGGGATCGAACCCGGCCCGGACCCGGTCCATGACGGCCAGGTCGTCCACGCCGAACATCGCGGGCATCGAGCACGCCTTGTCGGTGCCGATGCCGTGCTCGCCGGACAGCGAGCCGCCCATCTCCACGCACAGCTCCGCGATCCCGGCGGAGAGCCGTTCGGCGCGTTCGGTCTCGCCGTCGGCGGCGGAGAACAGCACCAGCGGGTGCAGGTTGCCGTCGCCGGCGTGGAAGACGTTGGCCACCCGCAGGCCGGCCTCGGTCCCCATCGCCTCGATCCGCTCCAGCACCTCGGACAGCCGGGTCCGGGGGACGACGCCGTCCTGCACGATGTAGTCGGGCGAGATCCGGCCGACCGCGGCGAACGCGGCCTTGCGGCCCCGCCAGATGTTCGCCCGCTCCTCGGGCGAGCCGGCGACGTGCAGCCGGGTGCAGCCGTGCCGGTCGCAGATCTCCTTGACCTGTGCGAACTGCTCCTCGCACTCCTCGACGGTCCCGTCGAGCTCGACGACCAGCGCGGCGGGGGTGTCGAGGGAGTACCCGGCGCCGGTGGCGCCCTCGGCGGCCTCGATCGCCAGCGCGTCCATCATCTCGACCGCGGCCGGCACGATCCCGGCGGCGACGATGTCGGAGACGACCTGGCCGCCCGCGGCCACGGACGGGAAGTCGGCGAGCAGCGTCCGCATGACCTCCGGGGTGCGCAGCAGCCGCACGGTGATCTTCGTGACGATCCCGAGGGTGCCCTCCGAACCGAGGAACACCCCGCGCAGGTCGGGGCCGGACTGCTCGGCCGAGTCCGAGCCGAGGGTGACGACCGAGCCGTCGGGCAGCACGACCTCGAGCGAGAGCACGTGGTTGGTGGTGAACCCGTACTTGAGGCAGTGGGCCCCGCCGGAGTTCTCCGCGACGTTGCCGCCGATCGTGCACACCTGCTGCGACGACGGGTCCGGCGCGTAGTAGAGGCCGTGCGGTGCCGCCGCCGCGGTGATCTCCAGGTTCGTCACCCCGGGTTCCAGGACGGCCCGCCGGTTCTCGGGGTCGACCTCGAGCACCCGGTTGAGCCGGTTCAGCCCGATGACGACGCCGTCGGCCACCGGCAGCGCGCCGCCGGACAGCCCGGTCCCGGCGCCGCGGGCGACGAACGGGATCCGGTGGCGGGCGCAGACCCGCACGCACCCGGCGACGTCGTCGGCGGTGCGGGGGAGCAGTACCAGTTCGGGGACGACCCGGCTGCCGGTCAGCCCGTCGCACTCGTAGGTGCGGGTGCGGACCGGGTCGCTGAGCACGTCGCGCTCGCCCAGCAGGGCCACGAACTCGTCGCGGATCGGTGCGGCCAGAGGCATCGGTGCGCTCCTTCGGCTCGGTCCGGCTGCCGGTCGGTGAGTGCGGTGCGTCGGCTGCCGGCCGGGGCCTCTCCGGGTGCGTGTGGGGGTGCACGCGAGGGTACGTCGGTGTCCATGCTGCGAGGTCCGAACTCGCGTCACACTACTTTCATGATGCGGAAAAGATAGTCCACTGGTAGAAATGTGACCAGTCGCAGCACCAACTCAGAGAAGGTGGTCACAGATGGCCGACAGCTCCGGGCTGCAGGTCGATCCGCACCTGGCGGCGTTCGTCGAGGACGAGCTCCTGTCCGACGTGGACCTCTCCGCGGCGGACTTCTGGGCGACCCTCGCGCGGCTGCAGGAGCGGTTCGCCCCGAGGATCGCCGCGCTGCTGGAGAAGCGGGACGAGTTCCAGGCCCGCATCGACGACTGGCACCGCGCGAACGGTGCCGGGTCGGTCGAGGACTACGAGACGTTCCTCACCGACCTCGGTTACCTGCTCCCCGACGCCTCGCCCACGATCGACGTCGACCGCGTGGACCCCGAGATCTCCGAGATCGCCGGTCCGCAGCTGGTCGTCCCGGCGACCGTGCCGCGCTACGCGCTCAACGCCGCGAACGCCCGCTGGGGCTCGCTCTACGACGCGCTGTACGGCACCGACGCGCTGCCGCAGGACGGCGAGCTCGCGCCCGGGTACGACGAGCGCCGCGGTGCCCAGGTCATCGCGGGCGCCGACGAGCTGCTCGACGAGCTCTTCCCGCTCGCCCGGGGCAGCCACGCCGGGGTGAGCGCCTACCGGGCGGGCACCGACGGCCTGGTCGCCGAGACCGGAACGGGTACCACCGGGTTGGCCGACCCCGCGCAGTACGCCGGTTTCCGCGCGGTCGACGACCAGGGCCGCGGCGCCGTGCTGCTGACCCGCAACGGGCTGCACCTCGAGATCACGGTCGACCCGACCACGCAGGTCGGCGCGCAGCACCACGCCGGCGTCTCCGACGTGGTGCTGGAGTCCGCGGTCACCACGATCGTCGACCTCGAGGACTCGGTCGCGACCGTCGACGGCGAGGACAAGACGCTGGCCTACCGCACCTGGCTGGGCCTGCTCACCGGGAACCTGGTGTCGGAGTTCGAGAAGGGCGGGCGGACCGTCACCCGCCGGGTGCACCCGGACCGCTCCTACACCGCGCCGGACGGTTCGGAGCTCACCCTGCCCGGGCGCTCGCTGATGCTGGTCCGCAACTGCGGGCACCACATGACCACGAACGCCGTGCGGACCGCCGACGGCCAGGAGGTCGCCGAGGGCGTCCTGGACCTGCTGGTCTCCGCTGTCGCCGGGCTCTACGACCTGCAGGACAAGGGCCCGCACACCAACTCCCGCGCCGGCAGCGTCTACATCGTCAAGCCGAAGCAGCACGGCCCCGAGGAGGTCGCGCTGACCGTCGAGATGTTCGGCGCGGTCGAGGAGGAGCTCGGGCTGGCGCCGAACACGCTCAAGATCGGCATCATGGACGAGGAGAAGCGGACCACCGCCAACCTCGGTGCCTGCATCGCCGAGGCGGCCCAGCGGGTCATCTTCGTCAACACCGGCTTCCTCGACCGCACCGGTGACGAGATCCACACCTGCTTCCGGGCCGGCCCGGTGCAGCGCAAGGGCGACATGAAGGCGACCACCTGGCTGCAGACCTACGAGGACCGCAACGTCGACGTCGCGCTCGCCGCGGGGTTCTCGCACACCGCCCAGATCGGCAAGGGCATGTGGGCCAAGCCCGCCGCGATGGCCGCCATGCTCGAGGAGAAGATCGGCCACCCGCGGGCCGGCGCGAACTGCGCGTGGGTGCCGTCGCCGACCGCGGCGACCCTGCACGCGCTGCACTACCTGCGCGTCGACGTGCACGGCGAGCAGTCCCGGATCTCCTCGCGCGGCATCGCCGACCGGCGCCGGCTGCTGGAGCTGCCGATCGGTGAGCCCTCCACCCTCACCGCCGCGGACATCACCCACGAGCTCGAGACCAACTCCCAGTCGATCCTCGGCTACGTCGTACGCTGGGTGGGCATGGGCATCGGCTGCTCGACGGTCCCGGACCTGGAGGGCGTCGGGCTGATGGAGGACCGCGCGACGCTGCGGATCTCCAGCCAGCTGATCGCCAACTGGCTCGCGCACGGTGTCGTGGACGAGCAGACCGTGCGGGACACGTTCGCCCGGATGGCCGCGGTCGTCGACGACCAGAACGCCGGCGAGCCCGGGTACCCGCCCATGGCGAAGGACCTCGACGGCAGCGAGTCCTTCCAGGCCGCGCTGGAGCTGGTGTTCACCGGCGCCACCGAACCGAACGGCTACACCGAGCGCACGCTGACCCGATGGCGGCAGCGCGCCAAGACGAACGCCTGACCGTTTCCGCGTCACCGACGACGCCCCCGGGACCACGTCCCGGGGGCGTTGTTCTGTGCAGGGGGAGGAGACCACACCGTGAAGGCCTGGATGCGCCCGGCGGCTGCGCTGTTCGGCGTCGGCTTCGGCGCCAACCAGTTCAGCCCGCTGATGGTCATGTACCGCGAGCAGGGGAACTACTCGGCCACCGTGGTCGCCGCGTTCTTCGGCGTGTACGTGCTCGGGCTCGCGCCCGGCCTGCTCGTCGGCGGGCCGGCCTCGGACCGCTGGGGACGGCGCCGGGTGCTGCTCCCGGCGACCGCGCTGGCGATCCCGGCGAGCGGGGTGCTCGCGCTGGGGGCGTTCGCCGAACCGTTCCTCTACGCCGGGCGGCTGCTGTTCGGGGTGAGCATGGGCGTCGCGATGGCGGTGGCGACCACCTGGGTCAAGGAGCTGTCCGACGACGGCGGCGGCGCCCGGCGCGCCACCCTCGCCCTGACCCTCGGCTTCGGTGTCGGTCCGCTGGTCGGCGGCCTGCTCGCGCAGTACGCGCCGCTGCCGATGGAGCTGCCGTACGCGGTGCACGTGCTGCTGATGATCCCGGTCGTGTGGGGCCTGCGCCGGGGCGCGGAGACGGTCACCCCGGACCCCGCCCGTTCCCTGCTGCGCGACCTGCGGGTGCCGGCCGTCGCGCACCCGCGGTTCGTGTGGCTGGTGCTGCCGGCCGCGCCGTGGGTGTTCGGGGCCGTCGCGCTGGCCTACGCGGTGCAGCCGGCGCTGGTGTCGCCGTCGGCGGGGGAGTGGGGCCTGCTCGTGGCCACCGCCATCACCGTGGTGAGCCTGACCGTCGGGTTCGCCGCCCAGTCGGTCGCCCGCCGGATCGACCGCCGCTCGGAGTTCGCGACCTCCCGGATCGGCATCGCCCTGGTGATCGCCGGGACGGTGGTGAGCGCGGGGGTCGCGGCCACGGCGTCGATCCCGCTCGCGCTCGTCGCCGCCGCGCTGCTGGGCGGCGGGTACGGGTTCGTCCTGCTCTCCGGGCTGCAGGAGGTGCAGCGGATCGCGCCGCCCGAGCACCTGGCCGGGCTGACCGCGGTCTTCTACTCGCTCACCTATGTCGGGTTCCTGCTGCCGGTGGTGCTCTCGGCGCTGACCCCGCTCGCCGGGTACCCGCCGCTGCTGCTCGGGGTCGCCGCGCTGGAGGCGGCCTGCCTCGGGCTGGTGTGGGCCGGGGCGCACCGGGTCGCCCGGGCCCGCGGACGCACCGGGCCGCAGCAGGCACCGGTCGCGGCCTGACCATCGGCTCCACCGGCCCGGCCGGGTGCCCGGAGTCCGGCCCCGCCCGGGTCCGATGATGGTCCGGTGCTCGAACTGCGCGTCGCCGCCCTGGACCACCCCGACGCGACCCGGCTGGGTGCCGAGGTGCAGGCCTACTACCGGCAGGTCTACGGCGACGGGGACGCCACCCCGATCGCCCCGGCACAGTTCGCCGCCCCGCACGGCACGTTCCTGATCGGCTACGACGCCCGCGGCGCGGCGGTGGCGACCGGGGCATGGCGGGCGGTCGACGCCGACGCGGCCGACCCGGAGCGCCGCGACGGCGACGCCGAGCTCAAGCGGATGTACGTCGTCCCCGGCGCGCGGGGGAACGGGTACGCGCGCATCATCCTGGGGGAGCTCGAACGCAGCGCGCGGGCGGCCGGGCGTCGCCGGGCGATCCTCGAGACCGGAACCGGGCAGCCCGAGGCGATCGCGCTCTACCTGTCGAGCGGGTACCACCCGATCGGCCGGTTCGGTCCGTACCGCAACGATCACCGCTCGCGGTGTTTCGGCAAGCCCCTGGTGGAGTGAGCCCCGGTACGGTGGCGGGCGAAACGTCCAGTTGCGCCGATAGGATGACGCCGGCGTCGTCGCCGTGTCCCCGCCCGGCGAACGGCTCGCGACACGCCTGCGCCGCTCCCCCGGACGGACCGTACGCGCGTGACCAGTGCCCGCCCAACGACCGTGAACAGGAGGTGCCGGTGCTCGCCGTCGTGGCCGCCCATTTCGTCCTGGCGCTGTGCCTGCCCGCACTCGCCCGGTACAACCGGCGGCTGGCGTTCGGTGCCGGTGCCGCGCTGCTGACCGCGACGCTCGTCTGGGCGATGTCCCAGGCCCCGGCCGCGCTGGACACCGGGGTCACCGACGTCCTCGCGTGGGCCCCGGACCTCGGGCTGTCGCTGAGCCTGCGACTGGACGCGCTGGCCCTGGCCATGATCGTGCTGGTGTCCGGGGTCGGGGCGCTGATCATGGTCTACGCGGCCTGGTACTTCGGGCCCCGGTCGACCGACGCCGCGCGCTCCGCCGCGTTGCTGGTCACCTTCGCCGGCGTGATGCTGGGCCTGGTCCTGGCCGATGACCTGCTGACCCTCTACGTGTTCTGGGAGCTGACGTCGCTGACGTCGTTCCTGCTGGTCGGGCAGGGCGGCCAGTACCGGGAGAACCGGCGTGCCGCCGTCCAGGCGCTGCTGGTCACCGTGTTCGGCGGGCTGGCGATGCTGCTGGGCATCGTGCTGCTCGGCGAGCTGGCCGGGACCTACTCGATCCCGGCGATCACCGCCGCCGCGAACGACGGCACCCTCGCCGCGGGGCGGCCGGTCGCGCTGACCATCGCGCTGGTGCTGATCCTGCTCGGCGCGCTCACGAAGTCCGCCCAGGTGCCGTTCCACCCGTGGCTGCCGTACGCGATGGCGGCCCCGACGCCGATCTCGGCCTACCTGCACGCCGCCTCGATGGTGAAAGCGGGTGTGGTGCTCGTCGCCCGGCTCGGGCCCGCGTTCTCCGCCTACGCCGTCTGGTGGGGCCCGGTGGTGGTGCTCGGCCTGGTGACGATGCTGCTCGGCGGCTGGCGCGCGCTGCGCCAGACCGACCTCAAGCGGCTGCTCGCGTTCGGCACGGTCAGCCAGCTCGGGTTCCTGATGGTGCTGTTCGGCGCGGGCTCGCGGGTGGCGGCGCTGGCCGGGATCGCGATGCTGCTCGCGCACGGCCTGTTCAAGGCCCCGCTGTTCATGGTGGTCGGCGCCATCGACAAGGCCTGCGGCACGCGTGACCTGCGGGAGCTGTGCGGGCTCGGCCGGCGTCGGCGCGGGCTGGCGGTGCTGGCGACCCTGGCTGCGATGTCGATGGCGGGGCTGCCGCCGATGCTCGGCTTCGTCGGCAAGGAGGCCGCCTACGAGGCGTTCCTGCTCGAGGGCGGCGTCCGTGGCGCCCTGATCCTGACCGGTCTGGTCGCCGGCTCGCTGCTCACCGCCGCCTACACGGCCCGGTTCCTGTGGGGCGCGTTCTCCACCAAGGGCACCCAGCCCACCGGGGGCGACCCGGTGCCGCTGGGCCTGTCCGGGCCGGCCTGGCTGTGCGCGCTGACCGGGCTGGGTGCCGGGATCGCCGCGCCGCTGGTGAACACCCTGGCCGAGTCCTACGCCGGCCCGCTGCCCGTGCTCGGCGACCCCTACGCCGCGCAGTACACGCTCGCGCTGTGGCACGGCGTCGGCCTCGCCCTGCTGCTGTCGGCGGTCGCCGTCGTCGGCGGTCTGCTGCTGTTCCGCTACGGCGGCACCGCGACCGGCCACGGCAAGGTGCCGGGCCTGTCCGCCCAGCGCGGCTACGAGGCCGTCGTGACGGGGCTGGAACGGACCGCGATCGTCGTCACCGGTCGCCTGCAGATCGGTTCGCTGCCGGTCTACCTGGCCTGCATCCTGGTCGTGCTGATCGTGCTGCCCGGTCCGGTGCTGGCCGTGGCCGGCTCGCTGCCCGCGCAGCAGAGCCTCTACCACTCGTTCATGCAGGTGCCGGTGGGCCTGATGGTGTGCGTGGCCGCGATCGCGCTGTGCCGGGCCCGCCGCCGGTTCACCGCGGTCCTGCTGGTCGGCGCGGTCGGCTACGGGATCGGCGGGCTGTTCATCATCGACGGCGCCCCGGACCTCGCGCTGGCCCAGTTCCTGGTCGAGACGCTGACCCTGGTCGTGTTCGTGTTCGTGCTGCGGCGGCTGCCCGCGCACTTCGCGGAACCGGACTCCGAGCGCCGGGTGCGGACGCCGAAGGCCCTGGTCGCCGCGATCGGCGGGGTGCTCGTCGCCACGATGGCCGTCGTGCTGTCCGGGGCCCGGGTGCTGCCGCCCGCCACCACCGACGGGTTCGTCGCGAACGCGCCCGAGGCCGGTGCCACCAACCTCATCAGCGCGATCCTGGTCGACTTCCGGGCGCTGGACACCATCGGGGAGATCACCGTCCTGCTGATCTGTGCCGCCGGGACGGCGAGCCTCGTGCTGGCCACCCGCTACGACAAGAGGAAGGGCGGTGCGACCGTGACCAGCGGCGCCGACTCCGCCGAGCGCGAGCAGGAGGTGGCGGGATGACGACGCCGAGCGAGGCCCCGCCGGGCCCGCCGGGCGATGCGGACCCGCCGGGCCCCGGCGACACCCCGTGGTCCCGGTGGGACCAGCCCAGCGGCCGGTGGATGCTGCCCGGCGCCTGCCCGGACAGCCGCGAGCGCACCCTGGTGCTGGAGGCGGCCGCCCGCCTGCTGTTCCCGACCGTGCTGGTCTTCTCCGTGTATCTGCTGTTCGAGGGCCACTACGGCCCGGGCGGCGGGTTCTCCGGCGGCCTGGTGGCCGGCCTGGCGTTCGTGCTGCGCCACATCGCGGGCGGTGACGACAACATCCTCGTCTCCCGGTTCGGGATCCGGCCGCCGGTGCTGGCCGGCACCGGCCTGGTCATCGCCGTCCTGACCGGGCTGGCCCCCGTGCTGTGGGGCGAGCCGGTGCTGGCCAGCACGAAGTGGCACATCTCGTTCGGCTCCTTCGGCTACCTCGACGTCGTCAGCAGCCTGCTGCTCGACGTCGGCGTCTACCTGCTGATCATCGGTGTGGTGCTGGACCTGCTGCGTTCGCTGGGCTCGGGCATCGCCCGCGACGCCCGCGAGGCCGGCGAGACCGCGCCCCGCCCGGACACCGGTGGTGGCCGGTGAACATCACGATCAACCTGAGCATGGCGCTCGTGCTCGCGGTGCTCTACTCCGTCGGGTTCTACCTGCTCATGCAGCGGTCGCTGATGCGGATCCTGATCGGCATCGTGGTGCTCGGCCACGGGGCGAACCTGCTGCTGCAGCTGGCCGGCGGGGCGCCCGCCCGGGCACCCGTCCTGGACGCCGTGCCGCCCCAGGAGATCAGCGACCCGCTGCCGCAGGCGCTCGCGCTGACCGCCATCGTGATCACCTTCGCGCTGACCACCTACCTGCTGGCGCTGGGCTACCGCTCCTGGGTGCTCGTCGGCCACGACGAGGTCCAGGACGACGTCGAGGACCGTCGCATCGCGGCCCGCCGCGGCCCGGACGGCGCCATGGAGGAGGGCACGGCCGAGGAGACCGAGGCCGCGCCCGAGGACACCGCCGACTCGCACGAGCTCGAGGAGGGCCGCCGGTGACCCTGCTCCAGGCGTTCGTGACGCTGCCGGTGCTGCTGCCGATGCTCGGCGCGGCCGCCAGCGTCATCGTCAGCCCCCGCGCGTCGCTGCAGCGGGTCATCGGCGTCGTGACGCTGGCCCTGGTCTGCGTGGTCGCCGGCGTGCTGCTGGTGTCCGCGGACAGCTACGGCCCGGTGGTCGCCCAGCTCGGCGGCTGGCCGGCGCCGATGGGGATCGTGCTGGTCGCCGACCGCATGTCGGCGCTGCTGCTGCTGATCTCGACGCTGGTCACCCTCGCGGTGCTGGTGTACGCGATCGACCAGCGGATCTCCGACTACGGCCGGGAGACCGCCAGCACGACGTTCCACCCGATCTTCCTGCTGCTCTCCACCGGCGTCTCGCTGGCCTACCTCACCGGCGACCTGTTCACGCTGTTCGTCGCGTTCGAGATCATGCTGGCCTCGAGCTACGTGCTGATCACCCGGCGCACCTCGGCGTCGCGGATCCGGTCCGGCATGACCTACGTGATCGTCTCGCTGATGTCGTCGCTGCTGTTCCTGACCGCGGTCGGGATGGTCTACGCGGCGACCGGATCGGTGAACCTGGCCGATCTCGCCGGCCGGGTCGGCATGCTGCCCGAGGGCCTGAAGACGGTGCTCGCGCTGCTGCTGGTGGTGGTCTTCGGGATCAAGGCGGCGATCGTGCCGCTGCACTTCTGGCTGCCCGACAGCTACCCGAACGCGCCGGCGCCGGTCACCGCGCTGTTCGCCGGCCTGCTGACCAAGGTCGGGATCTACGCGCTGCTGCGCACCCAGACCCTGGTCTTCCCGCAGGACCACCCGTCGACGCTGCTGCTGGTGATCGCCGCGGTCACGATGGTGGTCGGTGCGCTCGGCGCCGTCGCGCAGGACGACCTCAACCGGTTGCTGTCGTTCCTGCTGGTCAGCCACATCGGCTTCATGCTGTTCGGGCTGGCGGTGTACACGCCGTCCGGCATCGCCGGGACCGCCCTGTACATCGTCCACCACATCACCGTGCAGGCCACGCTGTTCCTGGTCAGCGGTCTGATCACCCGGCGCACCGGGACGGTGTCGATCGCGCAGATGGGCGGCCTCGCGCAGACCGCGCCGCACCTGGCGGTGCTGTTCGCGATCCCCGCGATTACCCTGGCCGGGCTGCCGCCGACGTCGGGCTTCGTCGCGAAGCTCGCCCTGCTCCGTGCCGGCGCCGGCGCGACCCCCGCCGCGGAGATCGTCGCCGCGTTCGTGGTGCTGGCCAGCCTGCTCACGCTGTACGCGGTCGCCCGGGTCTGGGTCCGGGTGTTCTGGGGGACACCGAAGGAACCGCTGGTCGACAACGACCCGAACGACGAGCTGGTCGTCGGCACCGCCCGCAGCGCGCGCGGCATGTACGTCGGTGCCTCGTCGCTGATCGTGGTCAGCATCGTCATCGCGCTGTTCGCCGGGCCGCTGTCGGCGATCGCCAGCCGCGCCGGCGACGACCTGCAGACCCGCGAGGCCTACCGCAGCGCGGTGCTCGGGCCGGACACCGCACCCGGCGGCCCCGGGCCCGTGCCGGTGGCGGCGGTACCGCAGGGCCCGGCCGCGGCGGGTGGTGGCGCGGCGATCGGTGCGATGACCGCTGACGACGCGGAAGGGACGACGAGCCGGTGAGCGAGGACGGGACCACCCGCGCACGCAACAGGACGGTGGAGGGCGGCACCGGGGGGAACGAGACCGCCCCGAACCCGGACACCGCCGGCCCGGAGACGGCAGCCGACCAGGACGCCGCCGGCCAGGACACCGCCGGCCAGGACGCCGCCGGCCAGGATGACGGGCTGCGCGCGGACACCCCGGAGGCCCGGCGGGAGGAGGAGATGTCGGCCGTCGAGACCGGCGACGCCGGCCCCACCCCCGCCCCGGACGGTGATGCGCCGTATCCCGAGGCCGCTCCGGCGTCGCCGGCCGCCCGGGCCGCCACCTGGCCGCGCCGCATCCCGCAGGTGCTGGCTCTGGCGGTGGTGTGGGTGCTGCTCTGGGGCAGCCTCACCCCGACCGCGATCATCGGCGGCCTGCTCATCGGGCTGGTCGTGACGATGCTGTTCCCGCTGCCGCTGCTGCCGGACCGGCTGCCGTTCCGGCCGCTCAAGTCGTTGCGGCTGCTGGTCTACCTGGCGATCGACCTCACCGTCTCCGGTGTGCGGGTCAGCATGGTGACGCTGGTGCGCGGCCCCCGGGCGCGGGCCGGGATCCTCGGCCTGCCGCTCTACACGGACTCGGACCGTGCGGTGACCACGATCGTGGCCGGGTGCGCGCTCACCCCGGGCAGCTACGTGCTGCAGATCGACCGACGGCGTCGCCGCTGGTACGTCTACGTCCTCGGCCTGCACCGGGAGGGTTCGGTCGAGCGCGTGCGCGGACAGCTGATGAACCTGCAGATGCGAGTGATCGACGCGCTCGGCAGCGACGAGGAGGTCCGGCGCTGCCGGGAGGCCGTCGCCGCGGGCCGGGACGGCGAGGGAGGGCCGCAGTGACCGTCGTCTACGCCCTGGTCCTGGCCATGCTGACGGTGGGTGGGCTGCTCACGCTGTGGCGGTTGCTGCAGGGCCCGACCACCCTGGACCGGATCGCCGCCCTGGACGTGTTCATGGTGCTGATCGTGGCCGCCGCCGCGGTCTACGCCGCGATCTACTCGGACGGGACGAACATCCCGCTGCTGGCGGCCGTCGCGCTGATCGCGCTGGTCGGCACGGCCACGGCGGCCCGCCTCGTCGAGCGATGGGAGCGGCACCGCTGATGTCGATATCCGACCTGATCTCCGCCGCCCTGATGCTGATCGGGGCGACGTCCTGCCTGCTCGGGGCGCTCGGGCTGGTCCGGCTGCCGGACCTGCCCGCCCGGCTGCAGGCCACCACCAAGCCGCAGACGCTGGGCCTGCTGCTGATCCTGCTGGCGGCCGCGATCCGCCTGGAGTTCGAGAACACCACCACGCTGGTGCTGGTGATGCTGTTCCAGGTCCTGACCGCGCCGGTGATCTCCCAGGTCGTCGGCCGCTCGGCGTACCGCAGCGGGGCCATCGACCGGGACTCGCTGGTCGTCGACGAACTGGGGGAGCGGATGGACGCCGACGCCCGCGCCGGCCGGGGCGACGGCGCCGACCGCTAGCCGGGCAGCCGACCCGGGGCCCCCGGCGTGCCCGCGCGGGCACCGCTCGTACCCTCCGGGTGTGCCTGTGTACGCGCTCGGTGACGCCGAACCGGAGATCCATCCGACCGCCTACGTCCACCCGGACGCCGTGGTGATCGGCAACGTGACGCTGGGGGCGGAGTCGACCGTCTGGCCGACCGCGGTGCTGCGCGGTGACGACGGCCGGATCGAGGTCGGGGCCCGCACCAGCATCCAGGACGGGTCGATCATCCACACCACGCTGCGCGAGCCGACGATCATCGGCGACGAGGTGACCGTCGGGCACAACGTGCACATCGAGGCGTCCACGATCGGGAACCGGGCGCTGATCTCGTCGGGCTCGGTCGTGCTCAACGGGTCCCGGATCGGCGAGGGCGCCGTCGTCGCCGCCGGTGCCGTCGTCTCGCCGCGCGCCGAGATCCCCGCCTACCGGATGGCGCTGGGCATCCCCGCCCGCGTCCGGGACGGCTACGAGGTGCCCGCGGAGAACTGGCGGGCCCCGGTCGAGTCCTATGTCGACCGCGGGCGCCGGTTCCGCGAGCAGCTGCGGGAACTGGACCGCCGATGAGCCCCAAGCCGCTGCACGAGGTCGTCGAGGCCGGCTGGGCGGAGGCGCTCGCCCCGGTCGCCGACACCGTGACCCGGATGGGCGAGTTCCTGCGGACCGAGCTCACCGCGGGGCGCCGCTACCTGCCGGCCGGTGCGAACGTGCTGCGGGCCTTCCAGCAGCCGTTCGAGGACGTCCGGGTGCTGATCGTCGGGCAGGACCCGTACCCGACGCCCGGCCACGCGGTCGGGCTGTCGTTCTCGGTGGCGCCGGAGACCCGGCCACTGCCCCGCTCGCTGCAGAACATCTTCCGCGAGTACAGCGCGGACCTCGGGCACCCGGCGCCGTCGTCGGGGGACCTCACGCCGTGGACCGAGCAGGGCGTGCTGCTGCTCAACCGGTGCCTCACCGTGGCCCCGGGGGAGCCCGGCTCGCACCGCGACAAGGGCTGGGAGGAGGTCACCGAGCAGGCCATCCGGGCGCTGGTGGACCGCGACGCCGACCCGATGGTGGCGATCCTGTGGGGCCGCGACGCGCGCAACCTGGCGCCGTTGCTCGCCGACGTGCCGACGGTCGAGTCCGCGCACCCGTCGCCGATGTCGGCCGACCGCGGGTTCTTCGGGTCTCGGCCGTTCAGCCGCGCCAACGACCTGCTGGAGGAGATCGGCGGCGACCCCGTCGACTGGAAGCTGCCCTGAGGGCGGCCGTACTAGTGTGGGTGGCGTGACGGATCCGGACTCCCTGCGCATCTCGGACGCCGACCGCGAGGCCGCCGCGAAGCGGTTGCACGACGCACTCGGCGAGGGCCGGATCACGCTCGCCGAGCTCGAGGAGCGGCTCGGCGTCGTCTACGCCGCGCGGACGGCCTCGGAGCTGCGGCCGCCGCTGTCGGACCTGCCCGGCGGTCTCCCGCCCGCGGTCGCGGCCGCTGCCGGACCGGCGCCCGCCCGGCCGGTCGACCCCGCCGAGCGGGTGCACCTGCGGACCGGCGCCGGCACCGTGAAGCGCACCGGGGACTGGCCGGTGCCCGCGGCCCTGCGCCTCACGACGAGCATGGGCACCATCCACCTCGACCTCTCCGAGGTGCGCACCCTGCCGTCGCGGATCGACGTCGAGGTCTCCACCGGGATGGGCGAGATCGTGCTGGTGCTCCCCGAGGGCGGCACCGCCGACGTCGACGGGGTGAGCGGCTCCTGGGGCGAGGTCAAGACGAAGGTCCCCGCGAGCCCGGGGAGCTCCGGACCGCATCTCGTGGTGCACGGCAAGGTCGGGATGGGGTCGCTGACCATCCGCGGCTCCCGCAAGGGCTGGTGGAAGGCCGTCCTCGGATAACGCTCGCGCGGGCGATGCACCCCTAGGTGACCCGGAAGCGCTCCAGGTCGGCGTCGCGGAGCTCGAGCCCCAGGCCCGGCCGGTCGCGGTCCGGGCGCAGCGTCCCGCCCGGCCGGGGAGCCAGCACGCCGTCGAACGCGAGGCGCTCGACCCGGACGTGGTCGTGGAAGTACTCCAGGTGCCGCAGGTGCCACACGGCCGTGCCGACGTGCGCGCTGACCTGCGGTGCGCAGTGCAGCGACAGGTCGATCTGGTGTGCGTCGCACAGTGCGGCCACGCGCAGCACGCCGGAGATGCCCAGCGCCCGGGTGACGTCGGCCTGCAGGCAGTCCACCGCACCGGCGTCGAGCAGCGTGCGGAAGTCCGGCAGGTGGTAGCCGTACTCGCCGGCCGCGACGTCCATTCCGGCCGGGCCCCGGTCGCGCAGCAGCCGCAGGCCCGCCGGGTCGTCGGAGCTGACCGGCTCCTCCAGCCAGCTCACCCCGTGCTCGGCGAACCGCTCCGCCCGGTCCAGGGCCTGCTTGCGGGTGTAGGCGCCGTTGGCGTCGACGTAGAGCCCGGTGTCCTCGCCGACGGCCGCGCGGGCCGCCCGCACCCGCTGCGGGTCCGCCGCCGGATCGCGCCCGACCTTCATCTTCACCCGCCCGATGCCGTCCTCGACCCACCCGGCCAGCCGCCGGGCCAGCTCGGCCCCGGAGTACGAGGTGAAGCCGCCGCTGCCGTAGATCGGGGTCTCCGCCCGGACGGCGCCGAGGGCGAGCACGAGCGGGAGCCCGGCGAGGCGGGCGTGCAGGTCCCACAGCGCGATGTCGAGCGCCGAGATCGCCTCCGCCACCAGCCCCGGCTTGCCGAGGTTGCGCACCGCGCGCTGCAGCGCGTCCCACGACGCGGGCGGGGTGCGGGCGTCGGCACCGGTGACGACCCCGGCGAGGTGGTCGCGCACCACCGCGGCGGCGGGTGGGCCGGCGTAGGTGTAGCCGAGCCCGCTCCGCCCGCCGGCGTGCACCCGCACCACGACCAGCGTGGTCGCCTCCCAGGTCAGCGTGCCGTCGCTCTCCGGCTCGTCGGTCGGGACCGTGTAGGCCGCGGCCTCCACCCGTTCGACCGGGACGGAGCCGGAGCCGGTCGCGGGGCGGCTCACCGGCCCGGCAGGAAGTCCTGCACCTTGGCCTTCACGCCGGTCTTGACCACGTCCCACGCCTCCGGGTCGCCGCGCAGCAGCGCCGCCGCGGTGCTCTCCAGCTGGTCCAGGTCGGCGTGCGGCGGGATCGGCGGCACCGCGGCGTCGGTGACGAACTCGACCACGCACGGGCGGTCGGCGGCGATCGCCCGCTGCCAGGCGTCCTCGATCCGGTCCGGCTCGGTCACCCGGATCCCGGTCAGGCCGAGGCTCTCCGCGAACCCGGCGTAGGGGAAGTCGGGGATGTGCTGGGCGAACGGCACGTCCGGCGAGCCCGCCATCGCCCGCAGCTCCCAGGTCACCTGGTTGAGGTCGCGGTTGTTGAGCACACCGACGATCACCCGCGGATCGGACCACTCCCGGTGGTGCTGCGCGATCGTGATCAGCTCGTTGATCCCGTTCATCTGCATCGCCCCGTCGCCGACCAGGGCGAACACCGGCCGGTCCGGGTGCGCGAACTTGGCGCCGGTCGCGTACGGCAGCCCCGGGCCCATGGTCGCCAGCGTCCCGGACAGCGTCGCCCGCATCCCGCGCCGGATCCGCAGGTGCCGGGCGTACCAGTTGGCGGCCGACCCGGAGTCCGAGGTGAGCACGGCGTCGTCCGGGAGCAGCGGGGACAGCTCGTGGAACACCCGCTCCGGGTTGATCGGGTCGGCGGTGACCCCGGCGCGGCGCTCGAGGACGTCCCACCAGCGCGACACGTTCGACTCGACGGTCTCCCGCCACGACCGGTCGGTCTTGCGGTCCAGCATCGGCAGCAGCGCGCGCAGGGTGGCGCCGGCGTCGCCGTGCAGGTTCACCTCGAACGGGTACCGCAGCCCGATCATGGTCGGGTCGATGTCGATCTGGACCGCCCGGGCCTGGTCGTACTCCGGCAGGAACTGGCTGTACGGGAAGCTGGAGCCGATCATGAGCAGGGTGTCGCAGTCGCGCATCAGCTCGTAGGACGGCCGGGTGCCCAGCAGCCCGTTGGAGCCGGTGACGTACGGCAGGTCGTCGGGCAGCACGTCCTTGCCCAGCAGCGCCTTGCTGACCCCGGCGCCGAGCAGGTCGGCGACCTCGGTGACCTCGTCGACGGCACCCCGGGCGCCCTGGCCGATCATGATGGCGACCCTGCTGCCGGCGTTGAGGACGTCCGCGGCCCGGCGCAGGTCGGTCTGTTCCGGGACCGGCCGCCCGGGGGAGAGGCCCAGGCTGGACGGGATCATCTTGAACGCGTGCGTGGGCGGCGAGTACTCCGCCTCCTGCAGGTCCGACGGGATGATGACCGCGGTGACCGTGCGCCGCGACATCGCGACCCGCATCGCCCGGTCGATCAGGTTCGGCAGCTGCTCGGGGACCATCGCCGTCTGCACGTAGTCGGCCGCGACGTCCTTGTAGAGCGCGTGCAGGTCGATCTCCTGCTGCATGGAGCCGCCGATCGCCGTCCGGCTGGTCTGGCCGACGATCGCGACCACGGGCACGTGGTCGAGCTTGGCGTCGTAGAGGCCGTTCAGCAGGTGGACGGCGCCGGGGCCGGAGGTGGCCGCGCACACCCCCACCTTCCCGGAGAGCTTGGCGTAGCCGACCGCCTCGAACGCGGCCAGCTCCTCGTGCCGTGACTGCACGAACCGCGGTGCGTCGTCACCGGCCCGGCCCCACGCGGCGACCAGGCCGTTGATGCCGTCGCCCGCGTAGCTGAACACGTGGTCGACGTCCCACTCGCGCAGTCGCCGCAGCAGGTGATCCGCAACGTTCGGTGCCATGCCTACTCCTTCGTCGGGTCCGTGGTGGCGGTGCTCGAAAGGTCAGCCCGGCCGGGTGCCCGGAGGGCCTCGGCGAGATGGATCGCCCGCCGGCCGGGCACGCCGTGCGCGATCTGGGTGCGGCAGCTGAAGCCGTCGGCCAGCACGAGGGTCTCCGGGTCGGCGTCGCGCACCGCGGGCAGCAGGGCCTGCTCCGCACAGGCCATCGACACCGCGTAGTGGCCGGCCTCGAAGCCGAAGTTCCCGGCCAGCCCGCAGCAGCCGGAGTCCAGCCGCTCCGCGTCGATCCCGGCCCGGCGCATCAGCTCGGTGTCCGGCTCCGAGCCGGTGACCGCGTGCTGGTGGCAGTGGGTCTGGACGATCGCGGACCGGTCGAGCCGGGGCGGCGTCCAGTCGTGCGGGGCGTGGGCGACCAGTGCCTCGGCCAGGGTGGCGAACCGCCCGGCGAGGCGCGCCACGTCGGTGTCGCCGGGCAGCAGCTCCGGGGCGTCCGAGCGGAACACCGCCGTGCACGACGGTTCCAGGCCGACGACGAGCGTCCCGGCCTCGATCCACGGGCGCAGCGCGGCCACCGTGCGCCGCAGCACCCGCTTCGCGACACCCAGCTGCCCGGTGGAGATCCAGGTCAGGCCACAGCACAGCGGCCCGGCCGGGACGTGGACGGTGAACCCGGCCGCCTCGAGCACCTCGACCGCGGCCCGGCCGACGTGCGGGTCGACGTGGTTGGTGAAGGTGTCCGGCCACAGCACCACCGTTCGGGGATCGTCCGGGTCGGCGGCGGGCCGGTCCCGGGTGGCCCACCACTCCTGCAGCGTCTGCCCGGCGAAGTGGGGGGCTACACGTTCCGGGGCGATCCCGGCGAGCCGCTTGCCGATCCCGGCGAGGACCGGTGCGTGCAGCGCGGCGTCGGCCACGCGCGGTGCGAGCCGGGCCAGGCGCGCCCACACCGGGAGCCAGCCCATCGAGTAGTGGGCGGCCGGGCGGACCCGGTGCCGGTAGTGCTGGGAGAGGAACTCGGCCTTGTAGGTGGCCATGTCGACACCGACCGGGCAGTCCGACTTGCAGCCCTTGCAGGCCAGGCACAGGTCCAGGGCGTCGTGGACGGCGCCGGAGCGGAAACCGTCGGTGACCGTGGAGTCGGCGTGCCCCTGCAGCATCTCGAACAGCAGCCGCGCCCGGCCGCGGGTCGAGTGCTCCTCGGCCCGGGTGACCTGGTACGACGGGCACATCACGCCACCCTGGGGGCTGCTGCGCCGGCAGGCGCCGACCCCGACGCAGCGCAGCACCGCGGAGGTGAAGCTGCCGCCGTCGTCGGGGTAGCCGAATCCGGTGGCGTACGGCGTGGGCCGCCAGCCCGCACCGAGCCGCAGGTTCTCGTCGACCCGGTACGGGGCGGCCACCTTGCCCGGGTTCATCCGGTTGCCCGGGTCGAACAGCGCCTTGAGCTCGCCGAACGCGGTCACCAGTCCGGGGCCGAACATCCGCTCCAGCAGCTCGCCCCGGGCCTGCCCGTCGCCGTGCTCGCCGGACAGCGAGCCGCCGAACGACACCACCAGGTCCGCCGCCCGCTCCAGGAACCGCCGGAAGTCGGCGACCCCGCCGGCCCTCTCGAGCCGGAACGGGATGCGGGTGTGCACGCAGCCGTGCCCGAAGTGGCCGTAGAGCGACGGCTGCCCGAGCCCGAACTCCGCGAACAGCGCGCGCAGCGCCCGCAGGTAGTCGCCGAGCCGCTGCGGGGGCACCGCGGAGTCCTCCCAGCCCTCCCAGGTGTCGTGCATGAGCGGGGCCCGCGCCGTCACCCCGAGACCGGCCTCCCGGGCGGCCATCATCCGGGCCTCCCGGGCCGGGTCGTCGGTCAGCGCGACGTCGCCGTCGTCGGGGCCGCGGCCGAGCGCATCGAGCAGCGCCCGGGCGTGTGCGTCGCACTCGTCGGCGGTGCCGGCGCCGAACTCGACCATGAGCCACGCCCGGCCCTCGGGCAGTGACCGGATCGAGTCCAGGTGGCTGCCGAGGTGCTCCATGATCTCGACGAGCCGGTGGTCGAGCGCCTCGACCTGCAGCGGGGTGTCCGGACAGCCGTCGAGCACCGCGGGCACCGCGTCGGCCGCGGCGATGATGTCGTCGAAGCCGAGCACCAGCATGCTGGTGCAGGGCAGGGTCGGGACCAGGTCCAGCTCGGCGTGCAGGACGGTGGCCAGGGTCCCCTCGGAGCCGACGAGCAGCCGGGCGAGGTCGAAACCCTGCTCGGGCAGCAGCGCGTCGAGGTTGTAGCCCGACACCCGCCGCGGGATGGCCGGGTACCGGTCGCGGACGCGCTCGGCGTAGGTATCGCGCAGGTGCCGCAGCCCGCGGTGGAGCTGGGCGTGCTCGCCCGCGCCCGCGGTGATCCGGTCCAGCTCGTCGTCGGAGGTCGGGCCGGCCCAGCACCGCAGCCCGCCGTAGGTCGCGATCTCCAGCCGGCGGACGTTGTCGACGGTCTTGCCGTAGCGCTGCGCGGTGGAACCGCACGAGTTGTTGCCGATCATCCCGCCGAGCGTGCAGTGGCTGTGCGTGGCCGGGCGCGGGCCGAACTGCAGGCCGTACGCGGCCAGCTGCGCGTTGAGGTCGTCGAGCACGATCCCGGGCTCGACGACGCAGGTGCGCGCCTGCGGGTCCACCGACACGAGCCGGTGGCAGTGCGCGGTCCAGTCGATCACCACGGCGGCGTTGGTGGCCTGCCCGCCGAGGCTGGTGCCGCCGCCCCGCGACAGGACGGGCACATCGTGCTCCCGGCACACCGCCAGTGCCTCGGCCCCGTCGTCGACGGAGCGGGGGACCACCACGGCGAGCGGTACCTGCCGGTAGTTCGAGCCGTCGGTGGAGTACGCGCCGCGGGCGGTCGCGTCGACACGGACGTCGCCGTCGACGCGGGCGCGCAGGTCGGCCACCAGCCGGTCCCCGGCCACTCCCGGTGCGGCGAGCTCCAGGTCGGTCACCCGGCCTTCCGGCATCGCTGCGCGCCCGGGTTGTGGTGCACCGGGCCCCACCGGTTTCGCCGGCCTCACCGCAGGCACCGGGGCGGTCGGGCAGGGCCGGCCGATCGACCGGCCGGCCGCGCGGAACGGGTCGGCCGGGCGGGCCGGGGGCCGCGCGGGCGTGCGCGCGTGCGCAGCCCGGCGGTCAGTGCCACCGCGCCCGCTCCGGCGCCCGCCAGGGTCGCCGCGACGATCCCACGGTGCCGGGTCCACCACAGCTGTGGGTCCCGGGTGCGTGACCGGGCGTCGAACTCACCGTGGGCGCCGTGGTCGCCACCGCCGCTGCCGCCACTGCCATCACCACCGCGGCCGCTGCCACCGCGGCCGCCGCTGCTACGGCCGCCACCACCACCGCTGCTGCCGCCGCCGCTGCCGCTGCCGTCGGTGGTCCCCGGGCCGTCGTCCACGGGGGCCCACAGGTTGTCCCGCCGCCCGGGGTCGCGCGGCCGGTCGGTCTGCTGGGCCGCGTAGCCGGTGCGGGCCAGGTAGCGGTCCAGCAGCGGGGAGGCGAGCTTCTCGCCCAGCACGGTCGCGACGGTGCTCGTCCCCACCCGGTACTGCTTGCGACGGGGGTGGTCGGCGGCGAACAGGACCGCGCGGGCCGCCACCTCCGGCTGGTAGATCGGCGGTACCGGCTGCGGCTGCCGGGGCAGCCGGGAGCGCACCCAGGAGAACTGCGGGGTGTTCACCGCGGGCATCTGCACCACGGTCACGGCGACCCCGCTGCGCTCGTGGCGCAGCTCGACCTGCACCGAGGAGGTGAACCCGTTGATCGCGTGCTTGGCCCCGCAGTAGGCGGACTGCAGCGGCACCGAACGCAGCCCCAGCGCGGAACCGACCTGCACGATCACCCCGGCGTCGCGGGGCTTCATCCGGTCCAGGGCGGCCCGGGTCCCGTGCACGAACCCGAGGTAGGTGACCTCGGTGACCCGGCGGAACTCCTCGGGGGTGATCTCGTCGAACGGGGCGAACACCGAGGCGAACGCCGAGTTGACCCACACGTCGATCGGGCCCGCGTCCCGCTCCACCGCGGAGGCGGCCTCGTCGACCGCGGCGGCGTCGGCCACGTCGACCGGTATCGGCAGCGCCCGACCACCGGCCCGCTCGACGTCGCGGGCCGCGCCCGCCAGCCCGGCCTCGCCCCGGGCGAGCAGCGCCACGCAGGCGCCGCGTCCGGCGAAGCAGCGTGCGACGGCCCGGCCGATCCCGGCGCTCGCACCGGTCACCACGACGGTCGTGGCCATCCGTGCCTCCTTCTGCTCGTCTCCGTTCACACCGGCCACCGCGGTGGCGCCGTACCCGGCGGGTCGAGGTCCAGCCGGACGGCCGCCTCGAGCAGCAGGGCGTGCACGAACGCCTGCGGCAGGTTGCCGCGCAGCTGGTGCTGCCCCACGTCGAACTCCTCGGAGAACAGCCCCGGCGGGCCGCACGCGGACCGGCCGCGGTCGAGGAAGCGCGCGGCGGTGACCCCGGTCGCCCTGCTGGCCGGCGGCCATCGCGACCAGGAAGTTGCACAGCAGGAATGCACCCTCGGGGTCGCCGAGCGGACGCTCGTCGTGCCGGAACCGGTAGGCGTAGCCCTCACCCGTCAGCTCGGCCAGGTACGCCGCCACGGTGGCGACGGTGCGCGGGTCGTCGGCCGGGACCGCCCCGCGCAGCCCGGCGAGCAGCAGGGAGCCGTCCAGGCGGGGGTCGCCGGGACTGCGCTGCCAGCGACCGCTCGGGTGCGTGGCGTGCGCCGCGGTGTCGGCGAGCAGCCGGTCCGCCAGCGCGAGCCGGTCCGGTCCACCCGGCACGGCGCCGTGGAACGACCGCGTCGCCGGGTCCGCCGCGATCGCGCGCAGGCCGGCGACGCAGAGCAGCCTGCTGTGGGTCCACCGGCGGTCGTCGAGCTCCCACACACCCGCATCGGGCTCGTTCCAGCGGCGCTCGATCGCGGCCACCGCGACCTCCGCGGCGCGCCGGGCATCGGTGTCGAGCCGGTCGCGGCGGGCGGCCGCGGCGAGCAGGAGCAGGATCTCGCCGAACGCGTCGAGCTGGAACTGGGCGTTGACGTGGTTGCCGGTGCGGGCGTCACTGCCGGGATAGCCGGGCAGGTCCAACGGGGACTCGTCGGGCACGCGGCCGCCCCGCGCGGTGTAGGCGGGGGCGAGCGCGGGCCCGTCGGCCAGGAGGCGCTCGGTCAGGAACCGGACGGCGTCGTCGAGGAGCTCGTCGACACCGGCCGCCGCGGCCGCCAGGCCCGCGTAGCACTGGTCGCGTACCCAGACGTAGCGGTAGTCGTAGTTGCGCCCGGCCCGGAACCGCTCCGGAAGGCTCGTCGTGGCGGCCGCGACCATGCCGCCGGACGAGCTGGTCAGCCCGCGCAGCACCGCGACGGCTCGGGAGGCGTCCCGTGGCGCCGCGGACGTGGACATCCGCGCACCCGCGGGCGCGCTCGCCCGGGCCCAGGCCGCCTCGGTCGCCCGCCACTGCTGCCCGGCCCGCGCGGGTTCGGACGGGAGCGGGCCGTCGCCGAGCTCCAGGACGAGATCGTGGGTCTCGCCGTGCGCCAGGTCCAGCAGCGTGCTGAGGACGGGCCACCCGTCGGGGCTCTCGAGCACCTGGACCCGGCCGCCGCCCTGCCAGCGCAGGTACAGCGCACCGACGCGCCCGTGCCAGGTCCCGGCGGTGTCGCCGATCCCGCGCTCGGCGTGCGTCCCGCGGTCGGCGTGCATCCCGCGGTCGGCATCGCTACCACAGTCGCGGCGCAGCTCGCGCAGGCCCGCGGCGCCGAACCCGGCCCGCGGGTCGAGTGCCACCCGGACCCGGGCGTCCCCCGCCACGGCGGTGACGCGGCGCAGCAGCGTCAGCCGGCCGGGATCTCCGGGGAAGGCCAGCGCCTCCCGGCACTCGACCACCGCGGAGCCGACGACCCAGCGGCAGCGCCAGATGAGCGTCCCGGTTTCGTAGTAGCCGCCCCACACGAAGGTCCCGACGGGTTGCACGACGTAGTGGCCCGGCCCGCCGAGCAGCGCGGAGAACACCGCCGCGGAGTCCCAGCGGGGCGCGCACAGCCACGCGATCTCCCCGCGCGGCCCGACGAGCGCGCCGCGCTCGCCGTCGGCGAGCATCGCGTACTCGCGCAGCACGTGCGGCCAGGCCTCCGGACACCGGTCCGGCGGGGCCCCGGCCTGGTCTCGCGACATCGCGGAGCGCTCCGATCACCGGGTGCCCGCCCGTGGCGGCTCCTCGTCACGGGACCCACGGCGGCCACACCGGGCGTTGGGGGTCTTCCGACTCCGGTCGCGTACCCGCTCGACGGCTTCTGAACCACAAGACTTGCAGAAGGCAAATCTTGGTGCGAATCGTCAGAGGACCGACCCGTGGTCGCCGCGCTCGTGCTCCGCCCGGTCGCAGAAGCGGGTGACCAGCTCCGCCAGTTGTGCCTGCTCGTGCGGGGGCAGGGCGGTGAGGAGCCGGTCGAGCTCGGCCGCGCGGCGGCGCCCCACGCGCTCGACGACCTCGCTTCCGGTCGTCGTCAGCTCCAGGCGCACGACACTGCGGTTGGGACGCTCGCGGCGCCGGACGACGTACCCGACCCGCTCGAGGTGATCCGCCAGCCGGGTCACCGACGAGGGCGCGGTGCCCAGCTGGTCGGCGACGCGGGCGCTGGGCGTGGGGCCGAGCTCGGACAGCACGAGCAGCAACCGGAACTGCGGGAGCGAGACGCCCACGTCGAGCTCGTCGACGGCCTCCGTCGCGATCCCGACCAGCAGCCGGGTCATCCGCAGCAGGGAGGTGACCGTCTCCGGTGCCGAGGTGAGCTCCCCAGCGCCGTCGGTTCCGTGCTCGCCCCCCACACCGGTCAGTGTGGCATCGGCCGTCGCGTCGTCCGCCGGGCCACTCGCGTGCCCGGACACGTGCCCGGACACGACGAAGGCCCGGTCCCTGCTGGGATCCGGGCCTCCGGTGGATTGGGTCTCGCTGCGCACCTGCGTCAGACGCGGGTGACCTTCCCGGCCTTCAGGCACGAGGTGCAGGCGTTGATCCGACGGCGGTTGCCGCCGTTGATCGCGGCGCGCACGGTCTGGATGTTCGGGTTCCAGCGGCGGTTGGTGCGGCGGTGCGAGTGCGAGACGGACATGCCGAAGCCCGGACCCTTGCCACAGACGTCGCAGACGGCAGCCACGTCGGACACTCCTCGGGGGATAGGAAACAGTTCACAAAAGTTGTGCAGAGCCCGGGCGTGCCTGGGCTCGGCGGTCAATTCTAGCGAGCCGTGCGCCGGCGTCGTCGCGGGGGCCCGCCACCGGCGTCCGGCGGGCACGACGCACCTAGGCTGGCGGGGTGGCCCCGTCGTTCGACCCCGCGCTGCTGCGCCGCTGGATCGACACCGCCGCCGAGCGCCTCGCCGCCGTCCGGGCCGAGATCGACCGGATCAACGTGTTCCCGGTCGCCGACCACGACACCGGGTCGAACCTGCTGCTCACCGTGCGCTCTGCGGCCTCGGCCCCGCTCGACGGCGGCTCGGTGCGGGCCGCCGCCGCGCTCGCCGCGGCCGCGGTGCGCGGGGCGCGCGGCAACTCGGGACTCATCCTCTCGCAGGTGTTCCGGGGGCTGGCCGAGGAGCTCGCCACCGGGGACGGGCGCGGGACCGGCGGGACGGTCGGGGGCACAGCACCGGCTGAGGGCACAGCACCGGCTGAGGGCACAGCACCGGCCGAGGGCACAGCACCGGTCGACGGCGCGCGAGTCCCGGCGTCCGGCGGTGGCCGGACCCCGGGGAGCGCCGGACCCTCGGACGGCGGCCGGGCCGGGGAGCAGGGAACGCCCCCCGGCAGTGGTCGGACCCGGGTCGATGCGTCGCCGCCCGGCGGCGGTCCGGCGGCCCTCGGGCAGGCGGCCCTCGGGCAGGCGGCCCCGGGCGGCGGTGTCCCCGTGGCCGGCGACGTGGGCCGGAACCCCGGCCCGGCCGAACTGCTGGCGGGTGCGCTGCGCCGGGCTGCGACCCTCGCCTCGGCCGCGGTCACGGCTCCGCGGCAGGGCACCGCCCTCACGGTCCTGGAGGCCGCCGCCACCGCTGTCACCAGCGCGATCGGCGCGGGTGCCACGGGGCTCGCCCGGGGCTCCGCCGGGACCGCGCGGGCGGCGGAACTCCGGGGTACCGACGACTCCCACGGGGCGGGCTCCCGGGCGAGCGGTCGCCCGGTGGACCACCGGGATCCGGAGAGCGGCCCACTCGGCCGGGCGGGAGCGCTCGCCGGCGCCGCCCGGGTCGCCGCGGACGCCGCCCGGGACGTCCTCGCCCGCGGCGCCGGGCGTCCGGCGGAGCTGGTCCGTGCCGGGGTGGTCGACGCGGGCGGGCTCGGGCTCGTCGTCCTCCTCGACGCCCTGGTCGCCGCGGCCGGGGGCACGCCCGGTCCACCGCCGCGTGCCCGGGTCGGCGACCCTGCCGAGGGGAGCGACTCCGCCGGAGCCGGCGGCGGTCCCACCGCCGATCCCGCCGGGGGCGGCGACTCCGCCGCGAGTGGTGGTTCCGCCTGCGGCAACGGCCCGGGCGATGGCGATGACCCGGCTGGTGGCGTTGGCCCGGCTGGTCGCATTGGCCCGGCTGGTGGTGCCGGCGCGGCCGGTGGTGACGGGGCTGCTGGTGATGCCGGCGCGGCCAGTCGCGACGGGGCTGCCGGTGGTGCCGGCGCGGTCCGTGGCGACCGGGAGTCCCGCGGTGACGGTGTGCCCGCCCCTGCCGCGGACGGCGAGCCGGCCCCGTGGGTGCCGCAACCGGTCTACGAGGTCACCTACTGGCTTCCCGACCCCGGGACGGAGGTGCTGAACCGGCTGCGGGCGCGGCTGTCGGGGCTCGGCGACTCGGTCGTCGTCGCCGGGGACGGCAGTGGCGGCTGCACCGTCCACGTCCACACCACCGAGGCCGGTCCGGCGATCGAGGCGGGGCTGGCGGTGGGCCGGCCTGCCTCGATCCGGATCGAGGCGCTGCCCCCGGCCGTCCGCACCCGGGACCGTGCCGTCCTGCTGATGATCGAGAGCAGCGGGGCCGGGGCGCTGGCCCGAGCCTCCGGCGCCGACGTTCTGGTCGCCGACCCGGACCCGGTCGTCGACGAGGTGCTCGCCGCGATCCGGGCCACCGGCGCCGGTCACGTGGCGGTGCTGCCGTGCGCGGCGCATCGCCGGACGGTCGCCGAGACCGCGGCCGAACGGCTCCGCGACGAGGGGACCGAGGTCGTCGTCGTGCCGTCGTCGTCGGTGTTGCAGGGCCTGGCCGCGCTGGCCGTGCACGATCCGGCCCGGCGGGCGTCCGACGACGTCGTCGCCATGGCCGAGGCCGCGGCCGGTACCCGCACCGGTGGGCTGCAGATCGCCGAGACCGAGGCGCTGACCTGGGCCGGTCCGTGCCGTCCCGGCGAGGTCCTCGGGCTCTCCGACGGTGAGGTCGTGCTGATCGCCCCGGATCTCGCTGTCGGTGCCCTGTGGTTGGCTCACCGCATGCTGACTCCGGGGGGTGAGCTGGTGACCGTGCTGCTCGGCTCGGCCGCCGCCGATGCGCTCGGCGAGCGGTTCGCCGAGGACCTGCGGCGTACCCATCCGGAGGTCGACGTGGTGGTGCACCGAGGGGAGCAGGGTGACTACCCGCTGGTTCTGGGGGTGGAGTAGATGGAGTTCGACACGGACAGCCGGCTCGAGGGGCCGATCGGGAAGAACTCGGCGGAAGTGCTCGTCAAGCTCGGGCTGGAGACGGTGGGTGACCTGCTGCGCCACTACCCGCGCCGTTACGTCGACCGCGGCCGGCTCAGCGACATCAGCGGGCTGGTCGAGGGGGAGCACTCGACGGTCGTCGCGGAGGTGACATCGGCCGACCTGAGATACATGCGCAACCGGCGCGGGCAGATGCTGAAGGTCATCATCCGGGACGAGAAGGGCAGCGCCCTGGGGTGCACCTTCTTCAACCCCCGCAAGCTGCTGCGCTTCCTGCGGGTCGGGGTGGTCGGCGTCTTCGCCGGGAAGGTCGGCTCGTTCCGGGGGGAGCTGCAGCTCACCCACCCGCAGTTCGAGGAGTTCGACGAGGGCGATGCGTTGCGCCCCTTCCTGTCGATCTACCCGACCACCGCCAAGGTGGCTTCGCAGGCCATCGCGCGGTCGGTCCGGCTGCTCCTGGAACAGATCGACGACCCCACGGACCCGCTGCCCGAGGAGCTGCGACGGCGGGAGAAGCTGCCCGAGCTGGGGCAGGCCCTGCGCCGCATCCACGTGCCCGAGTCCGAGGCCGATATCCACGCCGCCCGCACCCGCCTCGTGTGGGACGAGGCGCTCGGGGTGCAGCTGGCGCTCGCCCTGCGTCGTCGCGACGCCCTCGCCCGCCCCGCCCCGGCCTGCCCGCGCGTCGACGGCGGCCTGCTCGACGCGTTCGACGCGGATCTGCCGTTCCCGCTCACCGAGGGCCAGGAGTCGGTCGGGGAGGAGATTGCCGCGGACCTCGCCGGTGAGCACCCGATGAACCGGCTCGTGCAGGGCGACGTCGGGGCCGGCAAGACGATCGTCGCGCTGCGGGCGATGCTGCAGGTCGTCGACTCCGGAAAGCAGGCCGCGATGCTCGCTCCCACCGAGGTGCTCGCCGCCCAGCACGCGCGCTCGCTGCGGAGCATGCTCGGCGCCCTCGGCCGGGCCGGCGAGCTCGGCGCGAGTGACGGCGCCACCTCGATCACCCTGCTCACCGGGTCCATGGGGGTGAAGGCCAAGCGCCAGGCCCTGCTGGACGCCCAGTCGGGTGCGGCGGGGATCGTCGTCGGGACGCACGCGTTGATCCAGGACACGGTGGGGTTCGCGGACCTGGGCCTCGTCGTCGTCGACGAGCAGCACCGCTTCGGGGTCGAGCAGCGCGACGCGCTGCGCGCCCGGGGTGAGACCGCGCCGCACATGCTCGTCATGACGGCGACCCCGATCCCGCGGACGGTCGCGATGACCGTCTACGGCGACCTGGCGGTCTCCGAGCTGAAGGGGTTGCCGCGCGGGCGCTCTCCGGTGACGACGACGGTCGTCCCGGTGGCCGAGCACCCGTCCTGGATCGAGCGGGTCTGGCAGCGGATCCGTGAGGAGGTCGAGCGCGGCCACCAGTGTTACGTGGTGTGTCCGCGGGTCGGCGACACCGAGAAGGACGACCCGGAGCTGGAGGAACCGCCGCCCGAGGACGGTGAGTCCGACCGGCGGCCACCGCTGGCGGTCCTCGACATCGCACCGATGATCACTGAGAAGCTGGCCGGGCTGCGGGTCGGGATCCTGCACGGCAAGCTCCCGCCGGACGAGAAGGACGCGGTGATGCGCGCCTTCGAGAACGGCGAGTACGACGTGCTCGTCGCGACGACGGTGATCGAGGTCGGTGTCGACGTGCCCAACGCGACCGGGATCGTGCTGCTCGACGCCGACCGGTTCGGCCTGTCCCAGCTGCACCAGCTCCGTGGCCGGGTCGGCCGGGGGAGTGCACCCGGCCTGTGCCTGCTGGTGACCGAGATGCCGGCGGCGACCACCGCGCGGGAACGCCTCGACGCGGTCGCCTCCACCACCGACGGTTTCGAGCTGGCCCGGCTCGACCTGGAGCTGCGCCGTGAGGGCGACGTCCTCGGTGCGAGCCAGTCCGGGTCGCGGTCCGGGTTGAAGCTGCTGTCGCTGCTGCGACACGGTGAGGTGATCGCCAAGTCGCAGGTGTACGCCCGGGACCTGGTGGATCGGGACCCGGACCTGCGACAGCACCCGCGGCTGCGGGATCTGGTGGGCGAGACGCTCGGCGACGAGGAACGGGTGGCCTACCTCGACAAGGCGTGACCCGGCCGTCGATGACCGAGCGCGTGAGCAGCAGAGAGTCCGAGGACGCGGCGGTGACCCATTTTCGTCGCGCTGCAGGAGTCGGTGGGACTCCGCTCGGCCACCGACGGCGGGTGCCGCTGCACGTCCTGGCACATGGACGTCATCCACCGCCTCGGCGGGGTCTCCACGACCTCCGGCCGGGTCGAGGTGCGGATGCGCAACGCCGCGGGCCGAACAGCATCACCTCTGCCGGCATGGCGGTCGGCCTGACCGTTGTGAGTGCACCGTCCCATCCGTGCCGATACACCGTCCGCGTTCCACGACGACACGGAAGATCTGTTCAGGCGTTCAGTACGGAACGGTCCAACGTCGCGATTGCCGCCCTCGCCGCCGCATCGGATGCGGCGACGCAGCGCCGGTTCAGCGGGACCGGACGATGGGTGGCACGGCGGTCGAGGCGCGTCACCTGGACGCGGAGGTGCTGGACACCGTGAACCGGGTCTCGCTGTCGACCATCCGGGCCAAGCCCTCGGACTACACGGTGCTGTCGCCCGGGGCCTAGAACGGTGGTTCGTCATCGTCGGGCTCATCCGCCGGTTTCCGGTCGGGTGCGTCGTCGGTCTCGGTCATGTCTCTCACGGTCTCCACCGTGTCGTCGCCGGTCGCGCCGTCGCCGGTCGCATCGGGCTCGGGCTGGGGTTTGGCCTCGGGTTCGGGGAAGAGCGGTTTCTCGTCGAGGGCGTCCTGGGCGGGTGAGCGGGGCCCGTACCCGGTGTCGGGTGTCGGAGCGCTGTCCTCGGGTGGGACCGGGTCGGGTAGTGGTGGGCAGACGGGTTCGCCGCGGGTGAGGTAGCGGTGGTGTAGGGGGCTGGTCCAGCGGAATGTGCCGGGGCGGGGCTGGACCAGGTGCCAGTGGCCGGC
>NZ_FOUY01000020.1 GCF_900115005.1 Pseudonocardia ammonioxydans | reverse complement strand
TCCCTATCCGCCGCGCGCGTTGGAGACTTGAGGAAGGCTGTCCCTAGTACGAGAGGACCGGGACGGACGAACCTCTGGTGTGCCAGTTGTCCCGCCAGGGGCACGGCTGGTTGGCTATGTTCGGGAGGGATAACCGCTGAAGGCATCTAAGCGGGAAGCCTGTTCCAAGATGAGGTCTCCCACCACCTTGAGTGGGTAAGGCTCCCAGGAGATGACTGGGTTGATAGGCCGGAGATGGAAGCCCTGTGAGGGGTTGTGAGTTGACCGGTACTAATAGGCCGAGGGCTTGCCATGACATGTTGTTCGCATCCACTGTGTGACCCTGAGTCCACAACCATCATGTGGTTGTGCTCGGTCCTTGACCTGTGCGGTTTGTGTGCGAGGTCGGGGTTATTTGTTGATAGTGTTGTCGGTGGTTATGGCGGTAGGGGAACGCCCGGTCCCATTCCGAACCCGGTAGCTAAGCCTTCCTGCGCCGATGGTACTGCACTCGACAGGGTGTGGGAGAGTAGGTCACTGCCGACATTCAATGTGTGGAGAAGCGCTCCCGGATTCGTCCGGGTGCGCTTTTTCGCGTTCCGGGGCGCCGATCCGCTTGCGGCTGCGGACCCCCGTACGGCGTGGGGTTCGGCTGAACGGGGGGCGGGTGGAACCGGACGGGTCCCGTGTACGACAGTGAAGGTATGACCTGTCAGCAGTGCCGCGAGGTCGTGTCCGCAACCCTCGACGGGGAGGCCGGTCCCGCGGAACGGGCGGCCGCGGATGCGCACCTCGCCGGATGCGCGGCGTGCCGTGCCTACGAGGGCAGCGCCCGGTGGCTCGGCCGGCTCGCCCGCGTCGGCCCGGCCGAGCCCGTGCCGGACCTCGCGGACGGTCTGCTGAGAACGCTCGGGATCAGCGAGCCGCAACCGGCCGCGGTGGCGGTCGCCGCACCCGAGCTCACCTGCCTGCCCGGCGGCTGTTGCGGCGACGGCCCGGCCGACGCCGGCGACGGCGCGCGAAGCGCGTGCGGCTGCCTGGCGACCTGCGGCTGTGGCTGCCAGGACGGTGCCCCGTGCCGCTGCGGGACGAAGGCGGCGTGACGATCCGCCGTCGTCCGTCCGGGGCTCGGAGATCGTCGGGACCGTGCTGACGGGCCCGCGGCCCGGACGTACGGTGGCGACGGACTCCAGGAGGTCGTAATGACGAGCACCCCGCTCGACGAGGACACCCGCGCCCACCATCTCGTCCAGGCCGAGCACCAGGCGATCGCCTTGTTCGACGAGGTCACCCGCCGTGGTCTCATCGCCCCCGGTGTGAGCGAACGGGCGGTCAGTGACCGGGTGCGGGACCTCGGTGCGGAGATGTTCGGCACCGACAAGCACTGGCACAAGCGCATCGTCCGGGCCGGGGAGAACACCCTGGAGCCGTACCGGGAGAACCCGCCGGACCGCCGGATCGGCGAGGACGACATCGTCTTCGTGGACCTGGGGCCGATCTTCGCGGAGTGGGAGGCCGACGTCGGCCGGACCTTCGTCCTCGGTGACGACCCGGTGAAGCACCGGCTCCGTGACGACCTCCCGCGGATCTGGGAGGCCGGGCGGGCCCACTTCGAGGCCACCCCCGACATCGGCGGAGCCGAGCTGTTCGCCCACGTCGTCGGGCTCGCCGAGGCAGCGGGCTGGGAGTTCGGCGGCCCGCACAGCGGACACCTGGTCGGGGAGTTCCCGCACGAGTTCATCGACGGCGAACGCATCGAGAGCTACATCGCTCCCGGCAGCACCCACCCGATGCGGCGGCTCGACCCGTCCGGCCGGCGCTGCCACTGGATCCTGGAGATCCACCTGGTCGACCGGGCCCGGGGCATCGGCGGGTTCTTCGAACAGTTGCTGACTCTGCGCCGCTGACCGACCGGTCGCGCCCGGCCCACGCCGGGCGGCCGCGGACGTGGCAAAATGCCTGTATCCGCGAGGAGCCGACGAGGACGGGCCGATGAGCGAACGGCGCACCTGGAGCCCCGCTGCGACACCGGAGCTGGAGAACGAGCTGACCCGGATCGCCTGGCGCGTCGAGCGCTGGATCGACCCGGGCCCGGCCGCTGTCGTCGCGGGGGCGGCAGTCGCGGCCGTGACCGCGTCGATGCTGATGCCGTGGTCGGCACGCGCCGCAGGCTGGCAGGTGCTGGCCGGTCAGGCCGGGATGGGGCCGCTGCCCCGGCTGTTCACGCTCGTCACGGTCGCCGGGCTCGTCGTCTCCGTGCTGGCGCTGCTCACCCGGTTCTGGCCGCTCGCCTGGGCGGCCGCCACGGTCACTGCCATCGGCTCCCTCGCCGGGCTGTGGGCCCTGTGGGCCCGGCAGACCGCCGCCGCGGACGCCGACATCGGGCCCGGACTCGTCATCACCGTGCTGGGCACCTGTGTCCTGTTCGGGACCTGGGCGCGGATCGTCGTGGCCGCCCGTCCCCGGGACGCCGAGCAGCCGCCCCCCGACCACCGGCCCGCCTGACCGCCGGCCCGCCTGACCGCCGGCCCTCAGCCCGCCGGCCCCAGGCCTCCGGCTCTCCTGGCCGGCCGCCGTCCCGGCCGCCCGCCCGGCCACGAACGCAGGCTCAGGACCGGGTCCAGCGGCCCAGCACCATCAGGGTGCGGGTCCCGGTGATCGTCCCCGTCCGCCGCAACCGGTCGATCACCTCCTGCAGGTGCTCGAGGTCGCGTACCCGCACCTGCACGAGCGCGTCGAGATCCCCGGCGACGGTGTAGACGGCCTGGACCTCCGGCTGCCGTGATGCCGTCTCGACGATGTCGGTGACGTTCGTCGTGCCGGCGTAGCGGACCTCGCTGAACGCCTCGACCGCCCAGCCGAGCTTCTTGTGGTCGACCTGCACGGTGAAGCCGGTGATCACTCCGGTCTCCCGCAGCCGGTCCACCCGGCGCTTGGTCGCCGCCGTCGACAGCCCCACCTGCGCCGCCATGTCGGCGAACGTGCGGCGACCGTCCTCGTGCAGCAGCCGCAGCAGCGCGCGGTCGATGTCGTCGATGTCCTCGACCTGGTTGTCGCCCGCTCCCTTGTTGAGCACACCGCCTCCTGCACAACGAACATCTGTAACCGGAGCTAGTACATCGCATCTGTTGCGTCTTTGGTGCGAGTTGTGCCGGTGATGTTGCGAAGTGGTCGTGGTCACGCTGTCCTGGACGGACCGTGCCGGAGGCGGCGGGCCGGACATCCCGCCCGTACACCACCACCGACCCGCGAGGAGCCGAGCATGACCGGTGAGACCGAGAGCCGCGTGAGCCTGGACGACAAGTACGTCGCCACCCGCGGCCGGGCCCCCATGACGGGTGTCCAGGCACTCGTCCGGCTCACGCTCGAGCAGTCCCGGCTCGACGCCGCGCGCGGGCTGGACACGGCGTCGTTCGTCTCCGGGTACCAGGGTTCCCCGCTCGGCGGGCTGGACGCCGAGTTCGGCCGGGCGTCCGCCCATCTCGACGAGGCCCGCATCGTCTTCCGCGCCGGGCTCAACGAGGAGCTCGCCGCGACCGCTGTCGCCGGCACCCAGATGCTCGACGCCGTACCGGGTCGCCGGCACGACGGCGTCGTCGGTTACTGGTACGGCAAGAACCCCGGCCTGGACCGGGCCGCGGACGCCATCCGGCACGGCAACCTGGCCGGCACCGCCCGGCTCGGCGGCGCCGTCGCGATCATCGGCGACGACCCGTCCTGCAAGTCGTCGACCGTCCCCAGCTCGTGCGAGCCGATGGCGGAGAGCCTCGGCCTGCCGCTGCTCGCCCCCGGTTCCGTCGCCGAGGTCGTCGAGTTCGGGCTGCACGCCGTCGCGCTCTCCCGGGCCAGCGGCCTCTGGACCGGGCTGAAGATTATCGCCGACGTCGCCGACGCGTCGTCCACCGTGGACCTGGGTGCCCTGCACCCGGAGCTGCTCGGCATCCCGCGCCCGCCGTCGTCCGGCCGGGCACAGGGCGGGGCGCTGGTCGGGCCGGCCGCGATCGAGGCCGAGCACGACCAGCTGACCCGTCGCCTCGACCTCGCCCGCCAGTACGCCCGCGAGGCAGGTCTCAACCGCATCACCTTCGACTCGCGACACCCGCGCCTGGCGATCCTGGCCTCCGGCACCGGCTACGCGACCGTGCTGCGCGCCCTCGACGACCTCGGCCTCGGCGAGGGCGAGCTCGACATGCTGGGCGTGCGCCTCGTCCGCCTCGCGATGCCCTACCCGGTCGACGCCGACGTCCTGGCCGAGCTGACCGACACGGTGTCCGAGGTCCTCGTCGTCGAGGACAAGGTGCCGTTCCTCGAGGGGCACCTGCGCGATGCCCTCTACGGCCGCGCACACCAGCCGGTGATCACCGGCCGGCGCGACGACCGGGGACGTCCGCTGCTGCCCGCCCGCGGCCAGCTCTCCGCGGAGGAAGTCGCCCGCGCCGTCGCCGCCCGGCTCACCGCGGTCGGGGCGGCCGAGCTGCCCGAGCGCGCCCGGCGGCACCTGGAGCACCTCGCGCCGCCGCGGCCGTCGCGGATCGCTCTGGACCTCAGCACCTCCGGCGAGCCCGCGAGCCGCACGCCGTACTTCTGCTCCGGCTGCCCGCACAACACATCCACCCGCACCGGCGACGACACGCTCGTCGGGGTCGGCATCGGCTGCCACGCGATGATCGCTCTCGACGGGGAGCACCGTGGCCACCAGATCGGCCTGACCCAGATGGGCGGCGAGGGCGCCCAGTGGTTCGGCCTGGCCCCGTTCACCGACGACCGGACCCTCGTCCAGAACCTCGGCGACGGCACGTTCCACCACTCCGGGTCGCTGGCGATCCGCGCGGCCGTCGCCGCCGGCGTCACCATGACCTACAAGCTGCTCTACAACGACGCCGTCGCCATGACCGGCGGGCAGCGCGCCGAGGGCCGGATGGGCGTCCCCGAGATCACCCGCTCGCTCGCCCTGGAGGGCGTACGGCGGATCGTGGTCACCACCGACGAGCCGGCGCGCTACCGCGGGATCGGGCTGGACCCGATCGCGAGCATCCGGCACCGCGACGACCTCCCGGGCGTCGAGCAGGAGCTGAAGGAGCTCGACGGCGTCACCGTCCTGATCCACGACGACCGCTGTGCCGCCGAGGAACGACGGCTGCGCAAGCGTGGCAAGCTCCCGACCCCCGCCGAGAAGGTCGTGATCAACGAGCGGGTGTGCGAGGGCTGCGGCGACTGCGGCGATCAGAGCACCTGCCTGTCGGTGCTGCCGGTGGAGACCGAGTTCGGCCGCAAGACGCGCATCCACCAGCCGTCGTGCAACTCCGACTTCTCCTGCCTCAAGGGCGACTGCCCGTCGTTCCTGCTGGTCGAACCCGGTACCCGGGCACCCCGCGAGATCCCGTCGCTGCCGGTGCCGCTCACCGAGCCGGCGCCGCACACCGGCGACACCACCCTGATCCGGATGCCCGGCATCGGTGGCACCGGGGTGGTCACCGCGTCGGCGATCCTGCAGATGGCCGCGCACCTCGACGGGTTGTGCGCCGCCGGCCTGGAGCAGGTCGGGCTGGCGCAGAAGGGCGGCCCGGTCGTCTCCGACGTGCGGATCTCCAAGCAGCCGGCCACGGGCATCCTGCGTGCCTCGACGGCCACCGCGGACGTCCTGATCGGGATGGACGTGATCGGGACGGCCGGTGCCGCCAACCTCGCCGTCGCCCGGCCCGGGCACACCGTGGCCGTCGTCAACACCTCGCTGATGCCGACCGCGGCGATGGTCACCGGCCGCGTCCTGCTGCCGGGGACCGCCGAGGACGCCGTCGAGCGGATCGGCCGTGTCACCCGGGACCTGCACGCCGTCGACGCCCAGACGCTCGCCGAGGCGCTGTTCGACGACCACCTCCCGACCAACATGCTGCTGCTCGGCGCCGCCTACCAGCACGGCGTGCTGCCGCTGTCGGCCGAGGCGATCGAGGAGGCGATCCGGCTCAACGGGGCCGCGGTGGAGCGCACGCTGACCGCGTTCCGCTGGGGCCGCGCCGCCGCGATCGACCCCGCCGCGGTCCGGGCCGCGCTGCTCGCACCGCAGCCGGCCACCGTCGCGGTCGACCGGGCGGCTGGGGAGCTCGCCCGGTCGGCCGCCGCCGGCGACGCGGATCTCGAGCAGGTGCTCGCGACCAGGATCGCCGACCTCACCGGCTACCAGGACGCCGGGTACGCCGCGCGCTACGCCGAGGAGGTCCGGCGGGTCGCGGCCATCGCCACGAGCCGGGCCGGGGACGGGGCCGGAGCCCGGATCGGTGCCGCGTACGCCCGTGGGCTGCACACGCTGATGGCCTACAAGGACGAGTACGAGGTCGCCCGGCTGCACCTCGACCCGGTCGAGGTCGCCCGTCGCGAGGCGGAGTACGGGCCGGACGCGAAGGTCTCGGTCATGCTGCACCCGCCGGTCCTGCGGGCGCTGGGAATGGACCGCAAGATCAAGCTCGACGGCCGGGTCGCGCGCCCGGCGTTCACCGCCCTGCGTGCGGCGCGGCGGCTGCGCGGCACCGCGCTGGACGTGTTCGGTTACGCCGGGGTCCGCCGGGTCGAGCGCGAGCTGGTGGGGGAGTACCAGGCCCTGGTCCGCGCCGCGCTGGAGTCGCTGGACGGGCCGGCCCGGGTGGACGCCGTCGTGGCGGTCGCGGAGACCGTGTCGTCGGTGAAGGGCTACGAGGACGTCAAGCTCGCCGGTGTCGAGCGGTTCCGCGCCGAGGCGGCGGCGGGCCTGGCGGCGTTGCGCGGCTGAGCGTCGCACCCGGGCCCCGCGCCGGGCTCCGGCGCCCCGACTCCGGTGCCCGGCTCGGGGTCCGGCTCCGGCCGTTGCCCCGAGGGGCACCCTCGGGGCGTGGGGCGCTACGGGGGTGCCCCTCGGGGCGGCCGTGCGGGGGTGGTGCCGGGGCCCCGGTGCCACGAGGGGGTCCCTGGGGGCGTGCGGCGCTACGAGGGTGCCCCTCGGGGCAAACGGGCGGTGCGGGGTCCCGGAGCGCGGGGCCCGGGCGGCGCCCGGCGCGGGTGGAGCGGGGCGCTACTTGAGCAGGGCGTGCACCTCGCGGAACCGGGGGTGCTTCGCGTCGCGCAGCCACTCGAACAGCACCATCTCCGAGGTCACGATCTCGGCGCCGGCGGCCCGGGCGCGCTCGAGCGCGACGGCCTTGTCGTCGGGGTCGCGAGAACCGACGGCATCGGCGACGACCAGGACCCGGCGGCCGTCGGCGGCCAGCTGCAGCACGGTCTGCAGCACGCACACGTGCGCCTCGGCGCCGCTCACGACGATCTGCGACCGGCCGGGCGGGATCAGGCCGCTGTCGTCGGCGGCGAAGGTGGACTTCGGTGCGACCAGGTGCGGGTAGCCGGAGAGCGGCTCGACGGTCGGGCCGAGCTTCTCCGGCACCTGCTCGGTGGCCAGCACCGGCACGTTCAGCAGGGACGCGGCCTCGGCGAGGCGCGCGGTCCGGGCGATCACCTTCTCGCCGTCGTGGATGGCGGGCATCAGGCGCTGCTGGAGATCGACCAGGAGTAGGACGGCGGCGTCGGCGGTCATGAGCACGCCACGACGCTAACCCGGCGGCCCGATCGCGGACGCGCCGGTCACCGGGTGCGGCCGAGCCACTCACGGTCCTTCATCCCACAGCGCTTCATCCCACGGTCCTTCATCCCACCGTGAGACTCCGCAGCGACGGCCAGACCGCCGACCACGGCGCGTTCCGCCCGGTCGCCAGCCACAGCCCGGCGCCCTCCCCGACGTCGCCGACCCGCTGCACGTCGGCGAAGTGTGGCCGCAGCAGCTCGGGGTCCGACCCGAGGAACAGCACCGTGTCGACGTCGTCGGACGGCGGCGGGAAGTAGCCGTAGCTGCGGTTGCCGCTGTAGGCGGGCGGGAGGCCGTGCCGGTCGCCGTAGCCGTCGACGTAGGCCGCGAAGATGTAGGACTGTCCGAACACCACGGTCCGCTGCTGTTGCTCGGAGGGCAGGGCCCGGTAGGCGTCCGCGGTCTGCGCCACGATCCGCTCCGGGACCTCCGGCGCGACGACGGTGGGGGCGAGGGCCAGTAACGAGCCGGCCACCAGGGCACTGGCGGCGTACCCGGGCCAGGCGACCCAGCTCAGCGACCACGTGCGCCGACCGGTGCCGGCGTCCCGGTGCGCCTCGCGGCGGCGCTGCATGCCCAGCGCGCCCGCCGCGGCGAGCATGCCGTGGAGCCCGTCCAGGTAGTAGGGCCGTCCGGTGAGCACGACGAACAGCACGTACATCGCGACGGCGGTGACCCCGAGGAACCGGTAGGGGCGCATCTCCGCGGCGCGCAGCAGCCGTCCCACGCCGTAGAGCCCGAGCACCAGACCGGCGAGCCCGGCCCCGAGCAGCATCAGCACGGCGACACCCCAGCGTCCGCCGTAGAGCGCCTCGGACTCGGCGACGACGACCGGGCTCATCCGCAGCTGTGGCCAGCCGTGCAGGGCCTGCCAGATCAGCGTCGGCGCGGCGATCACCGCGCCGAGCAGTGCCGCGACCGCGAGCATCGGACGGCGCAGCAGCTCGCGCGGGCCGAACGCGAGCACGCTCAGCGCCAGCACCACACACAGCAGGAGCACCTGGAACTTCGTCTCGGCCGCGATCCCGGCCACGACGCCGACGCCGAGCAGCAGCCGGTCGTCGCGGGTCCGGACCCAGCGCACCAGCAGCCAGCACAGCAGCAGCCACTGCACCGGTTCGAGCGTGTACGGGGTCAGCCAGTGCCCGGTCAGTGTCGTCCACAGTGCTGTGGCCTGCGCCCCGGCCGTCAGCACCTGTGCGCGCCGGTCCCCGCCGAACTCGCGGGCGATCATCGCTGCGACGACGACCGCCCCCGCGGTGGCCAGGACCGCCGGGATCCGCAGGGCCAGGATCGACCCCGGCGCGATCGTGTCCATCAGCGCGGCCAGCAGCGGTGCCAGCGGTGGCTGGTCGGCCGAGCCCCAGTCGAGGTGGTCCCGGCCGAGGACGAGCATCAGCAGCTCGTCGAACCAGTAGCCGCGGCCGAGCCCGGCCGCCACCAGGTGCGCGACCGCGACCACCCCGGCGATCGAGAGCACCGGTAGCCGGGCGAAACGGGGCACCGCGGAGTCGGCGGCGGTGGCCGGCGCCCCGGGCGTGGTCGTGGTCTGCATGATCCCCCCAGATCTCGAGCGCGGTCAGTACAGCGGAGCCGGCCCGCCGGCGCAGCCCGAATCCGGCCCGACCCGGCCCGGCCGGAAGTCGCCGGTCGAGCGACCTTCGTCGCCCGCCGGTAGCCGCTACCCTCGGCGCCGTGGCAGACCAGCTGATGCCGGCCGCGTTCTTCGGTCACGGCACCCCGATGAACGCGATCGAGTCGAACCGCTACACCGAGGCCTGGCGGGCGTTCGGTGAGGCCGTGCCCCGCCCGCGCGCGATCCTGGTGGTCTCCGCGCACTGGTACATCAACGCCACCGCGGTGACCGCGATGCCGCGGCCCCGCACCATCCACGACTTCTTCGGCTTCCCGCGGGATCTGTTCGAGGTCCAGTACCCCGCGCCCGGGCTGCCCGAGCTGTACGACGAGGTCGCCGAGATCGCGAAGCCGACCTGGATCGGTGCCGACGTCGACAGCTGGGGCATCGACCACGGCACCTGGTCGGTGCTGGTGCACGCGTTCCCGGACGCGTCGATCCCGGTCGTCCAGCTCTCGATCAACGCGGAGAAGTCGCTCGACCACCACCTCGAGCTGGGGGCCAAGCTCGCCCGGCTGCGTCGCTCCGGGGTGCTCGTCGTGACCAGCGGCAACGTGGTGCACAACCTGCGCGGCGTCGACTTCTCCCAGCCGGACCTGGGTTTCGACTGGGCGCAGCGCTTCGACGAGGCAGCCCGGGAGCTGATGCTCGACCGCCCGGCCGAGTTCGCGACGCTCGACCGGCACGGCGACTACCGGCTGGCCGTACCGACGGCGGACCACTTCATCCCGGCCCTCTACCTCGCCGGTCTCGCCTCGGCCGACCGCGGCGAGGCACCGGAGGTGCTCGTCGACGGCTATGCCTACGGCTCGCTGTCGATGACCGCCTACACGGTCGGCATGACCTGCCCGCCGGAGCCGGCGACCGAGGCCGGTACCCCCGCCGAGGTCCCGCGGAACACGCCGCCGGAGTACTCCAACATCTAGCCGGGCGGCCGCGCGGTCAGGCCGATGCCTCGATCACCCGGTTCAGCACCGTCCGCAGCTCCTCCAGGTCCGCGAGCGGGATCCCGAGCCGCTCGACGATCGCGGGCGGGATCGCCTCGGCGCGCTCGCGCAGGGCGTGCCCGTCGTCGGTCAGCGTCACCGCGAGGGTCCGCTCGTTGCCCGGGACCCGGCGGCGGTGCAGCAGCCCGGCCGACTCCAGGCGCTTGAGCAGCGGCGACAGCGTGCCCGGGTCGAGGGCGAGCTCGCGGGCCAGCTCGCCCACCGACCGCGGCGACCGCTCCCACAGCGCCAGCATCACGAGGTACTGCGGGTGGGTCAGCCCCATCGGGTCGAGCAGCGGCCGGTACAGCGCGATCACGTTCCGCGCGGCCACGGCCAGCGCGAAGCAGACCTGACGGTCGAGCCGCAGGAGGTCGATGTCGCTGTCCACGAGCGGTATCGTACATTGTTGGTGCACCAAGAATTGGGGGACCAATGGACGAGCCGATCCGGCCGAACCCGCTGCGGTGGCTGCTCTACGCCTACGGCGCGGGACTTCCGGCCCGGCACCGCACCTGGGTGCTCTACGACGTCACCACGTCGAGCTGGCAGGTGCGCCACCTCGCTCGGGTCACCGTGCAGCTGTTCCCGATCGGGGTCGCCCTGTTCCTGGTCATCCCCGGCCCGGTGTACGTGAAGGCGCTGTCGGTGCTCGCGGGCGCGCTGCTCGGCGCCTTCTACGGGGTGGCCTACATGTACGAGTCCGTCGAGCACCGGGTGGCGAAGGCCGGCTACCCGGTCGGCCACGCCGCCGCGGTGCGAGCCGCGGCGGACGAGGACGACCGGGCGGAGGCCCAGGAGCGCTACGAGCGCCGCTGGCGCGGCCCGTGAGTGGTTATCGCGGTCAGAGCCGCGATAACCACTCACGGGGCGTCAGCCGAGCAGGGGCTTCACCTTCGTGCCGAAGTCGTGCACGCCCTGCTCGAAGTCGTCGAAGGTGAACATCATCCCCTTCACCCCCGGCATCTTCGCGACCTGGTCGATCTGCCGGGCGACGGTCTCGTGGCTGCCCACCAGGGTCGCCATGTTGAAGTTGACCGCACCCTCCGGCAGGTTGATCGTCCGCGCCGTGCCCGAGCCGTCGGCACCGGCGTCCCGGCTGCCCTCGTCGGACATGTAGCCGAGCGCCGCGGCGTCCGCACCGGCGTTGTAGGAGGCCCACTTGGCCTGGGCCTCCTCGTCGGTGTCGGCCATGATCGCCATGAACAGCGGCAGCGAACCGACGTCGCGCCCGGTCGCCGCGGCCGCCTTGGCCAGGCGCTGGGTGGACTCGCGATAGACCTCCGGGTCGTTGACGCCGGGGTGCAGCACGAAGTTGTAGTCGCCGTACTCGGCGACCATCCGCATGCCGCGGTCGGACTGGCCGGCGCACACGATGTCCACGTGCCCGGACGGGCGGGGCGAGAGCACGCAGTCGTTCATCGTGAAGTACTCGCCCTGCAGGTCGCAGCGGCCCTTGTCGAACAGCTCGCGCAACACCCGCACGTACTCGGTGGAGTAGTCGTAGCGGTAGTTGAAGTACTCGTCGCCGGGCCACAGGCCCATCTGGTCGTACTCGCCCTTCGCCCAGCCGGACACGATGTTGATCCCGAACCGGCCGGGGGCGATCGAGTCGATCGTCGACGCCATCCGGGCGACCAGCGCCGGCGGCAGCGTGAGCACGGCGGTGGAGGCGTAGAGCTTGATCCGCTCGGTGACCGCCGCCAGCCCGGCCATCAGCGTGAACGACTCCAGGTTGTGGTCCCAGAACTCGGTCTTCCCGCCGAAGCCACGCAGCTTGATCATCGACAGGGCGAACGCGAAGCCCTGCCGCTCGGCCTCCTGCACGACCCGCTTGTTGAGGTCGTACGTCGGCATGTACTGGGGGCTGTTCTCCGAGATCAGCCAGCCGTTGTTGCCGATGGGGATGAAGACGCCGAAGTCCACGGGGAGTCCTTCCGGTCGGAGGAGTGCACGGCCGCGTCGGGCCGGACAGCGGGGCGGGAACGCAGGACCGGCGCCACCTCACGGGCGAGCAGGTCCAGCGAGGCGAGTGCGTCGTCGACCGGCATGCCGGCCCAGTCGGTGCGGAGGACGAAGTGGTCGACGCCGAGCTCGTCGCGCCACGGCAGCAGTGCCGCGAGGCAGTCCTCCGGAGAGCCCACCACGAACCGGTCCCGGGCGAGGTCGTCGTAACCTGCTCGGAACGAGTCCTTTCCGGGCAGGACACGGTCCTGCCCCCAATCGGCGTAGACCGCGTACTTCGACGCCAGGTGCGGGCGCGCCAGCTCGAGGGCGCGCTCCCGGGTCGGGGCGCAGTAGACCTCGCGCATCAGCGGCAGCTCGCCGAGCGGTCCCCGCCCGGCCGCGGCGCGTTCGGTGTGGAACAGCTCCAGCTGGCGGCGCACGGTGCCGGCCGTGGCGTGCGGGTTGATCATCCAGGTGTCGCCGAGCCGGGCGGCGCGGCGGACCGCACCGTCGGAGTTCGCGGCCATCCACACCGGCGGCACCGACGCCGGACGGGTGGTGGCCCGCACGCCGTCGAGCCGGCACCACTCCAGGTCGGCGTGCACCGGTTCGCCGGACCACAGCTCGCGGACGATCCGCAGGTTCTCGGTGAACCGGCGGACCTTGTCCCCGGGCGGGATCCCGAAGGCGGCGTACTCGGTCTCGCGGTAGCCGAGCCCGACACCGAACACCGACCGGCCGCCGGCGACGACGTCGAGGCCGGCGTAGCTCTCCGCGGTGTCGACCGGGTTGTGCAGCGCGAGCAGGTGGATGCCGGTGCCGATCCGCATGCCGTCGGCGTCCGCGGCGAGCCGCGCCAGCCACGGCAGCGGCTGGATGTGCGAGAACGACTCCGGCAGGTGGTGCTGCCCGGCGAACACCGAGTCCAGACCGCCGTCGCGGGCGGCCCGGACCAGGCGCAGCTGCTCGTCCAGGGCCACGAGCGGATCCCGGTCCGCGGGCTGCTGGTGGGTGAGGAACACCCCCACCTGGACGGGCCGGCCGGAGGACTCAGCCACGGCAGGCCTCGGCGAACTCGGCGGCCGGGGTGGCGTCACCGAGGCCCAGCACCGCCGCCTGCACCCGGTCGGCGACCGCGGGCGCGGCGACCCCGCCGATGGTGTCCCGGAACTTGGCGACGATCTCGTCGTTGGCCAGCGGGCGCTCCTCGTGGCCCCGGTTGACCTGCTCGCGGTGGCGCAGCACCCGGCCGTCGGACAGCTCGATCTCCACCGCGCCGGAGTAGGCCGCCGGGAACGCGCTGTCGTCGTCGTCGGAGACCCGCACCTTCTGCGCGAGATCCAGCACGGCCCGGTCAGCCAGTGCGTCGTCCTCCAGCTCGGCCAGGGTGAACCGGCCGCGGGTCAGCGCCGTGGCGACCACGTAGGGCAGGCTGAACTTCGCGTCGTACTCGTCGCGCGGGGCCCACTTCGCCTCGGCCGGCTCGCAGACGACCTTGCCCGGCACCGGGTGGATCGCGCACCGGATCTCGGCGATGTCGGCGCTGCCGATCTCGGGGCGCAGGGTGAGTGCGGCGTCGGCGAAGGCGTGGATGAAGTGGCAGATCGGGTACGGCTTGACCGCGGTCCGGGTCAGCTCCCAGGTCTGGCCCAGCGCGCTGCCGACCGCCTCGGGGCGGGTCTCGCGCCCGGCGAGGTGGGTGTTGTAGAGACCGAAACGGCCTTCGTAGACCGCGGGCGGCCCGGTCCAGCCGGCCTTCGCGAACCCGGCGGCGGTCAGTCCGGACATCGCGGCCCAGCCCGGGTGCAGGCGCTTGGTCCAGGACCCGTCGGCGAGGAACTCCAGCAGCCCGGAGCTCATCGAGCCGACGACGCCCTGGGCCCGGGCGATCCCGTCGGCGTCGAGCCCGGAGACCTTGCCGGCGGCGACCGCGGCGCCGAACGCCCCGGCGACGGCGGTGGGGTGGAAGCCGACGTCGTGGAACCCGCCGGCGCCGCCGATGCCGACGCGTGCCGAGACCTCGACGCCGAGCACGTAGGCCAGCAGCAGGGTCCGGGTGTCCGCGCCGGCCGAGATCGCCGCGGCCAGCGCCGCGGGCAGCGCCGCCGCCGACACGTGGGTGACGGCCGGGATGTGGGTGTCGTCGAAGTCCATGCCGTGGATCAGCACGCCGTTGAGCACCGCGGCGTCGCGGGCCGGCAGGCGCTCGGCCATGCCGAGCACCGGCTGCTCACCGGCGCCGCCGAAGGCCGACAGCGCCTGCAGCGCGACGGCGGGGAAGGGGTAGGCGGTGGAGGCGAACGCCAGCCCGACGGCGTCGAGCACCAGGTGCCGGGCACGTTCGAGGACCTCGGCGGGCACGTCGTCGAAGGCGGCGCGGGCGGCGAACTCGCCGACCGTGCCGGCCAGGGTCGCGGTCTGCGGCGGGGCCGGAGTCAGGGTCATCGGTGACCTCCAGATCGAAGGGAGAGAATAGGTCAGACGTATTCCGGTGGGAAGGGCCCACCGACCTGTTCCGCGATCGGCGGTCGCCGGCGGTGATGGTCCGTGCGGTCCTGGAACAGCGCCGCCACCCGCAGCGCGGTCGCCTCGTCGTGCGGGCGTGCGATGAGCAGCGCCGAGACCGGGCAGCCGTCCGGGGCGAACCCGGTCGGCAGCGCCAGCCCGGGGGCCCCGGTGAGGTTGCCGAGCATCGTCGCGCGGGACTGGGCGGCGTAGAGCGGGTAGCGCTCGCCGTCGACGGTGACCGTGCAGTCCGGCAGCCGCGGCGCCGTCGCCGGGGTGGTCGGGACGACGATCAGGTCCGCGCCGGCGAACACCGCGTCCAGCTCGCGCTGCAGCTCCGCGCGGAACTGCAGCGCCCGCAGGTAGTCCGCCGCCGGGGTGGTGATGCCCTGGCTGATCCGCCGCACGGTCACCGGGTCGTAGTCGGGCCAGCGGGCCTGGTCGGCCCGGTGCACCGACGCGGCCTCGGCGAACACGATCTGGTACCCGATCGGCAGCGCCCGGTGCGCGGACGGGATGTCGCCCGCGACGACCTCGGCGCCGGCGTCGGTGAGCACGTCGACCAGGTGGTCCACACCGGACCGCACGGCGCTGTCGCACAGCTCGGTCAGGTAGCCCTGCGGCCGGGCGATCCGCAGACCGCGCAGGTCCGCGGGCACCGTCGTCGGGGGCAGCGGCGGGAGCTCCGGGACCCGGGGGTCACGCCCGTCCGGGCCCCGGAGCAGTCCGAACAGCAGCCCGACGGTGCGCGCGTCGCGGGCCAGCGGGCCGAGCGTCTCGGTGGTCCACGACAGCGGCACCGACCCGGTCCGCGGGATCGCCCCGGCGGTCGGCTTCAGCCCGGTCAGCCCGCACCAGGCGGCCGGCAGCCGGACCGAGCCGCCGACGTCGGACCCCAGGCCGAACGGCACCACCCCGGCCGCGACCGCGGCCGCGGTGCCGGTGGACGAGCCACCCGCCCAGCGCTCGACGTCCCACGGGTTGCGGCAGGCCCCGGTCAGCGGCGGGTGCGGACCGCCGACGGCGAACTCGGTCGTCGCGTCCTTGGACACCGGGATCGCGCCGGCGGCCTCCAGCCGCGCGACGACGGTCGCCGACTCGGCGGCCGGGGGCGCGTCCGCGCGGGTGCGCGAGGCGGCCGTCGTCGGGACGCCGGCGACGTCGATGACGTCCTTGACGGCGAACGGCACGCCCTCCAGCGGGCTCCCGGTGGGCGGCCGCTGCGCGAGCGCGCGCTCGCGCAGCACCCGGATCGTGCAGTTCAGCTCGCCGTGCAGGCGTTCGAGGCGCTCCAGCGCCTCCGGGACCCGGCCGGACCACGCCTGCCGCAGCGCGGGCGCCAGCGGATCGGCGGCACTCGGGGCGGCGCCCCCGGGGGGCGGGGTCAGCCAGGCGTCCCCGGCACCCGGGTCCGCCGCGGTCATCGGTACCGGTACCGCGCGCAGCGCGGCGGCGTCGGCCTCGGCGCCGGCCACCGCCTCGCCCATCGCCGTGACCTGCTCCGGATCGAGGGTGTACCCGAGCCGGGCGGCGAGCGCGCCGAGCTCGTCGGCCGAGGTCACCGTACGGTCGCCTTCCCGGCCAGCAGCGCCTTCGCGACGACCCCGCGCAGCACGTCGTTGGTGCCCTCGCCGATCGACATCAGCGGGGCGTCGCGGTAGAGCCGTTCGATCTCGAACTCGGTGGAGTAGCCGTAGCCGCCGTGGATGCGCATCGAGTCGATCGCGCACTCCAGTGCCTGCTCCGAGGCGAAGATCTTGGCCATCCCGGACTCGGTGTCCATCCGCACGCCGTCGTCCATCCGCGACGCCGCCCAGTAGGTCATCAGCCGGGCGGCCTGCAGCCGCACCGCGATCTGGGCCAGCCGCTGCTCGACGGCCTGGAACTCGCCGATCGGGCGGCCGAACGCGGTCCGCTCGCGGGCGTAGTTCAGGGCCTCGTCGTAGGCGCGCTGGGCGATGCCGACGCTGCGGGCGGCGATGTTGATCCGGCCGGTCTCCAGCGACGACAGCGCCTGCTGCAGCCCGCGGCCCTCGACCCCGCCGAGCAGCTGCGAGGCCGGGACGCGCACGTCGGTGAGCACGACCTCGCAGGACTCGGTGCCCTTGTAGCCGAGCTTGCCGATGTCGGCGGTCACCTCGAAGCCGGGGGAGTCGGCCTCGACGAGCAGGATGCTCATGCCCTTGTGCGCGGGCTCGGCCGACGGGTCGGTCTTGACCAGCACCGGCAGTGGGTCGGCGTACCGGGCGTTGGTGATCCACATCTTGGTGCCGTTGACGATGTAGTCGTCCCCATCACGGCGCGCGGTGGTCCGGATGCCCTGCAGGTCGGTGCCCGCACCCGGCTCGGTGAGCGCGATCCCGGTGCGCCGGGCCCCGGTCGCCAGGTCCGGCAGGTACTGCCGCTTCTGCTCCTCGGTGCCGTGCCGGGCGAGCATGAAGCAGGACACCGAGTGGCTGCCGAGGATCCCGGCGATGCCCATCCAGCCGCGCGAGATCTCCTCGAACGCGAGCCCGAACGAGACCGTGTCCGCGCCCAGTCCGCCGTAGGACTCGGGCACGGCCAGGCCGAACAGCCCGAGTTGCTTCATCCCCTCGACGATCTCGGTCGGGTAGCGCCCGGAGTGTTCCCACTCCCGCGCCACCGGCACGATCTCCTTGTCGACGAAGGAGCGCAGCGTGTCCCGGAACAGGCGCTGCTCGTCGGTCAGCCGGAAGTCCATCTCAGTCCTTCCCCAGCGCGCCGGCCCGGCGGAGCGCGGTGATCCTCGTGTCGTCGTAGCCCAGCTCGCGCAGGACCCGGTCGGTGTCGGCGCCCATCGCCGGGGCCGGGCGGGTGGCGGCCCGGTCCGCGCCGGGCGGCCCGACCCGGACCGCGCTGCGCAGGCTGCGGACCTGCCCGAACGCGTCGTGGTCGGTCTCGGCCAGCAGGCCCCGCTCGAGGGTGTGCGGGTCGGTCAGCGCCCCGGCCACGTCCCGGATCGGGGCGCACGGGATCGACGCCGCGTACATCGGGGCCAGCCAGTCGGCGACCGTGCGGGTGCGGAAGAGCTCCTCGAGCATCCCGACCAGCTCGTCGCGGTGCTCGGCGCGGTCGGCGAACGTCGCGAACCGCGGGTCGCTCGCCCACTCCGGGTGTTCGAGCACCACGGTGAGCCGCTGCCAGAACTTCTCCTTCGCACAGCCCACGACCAGCCAGCCGTCGGCGGCCTCGAAGGCCTGGAACGGCACCAGCGACGGGTGCGCCGAGTGCCGGGTCCGGGCCGGTTCGTAGCCGGCGGTCATGTGCCAGGTCGCCGGGTAGGTGAGCAGGCTGACCGCGGTGTCGTAGAGCGAGAGGTCGCAGTCGGTGCCGACGCCGTCGCGGCGGGCGGCGTGGATCGCGCCCAGCAGCGAGATCGCCGCGACGTAGCCGCCGCAGTAGTCGACCAGCGACAGGCCGGTCTTCTGCGGGGCCCCGCCGGGTTCCCCGGTCAGCGACATCCAGCCGCCGAGGGCCTGCAGCACGTAGTCGTAGCCGGGCTCGTCCGAGCGCGGCCCGGTCATCCCGAACCCGGTCAGCGAGCAGCAGACGATCCGCGGGTTGATCTCCTTGAGATCGTCGTAGCGGATGCCCAGCTTGGCCGGCACGTCACCGCGCAGGTTGGAGTAGACCGCGTCGGCGGTCCGGACCAGGTCCCCGAACACCTCGCGGCCCTCCGGGGTGCGGATGTCGAGCGTGATCGAGGACTTGTCCCGGTTGAACGACTGGAAGAACAGCGAGTCGCCGGCCTCGGCGTACGGCGGGACGGAGCGGCCGACGTCGCCGCCGGCCGACGGGTCCTCGACCTTGATGATCTCCGCGCCGAGCTCGGCCAGGTGCATGGACCCGAACGGGCCCGCCCCGTACTGCTCCAGCGAGACGATCCGGATGTCCTCGAGCGGTCTCACACGTCCTCCAGCGACAGGGGCGTCGCCGCCTGCGGGAACAGCGATGCGGCCCCGGCGGCGTCGCGCTTGTGCACGTAGAACGCCCGCTTGAAGGTCAGCACCTCGACGGCGTCCTGGTTGAGGGTGCGGGTCCGGATCGAAACGATGCCCGCCGTCGGCCGCGAGCCGGACTCGCGCTTGTCCAGCACGATCGACTCGGACCAGATCGTGTCGCCGACGAACACCGGGGCGCTGAGCCGCAACTCGTCGACGCCGAGGTTGGCGAAGGCGTTCTGCGAGGTGTCGACGACCGACTGGCCCATCGCGATCGCGATCGTCAGCGGCGAGACCACCAGCATCCGGCCGAACTCGGAGGACTCACCGACCTGCGCGTTGAAGTGCGCCTGGTTGGTGTTCATCGTCAGCAGCGTGAACCAGGTGTTGTCGGTCTCGGAGATCGTGCGCCCGAGCGGGTGCTGGTAGACGTCACCGACCTCGAAGTCCTCGTAGAACCGGCCCTGCCATCCCTGCTTGATCGTCACGTGTCCGTCTCCTCCGTCGTGGGCGGTCCTGCGTGTCATGCGCGCTCGATGTCCTCGAGCCGCCGGTTGGTCGTGCGTTCCCCGAACAGGGCCATCACCAGGCCGAGCAGCAGGGCGGCCACGGCGAGGTAGATGTACACCGCGGCCATGCCGAGCCCGGAGTAGAGCGCGGCGACGAGCAGCCCGCCGAGGACGCCCGCCAGCCGGCCCGAGCCGTTGGCGATGCCGGAACCCAGCCCGCGCAGGTGCAGCGGGAACACCTCGGCGATGTAGGTGTAGAGCGTCGCCACGCCGGTCTGCATGAACATCGCCGCGCCGAACCCGCAGACGATGATCGCCACCGGGTGGTCGATCAGCCCGAACAGCAGCAGCAGGACCGCGACCAGCACCTGCAGCACCAGGATCACCGAGCGCCGCTCGAAGCGGTCGATGACCGGCATCGCGAGCAGCGCGCCGGGTACCGCGGCGATCGCGAGCACCGAGGTGAACGTCAGGCTCTCGGCGGTGGTGTAGCCGCGCTCCACCAGCAGCGTCGGCACCCAGGAGCTGAAGCCGTAGAACGACAGGATGAGGAACACGCAGGCCGCCGACGCGACGACGGTGCGGCGCAGCGTCGCCCCGCGCAGCAGCTCCCCCACGCTGCCCCGGCCGACCGGCGCCTCACTGACCGGTTCGGGCAGCTCGGCCCCGGTCCGCTCGCGGGCCTCCTGCTCCAGCCGCGCGATCAGTGCCTCCTCGCGGTCGTCGAGCGGGTGGCCGCGCGCGGCGCGCCACCGGATCGACTCGGGCAGCACGCGCAGCGCGACCACGCCGCCGATCACGCCGAGCGCGCCGACCACGAAGATCCACCGCCAGGCGCCGGGTCCGAGCGGGACGACCGCCCGGGCCACCCAGGCCGCCACGGGGACGCCGGCCAGCCCGATCGCGAGCAGCAGTGCCTGGTAGCGCCCGCGATGGGCGCGCGGGAACATCTCGCTGACCCAGACCAGCAGCACGCCGGTCATGGCCTGCAGGCCCAGTCCGGTCAGCACCCGCAGAACGCCGAGTGTCCACGGACCCGGGGCGAACGCGCTGAGCAGTGAGAACAGCGAGTACAGGAAGACCGCACCGATCAGCACGGGGCGGCGGCCGAACCGGTCCGAGAGCCGTCCGCCGACGATCGCGCCGACGAACATCCCGACGAACCCGGCCGAGGTGATCGCTCCGACGCCGCCGATCGACAGGCCCCACTCACTGCGCAGGGCCGGGGCGGCGTAGGCGAAGGAGTTGAGGTCGACCAGGTCGAAGACGAACAGGAACCCCAGCAGGCCGACCCAGCGGCGGTGGCTGGGGGTGATGACCGGGATCCGGTCCAGTCGTGCTGTGGGGTCCGGTGGGTGCGGTGTCGCCTCGGTGGATCCGGTGGGCTCATCGGTGTCGGGTGGACCGGTCGTCATCGAGCTCCCCTCGGCGCGCGTCGGTGCGCGCTGCTCACGCTCCGCTTCCCTGCGGAGGCACCCGGCGGGCACCCGGGAACCGTAAACATCAGACACTTAGGGATGCAAGGGTTCTCCCCGGTGAGGGCGGCGAGGTCGTACCCGAGCCGCTGTCGTCGGATGTTTTCACACCGGCGCCGCGTGCCGGGGCGGGCGGCTGGGTACGCTCGCCCTGTCCGGCGGTGGTGCGGCCCCGCCGGCACCCTCGACCCCGCGGAGCGTGATCCATGAGCCCGACGCCGGACTCCCCGGCCGGCGGTGCGGCGGCCTCCGGGTCGCCCCGCCCGCCGACCGCGCGGCTGCACGTGCAGCGCGTCCGGCCGGCCTACCGGCAGGTGGCCGACGAGCTGCGCTCGCAGATCATGCGCGGTGCGCTCGCCGCCGGCGCCCGGCTGCCCGCGGAGAGCGAGCTGACCGGCATGTTCGGGGTCAGCCGCTCGACGGTGCGCGAGGCGCTGCGGGTGCTCGCCAGCCAGCACCTGATCGAGACCCGCCGTGGGGTGCAGGGTGGTTCGTTCGTGGCCGCTCCGGATCCGGCCCGCCTGGTCGAGGACGTCGGCGGCGCGCTCGGCGTGCTCGTCGCGACCCCGCAGCTGGGGATGACCGACCTGCTCGAGGCGCGGCTGCTGCTCGAACCCGCCGCGGCCCGGCTCGCGGCCCAGCGCGCCGCGCCGGAGACCGTGGAGGCGCTGCGCGAGGCCGCCGCGGCACCGCGCGACCCGCGCGACCCCAGCAACTTCGTCGGGCACATGGACTTCCACACCACGGTGCTGATGGCCACCGGCAACCTGATGCTCACGATGATGGGCCAGCCGGTGGGCGACGTGCTGCGCACCCGGCTGGACCGCGCCGCGGTCCCGGCGCAGCGCTGGGCCGAGGTCGACGCCTGCCACGCCGGGATCGCCGAGCACATCGCGCGCGGCGAGGCGGCCGAGGCCGAGGAGGCGATGCGCGGCCACCTGCTGGACCTGCGCGAGCTCTACGACCGGCCCGGGGCGTGGAAGTCCGGCTGAGCGCGGGCAGGATGGAGGGGTGCGTACCGTCCTCGACCTGCTCCGGCTGCTCGCCGACCGGGCCGACGGCGACGCCCCCGCCGACGATCTCGAGCGGGTCGCGGCCGGTCTCGCCGGGTCCGACCCGGAGGCCGGCGCGCTGGCGCTGCGGATCCGGACGGCGATGGACGCCGGCCGGCGCCGGGAGTCCGAGCTGGCCGCGCTGGTGGAGATCGCCCGCGACCTGGCGTCCGAATCGGACACCGGATCGGTGCTGCACACGATCGTCCGCCGGGCCCGGGCACTGCTCGGCACCGACGTCGCCTACCTGACGCTCTACGATGCCGAGCGCGGCGACACCTACATGCGGGCCACCTCCGGCTCGGTATCGCGCAAGTTCCAGACGCTGCGGCTCCCGCTCGGCGCCGGGCTCGGCGGCCTGGTCGCGGCCAGCCGTACCCCGCACTGGACCGGCCGCTACGCCGGCGACGCCCGCTACCGGCACACCGAGGCGATCGACACCGCGGTCGGCGAGGAGGGGATCGTCGCGATCTGCGGCACCCCGCTGCTGGTCGACGACGAGTTCGTCGGTGTCCTGTTCGCGGCCAACCGTGCGGCCCGCCCGTTCACCCCCGACGACGTCGCGCTGCTCGGTTCGCTCGCCGCGCTGGCCGCGGTGTCGCTGGTGCAGACCCGCCGGCTCGCCGACACCGCAGCGACCCTGGAGGCGCTGCAGGGCGCACACGCCGCGATCGCCGAGGCGGCCGACGCGCACGACCGGTTCGCCGGTGTGGTGCTGGCCGGCGGCGACGTCGGCGACATCGCCGAGGCACTGGGCCGGCTGCTCGGGGGCTGGGTCGCGGTGCTCGACCAGGACGGCGTGCCGGCCGGCCGCTACGGCCCCGTGCCCGCCGGGCTGGACGTCGCCGCGGCCCTGCGCCGGGCCGGGGAACAGCCCGGGGACGGCACCGGCCGGCCGGTCGCGGTGCCGTGCGCGGGCGGGGCGTGGGTGATCGCGGTGATCGCGGGCGGCCAGCGGCTGGGCACGCTGCTGCTCGGCGGCGTCCCCGGCTCCGCCGGCCCCGAGGGCACTGACGGCTCCGCCGGCTCCCACGGCCGGACCGGCGGGGCCGGGCCCGCCGAGCTGACCCCGGCCCAGATCCGCACCGTCGAGCGGGCGGCGATGGTCACCGCGCTCGTGCTGCTGTTCAGCCAGCGGGCCGACGAGGCCGACCGGCTCGACCGCGCGGACGGCCTCGCCGAGCTGCTCGCCGCCGCCGGGCCGCCCCGGCCGCCGACCCTGACCCGGCTGGCCGCGCTCGGGGTGTCGGCGCGCCGCCCGCACGTGCTGCTGGTCTGCCGCTGCCATGCCGCGCGGCGGCGCGCACTGGCCCGGGAGGCGGCGACCCTCGGCGGGCGGTCCGGGCTGGTGGCCGAGCAGGACGGCGCCGTCGTCGTCCTGCTGCCGGGCGACGACCCGACCACGGCCGGTGCGCGGCTGGCCCGCCCGGCGCGCGAACAGGACCCCGACGCCCACGTGACCGTGGGCGCGGCGGGACCGTTCCTCCCCGCCGACGGCGCGGACGCGGCGCTGGCCGAGGCCCGGCGCTCGGTGGAGGCGCTGCTGGCCCTGGACCGGGCGGGGGAGTCGGCGGCCGCCTGCGACCTGGGGTTCGCCGGGCTGCTGCTCGGGGACCGGCCGGACGTCGCGGGCTACGTCACCGGGATCCTCGGTCCGGTCGTCGAGCACGACGCGCGCCGCGGCAGCCGGCTGCTGCGCACGCTGGAGGCGTACTACGCCGCCGGGGCCAGCCCGACCCGCGCGGCGACGACGCTGCACGTGCACGTGAACACGGTCGCGCAGCGCCTGGAGCGGATCGGGACGCTGCTCGGGCCGGACTGGCAGCACCCGGACCGCTCGCTGGAGGTGCAGCTGGCGCTGCGGCTGCACCGGCTGGGCGCCCCCGGCCGGTCCTAGCCTTCCTGCAGCGCCAGTTCCTGCCGCGCGCCCTTCCGGGACGGCCCGGCGGCTCACTACCCTGACCCGGCACACGACGAAGGACGGTGCCGGGTGGCGGGCATGCACGCCGATCTCGCGGAGCAGGCCGCCGAGGCCCGGCGCCTCGACGCGGCGGACCCGCTCGCCGCCTACCGCGACCGGTTCCTCCCGGCCGAGGGCGTCGTCGCCTACCTGGACGGCAACTCGCTGGGCCGCCCGCTGCGTGCCGCCGCCGAGCGGGTCGCCCGGTTCGTCCACGAGGACTGGGGGACCCGGCTGATCCGCGGCTGGGACGAGGGCTGGATCGACCTCTCGCAGCAGCTCGGCGACCGGATCGGCCGGCTCGCGCTCGGCGCGGCGCCCGGCCAGGTCGTCGTCGCCGACTCCACGACCGTGCTGCTCTACAAGCTCGCCCGGGCCGCGGTCGACCACGCACTCACCCGCGGGCGGCGCGAGATCGTGCTCGACACCGACAACTTCCCGACCGACCGCTACGTGGCCGAGGGCATCGCCGCCGAGCGCGGCGCCGTGCTGCGCTGGATCCCCGCCGACCCCGCCGCCGGGGTGACCCCGGAGCAGGTCGCCGCCGTCGTCGGCCCGGGCACCGCGCTCGTCGTGCTCTCGCACGTGGCCTACCGCTCCGGGTTCCTCGCCGACGGGCCGGAGATCACCCGGATCGTGCACGACGCCGGCGCACCGGTGCTCTGGGACCTGTCGCACTCGGCCGGTTCGGTGCCGGTGGACCTCGACGGCTGGGGCGCCGACCTGGCCGTCGGCTGCAGCTACAAGTACCTCGGCGGCGGTCCCGGCGCGCCCGCGTTCGGCTACCTCGCCACCCGCCACCAGGGCGTGCTGGCACAACCGGTGCAGGGCTGGTTCGGCCACCGGGCACCGTTCGAGATGGGGCCCGGCCACGAACCGGCACCGGACGTGCGGGCGCTGCTGTCCGGGACCCCGCCGGTGTTCGCGACGGTCCCGCTCCAGGCCGGGCTGGACCTGCTCGACGAGGTCGGGATCGACGCCGTGCGGGCCAAGTCGGTGGCGCTGACCGGGTTCGCGCTGCGGGTCGCCGACGCGCTGCTCGTGCCGCACGGCGTCCGGGTGGCGAGCCCGCGCGACCCGCGCCGCCGTGGTGGGCACGTCACCCTCTGCCGGGCGGACTTCGCCGACGTCAACGACCGGTTGTGGAAGCGCGGGGTGATCGGGGACTTCCGCGCGCCGGACGGCATCCGGCTCGGGCTCGCCCCGCTGTCGACGTCGTTCGCCGAGGTCCTGGCCGGGATGACGGCGCTGGCCGAGGAGCTGTGAACCCCCCGGGTGAGGACGGTGGTCCGGTGAGCGGGCACGAGTCGGCCGAGGACCTGTCCTACGGCAGCTACCTGCGGTTGGACCGGCTGCTCACGGCGCAGCAGCCGCGCAGCCGCCCCGAGCACCACGACGAGATGCTGTTCATCGTCCAGCACCAGACCTCCGAGCTGTGGCTCAAGCTCGTGCTGCACGAACTGCGCACCGCCGCGGACGACATGGCCGCCGACGACCTCGGGCGCGCGCTCAAGCGCCTCGCGCGGGTCAAGCAGGTGCAGCGCACGCTGATCGAACAGTGGTCGGTGCTCGCCACCCTGACCCCGCCCGAGTACGTCCAGTTCCGCGGCGCGCTGGGCTCCTCCTCGGGGTTCCAGAGCTACCAGTACCGGGCGGTCGAGTTCGTGCTCGGCAACAAGGACGCCGGCATGCTCGAGATGTTCGCCGACGACGAGCAGGGCAGCCGCCTGCTCGACGAGGCCCTGCACACCCCGAGCCTGTACGACCGGTTCCTGCGGCTGCTGGCCCGGCGCGGCTTCGACGTGCCGGGCGACCTGCTGGCCCGGGACGTGACGCTGGCGCACACCTACCACCCGGGCCTGGTGCCGGTGCTCGCGCGGGTCTACGCCGACACCGGGACCCACTGGGATCTCTACGAGACCTGCGAGGAGCTCGTCGACATCGAGGAGAACGTCCAGCTCTGGCGGTTCCGGCACCTCAAGACCGTCGAGCGGACGATCGGGACGCGGCCCGGCACCGGCGGGACCAGTGGGCGGGACTTCCTGCGCCGGGCGCTGGACCTCACGTTCTTCCCCGAGCTGTACGCGGTGCGGACCGCGCTCTAACGGACCCGGATGTTTCCGATCAGCGTCCCGCCCCGGACGATCACGTGCGGGACGCCCCGCTCCTGGCGTGCCCCGCGCTTGTCGATCACCGACCCCACCGAGGTGCTCGCCTCCTCGACGTCGACGGTGGCCCCCGGCGGGAGCCTCAGGTCGAGGTTGCCGAAGGTCAGGTCGCACTCGACGACGACCTCCCCGGTGACGAACCGGGCCGTGCGCATGTCGAGCCGGGCGTTGCCGAACCAGGACCGCACCACGACCCGCGGCGGGACCAGCCACTCGCCGTCGCGCCGCAGGTCACCGGCGGTGTTGACCAGCTCCAGCACCTCCCGCGTCGGGACGACGTCGAACGCGCCCGGCAGGTCGGCGACCGTCGCGTTGAGCTCGGCGCGGGTCACCGCCGCCGAGGCCTGGGCCGAGCGCTCGGCGAACTCGGACGCGGTCAGGCGCCCCTCGGCGTGGTGCCGGGCGAGCAGCGCGGTGACGTGCTCGCGCTCGGCGTGCGAGACCCGCAGGTCGCGCGGGGCGACGGGACCCTCGGAGGTGTTCATGGCTCCATCGTGGCCGGACCGGTCGCCGGGCGCGCCGGGGTTCCCCCCGATCTCGTCCCTGACCCGGACCGCCGCCGGCCGGCGGGGTCACGGCGTCTGCCTGCGGCGCCGCGCCGACAGCCCGGTCCGGTACTGCTTCGGCAGCGGGTGGCCCCGGTAGTCCTGGTCCAGGGCCGCGTTCATCGTCCAGTACGGGTCGACCAGGTGCGGGCGGGCGATCGCGCACAGGTCGGCCCGGCCGCTGGCGATGATCGTGTTGGCGTCCTCGACGCTCGCGACGGCGCCGACGGTGATCGTCGGGACGCCGGTCTCCTGGCGGACCCGGTCGGCGAACGGGGTCTGGTAGAGCCGTCCGTACGCGGGCTTCGCCTCCACACTGGTCTGTCCGGTGGAGACGTCCACGATGTCCGCGCCGTGCGCCCGCAGCATCGTCGCCAGCGCGACGGCGTCGTCGCCGTCGAACCCGCCGTCGACCCAGTCGGTGGCGCTGATCCGGACGCTGACCGGCTTGTCCGCGGGCCACACCTCCCGCACGGCGTCGAGGATGCGCAGGCCCAGCCGGGCCCGGTTCGCCAGGTCACCGCCGTAGGCGTCGGTGCGCCGGTTCGAGACCGGGGACAGGAAGCTCGACACCAGGTAGCCGTGCGCGAAGTGCAGTTCGAGCAGGTCGAACCCGGCCTCGTCGGCGCGCCGCGCGGCGGCGACGTGGTCGGTGACGACCCGGTCGAGATCGGCGTCGGTCGCCTCGCGGGGGACCGCGCTGTCCGGCCGGTACCGGATCGGCGAGGGCGCGAGGATCTCCCAGCTGCCGTCGTCGAGCGGCTCGTCCATGCCCTCCCAGGCGACCTTGGTCGAGCCCTTGCGCCCGGCGTGGCCGATCTGCGCGCCGATCTTCGCGTCGGTGTCGGTGTGCACGAAGCGCACGATCCGGGCCCAGGCGTCGCGCTGGTCGTCGGTCCACAGTCCCGGGCAGCCGGGGGTGATCCGGGCGTCCGGCGCGGTGCAGATCATCTCGGTCATGACGAGCCCGGCGCCGCCCTGTGCGCGGCCGCCGAGGTGCACGAGGTGCCAGTCGCCGGGCAGCCCGTCGGTCGCGCAGTACTGCGCCATCGGCGAGACGACGATCCGGTTCGCCAGCTCCAGCCCGCGCAGCCGGTAGGGGTGGAACATCGGCGGCGTGCCGGTGGCCACCTCGCACCCCTGCTCGCGGGTGCGCTCGGCGAGCCAGGCGTCGACCCGGCCGACGTAGCCGGCGTCGCGCAGCTTCAGGTTGTCGTAGGTGATCCGTTGCGAGCGGGTGAGCAGCTGGAAGGTGAACTGCTCGGGGGCCAGGTCGCGGTAGCGCCGCGCCCCCTCGAACCACTCCAGGCTGGTCTGCGCGGAGCGCTGCAGCGACTCGACGACGGGCTTGCGGTCCTCCTGGTAGGCCTTCAGCGCCGCCTCGACGGTCGGCTCCCGCTCGAGCGCCGACGCGATCCCGATCGCGTCCTCCAGGGCCAGCTTGGTGCCAGAGCCGATCGAGAAGTGCGCGGTGTGCGCGGCGTCGCCGACCAGCGCGACGTCGCCCGCCGTCCAGCGCTCGTTGCGGACGACCCCGAACGACAGCCAGCCGGAGTTGTTGCCGATCAGGTCGTGGCCGTCGAGCAGGTCGGCGAAGATCTCCGCGCAGAAGCGCATCGAGCGCTCGTCGTTCTCGCCGGGGCGGCGCCCGGCGGCGGCGAACCCGGCCAGGCCCGCCCGCTCCCAGGTCGCGGAGTCGGTCTCGACGATGAACGTCGAGCGTTCGCCGTCGAACGGGTAGATGTGCGCCCAGAACAGGCCGTACGCGGTCTCGACGAACTGGAACGTGAAGCAGTCGAACGGCCGGGTGGTGGCGTACCAGACGTAGCGCGCGGTCCGGTGGTCCACGCTCGGCCCGAAGTCGGCGGCCAGCTCGGTGCGGATCCGGGAGTTGACGCCGTCCGCGGCGATCACCAGGTCGTTGTCGCGGCGCAGCTCGGCCAGGGGCGGGGCCTCGGTCGCGTACCGGACGTCGACACCCAGCTCCGCGGCGCGCTCGCCCAGGATGGCGAGCAGCCGCTTGCGTTCCAGCGCGGCGAAGGCGTGCCCGTCCGAGCGGTCCCAGGTCCCCAGGAAGTCGACGTCGATCGCCGACCAGTGGCGGAACTCCGCGGCGATCCGGCCCAGCGACTCCGGGTCGGCCGACTCGATGTTGTCGAGGGTCTCCTGGGAGAACACGACGCCGAAGCCGAACGTGTCGTCGGCGCGGTTGCGCTCGTAGACGGTGATCTCCCGCGCCGGGTCGGCCTTCTTGAGCAGGATGGCGGAGAACAGCCCACCCGGCCCGCCCCCGACACCGACGACCTTCTGCGCTGCCGACTTCCGGGCCGGGCTCACGGGACCGTCACCAGCCCCTCCTGTGCGACCGTGGCCAGCAGCCGGCCGTCGGCGGCGAAGAGCCGCGCGGTGCCCAGCCCGGTCCCGCGGGTCGCGACGGGGGAGTCCTGCACCAGCGCCACCCACTCGTCCATCCGGCCGTCGTGGTGCCACCACATGGCGTGGTCGAGGCTGGCCGTGACCACACCGTCGTCGGCCCACGCGGCGCCGTGCCGGCGCAGGATCGGCTCGAGCATCGTGTAGTCGCAGACGTAGGCCAGGGCGCTGCGGTGCACCCCGGGGTCGTCGGGCAGCCGCTCCCACGCCGTCAACCACACCGTCTGCCGGCTCACCCGCTCCCCGCCGGCGTCGGTGTAGAGCGCGCTCGGGGCGTGCCGGATGTCGAAGCTGCGGTGGTAGCGCCAGTACTCCGCGTCGCGGGTGTCCACACCGGTCAGCACGTCCGCGGTGCTCGGCAGCTCCTCCGGGGCGGTGCAGCCGGACGGCAGGGCGTCGGGTGGCAGCGTCTCGGCGTGGGCGACGCCGTCGGCCGGGACACCGAACTGCGCCATCGCCCGGAAGATCTCCTTGCCGTTCTGCACGCCGCGGACCGCGCGGTGGGAGTAGCCGCGTCCGTCGCGGATCCGCTCCACCTCCCAGCGGGTCCCGGTGTGCACGTCGCCCGCGCGCAGGAAGTAGCCGTGCAGTGAGTGGATCCGCCGGTCGTCGTCGCAGGTCAGGGTCATCGCCCGCTCGGCCTGCGCGACCAGCTCGCCACCGTAGGCGCGCCCCGAGGGGATCACCTGGTGGGTCGCGAGGAACGCGTCGTCACCGTCCTTGACGAGGTCCAGCGCCGCCAGCAGCGGCGTGACGGACCGGGCGGTCTCCGGAGGCATCGGCGTGGTCATGCGCGGCGGTACCCCTCGAGGAGCGCGTCGTCGACCTCGGGCAGGTTGACGACGATGTTGTCCGGCGTCCGGCAGGTCACCCACACGAGCTCGGAGGTGGTCGACATGTTGCCCTCGACGTGCGGCATGTACGGCGGGACGAACACGAAGTCGCCCTCGGTCAGCTCGACCCACTGCGCGTAGTTCTCGCCGAACCAGATGCGGCCGGTGCCGGACAGCACGTAGCCGCCGGTCTCGGCCTCGCCGTGGTGGTGCGGCAGCGACCGGTAGCCGGGCTCGTTGGAGACCTTGCCGTACCAGATCCGGGTGGCCGGGGTGTGCTGCGGCGAGACCCCGGAGATCCGGACGGCGCCGCCGGACTGGCCGGTGCCGCGGTCCTCCGACCCGGCCCGGGTGACGACGGGGACGGCCGCGGTCGCCGCCTCCGTGCCGTCCTCGGTCTGCTGTGCCATCGGCAACCTCCTCCGCACGGGCCGGCCGGACACCGACGCGGTCTGAAATATGTTGTGAAGCTGACGTCGATTACTGAAACACGATGTACCTCGCTCGGCAAGTGTCGGCAGGGATCGATGGGCCAGGGCGGCGATCTCCGTGTTGCCCGGCCGAGTCGGGCACGGATCCACGCGGATCCTCGCCATGTCGGCGGTTGTCGCGACGCTATGATCATGCTTTGATGACTGGCGTCACGTCAGCGACATATGCCGGAGCCGCCCGGGGAGGAGACGCCGTGACCGACCAACCGTTCTGGAACCCCAAGACCGAACTCATGGCCCGCGAGGACCTGCGCGAGCTGCAGCTGACCAAGCTGCGCCGGGTCGTCGCGTGGGCGAAGGCGCGCAGCCCGCACTACCGGCGCACGCTCGCCGGCGTCGAGCCAGAGCAGATCCGCACCTGGGCCGACATCGACCGCATCCCGCTGCTCACCCGCGAGGAGTGGATGACCTCGCAGGATGCGCATCCGCCGTTCGGCGAGCTCCCGGTCACCGGCCCGGAGAACGCCATCCGGATGCACACCACGTCCGGCACCTCCGGGCGGACACCGCTGCGGGCGCTCGACTCGCGCAAGGACTGGTCCTGGGCGGCGGAGATGTGGTGCTACGCGCTGTGGGGTGCCGGCGTGCGGCCGCACGACATCGGCTACGTCGCCTTCGGCTACGGCTCGTTCATCGGGTTCTGGGGACTGCACAACGGCCTCGAGAAGATCGGCGCGCTGACGATCCCGGGCGGGGCGCAGACGACCGCGCAGCGGGTGCACCAGATCCACGACTTCGGCGCGACCGTCGTCGCCTCCACCCCGACCTACGCGCTGCGGCTGGCGAGCGAGGCCGAGGAGCTCGGCATCGACCTGGTGAACGGCCCGGTCCGCACGCTGATCCTCTCCGGTGAGCCGGCCGGCTCGATCCCCGAGACCAAGGCACTGATCGAGCGGAAATGGGGTGCGCACGCGTTCGACACCGCCGGCATGACCGAGGTGTCGACGATCGTCATGTTCGAGCCGGACACACCGGGGCGCGAGATCGGTGCGGCGCAGCCCATCGCCTGCCACGTGATCGAGGACCACCTGCTGGAACAGGTGATCGACCCCGAGACCGGGCGGGAGGTCGGCTACGGCGAGCGCGGCGAGCGGGTCTGCACCTCGTTCGGCCGCTCCACCACGCCACTGCTGCGCTACCGCACCTGCGACCTCGTCGTGAAGATCCCGCACAGCCGCTCGTCGTCCGGACGGACCTGGGACCTCTACGAGGGCGGGATCATCGGCCGGGTCGACGACATGAAGCTGGTCCGCGGCACGAACGTCTACCCGGGCGCGATCGAGGCGATCGTCCGCGGGTTCGACGGCATCGAGGAGTTCCAGGTCCGGATCTCCCGGCAGGGCGAGCGCGACGAGATCGAGCTGCTCGTCGAGACCTGCGCGACCGTCGACGCCGGCGGCTGGGACCTGCTGTCGGGCCGGCTCGGCGTGGAGCTGGCCGACGCCCACGAGGGACTGCGGTTCCTGCTGCGCCGCGCCGCCACCGGGGAGCTGCCCCGGTTCGAGCTGAAGGCCAAGCGGCTGACCGACCTCCGCCCGGCGCGCTGAAGGGACCACGGGAATGACCACCGACTTGCTGGGCAACCCGCTCGAGGAGCACGAGCGCGCGGTGCTCGACCTCTACACCCGGCTCACCGAGACGCTGGCCCGTGACGACCTGCCGCCGTGCGTGGCCGCGAACCTGCGCGCCGCGCTCGCCCCGGTCGCCGTCGCCGTCACCGACCTCGGGCTGCGCTTCGAGCACCTGACCGACGTGGGCGTCTGAGCTGCGCGATCTCCCCGACCACCGAGCCGTCTCCCTGGCCGCCGACATGAGGAAGAGGAAGCGATGACCACCGGTACCGCCCCCATCGAGCTGATCAACCCGGAGACCCTGGCGAAGCCGTCGGGCTTCACCCACGCCGTGCGGTACGGCGACACGATCCACCTGTCCGGGCAGACCGCGATGGACGCGAGCGGGCGGATCGTCGACGGCGACATCGTCGACCAGTTCCGCCAGGCGATGTCCAATGTGCTCACCGCGCTGCGCGGTGCCGGGTCCGAGCCGTCCGACCTGCTGTCGGTGCGGATCTACCTGACCGACGTCCCCGGTTATCAGGCCCGGGGCAAGGACATCGGTGCGGCCTGGAAGGAGCTGTGCGGGCGGACCTTCCCGGCGATGACCGGGGTCGGGGTCAGCGCGTTGTGGCAGCCGGAGGCGCTGATCGAGATCGAGGCGGTGGCGGCGCGGCGGGCCTGACCCGCGCGGCTGCTCCCGGGGCGTCCCCGGGTCGCGTCACAGCATCCGCCGGGATCATCTCTCCGGCTGCGTCGAGGTCCCGTCCAGGACCGTCGTGACGTGTTCGCGGGCCGGGCCGGCCAGCCGGGCCCGCAGGTCACCGAACAGTTCCTCGGCGCGGCTGCCGACCCAGTCGTGCGGGAGCCCCTCCAGGGGGAGCCCCGGGTCGAGGTACGGCAGGCGTCGCCACACCGTCACCACCGTCACGAAGTCGGCGAACGCCTGTGCCGGGGTCCCGTCGGCGTCCTGCCAGGCCCGCAGGACGGGTTCGTGGCGGTCGAGGAAGGCGGTGTACTGGGCATCCAGCGCGTCGAGGTCCCACCACGACGCGACCGTCTCCGGCAGCGGACGCCCGGCGACGTGCCGGCTGCGGAACAGCTCGGTGTACCCGCGCAGCCCGGCGCGCTCCAGCGCGTGCGAGATCTCCGCCTCCAGGTGCGCCGGCGCCACCCACAACCCGGGGGCGACGGTACCCAGCCCGAGCCGGATCAGCAGGGTGCGCAGCTGATGACGCTGGTCGCGGGCGCTCTCCGGGACCGAGAAGGCGACCAGCAGCCAGCCCTCACCCGCCCCGGCGCGGCGCCGGGAGAAGATCCGCTCGTCGCCCTCGGCGAGTACGTCCCCCGCGGCCGCCGACAACCGGTACCCGGCCGCGCCCCCGACCTTCTCCGGCTCGAGCAGCCCCCGCCGCTTGAGCCGGGACACCGCCGAGCGCACCGCCTGCCCGTCGACCGCGAGATCACCCAGCAGCCGGACGAGCGCCGCCACCGACAGCACGCCGCCGCGCTCGCGGGCGTACAGGCCGTACACGCTCACGATCAACCGGCGAGGGGGGACCGGAGCGAGGATCTCCTCCGGTTCTGCGACCGTCGTCACGACGACATCGTACGGTCCGCGGCCGCGCTCAGCGCTGGGCGATCCAGTCCACCGTGCCGGCCCAGTACGGATGGAGCGGGTCGAGGACGAAGAAGTGGTCACCGCCCACCTCCTCGCGCAGCTCCACCGGGTCCCCGAGTGCGCGGGCCCGTTCGACGTAGCGGCGGCTGTGCGCGACCGGGACCCGCTCGTCCTCGGTGCCGTGCACGACGAGCTGCGGCACACCGAGCGGCAGCCGGTCCAGCGGTGACCCGGCGGTGTAGGCGGACGGCACCGCGTCGGGCCCTCCGCCGAAGAACAGCGGGGTCGCCCCCTCGCCGAGGCCCTCCGTGGCGCAGGCGACCGGGTCCACGATCGGGGCGAGCGCGACCGCACCGGCGAGCCCGGCCCCGGCCGCGGCCAGCAGTGCCAGGTGGCCGCCCGCGGAGTGTCCGACCGCCACGACCGAGCCGGGACGGGTGCCTGCCTCGGCGATCGCCTCGCAGGCGGCGAGCACGTCGGTCAGGGTCTCCGGCCAGCCGCCGTCACCGCCGTCGATGCGCCGGTACTCCGCGTTCCACACCCGGTGGCCCCGGCCTGCCAGGTCGGCGGCCAGCCCGTCGTTGAGGTGCAGGTCGAACTTCTGGCGCCACCAGCCGCCGTGCAGCAGCAGGACGTCCGGACGCGTCACGGCCCCGCCGGGCTCCCAGCGTTCGAGGAACTGTGACGGCTCGGGGCCGTAGCGCACGGGTGTCGGCTCGACGGGCACGGTGGACTCCTCGGGTCGTCCGGAACGGGCAGCGGTCATGATGCCGCCACCGGTACCCGCCCCCCGGTCAGCCGCTGGACTCCTCGTCGACGCCGGTGCCGGAGTCGCCCTCCACGGGGTTGCGGCCGTCGTCGCCGGCGTCGTGGTCGGGCTCGTCCTCCTCGGCGGTCCGGCGGCCGGTGACCCGCTCCTCGAGCTCGTCGACCGCGGTCTCCGGGTCGAGCGGGGTGTCCGGCTCCCGGCCGGGTCCGTCGCTGCGGTCCTGCTGTGTCACGGGATCCGGGTACCCCGCGGACCCGGGACGCACACCGGCACCACCGTCACACGTCCGCCGTCGCCGGGGCGAGCCGGACCCGGGCGAGCCGCTCCACCAGCTCGGGCAGCGCCCCGGCCGGGCTCCCGCGCAGGTCGTCGCAGGCCTCCCGGACGACGGAGGCGACCGTGTCCGGGCAGGTACCCGGCCCGAGTTCGGCGAGCAGGCGGGTGACCGCATCACCCGCGCCGGTCCACGGCTCGTCCATGTGTGTCGTCCTCCCGTGATCGAACTCTGTCGGGAGCGAGGTACCCATCCCGCTGTGGCACAACCGCGGCAGACGGGTGATCTTCGTGAGCTCAGGGTCCGGTACGGGCACCGGGGTCGTGGTCGGTGTCGCGGTGGGGCAGTCCTCGGCGCACCAGGCGGCGCAGCAACGCGTCCGCCGGGCCGGGGAGCCCGGCGCGCTCCAGCCCGGTCGCGACCAGCACCGCAACCACCCACGCCAGCACCGCGGCCAGCACCGCCCCGGCCTCGCCGGTACCCGCCCCGAACCCGGCGAACGCCTGCGACAGCATCCCCACCAGCAGGCAGGACTGCAGCAGGTAGCAGGTCAGCGACCGGCGGCCGGTCGCGGCGAGCGGTCGCAGCGCCCGGGGCAGCGGTGCCCCCGACAGCCGTGCGCCGAGCAGCCCGAACGCGGCCGCGTAGCCGAGCCCGCCTGCCAGCCCGGACATGATCTGTACCAGCGTCGCCGGGGCGGTCAGCGACGCGGGGAGCACGCCCTGCTCGACGAGCACCAGCGGGACCGCGGCCAGCACCGCCACCGGGATGCCCGTCCACACCAGCCGCCGCAGCAGCACGGCGTGCCGGGCCGGCTCCTCGAGGACCCGGTGCCGGGCCGCGAGGACGCCGGCGAGCAGCGCGACCAGCACCGGCCAGACGACCACGTTGGACACCACCGCCACGGTCCAGACGATCAGCCGCACGAACAGGCCCTCGACGTCGTGCCCGAGCATCCCGGGCGCGTACTCGCCGGACGCGCCACCGTCCACCCCACCGGAGCTGAACAGCAGGATGCCCACGGCGTTCAGTGCGAGCAGGGCGTACCCGGTCCGGCGCAGTACCCGGTCCGGCCAGAACACCAGCCCCGCGATCAGCAGCAGCGCCAGGCCGTACGCGCCGAGGATCTCGATCGGTGCGACCAGCAGGGCGTGCACGAGACCGAACAGGAGCAGCCAGCGGCCGCGGCGGCGGATCGAGCGGCGGGCGTCGTCGTCGGACACCCCGGCGGCGCGCAGCCGGGTGACGCTGAGTACGAGGCCGTAGCCGAGCAGCGCGGCGAACATCGGGTACGCCCGGCTGTCCACGAGCAGCGTGCCCGCCACCGCGACCACCTCGTCGGCGAGCGACGGTGCCGGCGGCGTCCCGGTCAGGTACAGCGGCGCGTGCGCGAGCACGATCAGCAGCAGCATCGCGCCGCGGGCGAGGTCGGGTGCCGCCATCCGGGTGGTGGGTGCGGGCGTGGTCACGGTGCGTCCTCCGAGGGGCGGGGCGGGGCGAGCAGTCCGTGGTGCAGGGCCCGCAGTACCGCGCGGGTCCGGTCGCGGGTGCCGAGCTTGCCCAGCACGCTCGACACGTGGTTCTTCACGGTGCCCTCGGCCAGCACGAGCACCTGCGCGATCTCCCGGTTGGCGTATCCGCCCGCGAGCAGCCGCAGCACCTCGAGCTCCCGCTCGGAGAGCTCCTGGACGGGGCCGCCGCCGTCGGGCGGGGCCGGCACGTCCCGTACCGCGCGCAGCAGCCGTTCGGTGATCGCCGGGCTGATCAGCGTGCCGCCGCCGGCCAGCGTGCGCACCGCCCCGACGAGCTGTTCGAGGGTGACGTCCTTGAGCAGGTAGCCGCGGGCGCCGGCGCGCAGGGCACGCAGGACCAGCTCGTCGTCGTCGAACGTGGTCAGCACCAGCACCGGGACGTCGAGGGCGCGGGCACGCAGCTCGTCGAGCGCCCACAGCCCGTCGTGGCGGGGCATCCGCAGGTCCAGCAGGACGACGTCCGGGCGGTGCGCGACGACGGCGTCGACGGCCTCGGCCCCGTCGCCCGCCTCCGCCACGACCTCGACGTCGCCGGCCAGCTCGAGCAGCCCGCGGATCCCGTGCCGGACCAGCGTCTGGTCGTCGGCCAGGCACACCCGCACCGTCACGGCAACACCGCCGTCACCGCGAAGCCGCGCGGCAGCACCGGTCCGAAGTCGACGGTGCCACCGAGCGCCGCGGCCCGTTCGGTGAGCCCGCGCAGCCCGTTGCCGGGCACCACGGCGCGGGCGGCGCCGCGGCCGTCGTCGCGGGCGTGCAGCCGCAGCCCGCCGTCCGGTCCCGGGCCGATCTCGATCCAGACGTTCTCGGCGTCGGCGTGCCGGATCGCGTTGGTGAGGATCTCCTGCACGCAGCGGACGACGGCGACGGTGCGTTCCTCGTCCGGTGCGGTGCCCCCGGCACCGGCGACCCCGGCCACGGCCTCGGCGACGCTCACGTGCACGAGCGGGCGCGGTAGCTGCTCGGTGATCCGGTGCAGCGTGGTCGCCAGGTCCGGGGCGCGCCGGCGCAGCTCCCCGACCGTGGACCGGACGTCGGTGAGCAGGTCGCGGGCGATGCCCCGGGCCCGCTCGACGTGCTCGGCGTTGTCGGCGCGGTGGGTGGCGATCTCGAGCTCGAGCGTGAGCGCGGTGAGCTGGTGCCCCACGAGGTCGTGCAGCTCGCGGGAGATCCGCAGCCGTTCCTCGGCCCGGCTGGTCTCGGCCAGGACGGCCCCGGCGGCCGCGAGTTCGGCGTGCGCCTCGGCGAGGCGCCGCCGTCCCTGCTCCTCGCGGCGCAGGGCCATGACGCTCAGGACCGACGCGGTCTGCAGCATCAGGTAGATCCCGCCGGCGGTGAGCGCACCCGAGGTGGGCGAGCCGGACAGCAACCCGGCCGCGGCGACGACGCCGACGTTGGTCACCACGATCGCGGCCGTGACCCGGCCGGGGGAGTGGTAGACCGACAGCGCGGCCGTGAACACCAGCAGGATCGGCACCCAGCCGAACCGGGGAGCCAGCAGCACCAGCGCGGCGGCCGCGGTGACCAGGACCGCGAGCAGCCACCGGGTCACGGCTGGTCCGAGGAACTCGTCCAGCCAGCCTGCCAGGACCAGCGCGGCCACGAACACCGCGAACACGGCCCACCAGACCCACTGCGGACCGAGCGTGCGGGTGGACCCGGCGAGCTGCTCGAGTGCCACCGGTACGGCGAGCAGCACGCAGAGCGCGGTCATGATCGCCCCGGCCACGACGTTGGGGTCGATCCTGCGCATATCGGACAGACTAGAAGGAACCGGCGCCGTTGCCGAGTGCCGGAAGTCATGGTCGTCGATCACGACCTCCGGCACTCGTGGGCGGCCCGGCCGGACCCGCATCGTGGCCACCATGACAGCGATCGAGGTGCACGACCTGCACAAGAGCTACCGCGGCCGGGTAGCCGTCGACGGGGTCGGCTTCACCGCCGCGGACGGTTCGGTGACCGGCGTGCTCGGCCCCAACGGCGCCGGGAAGACAACGACCGTCGAGTGCATCGCCGGGCTGCGCCGCCCGGACCGCGGCACCGTCCGGGTGCTCGGGCTGGATCCCCGCCGGGACCGGCGCGCGCTGCGGGCGGTGCTGGGGGTGCAGCTGCAGGAGGCGGCGCTGCACGACATGCTCACCGTCGCCGAGCTCGTGCGGGTGCACCGGTCGATGCACCGCGACGGTGCGGACCCGGAACGGCTGATCGCCGCGGTGGGGCTCGAGGAGTCGGCGGGGACCCGGTTCGACCGGCTCTCCGGCGGGCAGCAGCAGCGGCTGTCGGTGGCACTGGCGCTGGTCGGTGCGCCCCGGGTGGTGATCCTCGACGAGCTCACCACGGGGCTCGACCCCCGCTCGCGCGAGGACGTGCTCGAGCTGGTCCGCGAGCTGGCGGCGGGCGGGGTGACGGTCCTGATGGTCAGCCACCGGATGGACGAGATCGAGCGGCTCTGCGACCGGGTGCTGCTGCTCGACGACGGCCGGCTGGTCGCGGACGCGAATCCGGCCGGGCTGATCTCCGCGGCCGGGCTCACCGAGCGGGTGCGGTTCCGGACGGCCGGGGGGTTCGACCGGTCCGCACTGCTCGGTCTGTCCGGTGTGGACGAGGTGACCCGGGTGGGGGAGGAGGTCGTCGTCTCGGGGGCCGGGGACCTCGTCGGCGTCGTCGGGACCGAGCTGGTGCGCCAGGGGGTCGTCGCGACCGGGCTGCGCGAGCAGCGGCCCACCCTCGACGACGCGTTCCTGGAGCTGACCGGCCGCCGGCTCGACGCCGGCCGGAGCAGCGCCGGCCGGAACAGCGCCGGCCGGAATGGGGAGGTGGCGGCATGAGCACCCGCCTCCCGCCCGCCGGCTGGGCGGCGCTGGTCGGCGCCGAGGCCCGGATGGTCGCCCGCGACACCGCCGGGCTGGTCGTCCCGCTGGGGCTGCCGCTGCTGATCCTGGTGATGGTCGGGCTGACCACGGCCGGGGTGCCGCCCGAGGTGTTCGGCGGCCGCACCCCGCTGGAGGTGGTGGGGCTCCCGCTCGCGGCGGCCGTCGTCGTGGGCATGGTCGGGGTGGTCAACGTGCCGAGCTTCCTGGCGCACTACCGGCGCGCCGGGGTGCTGCGCAGGCTCGGGGTGACCCCGGCCGGGCCGGTACCGGTGCTCGTCGCCCAGGGTGTCGTCGGGTTCGCCCAGGTCGTGGCCGGATGCTTGCTGGCCCTGCTGGTCGCGATGTGGGGTTTCGGCGCCGGGCCGCCGTCGTCGCCGGGGGTCGCGCTGGGTGGTCTGCTGCTCGCGAGCGCCGCGTTCTTCGCGCTCGGCGGGCTGGTCGCCGCGCTGGCCCCGACGACGAACGCGGCGATCGCCGCGGGCCTGGTGCTGTTCCTCGGCACGGGTGCCGTGGGCGGGATGTTCGGGGACGCGTCCGCGTTGCCCGGCCCGCTCGCCGAGGCCGGCCGGGTGCTGCCGTTCGGGGCGACCGTGCACGTGCTGGGCGCGGCCTGGCGCGGGGTGCCACCGGACCTCGCACCGGTGCTCGGGCCGGCGGTCACCGCCGTGGTCGCCGGTCTCGGGGCGGCCCGCTGGTTCCGCTGGGAGTGACCCCGTTGGTCTCCCGGACCGAACGCGGCGGCCGGGTTCGTCCCCGGGACCGAAGGAACGCCGCCGTGATCTCCCTACGGTCGGCCCATCGCACCGACGCGAAGGGAGACCGCCGTGAAGACCTACGCACTGTCCCGGCCGGTGGACGGGGAGGACACCTGGCAGGACGGCAAGCGCTACGCCTGGCTGCTGGGCCTGGTCGTCCCGATCCTGCCGTTCCTCGCCATCGGGCTGCACCTGCTCACCGGCCTGTCGGCGGTGCTGTGGCTCGGGCCGGTCGTCGTCCTGGTCGTCGTCCCGGCGATCGACCTGGTCGCCGGGCACGACCCGACGAACCCGCCGGACGAGGTGATGGAGGAGCTGGAGGAGGACCGCTACTACCGCTGGGTCACCTATGCCTACCTCCCGCTGCAGTACGCCGGACTGTTCACCGGCATGTGGTACATCGCGAACGCGGGCGCACCCCTGGCCGGTGACATCGGGCTGGCGGTCACGCTCGGCACGGTCGCCGGCGTCGCGATCAACACCGCGCACGAGCTCGGCCACAAGCGCGAGGACGTCGAGCGCTGGGCCGCCAAGATCGCGCTCGCGCCGAGCTTCTACGGGCACTTCTACGTCGAGCACAACCGGGGCCACCACGTCCGCGTCTCCACCCCGCAGGACCCGGCCTCGGCCCGGATGGGCGAGAGCTTCTACCGGTTCTGGCCGCGGACCGTCGCGGGCTCGCTGACCAGCGCCTGGCGGCTGGAGCGCAAGCGGTTCGCCCGCCGCGACCGGCACCCGTACCGGATCGGCAACGACGTGCTCAACGCCTGGCTGATGTCGGTGGTGCTGTGGGGCGCGGTGATCGCACTGTTCGGCTGGGGCACGCTGCCCTACCTGCTGCTGCAGGCCGTCGTCGGGTTCACCCTGCTCGAGCTGGTGAACTACATGGAGCACTACGGGATGCTGCGCCAGAAGGTCGGCCCGCCGGACCGCCGACGCTTCGAGCGGGTCACCCCGGCCCACTCGTGGAACTCCAACAACATCGCCACCAACGTGCTGCTCTACCACCTGCAGCGGCACAGCGACCACCACGCGAACCCGACCCGGCGCTTCCAGACGCTGCGCGACTTCCCGGAGGCCCCGGTGCTGCCGACCGGCTACACCGGGATGATGATCGCCGCGCTGATCCCGCCGCTGTTCCGCAGGCTCATGGATCCGCTGGTGCTCGCGCACTACGACGGCGACCTGCGGCTCGCCAACCTGCAGCCGTCGAAGCGGGAGGCGCTGCTGGCCACCTACCCGCCGCCGGGTGTGGCGGCCGAGGAGGAGCTCGCCGACGTCTCCCGCCGGGAGCACGCCGACGGTGTCACCGCCGCCCGCTGCCCCGGCTGCGGCTACACCTACGAGGTCGCGGCCGGCAACGAGGCCGAGGGCTTCCCGGCCGGTACCGCCTGGTCGGAGATCCCCGACGACTGGACCTGCCCGGACTGCGGCGTCCGGGAGAAGGTCGACTTCGTGGCCCTGAGCCCCGAGGAGGTGTGAGCCGGGCGCGGGCGGGCGCGCTACGGTCCGGCCGTGCCACCGGTGACCGACGTCCTCGCCCGCCTGGCCGCCGCGGTCCGGGACGACGCCGGTGACCTTGCCGGGTGTGTGCTCGCCGAGATCGACGCCGGGCTGCCCGACCTGGGCCGTGATCCCCGGGTCCGCGAGCTGCTGGTCGCCACGGTCGAGGGCTCGCTGGACGGCGCGCTGAGTGTGCTCACCGGCGGTGGGGACCCGGACGACGCGCCGGTCCCCGCGGCCGCCACCGACATCGCCCGCCGGCTCGCCCAGCAGGGCGTCGCCGTGACCGTGCTGCTGCGCGCCTACCGGCTCGGGCAGGCGGCCTTCCAGCAGGTGCTGATCTCCCGGATCGCGACGGCCGGTCTGGCCGCGGACGAGGTCGCGGCCGTCGTGCGGGAACTGTCCTCGGTGGCCTTCGGCTACGTCGACCGGGTCTCGGAGGAGATGGTCGCGGTGCACCAGGCCGAGCGGGACGGCTGGGTGCGTCGCCGCGACGCGGCCCGCCTGGCCATGGTGGACGCCGTCCTGGCAGGCCGGGGCGGGTCGGCGGCCGAGGTGGAACGCGCGCTCGGACACCCGCTGGACGGCGAGCACCTGGCCGCGGTGTTCTGGTCCGCGCCCGGCGCGGCCGACCCGGGGCGGGCGCTGGAACGGGCGGTCGCGGCGGCGGGCGAGACGCTCGGGTGCCCGCGGCCGCCGCTGGTCGTCGCCCCCGACGGAGCCACGCTGTGGGCCTGGTACCCGGCGCCCGGGCCCGCCCCGGTCGAGCTCGGGCCGGGCGAGGTGTTCGCGGCGCTCGGCACCCCGGAGCCCGGCCTCGACGGGTTCCGCCGCTCGCACCGGCGGGCCCGGCAGGTCCAAGCGGTCGTGACCGCGGCCGCGCCCGGGGCCCGCCGGCCGGTCACCACGGCGGCCGCGCTCGGCCCGCTGCTGCTGCTCGGTGCCGACGTGGAGCTGCTGGGTTCGTGGGTGCGCGAGGTGCTGGGCGGGCTCGCGACCGACGACGAGCAGCACGAGCGGCTGCGCGAGACCGTGCGCTCCTACCTGGGCGCGGGCGGGAGCCTCGCCGCCGCGGCCGGGGAGCTGCACCTGCACAAGAACTCGGTGCAGTACCGGCTGCGCCGTGCCGAGGAGGCGCGGGGGAGATCGCTCTCGGACGGGCGCCTGGACCTCGAGGTCGCCCTGCTGGCCTGCCGGACGCTGGGGACCGCCGTGCTGGAGACCACCGGCTGACGCGCCGGTCACCGGCCGGGGCGCGCGGGCCCGGCCCGGAGGAACCGCCGGTAGAGCGCGACGTGCCGGTCCGCTGCCGTCGCCCACGAGTGCGCCGCGGCCAGCTCCCGGCCGGCGCGGCGGCGGGCCGGGTCCGGTTCGGTCGCGGCGGCGGCCAGCGCGGCGGCGAATCCGGCCGGGTCCGTCGCGAACCGGGCCGCGTCGCCGAACACCTCCCGCAGCACCGGCAGGTCCCGGGTCACGAGGGGCACCCCGGCGGCGAGGGCCTCCATCGCGGCCAGCCCGAAGCCCTCCTTGACCGACGGGAACGCGAACGCGGCGGCACCGGCCATCAGGCCGGGCAGCTCGTCGTCGTCGACGGGGCCGAGGATCTCCGGGACGACCCCCAGACCGGCGGCGCGGGCCAGTACCGCCGCCCGGTAGTCGCGGTAGTCGAACAGGGTCTCGCCGCCGCCGATCACCAGCCGCAGACCGGGGAGCAGCGCCATCGCCTCCACCAGGTCGGCGGTGCCCTTGCGCGGCTCGATGCCACCGACCGAGAGCACGTAGCGGCCGAACCGTGCGCGCCAGGGAGCTCCGTCGGCTCCGGCGAACCGGGCGGCGGCCACCCCGTTGCCGATCACGGTGGCCGCGCGGCCCCAGCCGGCGCCGACCTCCGCGGCGACGGCCCGGGACACGCACACCAGCGCGGCGGGGGACACGATCGCCCGCTCGTGGCAGGCCGCCAGCTCCGGGGTGGCGAACTCGTCGATGTGGTGCACGGTGCGCAGGAGCGTCCGGTAGCCGTGCGCCCGGCCCTCGGCGTTGGCGGACAGGCAGTCCTGGGCGTGCCGGACGTCCGTCTCCCCGCCGGTGCCCAGCGCCGTGGCGAGCAGGTCGATCGACCGGAGGATCCGGGCGCCGACCGGCTCGCCGGGGACCTCCGGCACGGGGACCAGCCGGACCCGGACCCGCGGGGACACCCGGCGGAAGAACCCGGAGTCCCCGCCGCGGGCCAGCGACCACACCTCGACCTGGTGCCCGGCCGCGGCGAGCGCCTCGGCCAGGGCCAGGGTGTGCACGACGCCGCCCCGGGGCCGGGTCGAGTAGGTGGACAGCCGGATCCGGAGCCGGTCAGGCGCGGTAGAGATCAGGGCGGCGCTCCTTCAGGTGGTGCAGCACGGCCCGGGCTGCGTCGATCATGGCGTCCGGGTCGACGTCGGCGACCGCGAGGCCGCCCTTCGACCAGGTGCGGGCGAGGACCTCCCCGCCCGGCCCGACGACCTTCGCCCGGCCCAGGAAGTGCAGCGAGCCGTGGCGCCCGCTCTGGTTCGCCGAGAGCAGGAGCACCTGGTTCTCGGCCGCCCGGGACTGGTCGTAGAGATCGAACAACCGGGCCTGCCGGTCCTGGGCCATCCGCGGTGCCCGGTTGGTCAGCGACGTCGGCCACGCCGACAGGCAGGCGATCGTCCGGGCCCCGTCGAGGGCCAGCGACCGGGCCGCCTCGGGGAAGGTCTTGTCGTGGTCGATCAGCATCCCGATGCGCCCCGCGGGCGTGTCGAAGGCGGTGAACCCGTCGCCGGAGGCGAACACCCCGGCGAGGCCCGCCGGCTGGTGCACCTTGCGGTGCCGGCCGAGCACACCGTCGCCGGTGAGGCACACCGCCGCGTTGTACCGCTCGCCGTCGGCGCCGCCCGCCTCGCAGAAGCCCAGGCAGACGACCATCTCCCGGGCCAGCTCGACGACCGCCCGGACCTCGGGCCCGCCGGGGTCGAGCTCCGGTGGCAGCACCCGGTGGTCGGCCGGGTCCGGGGCGCGCAGGTCGTGGACGTACCCGCCGAGGGCGCCGTCGGGCAGCGCGAGCACGGACACGCCTGCCTCCCGGGCGTGCGCGATGATCACGCCGATCCGGCCGATGTCGAAGGTGAGGTCCCGGCCGAAGTGCGCGGCGGCCGCGGCGACCCGCACCCGTCACGCCCCCGCGGCGACGGGGGCGGCCCCGTAGGTGGCGGGGCGGCGGTCCCGCAGGTGCCCCATGTGGCGGCGGGCGGCGTCGACCGCGGCGTCGACGTCGATGCTCGCGACCGCGAGCCCGGGGGCGGGCCCGGTGGTCGCGAGGACCTCACCACCCGGGTCGACGACCTTCGCACCGGCCACGAGCTGCATGTCCCCGAACGTGCCGGCCTGGTTCGCCGACACCCACACGATCTGGTTCTCCAGGGCGCGGGCGCGGTCGTGCAGGTCGAACCGCCGCGCCCAGCGGTCCTCGGCGAGGACCGGGGCCCGGTCGGTCCGCGATGCGGGCCAGGCCGACATGCACACCACCGTCCGTGCCCCGTCGAGGGCCAGTGCCCGTGCCGCCTCCGGGAACGCCTTGTCGTAACAGATCATCATCCCGATCCGGCCGGCCGGCGTGTCGAACGCGGTGAACCGGTCGCCCGCGGCGTAGGAGCTGTGCTCGTTCAGCGGCTGGTGCACCTTGCGGTGCCTGCCCAGCACGCCGTCACCGGTCACGGCGACACAGCTGTTGTACGGCCGCCCACCGGACGCGTCGTCGCCGGTCTCGCAGTACCCGGCGGTGACGACCATGTCCCCGGCCAGCGCCGCGAGCCTGCGGATCTCCGGGCCGTCCGGATCCAGCACCGGCGGCACGTCCGGACCTGCGCCGCCGGTGCCGTCGTCGTGCAGCGAGGACAGGTAGCCGCCCAGCGCCGCCTCGGGCAGGGCGAGCAGGTCGGCGCCGCTCGCGCGGGCCTGGGCGATCGTCGCGGCGACCCGGGCGAAGTCCTCCTCCAGGTCCCGCACGAAGCCCTGCGCGGCAGCGGCGAACGTCGTGGTGGTCATGCGATCTCCTCTCCGGCGGCCGGTCCCATCCCGGTGACGCCGCCGGGCACGGCCTCGGTCTCCTCGCCGTCCGGCCAGCGCAGCCGGACCCCGGCCCCCGCGACGAGCTCGCCGCACGCGGCCGACACGGCCGGACCGGCCTCGATCGCGGGGGCGTCCGGGACGTCCGCGGTGAGCAGGCCGAACCCGGGGAAGCAGGTGAACCAGTCGCCGGCGCTCGCGCCGTCCGGGCGCGGGACGGCGGCGACGTCGAGCACGGCGCCGGTGCCGGACGCCTCGGCGAGCATGCCGAGGGTCCCGGCGATGCCGGCCATCGAGACGTCCTTCGCCGCGGCGGGCCGGTGCGCGGCGGCGGGGCCGATGGCGCCGATCATCGCCGCCAGCTCGGGACGGGTCCGGGACGTCGTCGAGTCCCACTGGCGCCCGCGGTAGCCGGGCCGCCAGCCGCCGCCGAGGTCGGCGGTCAGCCGGACGGCGTGCCCCACCCGCCCCCCACCGGCCGGGACCGGGTGTGCGGTGCGGCCCAGCGCGGTCAGCGAGAGTGCGGCGGGGACGTCGAGCTGGGTGTGGCCGCCGAGCAGCGGGACGCCGTAGGCGTCGGCGGCGGCCCGCACCCCGGACAGCACCCGGTACGCGAACGACGCGTCCCGGGCGCCGACCGCGTCCAGCAGCCCGACGGGGGTGGCGCCCATCGCGGCGAGGTCGTTGACGTTGACCAGGACGCCGGCCCAGCCCGCCCACTCGGGGTCGCGTTCCACCATCGCCGGGACGATCGCGTCGCAGCAGGCGACGACGTCGGTCCCGGGGACGGGGGCGCCGTCGTCGCCGACGAAGCCGGCCGGGCCGACCGCGCCGAGCAGCGCCCCGAGCGGGGCCTTGGTCGCCGACACGAGCGCGTGGAGCCGGGTGAGCGGCCACCGCATCCGTACGTGCGGCGCCCCGGCGACCACGGTGTCGCGCACCCGGTCCCAGCCCAGCCGGGTGAACATCGCCGCGCTGCGGAGCTGCACGTCGGCGTCGAACCGGAGCGCACCGGCGGACTCGGCGCGGGCGCACGCGGCGCGGACGAGGGCCGCGCCGATCCGGATCCCGGCGCGCCGCCGGGCCGCCGGTGTGACGACCAGCCGGCTGCCGCTCCACCAGCCGATGTCCGGCCCGGCGGGATCGGCGGGCCCGAGCCGGACGCCGCCGAGCAGCGTCCCCGCGGCGTCGCGGGCCAGCAGCACGACCGACCGTGGGTCGGCGTCGTGGTCGTCGAGGTCGCCGGTGGTCGTGTCGGCGAACAGCGCCTGCTCGCGGCCGAACACCTCGCGGCGCAGCGCCCGGTAGGCGACGACGCCGGGGTCGGCCGCGTCGGCGGCGCGCACCTCGGTGATCGTGGTGGCCCGGCCGGTGGCGGTCCGCGGGCGACCGCCGAGCAGCTCGTCGGCGACCCACCGGGACGCCGGGGTCAGCCGGTGCGCAGCAGCGGCGCCGTGGTCCTGGACGGTCATGCCTCAGCCCCCCGCCGCCGACAGGGCACTGCACGCCCCGCAGGCCGCGCAGCCCGCGGCCTGGTCGGCGCCGCGCATCCCGGACGCCCGCAGCTCGGCCGCGACCCGGGCGGTCACCTCGGCGAGCAGCGCGGGATCGGGGCCGGGCACGCCGTCGTCGAACGCGAGGGTGCCGGGGATCGGGCGGTAGGGGACGACGAACGGGTAGACACCGCGCGCGATCAGCTCGGCGGCCCCGGCGACGAGCTCGTCCGGGTCCTCGCCGAGCCCGACGATCAGGTAGGTGGACACGGCGTCCGGGCCGAACACCCGCACCGCCTCGTCCCATGCCGCGCGGTACTGCGACAGCGGGACGGTCGCCTTGCCGGGCATCCAGCGCCGGCGGACGTCGTCGTCGAGCGACTCGACGTGGATGCCGATCGCGTCCGCGCCGGCCGCCCTCAGGTCCGTGAGCACGGCGATGTCCTCGGGCGCGGGCGGTTCGCACTGCACCTGCACGGGCAGGCCCGGCACCGCGGCCCTGATCGCGCGCACGCAGCGGACCAGGTGCCGGGCGCCGCGGTCGCGGCCGTTCGACGTGCCGGTCGTCAGCACCATCTGGCGCACCCCGTCGAGCCGGACCGCGGCCTCGGCGACCTCGGCGAGCTGGGCGGGGGTCTTCACCGCGGTGGTGGCGCCGGAGCGCAGCGACTGCTCGATCGCGCAGAACCGGCAGCGGTCGGACTCGCCGTAGCGCACGCACGTCTGGACGACGGTGGAGGCGAGCACGTCGTTGCCGTGCAGCCGGGCGATCTGCTCGTAGGAGACGCCGTCGGCGGTGGTCAGGTCGTAGAACGCGGGCCGCGCGACGGTGTCGACGGCGACGCCCATGTCGGTCACCCCGCCGCCGGGCTCGCTGCGGACCAGGCGCCCGTCGCGGAGCCGGAACGGGGAGTCGGCGACGATCGGGACGGTGGTCCTCAGACCGTCGACGAGCACGTGACCGTCGGCCGACGGGCCGGCGCCGCCGGGGCGGCGCAGCGGGATCACGGAGCCGAGCTCGGTGACCGTGCCGGAGCCGCGGCCCGGCGGGGTGCCGGGATCGAGCGCCACACCGCGGACGGCCATCTCGGCGCGGGCCTGCAGCCCGAGCTCGGTGAGCTCGGCGAGGTCGGTGGGATCGGGGGAGGGAGCGGACATACGGCGGACCTCCTGGGCCGTGAGTGGTTATCGCGGTCAGGACCGCGATAACCACTCACGGGCGCTCAGAGCTGGTAGGTCGAGTTGATGATCGCGCCCTTGCGGGCGTAGTGGATGAGCGCGTCCTGGACGTCGAGCGGGTGCGTCGGGATGACGCCGGAGATGAGGTCCTCCTCGCGGGCGCCGTGCAATGACAGCCCGAACCGGCAGCAGAAGACCTTTCCGCCTTCGCCCATGAACGTCGCGAGCTGGTCGTTGATGTTGTGCTCGCCCGGGAAGGCGGACGTTCCGGTGGTCGGGAACCCGCGGGTGGCCAGGCAGTTCAGCGAGCCGGGGCCGTAGAAGTACATCGCCGACTCGAAGCCCTTGCGCAGGGCCCGGGTCGCCTGCAGGACCGCCACGAAACTGACCGAGGACTCGTGCGCGATCCCGTGGACCAGCGTGAAGTAGGCCTCGCCGTTCTCGGCCTGCAGATCGGGGAAGACCTTGGTGCCGCCGTAGATGCTCGACCCCGCGGGCAGCGAGGGGTGCGGGATCTCCTCCAGGCTCTTCTTCTCGATGTCGGTCAGCTCGGCGCTGGTCATGGTGCGACTCCTCGTGATGGTCCGGTTTCGACGGGCCACACGACATCAGCGCCGCGTTTCGGAACCGTTTCGTGCGGACTGCGGAAGCAATTCCGAATGGGGGAGTTGTGAACGTTTCGTTGCGTAACACGAGGCAACATTCCGGTCGTCCGGACGACACGGTTCCGCAATCTCGCGGGTCGAGTGTGGACCGCCCAACACACGAGTGGAGGAGGTCCGATGACGTCCGATCTGGACGGGGAGCACCGGGCGGTGATCGTCGTCGGCGGTGGCCAGGCCGGCCTGTCGATGAGCCGCTGCCTGGACGTGCGCGGGATCGACCATCTCGTCCTGGAGCGCGACGTGGTCGCGTCCTCCTGGAAACGGCACCGCTGGGACACGTTCTGCCTGGTCACCCCGAACTGGCAGTGCGACCTGCCGGACTTCCCGTACGCGGGCCCGGACCCGCACGGGTTCATGGTCCGCAGCGAGATCGTCGACTACCTGGAGGCCTACCGGGCGTTCGTCGACCCGCCGCTGCGGGAGGGCGTGTCCGTCACCCGGGTCTCGCGCGACGAGCACGGCACGTTCCGGCTGGAGACCTCGGCCGGTACCTGCACGGCCGACCAGGTCGTCGTCGCCACCGGCGGCTATCACACCCCGGTCACGCCGACCCTGTCCGAGCCGCTGCCGCCGTCGATCACCCAGGTCCAGTCGCAGGACTACCGCAACGGCGGGCAGCTGCCCCCGGGCGAGGTACTGGTCGTCGGCTCCGGCCAGTCCGGGGCCCAGATCGCCGAGGACCTGCACCTCGAGGGCAGGCAGGTACATCTCGTCGTCGGGAACGCGCCGCGCGTGGCCCGGTTCTACCGGGGACGCGACGTCACCGACTGGCTCGACGAGATGGGCTACTACCGGATGCCGGTCACCCGGCATCCGCGCCGCGAGGCCGTCCGCGCGCAGGCCAACCACTACGTGACCGGTCGCGACGGCGGCCGGGACATCGACCTGCGCCGCTTCGCCACGGAGGGGATGCGGCTGCACGGCGCGCTCGTCGACCACCGCGCGGGGACGCTGCACCTGCGGCCCGGTCTGGCCGCGTCGCTGGACCACGCGGACGAGGTCAGCGAGTCCATCAAGGACACGATCGACGGGTTCGTCGCGTCGCGGGGGATCGACGCGCCGGTCGAGGAGCGCTACTCCCCGGTGTGGCGCCCGGAGAGCGAGCCCACTGAGCTCGTGCTGGCCTCGACCGGGATCACCTCCGTCGTGTGGTGCGCCGGGTTCCGGCCGGACTGGTCGTGGGTGGACGTCCCGGTGTTCACCGGGCGCGGCACGCCGAGCCACCGGCGGGGCGTCACTGGGACGCCGGGGCTGTTCTTCCTCGGCCTCCCCTGGCAGTGGACCTGGGGTTCCGGGCGCTTCTCCGGGGTGGGCGCCGATGCGGAGTTCCTCGGCGAGCGGATCCGCTCGCGGCGCGGGATCACCTCCACCGGCGGCCGTGGCGACGTCTGCGACGTGCTCGCGCTGGGGGCCTGAATGGACACCGCCGACCTCGGCGGGACAGCCGGCTGGGGGCCGGTCGTCGCGCCGGGTGACGTCGAGCCCGAACCGCCCTTCGGGCAGCGGTGGGAGGGCCGGGCGTTCGCGCTGACGGTCCTGACGATGGGACGGGTCTCCGGGCGGAACCTCGACGCGTTCCGCTACGCGCTGTCCCGGCTGGACCGCTCCGCCTACCTCGACGACGGCTACTACGGCCGCTGGCTGCACGCCGCCGAGCAGATGCTCACCGACTCGGCGGTCCTGGCACCCGGCGCGGTGCAGGCGCGGGCACGGCGGTTGCGCGGCGAGGAGCTCGCCGAGCCGCCGGTGCCCGAGCCCGCCCGGCCCGACTACGCCCCGACCGCACCCGGATCCCTGCGTCGCCTCGCGCGAGCGCCGCGGTTCGCCACCGGCGACCCGGTCCGCCCGCTCGCCGAGGCCCCCGCCCCGGCCGCGAAGCTGCCCCGGTACCTGCGTGGCCGGGCCGGTGTCGTCACCGCCGTCCGGCCGCCGCACGTCCTGCCGGACACGCACGCCGTGTTCGCGGGGGAGCACCCGCAGCACGTCTACGGCGTCGCGTTCGCGGCCCGGGAGCTGTGGGGCGACGGTGCCGAGGACGCCACCGTGCACGCCGACCTGTTCGAGTCCCACTTGGAGCCGCGATGACCCCGGACCCCGCCGGGCCCCCCGGCCCGTCGCTGCGCACCGAGGCGCTCGAGGAGCTGCTCGTCGAGCGCGGGCTGGTCGACCGCGCCGTGCTGGACGGGTTCGTCCGCACCTACGAGCAGGACGTCGGGCCGCTCAACGGCGCGACCGTCGTCGCACGCGCCTGGACCGACCCCGGATATCGCGCGTGGCTGCTGTACGACGGCACCGCCGCGATCGCCTCGCTCGGGTTCACCGGGCCGCAGGGCGAGCACATGGTGGTGCTGGAGCAGACCGCCGACGTGCACCACGTCGTGGTCTGCACGCTGTGCTCCTGTTACCCGTGGCCGGTGCTCGGCCTGCCCCCGAGCTGGTACAAGGACCCGGCCTACCGGGCCCGGGTGGTGCGCGAACCGCGGACGGTGCTCGCCGAGATGGGCCTCGACGTCCCGCGGGAACGCCGGATCGAGGTGTGGGACTCCTCGGCCGAGGTCCGCTACCTGACGCTGCCGCGCCGGCCCGCCGGCACCGCCGGGCTGCCCGCCGAGGAGCTCGCCGCGCTCGTCACCCGGGACGCGATCGTCGGCGTGGCGGAGGTGGCCGCCCGGTGAGCATCACGACGGACACGACCGGGCCGGGAGCCCCGCCGCGGGCGAACGGTGAGCTGGTCTTCGCCGCACCGTGGGAGGGCCGTGCGTTCGGGATGGCGGTGGCGCTGGCCGAGAGCGGCCGGATCACCTGGGACGAGTTCCGGGAGCGGCTGATCGCCCGGATCTCCGTCGACCCCGCACGCGCGTACTACGCCTGCTGGCTCGCCGTGCTGGAGGAGGTCCTGGTCGGTGCCGGCCGGATCGGCGACGGCGAGGTGGGCACCCGCGCGACGCGGCTCGCCGGGCGGGCGGCCGGTCACGACCACGCGCCTCCGCATCCCTCCGCTGAGCGGGCGGGGTGAAAATCGTGCACGACCGCATGATCGTGCGGCCGAGGGCCCGCGACGCCGCTACCGTCGACGGCATGCGCGCACCCCGGTCCCTGGTCCTGCGGACCGTGGCCTGGTGTGTGGGGGTCGTCCTGGCGGGCGCGGCGGTGCTGAGCGCCGTGGTCGTCGGGCTCGGGGCGCTCGTCGGCCCGGCCGAGGCGGAGGCGGGCAAGGAGCTCGACGGCGCCGCCACGTCCGCGCAGCGGTTCGCCCGCCTCGCCGCCGACGACCCGCGCGCCGCGCTCGCCTCCTGCACCGCGGCCCGGGCCACCGACTTCGACGCGCTCGCCGGCGCGCTGCCCGCGGACACCGTGGCCGCCGACGAGCGTTACGCCGTCACCGACGGCGCGCACGTCCTGCTGGCCGCCCGGGTGACCGGCGACGACCTGACCGGGGCCGACAGCGACCGGGCGGTCTGGGCCTACGGCCGCCAGGGCTTCGCCGCCGTCACCGACGACGCCCGCGCGCTCACCCCGGACCTGCCCGGCCCGCAGCTCTACGGCATCGACGCCGGCGCACCGGCCGTCGTCCGCGCCGCGAGCTGTGTCGACGCGGCCGAGCGGGTGGCGGGTTCACCGGCCGCGCGGGACGACTGAGGCCGAGCCTCAGCCGGGCAGGATCATGCAGCTCGAGGTGGCCTCGCCGAGCAGCTTCCCGGCCGCGTCGGTCAGCTCGGCCCGCGCCAGCGCGGTGCGCCGGCCCGCGTGCACGACGTGCCCGGTGCAGGTGACCGTGCCGGTGTCGACGGTGATCGGGCGCAGGAACCGCACCGACAGGTCGAGGCTGGTGTAGCCGGTCCCGGCCGGCAGCGTGGAGTGCACCGCGCAGCCGCACGCCGAGTCGAGCAGCGTCGCGTAGACGCCGCCGTGCACGGAGCCGATCGGGTTGTACTGGTGCTCGCCCGGCTCGAACTCGAACACGACCGTGCCGCGTTCCGCGGACACCGGGCGGAAGCCGACCAGGCTGCCGATCGGGGCGCCGGGGAGGCGGCCGTCGGTGATCCGCTGCAGGAACTCCAGCCCGTCGAGGCCGGTGGCCGCGGCGGCCAGCTCCCGCGGGTCGGACCACTCGTGCTCGCGGCGGCGGGTGCTGGTCTCGGCGGTCATCGCTGCTCCTGATCGGGGTTGGGGCCGGGATCGAGGTCGGGGTCACGGGCCGGGGCACCGGGCCCCGGCCGGAGCAGCACGCGGTCCCCGGCGCCGAGCCGGTGCCCGTCGGCGCAGACACTGACCAGCCGGACCGGTGCCCCGCAGTCCTCGTGCACGCGGAGCACCGGCGGCCCCGCGGGGTCGGCGAGGTGCCGGTCACCGAAGTCCATCAGCGCCGCGACGACGACACCCAGGTCCCGGCCGCGCCGGGTGAGCCGGTACTCGGCCCGGGTCCGGGAGCCGGGCTCGCGGTAGTCCACCCGTTCGACGACGCCGGCCTCGGCCAGTGTGGCCAGCCGGCGGCTGAGCACGGTCCGGGCCACGCCGAGGCCGCGGACGAGGTCGTCGAACCGGTGCACGCCGCGGCCGAGGTCGCGCACGACGAGCACGGTCCACGGGTCGGACAGCACCGCGGCGGTGCGCGCGACGGAGCAGACCTGGGCCGCGGCGGCCTCCCGTGCGTCCATCTTCTGCTCCCCGGTGGGCCTGACTAGCGCTGGTCTGGGTATCGCTGAGCTACTCAGAGGGGAGGCTACCCGACCCGCGACGACGGCGACGGATCAGCCCGGTTCGCCGCGGCGCTTGCGGTGGAGGATCCAGACCAGATCGACCAGTGCGACGACCGCGATCACCGCGAGCACCACGGCGAACCAGGTGATCCCGGCCGCCCCGGCCAGCACGGCGCCGACGACGGCGACGACCAGGCCGAACCCGGCGAGCACCGCCCGCAGGGTGAGTGCGCTGTGCGCTGGCGGCGCACCCCCGACACCCGCCGTGGGGTCGTGGTGGTCGGGAAGGCCCTGGCGGTAGCCCTCGCGGCGGCGCTCCCGCTCGGCCCTGTCCTGTCCGGTGCTGCGCGATCCCGTGCTCCGCGATCCCGTGCTCCGCGATCCCGTGCTCCGCGAGCCGGTGTTCATCGCCTACCTCCTCGATCGGTGCCGGGGTCCGCACGGCGGCTACCCGGTGGCGGCACGGGCACACCGCGGCGTGACGGGGCCGGCCGGCGGGATTGGACGCCGCGTCGCGGGGAATGCAGCGGGCGAGAGAGCCGGACAACACCGGTGACGGCATCCACGAGAACGGAGGGATCCGAGATGGCGAACGCACTCGAGGGCCGGACGGTCGCGATCCTGGCAGCCGACGGCGTCGAACAGGTCGAACTGACCCGGCCCCGCGAGGAACTGCGCAGGGCCGGGGCGCGGGTCGATCTGGTGTCGCTGTCGACCGAGCCGATCCAGTCGATGAACTCCGACATCAACCCGGCGGAGAAGTTCGAGGTGGACCGGGCGGTCGCCGACGTGTCCGCCGACGACTACGACGCGCTGGTGCTGCCCGGTGGCACCGTCAACCCGGACAACCTGCGGGTGAACGGCGACGCCGTCGGGTTCGTGCAGGCGTTCTTCGCGGCGGGCAAGCCGGTGGGCGCGATCTGCCACGGCCCGTGGACGCTGGTCGAGGCCGACGTCGTCCGCGGCCGGACCGTGACGTCGTACCCGAGCATCCGCACCGACCTGCGCAACGCCGGCGCGACCGTCGTCGACGAGCAGGTCTGCACGGACGAGGGGCTGGTCACCAGCCGCAACCCCGACGACCTCGACGCGTTCTGCGCGAAGATCATCGAGGAGTTCGCGGAGGGGAAGCACCCGGTGCACCCGCAGGGCGCGACGGCGTAACCGCCGTACGGACGACGAGCGGCCCGGACCCGTGCAGGGTCCGGGCCGCTCGTGCGTGGGCCGGGGAGCGCGCGGGCCGGAGAGTCAGTCCTCGACCGGCCCCGGCAGCTGTGCGTCGTCCTCGGGGTGCTCGCGGCAGCGGTCGGTCTCGGGCCGGATCTCCAGACGTTCGTCGTCGATCTCGGCACCGCAGACCGCGCACCGGCCGTACTCGCCCCGGTCCAGCCGGGCCAGCGCCGCCTCCACCCGCTCGCGGCGCCCCTGCAGGGTGTTCACCGTGAGGTCGCGGTCCATGGACTCGGTGGCGCGGGCCCCGGCGTCGCCGAAGTCCGTCCCCGCGGCCAGGCGGTCCGCGCCCGCGCCCTCCGACGGGCCCGCGGTGGCGATGTCGGCGGTCTCGTCGGTCCGGGTCAGCTCCTCGTTCAGCAGGGTCCGTGCCCGCTCGGAATCCATCGGTGCTCCTCTCGGTTTTTGTGGTCAGGGCCGGCCGTCCGGGCCGCCGTCGGGGACGACCACGACGGGGCACGACGCGTGTCGCAGGCAGTCCTGCACGGCGGAGCCGAGCGAGCCCAGCGGTCCGCGCCGGCGGTTGCCGAGCACGAGCAGCCGGGCCTCACGGGACCGTTCGGCCAGCACGGTGCCCGGGCGGCCGCGTTCGACCACCCGCTCGACCCCGTCCGGGGCGCCCGCGCCCCGCAGCGCGTCGTCGAGCATCCGTTCCGCGTCCGCCTGGCGGCGGTGGCCGCCGCGGGCCGCGATCGCCGAGGTCTGCACCGGCTCCTGCCAGACCGCGACCGCCACGATCCGGGCGCCGTCGGTCGCCACCGTGCGCACCGCCCAGGACAACGCGGCCCGCGAGGCGGGCGTGCCGTCCACGCCGACGATCACCGGTCCCGGACCGGGGGCGATCGTCGGGGACGGGTCCGCCGCCGCCTCCGGGGGCGGGTAGCGCCCGGCCTCGGGCAGGTCCGGCGCCGGGTCGTCCTCCGGACCGGTCGGCACGGCGCCGCCCGGCGGTGCACCGGGGTCCCGCGGTGCCGCCGTCCCCGGGGCGGCGTTGCTCGGGCCGGGGTCCCTCGGGTCGATGGTCATCCGGTCGACGTGGTCGTGCGGGTGCAGGTCGGCCTGCCCGCGGCCGGACTCGCCGTGTCGCACGGTTCACCTCCATGATCTGGCCTGCCGGATCGGCTCGTGCCCCGCGACTACCCGCGCACGCCGCGCGGAACCCTCCGGTCCCGCGTCGCCCGGGATCGAGCCGCCGCGGGCCGGGTGCGACCGTTTGCCGTACCCGGAGCGGGGTAGCCGCCGTCCCGACCCCACCGACGCTCCGAGGGAGGATCAGTGAGCGACAACCCGCCCGCCCAGCAGCAGCCACCGCCCGGTGACACCGGTGAGATGGAGCCGAACCCCCGCGACGAGATGCGCGACTACCGCGGGCGTGACCTGCTCGAGGGCACGGTCGCGCTGGTCACCGGGGGTGACTCCGGGATCGGCCGCGCGGTGTCGGTGGCCTTCGCCAAGGAGGGTGCCGACGTCGCCGTGGCCTACCTGTCCGAGGACGCCGATGCCGACCACACCGCGGGCCTGGTGCGCGCCGAGGGCAGGCGGTGCCTGCTGCTGCGCGGCGATCTCGGCGACGCCGCGCACTGCTCGGACATCGTGCACCGCACCGTCGACGAGCTGGGCCGGCTGGACACGGTCGTCAACAACATCGCGACCCAGGAGCCGTACGACTCGCTGACCGACATCTCCGACGAGGCATGGCTGCGTACCTTCGAGGTGAACGTGCACAGCTTCTTCCGCGTCACCAGGGCCGCCCTGGAACACCTGCCCGACGGTGCCGCGATCATCAACACCGGTTCGGTGAACGGGTTGCGGGGCAACAAGTCCCTGCTCGACTACTCGGCGACCAAGGGTGCGGTGCAGTCGCTGACCTACTCGCTCGCGCAGTCGCTGACCCCGCGCGGCATCCGGGTCAACTGCGTCGCTCCCGGTCCGGTGTGGACGCCGCTGATCCCGGCGACGATGCCGGAGGAGAAGGTCGAGGGCTTCGGGCAGCAGGTCCCGATGGGCCGGCCCGCCGCCCCGGACGAGATCGCCCCGTCGTACGTGTTCTTCGCGGCCCCGGCGCTGTCGTCGTACTACACGGGCGAGGTGCTCGCCCCGGTCGGTGGGGAGACGATGCCGGGCTGAGGAGGGTCAGTCCTGCTCGGCGAGCTGCTCGCGCAGCCGGCGCAGCGTGCGCGACAGCAGCCGGGACACGTGCATCTGCGAGATCCCCAGCTGCGTCGCGATCTGCGACTGGGTGTGGTCGCCGAAGAAGCGCATCGTCAGGATCGTCCGCTCCCGCTCGGGCAGTTCGCCGATCACCGTGTGCAGCTCCGCGCGGTGCGCGGCGAGCTCGAGGCCCGGATCGTCGGTACCGATCAGCTCGCCGAGCGGGGTGTCGTCGCCGGAGTCGGACCCGTCACCGGCGCCGGCGTGGGCGTCGAGCGAACGGGCGTGGTGCGAGTCGAGGGCGCCGAGGGCGTCGATGACCTCGTCGGTGCTCACGCCGAGCTCGCGGGCCAGCTCGGACGGGCGTGGCGCACGCCCCAGCTGCTGCCCGAGCGTGTCCGCGGTGTTGCGGACCCGGATGGCGAGCTCCTTGAGGTCGCGCGGCACCCGCACCGACCAGGAGCGGTCGCGCAGGTGGCGCTTCATCTCGCCGCGGATGCTCGGCACGAGGAAGCCGAGCGGCCCGCCGGTCGCGGCGGCCGGGTCGTAGCGGTCGACGGCCTTGACCAGGCCGAGCATGCCGGCCTGCTCGACGTCCTCGGCGCCGTTACCGCCCGGCGCGAACCGTCGCGACAGGTTGCGGACCAGTGGCCGGAACTCCCGGATGACGTGCTCGCGCAGCTCGTGGCGCTCCGCGTCCCCACTGGGGATGGCGGCGAGCCGTTCGAGCGCGGGGGTCAGGTGGTCGTAGGCGTGCCGGCCGTCGCGGGCGGTGTCCGCCGCGGCGGGGAGGGTGGAGGTGCGCATGGACGTCCTCGCGTTCGCCGGTGGCTGGTGCGGGGTCCGCTGCGTGTTGAACGGATCGAGGCACGGCCCCGGGGAGCCGTGCGAGCCGGATCGCCGACCGTAGTCCTCGACCCCGGTGCCGACAACCCCGCCGGACACGGACCTGAGCGTGCCCACAGCTTCTCAGTGGCGCCACAGCGAACGGTCCCTACCGTGCGTTGCATGCCGACAGCACTGGTGACCGGGGCGAGCCACGGGCTCGGTGAGGCCTATGCCCGCGAGCTCGCCGAACGCGGGTACTCGATCGTCCTGGTCGCCCGGGACGCCGATCTCCTGGCCGAGATGGCCGAGCGGATCGGCCGCGCCACCGGCGCCATCGTCGAGCCGCTGGCCGCGGATCTCGCCGACCCGGCCGGGGTGACCGCGGTCGAGCGGCGGATCGCCGACCCCGCCCCGCCGGTCGAGCTGCTGGTGCACACCGCGGCCGGGGCCACCGGGATCGCCGCCGGGGCCACTGATCAGCTGGTCCGGGCGGCGGCGACCGCCATGACCGCTCGCGGACGGGGCGGGATCCTCGCCGTCGCCGAGGACCCGGGTCCGGACGAGGACGCATGGTCCCGGCCGGCGGCGATCGCCGGCCCGGTCGCCGCGTCCCTGCACGGGACCGGGGTGACGATCACCGTCGTCGTCGCCGGGCGGGCGGCGTCGCAGCCCGCGGAGGTCGTGCACCGCTCGCTGCGCGACCTGGCCCGGGGCCGCACGGTGTCGCTGCCCGGCCGGCTGCAGCGCCTGGTCACCCGGCCCGCCGGGCGGTTGGCGGCCCGCGTCACCGGCCACGGGCGTCCCCGGCCGGAACCGGGGCCCATGGCCGGGCACACCCGGCCCTCGCCCGTCCCGACGCCGTTCCGGGACGCGCCGTCCCCGGTCCGCGCGGTCCCGGCCGGCGGTGGCGGCCCGTCCGTGCTGCCCGAACTGCCGGCCCGACCGGCCCACGTCCCGGCCGCGGGGTCGCCGGTCGCGCGGGAGTCCGGCACCGGACCGCTGCCCGCGGTGCCGGCGCGTCCGGGGATCGAGGGGACCGGGCGCACCCGGGTCGTCGTCCACCGGCTGCCCGGGCCGCCGCGCCCGGTCCAGGGGCCCGGGTACCACGGCGCCACCGTGCGGCTGGCCACCGGCTGAGCCGTCCACCCGACGGGTGATTCGGGCGTATCCGGACAGGGGTGACGAAGCTCGCTTGCACCCCGGGTGTCAGGAATCGGGCGTCGTGCCCTAGCGTTCGGTTCAGCGAAGGGGAGTACTCCCGAACACGGCGCTGCCGTCACCACGGAACCAGGACGTGCTGGTCCCGGTGGCGCCGGTCCGCCACCGGCGGGCGGAGGAGACCTTCAGCGCTCGAACCTGCGCTGGAGGATCTGTGAACGTCCCGCTCTGGGTATGGCTGGCGACGATCGCCGCCATCATCGGCATGCTCGCCTTCGACTTCATCGGGCACGCCCGCGACCCGCACGAGCCGACCCTGCGCGAGTCGGCGATCTGGTCGGCCGGCTACATCGCGCTCGCCCTGCTCTTCGGTGTCGGTGTCGGCGTCTTCTCCGGCTGGCAGTACGGCGGCGAGTACATGGCCGGCTGGCTGACCGAGAAGGCGCTCTCGGTCGACAACCTGTTCGTCTTCCTGCTGATCATGACGGCGTTCGCGGTGCCCCGGGTGCACCAGCAGAAGGTGCTGCTGATCGGCATCGCGATCGCGATCGTCATGCGCGGCGCGTTCATCGCGGTCGGTGCGGTGATCATCGAGCGGTTCGTCGCGGCGTTCTACCTGTTCGCGATCGTCCTGTTCTGGCTGGCGTACTCCCAGATCAAGGAGGCCCTGTCCGGCGGGCACGACCAGGACCCGGCCGACGCCGGGGACACCAAGCTGATCCGCATGGTCCGCAAGGTCCTGCCCACCTCGACCGAGTACGACGGGTCGAAGCTTCTCACCCGGATCGACGGCAAGCGGATGCTGACCCCGATGGCGCTGGTCATCGTGGCGATCGGGCTGACCGACCTGCTGTTCGCGTTCGACTCGATCCCGGCCATCTTCGGCCTGACCCAGGAGCCGTTCCTGGTGTTCACCGCCAACGCGTTCGCCCTGCTCGGGCTGCGCCAGCTCTACTTCCTCATCGGTGGCCTGCTCGAGCGGCTGATCTACCTGGCGCACGGCCTGGCCGTGATCCTCGCCTTCATCGGCGTGAAGCTGACCCTGCACGCGCTGCACGAGAACAACGTGCCGTTCATCAACGGCGGGCAGCCGGTGCCGGTGCCCGAGGTGCCGATCTGGCTGTCGCTGCTGGTGATCACGGGAACGATCGCGGTCGCGGCGGTCGCCAGCCTGGTCGTCTCGCGCCGGCGGCGCGCCGCCGGGACCGACGGGCAGGAGCTCGCCGGGACCCCCGGCAGCGGGCGCGACACCGAGCGATAGGCCGTTCGGCCCGGGCGCGGAACTTTGTCCGTTTCGATACCATGGGTGGGGTTCCGACGGGTAGCTCGGATGGCCGGACCGCCGGCACCGAGGAGGAAGATCATGTCTGTCACGCCACCGCCCCTGCCACCCCCGCCGTCGCAGCCGGCCGGGGGCCGGCCGGACCCCGAACCGCGGCCGTCCGCCGAGCCGCTGAACCGTGCCGAGGAGCGCTCGCTCTCCGGCCTGGAGCGGGAGCTGCGGAGCTCGGACCCCGACCTGGAGTCCGAGATGTCGTCGCTGGAGTCCACCGGCGCCGGGTCGGGCGCCGCCGACCGGGCGCCGCTCGACCGCATCCTGCAGGCCGTCGCGATCGGGGTGATCGTGCTGGTCCTGGTGCCGAACGAGTGGCTGGCCGGACTGCTGTCGTTCGGCCTGCTGCTCGGCATCCCGTTCGCGATGGCGATGATCGCCGTCCGCGCGAAGCGGGAGGGCCAGGAGGAGGGACAGCGCGACGACGGCGAGGACCGCCGCCCCTGAGCTCCCGGGTCCCGGCGGTTCGGACGGCGCCGGGGCCCGGGTCCCTCCTCAGGCCCCCGGCGCGGAGACGGCGGCCTCGGTCGGGTCGGTGGTGGTCGCGACCGGGGGCAGCCCGAGGTGCTCGCGCAGCGTCGTCCCGGTGTAGTCGGTGCGGAAGGAGCCGCGGTCCTGCAGCAGCGGGACCACCCGGTCGGCGAACTCGTCCAGCCCGCCCGGGGTGACGTGCGGGACCAGGACGTAGCCGTCCGCGGCGTCGGACTGCACGGCGTCGTCGATCGCCGCCGCGACCGTCGCGGGGCTGCCGACGAAGGTGTGCCGCCCGGTCACCTCGATCACGGTCTCGCGCAACGAGAGGTTCTTCTCGGCGGCGAGTGACCGCCACTGCTCGGCGACCGCCTTCGGGTCCCGGTACTGGCGGACGCTGGCCCGGCCCTGCGAGACGAGCTCGCCCTCGACCGGGTCGAACTCGGGCAGCGGGCCGTCCGGGTCCCGGTCCGAGAGGTCGGTGTTCCAGAGCTGTTCGGCGAACACGATCGCGGTCTGCGGGCTGACCTGCTGGTAGCGGACCACCTCGGCCCGCTCGGCCGCCTCGGCGTCGGTGTCACCCAGCACGTAGGTCGCCGACGGGAGGATCTTCAGGTCGTCCCACCCGCGGCCGTAACGGGCGAGGCGCCCCTTCACGTCGGCCAGGAACGCCCGTCCCGCCACCGGCTCGGAGTGCCGGGAGAAGATCGCGTCCGCCGACGCGGCGGCGAACTCGCGGCCCTCCTCGGAGTCGCCGGCCTGCAGGATCACCGGACGGCCCTGCGGGCTGCGCGGCAGCGCGAACCGACCGTGGATGTCGAACTGGTCGGAGGCGAACTCGAACGTGCCGCGGTCGTCGGGCCCGGTCCGGGAGTCCCAGATCGCGGCGGTGGCGGCCAGCTGCTCCTTCGCCCGGGAGTAGCGCTTGTCCTTCGGCAGGAAGCCGCCGCGGCGGAAGTTCTCGCCGGTGAACGCGTCCCAGGAGGTGACGACGTTCCACGCCGCCCGCCCGCCGGAGAGGTGGTCGAGGCTGGCGAACTGGCGGGCGACGTCGTACGGCTCGGTGAACGTCGAGTTGATCGTCCCGGCCAAGCCGAGCCGGTCGGTGACGGCGGCCAGCGCGTTGAGGACCGTGAAGGTGTCCGGCCGGCCCATCACGTCGAGGTCGTAGATCTGCCCGCGGTGCTCGCGCAGCCGCAGCCCCTCGGCGAGGAACAGGAAGTCGAACTTCGCCCGCTCGGCCGTGCGCGCGAAGTGCGCGAACGAGTCGAACTCGATGTGGCTGCCCGACGCCGGGTCGCTCCACACCGTGGTGTTGTTGACGCCGGGGAAGTGCGCGGCGAGATGGATCTGCTTGCGCGGCATGCGGTGGCCTCCCGAGGTCCGTGGTGCGGGGGTGGCGCACCGACCGTCTCCCTGCTGCAACCGCCCCCGCCCCCGGCGGTGTTCCCGGATCGGCCTGCCCTACAGCAGGCCGCGCCGGCGCAGTTCGGGAAGGACCCCCTCGCCGACCCGGTAGGCCTCCTCCAGGTGCGGGTAGCCGGACAGCACGAACTCGTCGATCCCGAGGTCGTGGTACTCGGCGATCCGGTCGGCCACCTCGGCGTGGCTCCCGACCAGGGCGGTCCCGGCGCCGCCGCGGACCAGCCCGACACCGGCCCACAGGTTCGGCGCGATCGCGAGGTCTGCGGCGGAGCCGGTGTGCGTGCCCCCGTGCAGGGCGAGCATCCGCTGCTGACCCACCGACTGGCTGGTGCGCAGCGCGGCCTGCGCCGTCTCGATCTCGGCCGGGTCGAGTGCGTCGAGCAGCCGCTGCGCCTCGGCCCAGGCCTCGCCGGCGGTGTCCCGGGTGATCACGTGCAGCCGGATGCCGAACCGCGGGCTGCGGCCGAGGTCGTCGGCGAGCTTGCGGACCCGGCCGATCTTCTCCGCGACCGCGTCCGGCCGCTCGCCCCAGGTGAGGTAGACGTCGGCGTGCCGCGCCGCGACCGGCAGCGCCGCGTCCGAGGACCCGCCGAAGTAGACCGGCGGCACCGGGTCCGGGGCGGCGAGGGTGGTCGCGCCCCGGATGTCGTAGTGCCGGCCGGTGAAGTCGAACGAGTCGGTGCCCCACGCCCCGCGCAGCACGGACAGGAACTCGTCGGTGCGGGTGTAGCGCTCGTCGTGCCCGGTGTGGTCGCCGAACCGTTCCTGCTCGACGGTGTCGCCGCCGGTGACGATGTTGAGCATCAGCCGCCCGTCGGCGACGCGCTGGTAGGTCGACGCCATCTGCGCGGCGAGGGTGGGGGAGAGGACCCCGGGCCGGAACGCGACCAGGTACCGCAGGGTGCGGGTCTCGCGCAGCAGCGCGGCCGTGGTGAGCCAGGCGTCCTCGCAGAACGTGCCGGTCGGGGTCAGGACACCGTGGAAGCCCTGGGCCTCGGCGGCGCGCGCGACCTGGGCGAGGTAGTCGATGCCGGCATCGCGGTCGGCGTGGCCTGCCTGGCCGCGGTCGGCGTGCCGGCGCGCCAGGATGGTGCGGCCGTCACCCGACGTGGGCAGGAACCAGTGCGGGACGATGGGGCTCACGGAGTGCCTCCTCGGTGGGTCGGGGTGCCCGGGATCCCGGTCCGGGCGGCGTGCCGGGTGGTCGGTTCGAAACGCCGGTCGACGAGGGCGGCGAAGTCGGCCCGGCCGGGGATGACACCGGCGTCGGAGAACGCGTCGGCGAGCGCCTGCTGGGAGGCGACCACCCCGTCGTCGAACGGGATCGGCAGGTCCGGGCCGCGGTCGACGGCCCGGCGGGTGACCGCGAGCGGCAGGCCGGTCTCCGCACTCCAGACCTCCGCCCGCTGCGCGCGGTGCGTGTCGGAGTAGGTCTGCGCGGCGGCGACCCGGGCCAGCAGGTCGGCGACGGCGGCGCTGCGCGCCGGGTCGGCGAGCGCGGCGTTCGAGGCGACCTGGAACCCGAACCCGTTGGCGGTGCCCTCGCCGTCGGCGAGGACCCGCCCGCCCTCGGCCTCGGCCTGGGCGGTGTAGGGGTCCCAGACCGCCCAGGCGTCGACCTCGCCCTGCTGCCACGCGGCGAACGCGTCGGCGGGGGCCAGGAAGGTCAGGTCGACGTCGTCGAGGGTGAGCCCGGCCGCACGCAGCGTGTAGAGCAGCTGGCCGTGGGCGGAGCTGCCCTTGGCGACCGCGATCCGGGTGCCGCGCAGCTGCTCGACCGCGTGGTGCGGCGAGTCCTCGCGGACCAGGATCGCATCGCTCGTGACGTTGCCGCGGTTCGCCGCGACGAGCTGGACCCGGGCCTTCGCGGCGGCCGCGAAGATCGCCGGGGTGTTGCCGGTGGCGCCGACGTCGATCGCGCCCGCCCGGGCGGCCTCGATCAGTGGCGGACCGGAGGTGAAGGTCCGCCACTCGATCCGGTACGGCAGGTCCTCGAGCAGGCCCGCCGCGCGCAGCAGCGACTGCGAGCCGCCCTTCTGGTCGCCGACGTGCAGCGTCACCCCGGCCAGCGCGGCGTCGTCGACCGGGGGCTGGACGGGTGGTCGTTCCAGCGGCACCGAGGAGCACCCGGTGAGCGTCAGCGCGGCGAGCAGTGCGGGGAGGACCCACCGGTAGGGCACGCGGTGGGCCTCACGCGGCATCGGCGGCCACCCCCAGCTCGTCGAGGACGGTGCGGCGCAGTGCGGACAGCGTGTCCGGGTCCCGCGGCCGCGGGCCGGGCCGGTGCTCGGCGCCGATCCGGCCGTCGGTGAGCACCAGCACCCGGTCGGCGAGCAGCAGCGCCTCGTCGACGTCGTGGGTCACCAGCAGCACGCCCGGCCGGTGCCGCTGCCACAGGTCGAGCACCAGGCGGTGCATCGTGATCCGGGTCAGCGCGTCCAGGGCGCCGAACGGCTCGTCGAGCAGCAGCAGCCCGGGCTCACGCACGAGTGCCCGCGCCAGCGACGCGCGCTGGGCCTCGCCGCCGGACAGCGTCAGCGGCCAGGCGTCGGCCCGTGCGCCCAGGCCGACCTCGGCGAGCGCGGTGTCGGCGACCCCGGCCGGGGTGTCGGCACCGAGGTCGCGGTGCAGGCCGAGGGACACGTTCTCGCGCACCGACCGCCACGGCAGCAGCCGGGGCTCCTGGAACGCGACCGCCACCGAGCCGGGGACCTCGACCGTGCCGCTCACCCCGGCGTCGGCACTGCCGTCGAGCCCGGCCAACAGCCGCAGCAGGGTCGACTTGCCGGATCCGGACCGGCCGAGCAGGGCCACGAACTCGCCGTCGCCGATGGTGAGGTCGAGCCGGTCGAGGACCCGGCGGCCGCCGAACTCGCGGACCAGGTCGTGGACGCGCGCGCTCACCGGTCCGCTCCCGCCGGGCCGGCCGGACGCCAGGCCAGCACGGTGCGCTCCAGCCGGCGCACCAGGGCGTCGGTGGTGAGCCCGAGCAGCGCGTAGACCGCGAGCCCGACGACGATCACGTCCGTGCGCAGGAACTCCCGGGCATTCATGATCATGTAGCCGAGACCCGCGTCGGCCGCGGTGGTCTCGGCGACGATGATCGACAGCCAGGCGATCCCGAGCGCCAGCCGCAACCCGGTCAGGGTCGAGGGCATCGCGCCGGGCAGCACCACGTGCCGCAGCCGCTCGGCGGGGGTGAAGCCGGAGACCGACGCGGCCTCCAGCAGCTTCGGGTCCACCCCGCGGACACCGGCGTGCACGTTCAGGTACATCGGGAACAGCACGCCGAGCGCGACCAGCAGCACCTTCGGCAGCTCCCCGACGCCGAACCACAGGATGAACAGCGGCACCAGGCCCAGGTGCGGCAGCGTGCGCAGCATCTGCACCGGCGGATCGACGAGATGGCCGCCCCAGCGGGACAACCCGGACACCAGCCCCAGCGTGACGCCGACGGTCAGCCCGAGCACGAGGCCGAGCGCGACGCGGCCGAGGGAGACGAGCAGGCCCTCGGGCAGTTCCCCGCTGACGGTCACGTCGATCGCCGCGGTGACGACACGGACCGGTGAGGCCAGCTCGTCCTCGGCGAGCACACCGGTGGACGAGGCCAGCTGCCAGAGCAGCACGATCGTGACCGGAGAGATCCACCGGCGCAGGTCGGGCCGGCGGCGGGTCGGGCGGGGCGTCGTCGCGCGGGTGGCGGCGACGTCCCGGTCGCCCGCGGTGCGGGCGAGGGTGGTCGAGGACACAGGTGTCTCCCGGGGCGCGTGGGTGTGCGCCCGCCGGCGGGTGCCGCACGGCGGGGCGGGTCCGAACGGGACGGAGCGGCCCGGGCGCAGGGGGCGGGTGCGCTGCGCGCCGGGGCCGGGCGTCAGCGACAGGTGCAGCCGGCGAGCCGGAGGAGGTCGACGTGCCGGCGGCGGGTGAGCAGGTGTCCCGGGCCGCCGAGCGGTCCGGTCCCCGTCGCGCGCTCGGTCACCCCGGCAGGTGACCACGGGGTGTCCGGGCCGGGCAAGACGGGCGTCCGGTCCGCGGGACGTGGGCGCAGATGTGCGGACACCCGGTGCCGCCGTGGGAGCCGTGTCCGCACTGCGGGAGCAGTCGAGCCGGTCGGGCAGCTCCGAGCACCACGCGCGGAATCCGGCTCAGGACGAGGTCGCCATCGCGATCGCGAGGCCGGCGGCGCGCTCGATCGGTTCCGAGCTGCGCTCGGCCTTCGACCCGGCGAGCCCGCCGTCGTAGACCAGTTGGATCCGCGCGGTGGTCTCGTCCGGGTCCGGGTGTCCGAGCTGGACCAGGGCCTCGCGGAACACGGTGCGCTGGCGCGCTCGGTGCTCCGCCACGACAGCCGCGACGGGGGAGGCCGGGCCCGGGAACTCGGTGGCGGCGTTGAGGTAGAGGCAGCCCCGGTATCCGCGCCGCCGCGCGGCGGCCGCTGCCAGGTCGAACGCCGCCCGGATCCGGCCCAGCGGGTCGTCGTCGAGCCCGCGCACGCTCTGCCGGTAACGGCTCCTGTCGTTCCGGTCGGCACGCTCCAGGTACGCCGTGACCAGGGCGTCCTTCGAGCCGTAGTGCTGGTAGAGGCTGGCCCGGGCGACCCCGGCCGTGGCGAGGATCCGGTCGATGCCGACCGCGCGGATGCCCTCCCGGTCGAAGAGCCGTGCCGCCGCGTCGAGCAGACGCTGGGCGGGGCCGGCGGTGGTGGTCGGCACGAGATCAGCATAACGCCGGACTGGACAGATAGACCGATCTGTCTGTTAATGTCGTCGCCGTGAGGACGTTCTGGCTGGTGAAGCGCCGCCATGTCGACCTGCTCAGGGTCGTCACCGCGGCGTGTCGTCGTCCCTCGCCGCAGGCCTGACACACCTGCCGCGCGCGCCCGTTCCTGTGGCGCGCTCCGTCGATCCGTTCCATTCGTCCCGCGTCACGTCCGGTCCCGACCCGGTTGCGTGGGTGCCCCGTGAACCGTGACCGGGCCTGTCGCCGCTCCGAGACGCCGAGCGCGGCCGGCCGGCCCCGCGCGTTCCGGAGCCCTGTGGCACCCGGTCGCGGCACCCGTGACGCATCCTTGAGGAGGCCGCTCCATGTCGCTGTTCCTGTTCGAGTTCGTGCCCAGCACCGCCGAGCGCTCCGCGGTGGCCGACCTGCTCGCGGCCGTCGACCGGGTGGCGTCGGCCGCGGGCGGCACGCTGATCGAGTCCCAGGTGACCGGCGCGCACGACCGCGTGTTCACCGTCGTCGAGGCGGCCTCGCGCGAGGCACTGGCCGGCCGGTTCGACGCCCTGCCGGGAGTCGCCGCGACGTCCGGGCCGGACGAGGTCCGGCTCGTCGGTGCCGACCTGGACGCGCTCAAGGCGGCCCGGCCCGGTGCCGGCTACCTGGTCGAGTGGGACCTGCCCGACGGCCTGGACATGGACACCTACCTGGAGCGGAAGAAGGCGAAGGCCCCGCGGTACGCCGACGTCCCGGAGGTCAGTTTCCTGCGCACCTACGTCCGCGAGGACATGGAGAAGTGTCTGTGCTTCTACGACGCCCCGGGCGAGGAGGACGTGGTCCGTGGCCGCAAGGCCGTCGACACCCCGATCGACCGGTTGCACACCTTGGCGGGTGACGACCGGTGACAGCCGCGGCCGACCCCGACCTCGGTACCTGGTTCCGGGCGGCCGCGGGGCCGGTCGACCGTGGTGAGGACGACGTCCGGACCGGCCTGCGCCGGCTCGGCGACGCCGACCTGATCGCGCCGCCCGGGTCCGGGACCGCGCACGCGGTAGCGCTCGTCGAGCGGATCGCCGGGGAGTGCATGAGCTCGGCGTTCGCCACCTGGGCGCAGCGGATGGCCTACGAGTACCTGGTTCGGGCGGCGCACCCCGAGGACGTGCTGAGCGATGAGATCCGGCGGGGGAGCAGGGTCGGGGCCACCGCGATGGCCCCGGCTCTGCGTGACCTCGCCGGGCTCGAACCGGTGCCGGTGGTCGCGAGGCCGTCGTCGGACGGCGGGCTGGTTCTCGACGGGCCGATCCGGTGGGCGTCGAACCTGTTCGACGACGCCGTGGTCGTCCTCCCGGTCCGGCTCGGCCCCACCGGCGGTGCCCGGGCCGTCGTGCGGATCTGCACCGCGGACACCGGTGTCGTCCGGGCACCGCGACCGACCCTGCTCGCGTTGAACGGCACCGGGTCCACCTCGGTCCGCCTCGAGGAGGTCCGGATCCCGGCCGAGGCCGTGCTCTCCGAGGACCTCCCGGGCTTCGTCGGCGCGATCCGGCCGACGTTCCTGCTGGTCCAGAGCGCATTCTGCAGCGGGCTCGCGACCCGGTCCGCCACCTCCGCGGTCGAAGCCGCCACCGGAGGGGCCGAGCCGCTCGCCCCGGACGCGCGCGCCGTCGCGGCCCGCGCCTCCGATGTCCACGACCGGTTGCACACCCTGGCCGCCGATCCGGTGGCCGCGGCCCCGGCGGACCTGCTGCGGCTGCGCCTGGACGCGGCGACGACCGCCACCGACGCCACCCGGGTCGAGTCCGCGGCCCACGGTGGTGCCGGTTACGTCGCCGCCAGCGACGTCGCCCGCCGGCTCCGCGAGGGCGCGTTCCTCCCGGTCCAGGCCCCCACGGAAGGACACCTGCGATGGGAACTGTCGCGCTCGCAGTGAACGGTGGCGTACGCCGCTACGGATCGCACACTGTCCTCGACGGTGTCGACCTGGAGATCGAACGGGGCGTCCGGCAGGTCGTCCTCGGCCCGACCGGCAGCGGGAAGTCGACGTTGTTGCGGCTGCTCGCCGGACTGGAAACCCTCGACGACGGGACCGTGGCGCGGCCGGACGACCTGGTCACCTCGACCGTCTTCCAGGAGCCACTGCTGCTGCCCTGGCTGACCGTGCGGGAGAACGTCCGGCTCGGCGGCCGCTATCGCGCCAACCGCGACCGGTTCACCGACACGCACGCCGACGCCCTGCTCGACCGCGTCGGGATGGCCGGGCACGCCGACGCGCCACCGGCGGCGCTGTCCGGTGGGCAGGCGCAGCGGGTGGCGATCGCCCGCGGCATGGCGGTCCGGCCGGACGTCCTGCTGCTCGATGAGCCGTTCGGGGCGCTCGACCCGGCGACCCGGGCCGGGTTGCAGACCTGGCTGCGTGGGCTCGCCGAGGCCGACGGCCTGACCCTGGTCCTGGTCACCCACGACGTCGACGAGGCGCTCTACCTGGGCACACACGTCGCGGCACTGGACGGTGAGGGCGGTATCGGCGGGCGCTGGATCCCGGAGCCGTCCGAGGCGCCCGGCGGCCACCCGCTGCGCGACGAGGTGCTGGCCGGGTACCGCTCCCAGGTCGTGGGCGCCCGGTGAGCCCGGTCGACCGGCGCACGCTGCTGCGTGCCGCCGCCGGGGCCGGTGCGGTCGCGGCCGTCGGCGGTGGCGTGGCCGGTATCGCCGACCTCGCCACCGCCGGGCGCAGCACCGCGCGCACCGGGGAGGGGCTGCGGGTCGGCTATCTGCCGATCACCGACGCGTCCCCGCTGCTGGTCGCACACGCCCAGGGCCGGTTCGCCGCGGCTGGTCTGGACGTGCAGCGCCCGGTGCTGTTCCGCGGCTGGGAGTCCCTGGCCCAGGCGTTCCTCGCCGACGAGGTCGATGTCGTCCACCTGCTCATGCCGTTCGCGGTGCAGCTGCGCTACGCGCTCGGCGCGAAGATCCGGATGATCGCCTGGGGGCACACCAACGGCTCCGCGCTGACCGTCTCCCCGGACATCGGCGAACTCGCCGCGCTCGCCGGTCGACAGGTGGCGATCCCGTTCTGGTGGTCGGTGCACAACGTCGTGCTGCAGCGGATGCTGCGCGGTGCCGGGCTGCGGCCCGTGGTCCGTGAGAACCCTTCGGCCCGTGACGGGACGGTCGGCCTGGTCGTGCTCAGCCCGGCCGACATGCTCCCGGCACTCGACACCGGCCGGGTGGCGGGCTACATCGTCGCGGACCCGTTCAACGCGGCCGCCGAGATCCGCGAGGTCGGCCGGATCGCCCGGTTCGTCGGCGACGCCTGGCGCCGGCACGCCTGCTGTGTGGTCGTCGTCCGGCAGGAGCTCGTCGACACCGACCCCGGCGCGGTCCAGGGGGTCACCGACGCGATCACCGGCGCCCAACGCTGGATCGACGGTGCCCGCGGCGACGCCGCGTCGGTGCTCTCGAGCGGCCGCTACCTGCCGCAGCCGCTACCGGCGATCAGCCGAGCGCTGGATCAGCCGCCCGGTTCACCGCACAACCCGGACTGGCACGGTGAGCGCATCGGGTTCGAACCGTTCCCGTTCCCCGGGTACACGCGCCGCCTCGTCGAGGCCATGCGCGACACCGTCGTCGACGGCGACACCACGTTCCTGGACCGGCTGGACCCGGCTGCCGTGCACGCCGATCTGACCGACGACCGCTTCGTCCGCCGCAGCATCGACCGGCACGGCGGACCCGCCGCGTTCGGCCTGCCCGCCTCGCTCACCCGCACCGAGGAAGTGACCGCCGTATGAGCACCGTCGTCGCGTCCCGCACGACCCGGCCCGCGTCACCGGGCCTCCGGACGGCGTTCGTCGCGCCCGTGGCCGGTACGGCCGCCGCCGTCGGGGTCTGGTGGCTGATCACCACGGTCCTCGCCGGGCCGGAGAGCCTGCTGCGGGCGTTCGCCCCCCAGAGTGCGATCCCCGCCGTCGGCGCGCTGGCCACCGACGGCGTGCTCGTCACCGACATCGCCACCAGCCTCTGGCGGTTGGTGCTCGGATTGCTCGTCGCCGGGGTGCTCGGTGTCGTCACCGGGCTGGCGGTCGGCTCGTCGGCGTTGCTGGAGCAGGGCACCCGGCCGGTGTTCCAATTCCTGCGGATGATCTCACCGCTGGCCTGGGCCCCGGTCGCGATCGGAGTGTTCGGGATCGGGCACCGCCCGGTGGTGTTCCTGGTCGCCGCCGCCGCGATCTGGCCGATCGTGCTCAACGTCGTTGCCGGGGTCCGCGCGGTCGACCCGAAGCTCACCCTGGTCGCACGCTCGCTGGGGGCGACCCGGCGGGAGACCCTGACGACGATCGTCCTGCCGACCGTCCGCCCGCACCTGCTCACCGGTATCCGGCTCGCCCTCGGCATCGGCTGGGTGGTGCTGGTGCCGGCCGAGATGCTCGGTGTCACCTCCGGTCTCGGCTACGAGATCCTCAACTCCCGTGACCAGCTCGCCTACGACAAGGTGATGGCCGTGATCCTGGTGATCGGCGCCCTGGGCTACGGCCTCGACTCCGCGGCCCGCCGGCTGCTGGCTCCCTGAACCGGCTCGTCACCGGGTCGGACTACGGTGGGCCGGTGTCGAGATCGGTGCACGAGGACCGCTGGTGACCGGCCGCGCACGTGAGCCCGGCGCTCCCGCCCGCGGCTCGGAGATCCAGTCGGTCGCCCGGGCGGCGGCGGTGCTCGGCATCGTCGTGGACAGCGACGAGGGGCTCACGACCACCGAGATCGCCAAGATCACCGGGATGACCGTGTCCACTGTGCACCGGCTGGCGCACACCCTGGTGTCGGGCGACCTGCTGTGCCGGGACGCCACCTCCGAGCGGTTCCTGCCCGGCCCGTTGCTGCTGCGGCTGGCCCGCAAGTCGCTCGGTGCCTCGGGCGTGCCCGAGGCCGCCGACGTGCTCAAGGAGCTCGCCGACCGCACCGGCGAGACGGCCAGCATCGGCATGCGTCGCGGTGACGACGTCCTCATCGTGCTCTCGGTGCCCTCCACCCGGTCGTTGCGCTACACCGGGCGTCCGGGTGACCGGGTCCCGCTGCTGGAGTCGGCGATCGGCTGCGCGATCGTCGCGTTCGGCGCCGATCCGGTCGACCGGGCCGCCGAGGTGCTGGCCCGCTCCGGTGGGCCGGAGACCTGGGCGGCGCAGGTCGACCTGATGGCCGGCCAGTTCCGCGGCTACACCGTGCTGGACGACCCGCACGACGAGGCACTGCGGGCGATCGCCGCACCCGTGCTGGGAGCCGGGGACCTGGTGCGGATGGCCGTCGAGATCCAGGGCCCGGTCAGCCGGTTGCCCGACTCCGCACTGGACGAGATCGGTGCGCAGGTCCGGTCGGCCGCCGACGCTCTCGAGGGGCTCCCGGTGTCCATGGCCTTCGGCGAGTTCTGACCCGGCCACCGCCGCGGAAATGGACACCTGTCCGTACATTGCGCACTGCGGGAATGTGTCCCGCATCCTGCAAATCACCTGTTGACGGGCATGGTCCCGGCTCCTTACGGTGAGATCGCCCGAGATCACCGGATCGGGGGAGGGAGGTCGGACGATGGGCGCCGGACGCGACGAGATCGTGGTGTCGCCGAACCATGTCGTGTTCGACCTGCCCGAGCTGGTCGCGGTCCGCGAGGGTCTGTTCGCCGAGGCCGGGCTCACCGTGCGCTTCGGGACACCGGCCGACCCGGCCGCCGACACCCGGCGCAATCCCGCTGCCCGGCACAAGGAGTCGCAGTTCGCCGCTGCGCACGCCGACGTCTACAACGTCTGCGAGTGGGGCGGCATCGACCGCCTGGAGCGCGGTGCCCGCGGCGGCCGGATCGGGCACCTGCGTGCCGCCGTCGTCGCCCAGGCCCTGGTCAGCCTGGACGGCGGGCTCAACGAGCCGCACGACCTGGCCGACGTCCCGGTCGCGATCAACGAGTACACCGGCTCGCACTACACGGCGCTGCACCTGCTCGAGGGCACCGTCCCCCGGCAGCGGATCACCCTGGTGCACGGCGGCCCGCCGGCCGACCGGCTGGACGCCCTGCTGGCCGGGGACTCCCGCGCCACGATGCTGATGGAGCCGTTCCTCAGCGCGGCACTGGCCCGCGGCGCCCACGTGCTCGGCACCTACAGCTACCGCGGCTCCCAGGTGATCAGCCCGGACCTCACGGCAGCGGAGCAGGAGGCCTACCGGGCCGCCGTCGACCGGGCCGTCGACCTGATCAACGCCGACCGGGACCGCTGGGCCCCGCTGATCGCCGCGGAGGCCGGGGACCGGCTCGACCCGGCCGACCTGCGCCGGGACTACCACCGGTACACCCACATCGTGCCGTTCACCGAGCGGCGGTTCACCGAGACCTACGCCTGGATGCGCTCCTGGCGGCTCACCGATGGCCGCTCCGGCTACGAGACGCTGAAGGCGCTGCGGTGAGCGGCGCCCGCGTGCTGACCCGACGCCGGCACATCGACCACTGCCACGTCAACGGCGGGACCTGTCCGGGCTGCTGACGCCCCTTCCGACACCTCGCACGACCTCCTCCGGTACCGGCCGCGCCGCGCGCGACCGGTCGCCTCGCCGCGCCCTGCCGCGGACCCGCACACCTCCACGGAGTACCCGTATGCCCGCACGCCCCCTGACCACCGACCGGCGCACGCTCCTGCGCGCCGCCCTGTTCGGCGCCGCCGGCCTGGCCACCGCCCCGCTGCTCGCCGCCTGCGGTGGCGGACCGGGCGGGCGGGTGAGCGCCCGGGTCGAGGACTCCGGCGGCGGCACCGCCAGCTCGGTGATCCGCCCGATCGCCGAGCAGAACGGCCTGCTCACCGACCTCGACTTCTCCTACGTCGCGGGCACCGGCCCCGGCGACGTGCAGAACAAGCTGCTCTCCGGTGCGCTCGACGCGGCCAGCTTCGGTCCGCTCGGGGCGGTCGTCGCCGGCGAGGCCGGGTCCGACGTCGTGCTGTTCTCGCCGAACCTCAACAACCACGTCCGCTGGCTGGTGCCGGAGAACAGCCCCTACCGCACCCCGGCCGACCTGCGCGGCAAGCGGATCGCGATCCCGCCGAACAACAGCGACGCGTTCCGGTCGACCCAGCTGGCCGCCGCCGTGAACGGCACCGACCTGAACGCCGAGTACGAGCTGTTCCCGGGTGCCGTGCTGGCGGGGCTGGCCCTGTTCGACCGCGGTGACGTCGATGCCATCGTCACCATCGAGCCCAACGCGACCCGGCTGGTCGGGCGCGGTGCCCGGCAGATCGCCACCGTCGGCGAGCTGTGGGCACAGGGCACCGGGGAGGACCCGAACTCGCTGATCCTCAACGGTCAGGGGGCGCTGCGGGAGTTCCTCGACGGTGACCCGGCCGCCGCCCGTGCGGTCGCCGGCGTGCGGCTGCGCGTGCACGAGCTGATCCGGGAGCGCCCCGCGGTCCTCGCGGAGCTGCACGAGGCCTACGGCATCCCGGCCGAGGAACGCGCGGCGATCGCGCTGCTGCCCGAGCGGCTGCGCGACGTCTACCCGGTCGAATGGGGCGCGACGGCGTTCACGAACCTCGCGCGCCAGGTCGAGATCGCCCAGCAGGTGGGCCTGGTGAAGGCCGTGCCCGCGCAGCAGCCGTGGACCGAGCTGGGGGCGGCATGAGCACCGGCACCGGACGAACCGCTACCGAATCGACCGCTACCGAATCGACCGCTGCCGGATCGACCGCTGCCGGATCGACCGCTGCCGGATCGACCGCCATCGGACCGACCGCTGCCGGACCGACTGCTGCCGGATCGACTGCTGCCGGATCGACTGCTGCCGGATCGACCGCTACCGATGCGCCCGGGACCGGGGCGACCGGCGCCGGGGCAGGTGCAGCGACCGACGCCACGGTCCCGACGCCGCGGCGCCGCCGCCTGCTGCGGGCCGTGGGCCCGGCCGCGCTGTTCGTCGTCCTCGCCGCGGCGGCCTGGCAGCTCATGGCCGTCCTGGTGGACTCGGTGCTGGTCCCGGGCGTCGGGGACGTCGCGGGCGAGCTCGTCGGGATCGTCGTCGACGGCTCGTTCGCCCAGCATCTGGGCATCACCGTGCTGCGGGTCGCACTCGGTTTCGCGCTGGCCTTCGTCGTCGCCGTCGCTGCCGGGATCGCGATGGGGCGCAACGAGTTCGTCCGACGGTTCGGGGAGCCGGCGGTGTTGCTCGGACTGACCATCCCCGGCCTGGTGTGGGCGTTGCTGTGCGTCATCTGGTTCGGCGTCGGGCTGGCCAACCCGGTCATCGCGGTCGCGCTGTCGTCGGCGCCGGCCCTGGCGCTGACGATCTACCAGGGCGTGCGGTCGGTCGACCCGGACCTGCTGGAGATGGCACACGTCTACCGGTTCTCCCGGACCACCCGGCTGCGCCGGCTCTGGCTGCCCGCGCTGGCGCCGTCGCTGTTCGCTGGCGCACGGCTCGGCCTCTCGCTCGGCTGGAAGGTGATCGTGCTCGTGGAGGTCTTCGGGATGTCCTCCGGCGTGGGCTACCAGCTCAACAACGCCTTCGCCGAGCAGAACGTCGCCGCGGTGCTGGCCTGGACGCTGCTGTTCGCCGTCGTCATGGCGGTGCTGGAGTACGGCGTCCTGCAGGGACTCGAACGCCGCGCAGGCCGCTGGCGGAAGGCGGTGATCGTGTGAGCGAGCTCGCCACCACCACCGCGATCCGGCTCGACGGGGTCGGCAAGACCTTCGTCGACGCCCGTACCGGCGCCCCGCAGACCGTGCTGGACGGCTTCTCCCTCACCGTGGACGAGGGGGAGCTGGTCGCGCTGGTCGGCGCGTCCGGGACCGGCAAGACCACCCTGCTGCACATCGTCGCCGGACTGAGCACACCCGACCGCGGCACCGTCGAGATCGGACGGCCCCGCCTGGGTGTCGTGTTCCAGCAGCCCCGGCTGCTGGACTGGCTGCCGGTTCGGCAGAACGTCGTGCTGGCCCTGGAGGCGGCCGGGCTCGACCCGGACGCCGCCGACACCGTGCTCGAGGCGGTCGGGCTCACCCGCTACGCGGGCTCCTACCCGAGCGTGCTCTCCGGCGGGCAGCGCCAGCGGGTCGCGGTGGCCCGGGCGTTCGCCGTCGAGCCGGATCTCGTGCTGCTCGACGAGCCGTTCAGCGCCCTCGACGAGCTCACTGCCCGCAAGCTGCGGCTGCTGCTGCAGGAGCTGTGGATGAGCCGTCCGCGCACCGGTCTGCTCGTCACCCACAACCCCCTGGAGGCGGCGCTGCTCGCCGACCGCGTGCTCGTCCTGGCCGGCAGCCCGGCCCGGGTCGCCGCCGAGCACCGGATCGAGCGGGAGCGGCCCCGCTCGGCCGAGGACCCGTACCTGTTCGACCTGCACACCCGCATCGTCGCCGCGCTCGCCTGAGCCGGCACCCACCGGAAGGACCACCGACATGACCGAGCGTCCGAAGGTCACCATGGAGCTGCTCTCCCTGGTGTTCTCCCTGCCCCAGCTCGTCGCCCAGGACGAGGGCTACTTCGCCGACGAGGGCGTCGACGTCGAGTTCGTCACCAAGGCCTACGCCGACGCCGGCGTCTCCCCGCTGGAGGACCACCAGCTGCTCAGCGCGTTCGGGCAGACCAAGTCGCACTTCGAGAGCGGCGAGGCCTCGCTGTACCGGGCGTGCGAGTGGGGTCAGGTCCGCCGCGCCCAGGACACCACGGTCGGCGGCCGGGTCGTCTCCAAGCGGGCGGCCGTGAACGGTCAGGCGATCATGGTCCGGGGCGACCACCCGGCGACCCACCCGCAGGACCTCGCCGGGCTGACCGTGGCGGTCAACTTCCACCACGGCTCGCACTACGTCGCGTTGCAGACCCTGGAGGGCTTCCTGCCCCGCGAGGAGATCCAGGTCGCGCACTACGGCGGCCCGCAGGTCCGGTTCGAGGCGCTGCGCGACGGTACCGTGGAGGCCGCCGCGCTGATGGAGCCGTGGATCACCCTCGCCGAGAAGCAGGGCTACAAGATCCTCGCCGAGGCGTTCTACGTCGGCGCCGAGATCGCGAGCCCGCAGGTCGACGAGGACACCTACGCGCGGATCAACCGGGCCGTCGTCCGGGCCGTCGCGAAGATCAACGAGGACCCGCGGCCGTACCTGCACCACATCACCGCGGAGATCCCGGCGGAGCTCGGCACCGTCGAGCCGCACGAGATCCCGCTGGGCCGGCTGCGCTACGTCGACCCGGCGCCGTACCCGGAGGCGCAGTTCCAGCGCACCTATGACTGGATGGTGTCCTGGGGACTGATCGAGGACGACAAGAAGTTCGATGCGCTGGTGCAGAACCTGGTGAATGTCTGAGCAGGCGACCGCCGGCACGCGGCCACGCCCGGGTGTCCGGGCGTGGCCGCTCTACGTCGGAGGTTTCCTCGGTCCGTACGCCAGCACCATGGTCACGCCGATGGTGCACGAGGTGGCGACCGGCCTGCGGAGCACGCCGGAGGTTGCGGCCGCCGCCGTGACCACCTACATGCTGCCGTTCGCCGCGGTGATGCTGGTGTCGGGCACGCTCGCCGAGCGCTGGGGCCGGGCACGGACCATGCAGGTCTCGCTGGTGGCGTTCGTCGTGGCCTGCGCGTGCTGCGTGCTCGCGCCGACGATCGGGTGGTTCCTCGCGGCCCGCGCGCTGCAGGGCGTCACGAACGCGTTCACCACCCCCCTGCTGGTCGCCGCGATCACCGATCTCGTCCCGCGGGCCGGGCTCGGGCGCGCGCTGGGCCTGTTCGCGGGGATGCAGGCGGCTGGGCAGGCGGCGAGCCCGCTGGTCTCCGGCCCGGCGGCGGCGCTGGACTGGCGGCTCGCATTCGCCTTCCCGGCACTGGTGGCGGTCGTGCTGGCCGTGCTGCCACCGACGATGACGGCCGGCCCGCGCCCGACCGGCCCGCCCCCGGTGCGGGCGCTGCTGAACCGGGACCTGGCCCTGGCCTGCGGATTGTCGTTCCTCTGCTACCTCGCCGCGGTCGGGCTCACGGTGCTGGCGATCCTGCGGGCGGAGGACGACTTCGGGCTGGGCCCGTGGCAGCGCGGTCTGCTCGCGGCCGCGTTCGGCGTCGCGGGGCTGCTCGCGGCGCCGCTGCTGGGACGGCGGCTGGACGCGTTCGGCCCGCGGCGCACCGGGGTGCTGATGAACCTGCTGCTCGCCGCCGGGCTGCTGGTCGCGGCACTGGGGCCCTCGGTCGCCTTGCTCGGCCTGGGGATCGCCGCGGTCGGGGTCGCCGTCACCGGCCTGCGGACCACCGTGAACGCGATCGCCGCGACCAGCACGGACGGCAACCGCGCCGGCGCGGCGTCGCTGGCGCTGGCGTTCCAGTTCTTCGGCGGGGCGCTGGCGCCGCTGATCTGGGTCCCGCTCTACACCGATGTCGGTGCGGCGGGGTTCGCCGCCACGGCCGTCGCGCCGGTCGCCGCGCTGGTGCTCCTCGCCGCGGTCCGGGACCGGCAGACCGTCCAGGACCGGTGATCATCGAGCGGTAGCGTCGGTCCGTGCACTTCACCGAGTACGACATCCGGCTCGCGGCCTACGGACTGCTGACGACCGACGACGGCCAGATCCTGCTGACCTGGTTCAACGGGAGTGCACACGCCGATCCGTGCTGGACCATGCCGGGAGGCGGGGTCAGTTCGACGAGTCCATCGGGGCCGCGGTCGTCCGGGAGGTGTGGGAGGAGACCGGCTACCGGGTGGAGGTGGGGCAGGTCCTGGCCGAGCACCACGTCACCGCTCCACGCACCGGTGATCGTCGTCCGTGGCGTTCCCAGCGCTTCGTCCTCGCGGCCACCATCACGGGCGGGGAGCTGGGTACCACCGAGGTGGGTGGCACGACCGACTTCGCACGGTGGGTACCGATCGCCGAGGTGCCCCGCCTCGAGCCCCGTGCCGACATCATCGACGTCGCCATGAGCCTCCTGCCGGGGCACCCGAGCTGACGGAGTGGCTCAGGGTGCCGGGGCTCCGAGGTCCTCGATGGCCGCAGCGACGTCGACCGGGCTGCGCAGCACGCCGTAGCCGACATAGCGGTCGGCGGCCTCCTGCAGCTCGGCGGTCAGCTCCGGCGACAACGGCTCGGCCGCCCGCTGGAGCCGACGGGGCGTGCCCGGAGGCCGGTGGCGTGACGTCACTCTTGACCGGAGCCGCGCTGGCGACAATCCTGAATTGAAGTAATTTCAGTTTAGTCGGTCAAGCAGCAGGAGGACTCGTGAGCTCTGCGCACGCCCCGGACGACGTCGACATCCTCGTGATCGGGGGTGGCATGGCAGGGCTCACGGCGGCTGTCCGGGCGCTCCAGCGCGGTCTGCGCGTCGTGCTGGTGGAGAAGGCCGCCGAGGTGGGGGGATCCGCGCGGTACGCAGGGTACCTCTGGACGGCGCCGAGCCGTGACGTGATGGACGAGGTGAACCCGCAGGGCGATCGTGACCTGCGCGCTGCCGTGGTCGAGGGGTTTCCCGCGGCACTGGAATTCGTCCGTGACCTGGGGGTGCCGTGCGGTCCCGGCGTCCCGGTGCTGAGGTACGGGATCGGTCACCAGTTCGATACCTCCGCGTTCATCGATGGGGCCCGATCGAGGATCGCCGCGGCGGGGGAGCTCCTGCTCGGGGCGCGGACGGAGCGGCTGTGCCCGGACGACGAGGGTCGCATCCGTGGTGCGGAGCTGGTGCTCGCCGACGGAACGCGCCGTACGGTCCGGGCGGGAGCGACGGTGCTGGCGACCGGCGGATTCCAGGCCGACCCCGGCCTGCGGGCGGCCCACGTCCACCGGTCCGCGGTGGACATCCCGCTGCGGTCGAACCCGCACAGCAACGGTGCCGGCCTCCGCCTCGCCGAGGCGGTCGGCGGGGTCGTCGCCAACAGCGGCGGTGGATTCTACGGGCACCTGGTGCCGACCGGCGTCACGCTCACGCCCGAGATCTTCGTCGAGCTGGCGCTCTACTACAGCGAGCACGCGGTGCTGTTCAACCTGCACGGCGAGCGATTCGTCGACGAGACGCTCGGTGACCACCTCACCACGATGGCACTCGTCGATCAGCCCGAGGCGCGCGGTCTGCTGGTCACCGACGCCAAGGGGTACCGCGAGCACGTGGTGGCGTCCTATGTCGAGGGCGGGCCGGCGAACGACAAGTTCGCGCTGGCAGGCCGGAGGGGGGCTCGTGCCGTGGTGGCCGACTCGGTCGAGGACTTCGCGAGCATGCCACCGGAGTGGGGATACGACGGCGAGCGTATCGCCGCGGAGCTCGCGCACACCCTGTCCGGCGCACCCACGCCCGGCCGGGCCCGGGACCCACGCCCGCTCGACGAGCCGCCCTACTACGTGTTGGAGGCGACGGCGGCGATCACGTTCCCGTTCGCCGGTGTCCGGGTCGACGGCCGGGGCCGGGTGCGGGGGAGTACAGGTGCTCCCGTCCCGGGGCTGTACGCCGCCGGCTCCGACATCGGTGGTCTCTACCGCAACGCTTACGCCGGTGGTCTCGCCCCGGCCGTCGTCCTCGGGTTGTCTGCGGTCGACGATGCGGTCGAACAGATTGAACTGAGATCAGTTTAGGCGTAACTTCCGTCGAGAGGATGTGTCGCGCCACTCGCATGCGCAAAGGAGCGCCGATGTCACAGTCATCTCCAGGGACCGCCGAACGGGCAGGACGCCGGGCCAGCACCGCAGCCGCGGTAGGAACTGCGATCGAGTACTACGACTTCGCGATCTACGGCTACCTGGCGGTCGTTCTCGCCCCGCTGTTCTTCCCCACCACGGACGGTTTGATCGGTCTGCTCGGCACGCTGGGTATCGCGGCGAGCGGGTTCGTCGCGCGCCCGCTGGGTGGCTTCTTCTTCGGCCGGCTCGGCGACCGTCGTGGTCGCCGGTCCGTGCTGATGGTGACCGTCGCCGTGATGGGGATCGCGACGGTGCTCACCGGACTGCTCCCGACCTACTCGGAGATCGGTGTGCTGGCCCCGATCCTGCTCACCGTCCTGCGGATCGCCCAGGGCTTCTCGGCAGGGGGAGAGATCGGCGGTGCCGCGTCGTTGGCGACCGAGTCCGCGCCTCAGCGCCGGCGTGGACTCTTCGGGTCGGCGACCTCGATCGGCATCACGCTGGGTATGGCCGGAGCAGCGGGTGTCGTGGGGACGATCAGCGCGCTCGCCACTCCCGAGCAGATGGCGGCCTGGGGCTGGCGGATCCCCTTCATCGTCGCCGGCCCGCTCCTGGTGCTCGCGGTCCTCTACCGGATGCGGGTCGAGGACTCGCCACTGTTCCAGGAGATGGTCGCGGAGAAGGCCCCGCCGAAGGCGCCGATCACCGAGGTGCTGCGCCACCACCCCCGCTCGGTCCTCCGGGTGGTGCTCATCGCCTACGCGACCATGACCACGGGCGGGTTGAGTTCGGTATATCTGCTCGTGCACCTCTCCGCGGTGCTCGGCTACTCGCTGACCTGGTCGCTCTGGCTGATCGTGCTGATCATGTTGTTGCCGATCGGTCTGATCCCGTGGGCCGGGGCCTTGAGCGACCGATTCGGCCGGCGGACGGTGCTGGCCGGTGGGCTCGTCAGCTTCCTCGTGCTCGCGGTGCCGTGCTTCTGGGTGATGCAGCAGGGCTCGCTCGTCCTGGCGACGATCGCCGCGCTCGTGCTGAACGTGCCCTTCGCCGTCTCCCAGGGCGTCGTCTACACCGTGTACACGGAGCAGTTCCCCACCCGCGTGCGGTACAGCGGGGTCTCGATCGGTTTCAACATCGGTGGGGTCATCGGCTCGGGCGCCGTCTCCGTGGTGGCGACCGGCCTGGTCTCGATGACCGGCAATACGCTGGCCCCCGGCTTCTACATGGTCTTCGCCGCGGTGGTCGGCCTGCTGACCGTCGGCTGGATGCGCGAGACCTCCCGGGACGAGCTGGCCGGCGACGCGCAACGGACCGACAGCTCGGCGTCGGCCGTGTGACGGGCACAGTGATCGAGCGCCGATCGGAACCACCTCTCGACAGAAGGAGTTCATGACGATGTCAGGCGAGGCGCGGGGGCGCCGTGTCGTGGTGACCGGTGCCGGGAGCGGCATCGGACGGTCCGTCGCCGCCCGGCTGCGGGAGGAGGGCGCGTCGGTGGTGGCCATGGACCTCGTCCCGGACCGCGACCACGCCGCCGCGGGTACGGATGACGGGCTCCTGCCGGTGGGCTGCGACGTTCGCGACGAATCGTCGGTGGCCGCAGCGTTCGCCACGGCCACCGACTTCCTGGGCGGCATGGACGGGCTGGTGACCTGTGCCGGAGTCACCGACGGCTCGCCGACGACCGAGATGACCCTGCAGTCCTGGGAGACCGTCCTCGGCGTGAACCTGACCGGGACCTTCCTCTGCATCCGTGCCGCGCTGCCGTCGCTCCTGGCCGGCGAGGCGCCCGCCGTCGTCACTGTCGGCTCGGTCGGGTCCCTGGTGGCGGCGGGTCGTTCCGCGGCCTACGACGCCTCCAAGGGCGGGGTGCTGGCACTGACCCGTGGCCTCGCCGCGGAGTACGCCGATCGTGGCCTCCGGGCCAACTGTGTCTGCCCCGGCCTGGTCGACACCGGGCTGGCCGGGAACAGCTCTGCGCGGGTCGGCCTCGATCCGGAGGCCCGGACCGGGGTGCCGGGACGGGTCGTACCGCCGATCCGGCGGGCGGCCGCCCCCACCGAGATCGCCGACGTCGTGACGTTCCTGTTGAGCGCGCGCGCATCATTCGTCACCGGGGCGGCGTACGCCGTCGACGGCGGCTACAGCGCGGTCTGATGCGTGCCTACCGCATGACGTCCTCCGGCGCGGCCGGGACGATGGCTCTCCCGGTGCCGGACCCGGCGGCCGGCGAGGTCCGGCTGGCCGTGCTGGCGGCCGGTCTCTGCCACTCCGACCTGCACGTCGTCGACCGGGGCGGACTGGGCTGGCAGCTCCCGTTCACCTTCGGCCACGAGATCTGCGGGCGGGTGGACGCGGTCGGCCCCGGTGTACGGGAGGAGCTGATCGGCACCCAGGTCGTCGTGCACGCTCCTGTCGGCTGCGGCCGATGTCCCCGCTGCGTGCGCGGCCGGACCAACTACTGCGATCACCGGGCCTCGCTCCCCGCCGCCGGTATCGGGCTCGGGGTCGACGGCGGGATGGCCGATACGGTGACGGTCGATGAGTCCCGGCTGGTACCCGCCGACGGCCTGGATCCCAGCACGGCGGCGGCCCTGACCGACGCCGGCCTGACCTCCTATCACGCCGTGACGAGTTGTGCCGACGCGCTCGTCGAGCCGGGCGCCGTCGCGGTGGTCATCGGGGTCGGTGGCCTCGGGCACATGGCGGTCGCCATCCTGCGCGCGTGCACCGACGCGCGGATCGTCGCCGTCGACACCCGGGCCGAGGCGCTCGAGTTGGCCCGGTCCTGCGGGGCGCACGCGGTCGCGGGGCCGGACGCGGCCGCCACCGTGGCCGAGCTGTCGCAGGGGCGGGGGGCCGACGTCGTGCTGGACTTCGTCGCGGCGCAGTCCACCCTGGACGTCGCGGTGCCGTTGCTGCGCACCGCGGGCGAGCTCGTGCTGGTGGGCGGTGCCGGCGGCATGATCCCGGTGGGCAAGCCGGGGCCGCTCCCGTCCGGAATGGTGCTGCGACTGCCGTTCTGGGGCTCGCGGGAGGAACTGGTCGCCACCGTGGACCTGGCCCGGTCCGGGGTGCTCACGGCACGCACGACCACGTTCCCGTTGTCCGAGGCGGAGCGGGCGTTCGCCGAGCTGCGCCGGGGGGCGATCGTCGGACGTGCCGTACTCGTCCCGGACTGAGCCGCTCAGCAAACCGCTCAGCGAGCAGACCAGCCACCGTCGACGAGCAGCTCCGTGCCGGTCGTGTAGGCGGCGTCCTCGCTGAGCAGGAAGGCGACCGCGGCTGCCACTTCGGCCGGCCGCCCCAAACGGCCCATCGGAGTGTTGGCGAGCATCGATCGATGCCGATCGGTACCCGCGAATCGCTCGTGGAGCTGGTCGGTGCCGATGAACCCCGGGACGACCGCATTGACCCGTACACCCGACGTGGCCCAGTGCAGCGCGGCGTTGAGGGTCAGTGAGCGGACGGCTCCCTTGGCGGCGGCGTAGGCGACGCTGTTGCCCAGGCCGCCCGTCGTGCCGAGGATCGAGCCGATGTTGACGACGGCGCCGCCGCCGTCCTCCAGGAGGGGCCCGCAGTACTTCATGCCGAGCCAGGTCCCGAGCTGGTCGATGGCGATGACGTCGTCCCACCGTGCCCGGGTCTCGTCGACGACGGTGCCCAGGCTGCCGACCCCGGCATTGTTGACCAGGCCGTCCAGCCGTCCGAGCCGCCCGACGAGCCCCGCCCAGTCCTGTTCGGACGACACATCGAGCACGGCGGTGCGCGTACGGCCACGGAGCGTCGCGGCGAGCTCGGCGCATCGGTCCTCGTCGACGTCGGTGAGGACGACCTCGGCACCCTCCTCGATGAGCCGGGATGCGATGGCGGTGCCGAGGCCGCCGGTCGCTCCGGTCAGCACGACGGTGTGGTCGAGCAGGCGTGCGGTCATGTCTTACTCCGTTCCCGGGTGGGTCGTGTGCCGACCCTGGCCGCGACTGTCTTGACATCCAACCTGAATTGATATTGGTTCAGATTATGCACATCGACGAGGCCCTGTCCACGACGCGAGCCGTCCGGCGGCGGCTCGACCCCAGTCGCGAGGTGCCTGTCGAGCTCGTCCGGGACTGCGTCGATCTCGCACTCCAAGCGCCTGCCGGTTCGGCGGTCACCCGGACGCGATTCGTCGTCGTCCGGGATCCGACGCTCCGGAAGGGGCTGGCGGACCTCTACTCCGACGTCTACCGCCACAGCTACCGCGACTCGCCGGGCTACATCGGGCGGGTGCCCACATCGGATCCGGCCGCGGCGCGCCGGCAGCAGCGGACCGCGCGGTCCGCGGACGCCCTCGATCGGGCGCTGCACGAGGTCGGCACACTCGTGGTCGGCTGTCTGGACGGGGTCCGCCTGGACGGGGTTCCGGCGATGACGAGCTCTTCGCTCCTCGGCGGGGTGCTGCCGGCGATCTGGAGCTTCATGCTGGCCGCACGTGCCCGCGGGCTGGGGACCTGTTGGACCACGATGCATCTCGCCCGTGAACGCGAGGCCGCCGAGCTGCTCGACATCCCCTACGACCGGGTGCAGCAGGTCTGTCTCACTCCGCTGGCATGGACCGTGGGCACGGATTTCCGCCGAGCGGGCAGGCCGTCGGTCGACGAGGTCGTGCACTGGGACGGCTGGGACGCGACGCGGGCGGGGCCGGAGCCGCTGAAGGGCGTGCTGCGCCCCTCGTGAGCGCGTGGGGCTTGACAGGATCAGCCCACTCTCGCAAGCTTAACTGAGTTCAATTCAATTTCTGGAGGACGCATGGCAGTCGAGGACGACATCCAGTTCGAGCGGGACGGTCACGTCGCCCGGATCTGGCTGAACCGCCCGCAGAAGCGGAACTGCATCACGGTCGCGATGCTGCATCGACTCGACGAGATCATCACCGAGATCGACGCGGATCCGGAGTTGCGGGTCACGGTCGTGCGCGGCCGGGGCAACACCTTCTCCTCCGGGTTCGACCTGGACAACCTGCAGTCCGACTACATCGGCACCAGCACGGCGATGGACGTCGCGGTGGTGTCGGCGAAGGTGTGCGACCGGCTGTACAACATGTCGACGCCGTCGGTCGCGGTGCTGGAGGGCTACGTCACCGCCGGTGGGTTCGAGGTCATGATCTCGTGTGACTTCGCCATCGCCGACGAGACCGCGCAGATCGGTGACTTCCACATCCGTCGTGCGCTGTTCGGCGGCGCCGGACCGATCTACCGCCTCCCGCGCATGCTCGGTATCCGCAAGACCAAGGAGCTGATGCTGACCGGGAAGCTGCTGAGCGGTGCTGAGGCCGACGCGTTCGATCTGGTCAATGCCAGCGCACCGGCCGACAAGCTGGACGCGACGGTCGAGGAGTTCATCGGCCACCTCACCGACAAGAGCCCGTTCCAGATGAAGCTGACCAAGATGGCGGTCGACCGGGGCCTCGACGCCGACATCGCCTCGCTGATGGTGCTCGAACACATGGCCGTCGGGGTCACGTTGAACTCCGACGACGCCGCCGAAGGGGTCGCCGCCTTCCTCGAGAAGCGCGAGCCCAAGTGGACGGGTCGCTGAGACCCGACCGCCTGACGCCGACGGTTCGGTGTGCCGCCCGAACCGTCGGCTCCACCCACGCGGCCCCGATCTCGTCGAGGAGAACAGACATGCCCAGGACCGACGTCCCCCCGGACGCTGATCCGCAGCTCGCCGCACGAGTGCGCGCCGAGCTGGGAGCGGACGCCTCGGGGCCTCTCACGGTGCTGGAGGGCGGCCGCTCGGGCCTGACCTACCGGATCGACGTCGACGGGCATCCGCTCGTGGTCAAGGCGGTGCCGCCGGGCCGCGAGCCGGTGGGGCGCAACGATGTCCTTCGGCAGTCGTACGTGTTGTCGACGCTGGCGGGCACCGGCGTTCCCGTCCCGGCCGTGGTGGCGAGCGATGCGGAGCCACCCGGGTGGTTCGCGATGGAGTTCGCGCCTGGTGAGGCCCTCGAGCCGGTCCTCGAGCCTGCTCCCGGACCCGACGGCGTGCTGTCCCGGACGCGGATGCTGGCGGCGGCCCGCGTGCTCGGTGCCCTGCACGCGGTCGCGCTCGACGTGGCCACCGACGGGATCGCCGCGGCCGGCGGGACGCCGCCGGAGGTGTCCGGTCCGGCCGACGAGCTGGAACAGTGGACCCGGACCATGGAGGCGGTGCCGGCCGACCTGCGGCCGGGCGCAGCGGAGCTTCTCGAATGTCTCGCCGCGACGGTTCCCGCGCCCGTGGAGCCCGTCCTCGTGCACGGCGACTTCCGCCTGGGCAACCTGCTCTGCGACGGTGCCCGGCCGACCGCACTGATCGACTGGGAGATCTGGGGGCTGGGTGATCCCCGGGTCGATCTGGGCTGGTTCGGCGTCTTCACCGACGGTGCCGTGTTTCCCGGGGTCGGGAGCGCCGTGTCCGGGTTGCCCGACGAGGACGAGCTCGCGCAGGTATACCGGGAGGCTCGTGGGACCGACGGTGGCACCGGGGAGGCCGTCCCGTGGTTCCGGGCGCTGGGGCGGCTGAAGATGGCGGCGATCATGGGGCACAACCTGCGCCGACACCGCGAGGGCAGGCACCACGACCCGGTGCAGGAGCAGCTGCCCCCGACGATCCTCGCCCTCATCCGGTCGGCGGGGTCGGTGCTCGACGGCGCGCCGGCGTGACGGCACACGCCCCGGCCGAGCTGTTCGACCTGACCGGGCGGACCGCGGTCGTCACCGGCGCGTCCTCCGGACTGGGCGTGCGTTTCGCCGGCGTCCTCGCCGCGGCGGGGGCGACGGTTGTCGTCGCGGCGCGCCGTGCCGCGAAGCTGACCGAGATCACCGCGGACGACGACCGGTTGCATCCGGTGGTGGCCGACGTCTCCGACGAGACCGACCGCGTGGCACTGATCGACGCGGCACGGGCAGCGGGCTCCGGCGCGATCGACGTCCTCGTGAACAACGCGGGTGTCGACAGCGGCGCGAAGCCCGCGGAGGAGACCCCGGCTGCATTCGGCCGGGTGCTGGACACCAACCTCGTCGCCCCGTTCCACCTGTCCCAGCTCGCCGCGCGGTACCCGGGTTCGGACGGGCTGTCCGTCGTCAACATCAGCTCGGTGCTCGGCCTGGTGTCCGCGGCGCCGCTCGGCGGTGCGAGCTACGCGTCGTCGAAGGCCGGACTGACCGGGCTCACGCGCGAGCTGGCCGGCCACTGGGGTGGGGCGGGGGTCCGGGTGAACGCACTCGCGCCGGGGTGGTTCCGGACGGAGATGAACGAGGGTCTGTTCGCCGACGAGCGTTCGGTCCGCTGGATCGAGAGGAACACCATGCTTCGACGGCCCGGGAATCCTGCCGAGCTCGACACCGCGCTGCTGTTCCTGGCTTCCCCGGCGAGCTCCTATGTCACCGGGCAGGTCCTGGCCGTGGACGGGGGGTGGACAGCCCGATGAGCACGACCACTGCGGTGGGTGCGGAGGAGCTCGCCGAGTTCGGCCGGACGGCGCGAGCCTGGCTCGCCGACCGGCTGCCTGCGCGCCGCGACGACGACCGGCGTCCGGTGTCGGTCTTCCATGACCTGCCCTTCGCCGACGAGCAGGCGCTCATCGCGCGTATCCAGGACTGGCTCCGAATCAAGTTCGACGCCGGTTACGGCGCCCTGACCTGGCCTGTCGAGGACGGTGGGGCCGGGCTGACCGGCCTGCACGAGGAGGTCTTCGCCGACGCCGAGCGGGAGTTCGAGGCCCCCGGCCAGCACGAACTCACCTCGGTGAGCACCGCGCTGATCGCGCCGACGGTGCAGAGGTTCGGCACACCGGAGCAGCGTGACCGGCTCGTGCGTCCGTTGCTGCGCGGGGACCAGCTCGCCTGCCAGCTGTTCTCCGAGCCCTCGGCCGGATCGGACCTCGCGGGTCTCTCGACCCGTGCGGTCCGTGACGGTGACACCTGGGTGGTCAACGGGCAGAAGGTGTGGAGCTCGGGGGCCCAGTTCGCCGGCTGGGGCGAGCTGATCTGCCGCACCGACCCCGACGCGCCGAAACACAAGGGGCTCACGGCGTTCCTGCTGCCGATGGACACCCCTGGCGTCGAGGTGCGGCCGTTGCGGCAGATGTCCGGCGGGACCTCGTTCTGCGAGGTCTTCCTCGACGACGTCCGCATCCCGGATGCGCTGCGCCTTGGCGAGGACGGCGCGGGTTGGGGCGTCACGCTCGCGACGCTCGGCTTCGAACGCGGCCACTCCGGCGCGAACGCCGATCTGGGTGGTGGGTTCGCCGACCTGCTGCGCGACGCCCGCAAGCTCGGGCGTACCGACGACCCGGAGGCCCGGCGGCTGCTCGGCGAGGTGTGGGTCGCCGAGAAGATCGCGGAGCTGTCCGCACAGCGTGACCGGGAGGCCCGGCTCGCCGGGAACGAGCCGGGTGCGCTCGGGTCGCTGCGCAAGCTCGTCTGGGCACAGCGGCTCGCCCTGGTCTCCGAGACGGCGGCGCGGATCCTGGGTCCCCGCCTCGTGGCCGATGCCGGAGACGGCACGTACCACTGGACCGAGCACGTGCTCGGCGCCCCCGGCTACCGGATCGCCGGCGGCTCGGACGAGGTCCAGCGCACGATCATTGCCGAGCGCCTGCTCGGCCTCCCCGTGGAACCGCGCGCCGACCGAGGCGTGCCCTGGAAGGACATCCCCCGATGAGTAGAACCGTGACCGAAGCCGTGGCGGCGACCCGCTCGGCCGACTCACCGATGGCCGGCCGTACCGCGCTGGTCACCGGCGGGTCGCGCGGGCTGGGCCGAGAGATCGCGATCGCGTTCGCCGCCGCCGGCGCCGATGTCGCCATCGTCTCCCGGAAGAAGGACGCGTGCGTCGAACTCGCCGCCGAGCTGGCCGCCGCTACCGGGCAGCGCGTCACCGGACACGGCGCGCACGTCGGCGAGTGGGGGCAGCTCGATGGGCTGCTCGACGAGGTGGAGGACGGGCTCGGGCCGGTCGACGTCGTGGTCAACAATGCCGGAATCGCCCCTGTCTATCCCAGCCTGGACGAGGTCGGCGAGGAGCTGTTCGACAAGGTCCTCGCGGTGAACCTCAAGGGGCCGTTCCGCATGATGGCGGTGGCCGGACGGCGGATGGCCGAGCGGGGCGGGGGAGTGATGCTGAACGTCTCGTCGATGGCGTCCGGCAGGCCGACCGCAGCGGACCTCCCGTACGCGGCCGCCAAATCGGCCCTCAACACGCTCACCGCGGGTTTCGCCCAGGAGTACGGCCCGACGGTGCGGGTCAACACCATCGTCGCCGGGCCGTTCCGGACCGACATCAGCAAGGCCTGGGACATGGACGCGGTCGACGAGATGGCGCAGAGCTGGCCGTCGCGCCGCGTCGGTGAGCCCGAGGAGATCGTGGGTGCCGCGCTGTACCTGTGCGGACCCACGGCCGGGTACACGACGGGCAGCCTGCTGGCCGTCGACGGTGGACGGCTGGCCGCGCCGTGACGTTCGTCGACGACTCGCTGCTCACCGAGACCCCGGAGGGGCCGGCCCTGCTCGGGAGCCGGTGCACGAACTGCTCGGCCCACACGTTCCCCCGCCAGGCCGGGTGCCCGCGCTGCACCGGCTCCGCGATGGAGGACGTTCCGCTCGCCCGTACCGGGAGGCTGTGGACGTGGACGGTGCAGGGGTTCCGTCCCAAGCCGCCCTACACCGGCACCGAGACCCACGAGCCCTACGGGGTCGGCTACGTCGAGCTCGCCGACCAGTTGCTGGTCGAGTCCAGGCTCACCGAGTCCGACCCCGACCGGCTGCGGATCGGACTGCCGATGGAACTCGTGATCCGCTCCTTCCGCGACGACGACGGTGGCGGCGGACCGACCCGCACCTTCGCGTTCGCACCGGTCACCGGAGCGGACCGATGACCGGCGTCGCGATCGTCGGGGCCGGGATGCACCGGTTCGGCCGCACCGAAGGTGTGTCCGGCCGTGCGCAGGCTGTGCACGCCGCACGCGCCGCGCTCGCCGACGCCGGCCTGACGTTCCAGGACATGCAGTTCGGCTTCGGCGGCTCGCACTCCGCGGGTGATGCCGACACGTTGGTCTCCGAGCTCGGCCTGACCGGGTTGCCGTTCATCAACGTCGCCAACGGGTGCGCCACCGGCGGCTCGGCGCTGATCTCCGCGCAGGCGGCGATCGCGTCGGGGGCGCACGACGTCGGCATCGTGATCGGTTTCGACAAGCACCCCCGCGGGGCGTTCGACACCGACCCCGCAGATCACGGGATCGGGTCCTGGTACGGCGAGACCGGGTTGATGGTCACCACACAGTTCTTCGGTATGAAGATCCAGCGCTACCTGCACGAGCACGACATCGACCCGGCCGTGCTCGCCACCATCGCGGAGAAGGCGTTCCGCAACGGCGCTCGCAACCCGATGGCCTGGCGGAGGACGGCGCTCGGTGCCGAGGAGATCGCCGCGGCACCGATGATCTCCCACCCGCTGACCCAGTACATGTACTGCTCGCCGGGGGAGGGGGCGGTCGCGCTGGTCCTGTGCCGCGACGACCTCGCCCGGACCTACACCGACCGCCCCGTGTTCCTGCGCGGCGCCGCGTTCCGCAGCCGACGCTACGGCTCGTTCGAGGTGTTCTCGCCCTGGGTGGCGCTCGATCGTGCCGCGTCACCGACCGTCGAGGCCTCCCGCGCGGTGTTCGAGGCCGCGGGCGTCGCACCGTCCGACGTCGATCTCGCGCAGGTGCAGGACACCGAGTCCGGTGCCGAACTCATGCACATGGCCGAGACCGGGCTGTGCTCCGACGGCGAGCAGGCGGACCTGATCCGGGCCGGGGCGACCGAGATCGACGGCCGGCTGCCGATCAACACCGACGGCGGCTGCCTGGCCAACGGGGAACCCATCGGCGCGTCCGGGCTGCGGCAGGTGCACGAGAACGTGCTGCAACTGCGCGGTGACGCCGGTGCGCGCCAGGTACCCGGCGCGCCGCAGGTCGGGTTCACCCACGTCTACGGAGCACCCGGCATTTCCGCCTGCACGGTGCTCACACGCTGAGGAGTCGAGAAATGGCTTGGGGTTTCGAGTCCGACGAGGACGTCGAACGGGAGCTCGACTGGGTCGAGACGTTCATCCGGGAGGAGGTCGAGCCGGTCGACGACGTCGTCGAGCATGCGTGGAACCCGCGGGACCCGGTCCGCAATGCGCTGATCAAGCCGTTGCAGCAGACCGTCCGCGAGCACAATCTGTGGGCCTGCCACCTCGGCCCCGAGCTCGGCGGGAAGGGGTACGGACAGCTACGGCTGGCCCTGCTCAACGAGAAACTGGGCCGCACCCACTCCGGGCCCGTCGTGTTCGGATGTCAGGCGCCCGATTCCGGCAACGCGGAGATCCTCGCGCACTACGGCACCGAGCACCTGCGCCGCACCTACCTCGATCCCCTCGTCGCGGGCGACATCGTGTCCTGCTTCTCGATGACCGAGCCGCACGGCGGCTCGGATCCCACGGGGTTCCGGACGACCGCCCACCGGGACGGCGACGAGTGGGTCATCAACGGGGAGAAGTGGTTCTCCAGCCACGCCCTGTTCGCCGAGTTCCTCATCGTCATGGCGGTGACCGAACCGGACGCGCCGCCGCACCGGTCCATGTCGATGTTCGTCGTGCCGGCCGACTCGCCGGGCGTCGAGCGGGTCCGGGACGTCTCGGTGTGGGGGCACGAGGAACCGGTCGGAACCCACCAGTACCTGCGCTACAACGATGTCCGGGTACCGGCCGAGAACCTGCTCGGCGAGCGGGGCGCCGGGTTCGCCGTCGCCCAGACCCGACTCGGCGGCGGTCGGATCCACCACGCCATGCGCACCGTCGGGCTGGTGCAGTCCGCCTTCGACATGATGAAGCGCCGGGCCGTCTCCCGGACCAGCAAGGGCACCCGCCTCGCCGACAAGCAGCTGGTCCAGGAGATGATCGCCGACTCGTGGATCCAGATCGAGCAGTTCCGGCTGCTGGTGCTGCGGACGGCGTGGCGGATCGACCGGTACAACGACTACAAGCGGGTGCGCGCCGACATCGCCGCGGTCAAGGCCGCGATGCCCCGGGTACTCGCCGACGTCGCGGGGCGGGCGATCCAGATCCACGGCTCGCTCGGCATCTCGAAGGAGCTCCCCTTCGGCAAGTGGGTCATGGAGTCGTTCCACATGGGCCTGGCCGACGGGGCGACCGAGGTGCACAAGGTCAACCTGGCTCAGGTGTTGCTGCGCGGTACCGAACCCGATGACGGTCTGTTCCCGCCCTACATCCGTCCGACGAGACAGGCGCAGGCGCGGGAACGCTTCGCCGAGGTCCTCGCCGAGGCCGGCGATGACGGGGAGCTGCGATGACCCCCGCCCTGCTGCCCGACCCGGACGCCGCGGCGCTGGGGGAGGTGGTGCGCGAGTTCCTCGCCCGCCACGGGGACACCGACGCCGTGCTGCGCGGACAACCGGACGACGTCCCGGCGCGCAGGCGCGTCTGGCGGCGGTTCGCCGGGGAGCTGGGTGCCGCGGCGCTGGACCTGCCCGAACACCTCGGCGGCGCCGGAGCGAGCTTCCGCGAGGTCGCGGTGGTGGCCGAGGAGATGGGCCGTTCACTGTCCGGCCTGCCGTGGCTCTCGACCTCGGTCATGGCACTCGGCCTGCTCGCCGAGGCCGGCGACGAGGAGTTGCCCGCCCGTCTGGCCGGCGGCGCGGAGACGGCCGCGGTCGCGCTGCTCGACGCCCCCGCTGTCACCGACCGTACTGCCGGTCCGGTCACCGGGGAGCCGGCACCGGGCGGCGGCTGGCGGGTGACCGGCACCAAGAACCTGGTCGTCGACGGGGCCACCGCGGACGTCCTGCTGGTTGCGGCGGCGTCGCCGGACGGGCCGGTGGTGCTCGCGGTCGAGGCCGCCGCACCCGGGGTGACGGCGGCTCCCGCACGGACCCTCGACCCCACCCGCCCGCTGGCGACGCTCGGTTTCCGGGACAGCCCGGCTCGGCTGGTCACCGGGCCGGACACGGCGGGTGCGGTGCTCGAGCGGGTACGGGACCGCACCCGGGCGGCGCTGGCGTGCGAGCAGACCGGGGGGACCGCCGCGGCACTCGACATGTCGGTCCGCCACGCCGGTGACCGCATCCAGTTCGGGCGGCCGATCGGCACCTTCCAGGCGATCAAGCATCGCTGTGCGGACATGCTGGTCCGGCTCGAGGCCGCCCGATCGGCGTCGCTCTGGGCCGCCGCGTGCGCCGCCGATGACCGGGATCAGCTGCGGACGGCCGCGGCCACCGCCGCGCTCGTGTGCGGGGAGGCGTACTCCTGGGTGGCCGGTGAGAACGTCCAGGTGCACGGCGGGATCGGCTTCACCTGGGAGCACCCCGCCCATCTGCACGTGCGGCGGGCCGCCTCGAGTCGGGTGCTGCCCGAGGGTGCCCCCGGGGGTGTCGAGGACCTGCTCGACGACATCCTCGAGCCGGCGCGGGCGAGGTGACCCGAAGCCGGTTCGGGTCACTGGCTACGCTGGTGGCACCGCCTCGCGAAAGGTTGCCCGGATGAGCATCGAAGCGCTGACCGAGGCCGACGACGGTCCCCGCTCCAAGCGGCCGGCCATCCTGGCGGCGGCCGTCGAGTGTTTCGGGGAAGTCGGCTTCGAAGCCACCAAGTGGTCGCAGGTTGCCGACCGGGTCGGTATCGGCCAACCGGCCCTCTACCACTACTTCGAGTCGAAGACCCACTGTCTGCTGACCATCATGCGGCTCGGGCTGCGCAACTCGGACGATGCCTTCAGGGCGGCGGTGGCAGAGGAGGGGGCGACGCACGACGCGCTGCGCGCCGCGGTTCGGGCGGCGTTCGAGGTATCGCCTCAGGAGGTTCAGCAGAACCGCATCCTGCAGGCCAACATCGCTCTGTTGTCCGGGCGGCGTGCCTCGGAGCGCGAGGAGGCTGAGCGACAGGCGTGCCGCAAGCTCGTCGCGCGGATCGAGCGCAACTGGGCGGACCTCGTACAGCAGGGTATCGAGCGCGGAGAGTTCGCACGGCACGACCCGGTACTCATGGCACGGAGCCTGCTCGGTCTCGTCGTCAGCGTCTGGCGGTGGTACCGGCCGGACGGCTCCACGGAGCTGCCGGCCATCGCCGAGTTCATCGGCGGGTGCTGCGCCCGCATGGTCGTTTCCGGCCCCTCGGAGTAGCCGGTCGGGCACGCACTCCGTGATCCGCTGCGGCTCTTGCCCGATGGTCGGACACGATCTAGGGTCCATTAGCAGAACTGAATTCAAGTCACTCCGTCGGAGAGGACGGTTGTATGGTCATCGACGACTACTTGGCCCGCCTCGACGGGCCGAGTCCGTTGAGTGGACTCGAGCTGGTCGAGCCGGACATCGAGTTCCTGCTGGCGCTGCCGGCCGGTGAGCTCGCCGGTTCCGGGCACGACGATCTGGCCGACTACATCTCCGGCCGGCCGGACGTCGGACGCCGGCACAATGTGCTGCGCCGGTCCGTCGACGGTGATCTCGAGATGGTCTACGGCGTCATTACTGAGGGCGACGGCCGGGGTACCGGGGGGTTCGTCTCCGTCGGACTCGTGTCGGAGAACGGGCGGCTCGCCCGGTACCAGGCCTTCTTCCACCCGAGCTTCACGATGTATCCGTTGCCGGGGGTGCCCGCATGACGCCGTCGGACGGGGTACTCACCCGCTGGTTCGCCACGATGGACTCGGCCGAACCGGAGAAGATCCTCGACCTGATCGCGCCCGGGTTCCGGTTCTCGATCGTGTTCGGGACCGGAGGCGGCGCGGCGACGGACTTCGCCGGTGGCCGCACGGAGATGGAGGGCTACCTCGCCCAGCGGGAGAAGGGCTCACTGACCCATCACGTGCTGTCGCAGGCCGTAGTCGGTCGCGACGAGATGGTGCTCGGCCAGGCCCGCCGATCCGGTGTCTTCGAGTCGACGTTCGTGGCCTCGGCCCGGCTCGACCCCGAGGGGCGGGTGGCGGCACTGATGATCGGCCGGTCGCCGGAAATGGACATCGAGAAGCTCTGAGTCGGGACCTGCCGACCACTGCCGCAAGGAGGCGTCATGTTCAACCTCGCCCTGCTCGCCGCCCGGCCTCCGGAATGGACGCACGACGAGTTCATCGCCTGGTGGCGTGGTGAGCACGCCGAAGTGACCTACCCGCTCCCCGGCCTGCGTGCGTGGCGGCACACCGCTGTCACAAGCGCCCTCGAGGAGCGCTCCGAGGGATGGGACGGACTGTCGGTTCTCAGCTTCGACGACGAGAAGGCGGCTCGGGCCGCCCTCGCGAGCGAAGAGTGGAAGGCCGCGGTGCGCCACGTCGGCTCCATGCGTGGGCGGCGTCTGGCCCTGCTCGGTGACGAGCGCGAGATGTTCCGACATGCATGAGCTGATTTCCGATCTCGACCGTCGGGTCGCGGGCGACCCCGAGCAGATCGTGGCCATCGACAGCGCCGGCCCGCACACCCTGCGCTCGGTCATGACGGCCGCGGCGGAACTCGCGGACGCCCTCACCGAGGCGAGTGGCCCCAGCCCGACCGTCCTGCTCCAGGCCGAGAACACGTGGCGCACGGTCGTGTGTGCGCTGGCGGTCGGGCGGGTGCGGGGGACACTCGCGCTGTTGAACGGGCATGCCACCGGCCCGGAGTTCACGGCGGCCCGCGAGGACATCGACCCGGACGTGGTCGTCGCGGACCCGGTGCTCGCCAACGCATGGGCGATCGATGCGGTCGGGCCGATCGGGGCGCCGGTCCTGGACGGCTGGGTCCTCGCCGGACGGCCCGGATCCCGCCCGGGCCGGTGGGGCGACGGGGTGGTCATCGGTCTGACCTCCGGGTCGACCGGCCGGGCCAAGGGCGTCGTCCAGTCCGAAGCAGCCCTGCGGTACGCCTGCCGCTCGACGATCGACGCGATCGGTCTGCAGCCGGGAGACCCGATCGGCGCGATCGTGCCGCTGTCGTCCGCCGCCGCCGTGTGCTTCGGCCTGTACCTTCCGCTGTTGCTCGGCGGCCCGGCCCTGCTCGCCGAGAAGTGGAGCCCGCCCGACGCCGTCCGGATGCTGTCCGAGCACGGTGCCCGGTGGACGATGTGCGTGCCGACGATGGCCCTGCAGATGGGCATGCAGGCGCCCGAATCCGGGATGCTCTCGGCGATGACGGCGATGACCGTCGGCGGTGGCCCGATGGACCGGGGCGCACTGGCGCGAGCGGAGCAGTGGCTGGGAACGCGGATCCTGCGGGTGTTCGGGATGTCGGAGTGCCTCGGCCACACGACGTCGCGTCCGTCCGACCCGCAGGACGTCCGCCTCGGCACCGATGGTGTGCCCTTCCCGGGCACCCGACTGCGGGTCGTCGATGAGTCCGGGTCCGTCGTCCCGGCCGGGACGGCCGGGCGCGCCCAGGTCCGGGGGCCCTCGCTGTACGCCGGGTACGCCCGCTCGGGCACCGTCGGGACCCCGGACCTGACGGCCGACGGCTACCTCACGACGGGCGACCTCATGTCGATCGACGCCGAGGGCCGGGTGTCGGTGCGCGGCCGGGAAAAGGACATCATCATCCGGGGCGGCCGCAACATCGACATTCACGAGGTCGAGAGCGCCGTCGCCCGCCACCCCGCGATCGAGCAGGTCTGCGTGGTCCCGATCCCGGACGACGTGCTCGGAGAGCGGGTCGCGGTGCTGCTCGTGACCCCGCAGCGCGAGTTCGGAATGGAGGTACTGCAGGAGCACCTACGCGACGCGGGCCTGGCGAAGAACAAGTGGCCCGAGCACGTGTTCGTCGTCGATGCGCTCCCGCAGAACCGGGTCGGCAAGTTGTCCCGGCCTGACGCGACCCGGCTCGCGCGCTCGCTCGCGGTCGATCGCGAGCCGAGCCGGCGCTGAGCGCACCCCGAAGGAGGACGCCGTGAAGGAACGAGCCGCCGTCGTCTGGCCCGATCGACACACCTGGTCGGTCGAGGCGGTCGACGTGGACCCACGCGGCCAGGGCGAGGTCCTGGTACGCGTCGAGGCTGCGGGCCTGTGCCACAGCGACGCCCACCTGGCGTCGGGCGGATATGCGGGCCTGCGCCGGCCGATGGTCGGGGGGCACGAGGGCGCGGGCGTCGTCGAGGCGGTCGGCCCGGGCGTGACCCTGGTCCGGGAGGGCGACCACGTCGTGTTCGCCTTCATGCCGGCGTGCGGGGTCTGCACGGACTGCGCCTGCGGCCGGCAGCACCTCTGCGAGCTGGGCGCGGGGGTCCCGCAGGGGCTCGCCATCGCGGACGGGACCGCCCGCAGGCGGGCCCGGGGCACCGAGCTGGGGTCGTTCTGCTTCCTCGGCTCCTTCGCGACCCGCACGGTCGTGCACGAGCGCAGTGTGGTGCGGTGCGACCCCTCCCTGCCGATGGAGTCGGTCTGCCTGCTCGGCTGCGCCGGTGTGACCGGATGGGGCGCCGCGGTCAACACGGCCGCTATCCGGACAGGAGACACGGCCGTGATCGTGGGGATGGGCGGGATCGGAGCGATGGCCCTGCTCGGCGCCCGGTACGCCGGGGCCGCCCAGGTGTGGGCGGTCGACCCCGTCCCGGGCAAACGTGCGGCCGCGACCGACCTCGGTGCCGACGGAACGGCGGCGTCGATGGCCGAGCTCCTGCCGGTGCTGCGCGACGAGACGCGGGGGCGGCTGGCGGATCAGGTCGTGCTCTGTATGGGCACCGGCGACAGCTCCGCCACGGCCGACGCCATGGCACTGCTGGGGAAACAGGGACGTGCGGTCGTGGTCAACGTGCACGGAGACGCCGAGCACGAGGTCCGGATGAGCCTGCGCGACATGCAGTCCTACGAGAAGCAGCTGGTCGGCTGCCTGGCCGGATCGTGGTCGCCGCGGGAAGGCCTGCGCACGCTGCTCGACCTGTATCAGCGAGGCCGCATCCCGCTCGACCGCCTGGTCACCGCCCGCTACCCGCTGGACCGGATTCAGGACGGCTTCGCGGACCAGGCCGCCGGGCAGAACGTGCGCGGGGTCGTGCTCCCGTAACGCCCGGCCCGGTGCGTCGTCGACGACGGCCGGACCTGCGTCGCGCCGCGGAGCACTGTCAGGTCGCCCATCACCACCTGCTGGGCCGGAGCTATCAGCCCGAGACCGAACGGCAGGTCGCAATCGGGGATCGGCTCGACTGGTACAACCTCCACCGACCCCACACCGAGATCCGAGGCCGCGTACCCGCCGACCGCGTCACCCACCTCTCCGAACCACACATCTAGCCGATGGGCGCTGCCAGCTCCTCGGCAGCGGCCCGGCCCTCGGCGATCGCGTGGCTCACTCCCCGCGGCGCGACGGAGTCCCCGATCCACGTCGCGGTCCGGCCCGGGAACGGCACCTCATTCGGATGCCGGGTGCCGACCTGCACGACCACGTCGGCCGGTACCGCGTGCGCGGTTCCGTCGAGCACGGTGCGCACGTGCAGCACGCCGTCCGACCACCGGTCCGGCCCGGTCAGCGGCCGCACCTCGAGTGGCCGGCGGGTCAACCGTTCGAGCAACTGGGTCCGGGACTCCGCCGGGATGCCGCCGGCGAACCCGGTGCCGGGGGTGACGAGCGTGACCGGTAGCCCCGCCGCGAGGGCCGCCTCGACTGCACCGATCCCCGGCCAGCTGCCGAACCCGTCGTCGCAGACCGCCACGCTGTCCGCGCCGGCCAGGAGCTCCGACGGGTTGCGGAGGAACGCCTCGGCGGTGACGGCGCCGTCCAGCGACGGCGGGTTCTCCCGCGCTCCGGTCGCCCACACGATCTCGTCTGCGCCGGCCAGGTCGTCCTCTGTCGCCTCGGTGCCGAGCCGGACATCGACTCCGAGGGCTTCGAGGCGGCGCTGGTAGTAGCCCAGCAGGTCGGACCATCCGGCACGGTGCGGTGCGCTCGCGGCGATGCGCAGCTGGCCCCCGATCCGGTCCGACTGCTCCAGCACCGTGACCTCGATCCCGGACCGGGCCGCCGCGGTCACCGCGAACTCCAGCCCCGCGGGCCCGGCGCCGACGACCACGACGCGTGAGCCCTGCGGCCGGTGCCCGTTCGGTCGCCAGGGCAACGCCGGCTTCCGCGGCGAGCCCGCGGGTGCCAGGTCGGGGTTGACCGCGCACAGACCGGTCGGTTCATAGCTGCGGCAGTCCTGCAGGCAGGCGACGCACGGCCGGATGTCGTCGGAACGGCCGTCGAGGACCTTGGTGGCGAAGTCGGGGTCGGCGATGTGGGCGCGTGCCGACCCGACGAGATCGGCCGCGCCCGACTCCAGTGCCTCGGCGATGTCGGCCGGCCGTCGGAACGCGGCGCAGAGCAGCAGCGGCACGTCCAGCGTGTCCCGCAGCTCGTGTGTGCGTCCCAGCAGCGGCGGGTGGGTGGTGGCCATGTCCGGCACGTAGCGGCCGCGATCACCCCACGTCAGGTTCAGGTAGTCGAAGGGTGCTTCGGCCTGTACGTGGGTCAGCAGCTCCGCGAGTTCCTCCAGTCGCAGATGCGCCGGGCCGTCGCCTTCGACCGAGACCCGGACACCGACGACGACGTCCTCACCTGCACCGGCGCGAACGGCCTGCACGACCTGACTCAACGCGCGCGCCCGGTTGGCCGGTGCACCGCCGTAACGGTCCCGCCGGGCGTTCGCCGAGCGCGACAGGAACTGGGCCAGCAGGTACCCGTGGGCCGCGTGGATCTCGACGACCTCGAAGCCGGCGTCGGCGCAACGGCGGCTGCTGAGGCGGAAGTCCTCCGCGATCACCGTGATCTCGTCGATGCCCAGTGGTCGGGCCGGTGCGGGTTCGCGCGGGCCGGTGATCGGGCTCGGGGCCACGAACGGGAGGAAGGTTCCGGCACCGAGTGTCTCGCGCCCCAGGTGGCCCAGCTGAATTCCTGCGGCAGCGCCACCGGACCGCATGGCCGCGGCCCGGGCGGCGAGCCCGGGAGCCGCACGTTCGTTGAACGCCTCGGTCAGGATGCGGTTCCTCGGCATCGACTCCGGTGAGACCTGTGTGCCTCCCGCGACGATGAGTGCCGCACCTCCCGCGGCGAGGCGCCGCCAGTACGCCTCGTCGTGGGCGTTCGGGGCGCCGTCGGTGACCGTGGCCAGGCCGTGGGCGGACACCACGAGCCGGTTCCGCAGGGTGAGGCCCCCGATCGTCATGGGAGCTGCTGCCGGGTGCGTCGATGCCGCCGTCATGGGACGAAGCCACCAAAGTGAATTCAGTTCGCCAATGCTCGTGCAGGTTGTCGAGGGGCTCCGCCGCACCGTCCGGTACCGGTAGGAGGTGGACATACGGCCCGGCACGGTGGGACGGAAGTCCGTCAGGGCGCCGGGGCGCCGAGGTCCTCGATGGCCGCAGCGACGTCGACCGGGCTGCGCAGCACGCCGTAGCCGACGTAGCGGTCGGCGACCTCCTGCAGCTCGGCGGTCAGCTCCGGCGACAGCGGCTTGGCCGCTCGCTGGGCCCGGTCGGCCATCAGGTCGGCGACGGCGGCGGGGCGGTCGGTCAGCTTCGCGTAGATCGCCGCGTTCTCCTGCGGGTTGTCCCGGGCCCACTGCAGTGCCCGGGCGTAGCGCTCGGTGAAGTCGGCGAGCGCGGCGCGGGTGCCGGCGTCGTCGAGGGCGGCGGTGTTGGCGTTGAGGAAGGTCAGGCCGGTGCCGAGGTCGGTCGCGTCGCGCAGGATCCGGGCGCCGGACTCCTGCTCGGCGACCGCGGTGTAGGGGTCCCAGGTGGACCAGGCGTCGATCGCGCCGGAGTTCATCGCGGCGGCCGCGTCGACCGGCTGCAGGAACGAGATGTTCACCTGGTCCGCGGGTACGCCTGCCTCCTCCAGCGAGCGCAGCAGCAGGTAGTGGCCGATGCTGCCCTGGGTGGTCGGGGAGACGGTCTTCCCGCGCAGGTCGGCGACCGAGCGGATCGGGGAGTCCTTGCCGACGAGCAGGGCCAGACCGCCCTGGCTCGGCGACCGGGTCGCGGTGACGATCCTGATCCGGTCGGTGGACGACAGCGCGGTCAGCGTGGGCGCGTCCCCGGCGATGCCGGCGTCGATCGCCTCACCGCGCAGCGCCTCCAGCACCGGCGCGGCGGCCGGGAACTGCGCCCAGTCGACGGTGTACGGGGCGCCCTCGAGCACGCCGGAGGCCTCGACGAGCGCCTGCTGGATCCCGGCCTGGTCGCCGACCCGCAGCGTCACCTGCGACAGGTCGACCGGGCCGTCGGAGGACGAACCACCCGAGCAGCCGGCCAGCAGGAGGGTGAGCGCGGCGAGCAGGGGCAGCAGCAGGCGGGTCACGGGGTGGGCTCCGGATCGGTGAGCGGGGTGAGCGAGGGCAGGTTCACGACGATGCCCTCCTGGGTGCTGCGGGAGATCACGACGACCGCCGGGTTGTCGGGGTCCGGGTTCTCCTCGCGGTGCGGGACGTAGGGCGGCACGAACACGTAGTCGCCGGGCTCGGTCTGCAGCACGACCTCGCCGTCGCCGTCGTGGAAGACGAACCGCGGCCGTCCGCTGACCACGTAGATCGAGGTCTCGGCCTCGCCGTGGTGGTGGTCGCCGGAGTTCGTGGCCGGGGCGACGTGCGTCTCGCCGGTCCAGAGCTTGTGCGAGCCGACGGTGCGGCCGCTGACGGCCTCGCGCCGGGACATGCCGGAGGTCTGCGCGGTGTCGCCGGACAGCTCGGCACCGCGGATCAGGTGCACGCGGGCGTGCGCGGCGGGTCCGGCCGGGCCGGCCGGGAGGTCCGGATGGAAGGTGTCGGTCACGGTGTCGGGGCCTCCGTGGTGAGCGCGGTCAGGGTGCGGGTGGTGAGGAAGTCGGCGACGGTCCGCTCGAGGTCGGCCCACAGCGGAGCGGCCGGTCCGGTGTCGCGGACCGCGGCCAGCGACCCCTCGGTGGCGCGGACGACGTCGGCGACGGTGATCTCCGCGGCCGGGCGGGCCAGCCGGTAGCCGCCCTCGCAGCCGCGACGGCTGGTCACCAGCCCGGCGCGGCGCAGCTGCAACATGACGTTGACCAGCGAGTTCAGCGGGACCCCACGCGCGCGGGAGATCGCCTCGCAGGTCACCGGCCCGTCGCCGGAGGCGACCAGCTCGGCGAGCCCGCGCATGGCGTGGTCGAGCCGGGCCGAGACCTGCAGCGGCGCGGCGCGGCGCCCGGAGGCCGGTGCAGCCGGGGCCGGTTCGACGAACCGGGCGCCCTTGGCCACCCGCTCCAGGAACTGCACCAGCCGGGCGGCGACGATCCGGTGGAACTGGTCGTTGAGCACGTCGTGCACCCCGTCGGCGACGACGGCGAGGTCGTCGGTGCCGCGGGCCAGCGCGCGCACCGCCGCGACCGGGGCGATCGGGTCGGCGTCGCCGTGCAGCCACAGCACCGGCAGGTCGGGCAGTGTGTCCGGGAGTGCGGGGCCCGGGGGAGCGGGGACCGGGTCGGCGAGCTCGCCCCAGCGGAAGTCGGGGTCCGCCTCGAGCACGCCGCGGTGGATCGGGCAGGCGGTGCGCGCGTCGAGCTCCGCGACGTGGTCGCCGGGAGCGGGCCCGGTCGGGGCGTCGCCTGCCGGGAGCCCGGCCAGCACCACCGCATCGGCCCGCACCGACCCCGACGCGACGAGGTCGAGCACACGCAGCGCCCCGGTGTCCGAGCCGAGCAGCACCCGGGCACCGGTCGCGTCGTCGAGGGCCGAGTTCACCGCGGCGGCGGCCGGGTCGGTCACGCCGGTGACGGGCCCGGCTCCGCCGGGGGTGCCGGCTGCCGGAACCGGGGTGTCGGCAGCGGGGGCCGGACCTCCGCCCGCCGGGGCAGGGAGATCCCCCGCCGGGCCGGGACCGTCGATCGCGGTGGGTCCGTCGGGGCCCGGTCCGGTCGGACGTGTCCCGCCCGTGCCGAGGGCGGCTGCGACCGGCCCGGCCGGCCCCGGCCCGGCGAGGTCCGGCACCGAGACGGTCCAGCCGTCGAAGGACAGGCGCCGCCCCAGCCGGGCGTAGACCCCGGGGTGCTCGCCCCGTCCGGGCAGCACCACGACGGTGCCGCGCGAGGTGCCCTCCGGAGTCCAGACCGTCGGTGCGGCGGGAGCGGGGGCGCTCATGCCGGCACCCCCGCCGCAACGGCCGCCGTGCCGCGGCGGGCCAGCTCGGCGCGCACCGCGGGCAGCAGCTCCCGGCCGTACCGCTCGGCGTCGGCGATCGGGTCGTACCCCCGGATCAGCAGCGTCGTGACGCCGATGTCGACGTAGTCGGCCAGCGCCGCGGCGACCGTGTCCGGGGTGCCGACCAGCGCCGTGGAGTTCCCGGCCGCACCGGAGGCGGCGGCGGTCGCGGTCCACAGGCAGCGGTCGTGCACCTCGCCGGCCTCCGCGGCGGCGAGCAGCCGCTGCGAGCCGACGTTGGCCGGCGCACCGGCCTCCCGCATCCGGGTGCCGGTGAAGGACCCGTGGCCGCCCTTCGCGGCGACGATCCGGTCGCGGATCGCGTGGGCCCGGGCCCAGGCCTGCTCCTCGGTGTCGGCGAGGATCGGGCGGAACGACACGCTGATCCGCGGCAGCTCGCTGCGCCCGGCGGCCCGGGCGGCGTCGTGCACGCGGGTGATCTGCTCGCGGGTTCCGGCGAGCGGCTCGCCCCACAGCGCGAACACGTCCGCGTGCCGGCCGCCGACCCGGTAGGCGGCGTCCGAGGACCCGCCGAAGTAGACCGGGATCGGCGCGAGCGGGCGGATCTCCTGGCGGACGCCCGCGACCCGGTAGTGCTCGCCGTGGTGGTCGAAGGCCTCCGGGGCGGCCCAGGCCCGGCGCAGCACCGACAGGTACTCGTCGGTGCGGGTGTAGCGCTGCTCCTTGTCCAGCCAGTCGCCGTCGCGGCGCTGGTCGGTGTCGCTGCCGCCGGAGATGACGTGCATCGCGACCCGGCCGCCGCCCGAGAAGTGGTCCAGGGTCGCGTACTGGCGGGCGGCCAGCGTGGGCGCGGTGAACCCCGGCCGGTGCGCGACCAGGAACCCGAGCCGCTCGGAGTGCGCGGCGCCGTACGCCGCGACCTGCAGGCCGTCCGGTGTGGACGACGAGTGTCCGACCAGGACCTTGTCGAAACCGGCGGCCTCGTGGGCGGTGACGAACCGGCGCACGGTGCTGCGGTCGATCACCGGGCCGGTGGCCGGGCGGATCTCGGAGACCTCCTGGGTCCCGATCATGCCGATGAACTCGACGGGCATCGTTGCTCCTCGGTGTCAGTGCACACCCAGGCGGCCGAGCAGCTCGGCGCGCAGGTGCTGGAAGTCGGGATCGGTGACCTCGCGCGGGCGGTCCAGGTCGACGGGGGCGTCGTGGGCGATGCGCCCGCCGTCCATGACCAGGACGCGGTCGGCGAGCACGAGCGCCTCCTCGACGTCGTGGGTCACCAGCAGCACCGCGCAGCCGTGCCGCTGCCACAGCTCGTCGACCAGCCCGCGGGCGGTGATCCGGGTGAGCGCGTCGAGCGCGGAGAACGGCTCGTCGAGCAGCAGCAGGTCGGGTTCGCGGACCAGGGCCCGGGCCAGCGCGGCGCGCTGCGCCTCGCCACCGGAGAGCACCTTCGGCCACACGTCGCTGCGGTGCGACAGGCCGACCTCCTCCAGCGCCGCCTCGGCCCGGGCCCGGTCGGGCCGGCCCGGGAGGCCCATGACGACGTTGCGCCACACCTTCCGCCACGGCAGCAGCCGCGGCGCCTGGAAGCCGACCGCGCGCCGCCGCGCGACGGTGACCTCGCCGGTCACGTCGTGGTCGAGGTCGGCGAGGATCCGCAGCAGCGTCGACTTGCCGCAGCCGGACGCACCGAGCAGCGCCACGAACTGGCCCGGCTCGATGTCGAGGTCGAGATCGGAGAGCACGGTGCGGTCGCCGAAGCGGCGGCTGAGGCCGCGGACCGAGACGGGGTTCACCGCCCGCTGAACGCCGGTCGCCATGACAGGAACCCCCTCTCCAGCAGTCGCACGATGCCGTCACCGAGCAGGCCGAGCAGTGCGTAGAGTGCGAGGCACACGACGATCACGTCGGTCTGGAAGAACTCCCGCGCGGTGTTCATCTCGTAGCCGATGCCCGAGGTCGCGTTGATCGTCTCGCCGAAGACGAGCGCCAGCCACGCCGTGCCGAGCGAGTAGCGCAGCCCGACCAGGAACTGGGGCATCGCCGACGGGAGGATCACGTGCCGGACCTGGCCGAACCAGCCGAGCCCGAGGGTGCGGGCCGCCTCGACCAGCGTGGCGTCGACGTTGCGGATGCCGCCGAAGAGGTTCATGTAGAGCGGGAAGGTCACCGCCAGCGCGATCAGGACGATCTTCGGTTCCTCGCCGATGCCGAACCAGATGATCAGCAGCGGGATCAGGCCGATCACCGGCACCGTGCGCAGCATCTGGACCGGGGCGTCGATCACGTCCTCGCCCCGGCGGAACAGGCCCGACAGGGTGGCGAGCACGACGGCGGTGACCAGCCCGATCGCGATCCCGGCCACGACGCGCAACAGGGAGACGCCGACGGCGCTCTGCACCGTCCCCTCGGCCCACATGTCCGCGGCGGTGGTGAGGACCGTGGCGGGCGAGGCGAGCACGTCGCGCGGCAGCAGGCCGGTGCTCGAGAGCACCTGCCACAGCGCGACGAGCACGACCGGCGACGCCGTCTTCACCAGCCAGCGCGGTACCCGGTCCGGGCCGCGCTCGCGGACGGTCCGGAGTGTCTCGACGGCGGGCGGCGCCTGGGCGCGGGCCCGCTCGCTGGTCGTGGTCATGGGGGCTCCCTGCGAGGGTGGACAGGACGAACCGGCACCGTGACCGTCCACAGCGGACCGGAGGTGCGCGCGGTGTGGACGGCGGTGCGGTGCGGGGTGGACGGCGGAGCGCATCGGTGGTGCGCGTCCGGTGGAGCACCCGCGAGAGCGCGGGGCGGGTGGGCGGTGCTGCGGCTACCGCGGAGAGCCCGGACACAGCGCCGACGCGACCCGCTGGAGGTCGATGTGCCCCCGCGTCGTCAGCAGCGTGGTCCCGGTCATGACGATGACGCTAGCCGCACCGGGCCGGAAACCCAACCCTCGGTGTTGGGATTGCCCTCACTGTCCCGGCCGGTGGACCCCGGAGCGGGTGTCCGGACAGCGGGGGCGTCCGGCGGTGTCGCGTTCCTGCTGCTCGGGACGGGGAGCGCGGCGCGGGTCACGGAGCGCCCCGACGGGTTGACAGAAGCCTGCCCGATCTCCGTACAGTCGGTGACGCACCATCCGGAGCGGCCGAGAGACCCGGTTCGACGACGCCGCAGCAACCCCCCGCAGTACGCGGGTGCGGGTGCTCCCGCCGGGGACGATGGAGGAGTCATGCGGTCGACGGGGGAGCAGGTGCGCGCCGCGCACCACCCGCGCTACCGGCGTCATGTGGATCTGCTGCGGGTCGCCGGCGCGGCCTGTCCGGCCTGACCCGAGCATCCCGCGCGACCTCCGGTCGCGTTCGCGCGACGGACCGTCCGGTCGTCGCGGCCCCCTCTCGTCCCACGCCCCGGCGTGAAGGAAGCGACCCCTCGTGTCTCCAAACGACCAATCCACACAGGATCGGACAGCGCCCTCGTCGTTGCACCTCGCGGTGGCCCTCGACGGTGCCGGCTGGCACCCCGCGGCCTGGCGTGAGCCCGGTGCCCGGCCCGGTGAGCTGTTCGGCGCCCGCTACTGGGCCGACCTGGCGCACACCGCCGAGCGCGGGCTGCTCGACCTGCTCACCATCGAGGACGCGTTCGGTCTGCAGTCCGGCGACCACCTCACCGGATCGCAGCGCCGCACCGACCGCGTGCAGGGCCGGTTCGACGCGTCCCTGGTCGCGGCGTTCCTGGCCCCGCTGACGTCGCGGATCGGGCTGGTCCCGACCGTCACCACCACGCACACCGAGCCGTTCCACGTGGCCTCGGCGCTGTCCACGCTGGACCACGACTCGCACGGCCGGGCCGGCTGGCGGGTCCAGACCTCGATCCGCGCGGACGAGGCGGCGCACGTCGGACGCCGCGTGATTCCCGGCGTCCGGCGCTCCGAGCTGGACACCGCGCGAGGGCGCGCGCTGGTCGCCGAGCTGTTCGGCGAGGCCACGGACGCGGTCGAGGTCGTGCGCAGGCTCTGGGACTCCTGGGAGGACGGCGCAGAGATCCGGGACGCGGCCACCGGCCGGTTCGTCGACCGGGACGCGCTGCACCACGTCGACTTCGAGGGCCGCTACTTCTCCGTCCGCGGCCCGTCGATCGTGCCCCGGCCGCCGCAGGGCCAGCCGCTGGTCACCTCGCTCGCGCACGGGTACGCGCCGTCGCTGCTGGCGGCCCGGGTCGGCGACGTCGTGTTCACCACCCCGCACGACGCCGACGACGCCGCCCGCATCGTCACCCAGGTCCGCACCGCCGAGCGGGCTGCCGGGCGCACCGCACCGCCGCTGCGCATCCTCGGTGATCTGGTCGTCGTCCTGGGCGACACCGATGCCGAGGCGCGGGACCGGCTGGCGCGGCTCGACGCCCGCGACCCGCTCTCCAGCGACGCCGCTGTCCTCGCGACCACACCGTCCGGACTCGCCGACACGCTGCTCGCCTGGCGCGGAGCCGGCCTCGACGGGTACCGGCTGCGCCCCGCCGTGCTGCCCACCGACCTCGACGCGATCGTCGACGGCCTGGTCCCCGAGCTGCAGCGCCGCGGCGCGTTCCGCACCGGCTACACCGAGACCACCCTGCGCGAACGCTTCGGGCTGCCCCGCCCGGCCAGCCGCTACGCCGCAGGAGCCGACCCCGCGCTCGTCCCCGCCCCGACCCCCACCGGAGCCACCGCATGAGCAGGACCGACCGGAAGCAGATCGTGCTGGGCGCCTACTTCCCGGGCGTCAACCACGACACCGTCTGGAGCGACCCCGCCTCCGGCAGCCACATCGCCTGGGAGTCGTTCGAGCACTGGGCGCGCACCGCCGAGCGCGGGAAGCTCGACCTGCTCTTCCTGGCGGAGGGGCTGCGCCTGCGCACCCGCGGCGGGGAGGTCTTCGACCAGGATGTCGTGGGCCGCCCGGACACGTTCACCGTGCTCGCCGCGCTCGCCGCCGTCACCGAGCACATCGGACTCGCCGGGACGATCAACTCGACGTTCAACGAGCCCTACGAGCTGGCTCGCAAGTTCGCCACCCTCGACACGCTCTCCGGCGGGCGGGCCGCCTGGAACGTCGTCACCAGCTCGGACGTCCCGACCGGGGAGAACTTCCGCCGCGGTGGCTTCCTCGGCCACCACCAGCGCTACGAGCGGGCCGGGGAGACCCTGACCGCGGTGCGGGCGCTCTGGGACTCGTGGGGGTCGGATGCGGTCGTGGCCGATCCGGCGTCGGGACGGTTCCTGCGCGACGGCCACGTCGGCGACTTCGCCGTCTCGGGCCACCAGTTCGACATCGCCGGGCGGTTCAGCGTCCCGCGCAGCCCGCAGGGGCACCCGGTGATCCTGCAGGCCGGGGAGTCCCCGGCCGGGCGCGACTTCGCCGCCGCGCACTCGGACGCGATCTTCTCCCGTTACCAGCGCTTCGAGGAGGCCCGCGCCTTCCACGACGACGTCAAGGCCCGGGTCCGCGCCGCCGGCCGCAACCCGGACGAGGTCCGGATCCTGCCCAGCGCCGGCGTCGTGCTCGGTGACACCGAGGACGAGGCCCGCGAGCGGCACGCCGACATCCACGACCGGCAGGTCGACCCGTGGACGGCGATTGTGCTCGCCGAGATGGTGTGGAACCGGGACCTGTCGGCGTTCGACCCGGACGGTCCGCTGCCCGATGTCGACCCGACCCCCGACGCTCCGAAGTGGATCGAAGGCCGGGCGCCGCTGACCCAGGACGCGCACGCCACCGTCGCCGCCTGGCGCGAGCTGGCGGGCAACCGCGGCTGGTCGCTGCGGGAGACGGTCAAGCACGTGTTCGACCGGGCCGTGTTCGTCGGGACCCCCGAGCGCGTCGCCGACGAGATCGACCGCTATGTGCAGGCCGACGCCTGCGACGGGTTCATCCTCGGCTCGCACGTCAGCCCGTCCGGGTTGGACGAGGTCGTCGACCGGGTCGTGCCGATCCTGCAGGAGCGCGGGGTGTTCCGGAACGACTACGGCGGCGGGACGCTGCGCGAGAACCTCGGCCTGGCGCACCCGTCCCGGTTCGGGCAGCGGCGCCGGCCGGCGGTGGCGTCGTGAGCAGGCTGCTGCGGTTCCTGCCCGCGGGGCGCGGCGCCGTGCTCCTCGCAGCGACCGCCCTGACCCTGACCGCCTGCGGCTCCGGGGCCGGCGGGGCGCAGGCCGACGCCGGGCCGCCCCGCCCGGGCGGCACGCTCGTCGTCGCCGTCTCCTCCGACCAGGGCTGCGCCGACCCGCAGCAGGTGACGAGCAACGACTCGATCTACGCGCTGCGCCAGGTCGTCGACTCGCTGACCGACCAGGACCCGGACACCGGCGAGATCGTGCCCTGGCTGGCCACCTCGTGGTCGTCGAACGCCGACGCGACGGCGTGGACGTTCACCCTGCGCCCCGGTGCGACGTTCTCCGACGGAGTCCCGGTCGACGCGGCGGCGGTGAAGGCGAACTTCGACCGGGTGCCGGAGCTCGGCGCCCGGGGGAGCCTGCCCAAGGGCTATCTGGCCGGATATGCCGGCACCGACGTCGCCGGGCCGACCGAGTTCACCGTCCGGTTCGACGAGCCCAACGTGCAGTTCCTGCAGGGCACCTCGACCCACAGCCTCGGGCTGCTGTCCCCGGACAGCGCCGCGGCCTCCGATGACGAGCGCTGCGCCGGGGTGATCGGCTCCGGGCCGTTCACCCTGGAACGCTACGTCACCGACGACGTCACCGTGCTCGCGAAGCGGCCCGGCTACGACTGGGGTTCGGCGCTGTTCACCCACCCCGGCGAGGCGTACCTCGACCGCGCCGAGTTCCGCGTGGTCCCCGAGTCCGGGGTGCGGGCGGGCAGCCTGCAGGCCGGCGAGATCGACGCCATCGCCTCGGTCGGCCAGCAGGACGAGGCCCCGCTCATCGCCGCGGGCGCCGAGCTGCCGGCCCGGGCCAACCCCGGCATCCCGTTCGGGATCACGTTCAACCACGACACCCCGCTCGGTGCGGACCCCGCGGTGCGCGAGGCCCTCGCGCGCGGCATCGACCGCGACGAGCTCGTGGCCGCGGTGTATCCCTCGCAGACCCGGCCGGCGACCAGCGCGCTGGCGTCGACCACCCCGTCCCACGCCGACCAGACCGGGCACCTCGGCCACGACCCGGCCCGCGCCACCGCCGTGCTGGACGCCGCGGGCTGGCTGCCCGGGCCGGACGGGATCCGGGCGAAGGGCGGGCAGCGGCTCACCGTGCCGCTGAACTTCGCGCAGAACATCGCGACCACCAAGCCGGCGCTGGAACTGGTGCAGCAGCAGCTGCGCCGGATCGGTGTCGATCTGCAGCTCGTCGAACGGCAGATCTCGGAGACCGCGGTGATCCAGCAGAAGGGCGACTTCGTCGCGCTCTGGGCGAACCTCACCCGCGCCGACCCGGACATCCTGCGCTCGAGCTACTGGTCCGGCGGGAACAACTTCTACCGGTTCCCGGCCGGCGGCCCGCTCGACGACGCGCTCGTCGCCCAGGCCGCCGCCGTCGACCCCGCCGAGCGGACGCGGCAGGCCGGCGAGGCCCAGCGGTTGCTCGCCGCGGGACACCACCAGATCCCGGTGGTCGAGCTGACCACGGTCCTCGGGGTCGGGCCCACGGCGCACGACGTCGCCTTCGACGCGTCGTCGCGGATCCAGCTGCACGACGCCTGGAAGTCGGAGTGAGGGAAGCCGGAGTGAGGGAAGCCGGAGTGAGGGAAGCCGGAGTGAGGGTGGTGGACCGGTGAGCCTGCCGTACCTGCTGCGCCGCCTGGGCCTGGCGGTCGCCGTGCTGTGGGCGGCGTGGACGGTCTCGTTCGTCGTGCTCTACCTGCTGCCCGGCGACCCGGTGGCGACGATGGCCGCCGCCGGGGACGGTGAGCAGCCGAGCCCGGCCGAGCTGGACGCGCTGCGTGCCCGCTACGGCCTGGACCAGCCGCTGATCGTGCAGTACGGCACCAAGCTGTGGGCTGCGCTGCAGGGCGACCTGGGCATCTCGTTCGCGACCGGCGAGCCCGTGCGGTCCGCGATCGGCGCCGCGCTCCCGCCCACCCTGCAGATCGCCGGCGCCGGCCTGCTGGTCGCGGTCACCGGTGGCACGGCGGTCGCACTGGCCGCCACCGGTAGCCGCCACGCGTGGCTGCGCCAGGCGCTGGGGGCGGTGCCCTCGCTCGCAGTGTCGCTGCCGGTGTTCTGGGTCGGGCTGATGCTGGTGCAGCTGTTCTCCTTCCGGCTCGGCTGGCTGCCCGCGGTCGGGGCCCGCGGGCCGGGGTCGCTGGTCCTGCCCGCGATCGCGCTCGGGCTCCCGACCGGCGCGCTGATCGCCCAGGTGCTCGCCGCGAGCCTCACCCGTTCGCTGCAGTCGCCGTTCGTGACCACCGCCCGGGCCAAGGGAGTCGGGGAGGCGGCGGTACTGCTGCGGCACGCGCTGGGCACCGCCACCCTGCCCGCGCTGACGGTCCTGGGCACTGTCGTCGGGAACCTGGTGGCCGGGTCGGTGGTCGTCGAGACCGTCTTCACCCGGCCCGGGCTGGGACGGCTCACCGTCGCCTCGGTCGGGGTGCAGGACATCCCGGTCGTGCAGGGGGTCGTGCTGTTCGCCGCGCTGGCGTTCGTCGTGGTCAACCTGCTCGTCGACCTCGCCTACCCGCTGCTCGACCCGCGGATCACCGTCTCCGGAGGTGCCCGATGACCACGCTGCACCCGCCACCGGAGCTGCGCGACCGCACTCCACCCGACCCGGCCGGTACCGGCTCGGCCGGCCGCGAGGGGCCGCGCCGGGCCGGGCGGTCCGGTGGTGGCGCCCGGCTCGGCCGGTTCCTGCGCCGCCGTCCCGGGCTGGTGGCCGCCGTCGTGGTCGTCGTGCTGGTGCTGACCGCCGCGTTCGTCCCGGCGCTGCTCGCACCGGGCGACCCGGCCGTCGGGGACACCGCGCAGCGGATGCTGCCGCCCGGCCCGGGCCACTGGTTCGGCACCGACCACCTCGGCCGCGACGTGTGGACCCGGGTGGTGCACGGTGCGGCGCTGTCGCTGCAGGCCACCGTGCTCGCGGTGGCCGTCGCGCTCGTCGTGGGCGGGCTGGTCGGGCTCGCGGCCGGGTACGCCGGCGGCCGGCTGGACGAGCTCCTGATGCGCGGGGTCGACGTGCTGCTCGCGATCCCGGCGATCCTGCTGTCGCTGGCGCTGATCACCGCGCTCGGCTTCGGGACGGTGAAGGTGGCGATCGCGGTCGGCATCGCCGGGGTGGCGAGCTTCGCGCGGGTGACGCGGGCCGAGACGCTGCGGGTGCGCCGCTCGCTCTACGTCGAGGCCGCCCGCGCGGTCGGCACCCGCCGGCTCACCACGCTGTGGCGGCACGTCCTGCCGAACGCCGCCGGGCCGGTCACCGCGCTCGCCGTGCTCGAGTTCGGGCTGGCGATCCTCGCCGTGTCCGCCCTGTCGTTCCTCGGCTACGGCGCCCCGCCGCCCGCGTCGGAGTGGGGCTCGCTGGTCGCCGACGGCCGCAACTACCTGGCCGTGGCCTGGTGGATCTGCGCGATGCCCGGCCTGGTGATCGCGGCGACCGTGCTGTCGGTCAACCGCATCTCCCGTGCCCTGGACGGCGAGTGGGGGCGGTCGGTGTGAGCGCGCTGCTGACGGTGCGGGACCTGGCGGTGAGCTACCGCGGGACCGGCGGGCCGGTGCAGGCCGTGCGCGGGGTCGACCTCGACGTCGCGCCGGGGGAGGTCGTGGCCCTGGTCGGCGAGTCCGGGTCGGGCAAGTCGACCCTCGCCCAGGCCGTGATCGGGCTGCTGCCCGAGGGCGGGAGCGTCACCGGCGGTAGCGCCGTGCTCGACGGCACCGAGCTGACCGGGCTGTCCGGACGGGCACTGCGCACCGTGCGCGGGGCCCGGATCGGGCTCGTGCCGCAGGACCCCGGCGTCGGGCTCAACCCGGTGCAGAAGATCGGCACCCAGGTCGGCGAGGTGCTGCGCACGCACGGGCTCGCCGACCGGCGCTCGGCGCCCGCCCGCGCCGTGGAGTTGCTGGAGCAGGCCGGGCTGCCGGACCCGGGGACCCGGGCCGGGCAGTACCCGCACGAGCTGTCCGGCGGGATGCGCCAGCGGGTGCTCATCGCGATCGCGATCGCCGCCGGCCCGGCGCTGGTGATCGCCGACGAGCCGACCAGCGCGCTCGACGCCACCGTCGCCCGCCGGATCCTCGACCACCTCGACACGCTGCGCCGCGAGCTCGGCACCGCGCTGCTGCTGATCACCCACGACCTGGCGGTCGCCACCGACCGGGCCGACCGGGTCGTCGTCCTGCGGCACGGGCGGGTCGTCGAGCAGGGCACACCCGCCGAGCTGCTCGCCGGTGCCCGCGACCCCTACACCCGCGAGCTCCTCGACGCCGCGCCCGGGCTCGCCGTGACCGCACCGCGGGACCGGCCCGCCGTCGACGGTTCCGGCACGCCGGTCGCCGAGGTGCGGGACCTGGTGAAGGACTTCCCGCTGCCCCGGGCCCGGGGAGAATGGACCCGTGGCACCCACCGCGCCGTGGACGGGGTGTCGTTCACCGTCGCCCGCGGCGAGACGCTCGCCCTGGTCGGCGAGTCCGGATCGGGCAAGTCGACGACGGCCCGGCTGCTGCTGCGCCTGGAGGACCCCACCTCCGGGCAGGTGCTGATCGGCGGCGAGGACGTCACGGCGGTCCGCGGGGAGGCGTGGCGGCGGCTGCGCCGACGGGCCCAGCTGATCTACCAGAACCCGTACGCGTCGCTGGACCCGCGGTTCCGGATCCGCGAGGTCGTCACCGAGCCGCTGCGCGCGTTCTCCGTCGGCACCGCCCGCGAGCGCGACGCCCGGGCCGCGGAGCTCCTCGACCGGGTGGCGCTGCCGTCGTCGGTGCTGGACCGGCGGCCGGCGGAGCTCTCCGGCGGGCAGCGGCAGCGGGTCGCGATCGCCCGCGCACTCGCGCTGTCCCCGGACCTGGTGGTCTGCGACGAGCCGGTGTCCGCGCTCGACGTGTCGGTGCAGGCCCGGGTGCTGGAGCTGCTCGCCGAGCTGCAGGACCGCGACGGCCTGTCGTATGTGTTCATCTCGCACGACCTGGCCGTCGTCCGCCGGGTCGCGCACCGTACCGGCGTCCTGCGGGACGGTCGGCTGCGTGAGCTGCGGCCGACCGCGGAGCTGTTCACCGACCCGCGGGACGACCACACCAGAGAGCTGCTCGCTGCGGTCGCCGGTAGACGGGCGGGAGTGGTGACATGACCCGCACCGTCCTGTCCCGGCGGCGTGTCGTCGACCACGGGCTCACGCACGCGTCACTCTGTCGGCCGTGACCCGTTCCCGTCCATCGACCCTGTGACCACGGGAGAGCACCATGACCGGTCCCACCGATCCCGGTACCCGGCTGCTCGACGGCCTCGAGGACCTCGTCCGGCGCCATCGCGCCCTCCGGACCGAGGACTCCGAGGGGCTGCACGTCGAGCTGATCACCGCCGAGGTCGCCCAGCACCTGGCGGTGGCGCGTACCGCGCTGCGCCGCCGGACGCCGGCGGCCTGAGCCGGCCCGCGGGCCCGGCACACGCCGGGCCCGCGGGTGGATCTCAGCTCTCCGGGAAGGCGAAGAACTCCAGCGCGATGCCGTCCGGGTCGCGGAAGGAGATCCCGCTGCCGTAGTGGGACTTCTTGATGCCGTCGTGCTCGATGCCCAGCTCGGTCAGCTTCCTCGCCCACTGCTCCAGCTCGGCGTGCGAGCCGGCGGCGAAGCTGACGTGGTCGAGCCCGGTGCGCTGCTCGTCGAACCGGTCGCGGGACTCGCGCCCCTGATGGGTGTGCAGGCCGAACAGCATGCCGCCGTCGAGGGCGAACACCGTGTGGTGAAAGCGGCCACCGTCCTCGTCCTCGTCGAGGACCGGATCGGCGCCGAACAGGGCCGCGTACCACGTCGTGCTGCGCTCGAGGTCGCTGACGGTCAGCGCGACGTGCTGCAGTCCGGGGAAAGCCACTGGGAAGCTCCCTTGCTCCTCGCGTGCGGGTATCGCGACCTGTCTATCAGCCGGGGTCCCGGCCGCGCGCCTCTCCGAGCGGACGGGTCCGGCGGGTGCGTCAGCCCTTCGGCATCAGGACCTTGTCGATCACGAACACGGTGGCGTTCGCGGTCGGGATGTTGCCGCACAGGACGTTGGCCGTGTTCCCCATGCCGTCGGTGACGGTGGGGGCCTCCGGGGTGCCGCCGACGGTGAGGTCCCCACCGGCGAGCTGGGTCAGGGTCTTCGCCTCGACCAGGCCCGCGGCGTCCATGCGCTGCGGCGTCACGTGGTAGGACAGCAGGCCCTGCAACGTCTCGGTGTCCGCGAGCAGTGCGTTGAACTGCTCCTCGCCCAGCTGTTCCTGCACGGCGGTGAAGGCGTCGTTCGCCGGCGCGAACACCGTGATCGCCTCCTGCTGGTTCAGCGTGTCGGCCAGGCCGGGCACCTTGCCGACCGCGGTCACCAGCGTGCTCAGCAGCGGGTTGTTGCTCGCCGCCGTGGCGACCGGCTGCGGTCCCATCGAGTCGATCGACCCGGGCTCGTCGCCCTGCGGGAGCTGCCCGCAGGCCGGGCCGAAGACGTCGGCGTCGGTGGTGACGCCGTCCGATGCCGGCATGGCCGGTGCGGACGACATCGGCTGCCCGGACGACATCGGCGGCGCCGACTCCGCGGGGGCCGCCGGCTCGGCGCCGCCACCGCAGGCGGCGAGGCCGAGGGTCAGGGTGGCGAACAGGCCGATGGTGGCGAGGGTACGGGTCGCGCGCATTGTCTCGGTTCCTCTCGGAAGAATATGTCGGTGCCGGTGGGTATTCGGATCCCGCCGCCGTACGGTTCGCCGGAAGCGGTGGAAAAACGGTGACGCAGCAGTTTCCGCGGAATCAGGTGACGGTGACGAGGACCGAGGGCCATCCGGTCGCGCCGTCCGGCACCGGGTCGGCCCGCTGCCCGGTCTGGGTGTCGCCGCGCCGGTCCGTGGCACGGGCCTGGAGGGTGTGGCTGCCGGGGCCCAGGTCGAGCTCGGCCCGCCACATCCGCCAGGTGTCCGGGCCGACCTCGGTCGCCAGCTCCGCCGGGACCCACGGCCCGTCGTCGGCCCGGACCTCGACCGCGGCGACCCCGACCGGTTGCGCCCAGGCGACGCCACCGACCTGCACCCGGCCCGCGGCGAGGCGGGCGAACCCGGCCGGGGCGTCGATCCGGCACTGGGTCTTGATCGGGGCGCGCACGGCCCACCCGCGGTCACGCCAGTACGCGCTGCGCTCGGCGAACGTCGTGAGCTCCAGCTCGGTGACCCACTTGGTCGCCGAGACGTAGCCGTACAGGCCGGGCACGACCATCCGCGCGGGGAAGCCGTGCTCGGCCGGGAGCGCCTCCCCGTTCATCCCGACGGCGAGCAGCGCGCCCCGGCCGGGTTCGAGCACGGTCGCCGTCGGAGTGCCCGCGGTCCAGCCGTCCCGGCTGGTGGAGACGATCTGGTCGGCGCCCGGGTCGACGCCGGCCTCCCGCAGCAGCGGGGCCAGCTCGACCCCGGTGAACACCGCCGTGGACACCAGGTGGCCACCGATCGGGTTCGAGACGCAGGTCATCGTGATGATCCGCTCGACCAGCGGGCGGGCCAGCAGGTCGTCCATCGTCAGCGTGAGCTCGCGGGCCACCCGCCCGTGGATCCGCAGGGACCAGTCCTCGGCGGGGACGGCGGGGACCTGCAGGGCGACGTCGATGCGGTAGAAGTCGGCGTTCGGCGTGACGAACGGGACCGTGCCGGGGCCGGGGAAGGTGGCCGACGCGGGCACGGTGGGGCCGGGCCCGGACGGCCGGGCCGCGGCGAGCCGCCGGGTCAGCGCGGCACGGGAGTCGGCGAGGCCACGCCCCGAGGCGAGCGCGGCACCCGCCCCGCCCGCGACCAGCGAACCCACGGCGACCGCCGCCGAGGCCCCGGCCAGCACGGTGCGCCGGCGGACCGGGGCGGTGTCGCGGTCCTCCTCGCCGGGGCCGTCGCGGTCGTCGGGCGGGCCGGTAGGCCGGTCCGCGGCCGCCTCGACGGCTCGGCGGTGCAGGCCCCGCTGGACGGCCACCCCGACCAGCAGCGCGACCACCGGCGCCGCCAGGCCGGCCGGACGCACCGCGGGCGCACCCAGCACCGCCGCCACCCCGACCACGCCCAGGACGACCACGAGGACGGTCCCGGGTGCCGGACGGCGCCGTGCGGCCAGCCCACCGGCGACCGCGGCCGCCAGCAGGAGCACGCCGATCCCGGCGAGCAGGACCGGCTTGTCCGCCGTCCCGAACGCCGACTTCGCGAACTCGACGACGGGCCGGGGGGAGAGCCGCACGACCGCGTCGCCGACCGCGAAGAACGGTGACGACGTGGGTGTCAGGAATCCCGCGACGAGGTGACCGGACGCGATTGCCGCGACGATCGCGAGCATTTCCACCGCGGCGGCCACGAATCGCGGAAGAATCGCACGGCGCCCGTCGTCCGGTGCGCGTTCCTCGGTCGGCACACCCGTTCTTCGGAGAACGGGTGGGGTGCGGTTCGGATGTGCGGCGAAATCCCGGTCAGCGCAGCTCGAGCCGCTCGCCGGGCTCCTCGAGTGCCGCACGTGCCGGCGGGACCTGCTCGGTGTCGGGCTCGGTGGTCGGCGCCGGCAGGGCCGTGTCGGCGGCCAGCCCCTTCTCGGCCGCCGAGGTCCGCACGGCGTCGACGACCAGCAGCAGCGCGGGCCGGCGCGCCGAGTTGGTCCGGTAGGCCAGCGACACGGTGCGGGTCAGGGCGTCACCCAGGGCGACGACGTCGACCCCCGGCGGCCGCAGCGCCAGCCCCAGGTCCGACACCACCGTCACGCCCAGGCCGGCCGCGACCATCGCCATCGCGGTCGCCTGCTCCTCGACCTCGTGGTCGATCCGCGGCGCGAACCCGGCGGACTGGCAGGCCAGCCGGATCGCGTGCCCGAAGTGCGAGCGAGCCGGCGACACGATCCACGGGTGCTCGGCCAGCTCGGCGAGGGTGACGCTGGCCATCGGCACCGCCCCGGCCGGGACGGCGGCGTAGAGCCGCTCCACCGCGACGACCTCGCGGTGCAGGCTGCGGTCCCAGGTCATCGGGTAGTTCGAGTAGTCGATCACGAACGACAGGTCGAGCGCGCCGTCCCGGACGGCGGCGGCGGTCTCCTCCGGGGCCAGCTCCCGGGTCCGCACCTCGATGCCCGGATGGCTGCGGGCCAGCGCGGTCAGCGCGTCGGGCAGCAGCCCCGACGCCACCGACGCCCACACCCCGGCGGTGAGCCGCGCCGCCACCGACTCGCCGGCCTCCTCCAGCGCCTGGGTCGCGCGTTCCACCGAGGCGAGGATCTCCTCGGCGTGCTCGGCGAGCAGGACCCCGAGGTCGGTGAGCCGGACGCGGCGCCCGCGCCGCTCGAACAACCGTGTGCCGACGTCGCGTTCGAGCTGCGCCAGCTGCTGCGACACCGCGGACGCGGTGTAGTGCAGCGCCGTCGCGGCCGCCGTGATCGTCCCGCGTCGGTGCAGCTCACGCAGCATGCGCAGGCGCGGAAGCGAGAGGTCCATGCGGACGAGGGTAGTGGCCCCACGTCGTTGTGCAGGAACCCTGAACACCGCACTGAATGATCCGTAAATGGACGCCGGTCGAGGTGCGGGCCCATGGTGGGGTCACCGGACGGCGCCGCCGCCCGGGGGACGACGAGGTCCGGCAGGTGATACGCGACCGGCGCCCCCTCCCGAGGTGGTGACGGCCGGTGCGACAGACGAGGAGGTGGGTCGCCATGACGACGATGCAGAACCCGGGCGGGAGCACCCCGCAGGTTGCCGCGCAGACCGCTGCCGGGCTCCCCGGAACCGGGGTGAACCCCGCCGTCGCCCCGGCGACCCGCCGCACCGAGCCGTACCTGCGCCTGCAGTGGAACGACACGGTCACCGGCGCCGTCGGCTACCTGGTGGTGCACACCCTGCGGGCCGGCCTGGCCACCGGTGGCACCCGGATGCGCGCCGGCTGCACGCTCAGCGAGGTCGAGGACCTGGCGCGCGGCATGGCCAACAAGACCGCGACGTTCGACCTGCCGATCGGCGGGGCCAAGGGCGGTGTCGACTTCGACCCGAAGGACCCGCGCGCCGTCGAGGTGATGGAGCGCTACTTCGAGGCCATGCGCCCGTGGCTCGACGCGCACTGGGTGACCGCCGAGGACCTGGGCGTGCCGCAGCACCTGATCGACGAGGTCTTCGACCGGCTCGGTCTGGACCAGAGCTTCCACGCCGCGATCCGGCGGGCCGCCGACCCGGCCGCCACCTGCGAGCGGGTCCGCCGGGGCCTGAACGCCGAGGTCGAGGGCGGGTTCCTGCTCGGTGACGTGATCGGTGGCTACGGCGTCGCGCACTCCTGCCTCGCCGCCGCCGTCTCCTGGGGGCAGGTCCCGGCCGAGACGACCGTCGCGATCCAGGGCATCGGCACGATGGGCGGCTCGGCCGCCTACTACCTGCACGAGGCCGGGATGAAGGTCACCACGGTGGCCGACGCGGCCGGCACCCTGCACTGCGCCGACGGCCTGGACATCCCGGCGCTGCTGGACCTGCGCGACGAGTACAACGAGGTCGACCGCACGCGGCTGCCGGAGAACGTCGAGCAGCTGCCGCGCTCGGCGGTGCTCTCCGCCGAGGCCGACATCCTGGTCCCGGCCGCCATCTCCTACGCGATCACCCCGGACAACTCGTTCGACGTCCGGGCCCGCGTCGTCGTGGAGGCCGCGAACGCCGCGACCACCCCGGAGGCGGAGGCCATGCTGGCCGCGCGCGGCGTCCCGGTGCTGCCGGACTTCGTCGCCAACGCCGGCGCCGTCGCCTGGGCCTGGTGGCTGCTGCTCGGCCAGGTCGACGATGCCCCGGACACCTCGTTCGACCGGCTGCGCACCGTGATGCACACCAAGGTCGCGCAGCTGATGGCCGCGTGGACCGAGCAGGGCGTCACCCCGCGCGAGACCGGCCACCGCTGGGCCGACGACCCGGCGCCGGTCACCGGGCCGGTCGTCATCCCCTGACCGGACAGCCGGGGCGGGCGGGGACACCCCGCCCGCCCCGCTGCGCCTGCCGCAACCGCTCACCGATTGCCGTGGATGCGCACCCGATCGCGCGAACGTCCACGGAATCGGTGAGCGTCGGCAGATCCGGTGAGCGTCGGCAGAGCCGGTGAGCGTTTCGGTGCTGCTGTGGGGCAGGCCGGCCGCGCCCCCGGGCCGGCCTACGAGCCCCCCATCGTCTCCGGGATCCACAGCACGATCTGCGGGAACGCGGTGAACAGCAGCACCAGCAGGAGCATCGCCGCGATGTAGGGCACGACCGCCCGGAAGATCTGTTCGGGCGGTCGTCCCGTGGCCCGGGCGACGATGAACACGTTGAGGCCCAGTGGTGGGGTCACCAGTCCGATCTCGGCCAGCAGCACGACCATCACCCCGAACCAGATCGGGTCGAAGCCGAGCTCCTCGACCACCGGCAGCACGATCGGCACGGTCAGGGCGAGGATCGCGATCTGGTCCATGAACGCGCCGAGCACGAGGTAGACCACGGCGATCAGCAGGAAGACCACCGTCGGTGGGGCGGCGAGCCCGCCGATCGTGTCCACCAGGCCCTGGGTGACCCGGGTCAGGGTCAGGAAGTAGCCGAGCAGGAACGCGGCCATGATGATCAGCAGGATCATCGCGCTGGAGGCCAGTGTGGCGCCCAGTGCCGCGCGGATCCCGGCGAGCGTGAGCCGCCGGCGTGCGGCGCACAGCCCGAACGCACCGAGCGCGCCGAGCGCGGCGGCCTCGGTCGGTGTGGCGAGTCCGAAGTAGATCCCGCCGACGACGAGCGCGAACAGCAGCAGGACCGGGCCGACCGCGGTGAGCGTGCGGACCTTGACCGCGATCGGGTGCGCCTCACCCCGCGGGGCGAGGTCGGGGTTGCGGCGGACCAGCAGCAACGTCGTCGCGATGATCGCCAGCGTGACGAGCAGGCCGGGCAGGAACCCGGCGAGCAGGACCTTGCCGACGCTGGCCTCGGCGAGGATCGCGTAGAAGACCAGGATGATGCTCGGCGGCACCATCGCCGCGAGGGTCCCGACGACGGCGACCAGCCCGTTGGCCAGCCTGCCGTCGTAGCCGCGGTCCTCCATCTCCGGGATGGAGGTCGCGGCCAGGGTCGCCGCGGCGGCGGTCGAGGATCCGGACACGGCCGCGAACGCGGCGCCGGACACCGTCGTCCCGACGCCGAGGCCGGCCGGCAGCCGCCCGACCCAGACCCGGGCCGCGTCGAACAGCTCCGAGGCGACCCCGCTGAGCAGCACGAACTGCGCCATCAGGATGAACAGCGGGATCGGCGCCAGCGAGTGCGACGCGATGGCCGAGTGCGGGACCGTCTCCAGGAACCCGGCGAGCACCGGCAGGCCGCCGTAGGAGATCAGACCGACCAGACCGGACAGTCCGATGGCGAACCCCACCGGCACCCGGAGCAGTAGCAGGACCAGCAGGAGGAGCAGGACTCCGGCGACGAGCATCAGTGCACCTCCGGCTCGGAGACGGCGGACCCGGTATCGGGGACCGAGGCGGGCGCCCCGGTGACGAGCAGCAGCACGAGCCGGGCGGCGGTGACGAGTGCGCCGAGCGGGACCATGACCGTCGAGGTCCACACCGGCCAGGACAGCTCCGCGGACCCGGCGGGCGGCGCGTACCCGCCGGCGGCGACGTCGGTGGTCAGCAGGATCCCGCCCACGGTCACCGCGAGCAGGAACACCAGTCCGGTTCCCGCGGCCAGCCGGTCGCACCACGGCTGCACCGCGCGGGGGAGCCGGTCGTAGAGCACGTCGATCGCCACGTGCGCGCCCTCCCGCACGGTGACCGGCAGGCCCAGGTAGAAGAACGCGACCATGAGGTAGTTGCTGACCATCCCGACCGACCACGACAGCGGCGAGCCGAGCACGTAGCGGGCCACCACCTCGGTGCACATCAGCAGCACCATCGCCGCGAGCGCGAGCCCGGCGACGAGCCCGAGCGCGTCCTCGACGCGGCGCAGCATGCGCTCAGCCATCCGAACCACCCCGCTCGGCCGTGGCGAGTGCCTGTTCCATCGCGGTCAGCGTCGCGGCACCCGGCAGCCCGCGGGCCTCCATGTCCGCGACCCACTGCCCGCGCACCGGCTCCAGCGCCGTGCGCCACTGCGCGACTTGCTCGGGGGTCTGCTGGGTGAAGTGCAGGCCGCCCTCGGCGAGCGCGGTGCGCGCCCGCTCGTTCTCCTCCTCGATGCCCCGGCACAGGTGGGCGGTGGTCTCGGCCCCGGCCCGGGTCAGCACGGCGCGCAGGTCCTCGGGCAGCTCCCGCCAGGTCCGCTCGCCGATGGTGTAGCTGAGGGTGAAGCTGCCCAGCGGCGCGCCGAGCGTCGAGTCCGTGGCGACCTCGTCGAGCCGGTACGGGGTGGCGCTCATCGGTGGCAGCGTCGTCCCGTCGACGGTCCCGCGGGACAGAGCCTCGTACATCTCCGGCCCGGCGATCGAGACCGGGGCCGCGCCGAGTGCATCCACCGCGGCGTCCAGCACCCCACCCGACGAGCGCAGCTGCAGGCCGGCCACATCGGACGGACCGGTGACCGGGACGCCCACCGTCATCACCTCGTAGCCGGGCTGGACACCGACGAACAGCATCCGTAGCCCCTGCGGGCCGTACTCGCTGGTGTGCAGGATCCCGGCGCCGGAGCCGTCCGGACCGCCCGCGGACATCAGCTCGCTCAGCGCCGCCGCCGGGCGGCAGGCGTCGGTGCTCATGCCGGGCAGGTCGGCCACGTTCGACAGCGGCAGCCGGTCGGCCAGGTACGGCGGGGACACGACGCCGATGTCGATCGCGCCGGAGCGGGTGAGCGCGACGTGGTCCTCGGCCTCGCCCAGCTGCGCGGACGGGAAGTAGTCGAAGGCCAGGCGCCCGTCGGAGAGCTCGACGGCCCGCTCGACGAAGAAGTCGACCCCGTCGCGCGACGCCGGGTGGCTGGGCGGGTAGGAGTCGCCGATCCGCAGCGTGGTCACCCCCGGTGGCGCACCGGACGGTGCCGCACCGCAGGCGGCCAGGCACAGCACGGCCACGAGCAGCACGGCCGCCCGGCGTGCCGGAGCCGGTACGGGTCGGGGTACGGCAGGTCTGGGCGGCGTCGGTTCGGGCAACGGCGGTCCGGACAACACTGTCCTCCTCGGTCGGTGCTCGGTCTCAGGCTCCCGGCGGCGGGGGACCGGTCGATCCACCCGGATGCAGCTCGGAGGTCAGCAGCACGTCGTCGGCGGGGCCGTCCCCGCCGATGCGGCCGACGAGCAGGCGGGCCGCCCGCCGCGCCAGCTCCGGGTAGTCCACGGAGACGACGGTCAGCGGCGGGTCGTGCAGCGCGAACCAGGCCGGGTCGCCGTAGACGACCAGCGACAGGTCCCCGGGCACGCGCAGCCCGGAGGACCGGACCTCGCGGGCCACGGACAGCGACAGGGTCCCGCCGCCGACGACGAGTGCGGTCGGACGGTCGGCGCGGTGCAGCAGCTCGCGTGCCGCGCCCGCACCGTGGTCGGTGGCCGGCTCGAGCAGCCGGACGGCCAGTGCGTCCGGGTCGAGGCCGGCGGCCGCGGCGCCGTCGCGGACGGCGGCCAGCCGCCGGGCACCGTTCGAGATCGACCGGCTCGGTCCGATGTAGCCGATCCTCCGGTGCCCGAGGTCGGCCAGCCGGGTCACCGCATCACCCAGCGCGGCGTCGTCGCTGAAGACCCCGGGGGCGTCGATCCCGCAGCCGCGGTGGAACTGCACCACCGGCAGGTCCTGCAGCAGCTCGCGGGTGCCGGGCAGGATCCCGGTGCTGGGGGAGAGGACCACGCCGGCGACCCGGGTCGCGACCAGGTCGCGGAGCTGGTCGAGCTCGCGGCGCGGGTCGTTCTCGGTGATCGTGAGGATCATCTGCGTGCCGTCCGCGGAGAGCAGCCGGGCGCATTGGGCGGCGACGGCCGAGTAGGCCGGGGTGTCGACGTAGGGGATCACGAAGCCGACGAACGCCCGGCTCGAGTTCGACGACAGCGCGCGGGCGTGTCGGTTCGCGATGTAGCCGCGGTCGCGGGCGTGCTCGCGGATCCGGTGGGCCAGCTCCGGCCGCACCCGGGAGCTGCCGTTCAGCGCCCGCGAGACGGTCGCGGTCGACACCCCCAGCTCGCGGGCCAGGTCCACCACACCCACCTCGCCGCGACGCGAGCGAGCCGGCATGGCGCAAACCTTTACATCGACAGCGGGCGGACCCGGCCCCGCGGAACCGGTGCCGTGGGTCCTCAGCAGACACGGCCGACCGGGATCCGTCAACCCCGGCCGGGTGGGTTCCACGTGCTGCGATCCCGCCCTGCGGTCCGGGTGGACCGTGCGGTGGCGGGGTGTGGTTGACCCGTTCGTGGCCTGCGTGCTCTACTCGGTGCAGGCTGTGCGTGTAAACCTTTACATCTGCGAGAGCCTGCACCCTGCACCGAGGCGGAGGAGGTCGGCCGATGACCGGCGCGGCGAGCACCGGACCACTGACGGGCCTGCGGGTCGTCGACGCCGCGACCCTGGCCGCGGGACCGCTCATCGCCACCTGGCTCGGCGAGCACGGCGCCGACGTGATCAAGGTCGAGCAGCCCGACGGCGGTGACCCGCTGCGCCAGTGGGGCGCCCAGCGCGACGGCGTCGGTCTGATGTGGAAGTCGGTGTCGCGCAACAAGCGCTCGGTGACCGCGAACCTGCGTCAGGAGGCCGGCCGGGATCTGCTGCGCGGCCTGGTGGACACCGCGGACGTCGTCGTGCTCAACCTGCGCCCGTCCACACTGGAGCGCTGGGGGCTGGACCATGCGACGCTGTCGGCGCGCAACCCGGGCCTGGTGACGGTGCACGTCACCGGCTACGGCGCGGGCGGCCCGAAGTCCGACCGGCCCGGGTTCGGCACCCTCGGCGAGGCGATGAGCGGGTTCGCCCACCTCACCGGACATCCGGAGGGGCCGCCGACACTGCCGTCGTTCATGCTCGCCGACGGCGTCGCGGCACTGACCGCGACCTGGGCGGTGATGATGGCGCTCTACCACCGTGACGTGCACGGCGGTCCCGGGCAGCTGATCGACCTGAACCTGATCGAGCCGCTCGCACGGCTGATCGAGCAGCCGGTGCTGACCCACGACCAGCTCGGGACCGTGCCGAACCGCACCGGCAACCGCTGGGACATCTCCGCGCCGCGCAACACCTACCGCACCGCCGACGGGCACTGGCTGGCGATGTCCGGGTCCGCCCCGACCATCGCGATGCGGGCGCTGCGCGCGGTGGGCCGGCCGGACCTCACCTCGGACCCGCGGTTCGCCGAGGCCCAGCAACGGCTGAAACACGCCGGCGAGATCGACGCGGTGATGGCCGACTGGGTCGCCGGGCGGACCCTGGACGAGGCGATGGCGGTGTTCGAGGAGGCCGAGGTCGCCGCCGCCCCCGTCTACGACGCCCCGCAGCTGCTGGCCGACCCGCAGCTCACCGCCCGCGGCACCTACCCCGTCGTACCGGACCCCGAGCTCGGCGAGATGCGGGTGCAGGCACCGGTGCCGAAGTTCTCGGCGACCCCGGGCCGGATCACCCACCTCGGCCCGGCGCTCGGGGCGCACACCGACGAGGTCTACCGCGAGCTGCTCGGACTCGACGACGACCGGCTCGCCGAACTCCGTGCACAGGAGGTGCTGTGATGTCCCGGACGGTCCGTGCCCGTCGCAGCGAGCTCGCCACCCCGGCGAGCAACGAGCACATGTTCGCCAAGGCCGCCGCCGCCGGCGCCGACCTGGTGTTCCTCGACCTGGAGGACGCCTGCGCCCCCGCGGAACGCGAGGCTGCCCGCGGCAAGGCCGCGCGGGCGCTGCGCGAGCTGGACTGGGGCACGACGACGCGGGCGATCCGGATGAACGGCGTCGACACCCGGTGGGCGCACGGCGACGTGATCGAGGTGGTCACCGCCGCCCGCGAGGCACTCGACGTGATCATCGTGCCGAAGGTCCGGGCGGCCCGGGACGTGTGGTGGGTCGACGTGCTGCTCACCCAGCTCGAGGAGACGCTCGGGCTGGGGGAGCGGATCGGCCTGGAGGTGCTGATCGAGGAGGTCGAGGGCCTGCAGGACGTCGACGCGATCGCCCGCTCGTCGGACCGCCTCGAGGCGCTGATCTTCGGCGCCGGCGACTTCTCGGCCTCGCAGGGCGCGCGGGTCGACACCAACTTCGACCCGCGTGCCGACTACCCGGGCGACCTCTGGCACTACGCCCGCTCGCGGATCGTCGTCGCGGCCCGGGCCGCCGGCATCGAGGCGGTCGACGCGCCCTATCCGAACTACCGCGACCCCGACGGCTACCGGCTCGCGTGCGAGCGGGCCGGGGCGATGGGCTTCGCCGGCAAGTGGGCGATCCACCCGTCCCAGGTGGAGCCGGCGAACGCGGTGTTCGCACCGACGCCGGAGGAGATCGCGCACGCCCGGCGCACCGTGGCCGCCTACCGCGACGCGGAGGCCGCGGGCCGGGGCGCGACCGGGCTGGACGGGATGCTGGTCGACGCGGCCCACCTGCGGCACGCCGAGACCGTACGGACGAAGGCGGCCCTGCTGGGCCTGGACGGCGGGGAGGACCGATGACCGAACGGATGACCCTGGTCGGGTTCATGCAGGCGGGCAACGTCACCGTGTACTCGGGGTCGTGGCGCTACCCGTCGGCGGACCTGTCGTTCCTGTCGATGGACTACTACACGCGGATCGCCCGCACGCTCGAGCGCGGACTGTTCGACCTGATGTTCTTCGACGACCGGCTGGCGATGCCCGGCGTGTACGGCGACTCGGTCGCCGACGCGGTGCGCTACGGGGCCCGCCCGGTCAAGCTCGACCTGACCGCGGTGCTCGGCGGCATCGTCGCCGCCACCGAGCGGATCGGCGTCGGCGCAACCTACTCCACCACCTACTACGACCCGTTCCACGTCGCCCGCACGTTCGGCACCCTGGACCACCTCTCCGGCGGCCGGGCCGCGTGGAACGTCGTGACCTCCGTCAACGACTCGGAGGCGCAGAACTTCGGCCGCGACACCCACCTCGGGCACGACGAGCGCTACGACCGGGCCGACGAGTTCCTGGAGGCGGTCACCGCACTGTGGGACTCCTGGGAGGACGACGCCCTGGTGCTGGACCGCGAGTCCGGGGTGTTCGCCGACCCGGACAAGGTGCACGAGGTCGGCCACCGCGGCGAGTACTTCGCGGTGCGCGGCCCGCTGACCGTCCCGCGCACCCCCCAGGGCCGCCCGACGATCCTGCAGGCCGGGTCGTCGGGACGGGGCCGGTCCTTCGCCGGACGCTGGGCCGATCTGGTGTTCACCGCGGCGCCGGGGATCGCGGTCGCGCAACAGCAGTACGCGGAGCAGAAGGAGGCCGTCGCGCACGCCGGGCGGGACCCGAAGGAGGTCCGGCTGCTCCCGATGGCCTACACCGTGGTCGGGGAGACCGAGGCCATCGCCCGGGAGAAGGAGCGGCTGTTCCTCGACGAGTACGTGCACCCGCTGGCGTCGCTGGCGCTGCTGTCGGAGGTCAACAACTACGACTTCGCCGCGCACGACCTCGACGACCCGGTCACCGAGGAGATGATGGCCGCCGGGCGCGGGATCCGCGGGCTGGCCGAGGGCGTCGCCCGCCACCTCGACCGGCCGGTGACCGTCCGCGACCTCGCCGCGCACCGGGCCACCCTGCTGCAGGGGCCGCGGTTCGTCGGGACGCCCTCTCAGGTGGCCGACGGGATGGAGGAGTGGTTCCGCTCCGGGGCGTGCGACGGCTTCGTGCTGGCCGCGACCCACCTGCCCGGGGCGTTCGAGGAGTTCGTCGCGATGGTGGTGCCGGAGCTGCAGCGGCGCGGGCTGTACCGGACCGCCTACGAGGGCACCACGCTGCGCGACCGGCTCGGCCTCGCCCGTCCCTGAGCGCTCAAGCCGGCGGGGTCGCGAGTGCCGCGATCCGGACGGCGAACGCACCCAGGTCGGCGAGACCGCCGTCCCGGATACTGTGGGCGAGGAGCTCGTCGTCGACCTCGGCGTAGAGGTGCACGATCAGGTTCCGGGCACCGGCGAGAGCGACCATGCGACCGGCCAGCCCGTCGTCGAGCACCCCGACCTCGGCGAGCACCCGGAAGGCGTCGCCGTAGTCCCGCGGGGTCCGGTGACCGTCGGCAGCGATCACGTGGTTCGCGAGGTCGATGCAGATCTGGGCCGCGGTCTGCACGAGGTGCCGGCGTCGGTACGGGTCCGGCGCGTCCTCGGCCAGCAGGCCCCGGTAGCGCTCGAGCATCACCAGCAGGCGACGGACCCGGTCCGCGTCGACCACTACCGCAGTCCTTCCTGCGCGACCCGGCGCAGGAACGACCGCGTCGTCTCCTGCACGACCGGGCGGAACTCGATCCACCGTATGCGGGCGTCGACCTCGAACCGGACCCGCGCGGGCTCGTCCGCGCCGAGCAGGAGCCTGCCGGACTCGGCGACCGTCCCGCGCAGCTCGAGGCCGGCCCGTGCCAGGTCGACCACATCCACCGGTGTTCCCAGTCGCGTGGCCAGGTCCGCGGCGAGCCGCTCGGTCGCGTCGAAGGCAGGGTCGTCCGCCGCGAAGAGGACGGCCACGTCGTGGTCGCTCCCGTCGCGCGCGCGACCTTCGGCGCGCGAACCGAAGAGGTAGGCCACCGCGACGCCGTGCGCGCGGAACACCTCCCCGAGATCCGCGAGGACGGGCTCCATGCCGTTCATCGTGGCACAGCGCCCGGCCCACAGCGGTCAGCCCGCGCGGTCGCCCCGGCGGCGGTCGTCGTGGTGCAGCTCGTCGTGGCGCATCCGGGCCTCGACGTGCTGCTCGGCGCGGCGCGCCTCCCGGGTCGCCGCGGCCGCCCCCACCGGGTACCCGGCCTTCATCACCCGCGTCTCCGAGGCCTCGACCACGTAGACCATCGCGTAGAAGTAGCCGATGAACGCACCGGACACGATCGCGCCGAGCCGTACCCAGGGCGGACCCGGCACGACCAGGTAGAGCAGCAGGAGCAGCGGGACGAGCTGCACCGTGGTGCGGAGGAGGTGGCGCAGCCACCAGGTCCGGCACGTCACGTCGTGCAGCACCCAGCGGTGGTACCGCTCGGGAAGCCGGGCGCCGAAGGCGTAGGCCAGCCAGCGGAACGGGTTCGGGCGAGTCATGTCGGCCTCCATCTTAGGTGACCCTCACCGCCCGGGTGACGTGTCGGTTCACACCCCCGGATGGCGGACGAGCAGCGCGACGGCGTCGGTCCGGTGCCGCGGGGCGCCCTGGGGTGCCACGACGACCCCGTCCGGACCGGGGGCCGGTCGTGGCAGGGGGTGCCCGGCCCGTGCCGCGCCGACGAGGTCGCGGACCCGCTGCCCCACCCGATGGTAGAACTCCAGCTGCACCCCGCGCCCGAACAGGGCGAACCCCAGCCGGTAGAGCGGGTTCGGGATGCGGGCGGGCCGGGAGAACGCGCGGATCACGAACTCCACCTCGCCGGTGCGCAGGTCCTTCACCACCTCGTAGGTGAGCCGGCCCCGTTCGAGGTGACCCCGCAGCGTGTCGTAGGTCCAGCCCCACACCCGGACGCCGTCGCGGACCTCGTCGACGACCTCGGTGACCCGCACCCCGAGATGGAAGCGCAGCGGGCCGAACCGGCCCTCGAGCAGCATGTCGCGGCCGAGGAGCGGGTCGGCGGGCCGGAAGAACCCACGGACCCGGCGGTGGTCGGTGAACTGGTAGTCGCGCACGACGGCGCACGCCCGCTCCCAGTCCCCGTCCGGGACCGGGTCGCCGGGTGGCTCGGTCCCGACCAGCGCGCGGCCGTGGTCGACGTACCAGCCCGCCCCGGGGCGGTCCGGGGCCTCGGCAGGGTCGACGTTCACCGGCCGCCCGGCGAGCCCGGACAGGTCGTCGGCACGGTGCACCGCCGACGGGCGGGCGTGCCGCCGCCCGGTCAGGACCGGCCTCCCCGCGCACCGGACTCGTCGCGGCGGCCCTCGTCCCGGCGTAACGACTCGCCGATCGCCCAGAGCATCGACGGCCACAACCCCACGTAGATCGCCCGGCGCTCGGCGTTGCCCCGCTCGTCCTGGTCGACGGTCTTGGCCCGTAGCCACATCACGATCGCCAGCCCCACCGATCCCAGCGAGAGCCACTGCAGGTGTGCGCCGCGCAGCCCGCCCCGGCGCAGGATTCCTCCGACCGTCATGCCCAGGGCTTTCCCGCGTGGCGCCGGGCCTACACCCGTGCTGCGATGGCGTCATGGGCACCCGTCGTGCACCCGTGACCGGCGACCGGCGTTCCCGGTCGGTGGCGGCCCTGGTCCGCTGGCCGCTCGGTGTCGCGCTCGTGTCCTGGCGGTACTTCTGGCGCACCACCCCGATCCACCGCAGTGACGTCGCCGGTGACCGGTCGGACCTGCCGCCGCCCGCCCCGGCGGACAGAGACGTACAGCGCCCCGACGACGGCTACGGCACCCTGCTGCACCGCCGCTACGCGGTCCGGATCCGCGGGTCGTCGCTGGGCCCCGAGGAGCTGCTGGAACGGCTCGCCGCGGACCCGGACCGGTGGTCACCGGAGTTCGCGGTGTTCCGCCGTACCCGGGGCGACGACGGCTCGATGGCGGTCGGCGACGAGTTCCTCATCCGGATGCCGGGACCGTGGGACGGACCGGTCCGGGTGTGTGCCGCGGACGCGGCCGGGTTCTCGTTCGTCACCCTGCGCGGGCACCTGGAAGCGGGCCGGATCGAGTTCCGGGTCGAGCGCGACGGCGCGGACCTGCGGTTCACGATCGAGTCGTGGGCGCGGCCCGGCGACCGGCTCTCGCACCTGCTCTACAACCGCCTGCGGGTCGCCAAGGAGGTGCAGCTCAACATGTGGACGCATGCCTGCATCCGGGCCGCCCGGCTCGCCGGCGGCCGCCCGCACGGCGGCGTCACCGTGCACACCCGGCGCCTCGAAAACCGGGTGCGCCAACCGGAGGCGCGTGTCTAACCTGCGGCCCGTGACAGCCTCGATACGCCTGCGCGTCGCCTGACGGCGGCGCTGCGCCCGGTCCCCGACCCCGACGGTCCTCCCCGCGGCACCGCCGTCCCGCAGCCGGTCCCCGTACCCCTGCCGGGCGGCGCCCTCGTCTGCGCGCGTCCGGCTCCCTCGCAGGGAGCCTCGATTTGTCACGCCCTCTCGGCCGGCACGAGCACGGCCAGAACTTCCTCGTCGACCCCGCCGTCCCCGCTGCGCTCACCGCGGTCGCCGCCCGCTGGTCCCCGCGCCCGCTGCTCGAGCTCGGCGCCGGCGACGGCGCGCTGACCGCGGCGCTGCTGCGGCTCGGCCGCCCCGTCACCGCGATCGAGCTCGACCCGCACCGGGTGGTCCGGCTGCGGCAGCGCTTCGGTGACACCGTGCGGGTGCACCGCGGTGACCTGACCCGCGAGCGGCTGGACCGGCCCGTCGACGTCGTCTCCAACGTCCCGTACGCGTTGACCACCCCGCTGCTGCGCCGGCTGCTCGGCGCGCCGCGCTGGGCGCACGCGCTGCTGTTGCTGCAGTGGGAGGTCGCCCGCAAGCGGGCCGCCGTCGGTGGGACCACCGCACTCACCGCGCGCTGGTGGCCGTGGTTCGAGTTCCGGTTGCACGACCGGGTGCCGGCGCGCGCCTTCCGGCCGGTGCCGTCGGTGGACGGCGGTGTGCTGGAGATCGTGCGCCGGGAACATCCGCTGGTCAGTGGCCCGGTGCGGCCCTACCAGCGGCTGGTCGACTCGGTGTTCACCGGACGCGGCCGTGGGGTGGTCGACGTGGTCGGGCGGCGGTTCGGCCGCGACGTCGCGGGTCGGTGGGCCGCGGAGTGCGGCGTGGACCGGCGGGCGCTGCCCCGGGACCTGGGCCCGGGGCAGTGGGCCGAACTGCACGCGCGGGCCCGATCGTGAGCGTTTCCGATCACTCTCCGTTGCGCAGAGCAGGTCCGATCTGGTCGGCTGTCCGGCGTGGAGCGGACGGAGCTGACGCGACGGCGGTGGGTGGACCACGGCCGCCTGTCGTCGCAGGCCTGTCGCTGACGCCGCCCCGTCCGCATCCACACCGGATCGTCCGCGGTCCGCCCTCACCCCCGGCAGGTCACCCGTGTCCAGCACGTCCACCGCCGCGCGCCCCGGTGCCACCCCGCGCCGCGCCGCCGTCGCCAGCCTCATCGGTACCACCATCGAGTGGTACGACTTCTACCTCTACGCCACCGCGGCCGCGCTGGTGTTCGCGCCGCTGTTCTTCACCGACGTCAATCCCGCGGCCGGGGTGCTCGCCTCGTTCGCCACCTACGCCGCCGGGTTCGGGGCCCGTCCGATCGGCGCCGTCGTGGCCGGTCACCTCGGCGACCGGGTCGGACGGCGCACCGTGCTCGTCGGCTCGCTGGTCCTGATGGGCGCCGCGACGACCCTGATCGGCCTGCTGCCCACCTACCCGACGGCCGGCCTGCTCGCGCCGATCCTGCTCGTCGTGCTGCGCCTGCTGCAGGGGCTCGCGGTCGGTGCCGAGTGGGCGGGCGCGGTGCTGATGGCGGTCGAGCATGCCGAGGGGGAGAACCACGAGCGCCGCCGCGGCTTCTACGGCAGCTTCCCGCAGATCGGCTCGTCGGCCGGCATGCTGCTGGCCTCCGGCGTGTACGCCGCGGTGCTCGCGATCGCCGGCAAGGAGGCGTTCCTCGCCGGGGCCTGGCGGATCCCGTTCCTGCTCAGCTTCGTCCTCGTCGTGGTGGGGCTGGCGATCCGGCTGACGCTGGCCGACCCCGCGGTGTTCACCGCGGCCCGCGACTCCGGGTCCCTGGCCAAGCAGCCCGTCCTGGAGGTGCTGCGCACCGAGTGGCGCACCGTGCTGCTGGCGGTCGGCACCCGGATCGCGCAGAACTCGGTCTACATCCTGGCGACGACGTTCGCGCTGACCTACCTGGCCCAGGGCACCGACGCCGCCGAGAACGCCGGGCTGACCGCGGTCATCGTCGCGTCCGCGATCGGGCTGTTCTCGACCCCGCTGTGGGCGATCCTGTCCGACCGGGTCGGGCGCAAGCCGGTCTACCTGGTCGGGGCGATCGGGGCGCCGCTGTTCCTCGGGGCGTTCTTCCTGCTGCTCGACTCCGGGTCCACGCTGCTCATCGTCGTCGCGATGCTGGTGCTGGTGAACCTGTTCCACGACGCCATGTACGGACCGCAGGCCGCCTGGTACGGGGAGCTGTTCGACACCCGCGTCCGTTACAGCGGTGCGTCGCTCGGCTACCAGATCGGGTCCGTGATCGGGGGGACGACGCCGCTGGTCGCGACCGCGCTCCTGATGGCGGGCGGCGGACGTCCGTGGCTGATCTGGGGATACTTCGGGCTGCTGTTCGCGATCTGCATCGTGTCCACCGTGCTGGCCCCGGAGACCCTCCGGACCGGCCTGCGCCGCACACCCGAACGGGAGGAACTCACCGTATGAGCCGTCGCATCCTGCTCAACGCCTTCGACATGGGCTGCGTCGGGCACCAGTCCGCCGGGCTGTGGCGCCACCCCTCCGACGAGGGCCACCGCTACACCGAGCTCGAGCACTGGACGTCGCTGGCCCGGATGCTCGAGGACGGCGGGTTCGACGCGCTGTTCCTGGCCGACGTGCTCGGCGTCTACGACGTGTACGGCGGTTCCCGCGACGCCGCGGTCCGCGCCGCCGCGCAGGTGCCGCTGGCCGACCCGCTGCTGCTCGTCCCGGCGATGGCCGGGGCGACCTCGCGGCTCGGGTTCGGGGTGACCGTGTCGGTCGCCTACGAGCATCCCTACGCACTGGCCCGCCGGTTCACCACGCTGGACCACCTCACCCGGGGCCGGGTCGCCTGGAACGTCGTGACGTCCTACCTGGACTCCGCGGCGCGCAACCTGGGCCGGTCCGGGCAGCTCCCGCACGACGAGCGCTACGAGCTCGCCGAGGAGTTCCTCGAGGTCTGCTACAAGCTGTGGGAGGGCTCCTGGTCCGACGACGCCGTCGTCCGGGACCGCGAGCGCGGGGTGTTCACCGACCCCGCCCGGGTGCACGACATCGGCCACCACGGGCGGTGGTTCGACGTGCCCGGCCCGTTCCTGTCCGAGCCCTCGCCGCAGCGCACCCCGGTGATCTTCCAGGCCGGGGCGTCGCCGCGCGGCGCGCGGTTCGCCGGCACGCACGCCGAGGCGGTGTTCGTCTCGGGCCCCTCGCCCGCCGTGGTGCGCCGCTCGGTCGACGCGATCCGCGCCGAGGCCGAGCGGGCCGGCCGGGACCCGCGCTCGGTCAAGATCTTCGCGATGCTCACCGCGATCGCCGGGGAGACCGACGAGGCCGCCCGCGCGACCCTCGAGGAGTACCTGGCGCTGACCGACCCGCAGGCCGCGCTCGCGCTGTTCGGCGGCTGGTCCGGTGTGGACCTGTCCGGGGCCGCGCCGGGGGAGAAGCTGGAGTACGTGCAGACCGAGTCGACGCGCTCGGCGCTGGCGTCGTTCACCGGCCCGGACCGGGACTGGACCGTCGGCGAGCTCGCCGAGTTCATCACGGTCGGCGGCCGGGGACCGGTCGTCGTCGGGTCCGGGGCGACGGTCGCCGACGAGCTGGAGCGCTGGGCCGACGAGGCCGACCTCGACGGGTTCAACCTCGCCTACGCGGTGACCCCGGGGACGATGGCCGACGTCGTCGCGCACGTCGTGCCGGAGCTGCGCCGGCGCGGGCGGGTCCCGCAGGCGGCCGACGCCGGCGGGCCGACCCTGCGCGAGCGGTACGGCACCGGCGACGGCGCCCGGCTGGCGAAGGAGCACCCCGGGGCGGGGCACCGCACGCTCGGCTCCTGACGGAAGTCCCCCCCGCGTGTCGCGGCGGTGACCGCGGTCGCCCGCCACCACGGACGGACCACCCACGACCGGGTGAAACCCGCCGTCCATGCCCGGATCCTCCGTGTCGTGCCCGCCCCGTCGTGATCGTCTCTTCCCGGTTCGGTCGTCGATCCGGGGGAGCAGGCAATGTCGGGACGGGTGCGTGGCCGCGGCACCGCGCTGCTGGCCGCGGCCGTGGTCGGGGCACTGATCCCGGCCGGTGCCGAGGGCCTCGTCCGGACCGGCTCCGGCGCCCCGGAACCGGCCGGTGCCGCCGCGTTCGTGGCCCCGGACGCCGGCCACGCGGGACCCGTGCGCGGTGCGGCCCGGGCCGGTGCGACGGCCGAGCAGCAGTCCGCTCCCGCGCAGCAGGCGCCCGCCGTCACGCACCGGGAGAACCGGATCGACACCCCCTCGGGCCCGGTGACCACCGACATCGTGGTCGCGGACCTGCGCCGGTCGGGCGTCGAGGCCACGCTGCTCACCGGTGCGGCGGTCGGGGAGCGGGCCACCGTTCCCGAGCACGCCGCACGGGCCGGCACCGTCGCCGCCGTCAACGGGGACTTCTTCGACTTCGCCCGCAGCAACGCACCCGCCGGGCCGTCGGTCCGCGACGGCCGGATGCTCACCTCCGCGGTCCCGCCCGGGCGGCGGCTCGCGCCCGCCGTGCCGGGCAGCGAGCCCGGGGACGCGCTCACCGTCGACGCCACCGGCACGCCCCGGGTGGACCGGCTGGACCTGGTGGCCTCGGCGACCGGGCCCGGCGGGAAGCTCCCGATCCGGGCACTGAACACCTACGCGGTCCCGGTCGGGGGCATCGGGCTGTTCACCCCCGACTGGAACGGCGACCGGGCCGCCGCCCTGTGCGGCAGCGACACCGACCGGGACGCGCCGTGCGCGCCGGACCGGGTGGAGGTCGTGGTCCGGGACGGCCGGGTCACCGACGTCCGCCCGCCCGGCGGCGGCCCGATCCCGGAGGGCGAGCAGATCCTGGCCGGACGCGACGAGGGCGCGGCCGCGCTGCGCGGGCTCGCCGTCGGCGACCGGGTCACCGTGCGGCACTCGGCCGGGACCGCCTCCGGGGTGCCGGCCGACACGGCGGTCGGGGGCAGCCCGATCCTGCGCGACGGAGCCCCGGTACCCGGCCTCGACGGGGCCGAGCGCGACCCGCGCAGCGCCGCGGGCGTCACCGCCGAGGGACGGCTGGTCCTGCTCACCGCGGACGGGCGCGAGTCCACCAGTGCCGGTCTCACCCTCGCCGAGACCGCCGAGCAGCTGCGCGCGGCCGGCGCCGTCGACGGCGTCAACCTCGACGGGGGCGGCTCCTCGACCCTGGTGTACCGGGGGCAGGTGGTGAACAACCCCTCCGACGACGCGCACCGCGCGGTCCCGAACGCGCTGGGCATCGTCGGGGGCTGACGCTCAGGGCGAGCGCCGGACGGTCACCTCGAGCATCGCGAACAGCTGCTCCACCAGCCAGTCCCGCAGCTCGGCGCGGTCCGGCGCGCGACCGGCCTCCAGCCAGGCCAGCACCGAGCCCTCGACGAGCGCGACCCAGCCGCGCAGCGTCATCAGCTGCAGCGGCGTCGGCTCGCCCAGCCCGCCGCGCGCGCAGAGCAGCTCGACCATGTGGTCGCGGACGCTGTCGACGAGCGTGTCGGTGGCCCCGGTCGAGACCACCGAACCGCTGCGCAGCAGCGCGACGTAGGCCCGGGCGTGCCGTTCCACCACGTCGAGGAACACGTCGAGCACCGTCGCCAGCTGCGCGTCCAGCGGCCCGTCCCCGGAGAGCGCGACCCGGGACACGAGCTCGTCGACGACGCTGCCCAGCGCGGCGACCTGCAGCTCCTCGACCCCGGAGAAGTACCGGTAGAACAGCGCCCGGGACACGTCCGCGGCGCGGGTGACGTCCTCGACCGCGACGTCCTCCGGGGCCTGCCGGCCGTAGAGGTCCAGCGCGGCGGACACCAGCTGGGCCCGCCGCGCCTGCGGCGTCATCCGCCGCGGGGAACGTGCCGGTGACGAGGTCATCACCCCCGAGGGTACGGGCCCAGGACCTCCACGTAGCCCTCCGTCCCGTGCACGCGGATGCGCTGCCCGTCCTGCACGAGCCGGGTCGCGTTCTCCACCCCGACGACGGCGGGCAGGCCGTACTCCCGGGCGATCACCGCGCCGTGCGTCATCAACCCGCCCACCTCGGTGACCAGGCCGGCGATCCCGACGAACAGCGGCGTCCAGCCGGGGTCGGTGCTGGTGGTGACGAGGATGTCGCCGGCCGCCAGATCGGCGCGCGCCATGTCCAGGACCACGCGCGCCCGTCCCTCGACGGTCCCGGCGGACACCGCCAGCCCGGCCAGCGCCCCGGCCGGGACGTCGTCGCGGTGGTAGGCGCCGGCCGGGACCTCCCCGTCCGAGGTGATCACCCGCGGCGGGGTGAGGTCCTGGAACGACCGGAACTCCGCGCGCCGCGTGCGGATCAGCCCCTCGTCCACCCGGTTCGTGCGCACGACCTCGGCGAACTCCTCGAGCCGCAGGTAGAACACGTCCTCGGCCGCGCGCAGGACCCCGGAGTCCACGAGGCGACCCGCCTCCCGGAGCAGCGCCTCCTTGTAGAGGGCGTAGCGCTGGATCATGCCGAACTTGGGGTACTCCCGGTACCCGGCGAAGGCGCGGACGCGGTCGATCATCTGCTCGGTCTCGTCGGCCCTGCACTGCCCGTCCGGCAGCTCCCGGATGCGGCGCAGCAGGTCCTGCTCCTTCTCCCGGGCCTGCCGGCGCCCGTCCTCGAACAGCCGCTCGGCCGCGCCCGGCTCGTGGTTGTGGAGGTAGCCGAGCAGCGTCGACGCGAGCAGGGCCGGGCGCTCGTTCCAGCGCGGCCGGGTGATGTCGATCTCGCCGGCGCAGCGCACGCCGTAGCGGTCGAGGAACGCCACCAGCGCGTCCCGGGCCACCGGCCCGCCGTCCGCGACCGCCCCGAGCTCGTCGAGGAAGCCGTGGTCGGGGTCGTCGGGTTCCTCGGGGTGCTCGACGCCGGCCAGGAACGCCACCACGTCCGGGTACGGGCGCATCGCGTCCGCGACGTCCAGCAGCGCCAGGCCCATCTCCGAGGTGACGTTGTGCGGGACGGACTGGGACAGCGTGTCCGCCACGTTGCGCTCGCCCAGCCACTCCAGGACGTGACTGTTGAGCCAGGACGCCGCCGCCATGCCCGCCCTGATCACCTGGCCGCTCCGCGGGGTGAACAGGGTCCGCCGCAGCTCCGCGAAGTCGGCCAGGACGAACTCGACCAGCTCGGGTCCGGACCGGGCGTGCAGGTCGCGTTCCAGCGCGGCGACGGACGCCCGGGTGTCCTCGACGAGCTCGGCGACGAGTGCCGGGTCGGCCTCGATCGGGTCGCCCGGGCCGGCCTCGCCGGCGACCTTCGGCGCCCCGGCGGGACCCGGGTCCGCAGGCACCGGCAGGAAACCCTCACGGTCGAGGACGGTCTGCAGCGCGTCGCCCATCAACGGGTCGGACTCACCGAGGCCGACCAGGATGCTCGCGCGGCTCTCCGGGGCGGCCAGGGCCGCGGCGACGTCGACGAACAGCCGTCCGCCTGCCTCGGCCATCGACCGTGGGGTCGTCCGCTGCCACACGGAGAGGCCGAGGGGTCGCATGGCGTCGGTCATCATCTGCTGGTGGCCCACGGAGACGTAGACGTGGTTCTCCCCGTCGTCGGCCTCCGGGACGGGGAACAGCGTGGTGATCGGCCGGCTCTGGACGATGTGGAACTCGTCGCCGGCCAGGCACCACTCGATGTCCTGGGGGCGGCCGAAGTGGGCCTCGATCCGCCGGCCGAGCCGCACCAGCCGCAGCGCCTGGTCGTCGGTCAGCACCGGCCGGTCGTGCCCGGCCCTGGTGACGACCGCGTCGTCGCGCACGGTGCAGGTGTCCGGGTTCACCGTGCCGGAGACCAGGGCGTCGCCGAGGCCCCGCACGGCGTCCACGGTGGCGGCCTTGCGGTTCGAGGTCACCGGGTCGGCGGTGAACAGGACGCCGGCCGCCTCCGCGGCGACCATCGCCTGCACGACGACGGCCATGTCGACCCGCCGGTGGTCGACGCCGTGACGCAGCCGGTAGGTCACCGCCCGCTCGGTGAACAGCGAGGCCCAGCACCGCCGGACGTGCTCGAGCACTGCCGCCGGACCGACGACGCCGAGGTAGGAGTCGTGCTGGCCCGCGAACGAGGTGCCCGGCAGGTCCTCCGCGGTCGCGCTGGACCGGACCGCGCAGGCGGTGTGGGCACCGAGCCGGGAGAGCGCACCGCCGACCGCCGTCACGAGGTCGTCGGGCAGCGGGATCGCCTCGACCACCCGGCGGATCTCCGCGCTCGCCGCGCCGATCGCCTCCCGGTCGGCCGGGGTCAGGTCCGTCAGCCCGTCGAGCGCGCCGGCGAACGACGGTGAGCCCGCCACGACACGGCGGTAGGCCTCCGCCGTCACGCAGAAGCCGTCGGGTACCCGGATCCCCTCGATCCGGGACAGTTCGCCCAGGTTGGCTCCCTTGCCGCCGACCTCGTCGATCCCGGTCCCACTGATCCCCACTGCGTCGAGCCCCACCACACCGGGCCCCGCCGTGCTGATCCCCGCCGTGCCGATCCCCGCTGCGTCGCCCCCCGTTGTGCTGACCTGCACCGCACGGTCCACTCACTGCCCCCTCGTCGCCCCGATCCGGATTGCGGCGGCGAGTATGGCGGAGGAAATAAGTCCTCATGAGGCCCGTGGATCCTGTATAAGCTGAAGTGGGCGGGGAAGACGAGTTGCCACTCCCGCCGCCTCCCCGTTCACGCGGATTCCACCGATGACTCCCGGCACCGCCGGGGGTCTGTCCCGGTGGACCCGTCCGTGACAGGGGAGGACGCGATGACGACGCACGCGACCGGGACGCGCGAACAGTGGCGCGCCGCCTATGAGCGGCAGCTGGAAGCGGAGAAGGACCTGACCCGCCGGGCGACCGCGCTCGCCCGGGAGCGGCAGGCGCTGCCCTGGGTGCCGGTCGAGAAGCAGTACCGGTTCGACACCACGGCCGGTCGGCGCACGCTCGGCGAGCTGTTCGACGGACGTTCCCAGCTGATCGTGCGGCACTTCATGCACGGGCCGAACACTCCGGACGGGTGCCCGGGGTGCACCTTCGAAACGGACAACCTGATCGGCGCGGTACCGCACCTGGCACGCCGCGACGTGACGTTCGTCCTCGCCTCGCGCTCGCCGCTACCGCTGCTCACCGCGTACAAGCAGCGGATGGGCTGGGACGTCGAGTGGGTGTCGTCCGGGGACAGCGACTTCGACGCCGACTTCTTCGGGTACATGCACGTCCCGACGCCACACCGGGACTACGGAGCGGGCAGCGGGAGCATGCTCGACGTGATGGAGCTGATGGCGCTGAGCTGCTTTGCGCTGGAGGACGGGGTCGTCCATCACACCTACTCGACCTACGACCGCGGCACCGAGGCGCTGAACGCCACCTGGCAACTTCTGGACCGGGCACCCCGGGGGCGCGGCGAGGACTTCTCCGACTGGCCGCGCAAGCGCGACGAGTACTCCGTATGACTCGCGGTCCGATGAATGCTGTGTCGGGAGAATGAATGTTTCCCAGTAGCGAGTTGATCAGGCCGTCCGGTCGTGTTCGTGGTGGAGCAGGACCAGGGCGGCGGCGGTGATCGCGCCGATCCGCCAA
>NZ_FOUY01000006.1 GCF_900115005.1 Pseudonocardia ammonioxydans | reverse complement strand
GGCTCTCGCGCACCAAGCAAGAACGAGCTCAGCCGACCCCGCACCGATTCTCATCCTTCAAGGCGGCCAGCGGTAGCGGCCATGGGGTCTCTGACAGCGGCACGAGCAGGTGCAGACCCTTCGCCCCGCTGGTCTTCACCGCCGCGTCCAGCCCCAGCTCGGTCAGCGCGGCCCGGACCAGCCGGGCAGCCGCCACCACCTGGCTGAACTCACCGTCCGCGGGCGGGTCCAGGTCGACCACGAGCGCGTCGGCCACCGGGCTCCCGTGCGGCACCAGCGTGGGGTGGAACTCGATCGCGCGCTGGTTGCCGAACCACAGCAGCGTGTCCCGGTCGGTGCAGACCGGGTAGCGGACGGTGCGCTGCGAGGTCTCCGCCCACACGTCCAGGGTGGGGATCCAGCCCGGCGCCCCGCGCGGCAGGTTCTTCTGCATGAACGGTGCCTGCCCCGGCCGGGCCCGGACGACCGTGAGTGCCCGCTCGGCCAGCTCCGGCAGGATCCGGTCGGCGACGGCGTCGAGGTGGTCGATCAGCTCTCGCTTGGTCACCCCGGCGCCGTCGAAGACCTCGCCGGACAGGTTGGTCAGCTCGATCACGGCGCCTCCGGCACCCGTGAGTGGTTATCGCGGTCAGGACCGCGATAACCACTCACAAGCCACTACCCAATAAAGCCTTGCTCGGTCATCCAGTCCCGGGCCACCTGGCGCGGGTCCATGCCGTCGGACGAGACCTGGCCGTTGAGGCGCAGCATGGTCTCGTAGTCGAGCGCGTCCGAGATCGGCTTCATGACCTCGCGGATCGCCTGGTTCTGGTTGTAGGTCTCCTCGCGGACGATCGGCGCCGCGTTGTAGGTGACGTGGTACTTCTTGTCGTCCTCCAGGACCTTCAGCTTCAGGCCGGGGATGCGGCCGTCGGTGGTGAAGACCTCGCCGAACAGGCAGCGGCCGTCGGCGGTCGCCTGGTAGATCACGCCGGTGGCCAGCACCTGGGTGCCGCCCTCGGGAATCTGGAAGTCGTAGGTCTCCTGCAGGCCGCGCAGGCCGTCGTCACGGGAGTTGTACTCGGTCTCGACACACACCGAGCCGGGCTGGCCGGACCGGATGTGGTTGGCCATGTCCGAGAGCGTGGTGATGCCCAGCTCCTGGGACTTCGCCTCGGTCATGGCGAAGGCGTAGGTGTTGTTGAAGCTCGCCTTGTCCAGCCAGACCAGCTGGTTCTCCTGCAGGTCGCGCTCGGCGACCAGGCGGTAGAGCTCGTTGTCGTCGGGGATGCGCTGGGTCTCCTTGAAGAACGACGCCCACGCGGTGCCGGTGTAGTCCCAGTAGATGTTGATGTCGCCGGAGAGCAGCGCCTGCCGGGCGACGTCGGTACCACCGAGGTTGCAGCGCGGGGTGACGTTGCCACCGGCCGCCTCGAGTGCCGCGACGGTGACCTCGCACAGCACGAGCTGTTCGTCGAAGTTCTTGCCGCCGACGATGTAGTCGACGCCCTCCAGGTTGCCGGCCTCGGCGAGCGAGCCGCCGGAGGCCGAGGGACCGCCGCCGCTCAGGCCGCCGCAACCCGCGAGGGCGACTGCCGTGGCCGCCGCGATCGCCGTCAGGGCGATGCGCCGGGATCGTCCGAATCTCACGTGTCCTCCAGGGAGTGCGGTACTGCGGGACGTGGGGAGTGGGAGTCGCGGTCAGCCGGCGTTGCGGCGGACGGCGTACTCGGCGAGACCGGCGAGCCAGTCCACGATCAGGGCCAGCGCGGCGACGATGGCCGCGGCGACGAGGGTTCCGGTGGGGCGGCCGAGCTCGAGCATGCCCTTGATCGGCTCGCCGAGGCCGCCGGCGCCGATGTAGGTGGCCAGGGCGGCGGTGCCGACGTTGAGCACCAGCGCGACCCGCACCCCGGCGACCATGACCGGCGTGGCCAGCGGCAGCTCGACCCGGAACAGGGTCTGCCGGGCCGACATCCCGATCCCGCGCGCGGCCTCGATCAGGGCCCGGTCGACCTGCTGCAGGCCGACGACGGTGTTGGTCAGCACGGGCAGCAGCGCGGCGATGGCGAGCGCGACGACGGCGGTGGGCAGCCCGAGCCCGAGCGGTGAGAACGCGAGCAGCACGATCACACCGAACGCGGGCAGCGCCTGCATGAACCCGGCGAACGCCAGCACCGGGCGCTGGACCCGGCCCGCGCCCGGCCGGCTGAGCGCGACCCCGGCCGGGATCGCGACCACGATGACGACGAGTGTCGACAGGCCGGTCAGCAGCAGGTGCTCCCACAGCCGGCGGCCCAGCTCCTCCGCGTTGATCACCGAGCGTTCGACGTCGTCGAGGCCCTGTACCGCGGCGTAGGCGAACACCGCGGCGAGACCGACGACGGCGATGATCGGGTTGACGATCAGCGCCTTGTCGATCTTCGTGCGGGTGCGGCGCGGGGTGTCCGGGGCCTGCGCGGTGCCGGTGGCCTCCGCGGCCGAGGCGCTCACGCCTGCCCCTTGGTCTTCAGACCCTCGACGAGGTCCTTCCACCAGAGCGCGCCCTGCAGCCGCTGCTCGCCGTCGACGACGCCGACGAGCTCGGTCTGGGAGTCGAGCATGACGTCGACGGCGTCGTAGACCGTGCCGGTGTGCGGCACCGTGACCAGCTTGGGCCGGGCCTGGGTTCCCGGCAGGTACGCCCAGCGGACCGGGCGGCCCTCGGCATCGGCCTCGTAGGTGGGCGCCCCGTTGCGTTCGCCGGTGCCGTCGAGCCCGACCGACTGCAGCTCGAGGCGGGACAGCTCGAGCAACGACAGCCGCCGCACCGCGGCACCGGAGCCGACGAACTCGCCGACGAACTCGTTCGCCGGGTGGGTCAGCACGTTGTCCGGGGTGTCGTACTGCTGCAGCGTCCCGCCGGGCCCGAACACGGCGATCCGGTCGCCGAGCTTGACCGCCTCGCTCAGGTCGTGGGTGACGAAGCAGATCGTCTTCGCGATCTGCTGCTGCAGCTCGAGGAACTCGTCCTGCAGCCGGTCGCGGGTGATCGGGTCGATGGCGCCGAACGGCTCGTCCATCAGCATCACCGACGGGTCGGCCGCGAGCCCACGGGCGACGCCGATCCGCTGCTGCTGGCCACCGGAGAGCTGACGGGGGTAGCGGTCGCGGTAGTCCTTGGGCTCCAGGCCGACCAGGTGCAGCAGCTCGTCGACCCGGGCGGTGATCCGGTTGCGGTCCCAGCCGAGGATCTTCGGGACGACGGCGATGTTGTCGGCGATGGTGAAGTGCGGGAACAGGCCGACCTGCTGGATGACGTAGCCGATCCGGCGGCGCAGCTCGTCGGCATTGACCGTGGTGACGTCCTCGCCGTCGAGCAGGATCCGCCCGGTGGTCGGCTCGATCAGCCTGTTCATCATCTTGAGCGTGGTCGTCTTGCCGCAGCCGGACGGCCCGATGAACATCGAGATCGTGCCCTCGGGGACCTCGAGGTTGAGCTCCTGGACGGCCGGGGCCGCCGCCTTCGGGTAGGTCTTGCTGATGCCTTCGAGGGCGATCATCGGTTTGCCGGAATCAGACACGGATCCCCCTCGGGGTGGTGAAGCGCTGCACGGCCCAGAACACGAGTTCGTAGACGGCGGCCACGACGAGGCAGCCGAGCGTGGCTGCCAGAACCTGGTTGAACGAGTTGACCGAGCCCAGCCGCTGCAGGCCCAGGAACAGCGACGAGCCGAAACCGGGGCCGTTGATCGCCCCGGCGACGACCGCGATCCCGATGATGATCAGGACCGCGACCCGGATCCCGGACAGGATGACCGGCCAGGCCAGCGGGAGCTGGATGGACAGCATCCGCCGGACCGGGCCCATGCCCATCCCGCGGGCGGACTCCAGCACGGCGTCGTCGACCGAGGACAGCCCGGCCACGACGTTGCGCAGGATCGGGTAGATCGAATAGATGGCGAGCGCGGTGAGCGAGGGCGTCGCGCCGAGGCCGAGCACCGGCTGCAGCAGGCCGAACAACGCCAGCGACGGGATGGTCAGCGCGGCCGAGCTCGCGACGAGCAGGCCCTCGCGGGACCCGATGCGCAGCGGCTTGCTCCAGGAGTCCGGGGTCAGCCGGTTCGTGTGCAGGAGCATGCCCGCAGCGAGCGAGATGGCACCGGCGATTCCGACCGCAATGGCGACCAGCAGAAAGTGCTGCTGGCCGTAGAACACCAACTCGTCCAGTTCCGACCCGACATAGGTGAAGAAATCCACCGTGCTCCTCCCGCCCGATTCCCGCCGCCGAGCGGCACGGGCCGACCGGTCCTGCCGCACCGTCCGTCTGCACGCTCGCCGGTTGGTCCCACCGGCGTTACATGCGGCCCACGGACGACGGTGGTCGCCGCGCGCTCGTCGGCGTGACCGGTGCGACCTGCGGTGACCCCCCTCGTTCGAGGGAGCCTAGCCCCAACGAGGGGGCCCGGTAAGCCGTGCAGGCGGTTCCGTATCGGTTTCGTGGCGGTGCGGACACCGTTCCGGGAATTCGGTCACCGATCCGTACCCGCAGGTCGCAGGCATCACGGACCCGCTGCGACGCAATACGCTTCGGAATGCGCGGATACGGAATCGTGACCTGGGATGTCGGCTTCGTCGCACTGTTCGATCACGAACCGTGCACCGTCCGGCGCAACCGGTTACGGCGGGCAGACGACCGGCTCGGCCGGGGCCCGGCCCTCGAGCAGCGCGCGGCCGACGACCGCGTTCACGCACGGGGTGCGCGGGTACGCCCCGGTGCCGGCGCCCTCCCAGCGGACCAGCCGCCCGTTGCCGAGCTGCTCGGCGGTGCGCTCCGCACCGCTCTGCGGGGCACGCGGGTCCTGGGCGGTGCCCAGGACCAGCACCGGTGGCAGGGCGCTGCCCTGCGGGGTGGCGGGGGCGACCTGCCCGCCCGACGGCCACGGCCCGCACGCCACCAGGTCCTGGGCCGCGGCGACGCCGAACAGCGGGAAACGCTCGTCCCAGTCCGCCGCCCGGGCGGCCGCCTCCCCGGGGGTGGCCCGCACCCTGCTGTCGTTGCACCGGGTGGCCAGGGCGGCGTCGAACCGGCCCTGCGGCCCGCCGAGCGGGGCCAGGAGGCGGGCGAGCCCGGCCCCGTCCCCGGCGTCGGCCTGCGCCAGCGCCGTCTGCAGCTCCGGCCACCGGGACGGCTGCGACAGCAGCGTGCGCACCGCCCGCAGGGTGGCGCCCGCGGTGAGCGAGTCGCCGTCCCCGACCGGCAGCGCGGTGCCGGAGAGCCGGTCGACCAGGCGGCGCACGCTCGCGCGCGGGTCCGGGCCGAGCGGGCAGTCCGGCCCGGTCGCGCAGGCACCGGCGAAGGCGTCGAACGCCGACTCGGCGGCGGCCGTGACGGCCTCGGTGCGGGCGGGCTCGTCGAGGGTGGGGTCCCCGGGCCCGTCCAGGACGACCCGGCCGACGGCGCCCGGGTGCCCGGCGACCCAGCCCGCGGCCGCGTCCGCGCCGTCGCCGACGCCGATCAGGTTCAGCCGGGCCAGCCCGAGCGTCGTGCGCAGCGCCTCCACGTCGTCGGCGGAGCCGGCGGCCTTGAAGCTGGTCAGCTGGCCGCCCAGGAGCAGGTAGCAGTCCTGCACGATCGACCGGGACCGTTCGAGCAGCGCCGACATGGCGGCCTCGTCGCCGCGCTCGGGGCCGGCGTCGAGCAGCGCGGCGCGGGCGTCGGCGGGGGCGCAGTCGAGCAGGTCCTCGCCGGTGCCGCGGCGGTCCATCCCGATCACCTGGTAGCGCTGCAGGACGGGGTCGGGCAGCTGCGCGGCGAGCCGGGCCGCGGCCCGCGCGGAGCCGTCGACCCCGGTGTCGCCGAGCACGACCAGGGCGGGCAGGTCGGCGGGGGCGCCGGGGGCGGTCACCTTCGTCAGGCCGAGCCGGGCCGGGCCCAGGTCGGGCCGGTTGCGGTCGGCGGGCACCGTGAGGCGCCCGCACCCGATCCGCAGCGTCCGTCCCTCGGGCACCGGTGTCCCGGCCGCCGCCAGTCCGGCCAGGACGTCGTCGGTGCAGTCGGCGAACGGCGGCCCGCTCCGCAGCGGCTCGGCCTCGGGCAGCCGGTCCGGGTCGGCCGGCGCCTGCGCGGCGGGCGGCGGGGGAGCGGCGGGCAGCAGCTCACCGCGGACGGCGACCGGTGGGCGCTGGGACGGCCCGGCGGCGCAGCCGGCGAGCAGCGCGAGCGCGAGCAGGACGACCAGCCCCGCGGCGCCCCGGCGGGACCACCGCACCCGCGGGTGCCCCGTCGACCGCCGCACGCGTCGCCCCCTGCTGCCGAACCGGACCCCGGGCGCACCGCGCCCCTCCCGGGTGGAGTGTGCCGGGCCCGGGGTGAGAACCCGGTGAGAGAGACGGTGCCTAGCGGGCGGTCCAGCCGCCGTCCTGGCTCAGCGACGTCCCGGTGATCGACGCCGACGCCGGTCCCCACAGCAGCGCGGCCAGCTCGGCGGTCTCGGCCGGCTCGATCAGCCGCTTCACCGCGACCGGGGTGAGCATGATCTTCTCGATGACCTCGTCCTCGGAGATCCCGTGGGTGCGGGCCTGGTCGGCGATCTGCGCCTCGACCAGCGGGGTGCGGACGTAGGCCGGGTTGATGCAGTTGCTGGTGACCCCGTGCTCGGCCCCCTCCAGCGCGGTGACCTTGGACAGGCCCTCGAGCCCGTGCTTGGCCGAGACGTAGGCCGACTTGTACGGCGAGGCGCGCAGACCGTGCGCGCTGGAGATGTTCACGACCCGGCCCCAGCCGCGGGAGTACATGTGCGGCAGGGACTTGCGGATCAGCCGGAACGGCGACTCGAGCATCAGGCGCAGGATCTGGGAGAACGTGTCCGGGTCGAACTCCTCGAGGCGGGACACGTGCTGGCGCCCGGCGTTGTTGACCAGGACGTCGATGTCGCCGGGCAGCTGCTCGACGGCGTCGAGGTCGGACAGGTCGCAGGCGAGCGGGGTGATCAGGTCGTTCTCGGCGGCCAGCGACGTGACCCGTTCGGCGTCGAGGTCGACCGCGTGGACCGCGGCCCCGTCGGCGGCCAGGCGGCGGGCCACCGCGGCACCGATCCCGCTGCCGGCGCCGGTGACCAGGGCCTTCTTGCCGTCCAGCAGTGCACTCATGCCGACGACGGTACGTCGCCCGCCCGGCCCGGCCGCTGTGAACCGGGTCATGCCGGGGCCGGGCCGGCGGCCCGGCCGCACGGGGGACGTGCGGCCCGCCGGTCAGGCCACCCGCGGTCCGGAGCGTGGTGCCGAGTCCAGCTCCAGGCGGACCGCGACCGGCAGGTCGGCCAGGCCGAGCGAGTCCCGCACCTGGGCGAGCACCTCGGCGTCGAGCCGACGGCAGATCTCGGCGACCTCGTCGTCGGCGACGTCCTCGTCGATCCAGACGGTGGCCCGCACGGCCGGCGCCGCGGCGCTGCCGACCATCCGGGCACGGGCCCGGGTGACGCCGGGCAGCGACGAGGCGCCGTCGGCGACCGCGTCGGCCGCGGCCGAGGCGTCGATCCGGATCTCGGTGCCGGTGCCGCCGTCGAGCACCAGGTCGGGGTGCCCCTCGGGGCGCAGCGACCGGGCCGCCCAGAGCAGGCCGAGCACCAGCAGCAGCACGCCGACGGCGATCGCGACGAGCCGCGTCGCCGTCGCGTTGGCCACGAGGAACTGCTGGATCATCGGGTCCAGTACCGGCCGCTGCGGACGCTGCTGCCCGAAGACGCCGCTGACCAGCAGGATGGTCAGCACCCCGGCGGCCAGCAGCACGAACCCGAGCAGGGTGAGACCCCAGCGGGCGCCGCCCGCCGAGCGGTACTGGGCCTTGCGGGCGGCGCGGGCGGCCCGGCGCGGGTTGCTCGGCGTGGGGGGCCGGGGGTCGTCCGACGGCTGCGGGCCACCGGATCCGGTCTCCACCGGGGTGGTGTCGGCGGCCATCTCAGTGCACTCCCTTCGAGGTCCCGGGCTGTTCGGGGGTGGCGCGCACGGTCACCCGGGGACGGCGCGCCAGCGGCAGCGCGTCCAGCACGCCGGCCGCCGCGGTGCGGGCCCCGTCGCGGAGCCCGTCGGGCTCGCCGCGGCCGCGGGCCCGGACGACGACCGAGCGCCCCGAGGCGGTGACCGAGGCGGCGGTGACCGGGTCGAGCGCGCGGACCCGGCTGCCGACCAGGCGGGCCAGCACCCGGGGTGCGGTCGCGACGGTCAGCCCGGGCGACGGCGAGGTCAGGGCGATGTCGTGGCGCCGGGCGAGCAGCCCGACGGCCAGCAGCACCACACCGGCGACGACGGCGACGATCGCGATCCAGAGCACCGGGGGCGCGGTCCACAGCACGGTCTCGCCGGTCGTGCGCCAGTCCCGCCACGGGACGAGCAGCCCGGCACCGGAGCCCGGGCTCGTCCACGCCGCGACGACCTCGACGACGAGCAGCACGCCGAGCGCGGCGACGGCCAGGCTGACCAGCGGCGCGAGGACGCGGAGCAGGACGCGCACGGCGCTCACCTGCCTTTCTGTCGGTGGGTGGGTGTCGGTTCGTGGGGGAGAGGGCTCAGTGCACCCGAGGGCTCAGTGCACCCGAGCCGTCTGTGCCCGCGCCGACGCCCGGTCGGACTGCAGGGCGTCCACCTCGACGGTGAACCGGCCCACCCGGTGCCCGGTCATCCGCAGCAGGTCCGCGGCGATGCGCTCGCGGATCTCGGCGACGGCGGCGCGGACGGGGCCGGGGTAGGACAGGGCCAGCCAGAGCCGGACGTCGACCTCGTCGGCGGTGCGCGTGACGACCTTGGCGCTGGGCCCGGCCTCCCCGACGTCGACGCCGGCCAGCCTGCGGGTCCGGTGCCGGGTCGCCGGGGCGGTGTCCGCCGCGTACTCGACGATCTTGCGCAGGACCGACGGGTCGACCTCGAGCGTGCCGCGGTCCTCCGGCTCGGCGAGCGTGGTGCTCATGCCGGTCGCCCCGGTCACCGATCGCGGCCGCGGCCGAGCAGGCCGCTGACGTCCAGCTCGCCGTCGAGCACCCGCCCGACCAGCAACCCGATGGCGCCGAGCACGAGCGTGACGAGGAAGGCCGGGAAGCCGTTGACGGCCACGGCGATCCCCAGCAGGAGGCCCGCCAGCAGGCCGGTCTGGGTGGCGTTCATGAGTTCCTCCGGGAGGGAAGTGCGATCAGGGATCCGTGCCGCGGGGCCCGGGGCGGTCGACCCGCGGGTTCCTGCGGCGCCGGACGGTGCGGATCAGGGCGACGAGCACCCGGGCCGGGAACGGCAGGTCCGGGACGATCTCGATCGGGGCGTCGTAGCGGCGGTCGTCGGTGCCCGGCCGGTGCGCGTCCACCGCGGTGCCGGACGGGTCGGTGCCTGCGGCCAGGGCGCGGTAGCGGGCCAGCCCGGCGCGGAACACCTCCGGGTCGCCGCCGCGGTCCGGATGGTGGGTGCGGACGAACGAGCGGTAGGCCGCGCGCTGCTCGGGGGTGAGGCCGCCGCGGGCGTCCCGTTCGTCCATCCGTACCTCCGCCTGCTCCGGTCAGGTGCTGCCGGCACCGTCGCCCCCCGCGGTGTCGACCTCTGCGGTGGCTCCGCCGGTGCCGGCGGTCTGGACGTCGGAGACCGTGACGTCGATCGGGACGGCGCCGACGAGCGGCGCGACGGACCGGCGCAGTGCGGCGACGGTAGCGGGGATCGGCCGGTCGAGGTGCAGCACCACCCCGACCTCCACCGGCTCACCCGGGCCGCCGACGTGCACGCCGACCAGCCGGCGCCCCGACAGCCAGGTCGCGACCGTGCCGAACACACCGCCGTCCAGCCGGACCACCGACGGGTGCGCGACGACGGCCTCGGCGACCAGCTCGGCCAGTGCGGCCGGCTCCGGGTCGCGCGCGGCCTGCGCCGCGGCGGCGGCCCGGCCGGGCGGGCCGGTGACGACCGCGGCGGGGGAGTCGGGCGACCCGGGCCCCGCCGGGGGGCGCGGCACGCTCACTCCACGACGCGGCCGGTCGGGGCGGCCGCCGGGGCGGACCCGTCGGCGGCGTCGTCGTCCTCGGACGCCAGGTGGATGTCGTTCACCGAGATGTTGACCTCGATGACCTCGAGCCCGGTCATCCGCTCCACGGCGCCGATCACGTTGCGCCGCACCGCGGTGGCCAGCTCGGCGATGGACACGCCGTACTCGACGACGATGTCCAGGTCGACGGCGGCCTGCTTCTCGCCGACCTCGACGTTCACACCGGCCACGTTGGACGCGCCGGTGGAGCCGCCACCCGGGATCCGCTCACGCAGCGCGCCGAACGCCCGAGAGGCGCCCGAACCCATGGAGTGGACGCCGGAGACCTCGCGGGCGGCGATCCCGGAGATCTTCTGGACCACCGAGGCGGCGATCGTGGTGCGGCCCTGGCTCGTGCCGCCCGAGGTCGTGGCCGGGCTCGAACCGGAGGTGGTGGCCGGGGTGGTGGAGGTCATGTCCTGCTCCTCTCGCGACGAGCGGCGACCGGGTCCGCGCCACCGCTCGTGGCGTCCCTGCTGTCGCTGTCGTGCTGTTGTTGTGCTGTTCCCCCGTGGGATGCCCCGAGCGGCGATCTCCTCACGAAGGTTCACTCGTTCGGCGGATGCACTGTTCGGGCGTCGGCCGCGCCGCCGGGGCGGACGTAGTGCAGGAGGAGGGTGCCGTCGCCGGCGGCGGTGTGTCCGGCGAGGCGCATGCCGCGCGGGGGCGCGGCGGCCACGGGCCCGGCCGCGATCCGCCCGGCCGGGCCGCCGAGCAGGACCGGGACCAGGGTCAGCCGCAGCTCGTCGACGGCGTCCGCGGCGACCAGGGCGCCGAGCAGGGTGGGGCCGCCCTCGCAGAGCACGGCGTGCAGCCCGCGCCGGGCGAGTGTGCCGAGCAGGGTGCCCGGCGCGAGGTCGGGCAGCACGGCGACCTCGGCCCCCGCGGCCCGCAACGCCTCCCGGCGGTCCGGCGGGGCGGCGGCGGTGGTGAGCACGATCGGAGCGGTCACGGTGTCGGTGAACAGCGCGGCCGCCGGGTCGAGCGCTGCCGACCCGGTGACGACGGCGACCGGCGGGGGTGGCCCGGGCACCGGCTCGTCGGCGGTGGGGCGGCGGGGCCGCACGCCCCGGTAGTCCTCGTCCCGCGCGGTGCCCGCCCCGACCAGGACGACGCCCGCGGCACGGCGCAACGAGCGGAACAGCTCGCGGTCGGCCGGGGTGCTGAGGCCCTGCGATCCGGCGCCACCCGCCGCGACCGCACCGTCCAGTGACGACACCATGATCGCGGTGACCCGGGGGCGCGTCTGCACGCGGCGAGCATGCCCCGCCACGACGGCGACATGGGCCACGGGGTGTTCTGCAGTAGGGCAGGCTCACTTATGGTGAGCGGAGCCGCGCCGGATCGGGTGCGTGCCGGAACGATGCAGGGGGGACCTCACTCAGGTGAACGCGATCCGCGTCCGGCCCGGTCCCGCGGGGGGCTCGGCGCCGCCGAGGAGGTCGAGCCGGCGCCGCCGGCTGCTCGGCCTCGCCGCCCTGGCCGTGTCCCTGGTCGTCGCGGTGCTGGCCGGCATCGCGGTCGGCACCAAGATCATTCCGATCGACGAGGTGTTCTCCGCCCTCGTCGCGCCGACCGGCACCGAGAACGACGTGGTGATCCGCGCGCTGCGGGTCCCGCGCACGGTGCTCGGGGTGCTGGTCGGGATCGCGCTGGGCCTGGCCGGCGCGCTGGTGCAGGGCTTCACCCGCAACCCGCTCGGGGACCCGGGCCTGCTGGGGGTCAACGCCGGGGCCTCGTTCTTCGTGGTCTGCGGGATCTACCTGTTCGGCGTCACCTCGCTGTTCGGCTATGTGTGGTTCGCCTTCGTGGGCGCCTTCGTGGCCAGCGTCGTGGTGTTCCTGATCGGCACCCGGGCACCGGGCGGTGCGACGCCGGTGTCGCTGGCGCTCAGCGGTGCGGCCGTGATGTTCCTGCTGCAGGCGCTGACCTCGGCGGTGGTCCTGATCGACGAGACCAGCCTCGACGCCTACCGCTTCTGGAACGTGGGCTCGCTCGCCGGGCGCGACGCCGACGTCACGACCCAGGTGATCTGGTTCATCCTGGTCGGCACGGTGCTCGCGCTGGCCAGCGCGCCCGCGCTGAACGCGCTGTCACTGGGCGAGGACGTCGCCGCCTCGCTCGGCCACTCGGTGCGCCGGACCCGCCTGATCGGCGTCCTCGCCATCACCCTGCTGGCCGGGGCGGCGACGGCGGCGTGCGGGCCGATCATCTTCCTCGGCCTGATCGTGCCGCACATCGTCCGCTCGTTCACCGGGCCCGACTACCGGTGGTTGCTGCCAGCGTCCGGGCTCGCCGGGGCGGTGCTGCTGCTGCTGGCCGACGTCGTCGGACGGGTCGTGGCACGGCCCGGGGAACTGCAGGTCGGCATCGTGGTCGCACTGATCGGCGCGCCGTTCTTCATCGCGCTCGTGCGGCGCCGGAAGCTGGGGGCGATATGAGCACCGGCCTCGACACGGAGCCGCCGGGCGGCGGTACGTCGGGCAGCGGCTCCTCGGGCAGCGGCTCCGCGGGCGCCGGTTCGTCGGGAAGCGCCGCGCTCGTCCCCGGCCGCCGGCCGTTGCGTGTGCGGGACGCCTCGATGGTCCTGCGGGTCCGCCCGGTGGTGGTCTTCGCCGTCTGCGTCGTCGTCCTGGTGCTCGCCGCCGCGGTCAACCTGGGCCGTGGCGACTACCCGATCGCGATCACCGACGTGCTCGCGACCCTGTTCGGCGGCGGCGACGCCGGCCAGCAGCTCGTCGTGCTCGACCTGCGGCTGCCGCGCACCCTGGTCGGTGCGCTGGTCGGCGCCGCGCTGGCGGTCTCCGGCGGCATCTTCCAGGCGATCGCGCGCAACCCGCTCGCCAGCCCGGACATCATCGGCATCCAGGCCGGGGCCTCCGCGTCGGCCGTGTTCGTGATCGTCCTCGGTGGGGGTGTGGCCGGGGTCGGCGGCATGTTCGCCGCGCTCGGCATCCCGCTGGCCGCGCTGGCGGGCGGTCTGGTCAGCGCGACCGTCATCTACGCCCTGGCCTGGCGGCGCGGCATCCAGGGGTTCCGGCTGGTGCTGGTCGGCATCGGCATCAACGCGGTGCTCATCGCCGCGGTGAACTGGCTGCTGACGGTCGCGCAGGTCTACCAGGCCGCGCAGGCCCAGGTGTGGCTCAACGGCAGCCTGAACGCGCGCAGCTGGAACGAGGTGCTGCCGCTGTCGGTGACCATGATCGTGCTGGTGCCGGCCGCGCTGGTGCTGGTCCACGTGCTCGGCGCGCTGCGCTACGACGACGACACCGCCCGCGGCCTCGGCGTCCGGGTCAACCTGTCGCGCACGCTGCTGCTGCTGGTCGCCGTCGGCCTCGCCTCGGTGGCCACGGCCGCGGCCGGGCCGATCGCGTTCGTCGCGCTCGTGACCCCCCAGATCGCCCAGCGGCTGTGCGGCACCGGGACCCCGCCGCTGGCGGTGTCGATGGTGCTCGGCGCCGCGATGACGGTCGTCGCCGACGTCATCGCCCGGACCGCGCTCGGGTCGGTCGAGCTGCCGGTCGGGATCATCACCGCGGTGCTCGGCGCCCCGTACCTGCTCTACCTGCTCGCCCGCTCCCGACAGGAGGCCCGCGCATGACCCCGCGCCCGACGCCGACACGGCTGGACCCGGCAGCGACCCCGGCAGCGACTCCGTCGGAGACCTCGTCGGAGACCCCGGCCGCGACACAGGCAGGGGCGCCGGCGAACGGTGCCGTCCGGCTCCGCGCCGAGGGCGTCTCGCTCGGCTACGGCGCCCGGACCATCGTCGAGGGTCTGGACCTGGAGGTGCGGCCCGGCGCGGTGACCACCGTGATCGGCCCGAACGGCTGCGGCAAGTCCACCGTGCTGCGCGCGCTGGGCCGGCTGCTGCCCGCGCGGTCCGGCCAGGTCGTGCTGGACGGCAAGCGGATCGACCGCACCCCGACCCGTGAGGTCGCGAAGGTGCTGGGCATCCTGCCGCAGTCCCCGGCCGCCCCGGAGGGCCTGACCGTCGGTGACCTGGTCGCCCGCGGCCGGCACCCGCACCAGGCCTGGTACCGCCAGTGGTCCAAGGACGACGAGCGGGCCGTGGCCGAGTCGCTGTCCTGGACCGGGCTGTCCGACCTCGCCGACCGTCCGGTGGACGAGCTCTCCGGCGGGCAGCGCCAGCGGGCCTGGATCTCGATGGCGCTGGCCCAGGAGACCGACCTGATGCTGCTCGACGAGCCGACCACGTTCCTGGACCTGGCCCACCAGGTCGACGTGCTCGAACTGGTCCGCAGGCTGCAGGCCGAGGCCGGCCGCACGGTCGTGATGGTGCTGCACGACCTCAACCTCGCGGCCCGCTACGCCGACCGGCTGGTCGCGATGAAGGACGGCGCGATCGTCGCCGCGGGCGCGCCGAACGAGGTCATCACCGAGGAGCTGCTGGCCGAGGTGTTCGGACTGCGGGCGCGGGTCATCCCCGACCCGGTCACGGGCACCCCGCTGGTCGTCCCGGCCGCCGGCCCGTCGCTGCACGCCCCGGAGGCCGTGACCGAGGGCTGACCGGCCCGGCCGTGGCTGGACTCACGCCCGGCCGGACGGTCGGCGGGCCGCCCGGCACCGCCGGCTGGGGCAGGATCGACGGGGTGAGCGCCATCGACCCCGACCGCCCGCCCCACCTCGCCACCCGCGCCGTGCACGCCGGCAACGACGTCGATCCCGGCACCGGTGCGATCCGCCGCCCGATCGTCGCCGCCAACAGCTACGCCCTGCCCGACGACCCGTCCGAGCTGGACTGGTCGGACACCGGCACCCGGCTCTACACCCGCAACGGCGGGGCGAACCAGGCGTGGCTGGAGGAGAAGCTCGTCGCGCTGGAGGACCCGGCCGGGACGGCCCCCGGCGGCTGCGGGGCCGTGGCACTGGCGTCCGGGGTCGCGGCGCTGCACGCGGTGTTCTTCACGTTCCTGCGGGCCGGGGACCACGTCGTCACCTCCGACGTCACCTACGTCGCCACGCACCGGCTGCTCACCGAGCTGCTGCCGGACCGCTACGGCATCACTGCGACCCTGGTCGACTCCTCCGACCCGGCGGCGGTGCGGGCCGCGCTCCGGCCGGAGACCCGGCTGGTGCACGTCGAGACCCCGGCCAACCCGACGACCCGGATCACCGACCTCGACGCCGTCGCCGCGATCGCCCACGAGCACGGCGCCCTGCTCTCGGTGGACGCCACGTTCGCCACCCCGGTCCTGCAGCGGCCGCTGGAGCGCGGCGCCGACCTGGTCGTGCACTCGCTGACCAAGTACGTCAACGGCCACGGCGACGCCATGGGCGGCGCAGTGATCGGCCGTCGCGAACTGGTCGACCGGGTGCGGGCGGACGCCCAGGTCGACGTCGGGGGAGTGATCAGCCCGTTCAACGCCTGGCTGATCTCCCGCGGGGCGATCACGCTGCCGATGCGGATGCGGGCGCACTGCGCCAACGCCCTCGAGGTCGCCCGGTTCCTCGAGGCCGACCCGCGGATCGCCTACGTGGCCTACCCGGGGCTGCCCTCGCACCCGCAGCACGAGCTGGCCGCCCGGACACTCGACGGCGGCTTCGGCGGGATGCTCGCCTTCGCCCTCGACGGACCCCCCGAGCTGCAGAACCGGTTCGTCGCGAACCTGCAGGTGATCACCTCGGCGGTCTCGCTCGGCCACGACGAGTCGCTGATCGTGCACGTCGCCGGGGGAGCCGAGGGCCGGGCCGCGCACTTCCCGGAGGAGTTCCGCCGGCTCGGGCACCTGCGCCTCTCGGTCGGCCTGGAGGACCCGCGCGACCTGGTGGCCGACCTGGAGCAGGCGCTGTCGCGCCTGTGAGTGGTTTTCGCGGTCAGGACCGCGAAAACCACTCACAGGCCACTACCCGATCACGGTCCGGCCGATGATCTCCTTCATGATCTCGTTCGTGCCGCCGTAGATGGCCTGCACGCGGGAGTCGACGAAGGCCCGGGCGATCGGGTACTCGAGCATGTAGCCGTAGCCGCCGTGCAGCTGCACGCAGCGGTCGACGACCCGGTTCTGCAGGTCCGAGCACCACCACTTGGCCTTGGCGGCGTCGGGAACGGACAGCTCGGACTCCACGTGCTGGCGGATGCAGCGGTCGACGAAGATCCGCGCGATGGACACCTCGGTGTCCATCTCCGCCAGCTCGAAGCGGGTGTTCTGGAAGTTCGCCACCGGGCGGCCGAAGGCCTTGCGGTCCTTGGTGTAGTCCACGGTCATGCGCAGCGCGGCCTCGGCGCCCGCCACCGAGCCGGCAGCGATCGACAGGCGCTCCTGGGCCAGGTTCTGCATCAGGTAGACGAAGCCCTGCCCGACCTCACCGAGCCGGTTCGCGTCCGGCACCCGCACGTCGGTGAACGACAGCTCGGCGGTGTCCTGGGCCTTCATGCCGACCTTCTTCAGCCGGCGCCCGCGCTCGAAGCCCGCCATCTCGCGCTCGACGACGAACAGCGTGAAGCCGAGGTGCTTGGCGTCCGGGTCGGTCTTCGCGACGACGACGACCAGGTCGGCGAGGATGCCGTTGGTGATGAAGGTCTTGGACCCGTTGAGGATCCAGTCGCCGTTGTCGTCCTGCTCGGCCCGGGTGGCGATGCCCTGCAGGTCCGAGCCGGTCCCGGGCTCGGTCATCGCGATCGCGGTGATGAGCTCGCCGGAGCAGAAGCCGGGCAGCCAGCGCTGCTTCTGCTCGTCGTTCGCGAGGCGGAGCAGGTAGGGCTGGACGACGTCGTTGTGCAGCGGGAACCCGATCCCGCTGGCTCCGGCGCCGATCAGCTCCTCGTCGAGGATCGCGTTGTAGCGGAAGTCGTCGACCCCGCCGCCGCCGTACTCCTCGGGCACACCCATGCCGAGCAGGCCGGCCGCCCCGGCCGCGGTCCAGATCTCGCGGTCGACCTGGCCCTCCTCCTCCCACCGCTCGTGGTGCGGGGTGATCTCCTTCGCGATGAAGGTGCGGCAGAGGTCCCGGAACGCGTCGTGCTCGTCGTCGAAGATGTCGCGCTGCATGGCGGTGAGTTTCACATACTCGTCGGTAACCCCGGGTGTCCCCACGGGCCGCCGGTGACCCGCGCGTGCCGTAGCGTTCCCGGGGTGCACCTCGTCGACGCCGCCGCGAACGTCTGGGACCGGGTCGTCGTCGGGCATCTCGCCGACCTCGAGCGGATGCCGCGCGAGGCGATCGTCGGCTCGCCCGCCGGGATCCTGCACCGCTACCGGCCGCTGTCCGGTGTGGACCCCTCCGGCGGTGCACCGGTGCTGCTCGTGCCGCCGCTGGGCGCCCCGGACTTCGCCTACGACCTGCGCCGCGGCTGCTCGCTGGTCGAGCACCTGCTGCTGCAGGGGCGGACGGTCTACCTGATCGACTACGGCCCCAAGTCGTTCTCCGACCGCTCGCTCGGCATCGAGCACTGGGTGGACGACCTGCTGCCCGCGATGATCCGCGAGGTCGCCTCCCTCGAGGGTGGTTCCGGCGAGGGCACGCCGGGGGAGGGGGCCGGCGTCCACCTCGTCGCCTGGTCGCTCGGCGGGATCTTCGCGCTGCTCACCGTCGCCGCCGCGGTGCAGTCCCGCGCGCCGCTCCCGGTGCGCAGCATCTCGGTGATCGGCACCCCGGTCGACATCTCCCGGGTCCCGCTGGTGGCGCCGCTGCGTCCGCTGGCCGAGGTCGCCGGCGGCCGGGTCGTGTCGTCGATCTACCGCGGGGTCGGCAGCTTTCCCGCGCCGGTGGTGAGCTGGGCGTTCCACCTGACGGCCGTCGACAAGCTGGTCACCCGGCCGCTGGCCCTGCTGTCGCGGATCGACGACCGCGACTGCCTGGCCCAGATCGAGGCCGTCGACCACCTGATGAACAACATGCACGGCTACCCGGGCCGGGTGTTCGGGCAGATCTTCCACCTGCTGCTGCGCAGCAACGACCTCGCCTCCGGCGGCCTGCGCCTGGGCGGGCGGGACGTGGAGCTGGCCGACGTCGACGTCCCGGTCCTCGTCGTCGCCGGCCGCGACGACGTCATCGCCCCGCTCAAGGCCGTCCGCGGCGCGGTCCCGCTGCTCGGCGGGAGCCCGGAGGTGCGCTACGCGACCGCACCGGGCGGGCACCTCGGCGTCCTCACCGGCCGGCGGGCCCGGGACACCACGTGGCCGGAGCTGGACCGGGCGCTCGCCGACTGGGACACCCCCGCGGACGCCGCACCCGTCGCCGGAACCTGACCCGCCCGGGACCCGCACGGCGCAGGCTCACACCCTGTCGCGACGCGGCACGCCCGGTGCAGCGGGTGTGTCGCCGGGCGCAGGGGTGTGAGGTGTTCCTTGACCGACTAGGTCAGTAAGTGATTTAGTCACTTTATGAGCGCGACGGAGACGCTGTCGGAGCGGCTGGCCGACGACATCATGGGCATCATCCGCTCCGAGGGGCTGGCGCCCGGCGACCAGCTGGCGTCGTCCCGGGAGCTCGCGAAGCGGTTCGAGGTGACCACCCCGACCGTCCGTGAGGCGCTGCGCCGGCTCGAGGCCACCGGCGCGGTGGAGTTCCGGCACGGGTCGGGCACCTACGTCGCACCCGGGGTGGACCGGCGGCTGCTGGCCAACCCGCACCGCCCCGCCGGTACCGGTGCGGCGGCGCTCGAGCTGGTCGAGGCGCGGCTGGTCCTGGAGCCGCCGATCGCGGCCGCGGCGGCCCGCACCCGCGACGCCGACGGCCTGCGGATGCTGGAGAACAGCGTCACCAACGCGCTGCACCCGCCCCGCGGCGACCTCCGCCCGGCGGTGCACTTCCACGTCGCGCTCGCCGCCACCAGCGGCAACGCGCTGCTGCGGGAGACGGTCGAGGCGCTGCTGCACGTCCGGGCGCGCGACCAGATCGAGATCCGCCACCGCTACGACGACCGCGAACGCGACCACGCCGAGCACGTCGAGCTGCTGGCCGCGGTCCGCGACGGCGACCCCGGGCGGGCCGAACAGCTCACCCGGGCCCACCTGGAGTCGATCCGGTCGGCGGTGCGGGCGTGACCCGCCGGCTCGCCGAGATGACGACGGTCGAGGCCGCGGCCGCCGTCGTCGAGAGCCCGGTGGTGCTGCTCCCGGCCGGCGCGTTCGAGCAGCACGGCCCCGGCCTGCCGCTCGCCACCGACCTGGTGCGGGCCGAGGCGGTCAGCGACCGGGTCGCCGCCCGGCTGGACGGCCGCGCGGTCGTCGGGCCGTCGCTGCCGGTCGGCGTCTCACCGCACCACCTGGCCTTCGCCGGCACCGTCAGCCTGAGCACCGCCACGTTCGCGGCGGTGCTCGGCGACTACCTCGACGGGCTGTACCGGCACGGCTGGCGGAAGGTCCTCGTGATCACCGGGCACGGCGGCAACGACGCCACGCTCGGCACCGTCGCCCAGGACCTGCTGGTCACCCGGCCCGAGCTGCAGTTCGCGTGGAGCCCGCTCACCGCGCTGGCGTCCGACGTCGTCGCGGCGGCCGAGCCGTCCGAGGTGACCGGGCACAGCGGCGAGGCCGAGACGGCGCAGATGCTTGCGCTCGCCCCCGGCCTCGTGCACACCGACCGGCTGGTGCCCGGCACCACGCGGTCGTCCGAACTGGACCCGCTCGGCGCACTCGTCCGGCGCCGCGGCGGGCCGAGACTGACCGCCGGTTACGACCGGCTGTCCGGCAACGGGGTCCTCGGGGACCCGCGCCGGGCCGATCCGGAGCACGGCGAGGCGATCGTCGAGGCGATCGTCGCCCGGATCACCGACTTCGTGGCGGCCTGGCTGAAGGCCTGACCGCGGCGCTGACCACCACCGGCCGCACCACCACCGGCCGCACCACCACCCGCCGGCTGCTCCCGCACCCGGCCCCTCCTACCCCCGCGGCGGGCACACCCGTGCCCGTCGCCGACCGACCCTGCCCGGACGACCCCGGCGGGGCAGCCCCGGCCGTCGACGACGCCGACCCGAAGGGGAACCAGCATGTCCGCAACGACCCGAGCCCGGCGCCTGCGCGGCGCCGTCGCCTGCCTGGCCGTGGCCGTCGCCGCGGCCGGCCCGGCCGCCGGCACCGCCGTGGCCGGCACGATCCCGGGCGCGACCCACGGCACGACTCACAGCGGTGCGCCCGCGACCACGGCTGCGGCGTCGAGCGCCGACGGTGCCCCGACCACGGCTGGGCCCTCGGGCGCTGCTGCCACCGGTGCCGCGACGTCGGCTTCCGCAACGAGCACTGCTGCCGCAACGGGCACTGCTGCCGCAACGGGCACTGCCGCCGCTCGCGCCGCGACGTCGGGCACCGCGGCCGACCCTGCCGCGACCGCTGTCTCGGGCGCCGGCGCCGACCCCGCCGCGACCGCGGCTGCGGCGTCGGGCATCGGCGACGACCCCGCCGCGACCGCCGCTGTTGTGTCGGGCATCGGCGACGACCCCGCCGCGCCCGCGGCTGGTGTGCCGGGCACCGGCGCCGACCGTGCCGCGGTCCCGGCCGGTCGGGTCCTCACCGGCCCGACGGCCGGGTGCGGCGCGCGGCCGTCGCAGGAACCGGGGACCAGCGCCGACCGCACGCTGACCAGCGGCGGGATCGAACGCTCCGTCCGCGTCCACCTCCCGGACGGCTACACCGCGGACCGGGCCTGGCCGGTCGTGCTGGTGTTCCACGGCCGCGGCAACAGCGGCCCGACCACCGAGGGGTTCTCCGGGCTGTCCGAGCTGCCCGCGATCGTCGCCTACCCGGACGGCGTCCGCGGCGGCGAGGGCAAGCGTTCCTGGCAGGGCGCCCCGTACTCCGCGCCCGGCGTGGACGACGTCGCCTTCACCGGCGACCTGCTCGACCACCTCGAGGACACGCTGTGCGTCGACACCCACCGGGTCCAGGCCACCGGCAAGTCCAACGGCGGGGGCTTCACCGAGATCCTCGCCTGCCGGATGCCCGCCCGGATCGCGGCGATCGCGCCGGTGGCGGGCGCCTACTACCGCGCCGAGGAACCGCCGTGCGCGCCCGGACGTCCGGTGCCGGCCCTGTTCGTGCACGGCACCGCCGACGCGACCATCCCCTACACAGGCGATGCGGACCGGGGGCTGCCGGCGATCCCGGACAAGGTCGCCGAGTGGGCCGTCCGGGACGGTTGCCGCGCCGAGCCCGCGACCCGGCGGATCGAGCCCGACGTGACGGTGCAGCGCTTCGCGGGCTGTGCGCGCGGCGGGCAGGTCGGGCACGTCGCCGTCGACGGCGGCGGGCACACCTGGCCCGGAGCCACCGCGTACTCCGGCGGTGGGCACACGACGCAGACGGTGCGCGCGTCCGAGCTGATCGGTGCGTTCTTCGGGCTGGTGCGGTCGTGAGCGCGCCCGCGGAACCGACCCGCGCGCCCGACGAGCCCGACACGCAGCAGCTGCCGCGCCTCGTCCGCGCGATGGCGGTCGTCGAGCGGGTGGGCAACGCCCTGCCGCACCCGTTCTGGTTGTTCTGGGTGCTCTCGGCGATCCTCGCGGTGATCAGTGCCGGGCTGGCCGCCGCCGGCGTGTCGGTGATCGCCCCGGACGGCGAGCCCGTGGCCGTCCGGAACCTGCTCTCCGGCGACGGCCTCGCGATGGCCGTCTCCTCGATGATCGACAACTTCGCCGAGTTCCCGCCGATGGCCACGATCGTCACAGTGATCATGGGCGTTGCGGTGGCCGAGCGCAGCGGGCTGCTCGCCGCGGCGATGCGGGTCGGGGTGGCCCGGGTCCCCGCGTCGCTGGTGGTGTTCGCGGTCGCGTTCGCCGGCACCGTCGCGCACGTCGCGTCGGCGGCGGCCTACGTCATCCTGGTCCCGCTGGGCGGGCTGGCCTTCCGGGCCGTCGGGCGCTCGCCGATCCTCGGCATCGTCGTCGCCTACACCGCGATCGCCTCCGGCTACGACGCCAGCCCGGTGCCCACGCCGAACGACGCGATCTTCGCCGGGATCACCACGGCCGCCGCCCGGATCGTGGACCCGGCGGTGACGGTCTCGCCGGTGAGCAACTGGTTCTTCAACATCGCCTCGTCGCTGGTGCTGGCGCTGGTGATCACCCTGATGACCCGGCTGGTGCTGGCGAAGCGGCCGGACCTCGACGTCGACCCCGACGCCCCGGACGACGACCTCGGCCGGCTCAGCCTCGAACCCGCCGAGCGGGCCGGGCTGCACCGGGCCGGCTGGGTGCTGCTCGGTGCGCTGGTGCTGCTGACGGCCGCGGTGCTCCCGTCCTGGTCGCCGCTGCGCGGTGAGGCCGGCGGGATCGTCGAGTCACCGCTGATCGAGGGGATCGGCGCGGTGATCGCGTTGCTGTTCGGCACGCTCGGCATCGTCTACGGCCGCCGGGCCGGGACGATCACCGCCGCGGCCGACGTCCCGAAGCTGATGGCCGACGGCATCCGGCAGATGGCACCGGTGCTGGCGCTGTTCTTCGCGATCGCCCAGTTCCTCGCGTACTTCGACTGGTCGCACGTCGGTGACGTGCTCGCCGTCGTCGCCGCGGACGCGTTGCGCACCACGGGCATCCCGATCCCGGTGGTGTTCCTGATGGTGCTCGCGGTGCTCACCGTGGTGAACGTGATGGTCACCAGCGGGTCGGCGATGTGGTCGATCGCGGCGCCGGTGATCGTGCCGATGCTCATGCTGGTCGACGTCCCGCCGGAGACGACGCAGGCGCTGTTCCGGATCGCCGACTCCGGCTCGACCGCGGTCACGCCGATGAGCCCGTACTTCGTCATGGCGCTCGGGTTCCTGCAGCGGTACCGGCGGTCCGCGGGGATCGGGACGCTCGCGTCGTACACGCTGCCGCTGGCGATCGCGATGACGCTGGTCTGGACTGCGTTGTTCCTGGCCTGGTGGATGCTGGGGATCCCGCTCGGGCCCGGTGCCCCGGTCCGCTGAACGGGCAGCGGCCGAACGGGTCACTTCCCGGGCCGCTCCCGGTCCCGCGGGCGCGGTGGGCCGGGGCCGCCGGGACAATCGCGGCATGCGGTATCTCGACGGCCTCGGGTCCACGCCGAAGCCCTGGTCGGTGATCGGCCTGGGCACCTGGCAGTTCGGTTCCACCGAGTGGGGCTACGGCACGGACTTCGCGGCCGAGGCGGCCCGGATCGTCGCCCGTGCCCGCGAGCTCGGGATCACGGTGTTCGACACCGCGGAGCTGTACGGCTTCGGGCGCAGCGAACGCATCCTCGGTGACGCGCTGCGCGGCGCCGGGGGCACCGACGACGTGGTCCTCGCCTCGAAGTTCTTCCCCGTCCTGCCGGTGGGCCCGGTGCTGCAGCAGCGCGCCGTGGCCTCCGCCGAACGGCTCGGAGTGTCCACGATGGACCTCTACCAGGTGCACAAGCCGCATCCGGTGCTCGGCGACGGCTCCGCGATGCGCGGGATGGCGGCGCTGCGCCGGATCGGGCTGGTCCGCGACGCGGGGGTGTCGGCGTACTCCCTGGACCGCTGGCGGAGCGCCGAGACCGCGCTCGGCGCGCCCGTGCTGTCCGACCAGGTCGAGTTCAGCCTGCTGCGGCGTTCGCCGGCGGAGGAGCTGGTGCCGTACGCGGCGGCGCACGACCGCGTGCTCATGGCCTACAGCCCGCTGGCCCAGGGACTGCTGACCGGCCGCTACGACGAGTCGTACCGACCGTCGAACCCGGTGCGCCGCAACGCCGCCTGGCTGCCGGAGAACCTCCGCGCGCTGCGCCCGCTGCTCGACACGCTGCGCGACGTGGCCTCGGCGCACGGGGCGTCGCCCGCGCAGGTCGCCCTGGCCTGGGTGGTGCACCACCCGAACACGGTGGCGATCCCCGGCGCATCGAGCGTCGCGCAGCTGGAGTCCAACGCGGCCGCCGCGGACCTGGCGCTGACCGCCGCCGAGCACGCCGGGCTCACCGCTGCCGCCGAGCAGGTGCGCCGGACCACCGGGCCCCGAGCGTTCCCGGCCCTGGCCCGGGACGCGCTCGCTCGCCGCTGACCCGGCTCCCGGCCGATCCGGTTCGCGGTGCCGATCCGGTTCGTGGCGCCGACTGAGCTGCGCCCGCGCCCGCGCCCCGCAGCCGCGCCGCGCTCGTGCCCCGAGGGGCCCCCTGGTAGCGCCGGGTGCCCCGAGGGTGCCCCTGGCGGCAATGGGTTCTGGGTGACCGGCCCCGGCCCGGCCCCGGCCTCGGCCTCGGCCCGGCTCTGCTCTGGGTGCCCCGAGAGGCCCCCTGGTGGCGCCCGGTGTCCCGAGGGTGCCCCTCGGGGCACCGGCTCCCGGGACCCGGCGCAGCACGGCGCAGGACCGGGCCGGCTACCTCACCTGCTCGCGCAGGAAGCCGGTGGCCCGGGTCCAGGCGATCCCGGCCTGCTCCCTGTCGTAGGTGCCCATCAGGTTCTCGTCGTTGAAGAAGGCGTGCCCGGCCGGGTACTGGTGGAACTCCGGGCGCCTGCCGGACTCGCGCTCGATCCGATCGGCGAGCCGGTCGACCGAGGCCGGGTCGGCCATCGCGTCGTCGCGCCCGAAGTGGCCCTGCACCGTGGCGGTCATCTGCCCGAAGCTCGGATAGTCCTCGGACAGGACCCCGTAGAACGGTACGGCGGCACTGACCTTGTCCGGCTGCTGCGCGGCCAGGACCAGCACGAACCCGCCGCCCATGCAGAAGCCGATCGCGCCGACGGTCGCCGAGGTGACGGCGTCGTGGTCGAGCAGGTACTGCACGGCACCGCCCAGGTCGGTGGCCGCCTGCTGCACCGGCAGCTCGCCCATGAGGGTCCCGGCCTCATCGGAGTCGTGCGTGGTGCGCCCGCCGTAGAGGTCCGGGGCGAGCGCGACGAAGCCCTCCGCGGCGAGCCGGTCGGCCACGTCGACGATGTGGTCGGTGAGCCCCCACCACTCCTGGATGACGACCACGCCCGGGCCGGAACCGGAGTCGGGCAGCGTCAGGTAGCCGTGCGCCGTCCCGCGTCCGGACGGGAAGGTGACGTTCTGCGCGGGGTTCTCGTTGCTGTGTGTCACGGGCGCGATGACACCACGCGTACCACCGCCCCGCCTGCCGGCGAATGTGGGGAAGAGCACGGGCCGAAATCCCTGAGCATTACAAACGAGAGAGGTCTATCGTCACGGGCATGGTGACGTCCGTCCGCTCAGGATCCCGTGTCGCACATGACCGTGCGGTCGAGGAGCTGCGCCGGGCCCGGACCGCGGCCGGGCGGGTGCAGCTGGGGAAGCCGTCGTCGAACCTGTTCCGGTTCGGTGACCGCGACACCGGCCGCGGGGCGCGCCGGCTGGACACCTCCGCGCTGGACGGCGTGCTGTCCGTCGACCCGGCCGCCCGCCCGGCGCGGAGCGCGGGCGGAGCGCCCATCAGCACCGCCGAGGTCCAGGGCATGGCCACCTACGAGACGATCGTGGACGCGACGCTGGCCCACGGGCTGATGCCGCTGGTCGTCCCGCAGTTGAAGACGATCACGCTGGGCGGCGCGGTGACCGGCCTCGGCGTCGAGTCGACGTCGTTCCGCCACGGGCTCCCGCACGAGTCGGTCCTGGAGATGGACGTGCTCACCCCGGCCGGGGACCTGCTGCACGTCACCCCGGACGGCGAGCACGCCGACCTGTTCGCGGCCTTCCCGAACTCCTACGGCACGCTCGGCTACGCGGTCCGCCTCGTCGTCGAGCTGCAGCCGGTCCGGCCGTTCGTGGAGCTCACCCACCACCGGTACCCGACCGCGGACGCGGCGGCGACGGCGATCGAGGAGCTGTCCGGATCGGAGCCGGACTTCCTCGACGGTGTCGTGTTCGGACCCGGCGAGCAGTACCTGACCTCCGCCCGCTTCGTCGACGCCCCGATGCCCGGGGCGCGGGTCTCGGACTACACCGGCCGGGAGGTCTTCTACCGGTCGCTGCAGCGCCGCCCGGTCGACCACCTGACGGCCCACGACTACATCTGGCGCTGGGACCCGGACTGGTTCTGGTGCTCGCGCGCGTTCGGCGTGCAGCACCCGCTGGTGCGCCGGTTCTGGCCGCGCCGCTACCGGCGTTCGGACGTCTACCGCCGGCTCGTCGCGCTCGACCAGCGTTTCGGGGCCTCCAACCGGGTACGCGTGGCGCTGGGCGGGACGGCCGAGGAGATGGTCGTGCAGGACGTCGAGGTCCCGGTCGAACGACTGGCCGAGTTCCTGGAGTTCTTCCACGAGGAGGTGGGCATCGCGCCGGTGTGGCTGTGCCCGATGCGCCTGCGGGGCGAGCGGTCCTGGCCGCTGTACCCGATGACCCCGGGCCGGCTCTACGTGAACGTCGGGTTCTGGTCGTCGGTCGCGGAGCACCCGGGGGACCGGTGGGCCCACAACCGGCGGATCGAGCAGGTCGTGGCGGAGCTGGGCGGGCACAAGTCGTTGTACTCGACCGTGCACTACGGCGAGGACGAGTTCTGGGCGCACTACAACGGGGACGCCTACCGCGCGGTGAAGCAGCGGTACGACCCGGACGGGCGTGCGCCCGATCTGTACCGGAAGGTGACCGGCCGCTGAGAGGCGGTCCGGAGGAGGGGAGTTCGGTGATGACGGGAGTGCTGGAACGGGGACCGACGACGACCGAACCGGTGGCGGGGATCCTGTCCCGGGTGATCGGCCGGGCGCCGTCGCTGCGGGTGGAGGCGTTCGACGGGTCGACGACCGGTCCGCCCGACGCCCCGGTGACGCTGCACATCAGATCGCCGCGGGCGCTGGCCCGGCTGGTGAGCGCGCCCGGGTCGCTCGGCCTGGCCCGGGCGTACGTGACCGAGGAGCTCGACGTCGAGGGCGACCTCTACACCGCGCTGCGCGCGATGGCCGACGTCACGCTGCACTCGATCCCGCGCCGCGACCAGCTCAAGCTGGTCCGGCAGCTGCTGCCGTACTGGCGCGAGCACCGGATGCCGCCGCCGGACCTGGAGGCGCGGCCCAAGGGGCTGCTGCACTCGAAGAACCGGGACTCGCAGGCGATCTCGCACCACTACGACGTCTCCAACCGGTTCTACGAGTTCGTGCTCGGCGAGTCGATGACCTACACCTGCGCCGCCTACCCGGACGCCGACGCGTCGCTGGAGAAGGCGCAGGCGAACAAGTACGAGATCGTCGCGACCAAGCTCGACCTGGAGCCCGGGATGCGGCTGCTCGACGTCGGCTGCGGCTGGGGCGGGATGGTGCGCCACGCCGCCGCCGAGCACGGGGTGCGGGCGCTCGGCGTCACGCTGTCGCGTGAGCAGGCGCAGTGGGGGCAGGCCGCGATCGAGCGGGAGGGCCTCGCCCACCTGGCCGAGGTGCGCCACCTCGACTACCGCGACGTGCCCGACGGCGTCTACGACGCGGTGTCCTCGATCGGGCTCACCGAGCACATCGGCAAGGCCAACATCGGCTCGTACTTCCGGGCGATGCAGGCCAAGCTGCGCCCGGGCGGGCGGATGCTGAACCACTGCATCACCCAGCCGTACAAGCCCGACCACCGCAACACCGACCCGTTCATCCGCCGCTACGTCTTCCCGGACGGCGAGCTGGAGCCGGTCGGCACGCTGGTGACCGCGATGAACGAGGCCGGCTTCGAGATCCGGCACGAGGAGAACCTGCGCGAGCACTACGCGCTCACGCTGCGGGACTGGGGCGCCAACCTGGAGCGGAACTGGACCGACGCGGTGGCCGAGGTCGGGATCGGCCGGGCCCGGGTGTGGCGGCTGTACATGGCCGCCTGCCGGCTCGGGTTCGAGCTGAACAACATCCAGCTGCACCAGGTGCTGGGTGTGAAGCTGCACGACGACAAGCGCTCGGACTTCCCGCTGCGGGGCGCGCACGGGGCCTACTGACCCCGTGAGTGGTTGTCGCGGTCAGAGCCGCGACAACCACTCACAAGCCAGGACGGCTCGACGGGCGTACCCACCGCCGAACAGGACCGTGTGCACCAGCAGCGGGAACAGCTGGTGCAGCGGGACCCGCTCCGTCCACCCGTCGGCGAGCGGGGCGGCCTCGTCGTAGGCCGCCAGCACGGTGTCGAGGTGCGGCAGCCCGAACAGGGCGAGCATCGCCAGGTCGGACTCGCGGTGCCCGCCGTGCGCGGCCGGGTCGATCAGCCGGGCCGCACCGTCCGCGGCCCACAGCACGTTGCCCGACCACAGGTCGCCGTGCAGCCGGGCGGGCGGCTCGTCGGGTCCGGCGAGCTCGCCGATCCGGTCGCACACCCGCTCGACCAGCGCGGCGTCGCCGGTGGAGAGATCGCCGCGGTCGCGGGCGGTGCGCAGGTAGGGCAGCACCCGGTCGGCGGCGAACCAGGCACCCCACGGGCCGTCGTGCGGGGTGTTGCGCATGCCGGTGTGCCCGATCCAGGCCTGCTCCGGTCCGCCCGGCGGCGCGGCACCGAACGCATCGGCGCCGGCGGCGTGCAGGGCGGCCAGCCGCCGCCCGAGGTCCTCCGCGGCCGCCGCGGTGGGCCCTCCGGACGTGACGTGCCCGCTGACGAGCAGGTCGTGGTCGTGGCCGAACACCGGCGGGACCGCGGGCCCGCCCGGCACGGCCAGCCAGCGCAGCCCGGCCGCCTCGGCCGGGATCGACCCCGGGTCGCCGGAGCCGTCCTTCACGACGACGGTCGCGCCGCCGTCCAGCTCGAAGCACGGCGGGTGCCCGCCGAGCTCGGCGACGACGGTGCGGCCGGTGAGCCGCTCGACGTCAGCGGGCGTGCAGCGCGTCACGGGGCACCCGGCTCAGGCGTGCCGCTTGACGTACTCGACCAGGCCGGGCAGCGCCGCGTCGATCATCTCGTAGACCTCGGTGAAACCGTCGGGGCCGCCGTAGTACGGGTCGGGGACCTCGGCGCCCTCGGGCGCGGCCGGGTCGAACGAGCGCAGCAGCCGCACCCGCTTCGGGTCCGGGACCGAGCGCTCCAGCGACCGCAGGTGGCCCTCGTCGAGCGCGATGAGCAGGTCGGCGGCGAGGATCTCGGCGTCGACCTGGCGGGCGCTGTGCTCCACGGCGTAGCCGTTCGCGACGAGCACCTCGGCGGCGCGGGTGTCCATCGGGTCGCCGATGTGCCAGTGGCCGGTGCCGGCACTCGCCACCCGGACCCGGTCCCCGAGACCGATGTCCGCGATCTCGGCGGCGAGCATCTTCTCGGCGATCGGGGAGCGGCAGATGTTGCCGCTGCAGACGAACACGACGTTCACGTTGATCCCTCCCGGGGAGCGCGGGTACGGGCGTCGACGCTGACCCCGACCAGTGTCCCCCATCCGGCGGTGCCGGGCCGACCCGCCCGTGCCCGTCCGTCCCGCCCGCCCGGTTCGGGTGGGGCCGGAGCCTGCACAGGGTTCGCCGTAGGGTGTCCGGATGCCGTTCGATCACCCCACGGCCGGTCGCGGGCCCGGTGACGCGGGCGTCCACGATCTGCGCCACCACGGTGACGCCGAGGCGTCCGACGGCCTCGTCGACTTCGCGGTCAACGTGATCGGCGACGGCCCGCCGCCGTGGTTGCGCGACCGCATCGCCGCCACCCTGGACGGGCTGGGCCGCTACCCGCGCGCCGAGCACGACGCGCACGCCCGCGGGACCGTCGCCACCCGGCACGGCCGGGCCCCCGACGAGGTGCTGCCGCTGGCCGGCAGCGCCGAGGGGTTCGCGCTGCTCCCGGCGCTGCGCCCGCGCCTGGCCGCCGTCGTGCACCCCGGGTTCACCGAGCCGGAGGCCGTCCTGCGCGCGGCCGGGGTGCCGGTCGCCCGGGTCCTCACCGACCCGGCCGACGGCCACGCGCTCGACCCGCGGGCCGTACCGGCCGAGGCCGACCTCGTCGTCGTCGGGAACCCGACCAACCCCACCGGCGTGCTGCACCCGGCCGACGACGTCCGCGCGCTCGCCCGGCCCGGCCGGGTGCTGCTCGTCGACGAGGCCTTCGCCGACGCGGTGCCGGGGGAGCCGGAGAGCCTCGCCGGCGACGCCGGGACCGAGGGCCTGCTGGTGTTCCGGTCGCTGACCAAGACGTGGGCGCTGGCCGGGCTGCGGGCCGGCTACGCGCTGGGTGCACCGGAGCTGCTGGCACGCCTGGCCGCCCCGCGCCCGCCGTGGCCGGTGTCGACGCCCGCGCTCGAGGCGATTGTGGCCTGCTGCGAGCCGGAGGCGCTCTCCGCGGGCGACCAGAAGGCCCGCGAGCTGTCCGCGCACCGGGTGTCGATGGCCGCGGCGCTGGCCGGTATCGAGGGCGTCGCCGTCCAGCCGAGCCACGCGCCGTTCCTGCTGCTGCACCTGCCCGACGGCACCGGGCACGGGGTGCGGCAGCGGCTGCGCGAGGCCGGTATCGCGATCCGCCGGGGGGACACCTTCCCCGGTCTCGGCCCCGACCACGTGCGGGTCGCGGTGCGCCCGCCGGAGCTCGCCCGTCGGCTGGTCGACGAGCTCGACGCCGCCCTGCGCGCGCTGGTGGTGCCGGCATGAGTCCGCAGGTGAGCACCCTGCGCGACGTCGTCGACGCGCTGGAGGCCGCGTACCCGCCGGGGTACGCGATGGAGTGGGACGCCGTCGGGCTGGTCTGCGGTGACCCCGCCGACCCGGTGGAGAAGGTCCTGTTCGCCGTCGACCCCACCCCGGAGACGGTCGACGAGGCGATCGCGACGGGGGCCCAGCTGCTCGTCACCCACCATCCGCTGCTGCTGCGCGGGGTGCACGGTGTCGGCGCCGACACCCCGAAGGGGGCGCTGCTGCACCGGCTGATCCGGGCCGGGGTCGGGCTGTTCACCGCGCACACCAACGCCGACGTCGCCGACCCCGGTGTCTCCGACGCGCTGGCCGGCGCGCTGGGTCTCGAGGTCGACGGGCCGCTGGAGCCCGACCCCGCCCCGGCGCTGGACAAGATCGTCACCTTCGTACCGGTCGGCCCGGCGATCGCGCAGGTGCACGCCGCGCTGGCGCAGGCCGGGGCCGGGCACGTCGGCAACTACTCGCACTGCTCGTTCGCCACCGCGGGCACCGGCCAGTTCCTCCCGCTCGACGGCGCCGCCCCGGCGATCGGCGAGGTCGGGAAGCTGGAGCGGGTCGCCGAGACCCGCCTGGAGATGGTGCTGCCGCGGGCGCGGCGGCGCGCGGTCGTCGCCGCCCTGCGGGCCGCGCACCCGTACGAGGAACCCGCGTTCGACCTGCTGGAGATGGCGCCGCTGCCCTCGGCGCGCGGGCTCGGCCGGACCGGGGTGCTGCCCGCCCCGGAACCGTTCTCCGCGTTCACCCGGCGCGTGGCGCGGTCACTGCCCGCGACCGCGTGGGGCGTGCGCGGCGCCGGCGACCCGGAGCGCGAGATCCGCCGCGTCGCGGTGTGCGGGGGAGCGGGCGACTCGGCGCTGGGGGCCGCGGCGCGGGCCGGTGTCGACGCCTACGTGACCGCGGACCTGCGCCACCACCCGGCCGTCGAGCACGCGCTGGCCGGGACGGGCCCGGACGGGCCGGTACCGGCGCTCGTCGACGTCGCGCACTGGGCGTCGGAGTGGCCGTGGTGCGGGCAGGCAGCCGACGTGGTGCGCGCGGCGCTCGGCGGTAGCGTCGCGGTGTCCGTGTCCGGGCGCCGCACCGACCCCTGGACCACCGCAGCCCCCTCACCCGACCCGGAGGCGAGTTCATGAAGGCCGACCCCACGACTCAGGCGAAGCTGCTCCAGCTGGCCGAGGTGGACACCGAGCTCGGCCGGCTCGCCCACCAGAGCAAGAACCTGCCCGAGCACCAGCAGCTCACCGAGGCCGAGCAGCGGGTGCGCGACGCGCACGACGCCGTCGTCCGTGCCGAGACCCGCGCCGGTGACCTGGACCGCGACATCGCCCGGCTGGAACGCGACGTCGACGGCGTGCGGACGCGTGCCGAGCGCGACCACGCGATGCTGGCCGGCTCCGGGATCGGGGCCAAGCAGGCGAGCGAGCTGCAGCACGAGCTCGACACCCTGGCCCGCCGGCAGGGCGTGCTGGAGGAGGAGCAGCTCGGGATCATGGAGGAGCGCGAGGCCGTCGGCGCCGAGCTCGACCACGCCCGCGCGGAGCTGGCGAGCGCCGAGGAGCAGGTCGTCGAGGTGACCGGCCGGCGCGACGGCGCCGAGGCCGACCTGGACGCCTCGCGGACCGGCCGGGAGCGGGCGCGGGCGGAGCTGGTCGAGGTGCTGCCGGCGGAGCTGCTGGCCGACTACGAGCGGATCCGCGGACGCGGGCAGGTGGCGGCCGGCGCGCTGCGCGAGTCACGGTGCGGAGCGTGCCGGCTCGAGCTGGACCGCACGTTCCTCGGCCAGGTCCGCTCGGCCGGCGACGACGACGTGGTGCACTGCGAGGAGTGCGGGGCGATCCTGGTGCGTGGCAAGTGAAGCTGGTCGTCGAGGCGGACGGCGGGTCGCGCGGCAACCCGGGCCCGGCCGGTTACGGGGCGGTCGTGCTCGACGCCGGCGCACGCCAGGTGCTGGCCGAGGTCTACGACGGCCTGGGCACCGCCACCAACAACGTCGCCGAGTACCGCGGGCTGATCGCCGGCCTGGCCGCGGCCCGGCAGCTGGGCGCCACCGAGGTCGACGCCCGGATGGACTCCAAGCTGGTCGTCGAGCAGATGAGCGGGCGCTGGAAGATCAAGCACCCGCCGCTGCAGCTGCTCGCCGACGAGGCCCGCGACCTGGTCAAGCAGTTCGACGCCGTCTCCTTCACCTGGATCCCGCGCCGGGACAACGCCCGCGCCGACGAGCTCGCCAACCGGGCGATGGACGGCGAGTCGAACCCGTCGCTCGATCCGGCGGTGGCGGCCGGGCCGGACCGGAAGCCCGCGAGCGCCCCCACCGAGAACTCCGAGGTCACGGAGCTCCCGGGAGGATCGGAGCCGTCCGGCGCCTCGGCCGCGACCCCGGCGGACTCGGCGGCCACGGCTGCGGCCTGGACCGGCCAGGTCGGCACGCCGGTGCGGATGATCCTGCTCCGGCACGGCCAGACGCCGCTGTCGATCGAGCGCCGCTACTCCGGGCACGGCGACCCGGAGCTGACCGAGGCCGGGCAGGCCCAGGCCGTCGCCGCCGCCCGCGCGATCGCCGCCCGGCTGCGCAAGCAGGGGGTGACACCGGCGGCGGTGCTGTCCTCACCGTTGCGCCGGGCCCGGCAGACCGCAGCCGCGGTCAGCGAGACGACCGGCGCCGCGCTGCAGGTCCGGGACCGGCTGATCGAGACCGACTTCGGCGGCTGGGAGGGCCTGACCTTCGCCGAGGCGCGCCGCCGCGACGCCGAGCTGCACGGGCGCTGGCTCGGCTCGGCCGACGTCGAGCCGCCGGGCGGGGAGAGCTTCCGCACGGTGGGCGCGCGGGTCGGGGCCGAGCGCGAGCGGATCGTCGAGGAGTTCCCCGGCGAGACGGTGATCGTGGTCAGCCACGTGACGCCGATCAAGATGCTGCTGCGCGAGGCGCTCGGCGCCGGGGACGAGGTGCTGTTCCGGATGCACCTGGACCTGGCGTGCACCAGCGTCGCCGACTTCTACCCCGACGGCGGCGCCTCGGTGCGGCTGGTCAACGACACGTCCTACCTGGGCTGAACGCCCGGATACGCGGGCGGTGACCTCACGCCGTGCCGAGGTACTCCAGGATGGCCAGGACCCGGCGGTTGTAGGCGGCATCGGCCGGTATCCGCAGCTTGCCGAAGATCGTGTTGATGTGCTTCTCCACGGCGCTGCGGCTGACGTGGAGCCGGTCGGCGACGGCGTTGTTGCTGTGTCCCTCCGCGAGCAGGCCCAGCACGGCGAGCTCGCGCTCGCTCAGCCGGCCGAGCGGGGTGTCGGACGCGTTCCGGACGGCGATGAGCCGGCGGACGACCTCGGGGTCGAACACGGTGCCGCCGTTACCGACCCGCTCGACCGCGTCGAGGAACCCGGCGATCTCGGACACCCGGTCCTTCAGCAGGTAGCCGATGCCGCCGGTGCCCTCGAGCAGCTCACCCGTGTGCCGCCGTTCGACGTGCTGGGACAGGACCAGCACGCCGACCCGTGGGTGCTCGCGCCGGATCCGGAGCGCCGCCCGGATGCCCTCGTCGACGTAGTCGGGTGGCATCCGGACGTCGACGACGGCCAGGTCGGGCGCGTCGCGGGCGACCGAGCGCAGCAGGTCCTCGGCCGTGCCGACACTGTGGACGACGTCGTGTCCCTCGGCGGTCAGCAGCTGCGCCAGTCCCTCGCGGAGCAGCGTCGAGTCCTCGGCCAGGGCTATCCGCACGGGATCTCCGCTTCGACGGTGGAGGGGCCGCCGGCAGGGCTGTCGACACGCAGCCGTCCGCCGCGGGCCGCGACGCGCGCCGCCATGCCGCTCAGGCCGGGGCCGGTCGGGTCGGCCCCGCCCCGTCCGTCGTCCCGCACGGTCAGAACGACGTCGTCGGCCCGCCGTCGCAGCCCGACCTCGATCGACGTGGCGTGCGCATGCTTGATCACGTTGGTGATCGCCTCGCTGGCGACGAAGTAGGCGGCGGTCTCGGTCGCGTGGCCGAACCGTTCGCGGGTCGGGGTGTCGAGCCGGACCGGGCGGGGGGTGCGGTCGCGCAGTGACTCCAGCGCTGTCACCAGACCGTCGCGGTCGAGCATGGCGGGGTGGATCCGCCATGTCACCTCCCGCAGGTCGGCGAGGACGGCGCGGGTCTCCGCGGTGGCCCGGGCCCGGAGCTCCTGCTGCTCCTGTGGATCGGTGGTGCGCTCGGCCCGGGCGAGCAGGATGGACAGCGCGACGACGCGTTGCTGGACGCCGTCGTGGAGGTCGCGTTCGATCCGTCGGCGCTCGGTGTCGACGGCCTCGACGACGTCGGCCAGGGTCGTGTTCAGCCGGGACACCTGTCGTTCCAGCTCGTCGGCGCTGGGGCGGGCGAGGGCGGTCCAGGCGTGCCGGTCGAGCCACCCGATCCCGCCCAGGCCGCTGATCGACAGGAACAGCAGGAGCAGGCCGGGCAGGGCGAACCAGCCGATCGTTGCCCACGTGACCTGCCCCGGCCCGGCGTCGAACACGGCGACCGGTCCGCCGGACACCGCGCCCGCGAGCGTGCCCGCGGCGACCACGAGCCCGGCGCCGAGCAACCCGAGCACCCCGACGGTGAGGAGGCCGAGCGCGGCCCGGGCCGCCAGCAGCCGGGGCAACCGGCTCCGGTGCGGGAGGTGGGCTCTCGGCCGGCGGTCGACCCAGCTCAGGCGCCGCCGCTCCCACCCGGCCACGGTCAGCGCCGGGGCCGCGGACACCGGTGCGGCCACCAGCGCCACCAGCACGGCCGGCAGCGACAGCGCGCCGAGCACGGCCCCGGCCAGGTGCCGACCGGCCAGGGCGGCGAGCGCCCCGGTGGACGATCGGCCGGGTGCCCGCCCCGGCGCTGCGACGATCATGAGGCCATTCTTCCCCGCACGCGCGCCACGACGAACCCGGCCGCCGCCACGACCCCCACGAGGACGACGAGGTTCTGGACGACGCCGGCGTACTGCTCGACGAGCCCCCAGTTCTCCCCGAGGGTGTACCCGGCCAGGACGAAGACCGTGTTCCACACCGCGCTGCCGGCCGTGGTGAGCACGCCGAAGCGCAGCAGCGGCATCCGTTCGATGCCCGCCGGGATCGAGATGAGGCTCCGGACGACCGGCACCATCCGTCCGAGGAACACGGCCGTCGACCCGTGGCGGGCGAACCAGGCCTGGGCCCGGTCGACGTCCGACACGGCCAGCAGCGGTATCCGGTCGACGATCCGCCGCAGCCGTTCGGCCCCCCACCACGCTCCGAGGCCGTAGAGCGCGAACGCGATCGCCGCCCCCGGCGCGCCCAGGAACTCCATGAGCGTGACGGCCCCTTCGGCGATCGCGCCGAGCTGTGTGTTCTCCGTGGTCACCGCGACGACGCTAGGGACCCGGCACGCCCGCCGGAATGCGGACGACCACGCGACGGGGTGCGGAGATCCTCAGTTCCGGTCGTGCGGGGGACCGGGCGAACAGCGTGGTTCTCCGCAGTGACCCCGCACCGCGGGCGTCCCAGGATTCCTGCCCATGACCGGGAAGACGCCCATGATCGCGCGACGGCTCGCCGTCCTCCTCCTGACGCTCGCCGTCCTCGCCGCGGCCGGCGCGACGACCCTCGTGCTCGCCCGGGACCGGGTGCTCGCGTCCGTCGCCGGCACCGGGTCCGAGGCGTCGGCGACCCTGCTCGCCGTGGACGGCCGCATCTGGGCGGACGGTGTCCGGGACCCCGCGTCCGGGGGCCCGCTCGACGGCTCCGAGCGGTTCCGGATCGGCAGCGTGACCAAGACCTTCGTCGCGACGGTGGTGCTGCAGCTCGTGGACGAGGGGCGGGTGGCGCTCGACGCGACGATCGAGAAGTACCTGCCGGGGGTCGTCCGCGACGGCGCGCTCATCACCGTCCGCCAGATCCTCCAGCACACGAGCGGCCTGCCCGACCACATGAGCTCGCCGGGATGGTCGACGAACCGCTGGCGTGGCGACGACCGGTTCCGGGACGTCACCCCGGCCCGGATCCTGCAGGAGGCGTTCACCCGGGCGCCGCACTTCCCGCCGGGCGCCGGGTTCCGGTACTCCAACACCAACTACGTCGTCGCCGGTCTGCTGGTCGAGGCCGTGACCGGCAGGCCCTACGCCGCCGAGATCGAGCAGCGGATCCTGGAACCGCTCGGGCTGACCGGGACCTCACTGCCCGGCTCCGACCCCCGCGTGCCCGAGCCCGCCGTCCGCGCGGAGACGGTCCTGGACGACGGCCGGCGGGTGGACGTGACCGAGCAGAACGAGTCCCTCGACGGGGCGGCCGGGGAGATGATCTCCACCCACGCGGACCTGGCCACGTTCCTCGATGCACTGCTCGGCGGCGGGCTGCTGACCCCGCAGACCCTCGCCGAGATGCGCGCCACGGTCCCGATGGGAGCGGGGTTCCACTACGGGCTCGGGCTCCAGCGGTTCGACCTGCCGTGTGGCGGCTCGCTGTGGGGCCACGGCGGTGAGCTGCTCGGCTACGTGACCTACGCCTTCCGTCGTGCGGACGGGCGGACCCTCACCCTGCTGCGGGCCTCCGCGGACGACGACGGTTTCCTCCGGTTCGCCGCCGTGGCGACCGCGGCCTTCTGCCTGACCCGGACGTGACCGCCCGGGTGCGGGGTCACCGGTGCGGCGTCGCCGCGGGGCACGTCCTGGATCGATCCCGGCATGGCCCGATCGGGCGGTGTCCACTGCGTACCGTTGTCCCGGCACCCCACCCGGGCGATGATCAGCATGCACCGTGCGGGTCGACCCCCGTACGGAGCGTGATGTCTCGGTGTCGCGGGGAACGGAGGGACAACGATGTCGGTGCGGTCTTCTGGAGCGCTGTCGCATGAGCACGACTACGGCTACGACCTGGCCCACGAGATGAAGACGGTCGCGCGGATGCCGCAGCAGCGGCGCGGTACGTCCCGCCCGCTCGGTGTCCCGGCCCGCGAGCCGGACCCGGACACCGACCTCGGCCACGACATGGCCCACGAGATCTGACCCGATGTTCCCGACGGCCCCGCCCGGCACCACGCCGTGCGGGGCCGTCGCACGTCCGGGTTGCCTCGTCCTGCTCGCATCAGCGTGTCCGGGCGCCGACCACCGGGCACCGGCCGCACGCCGGTCACTGCTCCGTCGCACCACCGGCGTGATCGGCGGTTCGTGTCGGATCGGTGCCGGATCCGGCACCTGTCCGCCACGAGTCCCCGATCACCCCGGCGGTGGGCGCCGCCGGCCCGGGGCACGCGCCGAGCGCGCCGCGTCCTGTCCCGCCGCGCCGTGCCGGCCGCGCCACCGTGATGATCGGGGAGTCGTGCAGGATCGGTGCCGGATCCGGCACCGGTCCGACACGACTCGCCGATCACCACGGGGCCGGGCGGGCGGGCGGGCGGGGCACCCACTCGAGCATCCGGGCTCACCCGGCGAGTGCGAGTGCCGCCCACAGTGCGAGGGTCGCCGCGGCGAGGCCGAGGGGCACCGTGAGGGCGCCGATCCCGAGGAAGGTCCCGATCCGGGGCGGGGCGCCGTGACCGGTCGCGATCCGCCGCCACAGCAGCGTCGCGAGCGAACCGGCGTAGGTCAGGTTCGGCCCGATGTTCACCCCCAGAAGCACGGCCAGGACGAGCCCGGCGTGCGGGGACGGGCCCAGCGCGGCGAGCAGGACGAGCGTCGCGGGCAGGTTGTTCACCAGGTTCGCCAGTACCGCGGCGATCGCGGCGGTGACGAGCAGCCCGGCCAGGTCGGGGGAGTCCGGCAGCAGTCCGCCGAGCCACGCGGCGAGTCCCTGCCCGCTCACCCCCGCCACGACGACACCGAGCGCGAACACGAACAGGCAGAACCCCGGCGACGCGGCCGCGACGAGCCGGACCGGGCCGGTCTCGCGGCGGGCCAGTGCCCGGACGGCGAGCACCGCGGCCCCGGCGGCGGCGACCCAGCCCGGCCCGATCCCGACGGCCGAGGACGCCCCGAACCCGACCAGGGTCACCGCGAGGACGACGAGCGCGACCACCGGCGGGGGTCCGGCGGCCGCCTCCTCCGGCCGGAGCCCGGCCCCGTCCGGAGGACCGAAGCCGGCGCCGAGCGTGGGGCCGAGCCCGGGACCGGGCGACGGGTCGAGCCCGGCTCCGTCCGACGGAGCGGGCCCGGCGCCGAACGTCGGGCCGAACGCGGGACCGGCCGACGGGTCGAGCCCTGCACCGGTTGTCGGGTCGGGCGCGTGGTCGGCTGCCGGGTCGGGCGCGCCACCGGCGGCCGGGCCGGGCGGGTCCGCCTGCGTCCGGTCTCGCGCAGGTGCGGCCAGTCTTCGCAGGTCCCGGGCGAAGAACCGGCGCAGCACCAGGTACTCGACGACGATCACGGCCAGCCACGGCCCCACCATCAGCCCGGCGAAGCCGAGGAAGCTCAGCCCGGACGCGGCGAACGCCAGCAGGTTGGTCAGGTTCGACACCGGCAGCAGGCCCGAGGCCGAGTTGGACAGGTGCACGCAGGCGTAGGAGTGCGGCCGCGCGGGCACGCCCAGCCGCGTGGCCGTGGCCAGCACCACCGGCGTCAGCAGGACCACCGTCGCGTCCAGGCTCAGTACCGCCGTCGTCCCGGCCGCCGCGGCGAACACGCAGGCCAGCAGCCGCCGCGGGGACCCGGCCGAGGTCCGTGCCAGCTGCGCGCCCAGCCAGCGGAACACGCCCTCGGTGTCGGCGAGGTGGCCCAGCAGCAGGATCGCGGCGAGGAACCCGACCGTGGGCGCGAGCTCGCCGACCTCGGCCCACGCCGCGGCCGGGTCGACGAGCCCGGCGGCGACGGCGACCACGGCGGCCGGCACCGCGACGACGGCTTCCGGCACCCGCGGCGGGCGCAGCGTCGCGGCGACGAGGACCGCCGCCAGCAGGGCGACCGCGAGCAGCAGGCTCACTGCAGGTAGAGCGCGACGCCGACGGCGAGACCGAGCAGCACGACCGCCCAGCGCAGCAGGTCCTCGCGCATACGGCGGGCGAGCAGCGCCCCGAGGTAGCCCCCGACCAGCGTCGTCGGCGCCAGCAGCGCGACCGCCAGCCAGTCGAGCGGGGCGCCGATCGCGAAGACCGCCGTGGTGACCGTCGCGACCACCACCGACAGGACGCCCTTGAGGGCGTTGAGTCTGCGCAGCTCGTCGTGGGCGAACAGGGCCAGCGTGGAGATCAGGACGACGCCGAGCGCCCCGCCGAAGTAGCCGCCGTAGATCGCGGCGAGGAACACGGCCACGTGCAGGGCGACGGTGCGGTCGCGCTGGGCGCTCTCCGGGTCGCCGATCCAGCGTTTGAGGCGCGGGCCGACCGCCATCATCAGGCTGGCCAGGATCACGAGGACGGGGACGACGGTGTTGAACACCGACGCGGGCAGGACCAGCAACAGCGCGCACCCGATCCCGGAGCCGGCGGCCGCGGCGATCGAGGTCCCGACGATCCGGCGGCCCTGCCCGGGCAGGTCGCGCCGGGCGCCGAGGACGATGCCGACGTAGCCGGGCCATTGCGCGACCGAGTTCGTGACGTTCGCCGCGAGCGGCGGGAACCCGACCGCCAGCAGCGCCGGGAAGACCAGCAGCGACCCGCCCCCGGCGACGGCGTTGACCGCCCCGGCGAGCAGCCCGGCGACGAGCAGGAACAGCAGTTCCCACGGCTGCGACAGGTCGATCACCACCGGACGGTAACCCGCCGGACACCGTCCGTCGTCCGGACGGCCCGTGTGCCCCCGCACCCTGGTCAGGTGAAAGGCTGCGCCCGTGCGAGCGATGCAGCGGATCGAGCAGGTGGGCGACGTGGTCGGGCGGTGGTTCCCGGTCATCGTCCTGATCGCCGGGGCGATCGCGATGGCGGTGCCGGAGACGTTCGCGTCCTGGTCACCCGCGGTGCCGTGGCTGCTCGCGGTGATCATGCTCGGGATGGGCATGACGCTGCGGCCGGTCGACTTCGCCTACATCGCCCGGCGGCCGGTGGCGTTCGTGATCGGGCTGTGCGCGCAGTACGTCGTGATGCCCGCCCTGGGGTGGCTGCTCACCGTGCTGGTGGACCTGCCCCCGGAGATCGCCGTCGGGGTGATCCTGGTGGCCTGCGCGCCGGGCGGGACGGCGTCGAACGTGATGGTGTTCCTGGCCCGGGGTGACGTCGCACTGTCGGTGGCGATGACGTCGGTGTCCACCCTGGTCGCGCCGATCGTGACGCCGTTGCTGGTGCTGTTGCTCGCCGGCCGCTTCCTGCCGGTCTCGCCCGGTGAGATGTTCTTCTCGATCGTGCAGATCGTGCTGGTACCGGTGATCCTCGGCTTCCTGCTGCGGCGCTGGGCGGGCGGCGTCGTCGACCGGGTGACGCCCGCGCTGCCGCTGGTGTCGGTCGTCGGGATCACCGCGGTGGTGCTGGCGGTCGTCGCCGGGGCGGCCGACTCGCTGCTCACCGCCGGGCTGGTGATCGTCGGGGTGGTCGTCGTGCACAACCTCGCGGGGCTCGCGCTCGGCTATGCCGTCGCCCGTGCCTTCGGGCTCGACATCGGGGCCCGGCGGGCGGTGGCGATCGAGGTGGGCATGCAGAACTCCGGCCTCGCCGCGACCCTCGGCACCGTGCACTTCGGACCGGCGGCGGCCCTTCCCGGTGCGGTGTTCTCGGTGTGGCACAACGTCTCCGGTGCGGCCCTGGCCGGCTACTGGTCCCGGCGCCCGGTCGTCACGGAACCGCAGGACAGCACGACGCGCGGCGGCTGACCCCGCCACGGCCGCCACCCGACACGGCCGATACCGCCACGAGGTCGCGGCTCGCGTGCGCCCGGCCGAGCCCGGTCAGGCTGCCCGCCGGGCCGCCACGATCGCGCCCTCAGCGCCGCCGCCGGTCGCGCCGAGCAGCGGCTGCGTACCGCCGTGTTCCGGGCGCACCCCGGCCGGGGTCGCCCCGATCGCGTCACGCGTCGAGGAACGTGGCGCCGAGGTGGCCGTCCGGCGGGCGGGCACCGCCGCGGGCGAACGCGGCGTCGAAGCACGGCCCGCCCAGCCCCTCCCGTGCCCGCGCGGTGATCCGGTCGACGTCACCCCGCTCGGCCGCGGGCAGCGGGGCGGCCGCGCCCTCCCGGGCCGCGGCGGCGGTGCCGAGCAGCTCGGCGGCGTCGGCGTACGCACCGGCGAGCGCCCGCGCCCCGGCCAGCCCCTCCAGGGCCAGCGCCACGGCACGCGGGCCCCCGGCGGCGCACGCCGACCGGTAGCCGTCCGCGTGCAGGCGCAGCGCGGTGCCGGCGTCGCCGCGCAGCTCGGCGACGAAGCCCATCTCGGCGGTCGGCGCGAGGGTGTCGAACCAGTCGAGGTTCCCCTCCCGCCAGTGCTGCAGCAGCTGCTCGGCCCGGTCCAGGTCCCCGCGGCGGCGGGCGGTCAGGGCCAGGCCGAACCGGGCGAACTGTTCGAGCCCGTGGTTGGACTGCGCCCGGGCCAGCTGCCGGGCCTGCTCGTGGTGCTCGTCGGCCGCGTCGAGGTCGCCGGTGAGCAGCGCGATCCGGCCGAGGCCGGAGCGCTGGGCGGACACCTCGGTCCACAGCGCCAGTGCCTCCGCGGTCTGCAGCGCCTCGTGGTGCATCCGGTGGGCCGTCCGGTGGTCCCCGCCGATCTCGGCGAGGGTGGCCCGGAGTGCCGTCGCCTGCAGCTCACCCCACCGGTCGCCGAGTTCGCCGAAGAGCTCGGCGCTGCGTCCGACGTCGCGCCGGGCGGCGTGCAGGTCGTCGCGCACCAGCGCGTACTGGGCGTGGGTGAGCACCGCCGCCGCGACGTACCAGCGGTCGTCCCGGCTGCGGAAGCGGGTCAGCGCCCGGTCGAGACGGTCCTCGGCGGTGGTCAGCGTCCCGGCGCCCCAGCGGGTGAACGCCAGGAACCACTGTGCCCGGGCCAGGCCGTCGGCGTCGCCGGAGTCGTCGTACAGCGCCAGCGCTGCGGCCCCGTCGTCGGCGGGTTCGTCGCGGGCCACCAGCGCCAGCCCCGCCGCCCACGTCGCCACCGGGGCGCGCAGCCACGCCGGGTGGTCGTGCCCGGCCGAGAGGGCCGCGGCCGCCGCCCGGCGGCCCTCACCGATCCGGCCGCGCAGGTACCAGTACCAGGCCAGCGCGTCGACCAGCCGTAACGCGGTCTCCCCGTCGCCCGCGGCGACGGACCGGTCCAGCGCGGCCCGCAGGTTCGGCGTCTCGGCATCGAGGCGGGCGAGCCAGGGCCGTTGCTCGCGCTCGCGCAGCCGCGGTGCGGCCCGCTCGGCGAGCGCGAGGTAGTACGCGGCGTGGTGGCCCGCGGTCCGGTGCGCCTCGCCGGCCTCGTGCAAACGCTCGGTCGCATAGGCCGCGATGGACTCGAACATCCGGTACCGGAGGCCGTCCGGGCCGTCCACGGTGTGGAGCAGCGAGCGGTCCACCAACCGGCTCACCGCGTCGAGGACGTCGGCGCCGTCGACACCGTCCCCGGCGCACACCTGCTCGGCCGCGTCGAGACCGCACCCCTCCGCGTGCACCGACAGCCTGCGCAGCACCGCGCGTTCGGTGTCGCCGAGCAGGTCCCAGCTCCAGTCCAGGGTCGCCCGCAGCGTCTGCTGCCGGGTCGGTGTGCCGCGCCGGCCACCGGCCGTGCCGCCACCGCCCAGCAGCGCGAACCGGTCGTCGAGCCGGGCCGCGAGCTCGGCTGTGCCCAGCGCCCGCGTCCGGGCTGCGGCGAGCTCCAGGGCGAGCGGGATGCCGTCGAGGCGACGGCAGATCGAGGTCACCGCGGCCGCGTTGGCGGTGGTGAGCGCGAAGGCCGCGTCGGTGGCCCGCGCCCGTGCGACGAACAGCGCGACGGCGGCCGAGCGCAGCAGCGCCTCCGGCTCGTGCTCGGCGGGATCGGGCAGCGCCAGCGGCGGGACCGTCCACAGTGTCTCTCCGGGCACCGCCAGCGGTTCCCGGCTGGTGACCAGCAGGTGCAGGCCCGGGGCCACCGCCAGCAGCCGCGCGGCGAGCTCGGCGACCGCTCCGGCGACGTGCTCGGCGTTGTCGAGCACCAGCAGGAGCTGCTGCGGGCGGAGCGCGTCCGCCAGCCGTCGTTCCGGGCCGGGTGCCCGGGTGGACGGCGAGGACCACCGGTCCTCGCGGATGTCGAGGCCGGCGACGACGAACTCGGCGAGGGCCGCGGTGTCGGCGGCACCCGGCAGGCCGGCCAGCTCGACCAGCCGGACGCCGTCGGCGAACCCGGCGGCCGACTCGTGGGCCGCGGCGAGGGCCAGGCGGGTCTTGCCGACCCCGCCCAGCCCGACGAGGGTGACCAGCCGCCCGGCGGCGGTCAGGTCGCGGACGCGGGCGACCGCGTCCGAGCGGCCGATCAGCTCGGTGAGCGGTACGGGCAGGCCGGGGGCGGGTGCCGCGGCCGGCGCCGGCCCTCGGGTGGCCGGCGCCAGCGCGGGATCGTGGTCGAGGACGGCGTGGTACAGCGCGGCGAGTTCGGGTGCGGGATCGACGCCCAGCTCGTCCCGGAGGCGTTCGCGCAGCTCGTGGTAGCTGTCGAGGGCCTCGTGCTGGCGTCCGGCCCGGTACAGCGCGCGCAGGTGCATCGCCCGCAGCCGCTCGCGCAGCGGATGCCGCGCGACCAGCTCGTCCAGCTCGCCGGCCAGCGTCCGGTGCTCGCCGAGTTCGAGCCGGGCCTCGGCCCGGTCCTCCAGCGTGCTCAGCCGCAGCTCCTCCAGGCGGCTGATCGCCGGTCGGGCGAACTCCTGGTCGCCGAAGTCGGCGTAGGCGGGACCGCGCCACAGGTTCAGGGCGTCGGTGAACCGTTCCGCCCGGGTGCGGGGGTCCGCGCCGGCGTGGGCCCGCTCGACGAGTGCCTGGAAACGGTGCGTGTCGAGCCCCTCGGCCGGGACGTGCAGCAGGTACCCGGGGGCGCGGGAGGCGACCAGGTCCCGGCCACCGGGCTCGGCGTCGCCGAGTACCCGGCGCAGCTGGGAGACCCGGGCCTGCAGCGCGCCCGTCGGGTTCGCCGGCAGCCGCTCGCCCCACAGGTCCTCGACCAGCCGGTCGGCCGACACCGGCGTCCCACCGTGCACGAGCAGGACGGCGAGCAGGGCCCGGACCTTCAGCTCGGGCACCCGCACCGGGGTGCCGTCGTCGGCCAGGACCTCCAACGGCCCCAGGACCCCGAATCGCACGCCCGGATGGTAGCTGCGCGGTCCGAACCGGCCCCGAAGCCGATCCGAAGCGGACCCGAAGCAGCGGCGCCGAGGGTGGGCTGCGTCCATCCGGGAAGGGGTCGATCCGAAAAGGGTCGATCCGGAACAGCGAGACACAGGAGACCCTCATGCCCGACAAGCGCACCCGACTGGCCGTCATCATCGGCAGCACCCGCAGCGGCCGGTTCGCCCCGACCGTCGCGAACTGGTTCGCCGACGAGGCCCGCCGGCGCGCGGACCTCAGCGTCGACGTCATCGACCTGGCCACGGCCGGGCTCCCCGACGTGCTGCCCGGCGACGACTGGGACCTCCCGCAGCCGGTGCTCGGCCTGGGGCCGTGGCTGGACACCGCGGACGCCTTCGTGGTGGTCACCCCGGAGTACAACCACAGCTTCCCGGCGCCGTTGAAGACGGCGATCGACTGGTTCCACGCGGAGTGGGCGGCCAAGCCGGTCGGCTTCGTGTCCTACGGCGGTCTGGGCGGCGGGTTGCGGGCGGTGGAGCAGCTGCGGCTGGTGTTCGCCGAGCTGCACGCCACGACCGTCCGCAACTCGGTCAGCTTCCACAACTACTGGGAGGCCTTCGACGCCGACGGCCGGACCGACGACCCGGCCGCACACGGGGCGGCCAAGGGGATGCTCGACCAGCTGGTCTGGTGGTCGGACGCGCTGCGCGCGCACCGCGGGCGCGTCCCGTACGCGGTCGGCGACTGATCCCGGGCGGGCCGACCCGCCCCGGCGCACGAGGGGGCAGCCGGGGCGGGCCGGGGAACCGGGGGCTCAGTGCCGGAGCCCGGCCTCCTTCAGCAGCGGCATGACCCGCTCGCCGAAGTACTTGAGCTCCTCGTTGTAGTCGATCAGCCCGAAGATCATGCCCTCCATGCCGGCCTCGTGGAGGCGGCCGAGCTCCTCGGTGACCTGCTCCGGGGTGCCGACGATCGGGTAGCCGCCCCAGCCCGCGATGAAGCGTTCCTGCATCTCGCGCACGGCGTGGTCGAACGACTGGCTCTCCCCGGAGCCGGCGATCTTGATGACGTTGCCGGCGGCACCCCAGTCGCCCTCGTCGACGACCTGCTGGAAGGCCCGCTTGGCCTCCTCCTCGGTGTCGCGGCACACGACCAGCCCGTAGGTCATGGCCTTGATCTCGCGCTGGTAGTCCTCACGAGCCTTCGCCCGCAGCGCGTCGGTGTAGCTCTTGATGTTCTCCAGGGTGTCCAGCGAGGCGAAGTTGATGTCGACGTTGCGGGCGGAGAACTCGATGCCGCGCGGTGAGTTGCCCGCGTTGAGCAGTGCCGGGCGGGGCGCCTGGTGCGGCTTCGGGTACGCCTCGAGCAGGTCCCCGGTGAAGAACTCGGAGTCGATGCTGAAGGAGCCCTCCTCGGTCCAGAGCCGGGTGGCGAAGTCGAGCCACTCCTGGCCGAAGTCGTACCGCGCGTCGTGCTCGCGCTGCTCGCGGCCGAACATCTCCATCTCCGGCGGCACCCAGCCCATCACCAGGTTGAGCGCGAACCGGCCGCCCGAGATGTGGTCGATCGTGGTGGCGGCCTTGGCCGCGACGATCGGGTGCACGGTCGGCAGGTGCGAGGTGGCGCCGATGGCGATCCGCTCGGTGGCCTCGGCCAGGCCCGCGGCCCAGGCGTAGGTCTCGAAGCAGTTGCCGTTGAAGTTGGTCGAGCCGCCGAAGCCCTTCCAGCGGGCGACCGGGACGAGCACGTCGAAGCCGAGCCGGTCGGCCCGCTGCGCGATCTCCTTGGTGTGCGCCCAGGTGACCTCGTACGTCGACGGGGCGTGGCTCATGATCAGCCCGTGCGAGCAGTTGGAGCCGAACAGGCCCAGCTTCATCTTCTGGTCGCCGAACAGCGGGTTGGTCTGCGTGCGGTCGACCAGCGGCCGGGTCTCCTCGACCGGGCGCGGGTCGGTGGGGTTGAGGCCGAGGCGCTCGTTGGCGGTGACGGTCACGGTGTCTCCTTCGACAACGGGGAAAGGGGTCAGCCGAGCTGGAAGGGGTCGCGGGTGCCGCCGGTCAGCTCGACGAACACGGACTTGTTCTCGGTGTACTCGTGGACCGCGTCGACGCCGTTCTCCCGGCCGATGCCGCTGGCACCGACGCCGCCGAACGGCATGTTGGGGGCGATCACGCGGTAGGCGTTGATCCAGACGGTGCCGGCGCGCAGCTTCCCGGCGACGCGGTGCGCGCGGTGCACGTCCTTGGTCCAGACGGCGCCGGCCAGGCCGTACGGGGTGTCGTTGGCCAGCTTCAGGGCCTCGTCCTCGTCGGTGAAGGTGTAGGCGGCCAGTACCGGGCCGAACACCTCCTCGCGCACGATCGTGCTCTCCGGGGTCACGTTCGTGACGACGGTCGGCTTGACGAACAGACCGCCGCGCTCGGCGTCCGGTTCGCCGCCGCAGGCGAAGACGGCGCCCTCGTCGGCGGCGCCGCGCAGGTAGCCGAGCACCTTCTCGTACTGCGGGCGGTTCGCCACCGGACCCATCTCGGTGTCGGCCTCGGTCGGGTCGCCGAGCCGGATCGCGTTCGCCCGGGCCACGACCTTCTCGACCAGCGCGTCGTGCACGTCGGCATGCACGATCAGCCGGGAGCCGGCCATGCAGGTCTGGCCGGTGGCGGCGAACACCCCGGCGACCAGCCCGTTCGCGGCGGCGTCGAGGTCGGCGTCGGGGAACACGATCTGGGGAGACTTGCCCCCGAGCTCGAGGGTGACCCGGTTGACGTTCGCGACGGCGGCCTGCGCGACGGCCGTGCCGGTGGCGGTCGAGCCGGTGAAGGCGATCTTGTCGACCCCGGGGTGGTGCGCGAGCGCCTCGCCGGTGGAGCGGTCCCAGCCGGTGACGACGTTGAGCACCCCGGCGGGCAGCCCGGCCTCGTGCAGCACCTCGGCGAACGCCACCGTGGAGGCAGGCGCGTGCTCGGACGGCTTGACCACCATCGTGCAGCCGGCCGCCAGCGCGGGCGCCAGCTTGAACGTCAGCAGCAGCAGCGGCGAGTTCCACGGCGTGATCGCGCCGACGACGCCGACCGGCTCCCGCACGGTGTAGCCGAAGTAGTTCGGGTTCACCGGGGGCACGGTCCGGCCCTCGATCTTGTCGGCGAGCCCGGAGAAGTAGTAGTACCACTGCGGGAGCCCGACGAGCTGGCCGCGCATCTCGCGCAGCAGCTTGCCGGAGTCGTTCACCTCGAGGCGGGCCAGGCGCTCGGCGTTCGCGGCGATCGCGTCCCCGCAGCGGCGCAGGATCGCGGCCCGTTCGAAGCCGGTCATCGCGCCCCACTCGCCGTCCAGGGCGGCCCGGGCGGACGCGACCGCGGCGTCGACGTCGGCCGGGCCGCCGTCGGCCAGCTGCGCCCAGGACGTACCGGTGTAGGGGTTCTGGGACTCGAACGCGCGGCCGGAGGCGGCGCCCACCGACCGCCCGCCGATGAACATCCCGAACTCCTCCAGCGCCCCTGTCGACTGTCCTGTCATCGGCTCTCCTGTCCTCGGCTCTTCCGTCTGTGACCCGTCGTGGGCGGTGCGCCCCGGCTGCGGCGAGACGCTAGGGACGGCGTCGACGGACCCGATATCCGTCGACGGCAGCGGGACAGCCGTTCCGTGCGTGGGGCGCGGAGGTGCACCGGACCTGCACTGCGCGGATGGCGCGCTGCACTCTGCGGCTGGTAGGGGCGGTGACGACGGCCATAAGCTGGAGATCGACGACGGGACCGGCGGGGCACGAGGAGGTGTCGGTGGTGACGCGTACCCGGCTCGACGACAGGGCGGTTCCGCACGACGTGCCGACGCTGGCCCGCTACCCGGTGCTCGGCACGCGGTCGCTGGAGGAGGCCCGCGACGCCGTCACCCGGATCTACCTCGACCACGAGCTGACCGCCGCGGACGACCGGGTGGCGATGACCCTGAACGCCACGTCGGACCGCGTGTTCACGGTCGGCTACCTGACCTACCGGTCGGCGGCGCAGCTGGTCATGCCGGCGACGGAGGAGAACTACCACGTCAACCTGACCGTGGCCGGTGAGACCCGCGCCGAGCGCACCGACGGCGGACGCGCCCGGACGGCCGCGGGCCGGTCGGGCATCGTCCTGCTGCCCGACCAGCAGAACACCGTGCGCTGGACGCCGGACGCCGAACAGCTGATCCTCAAGATCCCGCGCAGCAGCCTGGAGACCCACCTGAGCGAGCAGCTCAACCGCCCGGTCCACGACATCGTCGAGTTCGACTACGGCGTCGACCTCACCACCCCGGCGGGCCGGACCCTGCTGGCGTCGGTCGAGTTCCTGGCGCGCGAGCTCGACCGCCCGGGCGGGCTTGCCGAGATGCCGATCGCCCGCGAGCAGCTCGAGGCGTTCGTGATGACCCAGCTGCTGCACGCGGGGCGCCACCGCTACAGCGACGCGCTGGCCGCGCCGCCGGACCCGGTGCGGGCGGGGCGGCTCGGCCCGGTCCTGGAGTACATGGAGCAGCACGCCGACACCCCGCTCACCCCGCAGGAGCTGGCCCGGGTGGGGTGCATGAGCATCCGGACCCTGCACGCGGCCTTCCAGCAGGAGCTGGGGGAGTCGCCGATGAACCACCTGCGGCGGATCCGGCTGGACCGGGTGCGGGCGGAGCTGCTGCGCTGCGACCCGGCCACCGTGCGGGTCACCGACGTGGCGCTGCGCTGGGGCTTCTTCCACCAGAGCCGGTTCGCCCAGCAGTACCGGGAGCGGTTCGGGGAGCTGCCGCGCGAGACCCTGCGCGGCCGCGGCCCGGCCCCATCGGCGTCCGGCTCGTAGCCTGGGGGCATGACGGCAGCCACGGAGATCACGTTCGAGAACACCTTCGCCCGTGATCTGGACGGCCTGTACCTGCCGTGGGAGGCGGCGCCCGCGCCCGAACCGCGGCTGGTGCTGCTCAACGAGGCGCTGGCTCGCGAGCTGGGCCTGGACCCGGCGATGCTGCGCTCGCCCGAGGGGCTCGGCCTGCTCACCGGGACGGCGGTGCCCGAGTCCGCGACGACCGTCGCGCAGGCCTACGCCGGCCACCAGTTCGGCAACTACTCACCCCGGCTCGGGGACGGCCGTGCGCTGCTCGTCGGCGAGCTCGTCACCCCGGACGGCCGGCGCCGCGACCTGCACCTGAAGGGGTCCGGGCGGACGCCGTTCGCCCGCGGTGGCGACGGGAAGGCGCCGCTCGGGCCGATGCTGCGCGAGTACCTGGTCTCCGAGGCGATGCACGCGCTCGGGGTGCCGAGCACCCGCTCGCTCGCCGTGGTCGGGACCGGCGAGCACGTGATGCGTGAGCGTGGTCCGGAGCCGGGGGCGGTGCTGGCGCGGACGGCGTCGAGCCACCTGAGGGTGGGGACGTTCCAGTTCGCGGCCGCGACCGGCGACCCCGACGTGCTGCGCCGGCTGGCCGACCACGCGATCGCCCGGCACCACCCGGACTGCGCCGGTGCGGACCACCCGTACCTGGAGCTCTACCGCCGCGTCGTCGGGGTCCAGGCCAGGCTGATCGCGCAGTGGATGCACCTCGGGTTCGTGCACGGCGTGATGAACACCGACAACATGACGATCTCCGGCGAGACGATCGACTACGGCCCGTGCGCGTTCCTCGACGCGCACGACCCGGCCACCGTCTACAGCTCGATCGACGAGGGCGGTCGCTACGCCTACGGCAACCAGCCCGGCATCGCCCAGTGGAACCTGGCCCGCTTCGGGGAAGCGCTGATCCCGCTGCTGGCCGACGACCAGGACGAGGCGATCCGGCTGGCCACCGAGGTGCTGCAGGGGTTCGCCGAGGAGTACCTCACGGCCCGCGACGACGGGTACCGCGCCAAGCTCGGCCTGCCGGCGGGGCTGGACGCCGGCCCGCTGCTCACCGACCTGTTCGCGCTGCTCGAGGCGCAGAAGCCGGACCACACGCTGTTCTTCCGGCGGCTGTCGGACGCGGCCCGCGGCGACGCCGGCCCGGTGCGCGAGCTGGTCGGTGACCCGTCCGCACTGGACGAGTGGCTCTCGTCCTGGCGGGCGGCCGGCCCGTCGCCCGAGGAGATGGACCGGGTCAACCCGGTCTACGTGCCGCGCAACCACCTCGTCGAGGCGGCACTCGGCGCGGCCGTCGTCGACGGCGACCTGGAGCCGGTGCAGTGGATGCTGCAGGTGCTCGCCCACCCCTACGACGAGCGCGAGGGGTACGAGCGCTACGCGCAGCCGGCCGGGCCGGACGCGCCGCCGTTCATGACGTTCTGCGGGACCTGAGCCCCGCACGCCCGCCCACCCTCCCGCACCGCCGCGCCCGCACCGCACCGCCGCGCCCGCCCGCACCGCCGCGCCCGCTCGCCTCGCCGAGATGCAGCCCAGCGTCGTGTGGTGATCGACAATTCGCGCTGGTGTGCATCTCGGTGGGGGAGTCGTGCGCCGGCGCGGCACGGCCGGCGGCTATGCTCGGTGACGCGGACGAGTCGGTCGGGCGGCCGCGTCGGGAACCGGGTTCCGATCCGGGGCCCGTCGAGGAAAGTCCGGACTCCACAGGGCAGGGTGGTTGCCAACGGCAACCCGGGGCGACCCGCGGGACAGTGCCACAGAGAACAGACCGCCTCCGATCCCCGGATCGGCGGTGAGGGTGAAACGGTGGTGTAAGAGACCACCAGCACCCCGGGTGACCGGGGTGGCTCGGTAAACCCCACCCGGAGCAAGGTCGAGAGGCCGCACACGCGTGCGGCTGCGCAGGCGTTCGAGGGCTGCCCGCCCGAGCCTGCGGGTGGACCGCTGGAGCCTGCCGGCGACGGCAGGCCGAGATGGATGGTCGCCGAACGGTGCACCGTGAGGTGCCCGGGAACAGGATCCGGCTTACAGACCGGCTCGTCCGCACCCGTTCCCGGCGCTCGTTGACTCGGCGCTCATGGGCCCGGCGCTCGTTCCCAGATCTCGTGGGGGAGACTCCTCCCGCCACCTTCAAGCTATAGCCGACCCCGGGGCTTGTGGCAAGACCCCGGTGGCGCCGCAGAATCTCCCGCCGTGACCGGCTCCGGCCGGTCGTCCGGAGTGTCGGTGAGTGGGGGGTTCATGATCGACGTCGTCATCGCGGGTGCCGGGCCGACCGGCCTGATGCTGGCCCGCGAGCTGCGCCTGCACGGGGTGCGGGTGGTCGTGCTCGACAAGGAGCCCGAGCCGACCGAGGTGGTGCGTGCGCTCGGGCTGCACGCCCGCAGCATCGAGGTGATGGACCAGCGCGGTCTGCTGGAGCGGTTCCTCGCGCACGGGAACCGGCACCCGCTCGGCGGCTTCTTCGCTGCCCTCCCGGCACCGCCGCCCGAAGGCCTCGACACCGCGCACGGCTACGTGCTCGGCATCCCGCAACCGGTGATCGACCGGCTGCTGGCCGAGTGCGCGGCCGAGCTCGGTGCCGAGGTCCGTCGTGGCCACGAGCTGACCGGCCTGGACCAGGACGACGACGGGGTGACCGTCGACCTCGCCGGCGGCGCGCAGCTGCGCGCGCGGTTCCTGGTCGGCTGCGACGGCGGGCGCAGCACCGTCCGCAGGCTGCTGGGTATCGGGTTCCCCGGCGAACCCAGCCGGGCCGAGACGCTGCTCGGCGAGATGCGGGCCACCGCGGACCCGGAGACGGTGACCGCCGTGGTGACCGAGGTCCGCCGGACCGTCACACGGTTCGGGCTCGGCCCGCTCGGGGACGGGGTGTGGCGCGTCGTCGTGCCCGCCGCTGGGCTCGCTCCGGACCGCTCGGTCCCGCCGACGCTCGACGAGTTCCGGGAGCAGCTGCGCCGGGTCGCCGGCACCGACTTCGGCGTGCACTCGCCGCGCTGGCTCTCCCGGTTCGGTGACGCCACCCGGCTCGCCGCCCGCTACCGGTCCGGGCGGGCGCTGCTGGCGGGCGACGCCGCGCACGTCCATCCGCCCGTCGGCGGGCAGGGGCTCAACCTGGGCGTCCAGGACGCGTTCAACCTGGGCTGGAAGCTGGCCGCCGAGCTGCACGGCTGGGCCCCGGAGGGCCTGCTGGACAGCTACGAGGCCGAGCGGCGCCCGGTGGCCGGCGCCGTGCTGGACAACACCCGTGCGCAGACCGAGCTGATGTCGCTCGAACCGGGTGCCCGGGCGGTGCGGCGGCTGATGACCGAGCTGGTGGCCTTCGAGGACGTGAACCGGCACCTGACCGAGAAGATCACCGCGATCGGGATCCGCTACGACCTCGGCGACGACCACGACCTGGTCGGCCGGCGGTTGCGGGACGTGCCGCTGGGGCGCGGGCGCCTCTACGAGCGCATGCACGACGGCCGCGGGCTGCTGCTGGACCGGACCGGCAGCCTGTCGGTGGCCGGCTGGGCGGACCGGGTCGACCAGGTCGTCGACCACGTCGTCAACCAGGCCGTCGAGGGTGGCACCGAGCCGGCCGTGCCCGCCGTGCTGCTGCGCCCGGACGGGCACGTGGTGTGGGCCGGGGAGGATCAGCAGGAGCTGGAGGACCGGCTGCGCCGGTGGTTCGGTACGGCCGCGCCCGCCGCAGTCTCGTCCACCCCAGTCTCGTCCACCGCGGCCTCGCCCGCTGCGGCCTCGTCCGCCGCCGCCTCGTCGGCCGTGGCCTCTCCGACCGAACTGCGGGCCGTGGCCGGGCGGTCCTGAGCCGGAGTGATCGCCGGTCGTGGGGCACCGCGGACGCGGGGCGCTCCACGGCCGGCGATCACCGGGTCGTCGTCAGGACCCGGCCCGGCCGATCGCGTCGACGATCCCGTCGAGGATCGGGGCGCCCGACGGCGTGGCCCCGAGGGTCCACAGGAAGTCGTGCAGCATCCCGTCGAACCGCGTGCTGGTGACCGGCACGCCGGCGGCGCTCAGCTTCCCGGCGTAGGCCTCGCCCTCGTCGCGCAGCGGGTCGTACTCGGCCGTCGCGACGTAGGCGGGCGGCAGCCCGGAGCAGTCCTCGCGGCGGCCCGGGCACAGGTAGTCCTGGTCGTCGGACTGCGCGCCCAGGTAGTGCGCCCAGAACCACTCCATCGCGCCGCGGGTGAGCAGGTAGCCCTCGGCGTTGTCGGTGTAGCTCGCCGTGGAGAAGTCGAAGTTCGTCACCGGGAACAGCAGCACCTGGGCGGCGATCGCCGGACCGCCGCGGTCCTTCGCGGCCTGCGCGACCGAGGCGGCGAGGTGCCCGCCCGCCGAGTCACCGGCGACGACCAGGCGCGCCGGGTCGGCGCCCAGTTCCGCGGCGTTCGCGGCGGCCCACTCGGTGGCGGCGTAGCAGTCGTCGAACGCGGCCGGGGCGATGTGCTCGGGTGCGAGGCGGTAGTCGACCGACACGACGACGGCGCCGGAGCGGTTCGCGATCGTGCGCAGCGGCCGGTCGACGATCTCGAGGTCGCCGATCACCCAGCCACCGCCGTGGAAGTAGACGACCAGCGGGCGCGGCCCGTCGCCGTCGGGCGTGTAGATCCGCACCGGGATCCGGCTCGCCGGGCCGTCCACCCGGCGGTCCTCGACCGCGATCGGCTCCGGCTCGCCCTGCAGGTCGAGGAAACCCTTCGTCGCCGCCCGCGCGGCGGGCACGGTCATCTGCGGGAACGGGGGCATGCCGGCCTCGGCGAGACCGGCGAGCAGGGCTTGGGCTTCGGGGTGGACGGGCAACGCTGCCTCCGGGGTCGGGCCGACGGGGATCGGATCGGGGCCGTGACGGCCCTCACACGATGATCCTTCGCGGCCGAGGATACGAGATCCCGGGCCGAAATCGACCCCCGTCCGGCCGCGATCAGCTCACGCAGAACTCGTTCCCCTCGGGGTCGCGCAGGGTGGTGGTGGCCGGGCCGCGGTCGGAGGTCACCCACAGCACCTCGGCGCCCAGCGCGACGAGCCGCTCGACCTCCCCCGGCGCGTCGTCCGGGCCGACCTGCAGGTCGAGGTGCACCCGGTTCTTCGCCGCCTTCGGCTCCGGCACCCGCTGCACGAAGATCCGCGGGCCCGGTCCGCGGCAGGTGGCGACGTCGCGGAAGGAACGCCGGTCGCCGTCGGTCACCGCCTCCTCCTCGGTGAGGTGCCCGGCGGCCAGCAGGCCGGTGACGATCTCGGTGTGGTCCTCGACCTCGTAGCCGAGCGCGGCGGCCCAGAACCGGGCGAGCGCGTGCGGGTCGGTGGCGTCGAAGGCGATCTGCAGCGTGGGAGGCATGCGGTGAGCCTGCCGGGCCTCGCGGACAGGTCCGGTCCTGGTTCGCGGTGGGCGCGCGGATCGGGCCGGCCGGGAGCCCGGAAAGTGTCGGGGGTGCGGTCCATCATCGGCCGCGCCGCCGACCCCCGGGAGTTGCCATGACCGACTCGACCGCCACCGACCCGACCCCGCCCGACCCGACCTCGATCGACTCGACCCCGCCCGCCTCGACCGCCACCGGCTCGACCGCCTCCGACCCGGCCGCCACGGGCCCCGCCGCCACGGACCCGGCCGCCACCGACGCCGCCACGACCGACCCGAACCCGCCCGTCGCCGACCCCGACCCGGTGCTCGCCGAGATCACCGCCGCGGTGGAGGCCGGGCGGGGCGGCGAGCGGGTCGCCGCCCGGGAGCGGTTCGCCGCGCTCTGGGAACGGATCACCGGGGCCGGCGACCCGTTCCACCGCTGCGTGCTCGCGCACTACGCGGCCGACGTACAGGACGATCCGCTCGAGGAGCTGCGCTGGGACGGGCGGGCGCTGGCCGCGGCGGACGAGGTGACCGACGAACGGGTCCGGGCCCATCACGCATCGCTGCAGATCGCGGGCTTCTACCCGTCACTGCACCTCAACCTGGCCGACGTGCACCGCAGGCTCGGTCACGACGCCGAGGCGGGCCGGCAGCTGGAGCTGGCGCGGCAGCGCAGCGACGCCCTCGGCGACGACGGCTACGGGCACATGATCCGCTCCGCCATCGAGCGCTGCGGGCAGCGACTGGAGCGCGGCGACCGCTCCGGGGACTCGTGACCCGGTCGGCCGCGGCGGGCCGGGGCGTGCGGCGCGGGCAGGAGGGAGCCCGCGCCGCACGCCTCCGGGGTGTCACGGCCGTGACGTCCCAGGCCGTGACGTCCCAGGCCGTGACGTCCCAGGTCGTGGCTTCGCAGGCCATGACATTGCAGTCAGACCACGGCGCCGTCGGAGGGGCGGGTGCGGGCCCGGTCCGCGCGCGACGGGTGCCGGCGCCCGGCCTTGCCGACCGGCTGCTTCGCCCGGCCCACCTGACGGGGCGTCCCGGTCCACCGCTGCTCGAGCAGGATCGCCACCGGCCCGGCGACGACGATCGTCGAGATCGTGCCGACCACGATGCCGACGATCAGCGCGAGCGCGAAGTCGGCCAGCGTCGCACCGCCCACGAACAGCAGCATCGTGAGGATCACCAGCGTGGACACACCGGTGTTCACCGTCCGCGGCAGCGTGGAGAGCACGGCCGAACCGACCACCCGGTGGAACGGCACCTTCGCGTTCCGGGCCCAGTGCTCGCGCACCCGGTCGAACACCACCACCGTGTCGTTGACCGAGTAGCCGATAACGGTGAGCAGTGCGGCGAGGAAGACCCCGTCGGCGGTCCGCCCGGTCCAGGCGAACACCCCGACGACCACCGCGATGTTGGCGAACAGCGCGGCGACCGCGCCCGCGCCGAGCGTCCAGCGGAACCGGTACGCCAGGTAGGCGAACTGGGCGAGCAGGGCGACACCGAGGGCGATGAGCCCGCCGCGGGCGAGCTCGGCACCCAGGCTCGGGCCGATCATCTCGTCCCGCAGCACCTCCGCGCCGCCGCCCGCGGCGCCGACGGCCTCGCGCAGCGCGCCGACCGCGGCGTCGTCGAGCTCGCCGGCGCGCAGCGAGACCGCGCCGTCACCGGTGGTGGTGACCTGAAGCTCCGGGTAGCCGGCGGCGCCGACCGCGTCCCGGGCCTGCTCGGCCGAGACCGGGTTCGTCGTCGTGAACTCCACCAGCCGCCCGCCGGTGAACTCGACACCGAGCTCGAGGCCGCGCACGAGCAGCCCGCCGAGCGCGACCGCGACGACCACCCCCGCGACGACCAGGATCCGCGCGGACCTCTTCAGGAACCCGGGGTCGAGGGCCTCGAGCCGGGTGCGGATCGGGCCGATCGCGGCGATACCGGTGATCGCGGGGCGCTTGCGCACCGCGGGGATCCGCAGCACGGCGAGGGTCAGCAGCCGCGAGAGCACCAGCGCCGAGAACAGCGACACGAGCACACCGATGACCAGCGTGACACCGAACCCGCGTACCGGGCCGGACGCCAGCCCGAACAGCAGCACCGCCGCCAGCAGCGAGGTGACCGCGGCGTCACCGACCGCGGACAGCGAGTGCCGGTAACCGTTCTCGGAGGCACGCTCCAGGCGTGGTCGTGCCGCGTACTCCTCGCGCGATCGTTCCGCGATGAGCACGTTGGCGTCGACGGCCATGCCGACCGCGAGCACGAACGCCGCCAGTCCGGGCAGGGTGAGGGTCGCGCCGAGTCCCGTCTGCACCGCGTAGGCGGTGATCGCGTAGCCGCCGAGCGCGACGACCGCGACCAGGCCGACCAGCCGGTAGACGACGATCAGGAACACCCCGGCCAGGGCCGAGCCGATGATCGCGGCGAGTGCGCTGGCCTCGATCGCGTCGGCACCGAGCGTCGGGCCGACGGTCCGCTGCTCGATGATCTCGACCGGGACCGGCAGGGCGCCGCCCTCGATGAGCACGGCCAGCTCCTGGGCCTGCTCGGGGGAGAAGTTGCCGGTGATCTGGGTCTGGCCGCCGACCATCCCGATCTGGCACTGGATGGGCGGGTCGACCTGCGGCGAGGAGATCACCTGGTCGTCGAGGACGATCGCGACCCGGCGCTGCGGGTCCCCGGGCGGCGCGCAGGCGGCCTGGCCGGTGAGCGCCTGCCAGCGGGCGGGGCCCTCACCGTCGAAGCTCACGTCGACGATGTGGCCGACCCCCTGCGGGTTCGGCGCCGACATCGCGGAGCTGATCATGTCGCCCTGCAGCGCGGGCGGCGCGAGGACCAGCGGCTGCCCGGCCTCGTCGACGGTCGGCTGCGCCTGCGGGGAGCCGCCGCCCACCGGGGCCGCGCCGAGCACGGGGTGCATGGTCAGCTGGGCGGTGCGGCCGAGGGTGTCGGCGGCCTCGGTCGGGTCGGTCAGGCCGGGCAGCTCGACGATGATCCGGTTCTCGCCGGAGCGGGTCAGCGACGGTTCGGCGACACCGAGCGCGTCGACACGGCCGCGGAGCACCTCGAGGACGCGGTCGGTCGCCTCGGCGTCGGCGGCCACCTCCTCGGTGTCGCGGGTCTCGAGCACGATCTGGGTGCCGCCGCGCAGGTCCAGGCCGAGGGTGGGGGCGGTGGTGAGCGCGACGAGGCCGGACGCGACGAGCACGGCCAGCGCGATGAGTGCTCGCCACAGGACGGGGCGTTGGGGCACGGGGTTCCTCGGGGGAGAGCGTCCCGGGGAGCCGGGACGGCGGGCAGGGGCGGGCTGCGGAGCCGGCCCGGTACCGGACGGTGGGTGCGGGTGCAGGACCCGCGGTCGCACCGGTCACCGGGGGCTCAAGCCCGCGGGGGTCCGCGCGGGTCGGTGGGGGAGCCGTGCCCCGGGTCGAGTCCCGCGGTCGCGCTGCGGACCACCGCCGTCCCGGACGGGCCGGTCGTGACGACACCGGGCAGCGCGGGCAGCAGGGCGTCGAGCAGCGGACCGGGATGCCCGGCCGGGGTGTCGCCGCCGGGGAGCGGCCCACCGGCGGCGAGCCGGCCGGGCAGCGTGCCCGCCGGCCCGGCGACGGCGGGTGTCCCGTCGTCGCCGACCGACGCCGGCACCGGGGCCGGGTGCTCCGCGGGCGGGCCGGTGACCGGGGCGAGCACCGCGACCAAGCACAGCGCGAGCAGCGCGACGAGGCGTGCGGCGGGGCTGCGGGTCGGGCTCACGTCCGGTTCCGTCCGGTTCGGGGGGAAGCTGCGTTTCGTCCTCGACGGTACCGGCGCGCCCCGGGGCGCAGCGGCCCGGTCCGGCGTGCCCGGACGGTGCCGGGGGGCGCCGGGGGCGTCTCCGGGGCACGGCAGAATCACCGAGGCCACACGCACGTACGCCACAGGGGGAGGACCCGTGACCACGGAGACGATCGAGTTCCAGGCCGAGGCGCGCCAGCTGCTCCGCCTGATGATCCACTCGATCTACTCGAACAAGGACGTGTTCCTGCGCGAGTTGATCTCGAACGCGTCGGACGCGCTGGACAAGGTCCGGCTCGCCGCGTATCAGGACAAGGATCTCGACGCCGACGCGTCCGACCTGCACGTCGAGCTGGTCCCGGACGCCGAGGGCCGTACGCTCACCATCCGCGACAACGGCATCGGCATGACCCGCGACGAGGTCGTGGAGCTCATCGGCACGATCGCGAAGTCCGGAACCGCGGACCTGCTCGCCCGGCTGAAGGAGGCCGGCGACTCGGAGCACGCCCAGGAGCTGATCGGGCAGTTCGGCATCGGCTTCTACTCCTCGTTCATGGTCGCCGACCGGGTCGAGCTGACCACCCGCAAGGCCGGGACCGGCGAGGGCGTGCACTGGACCTCGGACGGCGAGGGCTCCTACACGATCGAGCCGGTCGCCGACGCACCGCAGGGCACCGCCGTCACGCTGCACCTCAAGGCGTCCGACGCCGAGGACCAGATGCACGACTACGCCGACCGGACCGTGCTGCGGCGGATCGTGAAGACCTACTCCGACTTCATCACCTGGCCGATCCGGATGCCCGCCGAGGCGCCCGCCGAGGACGCCGCCGAGGCCGGGGACACCATCGAGGATGCCGCTGAGAACTCCGCCGACGACACCGCGGCCCAGGCCGCTGCGCCGGAGACCCTCAACTCGATGAAGGCGCTCTGGGCCCGGCCCCAGAAGGACGTGACCGAGGAGGAGTACGCCGAGTTCTACCGGCACGTCAGCCACGACTGGCAGGAGCCGCTGGAGACCATCCGGCTCGCCGCCGAGGGCACCTTCGAGTACCAGGCGCTGCTGTTCCTGCCGCAGATCGCGCCGATGGACCTGTACATGCGCGACGCCCGCCGCGGCGTGCAGCTCTACGTGCGGCGCGTGTTCATCATGGACGACTGCGAGGCGCTCGTCCCCGAGTACCTGCGCTTCGTCAAGGGGGTCGTCGACGCCGCCGACCTGTCGCTGAACGTCTCGCGGGAGATCCTCCAGCAGGACCGGCAGATCTCCGCGATCCGCCGCCGGCTGGTGCGCAAGGTGCTCTCCACGATCGGCACAATGCGTGACGAGCAGCCGGAGAAGTACACGACGTTCTGGGAGCAGTTCGGCCGCGCGCTCAAGGAGGGCCTGCTCTCCGACCCGGACAACCGGGAGACGATCCTCGGCGTGTCCGCGTTCCGGTCCACGCACGACTCCGAGGGTGCCGAGACGACCTCGCTCGCGGCCTACACCGAGCGCATGCGCGAGGGCCAGGACGCGATCTACTACATGACCGGCGACTCGCCTGCCGCGATCGAGGCCTCGCCGCACATGGAGGCGTTCCGGGACAAGGGCTACGAGGTCCTGCTGCTCACCGACCCGGTCGACGAGGTGTGGGTGGACGCCGTGGAGGGCTTCGACGGCACCCCGTTCCGTTCGATCGCCAAGGGCCAGGTCGACCTCCAGACCGACGAAGAGAAGGAGCAGGCCGAGGAGCGGAAGACCGAGTTCGCCGGGCTCTGCGAGTGGATGGCCGGGGTGCTCGGTGACGACGTCAAGGAGGTCCGGCTGTCCTCGCGGCTCACGACCTCCCCGGCCGTGCTGGTCGGCGACGAGTTCGACATGACCCCGACCCTGGAGAAGATGTACCGGGCGATGGGGCAGGAGCCGCCGAAGGTGCAGCGGATCCTGGAGCTGAACCCGTCGCACCCGCTGGTCACCGGGCTGCGGGACGCGCAGTCCGGCGAGGGCGCGGAGACGAACGCCGAGCTGGCCGAGACCGCGGAGCTGCTGCACGGCATGGCGCTGCTCGCTGAGGGCGGCGAGCTCGGCGACCCGTCCCGGTTCGTCGGGCTGCTGGCGGGGCGCTTGCAGCGGACGCTGTGATCCGCCCGGCCGGGGCGGCGCCGCGCTGCGGGGACCCCCTGGCCGGCGCGTACTGGTGAACGACTGAACAGGTGTCGAATCGGACGGGGGTCGGGGCTATCGTGTGCGGGTGCCCCGCTCCCGTCCCGCCCTCTCGCGTGCCGTGGTCCCGGCCGCGGTGCTGCTCGTCCTGACCCTGCTCACCGGATGCGGTGCCGGGGCCCCCGCCCCGGACGGCACCGCCCCCGACAGCACCGCACCGGAGGGGGCCGACCCGGCGACGCTGCTCAACTGCGACATCGAGGTCCCGGTGGAGCGCCCCGAGCGGATCGTCGCCATGTTCCAGAACGGGATCGAGGCGGTGCTCGCCCTGGGGGCGGGGGACCGGCTCGTCGGCGCCGCCTACCTGGACAACCCGCTGCCGCCCGGGCTCGCCGCCGACTTCCACCCCGAGCAGGACCGCCCCGTCTACTGGCCCGACGAGTACCCCTCGCGCGAGGAGGTGCTGCGGCTCGCACCGGACCTGGTCGTCTCCGGGTTCACCGGGGCCTTCACCCGGGAGGGCCTCGGCACCCGTGCCGACCTGGCCGACGCGGGCGCCGACTCGTTCCTGTTCAGCTCGTACTGCCCCACCACCGACGGGGGCACCCAGGAGTCCCTCGGCGCCGTCGACGTGACGTTCGAGGGCGTGCAGCGCGACCTCACCGACCTGGGGCGCCTCCTCGGGGCCGAGGACCGGGCCGCGGAGATCAACTCCGGTATGCAGGCCACCCTCGACGACGTCGCGCGCCGCCTCGGCGGCGTGACCGAGCGGCCGCGGGTGGCGATGCTCAACGCCCCGTCGGACACCGGGGAGCTGCGGGTGTTCGGCACCGGTGACGTCGCGACCACGATCATCGAGGCGGCCGGGGGCGTCCAGGCGTTCGACACGATCCCGGGCCGGCAGCGGACCGTCTCGGCCGAGGGGCTGATCGCGGCCCGGCCGGACGTCATCGTCGTCCCGGCCTGCTGCGGGGCGGACACGGGGCCGGAGGCGGCCGAGCCGCTGGCGCAGCAGCTGCGGACCGACCCGGCGCTCGCGACGGTGCCCGCGGTGCGCGACGGGCGGGTGTACACGACGACGTTCGCCGAGGTCAGCCCCGGGATCCGGAACGCCGACGCGGTGGCGGCCCTGGCGGCCCGGTTGCACCCCGACCGGATGGGCTGACCGGCGGGCGCGTACCGGGATCGGGGTAGCGGCGGGGTGAACGCCGAGCATCCGCCCGGCGCCGTTGCCGAGCGGACGGCTGAGACCGTAACCCGTCCGCGCGGCGGGCGGAAGGGCCGGGCGGCTACGGGCCCGGCGGCGGTGCCGGCTGGGCCGGGCCGGGCAGCGGCGGGTGCCCCGGACGCAGGCCGTCCAGCAGCAGCGCGACGAAGCGCTGTCGCTCCTCGCCGGTCGTGTCGCGGGCGTCCTCGGCGCCCTCGGCGACCGCCAGCGCCATGACCAGCACCGCGGACAGGTCGCGGGAGGTCAGCTCCGGCCGGACCGCTCCGGCCTCGCGGGCGCGGTCGAGCAACCGGTTCAGGACCCGGCCGTAGCGCTGGACCGACTCGACGTCGAACGCTCCCGCCTCGCGGGCCAGCGTGAGGATGGTGCGGCGCCCGGCGATCGCCTCGACCGCGCGGGACAGCGATCCGGCGAGGTCGGACCACGGGTCCCCGTCGCCTGCCGCGGCGGTCGGTTCGACCTCGGCCTCGAACACCGCCTCGAGCACCGCGCGGACCAGCAGGTCCCGGGTCCGGAACCGGCGGTAGAGGGTGGCGACGCCGACCCCGGCCCGGCGCGCGATCTCCTCCAGCGCGATGTCCGGGCCGTCGGTCTCGAACGCCGTCGCGGCGGCCTCCACCAGACGACGGTGGTTGCGCGCGGCGTCGGCGCGCAACGGCCGGGCCGGGCCGGGTCCGGGCGCGGTGCTCATCGCGCAACGGTAGCGCTCACCAGGTCACGGGCAGGGAGTGCATGCCGTAGACGAAGTGGTACGCCCGGAACGCCGACGGCGGTGACTCGCCGTCGACGGCGAGGGCCGGGAACCGGCGCAGCAGCGCCGGGAACGCGGTCGTCATCTCCCGCCGGGCCAGCGGCGCACCCAGGCAGTGGTGCACGCCGTGCCCGAACGCGACGTGCCCGGCCGCGCCGCGGCGGACGTCGAGCCGGGCGGGGTCCTCGACCCCGGCGCCCGGGTCCCGGTTCGCGGCCGGCAGCGAGCACAGGACCAGCCCGTCCCGCGGGATCGCGACGCCGCGGATCTCGGTGTCGCGGGTCGCCACCCGCACCACCCCGGTGTGGACGATGGTCAGCCAGCGCAGCAGCTCCTCGACCGCGGGCCGGGCGGCCTCGGGGTCGTCCCGGACGAGCGCGGCCTGCTCCGGGTGCTCCAGCAGGGCGAGCGTGCCGAGGGACAGCATGTTGGACGTGGTCTCGTGCCCGGCGATGAGCAGCAGCGAGGCGATGCCGACCAGCTCGGCGTGGGTCAGGTCCCCGGCGTGCTCGCGAACCAGCATCCCGAGGATGTCCTCGCCGGGCTCGGCGAGGGCGCCGTCGACCAGCCGCGACATGTACGCGCGGCTCTGCCGGGACAGCGCCAGTCGCTCGTCGGTGGGCAGCGACAGGTCCAGCAGCCGCGACGACCGCTCGGCGAACTCGTCCCGGTCGGCGTAGGGGACACCGAGGAGCTCGCAGATCACCAGGGAGGGCACCGGCAGCGCGAACTCCTGCACCAGGTCCGCGCCCGGGCCGGCCTGCTCCAGGGCGTCCAGCCGGTCCTCGACGATCTCGGTGATCCGGGGCTCCAGCCGGGCCATCCGGCGCTGGGTGAACTCCGGGGTCAGCAGCCGCCGCAGCCGGGTGTGCTCGGGCGGGTCGTGGGCCAGCAGGTTCCCGGCACGCATCTCGGCGAGCTCGGCGTCGGAGAGCTGCGGCCCCTCGGGCCGGCGGATCCGGACGCCCGCGGCGTTGGAGAACGTGTCCGCGTCGCCGAGGACCTCGCGGACGTCGTCGTGGCGGGTCACCAGGTAGGCGTGGGTGCCGAAGGCGCCGCGCACCAGCGGGACGTCCCCGGCCTCGCGGAAGCGGTCGAGCTCGGGATCGGGGGTGAAGCGGTCCCGGCGCATGTGCAGCGGCAGCGGTGCGGGACGGGCGGGGGTCTCGGTCACGGTGGTGGGCCCTCCGGGTCGCGGATGCGCGTCCACCTCGACGTTACTCGAAGAAACGATAGGGCGCTCTCCATTCCATCCGGCCGGGCGGCGCCACCACCGGCCGTAGCAGGATCGTCGGCGTGCGCACCGAACTCCGCGTCCTGCCGACCGCCGACCTCGGGTGCGAGGGCAGGCGCGGGCTCCGCGCGCTGCTCGACGCCGCGTTCACCGGGTTCGACGAGCACGCCTGGGACCACGCCCTCGGCGGCCTGCACGTGCTGGCCGGGCCACCGGACGCGCCGGTCGGGCACGCGGCCGTCGTCGGGCGGCGGATCGTGCACGCCGGTGCCGCGCTGCGGACCGGCTACGTCGAGGCGGTCGCGGTGCACCCGTCGGCGCAGGGCCGCGGGCTCGGAGCCGAGGTCATGACGACGGTCGGGCACCTGGTCCGCGGGGGGTTCCGGCTGGGTGCGCTCGGGGCCGACGGCCCGGCGGCACGCCTGTACCGCAGGCTCGGCTGGCGGACCTGGACCGGGCCGCTCGCAGCGCTGACCCCGCACGGGGTCGTCGACACGCCCGATCAGCAGGGCAGCGTGCTCGTGCTCGCCGCGGGCGCCCGGCTCGATCCGGGGCTCCCGCTGGTCTGCGACTGGCGCGACGGCGAGCTGTGGTGACCGGCCGCCCGGGATCCTTCGCCGGAACGACCGGCGCGGTTCACCCACCGGACAGGTCGCCGACGGGCCACCGACATCCGCGGGTACTGGAGTTCCGGTGTGGAGATGGTGGTCCTCGATCTCGCGGGCACCACGATGGCCGACGACGGTCTGGTGCTCGCCGCGCTGCGCCAGGGGCTGCGTGCCGCCCGGGTCCGGACCGACGGTCCGCGGTACCCCGCGCTGGACCGGCAGGCCCGCGCCACCATGGACCGGTCGACGCTCACCGTGTTCGGCGAGCTGCTCGACGGCGACATGTACCGCGCCCGGCGCGCGCACACCGCGTTCGCGGAGTACCTCACGACCGCCGCTGCCCAGGGTCGGGTGCGGCCGGTGCCCGGTGTGTACGGGGCGCTCGACGCGCTGCGCGACGCCGGCCTGGGGATCGCGCTGACCTGCGGGTTCGACCCGGAGCTGCGGGACCGGTTGATCGCGGTCCTGGGCTTCGGCACCCGGGTGGACGTGCGGCTGTCACCGGCCGACGTCGACGGCCGCGGCCTGCCCGACCCGGACCTGCTCGAGACCGCCGCGCGGCGGGCCGGCGCGCCGACGTGCCGGATCGCGGTCGCCGGCGACGCCACCGCGGGCATCCACGCCGCGGTGCGGGCCGGGGTGGCGCTCGCGGTCGGGGTGCGCGGGGGTGCGCACGGTGAGCCGCGGCTGCGCGCGGCCGGGGCCGACGCGGTCATCGACTCGGTGGCCGACCTGCCGGCCCTGCTGGGCCTGCCCAGCTGAGCGGGTGGTGGTTCCCGGCGGCGGCGTTACGCTCACGTCGGTGGGGGAAACGGGCGGCGTGAGGACGGGTGGTCGATGAGGGTCGGCGACGAGGTCTCGCGGGCACTCGCGCAGGGCCGTGCAGTCCTCGCGTGCGAGTCCACGATCATCACGCACGGCCTGCCGCGCCCGCGCAACCTGCACGTCGCCACCGGGGCCGAGGAGCTCGCCCGGTCCCTCGGGGTCGTCCCGGCGACGATCGGGGTGGTCGACGGCGAGGCCGTGGTCGGGCTGTCCGCGGCGGAGCTCGAGCGGCTCGCGTCCGACCCGGACGTGGTCAAGCTCAGCGCCCGCGACCTCCCGGTCGCCTGTGCGGCCCGGGCCAGCGGGGGCACGACGGTGGCCGCCACCGCGCACCTCGCCCACCGGGCCGGGATCCGGGTCTTCGCCACCGGCGGGCTCGGCGGCGTGCACCGCGGTGCCGGGACGGGCCCGCCCGCCGACCGGTCCCGGGACGAGTCCGCCGACCTCACCGCGCTGGCCCGGCTGCCGGTCGTGGTCGTCAGCGCCGGGGTGAAGTCGGTGCTCGACATCCCGGCCACCCTGGAACGGATGGAGACGCTCGGCATCTCCGTCGCCGGCTACCGGACCGACGCCTTCCCCGGCTTCTACGTCGCCGACTCCGGGCACCCGGTGACCCAGCGGGTGGAGACCCCGGAACAGGTCGCCGCCGCCTGGCGGCACGCCCGCCATCTGGGCCTGCCCTCGGCGCTGCTGGTGGCCAACCCGGTCCCGGTCGCCGAGCAGCTGGCGCCGGACGAGCACGACGCGGCACTGTCCACCGCGCTGGCCGCGCTGGCGGAGACCGGTGTCACCGGTCAGGACACGACGCCGTTCCTGCTGCAGCGGGTCCGGGACGCGACCGGGGACCGCAGCCTCGAGGTCAACGTGGCGGTCTATCGCAACAACGTGGCACTCGGCGCCCGGATCGCCGCGGCACTCACGGAGTGATCACCGCTCCCGGAGTGAGCGCCGCGGCCGGCAGCCGGCGGTCCCGCCGCCCGCCCGGGCGGTGACCCGCACCCACGGGCCCGGTGTCGACGAGCGCGCCGCCGGGCCGGCGGCAATTCCGTTGCCGCTGCGGTCGTCGCGCCGTACGGTGCCCGCATCATGCTGATCCGCCGCTGACCGCGCGTGCCTGACGCCGCGTTGCCCGACATCGCGTTGGCCTGACGCCGCGTTTGCCTGACATCGCGCTCGCCGCAGGCCCGCCGCCGCACGCCCGGCCGCACCCGCCGCAAGCCGTACCCAGCCGCCCCGCCCGTGGTGCCCGTGGCCGGATCCCGTCGTCGGTCGATCCCCGGGTACCCGTTCCCTCCCGGAGGATCCGTGTCAGCAGCCGTCACCGTGACGAACCTGTCCTTCACCTGGCCCGACGGGCGTCCCGCGTTCCGCGGGCTCGACACCGGCTTCGGCCCGGGCCGCACCGGCCTGGTCGGCGCCAACGGCTCCGGCAAGTCCACCCTGCTGCGGCTGGTCGCGGGCGAGCTCGTACCGGACGCGGGCACGATCACCACGACCACCCGGCCCGCCCTGCTGCGGCAGGGCGTCCCGCTGCGCACCGGGGACACCGTCGCCGACCTGCTCGGCATCACCGCCCGCCGCCGGGCGCTGGCCGCGATCGAGCGGGGCAGCGCGGGCCCGGCGGACTGGACCGCGCTGGCCGACGACTGGGACGTCGAGGACCGCGCGCGGGCACGGCTCGACGCGCTCGGGCTGCCGGGTGACCTCGACCGCACCGTCGACGGCCTGTCCGGCGGGGAGGCCGTCCGCACCGCGCTGGCCGGGCTGCTCGTGGACCCGCCGGAGATCACGCTGCTCGACGAGCCCACGAACGACCTCGACCGGGTCGCGCGGCAGCAGCTCTACGATGCCGTCGAGCACTGGCCGGGCGTCCTGGTGGTCGCCGGGCACGACCGGGAGCTGCTCGACCGCCTCGACCGGACCACCGAGCTGCGCGACGGCCGGGCCCGCACCGTCGGCGGCCCCTGGTCGGAGCTGGTGCGGGTGGTGGAGGCCGAGCAGGCGGCTGCCCGCCGCGACGTCCGCACGGCGGGCGAGCACCTGCGCCGTCAGCAGCGCGAGTGGGCGGACGCCCAGGTGGTGCTCGCCCGGCGGCAGCGCTACGCCGCGCACGACTCGGCGACCAAGCGCCGACCGAAGCGGATCATGAACGCGCTGAAGCGGCGCGCCCAGGTCTCTGCCGGGCAGTACCGGGACCTGCACGCCGACCGGCTCGCCGACGCCCGCGACCAGCTGGCGACGGCCGAGGAGCGGGTGCGCGACGACGACCGCATCCGGGTCGATCTCCCCGGCACCGAGGTCCCGGCCGGGCGGGACGTCGTCCGGCACGGGACGACGACGGTGCGCGGGCCGGAACGGATCGCCGTCGCCGGCCCCAACGGTGCCGGGAAGACGACGCTGCTGCGGGCGTTCGCCGGCTCGGCGCGGGTCCCGGTCGGGCACCTGCCCCAGCGCCGGGTGCTGCCGGACCCGGACCGGTCGGTGCTCGACACCGTGCGCGATGACACCGTGCGCGACGCCGCCCCCGGTGCGGACCCGCAGGCCGTGCGGGCCGGGCTCGCCCGGTTCCTGCTCCGCGGCGACGACGCGGACCGGCCGGTGGGGACCCTGTCCGGAGGCGAGCGGTTCCGGGTGCACCTGGCCCGGGTGCTGCTCGCCGACCCGGCGCCGCAGCTGCTGCTGCTCGACGAGCCGACCAACGACCTCGACCTGGACTCGGTCACGGCGCTGGTCGACGCGCTCGCCGGGTTCCGGGGCGCGCTGCTCGTCGTGAGCCACGACGAGCGGGTGCTCGCCGACCTCGGCGTCACCCGCCGCTGGCAGGTGACGGGCGGCCGCACCCCGAGGATCGTCGCCGACGAGCTCGTGGTCCCCGGATGACCCCCGGACCCGCCGGTGCGGGGGCGGGAGGGCTCAGACCACCGGGGTGATCGACCGCAGCGCCTCCGACGAGCGCACCGCGTTCGTCAGGTCGGCCAGCGCCCGGCCGTGCGCTGCGGCCAGCTCCGCGGACTCCGGGGTGAGGGTCTCGCGGTCGACGTAGCCGGAGTGGTCCAGGTACAGGCCGGGGGAGAGGACCTGCACCGCGAAGAACCCGGCCAGCACCGAGCGCAGCCCGTCGACGGCGAGGAAGTGGTGCCCGCTCGCCCCGGTCAGCACGACCGCGGCGGCCTTGCCCTGCAGCGGCGCGGTCTTCTCGCCCCACTTGCCGCGCTCGGTGGCCTCCAGCAGCGCCTTCAGCGACGCCGTGTGCCCGGCCCGGTACACCGGGCTGCCGAACACGACGGCGTCGGCGTCGGCGAACGCGGCGGTGACCTTCTCGAACGGGGTCTGCGACAGCTCGATCAGCGAGGTCGACGCACCCGTCCCGGCGAGGATGCCGGAGACCGCGGCGGCGGTCCGCCCGCCCGGTTCCGGTCCGGCGACGACACCGACGATGTTGGTCACGAGATCTCCCGCGGGGTGAGGTGGTAGCCGCCGCGGTGGAACAGCAGCGGCAGTCGTGCGGGGTCGGCGCCGATCGCGTCGACCCGGGCGGCGACGATCGTGTGGTCGCCGCCGTCGTACTCGTTCCAGAGCCTGCAGTCGATCCAGGCACCGACGCCCTCGAGCACCGGGGCACCCGACGGTGCCGCGGACCAGGCGACCCCGGCGAACTTGTCGACGCCGGACCGGGCGAACCCGGCGCTGTGGTGCTCGTGGTCGGCGGCGAGCACGTTCACGCAGAACCGGCCGATGTCGCGGATCCGCGGCCAGCTCGAGGAGCTGCGCGCCGGTGAGAAGCTGACCAGCGGCGGGTCCAGCGACAGCGACGAGAACGACTGGCAGGTGAAACCGACCGGCCCGTCCGGTCCGTGTGCGGTGACCACGACGACGCCGGAGGCGAACGCGCCGAGTGCGTCACGCATGGCCTCGGGGGTCACCTCGCCGGGGACGGAGGTCGACTGGCTCGGGGAACCGGACATGACCTCGACCCTATGCCGGGACCGGTACACCAGCCAATGATCATCGAATCGCGGGCGGGTGCCCTGTGCCACATCGAACGGGCCCCGGCACACGACGACGGCCGTGCGGAGGATCGCTCCGCACGGCCGTCGTGGTGGTCGGTCCGACCGGATCCGGGGGAGGCCGGGGTCGGGGGCAGGTGCCCGGTCAGCTCGCGTAGGCGCGCAGCTTGTCGGCCCGCTCGCCGACCCGCAGCTTCGCCATCACCTCGCGCTCGATCTGGCGCACCCGCTCGCGGGAGAGCTTGAAGGCGCGACCGATCTGGTCGAGCGTGTGCGGCTGCCCGTCGTCGAGGCCGAACCGCATCCGGATGACCTTCTGCTCGCGGTCCTCCAGGGTCGCCAGCACCCGGCGGAGGTCGTCGTGCAGCAGGCTCGAGATCACCGTGTTCTCGGCGTCGGTGGCCTCGGCGTCCTCGATGAAGTCGCCGAGCGGGGCCTCCTCCTCGGAGCCCACCGGCATGTCCAGGCTCACCGGGTCGCGCGCGTGGTCCAGCAGGTCCTGGATCTTGTGCTCGGCGATCCCGGACTCCTCGGCCAGCTCGGCGTCACTGGGCTCGCGACCCTGCCGCTGGTGCAGGTCCCGCTTGATCCGGGCCAGCTTGTTGACCTGCTCGACCAGGTGGACGGGCAGCCGGATGGTGCGGGCCTGGTCGGCCATCCCGCGGGTGATCGCCTGCCGGATCCACCAGGTGGCGTAGGTGGAGAACTTGAAGCCCTTGGCGTAGTCGAACTTCTCCACCGCGCGGATCAGGCCCAGGTTGCCCTCCTGGATCAGGTCCAGCAGCGGCATCCCGCGCCCGGTGTAGCGCTTGGCGAGGCTGACCACCAGGCGGAGGTTGGCCTCCAGCAGGTGGTTCTTGGCCAGCGTCCCGTCGCGGACGATCGCGCGCAGGTCCCGCCGGTACTGCGGGTCGAGCTCCTCGATGACGCCGTCGGCGGTCGCCGTGTCCAGCCGGTGCTGGGCGAAGACGCCGGCCTCGATCCGCTTCGCGAGCTCGACCTCCTCGGAGGCGGTGAGCAGCGCGGTCTTCCCGATCCCGTTCAGGTACACGCGGACCAGGTCGGCGGCCGGGCTCTGGGCGTCCAGATCCTCGGCCACGGCAGCCGCCGCACCGGGTACGGTGGCGTCCAGAGCGGTGGCCGCCGGCGCGGTGGTCCTCGCGGTCCGGCGGGCGGGGGCCTCCGTCGTGCGGCGGGGGCCGGGTACGGCCGGGGTACCGGCCGTCGTCACGGCCGGAGCGGTCGTGGTCACCGTCATGTGTCTTTCCTCCCCTGCTCGGGCGCGACGAGCGGCGGATGGGGCTCGTCGCATCGCCCTACACCGGGATCAACGCACTCTCGGGGAGGATCGTTCCCGCAACACGGCCTCGCAGGCGGGAAAAATCGCCTGCGAGGCCGTGTCGTCCATCACATGCAGTTGCGGATCTCTCAGGATCCTCTTAGGAGGTCCGGGTCACGCGGGGTGTCACGGCGCGGGCACCCGCGGGGTGTCGCGCGGGTCGGCGACCGCCGCGACGCTGCTGCGCCGGCGGGCGGCACGTCCGGCACCGCCCGTGCCGGCCGAGGCCCGGCGTGTGCCCGGCACCGAGTGCGAGTACACGGTCTCCATCAGCACCGGCCAGTCGTGGCGCAACGCGTCGCGGCCCATGAACAGCCCCAGGTGCCCGGCCGAGGCGGTGCGGTAGGTGATGTCCGCGGGCGGTGTACCGACCTGCTCCGCGGCGGCGAACAGCTGCGGCGCCGGGGTGATGTGGTCGGTGGAGCCGGCGAGCAGCAGCAGCGGGCAGTCGATGGCCGCCATGTCGACCCGGCGGCCGCCGACGGTGAGCCGGCCCCGGATCAGCCGGTTGCGCCAGAACAGGTTCTCCACCAGCCACAGGTAGAACGCACCCGGGATGTCCTGGGTGTACTTGAACCAGTCCTCGAAGACCCGGTAGCGCTCGACGTGCGTCGGGTCGTCGATGTTCTCCAGCAGCTGCAGCTGCCGGGAGATCTCGGACTGCGGCTGGATCGAGATGAAGTTCGACAGCACCGCCGACCCCGGCATGTTGCCGCCGCCCGCGGCGACGAGCGCCTTGTAGGGCGCCATCCCCATCGTCCCGGCCATCAGCCGCGTGGAGGCGGCGATCACCGAGTCGCCGGCGTGGAAGTCGATCGGCGCCCCGGCCAGGGTCAGGGTGTTGACGCGGTCGGGGTGCAGGGCCGCGTAGATCGTGGCCAGCCAGCCGCCCTGGCAGTCGCCCACCAGGTTGGCCTTCCCGCCCATCCGGCGGATCGAGCGGTCGATCACGTCGAGGTAGTCGGTGATCGTGACGTGCTTGGTCGCCGTCGTCGCCGGACGCCAGTCCAGCGCGTAGAGCCGGGTCAGCCCGGCCGCGCGGATCATCGCCAGCTGGCTCTGCTGGGGCGAGTAGTCGATGACGGTCGACGAGTGTCCGGCCTGCGGCGGCAGCACCAGGGTCGGGACCACGTCATCGTCGCGGTGCCGGGCCTCGGTGAAGTCGCGCAGCAGCGCGAACGGCGTGGACAGGGCCACCTCGTTGGGCAGGTGCCACGTCGGCTCGCGGCGGTCGGCCATCGCCGAGAGCCACAGCAGGGAGCGCCGCGCGGCGTCGCCGGGCTTGGCGATCCGCTGGACGGCGTCGATCCAGTAGGCCCCGGTCGCGCGGCCGAGCTCGGTCACCACCTTGGTGAGGTTGCTGGCGTTGTAGGAGACCAGGAAGCGCAGGGGGTCGGGTCGCCCGTCCTGCGCCGCGGTCTCGTCGGCCGTGGTCTCGGCCAGTGCGCGCGGTCCGCGCTCGGGTGCCGAGGCGGATCGCTGCGTGATCGCCGTGCTCATGGGCCTCTCCCATCAACTCTGATGACCGGGGCTCGCCGGTTACCGCACGGTAGATCGCGTTCGGGATGTCAAGCAACTGCAAGCCTACTCGGGAGTAGTGCTTGCTCCTTCAAGCGCAGGTGAGGGGGGTCTCAACGTGACGCGCGCAGGCTCGGGATGCCTACCCGTGAGTATGCGGTCACGATGGGCGACATCCCATCGCGCCCGCCCTCACCGGGGCCGCGCGCCGAGGCACGGACACGACCCGGCCGACCAGGAGTGAGACGAACAGTGACCACCCAGCCCACTTCCCAGACCGGACCCGGCCAGGACGCCACGCCGAGCGACCAGGCCACCGAGGTGCTGCGCCGGCAGGCCGCCGGACTGGTGCGTGACCTGCGCGAGCTCGCCGATCCCGAGGGCCTGCGGGCCCGGGTCGACCCGGTCGGTTTCGGCGGCACCCTGGGGGAGGCGGCGCGCTCGCTCGCCGGCAGCCCCGGCGCGGTGCTGCGTGCGGGCGTCGGGTTCGGGGTCGACTCGGCGAAGGCGGTCGCCGCGGCGGCCTCCCGCGCCGTGGGGGGCACGCGCAACGGTCCCGCCTCGCTGCCGGAGAAGGACAAGCGCTACACCGATCCGGCCTGGGAGGGCAACGCCTGGTACTACCTGGCCCGTCAGGAGCACTCGCTGCTGGCCGACCGGCTGACCGAGCTGTCCCGGGCCGCCCGGGTCTCGCCGACCGCGCGGCGCAAGCTGGACTGGCTGGTGGGGCAGACCATCGAGGCGCTCGCGCCGTCGAACGCCGTCGTGACCAACCCGGCGTGGCCGAAGAAGATCGTCGAGACTGGCGGGCTGAACCTCGTGCGCGGCGCCCGCAACATGCTCCGCGACACCGTCCAGAACCGCGGGATGCCGCGCCAGGTGACCCCGGGGCAGTTCGTCGTGGGCAAGGACCTGGCCGTCACGCCCGGGCACGTCGTCTACCGCAACCGGCTGATCGAGCTCATCCAGTACGAGCCGCAGACCGAGAAGGTCCACGAGATCCCGCTGCTGATGAGCCCGCCGTGGATCAACAAGTACTACATCATGGATCTCGCGCCGGAGAAGTCGCTGGTCGAGTGGGCGGTCCGGCACGGCCACACCGTCTTCATGATCAGCTACCGGAACCCGGACTCGGCGCTGTCCGACGTCACGATGAGCGACTACCTGCGTGAGGGCCCGATCACCGCGCTCGACGTCGTCCGGGAGATCACCGGCCGGAAGACGGTCAACCTCGCGGGGCTGTGCCTGGGCGGCACGCTGTCCGCGGCCACGGTCGCCTGGCTGCGCGCGAAGGGGGACGAGCGGGTCAACTCGCTGACCCTGATGAACACCCTGCTCGACTTCACCGGCCCCGGCCAGCTCGGGGTGTTCACCGACGAGCAGACGGTGAACCGGCTGGAGCGGTCGATGCGCAAGGACGGCTACCTGCCCTCGACGAGCATGAAGACCACCTTCGACCTGCTGCGGGCCACCGACCTGGTCTGGAACTACGTGGTCAACGACTGGATGCTCGGCGAGGACCCGAAGCCGTTCGACATGCTGAGCTGGAACGCCGACTCGACCCGGATGCCGGCCGCGATGCAGACCGAGTACCTGCGCACCCTGTACCTGGAGAACCAGTTCGCCGAGGGCAAGCTGGAACTGGCGGGGGAGCGGCTCGACCTCGGTCAGGTCCGCCCCGACACCTACGTGATCACTGCCGAGTCCGACCACATCGCACCGTGGAAGTCCGTCTACAAGGGCGCCGCGAAGATCGGCGGGACGGTCCGGTTCGTGCTCTCGAACTCCGGTCACATCGCCGGCGTGGTGAACCCGCCGTCGCCGAAGTCGCGGCACTGGTTCGGGGAGTCCGCCGACCTGCCCGAGTCGGCCGACGACTGGCGCGACGACGCCGGTGAGCACAAGGCCTCCTGGTGGGAGGACTGGGCGCCGTGGATCGCCGAGCGCGCCGGCAAGCAGGTCCCGGCCCCGACGCGTGTGGGGTCCGAGACCTACCCCGCGCTGGAGCCTGCCCCCGGCCGCTACGTCGTCACCGGCTGACCGGCCGGCGCCGCGTTCCCGCCCGGCCGGTCTCGGCGTGAGTCCACTGTGCGCACCGTCCACCGGTGCGCGGGAGCCCGGACCGGGCCGGTGGGCGGAGGTACGTGCGCATCGGCGGGGCAACGGGGACAATGCGCGACCATGGACCGCGTACGCATCCCGTCCGCGCGCCGGCGCCCGCCGCGCGGACCGATCCGGGCAGGGGTGGCGCGGTGAGCCGCGCGCAGCAGCGGGACCCGGGGACGAACGGGACCCACCGCAACGGCGACCGGGCCGCCGTGAGCGCGGCGTCGGCCGCGGAGGAGCTGCGCGACGCCGGCCGGCAGGTCGCCGAGGACGCCTGGAGCGCCCAGGTGAACGCCCTCGGCGGCTTCATCCGCTCCCAGCGCCAGATGGCGAAGCTCTCGCTGCGCGAGATGGCGGCGATGACCAAGGTGTCCAACGCCTATCTCAGCCAGGTCGAGCGCGGCCTGCACCAGCCGTCGTTGAAGGTGCTGCGCTCGATCGCGGACGCGCTGCACCTCAACACCGACCAGATGCTCAGCCGGGCCGGCTGGTCGGTCCGCGACGAGGGCGGCGAGACACCGGCCGATCCGGCGGCGGACTCGACGGAGGTGCCGGACGTCGAGGCCGCGATCGCCGCCGACCCGCGGCTGTCGGCCGAGCAGCGGACCGCGCTGCTGGGGGTCTACCGGAGCTTCGTGCAGCGGGGCTGAGGCCGGGCCCGGCCCGCCGGAGCACCCGGCCACCAGCACTGCTTGACATACTTATCGCTGCTGCGTAGTTTTGTGGGCATACGGACGCGTACCCGTGCTCCGTAGATCCCGTACCCCAGAAGGGAGAGCAGCGATGACCGCCTCCACCGAGCAGTTCGTCGACATCGCCAAGCGCAGCCAGGACCTCGTCACCGAGTCCGTCCGCAGCTGGACCGACACCGTCCAGGGCTTCGCCCAGCAGTTCGGCCCGGGCAACCGTCCGCAGCTGCCGGACGCCGGCGTCACCGTGGACCGCGTGTTCGACTTCTACGAGCAGGTCCTCGGTCAGCAGCGCGAGTTCGCGAAGACCGTCGTCGGGGCCGGTGCCTCGGTCGTCGACCAGTTCACCGAGCAGGCGACCAAGGCCGCCGAGGCCGTGACGGAGAACGCCTCGCACAACGCGGAGAAGACCTCCGAGTCCGCCCAGAAGGCGGCCCGCACCACCGCCGCCCGGTCGACCGGCAAGTGATCTCGCCGCCGGCCGACCCACGGCCGGCGCACCCGTACAGCCCCCGTCCTCCTGGGCGGGGGCTGTCGTCGTCCCGGGGCCCGGTGGCCCGGGACGCACTAGGCTGACCCGCATGGGACGCGCAGGTGGGACGCCTCGGCGCCGCCGGATCGCGATCGCCTGCCAGGGCGGGGGCAGCCACACCGCCTTCACCGCAGGCGTCCTGGCGCGGCTGCTGCGCGCCGAGGCCCTCGACGACGCCGAGATCGTCGGCCTGTCCGGCACGTCCGGCGGTGCGCTCTGCGCGCTCGTGGCGTGGGACCGGTTGCGCAGCGGCCAGGGCCCGGGGCAGCGGGCGGCCGCCGCCGGCGCGCTGGAGGAGTTCTGGGCGGACAACGCCGCCCGGTCGCCGCTGGCCCGGCTCCAGAACGCCGGTGTCGTCTGGGCCGGTGCGCTGCAGGGCATGGGGCTGCTGCCCGGGACGACGCCGTACCTGCTCCCACGCGCCCTCGACGGGACGCGCCAGTTCCGCGAGCTCGTCGCCCGGCACGTCGACCTCGACGCCGTCGTCCCCGACCCCGAGGGCCGCGAGCCGCTGTTGCTGCTCGGCGCCGTCGACGTCCTGACGGGGGAGTTCCGGGCGTTCTCCAGCCGGACCGACCGGATCACCGCCGACACCGTCCTCGCCTCGGCCGCGATCCCCAACCTGTTCCGGGCCGTGCGCACCCACGGCGGTGTCTACTGGGACGGGCTGTTCTCGCAGAACCCGCCGACCCGGGACCTGCTCGCCGCCGACCCCGACGAGCTGTGGGTCGTCCAGATCAACCCCTCCGAGATCGACACCGAGCCCCGGTCCCTGATCGAGATCTCGGACCGGCGCAACGCGCTGGCCGGCAACCTCTCGCTGAACCAGGAACTCGGGTTCATCGAGACGATCGACCAGCTCCTCGCGGACGGTGCGCTGCGCCCCGAGGCCGGCTACACCCACGTCACCGTCCGGGTGCTGGAGATGCCGCGGTCGGTGCTGGCGTCGCGGACCGTCGGGTCGGCCTCGAAGCTCAACCGCGACCCGGCCTTCCTGACGGCGCTGCAGCGGCGTGGGGCCGCCCAGGCCGACCGGTTCCTCGGTGCGCTCGCGGTCGAGCGTGCAGTGCTCGCCCGGGACCCGGGCGCCCTGGCGGCCGCCGTCGCGCCGGAGGCGGTGCTGTACTCCACGGCGCCGTTCCGCCCGCGCGACCCGGACGGCGTCCGGCTGGTCGACCACGTCGAGAAGCTGCTCGACCAGGAGTTCACCATCGACCCGACCCGCAAGCAGGTCGCCCGCGACACCGTCGTGTGGACCGTGCGGGTGTCGGTGGACGGCGCCGCGCCGCAGCCCGGCCGCGCCGAGGCGGAGCTCGACGACGCGGGACGGGTCACCGTGCTGCGGCTGGGCCCGGCCGGCTGAGCCCGGCCCCCGGGGCCGGGGCTCAGAACGGGATCAGCGGCACGACCACCAGCCGGGCGACGAGCACGAGCACGAACACGATCAGGACCGACAGGTCCAGGCCGACGTTGCCCATCCGCACCGGCTGCACCAGCCGGCGGACCGGGGCGACCACCGGTTCGGTGATCCCGTGCGTGATCCGCCGGGCGGTGTCCAGCGCGGCGCCGCCGCGGCCGGACCCGAGTACCTCGATCCAGTCGACGATCACGCGGGCGATCAGCACGAACTGGAACAGCACCAGTACGAGGCCGAGCAGGGAAGCGATCACGATCCAGCTCCTTCCGTCCTTGTGTCACGATCGTCCCGTCCCGACCTGAGAGCAGGATGAGAGGAACCGGGTCAGACCTCGACGAGCACGGTGAACGGGCCGTCGTTCACCGACTCGACGGCCATGGCGGCACCGAACTCCCCGGTCTCCACGGTCGCACCGCGTGCGCGCAGGGCCGCGACCACGGCCTCCACGACCGGGGCGGCGTCCTCGGGCCGGGCGGCACCGGACCACGACGGGCGCCGTCCCTTGCGGGTCTCGCCGTACAGCGTGAACTGGCTGACCACCAGCAGCGGCGCCCCCGAGTCGGCGCACGAGCGCTCGTCGCGCAGCAGCCGCAGCTCGTGCAGCTTGCGGGCCATGGTCTCGGCCTTCGCGTCGGCCCTCGCGTCGACCTCGGCGCCGGCCGTCGGGCCGGGCGGGTCGGAAGCGTCGCCGGTGGCTCCGGGGCCGGGGACGTCGTCCCGGTGCACGCCGAGCAGCACCAGCAGCCCCGGGCCGATCGCCCCGGAGACCCGCAGCGGCTCGTCGTGCTCGTCGACGATCGTCACCGAGGCCCGGCGGACCCGGGCGACCACGGCCCTCACCGGGCACCGCCCGCCGGGGCGCTCATCCGACCGGGCCCGCGGGGGAGGTCGGCGCGGCGCCGGTGGCGACCGGGTGCGGCCAGCCGTCCACCGGGAGCAGCAGCCCGTGCCGCACGAACTCGCGCACCGCGGGCAGGGTCGCCCCGACCAGCTCGTCGTACGGGCGGTCGTGCGCGAACGACAGCAGCGCGACCAGCTCGGACAGCGGCAGCTCACCCCGGCAGCCGGCCAGCAGGGCCGCCGCCGGGCCATCCACCGGGTGCTCCCAGCCGGGCCCGCCCCAGCGGCGCACCGTCGTCGACAGCTCGGCCCAGCCGCCGTCGTCGGGGTCCGGGTCGGGGTCGGCCGGGTCCGCCGGGCGGACCCCGGACACCGACTCGAGCACCGTCTCGGGGGCCAGGAGCAGCCGCGCGCCGAGCAGATCGTCGTCGCGGGAGTGCGCCCGCAGCCAGTCGATCCGGTCCAGCCAGCCGGTCATCTCCCGCCCGAGGCCCTCGCCGAGCTCACCGGGCAGGTCCTCCACCACGACGGTCGGCTCGCGGTCCGGGTCGGCGGCCCGGCGCAGCAGCAGGAAGCCGAACCCGACCCCCTCGACGCGTTCGGCGGCCATCCAGTCCAGCCACGCCGCCGCCTGCTCGCGGGCCGACCTCGACGACGGGACCAGGCCGGCGTCGCGCTGCCAGGTGCCGACGTGCATCGCCGGGTCGACGACCTCGCGCTGCAGGATCCAGGCGTCGACGCCGGCGGGCAGCCAGGACCGCACCCGGTCCGGCCAGTCCTCGCCGCGCACGTGCAGCCACGAGCCGAGCAGCTGCGCGATGCCACCCGGGTTGAGCAGGCCCGGCAGCTCGCCGAGCAGGCCGGCCAGTGCCGAGTCGCCGGCCTGCCCGGAGTCGCGGTAGACGTAGTCGACCCGGGGCGGGCCCGGCACGAACGGCGGGTTCGACACGATCTGGTCGAACCGCTCGTCGGCCACCGGCGAGAACCAGGGCCCCTCGCGCAGGTCGACGTCCACCCCGGACAGTCCGAAGGACAGCCGGGCCAGTGCCAGCGCCCGCGGCAGCACGTCGGTGGCGACGACGTGCATCGCGTGCCGGGAGCCGTGCAGGGCCTGTACCCCACAGCCGGTGCCGAGGTCGAGCAGCGAGCCGACCGGGCGGCGCACCCCCGCCGCGGCCAGTGACAGCGACGCCCCGCCGACGCCGGTCACGTGCTCGCGGTCCTGCCGGGCGGCCGGGGAGTCCAGATCGGACACCACCCACCAGTCCGCACCGGGTTCGCCGTGCCCGCCCGGGCCCTCGCCGTAGGGGCGGACGTCGAGGGCGGCGCGGATGCCGTCCGGGGTGCGCCGCAGGATCCGGCCCTCGAGCAGCGGGTCGAGGTCGCCGAGCGCCGCGGTCACCGCGGGTTCGGGCTCGACGCCCTCCAGCAGGAACAGCCGCACCAGCGTGCCGAGCTCACCGCCGTCCCGGCTCGCGCGATCGGCCGGCTCGGGCTCGCCGCGGGTCAGCGCGTCGTGGGCGGAGCGGCCCAGCAGGGCACGCACGCCGTCCGGGGTGTAACCGGCGTCGAGCAGGCATCCGCGGACGCGCTCGGTCGGACCGGGATCGAGATGGGGGAGCACCGTCTCATCCTGACCCATGCCGCCGTCCGGACCCATGCCGCCGTGCTGACCTACGCCGCACCGGCGCCGTCGTGCCATCCTTGCCGCCATGACCGGCATCTGCATCGCCCAGGAGCCCGAGGCCGACGCGCTGCTGGAACACGAGCCGCTGGCGTTGCTGATCGGCATGCTGCTCGACCAGCAGATCCAGATGGAGATCGCGTTCCGCGGACCGCTGAAGCTGCACGAACGGCTCGGCGGGCTCGACGTCCGCGTGATCGCCGACTACGACCCCGACGAGTTCGCGACCCTGGCCACCACCCCGCCGGCCATCCACCGCTACGGCGGGTCGATGGCCAAGCGGGTCCAGGACATGTGCCGGATGATCGTCGACGAGTGGGACGGCGACCCGGCCGCGATCTGGACCCGCCCCGGCGCGGACGGCGGTGCACCGACCGGTAAGGAGGTGCTGCGCCGGCTCCGGGCGCTGCCGGGCTACGGCGAGCAGAAGGCCAAGATCTTCGTCGCGATCCTGGGAAAGCAGTACGGGGTCACCCCCGAGGGCTGGCGGGAGGCCGCCGGCGACTACGGGAAGCCGGACAGCAGGCTCTCGGCCGCCGACGTCGTCGACGCGCAGACCCTCGTCGAGGTCCGCGACACCAAGAAGGCGATCAAAGCCGCGGCGAAGGAGCGCTCGGCCGCCGCTCGCGCGTAGGCAGCTAGCATCGGTGTCGTGCACAAGGTTCCGGAGGCACTCAGCGGCGCCCGCGTGATCGACCCGGACCAGGTCTGCGACGCCGTCGCCGTCCTCTCCGACGGGGTCAAGGTCGCGGAGACGGCGACCGTGCTGGACGTCCTGGGCGAGGCCAACCGGCTGTCCATCCTGCTCGCGCTGCAGCACGCCGGGGACCTGTGCGTCTCCGACCTGGCGGTGGCGGTCGGGATGAGCGACTCGGCCGTCTCGCACGCGCTGCGGCTGCTGCGCGCGCACGGCATGGTCACCGCGCACCGGCAGGGCCGCCTGGTCCGCTACCGGCTGACCGACGGCCTGCCCCGCAGGCTGCTCGAGGTCGTCTCCGACGTGGTCGTCTCGACCGACACACCCCTGCACGCCCACGGCGGCAGCGACGCGGGGGAGCCCGCGTGACCCCGGCGATGATCGAGCAGGTCCGCCCGCCGGTGCCGGCCGAGAAGCTCGGCCACGAGATCGACCGGCTGCTCGACGCGCTCGACGCGGTGTACCGCGACGGCTGGTACCCCGAGCTCGAGGTCGTGCGGCCCTGGTCCACGCACAACCCGCGGATCTCCGGCGAGTTCGCCCGGCCCGGTGCGGTCCGCCGCTACCTGCACCGCGAGCTGAGCGGACTGGTCGCGGCGGGTGCCACGGTGACCGCGCGGGCGGCCCGCCCGGCCCGGTCGTTCACCGACCCGGAGTTCTTCGCCGCGCTCGACGAGGACCGCTTCGACCTGCGGGTCAAGAAGCTGTTCCTGTTCGGCCCGGAGCGCATGGCGCTCTCGCTGGACCGGCTCTCGCACTACACCGGCACCCCGGCCGAGTCGTTCCAGCGGCACGTGCTGTTCACCAACTACGCGATGCACGTCGAGTCGTTCCTGGAGCGGTTCCCGGGTGCCGAGCGCCCGGACCGCGACGGCGTGCAGATGCCCGCCTATCACGCGCCCGGCGGCGCCGACGGTGCTGACGGAGTCAGCCTGGTGAACATCGGCGTCGGGCCGGCGAACGCCAAGACGATCACCGACCACCTGGCCGTCCTCCGCCCGGACATCATGATCATGATCGGGCACGCAGGCGGTCTGCGGAACCGCCAGGAGCTCGGCGACTTCGTGCTCGCCACGGCCTACCAGCGCGCCGACCACGTGCTCGACGAGGTGCTGCCCGCGGACGTCCCGGTGATCCCGAGCCTGCGGCTCAACGGGTACCTGATGGACGCCCTCGAGCGCGCCGACGCGACGTACCGGCCCGGTGTCGTGCACACCACCGACAACCGCAACTGGGAGTTCAACCAGTCCTCGACGCTGTACCGGATGCGGCTCGCGCGGGCGGTCGCGGTGGACATGGAGTCGGCGACGATCGCGGCGAACGGCTTCCGGTACCGGATCCCCAACGCCACCCTGCTCTGCGTCTCCGACAAGCCCCTGCACGCCGAGCCGAAGCTCGCCGGCGGCGCCCGGGCCTTCTACGAGGCCAGCAAGCGCAAGCACCTCGGGATCGCGCTCGACGCCGTCGACCGGGTCCGCACCGAGCACCCGGACGGGCTGCCGGGCTCCGAGGTCCGCTCGGTCGACGAGCCGCTGCTGGGCAACGGGCCGGACGGTGCCTGACCGCTCGCCGATCCGCGCCACGTCGGCGCGGGCCTCGCTCGGGCGGTCGTTGCGCGCCGGTCCCGTGCGGGTGACACCATGGATGCGGGAGGTGGTCTCGTGACCGACCCGCGACGCGAGGATCCCGTGCTCATCACGGACGCGCAGATGTCCTACGAGGAGGAGCTGGAGGTCCGCAAGCGGCGCTATCGGTGGACGATGGGCCTCCGGTTCCCCTGCATCATCCTGGCGGGCCTCTTCTACCAGATCCCGTGGCTGGCCGTGACCCTGCTGGTGATCTCGGTTCCGCTGCCGTGGATCGCGGTGCTCATCGCCAACGACCGGCTGCCCCGCAAGGCCGAGAAGCCCAACCGGTACCGGCACGGGCACCGGGAGCTCGAGGACCGGCCGCACGACGTGATCGACTCCGGCCGCTCCGCCGGCTCCGGGGCCACCGGTTCCGGGTCCGCCCGCTCGGGTGAATCCCACGAGGGTTCCGGCGCCGCGGATTCCGGGGCCGCGGACACCGGCGCCACCGACACCGGCGGTACCACCGACACCGGCGGTACCGCGGACACCGGCCGTACCGCGCACTCCGAGGACGCGCACTCCGATGACGCGGGCACCGGTGGGGCCGCCGGCACCGCTCGGACCGCCGGTGGTTCCTGGCAGGACTCCGCGGACACCTCCGGGCACCGCGACGCACCCACCGCCGGCTGACCGCGCGGCCGTCGTGCACGACGCGGCCGGCCCGGCACGTGGTGCATCATGGGCTCATGTCCACGACGACACTTCCCGAGGTCGACACCCGGCCGGACCCCACCGAGAGCACCACCGACGACGCGCCGGACAAGTTCCACTACGTCAAGAAGTCCAAGATCACCGAGAGCGCGGTCCTGGGCAACATGGTCGTGGCGCTGTGCGGGGAGACGTTCCCGGTCACCAAGTCGGCCAAGCCCGGCTCGCCGGTCTGCCCGCAGTGCAAGGAGATCTTCGAAGGGCTGCCGAAGGGCGGCGACGACTCCTGACGCCGTTGCTGCTCACCCGCGGGGACGCCGGTGCTCACCCGCGGGAGAGGATCAGCCGCAGCGGTGGCGACGCCGGGTCTCCCGGCACCGACGGCAGCTGCGTCTCGGTGACGAACCCCGCCGCGCGGTAGAGCCGCAGCGCCCCGGTGTTGCCCGGCGCGACCTCCAGCCAGATCCGGCCCGCCGCGAGCCAGGCCGGTGGTGTCCAGCCCGGGTCGAGCACGACGCCCGTCGCCCCGCGGCGCCGTCCGACGCCCGCACCGGCGCTCGCGCCGAGTTCTGTGCCGGCACCGGCGCTCGCGCCGAGGTCCGCGCCGGCGCCGTCGCCCGCGCCGTCGCCCCCAGGGGCACCCTCGGGGCGCCCCACGCTACGAGGGTGCCCCTCGGGGCACGTGGTGTCCGGGGTGTGTGCGTGGCCGATGCGCGCGGTGTCGTGAGGCGCTTCCTCGGTGGCGTTGCTCCCGGGGGCACCCTCGGGGCACGTGGTGGTGCCGGGGACGCTTCGGTGCCCGGTGCGCCGGGCGCCTCCAGGGGCGCCCTCGGGGCCCCGAGCGCTACCAGGGGACCCCTCGGGGCGCGTGGTGTGGCGCGGGGCGTCTCCGCGGGCCGGGTGCCGGGTGTCCCCGGGGGCACCCTCGGGGTCTCGAGCGCTACCAGGGGGCCCCTCGGGGCGTGGGGTGCTACGAGGGTGCCCCTCGGGGCAACGGGGCGTGGCGGCGCCCGGCGTGGTAGCGCCCGGGGCGGCGGCGCCCGGAGCGGTGTCGGCGAGTGTGGCGGTGGCGGCTGCGCCCCCGGGGACGCGGGGGATGCCGCACAGGTCCAGGGCCAGGTGCAGCAGCGCGTGGCCCAGGCCCGTGCGGCGCCGGTCGGCGGCGACGACCAGCCGGTGGAGTTCGACGCCCGGTTCCGGGCCGCGCGGTGCGGCCAGCGAGAGGTACCCGGCGAGGCCCGCGCCGTCGTCGAGCACCAGGTGCGCCCGCGCCGGGTCGGTGACGGCCGCGGCATGGTGCTCCGGCCCCGACTCCCCGAGCACCTCCCGTTCCCCGGCGTCGAGCCGCGCGAGCGCCGCCGCGTCGCCGGCGTGGCACGGCCGCAGCAGGACGCCGCGCCCGCCCGTGGTGGGAACCCGCCCGGTGCTCAGGACGTCAGGAACCTGTCGATCTCGGCGGCGAACGGCTCCGGGTCCAGCAGCATGTCGAGGTGACCACCGGGATGGCGGTGGATCCGGGACCGCCGGATGCCGCGCGCCAGGATGGTGGCGTTGCCGCGCGGGATCATCGGGTCGTCGTCGCCCGCGATGATCAACGTGTCGGCGGTGATCGTCGGCAGCAGCGGCACGCTGGTCCAGCCGGACAGCGCGGCCAGCTGGTAGTAGTACCCGCGCATCGGGCCGCGCCGGCTGCCCGAGCCGAGCACCTCCGCGGCGCGTTCCGGGTGCCGGCGCAGCGCGCCCCCGTAGAGCTGCGGGGCGACGGCGTCGACGTAGGCCGGGTCCTGGTGCCGCTTCGGCGAGGTCAGCACGCTCAGCACCCGCGGTGACGCCGGGATCATCAGCGCGCCCGGCCCGGTCGCCGCCAGCACCAGCTTGCGGACCCGGCGGCGCCGGCTGATCGCCAGCTGCTGGGCGAGCATCCCGCCCCAGGAGAAGCCCAGGACGTCGGCCTCACGCACGCCCAGCTTCGTCAGCACCTGACCGACGCGGTGCGCCATCCACGACAGGTGGTAGGGCATCCGTGGCGTGGGTGACCCGCCGATCCCGGGCGGGTCGAACCGGATGACGTCCAGATCCGCCGGCAGCGCCTCGACCAGCGGGTCGAGGACGTCGGTGGCGGCGCCGATGCCGTTGCACAGCAGCAGCGGGGTGCGGCGTGCACCCGGCCCGGAGGCGGGGCGCCGCACGACGCGCAGGGTGCGCCCGCCGACGAGCACGTCGTGCTCCTCGACCGCGGCACCCGCCGGGCGTGGGCGTGGGGGAGTGACCATCACCGGGGAGCGTAGGGCCCGGTACGGCCGTGCGGGGGTGTGAGATCCGCGGTCACGTGGCGGTGGGCACACCCGGTGCCGCGGTGAGGTAGGTCCCCGGGGCCGGGAACAGCGGCGGGAGACGCCGTCCGCCGAGCTCCGGTGGTGCGTCGCGCAACGTCCCGGAGCGTTCGGCCAGCCATCCGGCGAGGTCGTCCCACCAGGAACCCTCGACGGGGTCGGCCGCGGCGAGCCAGGCCTCCGCCACGCCGTCGCCGGCCCCGCAGGACCCCGCGCGGAACGAGGTGGCCGCCCGCGGCGGTGCCAGCACCACCCCGGCGCGGTCGCCGGGCGCGAGCACCAGCCGGCACGCACCACCCAGCAGCCGGGCCGTGCGGTACCCGCCGGTCCACGGCTGTCCGGGGTCGTCCGCGGCCGCGACGAGGTAACCGTCGCGGCGCAGCACCGCCGGGTGGACCGGGGTACCCAGCACCCGCAGGCCAGTGTCGGTGTCGTCGGCGACCGCGGCCAGGTCGGCGCGCAGCGACGACGGCAGCGGCAGCAGGTCCGCGTCCCAGGCCCGGACGGCGCGGGTGGCCCGGGCGTGCAGAAGGGCACCGGTGTCCGGCCACGGCAGTACCCGGGCGCCCGTCCCCGGGACGGTGGCGTGCTCCGGGCGGGTGCCGTCCGGCCCGCCGGCACGGCCCGGCTCGTCGGCCCCGTCCAGCACGGTCGCCAGGTAGCCGGCCGCGGCGACCCGGTCGTCGAGCCCGATCGCGGCCTGGTGCGACTGCACGGCGGCGGACAGCAGGCCGCCGGAGCGCACGCCCAGCAGCGAGACCCGCGGGGCGCGGGCGATCCGGAGGCAGGCCTCGAGCGCGTCGAGGACGGCGGCGGCGTGCGCGTCGAGATCCCGCCCGGCGTCCGCGGGGCCGGGCGGGCGCCAGGACAGCGCGAACACCTGCAGTCCCTGCGCCACCAGGTGCGCGACCAGCGAGTACCCGGGCGTGAGGTCGGCCAGCCAGTAGCGGTGCAGCAGCGGCGGGACGACGAGGACCGGCGTGTCGTGCACCTGCTCGGTCACCGGCAGGTACTGCAGCAGCTCGAACATCGGGGTGCGTTGCACGACGGCACCCGGTGTGGCCGCCACGTCCCGGCCCGGGACCGGGCCGGCACCGGCGTCCCGGGCGCCGGTGTCGTACGGGACACCGGGGTCACCCGGGCCCGGGGCGGTGAACACCCGCTCGACGGGGCCCGGGTCGCCGACGGCGGCCGGGTCGCCCGGAGTACCGGGGTTGCCGGAAGTGGCGGGGCTGCCGGAAGTGGCGGGGCTGCCGGAAGTGGCGGGGCTGCCGGAAGTGGCGGGGCTGCCGGAAGTGGCGGGGCTGCCGGAAGTACCGAGGCCGCCGGAAGTACCGGGGTCCCCGGGAGAACCCGGGTCCCCGGGAGCACCGGGCTCGCCGGGCGAGGGGTCGGTGTGGCCGGTTCCCGGTGCGGTGGCCGGCTCGCTGCTCGCCGGCCGGCCGTCCGCGCGTGGCCCACCGCCGTCCGGCGCGGGCTCGACGGACGACGGCCCGGGCACCGGCGTGACGCCGGCAGCTGCGGGCCCGGCCGGCGTGGACCCGGCCGGCGTGGACCCGGGCGGGGACCCGGCCGGCGGGGGTCCGGCCTGTGCGGTTCCGGGGGACGTGGCCGCGCTCGTGGACGGGGGTACGACGGGCCGGGCGGTGGTCGAGCCCGGGACGAACAGCGTCGTCAGCTCGTACAGCGTTGCCCGCAGCCGCTCGGCGTCGCCGGCGGGCAGCGGGGAGCCCGCCCCGTCCGCGGCGTCGTCGAGCAGGCCGGACAGGGCCTCGGTGGTGGCGAGGAACACCTGGGCGGCGCGCCGCCCCACGAGCCCGGCGCAGGACGGGGCCGCGGGTTCCGGCGCGAGGGCGGACCGGCCGAGCCCGACCCGGCCCAATTCCCACGCCCAGCCCCCGGCACGGCGCACCAGGATCGAGGGCCGGGACGCCAGTGCCGCCGCCAGCCGCAGCCCGGCGACGGGCAGCGCCGACGGGCCACCCGCGGGCCGGGCGCCGCCGTCCCCGCCACTGCCGTCGTTCCCGCTCATCACCGACCATCTTCCCCACCCGCGATGGCCGCGCCACGTTCACCCCGTGGTCGCCGGGCGGTCGGCCGGGGCGGGCAGCGTGCCCGGCGACCAGCCGCCACCTCCGATCGGGAGCACGATGACCAGCGTCCCCACCGACCGGCACGCGCCGGTGTCCGGTGCGTTCCTGCGGGAGTTCGTCCGCGACCCGCGCCACACCGCGTCCCTGTTCCCCAGCTCGCGGGCGCTCGCCGAGGCCGCGGCGGCGCCGGTGCCGCGGACCGGGGACCCGGTCGTCGTGGAGCTGGGGCCGGGGACCGGCCCGGTCACCGACCTCGTCGCCCGCCGGCTCGCCGGGCGGGGCCACCACCTCGCCGTGGAGCTCAACCCGCGCCTGGCCGGGGTGCTGCGCCGGCGCCATCCCGGCCTCGACGTCGCCGTGGCCGACGCGCGGGACCTGCCCGCGCTGCTGGCCGAGCGCGGCCTCGGCGGCGCCGACGTCGTCGTCTCGGGGCTGCCGTGGGCCGCCTACCCGGCCGCGGGACCACCACTCACCGCCGTGATCGCCGGCGCGCTGCGCGCCGACGGGGCGTTCACCCAGTTCGGCTACGCCTGCACCCGGTTCCTTCCTCCCGCCCGGCGGCTGCGTGTCCGGCTCGCCGAGGTCTTCGAGGAGGTCGTCGAGGGCCGCACGGTGTTCGGCAACGTGCCGCCGGCGTTCGTCCTCACCGCGCGCCGCCCGCGCGGCGGCCCGGCGTCCCCGGCGGACTGACCTGCGGCGCGCCCGGGGCCCCGACCACCCCGGGGTGCGCGGGGCCCGCCCGGCTACCCTGATCGACGCCCCCGCGGCCCGGGTCGGGAGACGCGGGGCTCGCAGGTTCCCGCCCGGGAACGACCCACGGACCAGGGGAGACGTGTGTCGCAAGCCCAGCTCGTGTCGCCGGAGACCCGCCCGCTGCGCGCCTGGCAGCGCAGTGCACTCGCCCGCTATCTCGCCACGTCACCGCAGGACTTCCTCGCGGTCGCGACGCCGGGCGCGGGCAAGACGACCTTCGCGCTGCGCGTGGCCGCCGAGCTGCTGCGCGACCGGGTGATCGACGCGGTGACGGTCGTCACCCCGACCGAGCACCTGAAGTACCAGTGGGCCTCCGCCGCCGTCGCGAGCGGGATCGCCATCGACCCCGAGTTCCGCAACTCCGCAGGCGGCACCTCGGGGGACTACCACGGCATCGCGGTCACCTACGCCGGTGTCGCGGCGCACCCGATGCTGCACCGCAACCGCACCGAGAACCGCCGGATGCTGGTGATCCTCGACGAGATCCACCACGCGGGTGACGCGAAGTCCTGGGGTGACGCCGTCTACGAGGCGTTCGAGCCCGCGACCCGCCGGCTGGCGCTGACCGGTACCCCGTTCCGGTCCGACGACAACCCGATCCCGTTCGTCGAGTACATCCCCGACGCCGACGGGTCCCCGCGCAGCCGCGCCGACCACCAGTACGGCTATGCCGAGGCGCTCGCGGACAACGTCGTGCGCCCGGTCGTGTTCCTGGCCTACTCCGGGACGTCCAACTGGCGCACCAGCGCCGGCGAGGAGATCAGCGCGCGGCTGGGCGAGCCGCTGACCCGTGAGCAGACGGCGATGGCCTGGCGGACCGCGCTCGACCCGGCGGGCGACTGGATCCCGTCGGTGCTGGCCGCGGCCGACAAGCGGCTGCAGAGCCACCGCGACGGCGGCATGCCCGACGCCGGCGGCCTGGTGATCGCCTCCGACCAGACCACCGCCCGGGCGTACGCGGCGATCCTCCGGAAGATCACCGGGGACGCGCCGGCGATCGTCCTGTCCGACGAGGCGGGTGCCTCGGACCGGATCGCCGAGTTCGCCGAGTCCCAGGAGCGGTGGATGGTCGCGGTGCGGATGGTGTCCGAGGGCGTCGACGTGCCGCGGCTGGCGGTCGGGGTCTACGCGACGTCGGCGTCGACCCCGCTGTTCTTCGCCCAGGCGATCGGCCGGTTCGTGCGGTCCCGCCGGCAGGGGGAGACGGCCTCGGTGTTCGTCCCCAGCGTGCCGGTGCTGCTCGGGCTGGCCAGCGAGCTGGAGGCCCAGCGCGACCACGTCCTGGGCAAGCCCCAGCGGCCCGAGGAGACCTGGGACGACGCGGAGCTCAACGAGGCCAACAAGGTCAAGGACGAGCCCGGTGAGCAGGAGCAGGCGTTCACCTCGCTGGGCGCCGACGCCGAGCTCGACCAGCTGATCTACGAGGGCGCCACCTACTCGGCCGACGAGGAGGACTACCTCGGCCTGCCCGGGCTGCTCGAGCCCGAGCAGGTGCGGACGCTGCTGTCGAAGCGCCAGGCCGACTGGATCGCGAAGGGGTCGCCCCGGACCGGTGCCCAGGCCCGCGCCACCCCCGCGACCGAGCCGACGCCCCCGCCGCCGGCGGAGCGAGGTTCGGTCAGCGTGCGGGAGCGGTTGCAGACCCTGCGCAAGGAGCTGAACACGCTCGTCGCGCTGCACAACCACAAGACCCGCAAGCCGCACGGCGCGATCCACAACGACCTCCGCAAGGCCTGCGGCGGCCCGCCCGTGGCGATGGCGACCATCGAACAGCTCGAGGAACGGATCGCCACCCTGCGCTCCTGGCGCTGACCCGCCGCGCACCGGCGCCCACGCGCCCGCGCCGCCCGCGCGCCACGCGCCGGTCGCCGCACAGGTTGTGGTGCGGCCGCACGAGTCCGGTCCTGTGCGGGAACCCCTGAACCTGTGCGGCGACCGGGAACCCGTGCGGCGGCGACGGGGAACCCGTGCGGCGACCGGCGGCGGCCGGGTCAGCCCGGGCCCCTGCGGTCGGTCCGGACCGTGTCGGCGGCGGGGTCGGGGGCCGGTTCGTCGCCGTCGCGGGACCGCACCGCCACGGCGGCGATCACCAGCACGATCCCGACGGCCTCGGCCCCACCCGGCAGCTGCCCGAGCAGCACCAGCCCGACCAGCGTGGCGGTGGCGGGCAGCAGCGCCAGCAGCACCGCGAACCGGGCCTGCCCGACCCGGCGCAGCACCACCTGGTCGAGGACGTAGGGCACGACCGACGACAGCACACCCAGCCCAACGGACAGGGTGATCACTCCTGGATCGGCGAGCGGCGCGAGGTTCGTCACACCGAACGCCGTCGCCGCACCGGCCCCGCCCACACCGAGCAGCGGCAACAGCACCACGGCGGCCACGGTGAAGCCGGTCGCCAGGTCGTCGATGCCGCTCCCGGCCCGGGCCACCCGTTTGCCGAGCAGGATGTAGGCGGCCCACATGGCGGCCGCGCCGAGCGCCCAGAGCACCCCGGCCGGGCTGCCGGACCAGCGGACGTCGGCGATCAGCAGCACGCCCACCGCGGCCAGCCCGGCCGCCCCGAGATCGCGGAACCGGCGCGAGGCCAGCGCCGCGACCAGGACCGGGCCGGTGAACTCGATCGCGACCGCCGTGCCCAGCGGGAGCCGGGCGATCGCCTCGTAGTAGGCGACGTTCATCAGCGCCGTGGCCAGGCCGAACAGCCCGGCCCGGGCCAGCCGGACGCCGCGCCAGGCGGCCCGTCCCGGCCGGCGCCAGGCGAGCAGGACCAGGGCCGCCCCGATCAGCCGCAGCTCCGCCACCGCGGACGGGGCCAGCCGGTCGAACAGCCCGACGGCGAGCGCCGCACCGACGTACATCGACGTGCCGCCCGCCAGGAACAGCAGCGGGGCCGGGATCCGGGCAGCCGTCGACCGAGCAGGCACGCGGCCACGGTAGACCGCGACACACCGGCATTCACGCGGTGTAGCGCTTGCACGAGTGGCGACGTCCCCGCATGATTCACACGCAGTCAACTTCATACGCAATCGGTCACCGCGGGTACATCGCGGCGTCACCGGCCCGAGCGGAACGTTCAAACGTGACGGTCGTCGCGACGCACCCCGGGAACACGTGCAGGGGCCTCGAGCGTCTGTTTAAGTGTGGGCGACCCGCATGGCGCGGTCGTCACAGTGATACCGGCGGCGGGCCGCCCGAGGCCCACCGCCGCGACGGAGGGAGACCGCTATGCAGCCCGAAACGCTGACCCGGCCCGAACTGACCCTCGCCGACCGCTGTGACCGTTGCGGTGCGGCGGCCAAGGTGCGCGCGATCCTGCCCTCCGGTGGGGAGCTCCTCTTCTGCAACCACCACGGCCGTGCCCACGCGGAGAAGCTGCGTGAGTCGGGTGTGGAGGTCCAGCAGGGCAGCGAGGAGTGACGCCCGAACCGACGACGTGACCGACGGGGCGGGGATCCGGACGGGTCCCCGCCCCGTTCGTGTCCGGGCCGGGCACCGGCCCCGGGATCAGGCCCGGGCGAGCGGGCTCGGACCGGCCGGGTGGCGCCGGGGAGCGACCGGCGCCGCGGCCGCGGGCCGCGTCGGGTCCGGTGGCAGGGGAGTGTTCCCCAGGACGAGGTCCGCAGCGCGCTCGGCGACCATGACGACCGGCCCGTAGGTGTTGGCGTTCGGCACGTCCGGGAACACCGAGGCATCGACCACCCGGAGCCCGCCGACGCCGTGGACCCGCATCGACGCCGGGTCGACGACGCCACCCTCGTCGGTACCCATCCGCGCGGTGCTCGTCGGGTGGAGGCCGTTCTGGGCACGGCGGGCGACCCAGGAGAGCACCTGCTCCGGGGTGCGGACCCGCGGGCCGGGGAAGGTCTCCCCGCCGTCCAGCCCGGCGAACGCGGGCTGGGCGAGCACCTCCCGCGCGATCCGGACCGCCTCGACCCAGCGACGCCGGTCGTCGTCGGTGCCGAGGTAGTTCATCCGCACCGCCGGCGCGACGGCGGTGTCGCGCGAGACGGCCCGCACGGTGCCGCGGGCGTCGCTCGCCATCACGCTCACGTGCATCTCGAAGCCGTGCCCGACCGGACGCAGGTCCGGTGCGAACCGCATCGCCACCGGGGCGAAGAGCATCATGACGTCGGGTATCGCACCGCCGAGCGAGGTCGCCGCGAACCCGCCGATCTCGAAGTGGTTGCTCGCACCGATGCCGGTGCCCGAGACGAGCCAGCGGGCGGCGGCGCCCGGCAGCCGGTGGGCCCGCCGCTGGCCGGCCAGCGAGACGGGACGCAGGCAGGAGTGCTGCAGGTGGATCGCGAGATGGTCCTGCAGGTTCGCCCCGACGCCGCCGAGCGCCGCCCGGACCCCGACCCCGAGCGGGGCCAGGTGCGCCGGATCGCCGATCCCGGACACCTGCAGCAGTTGCGGAGTGGCGATCGCACCGGCGCAGAGGATCGTCTCGCCCGCGTCGACGTCGTGGATGCGGCCCTCCGCGGTCCGGAACCGGACCCCCGTCACGCGCGTCCCCCGGGCGTCGAAGCGCAGCTCCCGCACGGCGGCGCCGGTACGGATCTGCAGGTTCGGCCGGGAGGCCGAGACCGGGTGGAGGTAGGCGTCGGTGGCCGAGTAGCGGCGCCCGCGGAAGATCGTCCGCTCGGTACGGGAGAAGCCCTCCTGCACCGGCCCGTTGACGTTCTCCACCACGGCGTGCCCGGCCTGGCGGGCCGCGATGAGGAAGGCGTCGTTGAGCGTCCCCGCGGCCGGGGCACGCTCCAGGACCTGCGGGCCGTGACCGTCGGCGTCGAAGGCGATGCGGTGTTCGGAGAGCCGCCGTTCCAGGCGCCGGAAGTAGGGCAGGCAGTGCGCGGCGCTCCACCCGGCCAGGCCGGCACCGGTGGCCCAGCGGTCGTAGTCGCCGGGGTGGCCGCGCTGGTAGACCATGCCGTTGATGCTGCTGCTGCCACCGAGCACCTTCCCGCGGGGGACGGCGAGACGGCGGCCGTCGAGCCCGGCCTCCGGCTCGGTGGTGTAGCACCAGTCGTAGCGCGGGTTGCCCCAGGCACGGGACAGCGCCGCAGGCATCCGGATCACCGGGTCCCAGCGATGATCGGGTTGCCCGGCCTCCAGCACGAGCACGCGGCAGGCGGGATCGGCGCTGAGCCGGTTGGCCAGCACGGCGCCTGCAGAACCACCGCCCACGATGACGACGTCGTAGCGCGCCATGCGTTCCTCCCGATCCGCGACCGCCGTCGCGTGCCACCCGTTCAGGGGAGCAACCCCCCTTGCGGGTGCCACGGTACGCGCCGACCCGGACGGGTGATGCGGGCCCCGTAGGCTCTGCGGTGTGACGACGGCGGGGGACGACGACCGGACGGCCGGCGCGGGCGACGCGCCCGGCGGCGCCGACGAGGCGCTGGCCGCGCTGGGCGCCCAGCTGGAGGCATCGATCGCCGACCTGGAGGCGGCCCGGGAGCGGGTCCGCGAGCTGCAGCGGCTGCGCGCCGCGGGGACGGGCTGGCGGGAGATCGTGCCCGGCGAACAGCGGCCGTTGATCGTGGAGAGCGTGACCCGGGCCCTCGACGGCCTCGGTGCCGTCGGCGGGCGCTTCCGCCGGGAGGAGGCGGTGGCCCTGCACGCGGAGGGCGAGACGATCGCCGGGATCGGCAGGCTGTTCGGCGTCAGCCGCCAGCGTGTCTCGTCCTACCTGCAGGAACACGGCGCCGCGCCGGCGGCGGACGCGAGCTCCGGGCCGCTGCGGACCTGACGCGCGCCCGGCTCAGTCGCCGTCGCGGCGGTGCCGCGCGCGCCGCTGGGCCGGGATCCGCGGGCCGGTGTCCGGGCCGCCCGAGCGCCGGGCGGCCGGGACGAGCGCGGTCCGCTCGGCGTCGACCGGATCCGGAGCGTCCGCGCGGCGTCCGGCGAGGGGCTCACGAGGAGCGGGCAGCCGGTGCACCGGGAACGGGATCACGGGCTCCTGCGCGGCCCGGGCGGCGCGGGCGGCCTCGCCCTCGAGCCGGGCGAACTCGCGGATGTCGGCCAGCCGTGCCCCCAGCGCGGCCACCACCGGGGCGAGCGCGCCGGCGAGCTGCTCGTCGAGCCGGCCCCGCGGACCGCCTCGGGCCACCAGCTGCAGCACCCCCGCCGTGCGGCCGGCGACCGGCACCGGGACGCTGAGCGAGCGCACCAGCCCCAGGTCGGCCGCGGCCGCGGCCAGCCCGGGCGGGCCGGAGCGGGTGAGGTCGGGGGTGAACAGGGCCCGGTCGCCGCGCCCGGCGGCCGGGCCGGGGCCGGCGTCGGCGCGGACCTGCAGGTCGGCGAGCCGGGTGGCGGCGGTGTCCGAGCCGAACACCCGGCGGCCCTCGGGGTCGCGCGGATCGGCCGGCTCGTGCAGCAGCAGGGCCGCCCCGGCGACCCGGGCGGCCGGGACGAGCGCGACGCAGATCCCGGACAGCATGGCGGCCACATCCAGGTGTGCCACGGAGGTCGCCCCGGCCTGCAGCGCCACCCGCACGAGCGCCGGGCCCGGGTCGGGGGAGGATCGTCCGGAGGCACCGGAACTCCACTGCGAGGCCGCCATCTGGTCCCTTCCACGCCGCGCCGGAGCCCGTCTCCGGGACGGACCCGGGCGTCACGCAGCGTTGCCGAGTCGGCCCGGAGCATAACGTCCGGCGGCCGGGCCGGTGATGGTGGTGCGCGCTCCACAGTCGAGTGATCACCGACCGTCACCCGGCAGTGCGCTGGGTGAGCGAGGACCGGATGGTGGGCACGCCCGACCTCCCCGCGTAGGCTGGTGGTTCGTACCGCGGGAGCCCGCGCACCGGGGCTGAGAGGGCGGCAGGACCGGCCGTCGACCGTTCGAACCTGATCCGGTTGACACCGGCGTAGGGAGGCCGCCTCCGTGCTGTCACGTGCCCGCCCCGTCGTCCTGCTCGCGACGCTGCTGCTGGTGCTCTCCGCCTGCGGGAGCGGGGCATCCGGACCCGCAGGCGGCGGGGAGCCGATCCGGGTCGCCCTGGACTGGACGCCCAACACCAACCACATCGGCCTGTTCGCCGCGCAGCAGGCCGGGTTCTTCCGCGAGGCGGGCCTGGACGTCGAGTTCCTGCCCTACAACGCGACCGCGCCGGAGACCCTGGTCGGCTCCGGCGCCGCCGACTTCGGGATCAGCTTCCAGGACACGTTCACCTACTCCCGGGCCGCCGGCGCCGACATCACCTCGGTGATGGCGATCCTGCAGCACTGGTCGAGCGCGATCGCCGTGCGCGCCGACCGGACCGACATCCGCAGCCCGCGCGACCTGGACGGGAAGGTCTACGCCGGGTTCGGCGGGCCGGGCGAGGTCCCGAAGCTGCAGGCCGTGATCCGTGCCGACGGCGGGCGCGGCGAGTTCGCCACCGAGATCCTCGACACCGCCGCCTACGAGGCGCTCTACGCCGGCCGGGCCGACTTCGCCGAGCCCTTCGCCCACGTCGAGGGTGTGGAGGCGGAGCTGCGCGGGGAGCCGCTGAAGATGTTCCGGTTCACCGACCACGGCTTCCCGGACGCCTACAACGTGCTCCTCGCCGGCAACACCACCTGGCTGCAGGAGAACCCCGACCGGGCCCGGGCGTTCGTGCAGGCCGTGCAGCGCGGGTACACCCTCGCCGCCGACCGGCCCGCCGAGGCGGCCCGGATGCTGAAGGAGGCGAACCCCGGCGCGTTCACCGACGACGCGCTCGTCGACCGGGGTGCCGAGCTGCTCGCCCGCGAGTACCTGCGTGACGAGCAGGGCCGCGTCGGCGTGCAGACCGCGCAGCGCTGGGCCGGCTTCTCCGGCTTCCTCTACGACACCGGCACCGTGACCGGGCCGGACGGGGCGCCGGTGCGGGAGAAGCCGGACTTCTCGACCTGGTTCACCAACGACTACCTGGTCCGGTGAGCCCGGTGAGCACCCGGAGCCCTGTGCGTACGGCGAGCGCCGTGAGTACCCGCAGCGCCGTGAGCCCCGCGGCACCCGCGCCCGGGCGGACCACGCTGCTGCGCCGCCTCGCCCCGGCCGTCCTCGTCGTCGCCGCGCTGCTGACGCTCTGGCAGGCCGCCGTGACGCTGACCGGCGTCCGGCCGCAGGTGCTGCCGTCGCCGCTGCGGGTGCTCGAGCAGGGCTGGGCGTTCCGCGGCGCGCTGTGGGACAACGCGCTGCCGACGATCCAGGTGACCGCGATCGGCTTCGCGGTGTCGCTGACCGTGGCCTGGGCGATCGCGATCGCGGTGGACTTCTCGCCGTGGCTGCGGCGCGCCCTGACCCCGCTGCTGGTCGCGTCGCAGACCCTGCCGGTAATGGCGATCGCGCCCCTGCTGATCATCTGGTTCGGGTTCGGGCTGCTGCCGAAGGTGCTGGTCATCGCGCTGGTGACGTTCTTCCCGGTCGCCGTCGGGCTGATCGAGGGGTTCGCCGCCACCGACCGGTCGGCGACCGCGCTGCTGCGCAGCATGGGGGCCTCGCGCCTGCAGCAGTTCCGCTACGTACGGCTGCCGGGGGCGCTGCCGTCGTTCTTCACCGCGCTGCGGGTCGCGATCACCTACGCGGTCACGGGCGCGATCTTCGCCGAGTACGTCGGTGCCCGCGCCGGGCTCGGGATCTTCATGCAGCTGCAGAAGAACCAGTTCCGCACCGACCTCGTGCTCGCCGCGGTGGCGGTGACGGCCGTGCTCTCGATCGCGCTGTTCGGGCTGACCTATGCGGTGCAGCGCCTGGTGACCCCCTGGTACCGGGGTGATCATCGGTGAAGGTGCGGGTGCGGGACCTGGCGGTCTCCTACGGCGACCTCGACGTGCTGTCCGGGATGTCGCTCGACGTCGCGGCCGGGGAGCTCGTCTCGATCGTCGGGCCGTCGGGCTGCGGGAAGTCGACGCTGTTCGGGGCCCTGGCCGGGATCGCGGGCGAGGACGGCGCGACGGTCACCGGGACGGTCGAGGTGGACGGCGGCCCGGTGCGCGGTGCGCCCTTCGGCCTGATGCCCCAGCAGGACCTGCTGTTCCCGTGGCGCACCGTGCTCGACAACACCACGCTCGGCCTGGAGGTCGCCGGGACGTCCCGGCGGGAGGCCCGGGCGCGGGCGCAGGCGTTGTTCGAGCCGTTCGGGCTGGCCGGGTTCGAGCAGGCCCGGCCGGGCGAGCTGTCCGGCGGGATGCGGCAGCGGGCGGCGCTGCTGCGCACGGTCGTCGGCGGGCGCGAGGTGCTGCTGCTCGACGAACCGTTCGGCGCCCTCGACGCCCTCACCCGCACCGCGATGCAGGAGTGGCTGGAGTCGGTGCGCGACCGCTACGGGTGGACGACGCTGCTGATCACCCACGACGTCCGGGAGGCGGCCTTCCTGTCCGACCGGGTGCTGGTGCTCTCCCCGCGCCCGGCCACCGTGCGCCGGGAGATCGCGGTCGACCTGCCGCGGCCCCGCACGCGCGCGGTGCTCACCGACCCGCGCCTGGCCGCGGTCGAGGCCGAGCTGCTGGACACGCTGCGGGCCTGAGTCAGGCGAGCAGCGGGGCCAGCTGCGGCAGCGCGTTGACGGTGTGGGTCGGCGGGGTCAGGTGCTTCGGCCACGGCTCACCGGCCCGGTCCAGCCACGCCGTCGCCATCCCGACCCGGCCCGCGCCGTGCAGGTCCCAGGGGTGCACGGCGACCATCACCGCCTCCGGCGCGGTGACCCCGCAGGTCCGCAGCGCGTACTCGTAGGCGGCCGGGGCGGGCTTCCACACACCGGCGTCCTCCACCGACAGCACCGCGTCGAACTGCGCGCGCAGCCCGTGGTCGCCGAGCAGCTTCTCGGCGATCCCGGTCGCGCCGTTGGACAGCGTCACCAGCCGCAACCCGGCGGCCCGCAGCGCGGCGACGCCGTCGTGGACGTCGGGGTGCACCGGCAGCTCGCCGAACGCCTCGAGGATCTGCCGGGCGCGGGCGTCCGCCCAGCGCACGCCGACCCGGCGCAGCAGCTGGGCGGCGGTCTCGGCCCCGACCTCGGCGAAGGTGCGCAGCTCGCCGCCCGCCGCCAGCGCGATGCCCTCACGCAGCGTGCTCGCGAACCAGTAGGAGGCGGCCCAGTCCGGTGCCCCGATCTCGGTGAACCGCTCGGTCAGCGGGGACAGGTCGGAGAGGGTCTCGTTGACGTCGAACACCACGGTCGTGATCGTCATCCGCCTACTCTGGCCGGTGTGACCGATCCGCGCACCCCCACCGCGCCGACCGTGCTCGTCCTCGGCGGTACGACCGAGGGGCGGGCCGCAGCGGCCGCCCTGTCCGGCCTGCCCGGTGTCCGCGTGGTGTCCTCGCTGGCCGGGGCGGTGCGCAGCCCCCGGCTGCCGGACGGGGAGGTGCGGGTCGGCGGCTTCGGCGGCGCCGAGGGCCTGGCCGGCTACCTGCGCGCCGAAGGGGTGGGCGCCGTCCTCGACGCCACCCACCCCTTCGCGTCCGGGATGACGGCCAACGCCGCCCGGGCCTGTGCCACGACCGGGGTCCGGCTGGTCGTGCTGCGCCGTCCGGGGTGGACCCCCGGGCCGGGGGACCGCTGGCACCGCGTCGCGTCGGTGCCCGGCGCCGCGGCCGCGCTGCCCGCGCTGCTGCCCGGGCCCGACGGCCGGGTCCTGCTCACCACCGGCCGCGGCGGGCTGGCCGGTTTCGCCGACGTCGACGCCCGGTTCTTCGTCCGGCTCGTCGACCCGCCGCCCCCGCCGCTGCCGGCCCGGCACACCCTGCTGCTCGACCGCGGCCCGTTCGACCTGGCCGCCGAGCGTGCCCTGTTCGACCGGGTGGCCCCGCACGTGCTGGTCACCAAGGACTCCGGCGGGGAGGCCACGGCGCCCAAGCTGGCCGTGGCCCGCGAGCGTGGCCTCCCGGTCGTCGTGGTGGACCGGCCGCCGCTGCCGCCGGGGGTGAGCGCGGTCGCCACGGTCGAGGAGGCGGTGAGCGCGCTGGGCCCGGCGCTGCGGCAACGCACCCTCGGGTAAACTCGTCGTACGAGGAAAAGGGGTGACGGGTGCTGGACGCGGTGCTGTTCGACATGGACGGCACGCTGCTGGAGTCCGACGCGGCGGTCGCGCGGGCCTGGGCGGCGTGGGCGCGCGAGTACGGGGTGCCGCCGGAGGCCCTGGACGCGGTCGCGCACGGCGTCCCGGCCGACGGCACGATCCGGGTGCTGCGGCCCGACCTCACCGGGGCCGATCTCGACACCGCCGCGGCCCGCCAGCTCGCGCTGCAGTACGACGACCTCGCCGACGTCCACGCGCTGCCCGGCGCGCACGCCCTGCTGGCCGCCCTCGGCGCCGCGGGCATCCCGTGGGCCGTCGTGACCAGCGCCGACCGCCGGCTCGCCCGGGCCCGGCTGGGCGCGGCGGACATCGACCCGCCCGTCCTGGTCGCGCGCGACGACATCGAGCGCGGCAAGCCGGACCCGCAGGGCTACCTCGCCGCCGCGGCCGCGCTCGGGGTGCCGGCGACCGGCTGCCTGGTCGTCGAGGACGCCGAGGCGGGCCTGGCCGCGGGGCGCGCGGCCGGGGCGCGCACGGCCGCGCTGCGCGGGCTGGACGGCGACCTGCGCCCGACGGACCTGCACGACCTGGTCCGGCTGCTGGGCCTCACCGCAGCGGCCCGGTGACGGCTCACCCGAGCGGGCGCTCCATCAGCACCAGCCCGGCCGGGGCCCGGTCGTCGCCCGGCGCCTCGACCGTGCGGAACCCGGTCTTGCGGTAGAACGCCCGCGCCCGGGCGTTGCCCGGTTCGACCTTGAGCCGCAGCGTCCGGGACCCGTGCGCGCGGGCCACCGCCAGCACGGCGTCGACGAGCTCGACCGCCAGGCCGGTGCCACGGGCGTCCGGGTGCACCCACATGCCGTAGAGGACGCCGTCGGCGCCGTCCGGCCGCCAGCCGACGGTGCCGGCCGGGACGTCGTCGTCGAACGCGCCGAACCGGGCGTGCCCGGTCAGCACGGCCCGCCAGGCGGCCTCCTCGAGCCCGGCCTGCTCGCGGTAGAACGCGCTGCGCTCGCCGAACGCGTCCCGCACCGACGCCAGCCGGACCGCCCGGGCGGCCCGCCAGTCGTCCGGCCCCAGCCGGCGCACGGTTCTCACGGTGGTGACGGTAGCCCCGGCTCAGCCGGTCGTCGTGCCGTCGCCGTAGTGGCGGGGGGTGAACACGACCCGCTCGCCGCCGCGTTCGACGACCCGGGTGGTCGACGAGCCGACGACGACCAGCGTCCGCATGTCCACCAGCTCGGGATCCAGCTCCCCGAGCGTGGTGACGGTGATCCGCTGACCGGCGCCGCCGACGTCGCGGCCCAGCACGACCGGCGTGGCCGGGTCACGGTGCTCCAGCAGCACGTCCCGGGCCGCGCCGACCTGCCAGGGCCGTGCCTTCGAACGCGGGTTGTAGATCGCGATCGCGAGGTCGGCGGACGCGGCGGCGCGCAGCCGGCCGGCGACGACGTCCCACGGCTTCAGCCGGTCGGACAGCGAGATCATGGCGTGGTCGTGACCCAGCGGGGCCCCGACGGCGGCGGACACCGCCTGCGCCGCGGACAACCCGGGCAGCACACGCACCGGGACGTCGCGGTACTTCTGCTCCGACGCCACCTCCAGCACCGCGGTCGCCATCGCGAACACGCCCGGGTCGCCGGCGGAGACGACCGCGACCCGTCGCCCGGACGCGGCCAGGTCCAGCGCGTGCGCGGCCCGCTCGGCCTCCACCCGGTTGTCCGAGGCGTGCCGGGTCTGGCGTGGGTTCGGCGGCACCCGGTCGAGGTAGGGGCCGTAGCCGACGAGGTCGTCGGCCTCGGCCAGCGCGGCGGCGACCTGCGGGGTCAGCCAGTCCCGCCCGGCCGGGCCCGTCCCGACGACCACGACCTCGCCCGCCGGGTGCGCGGTGGGGGAGACCGGCGTGGGCTCCCGGTCGGGGAGCGGCGTGCTCTCCCGGCCGGGGACCGATGCGGCGACGGCGCCGGGGATCAGCGCGATCGCGAAGTAGGGGACCGCGTCGGCGTCCACACCGGCGATGTCCCCGGTGCGCTGCTGCTCCATCGTGGCCCGCTCGACGTAGCGGGCCCGGTCGAGCTTGCCGGCGTCGGCGAGGGCGTCGCGGACGTTGCCGAAGGTCCGGCCCAGCTTCATCACCGCGGCCGAGTCGGTGTCGGCGAGCCGGCGCGCCAGCTCCGCGCGCGGGAGCGTGCCGGGCAGCACCGTGAGCACCTCGTCGCGCTCGACGAGCGGCTGGCCCAGCGCGGCCGCCGCCCCGCTGATCGAGGTGACGCCCGGGACGACCTCGGTGCGGAACCGGCCGGCCAGCCGCTTGTGCATGTGCATGTAGGAGCCGTAGAACAGCGGGTCGCCCTCGGCGAGCAGGACGACGTCGCGGCCCGCCTCGAGGTGCGCGGCCAGCCGGTCGGCGGCCTCGGCGTAGAACTCGTCGATGGCGCCCTGGTAGCCGCCGGGGTGGTCGGTGGTCTCGGTGGTGACCGGGTAGACCAGCGCCTCCTCGATCGCCGTGCCGGACAGGTGCGGTTCGGCGATCCGGCGCGCGATGGAGCGGCCGTGCCGGGCGGAGTGGTAGGCGATCACGTCGGCGTCGCGGACCAGCCGGGCCGCCTTGATCGTCGTCAGCTCGGGGTCGCCGGGGCCGAGGCCGATGCCGTAGAGGGTGCCGGTCCGCTCGCCGCCTGCCGGGTCGTTCACGCTGTGCCCGATGGCGGAACTCGCAGGCTCGTTCACGCGATGATCTCCTGCTCGTGGGCCAGCGCGTTCAGCGCGGCCGCGGTGATCGCCGACCCGCCGCGGCGGCCGTGGACGACGAGGTACTCCAGGTCGGTGCGTGCGGCCAGCGCCTGCTTGGACTCGACGGCGCCGACGAACCCGACCGGGATGCCGAGGATCGCCGCCGGCCGGGGCGCGCCGCGGTCGATGAGGTCGAGCACGTGGAACAGCGCGGTCGGGGCGTTGCCGACCGCGATCACCGCGCCCTCGAACCGGTCCGCGAGCAGCTCGAACGCCGCCGCGGAGCGGGTGTTGCCGATCGCCCGCGCGTGCTCGGGGACCCGCGGGTCGCGCAGCAGGCACAGCACCTCGTTGCCGGCGGGCAGCCGGGCCGCGGTGACCCCGGACGCGACCATCGTCGCGTCGCACAGGATCGGACCGCCCGCCTTCAGGGCCCGCCGGGCGCTGTCGACGAGCTGCTCCGACGCCGCGATGTCGGCGGGGAGATCGACCTGCCCGCAGGCGTGGATCATCCGGACGGCCACGTCGGCCATCCCGGGCGGGAGCCCGGACAGGTCGGCCTCGGCGCGGATCGTCGCGAACGAGCGCCGGTAGATCTCGGCGCCGTCGGTGATGTAGTCGTAGCCGCTCAGCGGGAGCTCCTCGGTCGGTCGTGCGGGGTCGGGGTCGGGGTCGGCGCGGCCGGGCGCAGCGGGCCGGGCGTGCCGTCGATCTCGTAGCGCTGCGGGCCGGTGGCGACGGCGTCGGTGTGCGGGGCGTGCGGGGCGCCGCAGCGCCGGGCGCACCCGGCGACGTGCACCGGGCGTGCCGGTGCGAGCGCGATCAGCGCCCGGGCGTCGGTGCGGACGTCGGCGAGGGACTTCGCGCAGCCCGGCCGGCCCGCGCACGCACTGACCCGCAACGCCGGGTCGCCGGGCTCGACCACCAGCCCGGCCGCGCGCAGCGCGTCGAGCGCGCCGGGCACGGGGTCGGGGAGCACGAGCGTCCGCCACGGCGTGACCAGCAGCTCCGGAGCGAGACCGGCGAGCAGCTCCAGCTGCGCCGCCGACAGCTCGCCGAGCACCGGCGCCGCCCCGACCGCTCCGCCGCCGAGCGCGCCGACCCCCGCCGGCGCGTCGTCGAGTGTCACGCAGGTGCTCTCGGTCGAGCGCTCACGTGACACCGGATGGGTCGCGGCGCGGCCGCGCACGGGCGCGTCCTGCGCTGCGTCGCCGGGTGCCTCGGCCGGCGCGTCGTCGAGTGTCACGCAGGTGCTGTCGGCCGAGCGCTCACGTGACACTCGGTGGGTCGCCCCGGTCGGTGCGTCGTCGAGTGTCACGCGAGTGTCCTCGGGTGCGCACTCACGTGACACCCGGTGCGGCGCGGCGCGATGCTGCGCGGACCGCAGGGCGTGGGCGATGCGGGCGGCGGCGTCCGGCAGCTCGGCGGCGCGCCAGACCCGGGCCGCGGGGTCGCCGGTGTGCCCGCCGCGCAGGTCGAGGAACGCCGCGGCCGCGTCCAGGAGCAGGTCCGGTGCCGCGCCCGGTCCGCAGACCAGGCCGGTGCCGTCACCGGCGACGAGGAGCTCGCCGTCGCCGGTGCTGCGCGCCCGCCAGCACAGGTCCGGGCGCTCCCCGGCGACGTCCCCGCGGCCGTCGTCGATCGCGATCAGGAACCGGCCGGGCAGCGCGGCCAGGTCCGGGCGGGCACACAGCCCGCGGTCCAGGGCGGCGGCGAGCCCGCGGACGTCGGCGTACCCGCCGCTGATCCCGGACAGCGGCGACGCCAGGACGTTGCGGACCCGTTCGTGGAGCCGCGACGGCAGCAGCCCCGCCCCGGCGAGGTAGCGCACCGGACGCGCGTCGTCCGGGTCGAGCCCGCGCAGCTGCAGGTTGCCGCGGGAGGTGAGGTGCACCGCGCCGTCGCCGGCGTCCCGGGCGAGCGCGGCGACCGCGCGCAGGGCCGGGGCGTCGATCAGCCCACCCGGCAGCCGTACCCGGGCCAGCGCACCGTCCGCCGCGAGATGCGGCGACACGACGCCAGGGCAGGCGTCGGCACGGGTGCGGGCGGTCGTCGGCACGGGTGCCACTGTAGGCATGGCGCACCGGGCCCGGCCCCGTACGACGGCGGCGGGGTCGGTCACACGCGCCCCGGCCGGGGCATCAGCGGGTGTCGGGCAGGTACCGCCGGGCTCCGGAGAAGGTCGCGTCGAACCGCACGGGGGTGTGGCGCACCGGGGTCGCGGCGTCGAACGCCTCGATCATCGTCCCGTCCCCGGCGTAGATCGCGACGTGCGTGCCGGGGGAGCCCCAGAACAGCAGGTCACCGGGCCGCAGCTGGTCCCGCGGGACGGCGCGCCCAGCGGTGGCCTGGTCCGCGGCGTCGCGCCCGATCGTGATCCCGTGCACCGCGTGGACCAGACCGGTCAGCCCGGAGCAGTCCGGCGCGAACCCGGACCGGCCACCCCACAGGTAGGGGCGGTCCAGGAACAGCCGGGCCGTGCGGACCAGGTCCTCACCGGTCGGGGCGGGGGCGTCGCCGACCCGGACGTGCGCGGCGTCGGCCCAGGCCGTGCCACCGTCGGGCAGCGCCAGCTCGACGGCCTCGCCGCCCCCGGCGAGCACCGGCAGCCGGGTGCCGATGCTGACCTCGCGCAACCGGTCGGTGCGGGCCTCGTCGCGGTACAGCCAGGTGGTGGCGACGTCGTCGACGGTGCCCTCGGGCAGCGCCGAGGCGAGCCCGGCGAACGCGGCGCCGTCGTCGAGCTGCGCCGAGGGGGTCCAGCCGGGGTAGCCGCGCTCGTCCTTGCCGCTGGGCTGGCCGGGCACGACCACCCTGGCCCAGCCGTCGCGGCGTTCCAGCACCTGCACGGGCGCGCCGTAGAGGACCTGGGTCTGGGTGCGCGACGCCGTCGTCAGCTCCCGCCGGTCGGCCGCTGTCATCGACGTCAGCCAGGCCGCGGGGTCGGCCGGGGAGCCGACCGCGTCGCGGTCCCGCTCGCGCGGGCTCGCGGGTGAGGTCCACACCGTCGCGACCGAGACGTCGACGAACGCCCGGTCCGCGGCCGGGATCCCGGTGGCGGGCCCGGCCTGGGCGGCGGGAGCGCCGAGCGCGGTGATCAGCGCCGCGCCGAGCAGGACGGTGACGATGCGTCGGGTCACGGGTTCCTCCGCCTGCCGGGGACGCTGCGCGGCGAGCGTCGGCGGCGGGCCCGGGCACGGCAAGCAGGCGCACCGGCCCGGTCACCCGCTCGGGTGCGGAGTCCCCTCGGACCGGTTGGCGGCCAGCACCGACAGCAGCTCGTAGGCGATGTGCGCCGCGGCGATGCCGGTGATCTCGGCGTGGTCGTAGGCAGGGGCGACCTCGACGACGTCGGCGCCGACCACGTCGACCCCGGCCAGCGCCCGCAGCACGTGCAGCAGCTCGCGGCTGGTCAGCCCGCCGGCCTCCGGCGTCCCGGTGCCGGGCGCGTGCGCGGGGTCGAGGACGTCGATGTCGACCGACACGTACACCGGGCCGGTGCCGAGCCGGCGGCGCATCCGCTCGACCACGGCGGGCAGGCCCTCGGTCTGGAACGCGTCGGTGTGGATCACCTGGAAGCCGAGGACCTCGTCGGCGGTGAGGTCCTGCCCGGAGTGCAGCGACCCGCGGATGCCGACGTGCAGGCAGCGCCGTGGGTCCAGTAGACCCTCCTCGGCGGCGTTGCGGAACGGCGTCCCGTGGGTGACGTCCGCGCCGAAGTAGGGACCCCAGGTGTCGAGGTGCGCGTCGAAGTGGACGACGCCGACCGGGCCGTGCGTGCGCGCCACGGAACGCAGCAGCGGCAGCGCGACGGTGTGGTCGCCGCCGAGGGCGAGCAGCGTCGTCCCGTCCGCGCGCAGCCGGTCCGCGGCCTGCTCGACGGTGCGCACGGCCTCGGCGATGTCGAACGGCGTGAGGCCCAGGTCGCCCGCGTCGGCGACCTGCTGCGCCGCGAACGGGGCCACCCCCAGCGGCGGGTGGTAGGGGCGCAACAGCTTCGACGACGCCCGCACGTGGGCCGGGCCGAACCGCGCGCCGGGGCGGTAGGTGACGCCCGAGTCGAACGGCAGGCCCAGCACCACGACGTCCGCCCGCTCGACCTCGTCGAGGCGGGGGAGACGGGCGAACGTGGGGGGACCGGCGAAACGGGGGACGGTGCCGGCGTCGACCGGGCCGATGGGCATGGGACCTCCTCGGGACGGCTGTGCCCACCGTCCTACTGCATGTGTCGGTGCGAAGCAGCAGGCTCTCGGGCTCTCGGGTGAGGACCGGGTCCGGTCAGGCGGGCCGCGCGCCGACGGTGGTACTGAGCCTCCGCGCCGCCTCGGCCACCGCCGCGGCCCGGGCGTCCCCCGCCTCACCGGTGAAGTCCTCGCTGCGCCCGCCGAGGCTGAGGGTGGCCTCCAACGCCCCGTCGCGGCCGAGCACCGGTGCGGCGACGGCGGACACTCCGCCCAGGTAGTCGTCGCGGCTGATCGCGATCCCGGCGTCCCGGACCGTGGCGAGGTGCGCCGCGAAACCCTCGCGGTCCACGTACGTGGCGGCGGTGAAGGCCGTCAGCTCACCGGCCAGGGCGCGCTCCCGGATCGCCGGATCGACGGCGGCCATGACCACCGGCGCCGCTGCGGCGTGCCACGGGAGCACGGTTCCGATGCCGATCCCGGCCACCACCAGCGGCTTCCCGCCCTCGACGCGGTCGATGCAGACCGCGCCCGCATCGGCGGGAACCATCAGGAAGGCGGTGTCTCCGAACCGGGCGGCCAAATCCTCCAGCGCCGGGCGCGCCTCGGTGCGCAGGTCGAATTCGGCCAGCGCAGCGGCACCGACCGCGAACACCGGCATCCGGACCCGGTAGGCACCCGCCGCGTCCCGGTGCACCCACCCGGCCTCGACGAACGAGGTCATCAACCGGTGGACCGTCGGCTTGTTCAGGCCGCTCGCCGCGGTCAGCTCGGCCAGCGTGATCACCGGTCGGTCCGCTCCGAAGTGTTCGAGCAGCCGGCAGGCGCGCAGGACCGAACCCACGGTCTCGCGACTCGTCGCGTCGGGGCCCTCGACGGGGGCTGCACCGCCCACTGTCACCTCACTCGTCGTCTCGTACCGGCGCCAGGTTAGTGACCGGCCCGCCACAGCGTCTTGACACATCGTCGTCCACCGGCCACATTTTCGGAACGCGTTTCGCATCACGATACACAGAGAGGTGCTCAGTGGAACTGCGCGAGATGATCTCGATGGGGCTCGTCCAGGCGCCCGGCGTGTGGGACGGGCTGACGGCACGACTTGCCGAGCAGTCGGGCTTCCCCGCGCTGTGCGCGTCCGGCTTCGCGATCTCGGCGGCGCTCGGATATCCGGACGCGGAGCTGTACACGATGTCGGAGAACCTGCAGGCGGTGCGGACGATCCGGGAGGCCAGCACGCTGCCGGTGATCGCCGACATCGACACCGGGTACGGCAACGCCGTCAACGCGGCCCGGACCGCCCGCCGGTTCGCCGACGCCGGGGTCGCCGCGGTCTTTATGGAGGACCAGCGCTCCCCGAAGCGTTGCCCGTTGATCCCCGGAGCCGAGGTGGAGCTGGTCGACCCGGCGGAGGCCGAGGGCAAGGTCCGGGCGGTGAAGGACGCGGCCGGCGAGATGATCGTCATCGCGCGCACCGACGCCCGGGGCGACGAGGCGCTCCGTCGTGCGGAGGCCTACGTCCGCGCCGGTGCAGACATGATCATGCCGGTGACCAAGACGTTCACGACGGTCGAGGAATGGGCCCGGTGCCGTGAGGTCGCCGGCGTCCCCCTGACCGCGACGCTGACCGCGTCGGCGTGGACCGAGCGCGAGTTCACCCCGGAGGTCATGGAGCAGATCGGCGTCCGGCTCGCGCTGCTGCCGACCCAGGTACTGATGGCCGTCACCGGAGCCGCACGGCGTTGCCTCGGCCGTCTGGCGGCGGGGGAGGCACCTGCGACGGTGAGCGAGGACGGTCTGGGGCATCACGAGTTCGTCGAGCTCATCGGCATGGCCGAGATCGAGCGCCAGCAGCACGCCTACCTTCCCGCGGCGGTGGTGTGAGTGGGCGCGACGATCACGGAGAAGATCCTCGCCCGCGCCGCGGGCGTGCCGTCGGTCCGGGCGGGGGACAACCTCCCGATCCGGCCGGACTACATGATCGCCTACGACTTCCCGGGCTACACCGACGTGATGTTCCGGCAGATGCACGACGACTTCGGCATCCGTGAGCTCGCCGATCCTGAACGCTACGTCGTGTTCATCGATCACATGCTCACCCGGGAGGACGCCCGCGAGCAGGAGGTCCACCAGGTCACCCGGGACTGGTGCGAGTTCTACGGCATCGCCCTGCACGAGGCCCGCGGAATCGGGCACCAGGTGATGGCCGAGCTGGGGTACGCGCAGCCGGGGAACTTCCTCATCCACTTCGACGGACACATCTCCGGCGCGGGTGCCTTCGGCGCGCTCGGGTGGGGTGTGCGCCGCGACCTGCTGGAGGCCTGGGTCTCCGGCCGGATATTCCTGGACGTCCCGGCCACCACCCGGTTCGAGCTGACCGGCGAGTTCCGGCCCGGCGTGGACAGCCGGGACCTGGTACACCGGATCATCGGCGACCACGGTGCCGATGGGTGCGCGCACCAGGTGATGGAGTTCGGTGGCCCCGGTGCGCGCGCGATGCCGATCGACCTCCGGCAGGGCCTGTGCGGAATGGCGATGTTCACCGGCGCCGTCTCGGCGGTGTTCGAGCCGGATGCGACCTCGCTGGAGCACGCGCGGCGGGTCGGCGGTGGACACTTGGTACCGCAGTCCCCGGACGCCGACGCCGAGTACCACGCCGTCCACCACTACGACCTGTCCACGATCGTCCCGCAGGTCGTGCTGCCCGGATCGGCCCGCTCGGCCAACACGCGCGACGCCGCCGACCTCGACGGGACGGCGGTGACGAAGGCATTCATCGGATCGTGCGCCTCCGGCCGGATCGAGGACATCCGCGCCGCGGCCCTGATCCTCGACGGGCGGACCGTCGCCCCCGGGGTCGAGCTCAACGTCGTCCCGACCTCGGACGCGGTACACCGGCAGGCCGAGGACGAGGGGCTGCTCGACGTGCTGCGCGCGGCAGGCGCACAGGTCGCCCGGTCCTCCTGCGACTTCTGCTTCGGCTACCAGAAGCCGCTGCAGCCCGACGAGAACTGCATCTCGACCGGCGTCCTCAACATCTCCGGTCGGATGGGCAGCACCGACGCCAACATCTACATGGGCTCCGCGTCGACGGTCGCGGCCAGCGCGGTCGCCGGCAGCATCACCGCCGCGGACGGGGTGACCGGTCGGTGAGCGCCGCACGGAACTACCCACCGCCCCCGGACGTGATCGCCGGACGAGTCGCCTGGGTCTTCGGCGACGACTTCGACATCGACCTCGTGATCGGCGTCGAGAACATCAAGTCCTACGACGCCGAGTTTCTGCGCAGCAAGGTCATGCAGGCCTACGACCCGTCGTTCGCGGACCGGGTCCGGCCGGGCGACGTGATCGTCGGTGGTCGGAACTTCGGGTACGGCCACCCGCACTACCCGCCGATGGTCGCCCTGCGCGACCTCGGTATCGCAGCGGTGATCGCGGAGTCGTTCTCGCCCGGATTCTGGCGCGGCGAGACCTACAACGGGATGCCGCTGATCACGGTCGCGGGGATCACCGCGGCCGCCGGCACCGGGGACGACGTACGGCTCGACTGGCGCACCGCCACCGTCGCGCTGCCCGGCGGCCGGACCCTGCACGGCACCCCGCCCAGTGAGCGGGTGACCCGGGTCATCGAGGCGGGTGGCTCGCTGAAGCTGCTGCTCGCCGAGCACGCCCGAACCTGACACCCCCGAGATCAGTGACGATCAGGAGCTCCTCCATGTCCGAGACCACGTCCCCACCGGACGGCGCCGCCGCCGGGGCCCGGTCCACCGCACCGCTGTCCGCCCGCCGCGCCGCACTGGCCGGTGGGGTCGGGACGCTGATCGAGTACTACGACTTCAGCGTCTACGCCTTCCTCGCGGTCACCCTCGGACCGCTGTTCTTCCCCAGCGACGAGCCCGGCGTCTCGATCCTGCTCACCCTGGCGGTGTTCGGGTCGGCCTACATCATGCGACCCCTCGGTGGCTGGTTCTTCGGCCGGCTCGGCGACCGGCGGGGCCGTAAGCACGCGCTGGTCGTCACGGTGGTCACGATGGGCGCCTTCTCGGGGCTCCTCGGTCTGCTGCCCGACTTCTCGACCGCGGGCGTCCTCGCGCCCGTGCTGCTGGTCCTCGTCCGACTCGCCCAGGGCTTCTCGGCCGGCGGCGAGATCGGTGGGGCCGCGACCTACGTCGCCGAGTCGGCCCCGCCCGGGCGGCGGGGTCTCTACGGCTCGCTGACCCCGGTCGGGTCGACGCTCGGCTTCTCCGTCGCGGCAGCGGTGGTCGGCCTGGTCACCGCGTTCACCACCGCGGAGCAGATGATCGCCTGGGGCTGGCGGGTCCCGTTCCTGATCGCCGTCCCGCTCGCCCTGGTCTGCCTGTGGGTGCGGGTGAAGCTCGAGGACACCGCCGAGTTCGAGGCGATGTCGGAGAAGCGCGAGGTCGTCCGCAGCCCGCTGCTCAGCGTCGTGCGGGAGCGGCCCGGCGCGGTCCTGCGGGTCGTCGGGATCGCGATCGCCATGAACGGCACCGGCTACGTCGGCCTGACCTACTTCAGCACCTACCTGATCCAGACCCAGGGCTTCGACAAGGAGGCCGTCTACTGGGCGTCGGCGATCGGCATCGCCCTGGCGTGTGCGACGTACCCGCTCGCCGGCATGCTCACCGACCGGTACGGACGCAAGCCGGTGCTCCTGGCGGCGTACGCGCTCTACCTGGTACTCGCCTGGCCGGCGTTCGCACTGCTCGGCGCCACGTCGAGCATCGTCGTCGTGACGCTGGTCTACGTCGTCTACATGGCCGTCAACGGGCTGGCCCAGGTGCCGGCGTTCCCGCAGTTCACCGAGCTGTTCCCGCGGCGGGTCCGTTACACCGGCGTCGCGCTGGGCTTCAACATCGGCACGATCCTCGCGGGCGGGACCGCTCCCTACGTGGCGGCGCAGCTCGTGCAGAGCACCGGCAACGCGATGTCGCCGGCGTTCTGGGTGATCGGGGTCGCGCTGATCGGTGTGGTCACCGTCCTGACGCTGCGGGAGACCGGACGGGACCGCCTGCCCGTGTGAGGCCGGGCCCGGGGCCGGGTACAGGCGGCGTGATGGACCGGTTCGACGGCTGGATCTCCGGCCTGGGCACCCACGAGGGGCGACGGGTGGTGGTCGGGCACTGGCCGCGGTCGCCGCTGGGCGCGTTCACCGACGTGATGACCGAGTCCGCCGGCGGGGACCGCCTGCTGCTGGCGCCGTCGGACGAGGTCGCGGCGTTCGTGTCCGCCACGTACACCTTCGACGAGATCCGGGTCGTGCCCGTGACCCACACCGCGAGCGGGGACCGGCGGCAGGTCGTCGCCGGCCCGCTCGAGGTGGCCTGGTGGGTGGGCGCCCGGCCGCCGCTGGGGTGGGCGCTGCGGGCCGTCCCGCCCCGGCTGGCCGCCCACCCCGGCTGGCTCGCCGCGCTCGACCCGGTGGCCCGCCGCGTCCTGCCCGGGGTGCGGACCACCGGCAGCGCCGGGGGCGGGCGCCGCGAGTACTACGGCGCCCGGGACCTGCACCGGATCGTCGACGGCGTCGTCCGGTGGGACGGCGCCGATCTCGGCGGGCTCGCGCCGGTCGCCCCGCCGGTGCGCTTCGGCTTCGGCTCGGCCCCGGCCGCCCCGTCGCACGTGCGGATCACCACCCTGGTGCGGCCTGCCTTGACGTGACACGAGGCCGCCGGTGAAGGTGGCTCCGACAACCGAAGACGGCGGGCGGGGACCCAGGAAGCCGGTGCGAACCCGGCGCGGTCCCGCCACTGTGATCCGGCCGCACCGACCGCGGCCGGGGAGCCAGACACTGCCCCCATCCCGCCGCACCGCCTCCGTCCGGGACGAGGATCCCGAGGAAGGTCCGCCGATGCCGCGCGTCCGCGCCCTGTCGATGCCCGCTCGCCGATCGGCGGGCCCCCGGTGATCCTGCTTCTCTCCACGTCGGACACCGACCTGCTCTCCGCCCGCGCGAGCGGCGCGGACTACCGGCTCGCGAACCCGAACCGGGTGCTGCACGACGAGCTGGCCGCGATGGCCGACGAGGCCGACGTCGTCGTCGTGCGGGTGCTCGGTGGCTACCGGTACTTCGAGGAGGGCCTGGACCTGCTGCGGACCCGGTCCACCCCGCTGGTCTGCCTGGGCGGGGAGATGGCCCCGGACGCCGAGATGATGGAGCTCTCCACCACCTCGGCCGGCATCGCCGCGGAGGCGCACACCTACCTGGCGCAGGGCGGCACCGAGAACCTGGCGCAGCTGCACCGGTTCCTCTCCGACACCGTGCTGCTCACCGGCGAGGGCTTCGAGCCGCCGGTGGAGCTGCCCGAGTGGGGCGTGCTGGAGCGGACGACGGCCGGGGACGACGGGCCGACCGTCGCGGTCCTGTTCTACCGCGCCCAGTACCTGGCCGGGAACACCCGCTACGTCGAGGCGCTCTGCGCGGCGATCGAGGCGAAGGGTGCGCGCCCGCTGCCGATCTGGTGCGCGTCGCTGCGCCAGGCGCCCGCGCAGCTGCTGGAGACGCTGCGCCGGGCCGACGCGATGGTCGTCACGGTGCTCGCCGCCGGCGGCACGAAGCCGGCGTCCGCGCAGGCGGGCGGCGAGGACGAGGAGTGGGACGTCGCCGAGCTCGCCGCGCTCGACGTCCCGATCCTGCAGGGCCTGTGCCTGACCAGCTCGCGTGCCACCTGGGAGGCCAACGACGACGGGCTGTCCCCGCTCGACGTCGCCACCCAGGTTGCCGTCCCCGAGTTCGACGGCCGCCTGATCACCGTGCCGTTCTCGTTCAAGGAGACCGACGACGACGGCCTGTCGGTCTACGTCCCGGACGCCGAGCGCGCCGCCCGGGTCGCCGGGATCGCGGTCAACCACGCGACCCTGCGGCGGGTCCCGAACGCCGACAAGAAGATCGTCCTGATGCTGTCGGCGTACCCGACCAAGCACGCCCGGATCGGCAACGCCGTCGGGCTGGACACCCCGGCGTCGACGATCGCGCTGATCAAGGCGATGGCCGCGGCCGGTTATGACACCGGGGACTTCCCCGGGGTCGCCGACGGCGACGGTGACGCGCTCATGCACGCGCTCATCGAGGCCGGCGGGCAGGACCCGGACTGGCTCTCGGAGGAGAAGCTGGCCGGGAACCCGATCCGGATCTCGGCCGGCTCCTACCGCTCCTGGTTCGAGACGCTGCCGCAGGACTTCCGCGACGAGGTCGAGCAGCACTGGGGCGCCGCACCGGGCGAGCACTACGTCGACCACTCGGTGAACCCGGAGGGCGACATCGTCGTCGCGGCACTGCGCTCGGGCAACGTGACCCTGATGGTGCAGCCGCCGCGCGGGTTCGGCGAGAACCCGGTCGCGATCTACCACGACCCGGACCTGCCGCCGTCGCACCACTACCTGGCCGCCTACCGCTGGCTGGGCGCCCCGGTCGCCGACGGCGGCTTCGGCGCGCACGCGATCGTCCACATCGGAAAGCACGGGAACCTGGAGTGGTTGCCGGGCAAGACGCTGGGGATGTCGGCGTCGTGTGCCACCGATGCCGTGCTCGGTGACCTGCCGATGGTCTACCCGTTCCTGGTCAACGACCCCGGCGAGGGCACCCAGGCCAAGCGGCGCGCACACGCCACCCTGGTCGACCACCTCGTCCCGCCGATGGCCCGCGCCGAGAGCTACGGCGACATCGCGCGCCTGGAGCAGCTGCTCGACGAGCACGCCAACATCTCCGCGCTCGACCCGGCGAAGCTGCCCGCGATCCGCCAGCAGATCTGGACGCTGATGACCGCGGCCCAGATGCACCACGACCTGGGCCTGGAGCAGCGTCCGGACGAGGACGTCTTCGACGACATGCTCATGCACGTCGACGGCTGGCTGTGCGAGATCAAGGACGTCCAGATCCGCGACGGCCTGCACGTGCTCGCGCTGGCCCCGGAGGGGGACACGCGCGTCGACCTCGTGCTCGCCGTGCTGCGGGCCCGGCAGATGTGGGGCGGCGAGCAGTCCGTGCCCGGGCTGCGCCAGGCCCTCGGGCTGGTCGAGGACGGCTCCGAGACCGGCTCGCGCACCGACGCCGTGGAGGCGGTGGCCCGCGCGCTCGTCGCCGGCATGGAGGCCGCCGGCTGGGACGCCGGTGCCGCCCCGGCGGTGCTCGCCGAGCACCCGGCCCTCGCCCCGACGAGCACCGCTCCCGACGCCGCCCTTTCCGGCCCCGAGGGGCACCCCGGTGGCGCCCAGCGCCCCGAGGGTGCCCCTGGGGGCGTCGCGGGGGTGGCGGCGCCGGAAGTCCCGGGGAGCGAGGGTGCCCCTGGGAGCACCGCCGCCGGGACACCCGCGCCGGAGCTTCCGGGCGCCGACCCGGCGGCCGTCGAGGCCGTGCTCCGGTTCGCCGCCGACGAGGTCGTGCCCCGGCTCGACGCCACGGCGCACGAGCTCGACCAGGTCCTGCACGCCCTCGACGGCGGGTTCATCCCGGCCGGACCGTCCGGCTCGCCGCTGCGCGGTCTGGTCAACGTGCTGCCCACCGGCCGCAACTTCTACTCGGTCGACCCGAAGGCGGTCCCGTCGAAGCTGGCCTGGGAGACCGGGCAGGCGATGGCCGAGTCGCTGGTCGAGCGCTACCGCACCGACCACGGCGAGTACCCGCGCTCGGTCGGGCTGTCGGTGTGGGGGACCAGCGCGATGCGGACCTCCGGCGACGACGTCGCCGAGGTGTTCGCGCTGCTCGGCGTCCGCCCGGTGTGGGACGACGCGAGCCGGCGCGTCCGCGACCTCGAGGTGATCGATCTCGAGGAGCTCGGGCGGCCGCGGGTCGACGTCACCGTGCGCATCTCCGGGTTCTTCCGCGACGCGTTCCCGCACGTGCTGGCCCTGCTCGACGACGCCGTCGCCCTCGTCGCGGAGCTCGACGAGACCCCGGAGCAGAACTTCGTCCGCGCCCACGTCGCCGCGGACCGCGAGCGGCACGGCGACGAGCGCCGGGCCCGGACCCGGATCTTCGGTTCCAAGCCGGGCACCTACGGCGCGGGGCTGCTGCAGCTGGTCGACTCCCGCGACTGGCGCGGCGACGCCGACCTCGCCGAGGTCTACTCGACCTGGGGTGGCTACGCCTACGGCCGCGGCCTCGACGGGGTGCCCGCCCGCGACGACATGGAGCACGCCTACCGGCGGATCGCGGTCGCCGCCAAGAACATCGACACCCGCGAGCACGACATCGCCGACTCCGACGACTACTACCAGTACCACGGCGGCATGGTCGCCACGGTGCGCGCGCTGACCGGCTCCGCGCCGGCCGCGTACGTCGGCGACTCGACCCGCCCGGAGTCGGTGCGCACCCGGACCCTGCACGAGGAGACGGCCCGGGTGTTCCGGGCCCGCGTGGTCAACCCGCGCTGGATCACGGCGATGCGCCGGCACGGCTACAAGGGCGCGTTCGAGATGGCCGCGACGGTCGACTACCTGTTCGGCTGGGACGCCACCACCGGCGTCATCGCGGACTGGCAGTACGAGACGCTCACCGCCGAGTACGTGCTCGACCCGGACAACCGCAAGTTCCTCACCGAGTCGAACCCGTGGGCGCTGCACGGCATGGCCGAGCGGCTGCTCGAGGCGGTCGACCGCGGGCTGTGGGAGTCCCCGGAACAGTCCACCCTGGACGCCCTGCGCCAGGCGTACCTGGAGACCGAGGGAGATCTCGAAGAGGGGCCGTGAGTGGTTGTCGCGGTCCTGGCCGCGACAACCACTCACGGGCGTTGGCGGCCCCGGTGCCGGGACGGAAGTCCCTGTCCCCGGCGGGGGTCCGCGCGGACTCTGACGCGCCGGAGCGGAAGGAGCCTGCGATGGACACCGTCGTCGACGAGGTCGCGCCCGACATCTTTCGGCTGAGCACCTACCTGCCGGCGGTGGACCTGCAGTTCAACCAGTTCCTGGTCCGGGCGGAGGAACCGCTGCTGTTCCACACCGGCTACCGGCTGTTGTTCCCCACGATCCGGGACGCCCTGGCCCGGGTGATCGACCCGCTGGCGTTGCGCTGGATCTCGTTCGGCCACGTCGAGGCCGACGAGTGCGGCGCGATGAACGAGTGGCTGTCCGTCGCGCCCTCGGCGCAGGTCGTGCACGGCAGGCTCGGAGTGATGGTCTCGCTCGGCGACCTGGCGGACCGGCCGCCGAGGGCCCTGGCCGAGGGGGAGGTCCTCGACCTGGGCCGGCGCCGGGTCCGGTGGATCGACACCGCGCACGTCCCGCACGGCTGGGACTCGGGGCTGCTGCTGGAGGAGACCACCGGCACCCTGCTGTGCGGGGACCTGTTCACCGCGACGGGCCCCGGCCCGGCCGTCTCCGGCGCCGACCCGGTCGGACCGGCGCTCGCCGCCGAGGACCGGTTCGGAGCGACGGCGCTGACCCCGGGGACCGGGCCGACCATCCGGGCGCTCGCCGCGACCGCACCCACGACGCTCGCCCTCATGCACGGACCCGCCCACACCGGGGACGCGGTGGACGCGCTCGGTGCGCTCGCCGACGCCTACGACGCCCGGCTGCGGGCGGCGCTCGACCGGGCACCGGCCTGAGAAGCCCGCGGCGCCCGCGGTGGACCTACAGCCGCTCCAGCGCCGCGAGCACCGTCGCGGCGTCGGCGCCCAGTGCCTCGTGGACCGCACGTTCCACCGCCGCCACCCGGGGTGCCAGCTCGTCGTGCAACGTCCGGCCGCGATCGGCGAGCAGCACCAGCACCCGGCGGCGGTCGGCGTCGTCGGCCCGCCGGTAGACCAGCCCGCGGTCCGCCAGCCGGTCGACGATCTTGGTCAGGGTCGGTGCGGGCACCATCGCGTGTGCGGCGATCTCCGACATCGGGTGCCCGGCGTCGTCGGCGAGCAGGTGCAGCACCCGCCATGCGTCCAGGCCCGGCCCGTCCGGCGGGCGGACGACCTCGTCGATCCGGCGCTCCACCCGGTACGCGGCGCGACCCAGGGCCACGGCGGCGTCGGCGGCGCCCGTCCCGCAGCTCTCGCGGCGCGACTCGGTGGCGGTCACGGCGGTGGCCTCCAGGAGCGTTCGGGGTAGTGACGCGGTCGCTGTCATCGTAAACACTGTCGTCTTCAACGATGTGGGAGGTGACGCCGGTGGCTGCGCCGACGGGCACGCTGGACGTCGCCTTCGTCGTGCCCCGCAGCGGACCGGCCGGCATCCTCGGGCCCGCCTGCGAGGCCTGCGGTGATCTCGCGGCCGCCGAGCTGAACGCCGACGGCGGTGTCCTCGGCCGCGAGGTCCGGCTGCACCCGGTCGACGGCGGCCGCAGTCCGTCCGAGATCGTCACCGAGGTCACCGGGCTGCTCGACGCGGGCGCCGTCGACGCCGTCAGCGGCTGGCACATCTCCGCGGTCCGCCAGGCGCTCGCCCCGGCCGTCGCCGAGCGGGCGCCCTACGTCTACGCGCCGCTCTACGAGGGCGGCGAGTGCACGCCCGGGGTGTTCCTGACGGGGGAGACCCCGGAGACCCAGGTGCTGCCCGCGCTGCGCTGGATGGCCGCCGAGCTGGGCGTACGGACCTGGTGCGTGGTCGGCAACGACTACGTCTGGCCCCGCGGCTCGGCCCGCGCCGTGCGCCGCTTCGCCCGCACCAGCCCGCACGTGCGGGTGCTCGACGAGGTGTTCGTACCGCTGGGCTGCGAGAGCTTCGACCCGGTGGTCGAGCGCATCCAGCGCTGCGGCGCGCAGGGGGTGCTGATGTTCCTCGTCGGGTCGGACGCGGTCCGGTTCAACCGGGCGTTCGCGGCCTCGGGCGCCGACCGCAGCCGGGTGCGGCTCTCCCCGCTGATGGAGGAGAACATGCTGCTCGCGACGGGGGTCGGCGCCACCCGCGAGCTCTACGCGGCGGCCGGGTACTTCGAGACGCTGGCGACGGCGTCGTCGCTGGAGTTCTCCGGCCGCTACGCCGCCCGCTTCGGGGTGAACGCCCCGGTCCCCGGGGCGCTGGCCGAGTCCTGCTTCGAGGCGATCACCCTGCTCGGCCGGCTCACCGAGCGCGCCGGGTCGGTCGCACCGTCCGCGCTGCTGGGCGTGGCCGAACGGACCGGGTTCGACGGACCGCGCGGCGCGGTGTCGCTGCGGGGCGGGCACCTGCGCCAGAACGTCTACCTCGCCCGCGCCGACGGGCTGTCGTTCGACGTGCTCACCCGGCTCGCTTGACACCGGTCGTGTCCATAGACATATTTCCATCTGACACTACCTCGGAGGTGTCCGTGCCCACCTACACCCACCGCTGCCCGGCGTGCGGCGAGTTCGAGCAGGTCCGTCCGATGGCCGACTCCGGCACCGCGGTGCGCTGCCCGGGGTGCGGCGCGGCCGCGTCGCGGGTGTTCGGCGCGCCGGCCCTGCGGGGAGGCGACCCCGCGATGCGGCGGGCGCTCGACGCCTCCGCCGCCAGTGCCGACGCACCCGCCGTCGTGTCCTCGGTGCCGGGCCGGTCCCGGCGCGCCACCCCCGTCACCCGCGATCCCCGTCACCAGGCGCTGCCGCGCCCGTGAGTGGTTGTCGCGGCCCTGACCGCGATAACCACTCACAACCTCCACGAGGAGTTCCCATGCCCGATGTCGTGTTCACCGTCGACCAGGCGAAGTCCATGCGCGACCAGGCCGTCCCCGGCCACAACCGCTGGCACCCCGACATCCCACCGGCCGTCACCGTCCGCCCGGACACCTCGATCCGCGTCGAGTGTCGCGAGTGGACCGACGGGCAGATCGGGAACAACGACTCCGCGAACGACATCCGCGACGTCGACCTCTCCGGCGCCCACATGCTCTCCGGGCCGATCGCGATCGAGGGCGCCGAGCCGGGCGACCTGCTCGTCGTCGACATCCTCGACCTCGGCCCGGTCCCGCAGGAGACCGGCGACAAGCCGGGCCAGGGCTGGGGCTACACCGGGATCTTCTCCAAGGAGAACGGCGCCGGCTTCCTCACCGACACCTTCCCCGACGCGTACAAGGCCATCTGGGACTTCCGCGGCCAGCAGGCGACCTCGCGGCACATCCCGGGCGTCTCCTACACCGGCATCACCCACCCCGGCCTGTTCGGGACCGCGCCGTCGCACGAGCTGCTGTCGCGGTGGAACGCCCGGGAGCGCGCGCTGATCGCCACCGCACCGGACCGGGTCCCGCCGCTGGCACTGCCCCCGCTGGAGGAGTCCACACTGGCCGGGACGGCCACCGGCGACGTCGCCGCCGCCATCGCCCGCGACGGCGCCCGCACGGTGCCCGCCCGGGAGAACGGCGGCAACCACGACATCAAGAACTTCACCCGGGGCTCGCGGGTGTTCTACCCGGTGCACGTGCCCGGTGCCCTGTTCTCCGGCGGCGACCTGCACTTCTCCCAGGGCGACGGCGAGATCACCTTCTGCGGCGCCATCGAGATGGGCGGGTTCATCGACTTCCACGTCGACCTGATCAAGGGCGGGATGGAGACCTACGGGGTCACCACGAACCCGATCCTGATGCCCGGCAACGTCGAGCCGCGGTACTCGGAGTTCGTCACGTTCATCGGGATCGGCGTCGACCACACCAGCGACACCCAGCTCTACAACGACGCCACCGTGGCCTACCGCAACGCCTGCCTCAACGCGATCACCTACCTGGAGAAGTTCGGCTACTCGGGCCCGCAGGCGTACCTGCTGCTCGGCTCGGCGCCGATCGAGGGCCGGGTCTCGGGCGTGGTCGACATCCCGAACGCGTGCTGCTCGCTCTACCTGCCCACCGCGATCTTCGACGACGACATCCGGCCCTCGGCGGCCGGTCCGGTGCGCAAGGACCGGGGCAGCTGCGCGGTGAGCTCGTGACCCACTACGGCCGGGACGTGCCGTACGAGACGTTCGAGATCCCGGACTTCCGGCTCGCGTGTGGACGGACGCTGCGGCCGGCCCGGGTCGCGTACCGCACCTACGGCACGCTGAACACCGCCAAGGACAACGCGGTCGTGTACCCGACCTGGTACTCGGGCCGGCACTGGGACAACGAGTGGCTGATCGGGGAGGGCAAGGCGCTCGACCCGGCGCGCTGGTTCGTGATCGTGCCGAACATGCTCGGCAACGGCCTGTCGAGCTCGCCGTCGAACTCCCCGCACCCCGCCGACGGCCCGTCCTTCCCGGCCATCCGGGTGATCGACAACGTGAACGCCCAGCACCGCCTGGTCACCGAGCGGTTCGGCGTCTCCACCCTGGCCCTGGTGCTGGGCTGGTCGATGGGCGCGGGCCAGACCTACCAGTGGGCGGTCAGCCACCCGGAGATGGTCCAGCGGATGCTGCCGTTCTGCGGGTCGGCGCGGACGGCGCCGCACAACCAGGTGTTCCTGGACTCGCTGCGGGCCGCGCTGCAGGCCTCGGTCGGCTTCGACGGCGGCCGCTACCCGGCGGAGAGGTGGCCGGTGCAAGGGTTGCGGGCCTTCGCCCGGATCTACGCCGGCTGGGGGTTCTCCCAGGCGTTCTACTGGGACGAGGTGTGGCGGGAACTGGGCTTCGCCTCGCTGGAGGACTTCGCGGTCGGGTTCTGGGAGGCGTTCTTCCTCGACGGGCGGGACCCGAACAACCTGCTCACGATGCTCGACACCTGGTGGCACGGCGACGTCGGCGCGACCCCCGGGTTCACCTCCACCGAGCAGGCGCTGGCGTCGATCCGGGCGAAGGCGATCATCATGCCGGCCGAGAAGGACCTCTACTTCCCGCCGGAGGACGAGGCCTGGGCGGTGTCGCACATGACCAACGGCGCCGAGCTGCGGGTCATCCCCGGAGTGTGGGGGCACTTCGCCGGCGGGGGAGCGAACCCGGTGGACACGGCCTTCATCGACGCCGCCGTGGGGGAGCTGCTGGAGCGGTAGTGCGGCATTCGCCCGTGAGTGGTTATCGCGGTCGGGACCACGACAACCACTCACGAGCCGAGCGCCCAGGACCGCAGCAGCTCGTGCTGTGCCCGCCCGTCCGGCCCGGCGCCCAGCCGGCTGCGCACCAGGTGCAGCTCGCGCGCGGTCCACGCCCGTCCGGCGAACCCGCCGAGCGCGTCGACCGCGGGCCGCAGGTCCGCGCCGTCGCGGGCCCGGGCCAGCGTGAGGTGCGGCCGGTAGGGCCGGTCCTCGACGGCGATCCGGGCGCGGCGGGCGGCGGCCCGCACCGACGCGGCCAGGCGCCGCAGCCGGTCGACGTCGCCGTCCACCCGGGCCCACAGCACCCGCTGCCCGAACCGGCCCGCCCCGGCCAGCGCCAGCGTGCACGGGGCGTGCCGGGCCGCGGCCCGCCCGAGCCGCTCGGTCACGTCGTGGCGGGCGCGGTCGTCGACCTCGCCGAGGAAGGCCAGCGTGAGGTGCCACTGCTCCGGCGGGCTCCACCGCAGCCCGTGGGAGCCGGCGCGGACGGCCGCCGTCGCCGACCGGAGCTCGTCGAGGGCGTCCGGCGGCGGTGTCACCGCGACGAACAACCGCACGGTGTCATGCTCGCACGTCCGCCGGCTGTTCCGGAGCCATGATCGACCGGACAGCCGGGTGGGACGGTGGCGCAGGCCTGAACGGTGTCCGGGCGGGTACCCGCGGGGTGTGACCGAGCCGAACGACCGTCCCGAGGACGATCCGCGCCACCACACGACCCGGCTGCGGGGCCTGCTCGAGCAGCTGGCCGAGCACGCCCGTGCCGACGTCGACAAGGTCGCCGACCCGCGGGCCCAGGGCCTGTTCGCGACCACCGCCGAGGTGTGCCGGGGCCTGGCGACCGCGATGCGGCACTACGAGGACCGCGACCGGGACCCCGGGCCCGGCGGCTCCTGACCGGCCCGCCGGTGCCCGGCGGCACCGGCCGTGTCACGGTGAGAGCGTGCAGCGATCCGAGGACGTGCCACCCGGCCCGGCGGCCGCGGACCTGGAGCGGGCGAGTGACCTGCTGACCCGCGCCGAGCGGATCACCGTCCTGACCGGGGCGGGGGTGTCCACCGACTCGGGCATCCCGGACTTCCGCGGCCCGCAGGGCGTCTGGACGCGCAACCCGGAGGCCGAGCGGCTCTCGACCTACCAGGACTACCGCGACGACCCCGAAGTACGCCGCGAGTCGTGGCGGCAGCGCGCCGCCCACCCGGTGTGGTCCGCGCGCCCCGGGCCCGCGCACGACGCGCTGGTGGCGCTGGAGCGCTCCGGGCGGCTGGTCGCGCTGCTCACCCAGAACATCGACGAGCTGCACCAGGCGGCGGGCTCGTCGCCGCAGCGGGTGCTGGAGCTGCACGGGACGATGCACCACACCGAGTGCCTGTCCTGTGCCGCGCGGGCCCCGATGGCCGAGGCGCTGGAGCGGGTCGCCGCGGGCGAGGTGGACCCGCCGTGCCCGCACTGCGGCGGGATCCTCAAGTCCGCGACGATCTCCTTCGGTCAGGCGCTCGACGTCGAGGTGCTGCGGCGGGCCCGCGACGCCGCGCTGGGCTGCGACGTGCTGCTCGCCGTCGGCACCTCGCTCGGTGTGCACCCGGCCGCCGGCCTGGTCGACGTGGCCGCCGCGGCCCGGGCCGACGTGGTGATCGTCAATGCCGAGCCGACCCCGTACGACGACATCGCGAGCGTCGTCCTGCGGGGCGGGATCGGCGAGGTGCTGCCGCGCATCCTCGGCGGCGCATCCGGCTGACCCCGCGCTCGGGCGCGGGACATCAGGGCCGGATCGTCCCGGACCGCGTCGTCGTGGAACGCCCGCGCCGGCGGGTGCCGAACAGCGAGCCCGACCAGGACACGGTCCGGCTCCGTCCGCGCCGGGACCGGCGCACGCTGTGCCACAACGTCAGCGGGCCGACGCGCCGCCTCCTGCGGTTCCGTGTGGCCATGCCTGCCTCCCGTCCTGCCGTGCTCCGGGCGCCCAACCGTACCTCCGGACGCGGCGCGCCACCGGGGCCGGCGGGCGCTCGCGGTCAGCGCCAGAGACGGCCGGAGGCGATCCGGGCGCCCTCGGCGAGCGCGTCGAACTTGGCCCACATCACGCGGGGCTCGACCTCGGGCCGGTAGGTGGCCTGGGAGGAGAACCCGCAGTCCGCCCCGGCCACCACGTGGTCCCGGCCGACGAGGCGCGCGTAGCGCTCGAGGCGCTCGGCGATCAGCTCCGGGTGCTCGACGATGTTGCTCGCGTCCGTGATCATCCCGGGCATGAGGACCTTGCCGTCCGGCAGCGTGACGTCCTCCCACAGGTGGTACTCGTGCTCGTGCCGGGGGTTGGCGGCCTCGAACGAGTACGTGCGGGCGGCGACGGTCAGCACGAGGTCGACGGTCTCGGCGAACGGCACGTCGAAGACCCGCGCGGGCCCCCGTTGATCGAGTAGCAGTGGAGCGCCTGGTCAGCGCCCTGGTCGGCAACCTCTACGCCGACCACCTGGCCGGTCGGCCGATCGGTGCGGACTGGGCCGCCGACGTCGTGGACGCGGTCCTGCCGGCCTTCCTGCCGGCGTAGGACGCGCGTCCGGTTCCTGCCCGGTCGCGTGCACCCTCCGTTGTTTCCGTCTCGCACGTCCGGGTATTCCGACGGCATGACCGACCTCACAACGATCATCGTCGTGGCGGTGGTGGTGATCGTCGTCCTGGCGCTCGCCGTGACCGCGGCGGCGGTGCTGCGCAGACGACGACGTTCGACGGGGCTGCGTGAGCAGTTCGGGCCCGAGTACGACCGGGCGGTGAGCGGGGCCGACGACCCGCGTGACGCGGAGAAGGAGCTGGAACAGCGCCGGAAGCGGCACCGCTCGCTGAAGCTGCGTGACCTGCAGCCGCGGGAACGGGAGGGGTACCGGCAGCGGTGGGCCCAGGTCCAGCAGAGCTTCGTCGACGACCCGGGAACGGCCGTGCGGGACGCCGACCGGCTCGTCGGGGACGTCATGTCCGCGCGTGGCTACCCGATCGAGGACTTCGACCAGCAGGCGCAGGACCTGTCCGTCGCGTACCCGGTCGTCACCCAGCGCTACCGCGAGGCCCGCACGATCTCGCGCGAGCATGCGGCAGGGAGAGCGGGCACCGAGGATCTGCGGCACGCCGTGACCAGCTACCGGGCCCTGATCGAGGCCCTGCTGGAACCGGGGGACGGGCGGCACGGCCACGGCTCCGGTGATGACGGCTCCCGCGACGGCTCGGGCAACGGCTCCCGTGACGGCCAAAGGCCGGATCGTTCGGAGCCCCCGGCGCAGACGGCACCGCCGCAGCAGGACGAGGGACGACGGGAGACGAGGGCATGAGCGACCGTCCGGGCCGTCGGCAGGAGAGCCGCGCCGCGCGGCTGGCCGGCGAGATCAAGGACCGGCTCGCGGGGCGCAGCGACGCGGAGACCGACGCGGGCTGGGACCGCGACGACGCCCCGGCCGACGCCGAGCGTGACGCCGGCATCGCGGGGCACCCGGACCGGGACCCGCGTGGCGAGGGCGAGCCGCGGCACGCCGCCGCACCGCCCCGTCGGGACGCGCCGCCGCCGGGCCCCCGGGTGCAGCCCGGTGCGCCACCCGGTGGGCAGCCGGCGTCCGACCCGCCGCCCGGTGGGCAGGCGCCCCTTGACGCGCCGCCCGCTGGGCAGGCACCCCCTGACCTGCCGCACGGCGCACAGGCGCAGGCCGGTCCGCCCGGTGGACAGGCGCAGGCCGGTCCGCCCGGTGGGCAGGCGCCGCCCGCTCCGGCAGCCGGTGGGCAGGCGTACCCGCCCGGGGCACCGGCGTCCGGTCATGGCGGTGCCGCCCCGGCGGACGCCGCGCCGGGTGGCGGCATGCCGCCCGGCGCGGCGTCCGGGGTCGCCGCGGGGACGGCCGGGTATGCCGGGGCATCCGGGACCGCACCGGCCGACGCCGGTCCCACGACCGGCCCGGGCCCCACGGGTACGGGCCGTGCGCCCGACCCGGCTGCGGCCGGGCCGGGGACCGCACCGCCGGGCCGGGCCGCCGATCCGGCCACCGGCGCCGCCGACCCGGCCACGGCGACGGGCACCACCCCACCGGCCGGCATGCCGGCGGCCGGCGCCCCGGCCACCAGTGCCGGGGGAGCGGGCGCACCCGGCTCCGGGACACCCCCGGGCGCAGGCGCGCCCGGCACCGGGTCGTCGCTGATCACCCCGGACCGGGCCCGGGACTTCCAGGAGCGCTGGACCGTCCTCAAGGGAGAGTTCGTGGACGAGCCGCGGCGGGCGGTCCACGGCGCGAACGAGCTGGTCGGTGAGGTGCTCGACGAGCTGGAGGCCCTGTTCCGCCACCAGCGCGACGACCTGGAGCAGCAGTTCTCCCGCCAGGACGCGTCCACCGAGGACCTCCGGCAGGCGCTCGGTCGGTACCGGGAGTTCTTCGACCGCCTGCTGTCGTTGTGAGTCACCGGCCCCGCGCGAGGACGCGCGGGGCCGGGGTGGGTAACGATGCCCGGACGGGCCGGGGCCCGCCGATCGTCACCCCAGCGCGGGGACGATCGCCTCGATCAGGTGCGGGCCCGGCTCGTCCCGGGCCCATCGGAGCGCGTCGAGCAGGTCCTCGGTCGTCGTGACCCGCCGCGCCGGCACGCCGAGGCCGGACGCCAGCGACACGAAGTCCGGTGTCGGGTCGGACAGGTCCAGCATCCGTCCGGCCCGCCCGGAGCGGGCGGCCTCCCCGGCCCCGGTGCGGGCCAGCTCGACCCGCAGGATCGAGTACGCCGAGTTGTTGATCAGCACCGTGGTCACGTCGAGCTGCTCGCGGGCCTGGGTCCACAGCGCCTGGACGGTGTAGAGCGCGCTGCCCTCGGCCTGCACCGCCACCACCGGACGCTCCGGGGCGGCGACCGCCGCGCCCACCGCCGCGGGCGGGCCCTGCCCGATCGCGCCGCCGGTCAGCGCGAGCTGGGTGTGCGGGGCCGCGGTCTGCAGGGCCGGGGCCAGCGCCGCCGCGGCGGTCACCGACTCGTCGACCACGATCGCGTTCTCGGGCAGGGCCGCGGCGACCGCGGCGCACAGCGAGCGGACGTCCAGCGGGCCGGGCTCCGGCTCGGGGGCGTCGTGCGGCGCGAGGACGGCGTCGACGGCCGCGGTGCCCGCGCCCGAGACGCGCGGGTCGGCGCCGTCGGCGTCGGAGGCCCCGGCACCCGAGGCGCCCCGGGCTCCGTCGCCCGAGGCCACCGCGGCAGCGAGCTCCTCCAGTGCGGCGGCCGCGTCCGACGAGCCGTCGGCCAGCGGGACGACCGGACACCCGTCGGGCACCAGGTCCCCGGGGACCCCGGGGTAGCCGAAGAACGACACCGGTGCCCGCGCCCCGGCCGTGACCAGCGAGGACGCCCCGTCGAGCTGGGCCAGCGCCTGCTCGGCGAAGTAGCCGAGCTTGTCGGCCCGCGGGCGTCCGGCGCCGGTGTCCCAGCGTCGCGGGAACGTCTCGACCAGTAGCCGGGTGCCGGTCGCCGCGGCGATCCGCCCGGCCGCGGCCATCCCGCGCTCGGTCAGCGCCGGCCCGCCGAGCAGGAGCACCGCGCCGGGAGCACCGACCGCGGACGCCGCGGCCGCGACCCGCGAGGCGTCCGGCGGCTCGGGCGCGGCCGACCGGCGCGGCGGGGCGGGTGCGCCGCCCTCGGACCAGGAGACGTCGGCGGGCAGCACCAGGGTCGCGACCTGACCACCGCGTTCGGAGGTAGCGGCGACCGCCCGCATCGCGTCGTCGGCCACGTCCCGCACGTCGCCCGAGGTGTGCACCCACCCCGACACCGTCCGCGCGACGGCGGTGATGTCGGACTCCAGCGGCGCGTCGTGACGCACGTGGTCGGTCGCGTGCGCGCCCACCACGCAGAGCAGGGGAGTGCCGGCCCGCCGGGCGTTGTGCAGGTTCGCCAGCCCGTTGCCCAGACCCGGCCCCAGGTGCAGCAGCACCGCCGCGGGACGCCCGGCGATCCGGGCGTAGGCGTCGGCGGCGCCCGTCGCGACCCCCTCGAACAGGGTGAGCACGCCGCGCATCTCCGGCACGTCGTCGAGCGCCTGCACGAAGTGCATCTCGGAGGTCCCGGGGTTCATGAAGCAGACGTCGACGCCGGCCCCGACCAGCGACCCGACCAGTGCCTGGGCGCCCCTCACGTGGTCGCCCCCGACCCGTACGCGCACACAACCGTCATCATGATCCCAGTGGACACTGCCCACCCCCGCCCGGAGAACCCCGGGCCCCGAGTTGCGCAGCCCGCCGTGAGGACCGGAAATGGAGTCCCGTGAGCACCGAACCCGACCCGCGCCGCTGGCGGGCGCTGTCCGTCTGCCTGATCGCCGGCTTCATGAGCCTGCTCGACGTCAGCATCGTCAACGTCGCGCTGCCGTCGATGCAGTCCGGGCTCGACGCCTCGGCCGCGCAGGTGTCGTGGGTGGTGTCGGGCTATGCGCTCACGTTCGGCCTGGTCCTCGTCGCGGCCGGCCGGCTCGGCGACGACCGCGGCCGTCGCCGGATGTTCCTGCTCGGCCTGGGCCTGTTCGTCCTGACCAGCGCCGCGGCCGGGCTCGCCCCGACGGCCGAGGTGCTGGTCGTGGTGCGGCTGCTGCAGGGCGTGGCGGCGGGGCTGCTCTCCCCGCAGGTCGTCGGGTTCATCCAGGACCTGTTCCAGGGCCCGGAGCGGGGCACTGCGTTCGGGCTGTTCGGCGCCGTCGTCGGCATCTCGACCGCGATCGGTCCGCTGCTCGGCGGCCTGCTGCTGGCCTGGGCCGGGGACGCAGGCGGCTGGCGGTGGGTGTTCTTCGTGAACATCCCGATCGGGGTGCCCGCCCTGGTGTGCGCGGCGCGGCTGCTGCCGCCCGACGGCGTGCGGACGGCCGGACGGCGCCCGCTGGACCTGGTGGGGACGCTGCTGCTCGGCACCGGGGTGGTCGGCCTGATGCTGCCCCTGGTGCTCGCCGAGCGGGACCCGGCGGCGGCCCCGTGGTGGCTGCTCGCCGTCTCGGTGGCCGCCCTGGCCGGCTTCGTGGCCTGGGAGCGGCGCGCCAAGCGGACCCACGGCCACCCGCTGATCGACTTCACGTTGCTGCGGACCCGCAGCTACGCCGTCGGAGCCACCCTCGGCATGACCTACTTCGCCGGGTTCACCTCGATCTTCTTCGTGCTCACGCTCTACCTGCAGAACGGCCTGGGCTACACCCCGCTGCAGACCGGTCTCGTGCTGACGCCGTTCGCGATCGGCTCCGCGGTCACCTCCGCGCTCGGCGGTCGGCTGGTGTCGCGGTTCGGGCAGCCGATGGTCGTCACCGGGCTCGCGGTCGTGCTCGCCGGGCTGGTGGCCACCGACGCCGTCCTCGGGGTGACCGCGGGCAGCCCGATGACCGGGCTCGCCATCGCGGGGCCGCTGCTGCTCGCCGGGGCCGGGGGCGGACTGGTCATCGCGCCGAACCAGACGATCGCGCTCTCCGAGATCCCGCCCAGCTCCGGCGGCACCGCGGGCGGCGTGCTGCAGACCGGCCAGCGGATCGGCACCGCGATCGGGCTGTCCGCGGTCGGCGCGGTCTTCTTCGGGCGCCTGACCGCGACCGGGGACTGGGCCTCCGCGATCACCCACGGCCTGGTCATCACGGTCGGACTGGTCGGGCTCGCCCTGGTCCTCGGGATCGTCGACCTGGTGGCGGCCCGCCGGCGGCCCCGGATGCCGGCCGGTGAGGGCCCTCCGGTGGGGACGACCGGGCCGACTGGCGGGGACTGACGGCGGACACGTCGGCGGCCCGGCCGGCCCCGCCGTCCGGACCGGTGCGGTGCGGTGCGGTGCGGGCGGCTTTTCACCCGCGCCGGGGCCGGGGCGCCAGCACACCGGCGACCAGCAGCACGACCAGCCCGGCGAGCGGCACGACCAGCAGCCCGACCCGCAGTTCGGTCGCGTCCGCGATCACCCCGACCACCGGCGGCGAGGCCAGGAACCCGACCCGCATCAGCCAGGTGACGACCGTCAGGCCCGTGCCGGGGGCCAGGCCCGGGAGCCGGTCCGCGGCCGTCATCGCCGCCGGGACCAGCGTCGCCACGCCGAATCCGGCCGCGCCGAACCCGGCCACGGTGGTCGGCACGCTCGGGAACGCCAACGCCGAGCCCATCCCGACGAGCACCAGCGCACCGCCGGCCCGTGCCACCGCACGCTGGCCGAACCGGTCGACCATCCGGTCGCCCACCAGCCGGCCGACGAACTGGCAGCCCTGCAGGGCGACGAACCCCAGACCGGCCACGGCCGCGGCCGCACCGAGCCCCTGCAGGTACACCGCGGCCCAGGTGGCGCCGGAGTCCTCGACGACCGTCCCGGAGTTCGCGATCACGCCGAACACGCCCAGGAGCAGGACCGTCCGCAGTCCGAGCCCGGCCCAGGGGCGCCGCGGTGCGGGCCGGTCGGCGTCGTCCCCGGCCCGTTCGGTGTCCCTGACCCGTTCGGTGTCCCCGTCCCGTTCGGTGCCCTCCGGTCCGGGCAGCAGCAGCGGGTGGACCGACACCGCGATCAGCACCGACAGCAGCGAGGACAGGCCGAGGTGCAGCGCGAGCGGCATCGCGATCCCGGCCGCCGCGGAGCCCATGATGCCGCCGGCGACCGCGCCGACCGACCACAGCGCGTGGAACGAGTTGAGGATCGAGCGGCCGTAGCGGCGCTGCACGCGCAGGCCGTGCGCGTTCTGCGCGACGTCGACGACCGCGTCCGCGGCCCCGACCAGGAACATCGCGGCGGCGAAGAGCCCCCACGACGGTGCGAACGCGACCAGCACCACGCCGGCCGCGATCGCCGCCATGCCGAACGAGGCGACCCGCGAGGAGCGGAACCGGGCGATCAGTGCGCCCGCGGTCAGGCCGGCGAGCAGCGCGCCGAACGGCATCGCCGCCACGGCGACGCCGAGCTGGGCGTTGCTCAGCCCGAGGTCGTCCTTGATCTGCGGGAACCGGGGGAGCAGGTTGGCGTAGACGAGCCCGTTGGTGAGGAACACCAGGCCGACGCCGGACCGCGCCCGCCGTTCGGTCCGGCCCGGCAGCGTCGTACGTTCCGTCACGGATCTCCATGATGCCCCACGGCCGGTGTCCGGGCGCGGGCCGTGACCGGGCGTCAGCCGCGCAGGGAGTGCAGCCGTCCGGCGGTGCGCAGGGCGCCGGACATCCCCTTGTAGGCACCGCTGCGGGCGGTGTCGCGCAGGGAGCGCAGCTGGGCGCGCCGCTCGCGGCCCGCGCCGCTCCAGCCCAGCAGCGAACGACCCCACGAGTCGCGCGCGAGCTCGCGGGTGCCCGCCTCGCGCGCGAGCAGCGCCCAGCGGTCCCCGAAGTCGTCCAGGCCGTCGCGGTAGGCGAACACCGCGGGCCGGATGTAGGCCATGCCCGGATGCTGGCGGCGCATCGCCGGCGCGTACTCGGCGATCACCTTGTCCAGGCACTCGAAGCGGCGACGGCGGTTCGAGCTGATCGACCCGGTCCGCATCAGCCGCATGTCGAGCAGGTAGCGGCGGGTGCCCCACATCAACGGGTAGTGCGAACCGGCCGCGATCCGCAGCCACATCTCGAAGTCGACGGCCGAGGGCAGCGACGAGTCGAAACCGCCGACCTGGTCGAAGCAGGCCCGGCGGATCATCAGCGAGCTGCCGTTGTGCGGCGGGTTGTTCTCGACGAGCTGGCGGTCGAGGTCGATCCGGCCCGACGGCTGCCAGCGCAGCGCCACGACCTGCCCGCTCTCGAGCATGACCCGGGTGTGGCAGTAGGCCATCCCGACCCCGGGCGGGGCGGTGTGCAGGGTCTCGAGCATGTGCCGCAGGAACTGCGGGTGCCAGCGGTCGTCGCCGTCGAGGAACGCCACGAACGGCGCGGCGCTCTCCGCGAGCGCGCGGTTGCGCGCGGCACCCGATCCGCCGTTCTCGACCTGGATCAGCCGGATCCGGGAATCGCGTTCGGCCCGGGAACGCACGACCTCGGCCGTGTCGTCGGTGGAACCGTCGTCGACGACCACGTACTCGAAACGGGTCTCGGTCTGTGCGAGGACGGAGTCGATGGCCTCGCCGATCCACGGCCCCACGTTGTAGGCCGGCGTGATCACCGTCACGAGAACGCTGCTGTTCCGCACGAGCGGCACGCTATCAAGCCCCCTTCCGGGTGTGCGCGCGGAGTGCGATCGGTTCCGGAGAGGGTGACGCCGGACGGTCGGACGCCGGCGCTGCCCCGACCGTGTGATCGTCGCCGGTGAACCGGAACCGCTCCGGATTCGAAGGGTTGCGGGGGCCTCGGTACCTGTGGGTCACGACGATGTTGCGTTCCGTGCTCGGTCCGGAGATGCGACCGGGGGTCGGGAAGGGCGCTGCACTATTCTCCGGGAATGTCGTTCGACGCCCGGGTGATGCTGTCCCGACGGCTCCGATTCCTGCCTCATCGCGCGTTCGCGATGCTGCATCACCTGTTGTTCCAGGGTGAGTTCACGACGTTCCGGAATCCGCGGACCTACGCCCAGCTCCTGGCGCGGAAGAACCTCGGCGAGCAGTCCGAGCTGGTGCACGTCACGGCGGACAAGTACCGGGTGCGCGAGCACGTCGCCGACCGGATCGGGGCCGAGCACCTCATTCCGCTGATCCAGGTCGTCGAGCGGGCCGAGGAGCTCGACCTCGAGACCCCGCAGGGCCCCTACGTCGTCAAGGGCACGCACGGCTGCGACATGACGATCCTGGTCCCGCACCCGGCCGCCGCGGACCACGCGCGGATCCGTTCGACGGTCGCCCGCTGGCTGCGCACCGACTTCTTCACCCACGGCTGGCGGGAGCGGCCCTACGAGGGGCTCACCCCGCGCGCGGTCGTCGAGGAGTACCTGGGCGACGGCAGCAAGCCGCCCGCGGACTACAAGTTCTTCGTGTTCCACGGCGAGCCGACGATGGTCGTCGTCGACCAGGACCGGTTCGTCGCGCACACCTCGACGATGCTGCACCCGGACTGGGTGCCGTTCCGGATCTCCGGCCGGTTCGGGCAGGCCGACGCGCTGCCGGAGCGGCCGGCCTCCTACGACCGGATGCTCGAGATCGCGCGGACGCTGGGCAAGGACTTCACCTTCGCCCGGGTCGACCTCTACGACGTCGACGGCCACGTCTACTTCGGCGAGATCACGCACAACCCGGGCGGGGGCCTGGTCCGGCTGCGCCCGCGCGCCTTCGACCGCGCGCTGGGCGAGCTCTGGCGCCACGGCACCCCGATCCCGGAGCGCTTCATCGACCGGGAGCGGACCCTCCGCTGACCCCGTCCGCCCGGCCGTTCCCGGCCGGGCCGGGGCCCTCCCACACCGGTGGTGCGAGCACCCCGCCCATCCGGTCCAGCTCGTCGCGGTGCAGGGCGCTGAGCCTGCCGAGGACCTGCTCGCCGTGCGCGGTGAGCCCGACCCGCACGGCCCGGGCGTCCTCCGGGTCGGGGGTGCGCTGCACCAGCTCCTGGGTCTGGGCCCGGTTGACCAGCTCGACGGTGCTGTGGTGGCGCAGCTGCAGCCGGTCGGCCAGCTCCCCGACGCTCGCCCAGTCGCGGGCGGGGAACCCCTTGAGCGCGAGCAGCAGCTGGTACTGCTGTGGGGTCAGCCCGTGCCGGCGCACGATCACCTCGCTGAAGCGCAGGTAGCGCCGGATCCCGAACCGGAAGCGGGCCAGCGCTTCGAAGTCCTGTTTCGTCAAGGGTTTCGGATCGTCCTGCCGGGGCACCCGTCCAGTCTGCGTCACCGGCCCGGGCGGTGGGGCCGCGCCGTGCGATTTGTATCGTAATGCGATACAAATGCGGTGTGCCTGCGAGGGAGGAGGTGCGTCGTGCCGAACGACCGCGATCACCGCGTGCTGGAGGACCTCGAGCGTCGGCTCTCGGCGGACGACCCCGGGTTCGTCGCCCGCTTCCGGCGTGACCAGCAGCGGATGCCCGCCGCCCGCCGGATCCCCGGGGCCCGGGTCGCGCTCGTCGTCGCCGCCGTCGCCGGGTTCCTGCTGCTCGCGCTGGGCAGCCCCGCCGGTGCACTGGCCGCCGTGGCCGGCACCGGGCTCGTGTGGGTGGCCTGGCGCTACCCGGTCCAGCCCTACGGCGCCACGAACCCGCGCTCCGGCGAGACGCCGGGCCCCTCCGGTCTCCCGCCGCCCTGAGCGACCGGCCCCGTCCGGCCCGGCTTCCGGTCAGTCCCGGACGCGGGGGATCTCGTGGGTGCGCTCGTCCGGGCCGCCGATCGGCCCCGTGGTGTCGTCGGCGCTGTCCGCACCGTCGTCGTCACCACCACCGGGGCCCGGCCCGGCGTCCTGGGGCGGGGGCGGGCGGCGCAGCCAGCGGACGACCGAGGGGGCGAAGGCCAGCGCCAGCAGCACCTCGCCCGCCAGCCAGGCCCAGCCGACGGCGTCCACGCCGAGGGTGGGGGCGAGCAGCGGCACCCCGCCCAGCACGATGATCGCGTGGACGAGCTGCTGCACCGCGAGCCCGAAGGTCCGGTTGGCCAGCCGCGACTTGGTCATCCACAGCGTGACCACGATCCGCGGGATCATCGAGATCATCAGCAGCTGCAGCAGCAACGTCGAGTTCTCGACGTAGTCGGGCCCGTAGAACCACAGCAGCAGCGGGGCCGCCAGCGCGATCAGCAGCGCGGCCGGCAGGACGATCACGCAGATCCGCCGCAGCACCGCGCGGGCGAACAGGTGGGCCCGCTCCGGCTGCCGTGACCCCTCCACGACCAGCGCGGAGGTGATGGCGACCGACAGCATGGTCATCGCCTGGAACACCGTCTGTGCGGGCAGCAGGTACGCGCTCGCCGACTGGCTGATCACCATGACCACCAGCACCGGCAGGAACGACGACATGGCCTGGTTGAAGACCTGGCCCAGGTAGTCGCCCGCCATGTAGCGGGTCAGCGTGCGCCGGCCCGGTGCGCCGGCGCCCTCCACGGTCGCGGACTCGGCGCTGTGCCGGGGGAGCAGCCGCCGCGAGATCAGCAGAGTGAACGGCACCAGCAGCGCGATCACCGGGGCCGACCAGGAGGTGAAGACGCCGTCGGAGATCGAGGTGAACGACACCGCGACCAGCAGCACCAGTTTCACGACGCCGTAGACACCGTTCTCCAGCGCCACCCACAGCGCCGACCGCAGCCCGGTCAGCACCTGGTCCTGCAGGTTGAAGATCGACCACGCGGCGGTGGACACCACGAACCAGGCGCCGAAGCCGAACGAGACGTGCAGCGGGTCGCCCGGGGCGTAGGCCCAGTGACACCACGCCATCACCGCGGCCGCCCCGACCACCGCGGCCGCGGCCGAGACGCCGTAGGCGAGCCGGACCAGCGAACGGGAGTCCCGACCGGCCGTCGGCAGGAACCGGATGATCGCCTGACCGAAGTTCAGCGAGGTCAGCACCGAGATCATCAGCATCAGGTTGACCAGGGCGTTGCCCCGCCCGACGTCCTCGGTGCTGAACACCCGTGCGGCGAAGACCCAGTACAGCAGCCCGAACACCGAGTTGACGACGGTGTTGAGCATCAGCGCGTACGCGTTGCGGTACAGCGGGTTGGCCATCTCCCGGCGCATCGACCGGACCCGGCCGGACACGAGCGCGCCGACGCTCATCGGGAGGTCGCGTTCGCCGTGTGCACGACTCCCACGCTACGAGACCGGCCGCGCCGGGCCGCCGGGGGGCGTTCGGCGTCCGGAGCGGCTGCGCGAAGCGCCTGCGGGCGCGGGTGGCTGCTGCGCTACCGTGACCGCGCACCGCTGGTCCGACGTTTCCGGGAGGGGACACGTTGCGCATCGCCTGCGTGGGAGGGGGCCCGTCCGGCCTCTACTTCGCCGTCCTGGCGGCGATCCGGTCCGGCGGCCGGGACGAGATCGTGGTCCACGAGCGCAACCCGGCGGGGCGGACCCACGGGTTCGCGGTGACCTTCGGCGAGGACCTGCTCGACGAGGCCTTCCGGTACGACCCGGCCGGTGGGCCCGCGTTGCGCGACGCCGCGCGGTTGTGGAGCGCCCAGGAGATCCGGGTCGCGGACCACCCGGCGGCCCACGTCGGCGGCAAGTACGGCTACAGCATCGCCCGGGTGGAGCTGCTCGACGTGCTGGCGCGGCGGGCCCAGCAGCTCGGCGTCCGGATCGAGTACGGCACGACCGCCGGCCGGGACGAGGTCGACGCGGACGTGATCGTCGCGGCCGACGGCATCGCCAGCTCGGTGCGGGAGGCGCGCGCCGAGCATTTCGGCACCACGATCGACGAGGGCGCCAACCGCTACGTCTGGCTCGGTGCCGAGAGCGACTCGGACACCTTCGTCTGGGACTTCCAGCGCACCGACGCCGGCTGGGTCTGGATCCACCTCTACCCGTCGTCGAACGGGTTGAGCACCTGCATCGTCGAGTGCGAACCCGAGACGTGGGCCGGGCTGGGCCTGGACGGCGCGCCCCCCGCGGACACCGTGCGCCTGGTCGAGTCGGTCTTCGGGCGGACGTTGGCCGGCCGGCGGATCGTCGAACCGCCGGGCGGGCTGGGCGAGCAGCCGTGGCTGCGGTTCAAGGAGGTGCGCAACCGCACCTGGCGCGACGGCGAGGTCGTGCTCGCCGGGGACGCCGCGCACACCACGCACTTCGGCATCGGCTCCGGCACGGTACTGGCGATGCAGGACTCGATGGCACTGGCCGACGCGCTCTACGGGCCGGGCCGGGGAGGTGGCGCGACGGGCGGTGCTGCAACGGGCGGTGGGGCGAGGGTCGACGTGGTCGACCTGAACGACCCGGACGGGCGGGGCGCGGCCCTGGCGGCCTACGACGCGCGCCGCCGCGCGCAGGTGACCCCGGTGCAGGACATGGCCCGGCGGAACATGCACTGGTTCGAGCAGGCGGGCCGGCAGCTCGACCGGGTCGAGGACCCCGTCGACTTCGCCTGGTCGCTGGCCGACCGGCGCGGCGATCTCGGCCGGATCCACTACCAGCTGCACCGCGCGACCCAGATCCCGGCGTTGCGCCAGGTCCGCCGTGGGCTGACCACCGCACGCCGGGTGCGCCGCGCGGCGCGGCGGGCGGCAACCGGCCGCCCGGAGGGTGACGGAGCGTGACCCTCGTGCCACTGAACGCAGCCTGACGAAGGCTCGCCGACCGTACGCGGCACCGCGGCACGGCGATTCCGCCGACGTCCTACATTGCGTGCAGCAATGAAGGCGACGACCGTGCTGGGGGACGTTCGTGAGGATTGTCTGCGTCGGTGGGGGGCCCGCGGGCCTGTACTTCTCGCTGCTGGCCCGGCTGCGCTCCGGTGGCCGCGACGAGGTCGTCCTGGCCGAACGCAGGCCGCCGGGCACCGCGGCCGGTTTCGCGGTCACGCTCGGTGAGGACATCCTCGACGACCTCTACCGGACCGACCCGGTGGGCGCGGAGCGGGTGCGGGCGGCCGCGCACGTCTGGGACTCCCAGGTGGTGACGGTCGGCCCGAAGCGGGTCCACCTCGGCGGCCGCTACGGCTACTCGATCGGTCGCGCCCGGCTGCTCGAGGTGCTGACCGACCGGGCCCGTGAGCTCGGGGTGACGGTGCTGCACGAGACCGAGGTCGCCCCGGACGGCGACCTCGCCGCCGACCCGGTCACGGCCGACGCCGACGTCGTCGTCGCGGCCGACGGGGTGGGCTCGGCGATCCGCACCGCCCGGGCCGAGGCCTTCGGCACCCGGATCAGCCACGGCCGCAACCTCTACGTCTGGTTCGGCACGGCCAAGCCGTTCCGCCAGTTCACCTTCACCTTCGAGCGGACCGACGCCGGCTGGATCTGGTTCCACGCCTACCCGGCCGCGGACTGCGTGAGCACCTGCATCGTCGAGTGCAGCCCGGAGACCTGGACCGGGCTCGGACTGGACCGGATGGACCCGGACGAGGCCATGCGGATGCTGGAGCGGGTGTTCGCCCGCACGCTCGACGGGCACCGGCTCATTGCGCCGCCGGGGATGAGCGGCGCGCCGTGGCAGCGGTTCCGGGAGGTGCGGAACCTGTCCTGGCGCGACGGCCACGTCGTGCTGGCCGGGGACGCCGCGCACACCACGCACTTCGCGATCGGCTCCGGCACCGTGCTCGCCGTCGAGGACGCGATCGCGCTCGCCGACCACCTCTACCCCGGCGGCACGGGCATCGGGGGCACGGGCAGCGGTGTCCCGGCAGGCGGTGCCTCGACGGGCGGTGCCTCGACGGGCGGTGACCCGGACGGCGGGATCGACGTGGACGCCGCGCTGGCCGGCTACGACGCGCAGCGCCGGGCGGCGATGGCGGGTGTGCAGCGCATGGCCCGCGGGAGCATGGAGTGGTTCGAGTCCCGGCCCGGCCGCCTCGACGGCACCGAACCGGTCGCGTTCGCCTGGTCGCTGCTGAACCGCCGCCACGACCAGGGCCGGCTCCACCGCCGCCTGCACGGGGCCACCCAGGCCGAGCCGGTCCGCAAGGTCCGCCAGCGACTCACCCAGGCCCGGCGGGTCCGACGGGCACTGCGCCGGGGCGAGATCGGCCCCGGCAGGCGCTGAGTCCGGTGCGTGCGGCCGGCGCTCAGGCGCTCTCGCGGGCCAGGAACGAGTGCTTGCGGCCGTAGAACACGTAGACCAGCATGCCGATCGCCAGCCAGCCGACGAACCGGATCCAGGTGTCGAGGTTCAGGTTCAGCATCATGTAGAGGCAGGCCAGGGCGGTGATCGCCGGGATCACCGGTGAGAAGGGGACCGTGAACGGGCGCTTCAGATCCGGTCGGGTCCGGCGCAGCACCGGCACGGCGACCGCGACGATGATCATCGCCGAGAGCGCGCCGATCGAGACCATGTCGGCCAGCGCGGTGATCGGGGTGAACGCCGCGATGAGCGCGCAGACCACACCGCCGATGATCGTCATGCGGTGCGGGGTGCCCCAGCGCGGGTGCGCGGTGCCGATCGCCCGCGGCAGCAGCCCGTCGCGGCCCATGGCGAAGCCGATCCGGCCGATCGTGACCAGCTCGACCATCATCACCGAGGTCAGCCCGGTGACTGCGCCGATCGAGATCAGCATGCCGATCCAGGGCAGGCCGACGTCGGCGAAGGCGACCGCGAGCGGGGCCCCCGTGTCGAGCTCGGTGAAGGGGACCATGCCGGTGAGTACCAGCGAGACGGCGATGTAGAGCAGCGCGCACACACCGAGCGCGCCGAGCAGACCGATCTTCAGGTCGCGGTCCGGGCGCCGGACCTCCTCGCCGAGGTTCGCCAGCGCCTCGAACCCGGTGTAGGCGAAGAACACGATCGCGGCCGCGGTGAGCATGCCGCCGACGCCGTAGACGGTCGGCTCCAGCCCGAACACCCCGGACACGACCGGCTGGGTGAACACGCTGCCCCCGCCCTCCGGCGGCTGGGCCGGCGGGACGAACGGCGTCAGGTTGTCCGGGTTCACGTAGAACACGCCGACGGCCACGATCAGCAGGCACACCGCCAGCTTGACCAGCACGAGCAGGTTGGTCAGCCGGGACGATTCGCGGATCCCGGCGACCGCGACCACGGTGAGGATCGCGATGATCGCCACGGCGCCGATGTTGACCGTGGCGTCCTCGCCGAACCAGGCCGTCGGCAGCCCGAACAGCTCGGCCAGGTAGCCCGACCAGCTGCGGGAGACGACCGCGAGCCCGAGCCCGAACTCCAGCAGCAGGTCCCAGCCGATGATCCAGGCGAAGACCTCGCCGAGGGTGGTGAACGCGTAGGTGTAGGCCGAGCCCGCGGTCGGGACCGACGACGCCAGCTCGGCGTAGCAGACCGCGGCCAGACCGGCGACGACCGCGCCGATCAGGAACGACAGGGTCACGGCGGGGCCGGCGTGCTCCTTCGCCTCGACCCCGGCGAGGGTGAAGATCCCGGTGCCGATGATGATGCCGACACCGAAGCCGACCATGTCACGGGCACGCAGCGTGCGTTTCAGCGGTGACCCGGAGTCGTCCGCGTCCGACCGGCTGCGCGCCAGGATCCGTTCCACCGGCATCGTGCGTGTCCACGCCACGCCATCACCCCCGAGATCGTCCGACCGTTGCGTGACCGTATGCCGCTCGGCCGCGCCGAACGCGCACGGGACCCCTCGGTGCCCGTATCCTTCCGGTGCGTCCGGTTTCGCCGCCCCGGTGGCCGGGCGGACCGTCCGCGGGGCCGGTACGAACGGGCCCGGGGCGGACGACGTGGTGGGAGCCGGTACCCCCGGGCGGTGTCGCCGCCGGCCGCTCCCGGGACGGGAGAGCGGTGGCCGAGCGCCTGCGTCGCTGCGCCGGGGTGCTGGCCGCGGCGGTGGTCGTGGCGCTGCCTGCCGTGCTCGGTGCGGCCCCGGCCGGTCCGGAGTCGGGCGCGCTGCAGGGCGCCGCCGCGCCGGGGGCCTCCCCGGCCCGCGGGGAGGCCCCCGCCCCGTCCGCCCTGACGGGGGACACCGCCCCGTCCGCCCTGGCGGGGGAGACCGCCCGGTCCGTCCTGCCGGGGACCCTCGACGAGCTGGTCGCCACGATGATCCCGGCGGCCCCGGCCGGCCCGGAGCCCCGCGACGTGTTCGCCCACCCGCCCGGGACGGTGCCGGTCGGCGGGCGGGCGAGGACGGCCTGGTGCTGTCCTGGGCGCTGCTCGACACGGCTGCGGACCGGTGGACCGGCTCGGCGAACGCCGACACCGCCCGCACCGAGGCCGAGTCGACGATCAAGGCCTGGCTCGCGGCGGACACCCTGCGGGCCGCGGCCGAGGCCGGGCGCCCGGTGACCGCCGCGGAGCGGGCCGACATCACCGCGGCCGTCCGCACCAGTGACGACGCCGCCGCCGAACGCCTGTACCGCGGGCTCGGCCGGGACGCCTCCATCGCCCGGCTGGAGGACGTGTGCGAGGTCGACGTCGAGACCTCGCGCCCGGGATGGTGGTCGTTCACCCGGGTCACCGCGGTCGACGCCGCCCGCATCCTGGGGTGCGTGCGCGACCGGGCCCCGGACTGGACCGGCGGCGCCGAGCTGCTCACCGACCTCGCCTCGATCACCCCGGACGGCCGGTCCGGGATCCACACCGGACTGCCGGGGGCGGTGGCGGAGAAGAACGGCTGGACGCTGCACGGCGACGGCGGGTGGAACCTCAACTGCGTGCTGGCCTGGCGGGAACGGTCCCTCGCGGTGCTGACGAGCTACCCGGCCGAGCGCGGGGCCGGGTACGGCTGGGCGGTCTGCCGCGACGTCGCCGACGCCGTGCTCGCGGTCGAGATCCCGGCCGGCGGGACACCCGCCGGCGATGTGCTGGCCGACGGCACCCCCAGCGGCGCCGGCGCGCACGCCGACGGCGCGGGTTGATCGGCCCGACCCGGTTTGACGTGCGCTCCCACGGGGAAGGCTCCGGATCGGCCGTCCCCGACGAGAGGTGAATGATGACCGGCTTCTTCGGCCCGGGGGACCCGCGCGGCCCCGGCGATCCGCGCGGCCCGGTGCACCGGATCGACCTGACCCGCCTGATGAGCGCGGGCGCCCGGGAGATCATGGCCCGGGCGGCGCAGGAGGCGATGGAGCGCGGTGACACCGACCTGGACGCCACGCACATCCTGCTGGCCTGTGCCCGCAGCGAGACCACCCGGCAGTGGATCAGCCGGGCCGGTGGCGACCCCGACGTCATCGCGCGGACCCTCGACGAGCGCCTGCCGAAGAGCGACGCGACCGACCCCCGGCCCCCGGCCCTGACCCCGTCGGCGAAGCGAGCACTGCTGGACGCGCACCAGATCTCCCGCTCGATCGGCTCGTCCTACATCGGACCGGAGCACCTGCTGCTGGCCCTCGCCGCGAACGAGGAGTCCGCCGCCGGTCGGCTGCTGGCCCGCTCCCGCTTCAGCCCCGGCTCGATGACCTCCGGAGGGAGCGGCGCACCGCAGCCCGGCGGCGCCGCCCCCACCGCCGGGCCCGGCGCCGAGCAGGCCGACTCGTCGACGCCGACCCTGGACCAGTACGGCCAGGACCTCACCGTCGCCGCCCGCGGCGGCCGGCTGGACCCGGTCATCGGCCGCGACGACGAGATCGAGCAGACGATCGAGGTGCTGTCGCGGCGGACCAAGAACAACCCGGTGCTGATCGGTGAGGCGGGCGTCGGCAAGACCGCCGTCGTCGAGGGCATCGCCCAGCGCATCGCCGACGGCGAGGTGCCCGACACCCTGCGCGGGCGCCGCGTCGTCCAGCTCGACCTGGCCGGCGTCGTCGCGGGCACGCGCTACCGCGGTGACTTCGAGGAGCGCATGAAGACGCTGATCGAGGAGATCCGCGAGCACTCCAAGGACCTGATCGTCTTCATCGACGAGCTGCACACCATGGTCGGTGCCGGCGGCGGGGGCGACGGTGGTGGCGGCGGCTCGATGGACGCCGGCAACCTGCTCAAGCCGCCGCTGTCCCGCGGTGAGCTGCACGTGATCGGCGCGACCACGCTGGACGAGTACCGCCGCCACATCGAGTCCGACGCCGCGCTGGCGCGCCGGTTCCAGCCGGTGCTGGTGCCCGAGCCCTCGGTCGAGGACACGGTCGCGATCCTGCGCGGGCTGGCCGACCGCTACGAGGCTCACCACCAGGTCACCTACGCCCCGGAGGCGCTGCGGGCGGCGGTCGAGCTGTCCGACCGCTACGTCACCGACCGGTTCCTGCCGGACAAGGCGATCGACCTGCTGGACCAGGCGGGGGCCCGGGTACGGCTGCGCACCCGCACGCCCACCGTGGACCGGCGGGAGATCGAGCAGCGGGTCGAGCAGCTCACCCGGGACAAGGACCAGGCCGTCGCGCACGAGGACTACGAGAAGGCCTCGCAGCTGCGCGACGAGATCACCGAGGCCCGTGACCAGCTCGCCGCCGACCCCACCGACCCGAACGGGAAGGCCCCGGTGGTCGGTGTCGACGAGATCGCCGAGGTGGTCTCGCGGGCCACCGGCATCCCGGCCACCCAGCTCACCGAGGCCGAGCGGGACCGGCTGCTCAAGCTGGAGGACGAGCTGCACCACCGCGTCGTCGGGCAGGACGCCGCGGTCACCGCCGTCGCCGAGGCGATCCGCCGCTCCCGCTCCGGACTCGGCGACGAGGACCGCCCGGTCGGCAGCTTCCTGTTCCTCGGGCCCACCGGTGTCGGCAAGACCGAGCTCGCCCGGGCGCTCGCGGTGTCGCTGTTCGGTGAGGAGGACCGGATGGTCCGCCTCGACATGAGCGAGTACGGGGAGAAGCACACCGTCGCCCGGATGGTCGGTGCCCCGCCCGGCTACGTCGGCTACGGCGAGTCCGGTGAGCTGACCGAGGCGGTGCGCCGGCGGCCGTACTCGGTGCTGCTGCTCGACGAGATCGAGAAGGCACACCCGGACGTGTTCAACACGCTGCTGCAGGTGCTCGACGACGGCCGGCTCACCGACGGCCAGGGCCGCACCGTGGACTTCCGGCACACCGTGATCATCATGACGTCCAACGTCGGGTCGGAGCTGATCACCGGGCACGGGATGACGCTGGGCTTCGGGTCGGCGGCGTCCCAGGAGGCCTCGGCGGCCGAGCGCGAGGACGAGATCCTGCGCGACCGGCTGATGCCCCGGCTGCGCGAGGTGTTCCGGCCCGAGTTCCTCAACCGGATCGACGAGACGATCGTGTTCCGCAGGCTCGACACCGACCAGCTCGCCGAGATCACCCGGCTGCTGCTGGAGGACACGCGGGAGCGGCTGGCCCGCAAGGACATCGGGCTCGAGATCACCGACGACGCGGTGGTGCTGCTCTCCGAGCACGGCCACCAGCCGGACTTCGGGGCCCGGCCGCTGCGCCGCACGATCCGGCGCGAGCTCGACAACCCGCTCTCGTCGATGCTGCTCGACGGGCGGATCGGTCCGGGGCACACGGTGCGCGTCGACGCCCGCGACGGCGAGCTGGTATTCGGCCCGTGAGTGCTTTTCGCGGCTCCGACCGCGATAACCACTCACGGGCTCCGGAGGCCCATCCGTTTCGACATGCGAATACGTGCATGTATAGGGTGGGTGGCATGGGGCACGGACACGGTCACGGACAGGGTGGGCACGGGCACGCCGGCGCGGCGACCGACCGGCGCCGGCTGGCCGTCGCGCTCGGCGTCACCGCGGCGACCGCGGTCATCGGCGCGCTCGGGGCCCTGCTGACCGGCTCGCTGGCCTTGCTCGCCGACCTCGGGCACCTGCTCACCGACGCCGGTGCCCTGGTGGCGGCCCTGATCGCCTCGATCCTCGCGACCCGCCCGGCGACCGACCGGCGGACCTACGGGATGGGCCGGGCCGAGGTGCTCGTGGCGGCGCTGAACGCGTTGACCCTGGTCGCCGTCGTCGTCTGGGTGGCGGTGGAGGCCGTCCAGCGGCTGTTCGAGCCGGTCGAGATCCCGGGCGTGCCGCTGCTGGTCGTCGGCGTTCTCGGGCTGGTCGGGAACCTGGTCTCGCTGGCCGTGCTGGCCGGGGGCGACCGCGGCAACATGAACCTGCGCGGCGCGATGCTGCACGTGCTCGGCGACGCGCTCGGGTCGGTCGGCGTGCTGGTCGCCGCCGTCGTGCTCATGACGACGGGCTGGCCGTACGCCGACACCGTCGCGTCGCTGTTCATCGTCGCGCTGATCCTGCCGCGGGCCGTCGGGCTGCTGCGGGAGGCCGCCCACGTCCTGCTCGAGGGCGCCCCGGACGGCATCGACGCGGGGGAGGTGCGGGACGCCCTGCTGGAGGTGCCCGGGGTGACCGAGGTGCACGACCTGCACCTGTGGGCGATCAACGACCGGACCCCGGCGATGTCCGCGCACCTGGTGGTCGACGAGGAGGTCTCGGCGCACTGCGGCGACGGGTCGGTGCTCGACCGGGCCTCGGACGTGTTGCGCGAGCGGTTCGGGCTGGACCACTCGACCCTGCAGGTCGAGCACGACGCGCACGTGGCCCACGAGAGTCACTGCGGCTGACGCCGGCGATCACCCGGCCAGGTGTGACCAGCGGGGCGCCAGCTCCGACCAGGGACCCTCGGCGGCGACGCGGCCGTGCTCCAGCACGACGACCCGGTCGGCCCGGGCCAGCGCGGCCCGTTTCGTGCTGGCACCGACGACGGTGCTGCCCCGGCGCCGCAGCGCCGCCCAGAGCTCGATCTCGGTGCGCACGTCGAGCGCCGAGGACACGTCGTCGGCGACGACCAGCTCCGCGCCGGTGGCGAGGGCGCGGGCCATCGCCAGCCGCTGCACCTGCCCGCCGGAGAGCCGGATGCCCCGGTGCCCGACGACGGCGTCCGCCCCACCCGCGGCGGCCAGGTCGGGTCCGAGGCGGGCGTCGTCGACGGCGCGGTCGACGACGCCGGCCGGGTGCCGGTGGCCGAGCGTGATGTTCTCGCCGACCGTGCCGGACAGCACCCGCGGGACCTGCCCGACGTAGGCGACCTGCCCGGGACGCAGGAACCGTTGTGCATCGTGGACGACCCGCCCGTTCCAGCGGACGGCACCCTCGTGCCGGAGCAGTCCGGCGAGCGCGGCGAGCAGGCTGGACTTGCCGGCGCCGACCCGGCCGGTGACCAGGACCAGGGAACCGGCGTCGACCTCGAGGTCGATGTCGCACACCCCGACGGTGCCGTCGTCGTGCACGGCGGTCAGCCGTTGCAGGCTCAGCCGGTCCAGCGGCTCGCGCGGTGCCGGACGCGGCGCGGGCGCGGTCCCGGCGACCAGGTCGACCCCCGGCGGGAGGCGGGTGAGGTCCGCGGCCCCGGCGAACGGCGCGACCGCGCGCAGCCAGCGCCGCGCGATGGGCGCCTCGGTGACCGCGGCCGCGCACACCTGGCCGAGGAACCCGGCCCCGGTCAGCGTGGTCGACACCAGCAGCGCCGTCGCGAGGTCCCAGGACCCGGTGAGGTACAGCGACCAGGTCAGCACGACCGCGACCTGCACGAGCAGCCCCGGGACGCCGTCCAGCAGCGTCCGGATCCGGTACTCGCGGACCGTGGCGTGCACCCGCCGCGCGTCGACGTCGGCGAGGTGGGCGCGCACGGCCCCGGTGGCCGCGGCCAGCTTGAGGGTCCGCACCGCGTCCAGCGCGGAGCCGAGCGCGGTGCCGAACCGGGCGCGGGCATCGGCGGCGACCCGCCCGGCCCGACCCGCGAACGGTGCCCCGACGGCCGCGACCCCCGCGCACAGCAGCAGGAAGGCCCCGACGACCGCGGCGACCCGCACGTCGCCCGCGACGAGGCCGGCCACCACGACGACGATCCCCGCGTTCGCCACGTCGACCCAGCGGTCGACGTAGAGCGTCATCCGGTCCGAGTCGAGCGCGCGGGCCACGACCTCGCCGGCCGGTGCCCGCACGCCGCGGTGCTGCATCGTCTGGCCGCGCAGCACCGCGAGCCGCGTCCGCAGGGTCACCGCGGACCACCAGAGCGGGTAGGTGCGGAACGCGACCGCGATCCACAACGGGAACAGCAGCAGGATCGCGGTGAGGGCGACGGCCGGGCCCCACGGGGTCGCCCCGTCCTGCAGCGCTCCCGCGACGTGGCCCCACAGCCACCCGGTCACGACGCCGCTGGCGCCGGCGAGCGTGGCGAGGGTGAACATGAACCCGCCGGCCAGGCCCCAGCGCTTGTGCGCGAGAGCCAGCCGCAGCACGGTGCGCCAGAGTGCGGGTACCGGTGCCGGGACCGCCTCCTGGGTCCGGCGGGTCCGGCGGGCGACCGTGTCCGGCACCCTGTCCGTCGCTGCGGGCGGCACCGCGGCCGTGGCGGCCGGTGCCGCCGTACCCGTCGGGACGGGATGCACCGTCTCGGCACGCTCGGCCGGGGCCAGGGTGGCCGTGGCGGACCGGGCCGGCGGGCCGGTACCGGGTGCGGCGGCCGTGGCGGGGGCCGGTGGGGATGGGCCGGGGGCCGCCCCGGCGCCGCAGTCCGGTCCGGTCGTGGCGGTCGGTCCGTCGTGGCCCGGCACGCCGTCGCTCGGCCGCCCGTCGCTCGGCCGGCGGTCGTCCGGTCGCCGGTTGCCCGGTCGGCCGTCACCCGGCCCGCTGCCGGTCGGTCCCCGGTCGGCCGGATCGTCACCGTCGGCCTCGAGCAGCTCGGCGTAGCGGCCCGGCTCGCCGGCCAGCCGCGCCCGGTCGCCGTGCTGGACCAGGCGGCCGTCCTCCAGGACGGCGACCGCGTCGGCCCGCCGGACCGTCGACAGCCGGTGCGCCACCACGATCCCGGTCCGCCCCGCCAGCAGCGCCCGGGACGCGCGGGTCACCCGCTCCTCGGTGCGCGGGTCCATCCGCGCGGTCGCCTCGTCCAGCACGACGACGGCGACGTCGCGCACCAGCAGCCGGGCGAACGCGACCAGCTGCTGCTCCCCGGCCGACAGCGTCACCCCGCCGGTGCCGAGCCGGGTGTCGAGCCCGTCGGGCAGCGCGGCGACCCAGCCGTCCAGGTCCAGGGCGGACACGGCGACCTCGACCGCGGACCGCGTGACCGCGGGGTCGAACAGGGTCACGTTCTCGGCGAGGGTGGCGGCGAGGACCTCGGTGCGCTGGGTGACGACCCCGATACCCCGGCGCAGGTCGTCGATCCCGGTGGCGCACACGTCCTGCCCGCCGACGAACACCTGCCCGCGGGGCGGCTCGACCGCCCGGGACAGCACCTTCGTCACCGTCGACTTGCCCGACCCGGTCCGGCCCAGCAGCGCGCACGTCGTCCCGGCCGGCACCACCAGGTCGATCCCGGCCAGCCGGAACCCGCCGTCGTACCCGGCACTCAGGCCGCGCAGCTCCACCCCGGCCGGGCCGGGTGGCAGCGGCGCCCCGCCCGCCGGTTCACGCTCGGCGTGCAGCAGCGACCGGACGCGGGTGAGCGCACCGAGCCCCGCCTGGATGTCGGGCATCCGGTCGACGATCGCGTCCACCTGCGAGACGAACGCGGTCACCAGGATCCACAGCGAGACCAGTGCGGCGATCCCGCCCGGGTCCCCGGCCACGAGCCACACACCGCCGAGCGCGACCGCGCCCAGCACGGCGTGCGCGACGAACCCCGTGCGCAGGCCGACCTTCGTCGCCGCGCGGCAGACGGTGCGCACCCGCCGCAGGACCTCGGCGGCGCGGGCCGCGAACCCCGCGACCACGTGCGGTTGTCCGAGCGAGGTGCGCACGTCGTCCTGCCCGGCGATCGCCTCCTCCAGCTGCGCCGAGTGGTCCGACCACGCGGCCTCCTCGGCGACCTTCGCCCGGGCCACGACCGGGGTCAGGGGCCGGGCGACCAGCACGATCAGGCCGGCGACCAGGGGGAACGCGATCCAGGCCGGCCAGAACACGAGCCCCGCGACGAGCCAGGCCAGCACCGAGCGCAGCAGCGCGCGGCCGGTCTCCCAGCCGATCCGGCGGAACAACTGGGCCAGCTGGCGGGCGTCGTCGTCGACCCGGTCGAGCAGCTCCCCGACCGCCTGGTCCTCGAGACGGGGGAGCGGCTGGGCGAGGGCCGCGTCGACCAGGTCGGCCCGCAGCCCACCCTCGGCTCGGCTCACGACCCCGGCGAACAGCACCCGGCCGACCGTGTCGAGCACCGCGGCGCCCAGCAGCAGCGCGGCCAGCACCGTGACCAGGACGACGGCCGGCTCCGCCGCGACCCGGCCGACGACGGTCGCCGCGACGGCCTCCGCCACCGCGGCGACCACCGCCGCCGTCACCGCGACGGCCGACGCCGGACCACCCAGCCGTCGCCACGACAGCGCGCGCACGCTCGACACCCCCGACAGACCGGAGCCGCGGGAACCGGGATCTCCGGCGCGACTCCGCGCTCGACGCTAGCCGCGACCCCCGACGGGAATCGCGCGGTTTTCCCGCCGTGGCCCGCCGCGGTGATCATCGGCGCGAGACTGTCGGTGGTGCCTGTCACTCTCCTCCCGACGAGAGGGGACGACCATGAAGGTGCTGGTGGCCACGGCCCGGACGCAGGGCACGCGGTCGAACGACTTCCACTGGTGCATCGAGGGCGAGCTGGTGCGGCTCACCGAGGTGTGCTCGCGGGACCAGGCCGATCCGGACGGCGGCTGCGGGTGCGGGCGCGGGTTCGGCGGGCTGAACTCGCACCGCGTCACCACGACGGCGATGGTCGCGGAGGTCCCGCTGTCGCGCCCGGACTACGTCGAGGCGATCCGGTCCAGCCTCGAGCAGCAGGGCTGGGACCCGTGCGCCTGCTGCTCGACCGACGAGGCCGACGACCTCGCGGCGCTCGTGGCCGACTGGCCGGTCGGCGCGGTGGTCGAGCGCCGGCTCGACGAGCTCGTGGTCCGCACCCTCCCGGCAGCGCAGTGATCACCGACACGGTGGGCGCAGCGGCAGTGCGCCGGGGCGACCGTCCACCCCGGTACGACGACGGCCCCCACCGGGAGCGGTGGGGGCCGTCGGGAGACGAACCGGGATCAGTCGAGGTAGTCGCGCAGGACCTGCGACCGCGACGGGTGACGCAGCTTCGACATCGTCTTCGACTCGATCTGGCGGATCCGCTCGCGGGTCACGCCGTAGACCTGGCCGATCTCGTCGAGGGTGCGCGGCTGCCCGTCGGTGAGGCCGAACCGCAGCCGCACGACGCCCGCCTCGCGCTCGGACAGCGTCGCGAGCACCGACTGGAGCTGGTCCTGCAGCAGGGTGAAGCTCACCGCGTCCACGGCCACGACGGCCTCGGAGTCCTCGATGAAGTCACCGAGCTGGGAGTCGCCCTCGTCACCGATGGTCTGGTCCAGCGAGATGGGCTCCCGGGCGTACTGCTGGATCTCCAGCACCTTCTCCGGGGTGATGTCCATCTCCTTGGCCAGCTCCTCCGGGGTGGGCTCGCGGCCCAGGTCCTGGAGCAGCTCGCGCTGGATGCGGCCGAGCTTGTTGATGACCTCGACCATGTGCACCGGGATCCGGATGGTGCGGGCCTGGTCGGCCATCGCGCGGGTGATCGCCTGCCGGATCCACCAGGTGGCGTAGGTGGAGAACTTGTAGCCCTTGGTGTAGTCGAACTTCTCGACCGCGCGGATCAGGCCCAGGTTGCCCTCCTGGATCAGGTCCAGGAACGCCATGCCGCGGCCGGTGTAGCGCTTGGCCAGCGACACGACCAGGCGGAGGTTGGCCTCCAGCAGGTGATTCTTGGCGCGCTCGCCGTCCCGGACGATCCAGCGCAGGTCGCGCCGCAGCTGCGGAGAGACCTTCTCGTTCGCCTCGAACACCTTGCGGATCCGCTCGGCGCCGTAGAGGCCGGCCTCGATCCGCTTGGCGAGCTCGACCTCCTCCTCGGCGTTGAGCAGCGCGACCTTGCCGATCTGCTTGAGGTAGGCGCGCACCGAGTCCGCGGAGGCGGTGAGCTCGGCGTCCTTGCGCGCCTGGCGCAGCGCCTCGGACTCCTCCTCGTCCCAGACGAAGTCGGCCGACTTCTGCTGCGACGCCCGGGTCGTCGGCGCGACCCGGTTCTTGCCGGTGTTGGTGTCCTCGTCCTCGTCGTCGTCCTCGTCGGCGGCCTCGGTCACCTCGTCCGCGTCGATGTCCGCGGCCGCCTCGACCAGGTCCGCCTCGATGTCACCGGCGTCGAGGTCGCCCTCGTCGAGGACGACGTCGCTGTCCTCGACCTCGGCGTCCTCGCCGTCGGCCTTCTTGGTCGAGGCCTTCTTCGGGGCCGGCTTCTTCGGAGCGGCCTTCGTGGCGGTACCGGTCTTACGAGTGCGTGCGGCCGGCTTCTTGGCGGTGCCGGTCGTCGACGACGTGACCGCGCCGGACGCGGACGTACGGCGGCTGCGGGATGCGGTCCCCGACGTCGGCTCGACGGTCGAGTCGCTGCGTGCTGCGGAGTCTGCGGCTGCCACCTGGGCCCTCTCGCTACGTGCGCTGGAGTCGTTACGCGGTCTGCTCGTCGAGGGAGACGAGGCCGCGAAACGGCCGGAATGTCGGCATGTTCTGTCCTGGCACCACCTCGGTCGCCGGTGTCGGTTCGCGGTCGCCGCGCGTCCCGGAGGCGGAGTGCACGTTCCATTGTAACTGCGCACCGGCGAAGGGGGCGCACCTCAGGCCACCCCGCGCGTCCGGAGGGCCGCCGACATGGTCACGATGGGCCGTGTGACCCCGCACGAGAGCAGCGATCCCGCCACCCTGCGCGCCGTCGCCGAGCAGGTCGCGGCCGAGGCCGCCGAGCACCTGCGCGGCCTGCCCGCGCCGCGCGACGGTGGGGTCTCGACCAAGAGCTCGCCGACCGACGTCGTCACCGAGTCGGACGCCTCGGTCGAGAAGTTCGTCCGGGCCCGGCTCGCCGCGCTGCGGCCGGGCGAGCCGGTCTACGGCGAGGAGGGCTCCGGCGACGCCGCCACGGCACGCTGGGTCGTCGACCCGATCGACGGCACGGTGAACTACCTCTACGGCCTGCCCTGGTACGCGATCTCGATCGCCGCCGTGGCGGACGGCGAGACCGTCGCCGGGGCGATCGCCGAACCGGCGGCGGGGCGGCTGTGGTCGGCCGGGCGCGGCGACGGCGCGACCTGCGACGGACGGCCGCTGGCCGTCGCGACGACGACGGACCTGAGCCAGTCGCTGGTCGGGACCGGGTTCGCCTACCGGGCGGAGCGTCGCGCGCGCCAGGCCCGCCTGGTCGCCGAGATGCTGCCGCAGGTGCGTGACGTCCGTCGCGCCGGTGCCGCGGCGCTGGATCTGTGCGCGGTCGCCGCGGGCTGGCTGGACGGCTACCTGGAGCACGGCTGCAGCTGGTGGGACTGGGCGGCCGGCACGCTGATCGCCCGCGAGGCGGGCGCGGTGGTGCACGTCGCGGTCCCGCCCGGGGTGGACGGCCTGTCCGGGGTGGCCGGCCCCGCCGGGGCGCAGGCCGGGCCGGACGGTGGGCTGGGCCACGACGTGACGTTCGCCGCGGCACCGGGCATCGCCGGCGAGCTGGCCGCGCTGGCACGGCGCAGCGGGGCCGCCGAGGTGTAGTGCGGGGGAGGGGGCGGCCCCGTCCTCAGGTGCACACGCTCTCGCGGGCCTGGGCCAGCAGGGCCGGGTCGGCCTGGGCGTTGCCCTCGTTGCCGGGGGACGCCAGCTGGTCCAGCGCGTCGCGGGCCGAGCGGCCCGGAGCGACGTCGGTGAACGCCGCCCCGACGACGACGTCCACGACCGAGCCCGGGCGGTCGTCGCGGATAACCTCGACGCACGGCAGGGCCAGCGACAGGGTCGCCGCGGCGGCCTCGCCGTCCGGCCCGAAGCGGATCTGCCCGATGCAGTCCAGATCGCCGTCGGGGAACGCCGGATCGTTGCCGGGGGTGTTCGCCTCGTTGAACTCGAGGTCCTTGAGCTGGGCCGACACCAGGTTCGCCTGGCCACGCTGGCCGCCGGCGTTGAGCACCTGGAAACGGGCGTCGCTCGGCGCCGCCGCGTCGACGCCGTCGAGGTCGGTGCGGGCGATCTCGGAACCGGCCAGGGAACCGGTGGCGGGATCGGAGCAGTTCGTCGACGACGGGCCGTCCGACGCGGTGCCCAGCACGACCGTCCAGGTGACGACGGCGAGCACCGCCAGTGCCGCCGAGGTGATCACGATGGGGCGGGTGCGGCGGCGCTCGTAGGGCCGCCCGGTGCGGGGGAACCGCACGCGCATCAGAAGGACCCTCCGTCCAGCATGTGGTGGCCGAGCGCGACCAGCGGTCCGACGGAGCCGTCGAGGCCCTCGGCCATCTCCGCCGGTACGGCCCCGGCCCGGACCCGCGCCAGGATGCCGGCGAGGACCACCGCCAGCTTGAACGCGCCGAACGCGACGTACCAGGGCAGCGGGGTGACGTCCAGGCCCGTGCGGTCGGCGTAGGCGGTGACCAGCTCGCGGCGCGTGGGGAAGCCGGGCAGCGCGGTCGGGGAGGACAGCGGCTGCGCCTGGGACCAGACGGGGTCGTCGCCGTCCTGCTGCCAGTAGACGAGCAGCAGTCCCAGGTCGGCGAGCGGGTCGCCGAGCGTCGACATCTCCCAGTCCAGGACGGCGGCGATCCGGCCCGGGTCGGAGACGTCGAACACACAGTTGTCGAGCCGGTAGTCGCCGTGCACGATCGTGTGCCGCTGCGCGGGCGGGACGTCCGCGGCGAGTCGCTCGCTCAGGCGCGTGAGCTCGCTCTCGTCCTCGGCGGCGACCGGGATCGGGTCGTCGCCGTCGCGGGCCGCGGCCCACTGCTTGCCCCAGCGCCGGATCTGGCGCTCCATGAAGCCCTCCGGGCGACCGAAGTCACCCAGCCCGACCTCCTGCGGGTCGACGGCGTGCAGCGCGGCGAGCACCTGCACCAGCGCCTCCCCGGCGGCCCGCCGCTCCCGCTCACCGGTCGCCCACCCGTCGGGCAGCTCGCCCAGCGGCACGACACCGTCGACGAGCTCCATCACGAAACAGGGCGCGTCGGTGGGGCCGTCCGCTCCGCCCGCGTCCCCCTCGGGGCCGGCGTAGGTGGCGAGCACCGCCGGTACCGGCACCGCCGTCGGACCCAGCGCGGAGATCACCCGCTGCTCGCGGCCCATGTCGTGCGCGGTCGCCGCGACCGAGCCGACCGGCGGGCGGCGCAGCACGACGGCCCCGGCGGGGGAGGAGACGCGGTAGGTCAGGTTCGACCGGCCGGCGCCGATGGACGTCACCTCGGCGTCGGTCCACCGCTCGTCGTCCAGGACCCTCGCCAGCCAGCGGCCGACCGCCGTGGGGTCCGCGCCGGGGGTGGGCGTGCGGGCACTCGTCGTCACGCCGCCCGACCCTAGTCCGGCCGACCGCCGCCTCCGCGTTGTGACACCCCACCCGCTCGGACCCGCCACCGGGGGACTCCCTGCGCGACCTGGCGGACCCTGGGCTACCCTGCCCGCCGCCGGTTGCGGACCGGTCCCTCCGGGCGGCGCCCGGGGTCGATCATCCGGACGAGTCCGGGTCGATCACCGCCGAACCGTCGGCGGAGTGAGACCGGTGTCACTTCCGCGGCCGGGCACAAACCTGGTCGCCGCGACGTTCCTCAGCGGCACGTGACGACCGATAGATGCGAAGGAACTGCTGCTCGCCGGCCGGGACGAGCAGCACGACGTGAATGGCAAGGGTGAGACCCATGGCGACCGACTACGACGCTCCGCGTCGCAACGAGGCCGACGAGATGGCCGAGGACTCGCTCGACGAGCTCAAGCAGCGCCGGAACGAGGCGCAGTCCGCGGTCGTCGACGTCGAGGAGACCGACACCGCGGAGAGCTACGAGCTCCCGGGCGCCGATCTGTCGGGCGAGGAGCTGACGGTGAACGTCCTGCCGAAGCAGGCGGACGAGTTCACCTGCGCCAGCTGCTTCCTGGTGCACCACCGCAGCCGGCTGGCGAGCTCGTCCGGAGGACAGTTCCTCTGCCGCGACTGCGCGGCCTGACACGACCGGCTGCACGACACGGACGGGCCCCGGCGGATTCCGCCGGGGCCCGTCCGTGTCGTGGGTGCTCGTGTCGTCGTGGGTGCCGGTGCCGGTGTCGTGACCGGATGCGCCGTCGCCGGCTCAGCCGGTGGGGTGCGGTGCCTGCTCGGCGATGGCGGTGCGCAGCGCCTCCGGGCGGCGGCTGCTCAGCACCCAGTACGGCTCGGCCGAGGCCGGGTCGGTGATCTCCACCCGGACCAGCGGGCCGACCCAGACCCGGTGCAGGACGTAGGCACTCGGGTCCAGGTCGGGACCCATGGCCTGCTGCTTGTCCTTCTTCTGCACGATGTCGGTCACACCGACCGCGGACAGCGGCAGCTCCCGCCCGTTCGAGACCAGGGTCCCGTTGCGCACGGTGGTGCGGCTGCGGCCCATCCACCACAGGACACCGACGCACAGCGGGACCATCACGGCATAGCCGATCCAGGACCGCAGGCCCGGGTAACCCATGTGGATCTGGGCGCCCATGAGTACGCCCAGCCCGAGGGCCAGCAGGTACCACCACACCGGGACGGACAACCGCTCGTCGAACGCAGTGGGGCCGGACGTCGCAGAGTCCCGCTCCGGAAGCCGATCGCTCACGGGTTCCAGGGTAGCGTCGCCCGCCGTGCCCGGTTCCGCCCCCGCTCCCCCGGACGAGCCGCTGGTCGCACCGTCCGTCGACGTACTGCTGACCCGGCTCGACCCCGGCATCCCACTGCCCGCCTACGCCCGCCCCGGTGACGCCGGGGCCGACCTGGTGACCACCGAGGACGTGCGGCTCGCCCCCGGTGAACGCGCCTTGGTCGGCACCGGCGTCGCGATCGCCCTTCCCGAGGGCCACGCCGGATTCGTGCATCCACGGTCCGGCCTCGCCGCCCGTTGCGGTCTCTCGATCGTGAACGCGCCCGGCACGGTGGACGCCGGCTACCGCGGTGAGATCAAGGTCTGCCTCGTCAACCTGGACCCCGCCGAGCCGGTGGAGCTGCGACGGGGGGACCGGATCGCCCAGCTGGTGGTGCAGCGGGTCGAGACGGCCCGGTTCGTCGAGGTGCCCGCACTGCCGGAGTCCGTACGCGGCGCCGCGGGCCACGGCTCGACCGGCGGGAACGCCGCGCTCGGGGAAGGCAGCGACTGATGCCCGGACGCGCACGGGGGCGGATGTTCGACATCCAGCCCGAACACGGGGTCGAGGACACCGGTAGCGGGACCTATCCCGGCTATCCGGGCTACGGCGAGAACGACCTCTACGACGACTACGACGACCACCCCGATCACCTGGCCGGCCCCGACGTCCGGTCCGGCCCGGTCCGCAACGGCGGTGCTCCCGCGGGCAGGGCGGCCAACGGCAGGCCCGCGAACGGATCGGTTCCGGACGGCGGTGCCTCCGGCGACACGTCGGTCCACGGTGTTGTCCGCAACGGTGCTGCCCGCAACGGCTCCGGCCGGAACGCGACGGGTCGAGATGGTGCGGGGCGCAACGGCGCGTCACCGAACGGGGCCGCCCGCACCGGCTCGGGCCGCAACGGTGCCTCCCACAACGGTGCTTCCCATAGCGGTGCTGCCCGCAGCGGTGTCGCCCGCAACGGCGCGTCGTCGAAGGGGGCCGCCCGCAACGGGACGGGCCGTAACGGCGCTGCCCGCGCCGACGGCAACGGTGTCCCGCACGGCGGTGCCGGACCGGTAGGCAACGGACCCCCCGGCGGGGCACCGGCCGGCAGTGCGGCGAACGGCGCGGGCCCGGCCGGTTCCGCCCCGGCCGGTCCCGGGCGCACCGGTGACTCCGGCGCGACGACGGCCGTCCGCGCGACCGGCGCCCGGCCGGCCCCGGGTGCGTCCGGCCGGTTCCCCACCGGCGACGACCGCGACGGTCGGGTGGCACCGGACGGACGGTGGGACGAGGAGGAACCCCCGCTGCTCAGCCACCGCGGTGGGAGCGACGAGCCGGCCTACGCGCGGGACCACACGCCGCAGGGCTTCGACGGCGGGGACCCGGACGAGCCCGGCTGGGGCCGGGCCGACGAGCGCGACGGCCACGACGACGGATTCGACGACGGCCACGACGACGACGGATTCGACGACGGTGAGGACTACGACGAGGACGAGTACGGCGTCGGCGACGCCCCGCTCTCCGTCCCGCCGCCCGGCAGCGGTGGGCGACCGCTGGGCCCGGCCGACGTCGAGGAGCTCGACCCCTCGATGACCGACGCGCTCGCCCGCGTCGACCTCGGTGCGATCCAGGTCCCGGTGCCCTACGGCGCCGAGATGTCGCTCGAGCCGGCCGGTGCCGAGCATCCGCAGGCGGTCCATCTGCTGCTGCCGGAGGGCCGGATCGCGGTGAGCGCGCTGGCCGCGCCGCGGTCGTCGGGTCTGTGGAACGACCTGTCCGCGGAGATCGAGAAGTCGCTGCGCAACGGTGGTGCCCGGGTCCGCAGCATCCGCGGGGACTGGGGGCGTGAGCTGCACGCCCGTACCGAGAACGCCGCGTCGGTGTTCGTCGGCTGCGACGGACCGCGGTGGATGGTCTACGGCGTCGCGACGGCGTCGTTGGAGACCGTGGACGCGCTCGACGTCGAGCTGCGCCGCGCGCTGCGCGGGATCATCGTCGTCCGCGGGAAGTCGCCCTACCCGCCGCGGACGGTGCTGCCGCTCACGCTGCCCGAGCACCTGCGCGAGAAGCAGCCCGAGGTCGCGCCGCAGAAGCCGAGCATCACCGTGTCGGTGCCGCGCCCGGCCGACGAGTCCGCCGCCGGTACCGGCGGTGCGACCCCGGGCGCGGACGCGGGCGGCTCGAGGACCGGTGCGTCGAAGGCCCCCGCGACCGGTGCCACACCGGCACCGGTGGCGGGTGGCGCACGCGCGTCCGCGACCGGTGCCGCGCCGGTGCCGGCCGCCCCCCGGGCCCCCGCGACGGGTGCCACACCGGCGCCGGGTGCGCCCCGTACCCCCGCGACGGGTGCCACGCCGGCGCCGGGTGCGCCCCGGACCCCGGCCACCGGTGTGATCCCGGCCGCGGGCACCGGATCGGCCACCGGCGCGACCCCGGCCGCGGCGACCGGTGCGGGCCCGGCCCCGCGCGACGGCGCCCGGCCCCCGGCCCCCGCACGCCGGACCCCGGCTGCCGGCCCCGCGCCGACTCCGCCCGGGCACCCGGACGACACCGGGGCCGACCCCGCGACCCGCGCACTCCCGCCGACCCGGCGTCCCGCTCCGGCGGCCGGCCCGGCGCCGGCCGAGAACGCGGCCGAGCGGACGGCACTGGCCCGCCCCGTCCCGGCGGAGGCCGCGGCCGAGCGGACCGCGCTCGCCCGGCCCGTCCCGGCGGAGGAACCGGCCGAACGCACCGCGATCGCCGCCGCACCGCCGATCCCGCCGGTCGACCAGCCCGACGCGGCCCCGGGCGGCCGCTACAGCCGGCGCCGTGGGCGGCCGGACCGTCCGGTCCGTACGGGCGACGCCCGTCCTGAGCCCGCGGGCGACCGGTACGACGGCCCGGAGGCGAACGGGCTCGAGGGCGCGGCTCCCCGCCCGTCCCGTCGGGACCCGGCATCCGTGCCGCGGCCGGCACCCGGCGCCGGTACCGGCGGTCACCCGCTCGCGGCCCGGCCGCCGGCTCCGTCCGGCTCCGCCGCGGGACCGGAGGACGGATGGGCAGCGGAGCCCGCTCCGGAGCCCGCCGAACGCCGCGACCCGGCGGTGGCCTCGCTGTCGGTCTCCGACCTGCTCGCGGGGTCCGAGGCCGATCCCGGCGACGTCCACGACCGCGCCGAGCGGAGCGGACGGGGTCCCCGCGCGGAGCCCGGCCGTCGTCCCCGCACCGGGTCCGCCCGGCGTGCCCGTGGTGACGCGGCTGCCCGGGCGCCGCGCGAGGACCGGCTGTCCCGCGCTGACCGGCCGGCCCACGACGACCGTCCGGCCCACGACGCCGCCCTCGCCCGGACGTCCCGGAGCGACGACGCCGGCTTCGGATCCGGCGACGCCGGTTCCGCCGCGACGGGCACCGGCCGGCGCACCCGGCGCCGGGCGGCCGACCGCCCGGGCCGGATCGACGCCGCGGACCTGCTGGCCGGGCACGGCGCCGACGACGACCGGCGGGACCTCGCCGGGGCGGACCGGCCGGCCCGCACGGCGGCCGACCCGCTCGGTGTCGGCCCGGCGGGCCCGCAGGGTGCCGACGCGCTCGGCGTCGGCTCGTCGGATCCGCTGGAAGCGGACACGGTCGACCCACTGGGCATCGGCGCGTCGGGTTCGCTGGGTGCCGACACGGCCGACCCGCTCGGCATGGGCGGGGCGGACCGGTGGGGCATCGACCCCGCGGACCGCGACGTGCTGTCCGACGCCGACGCCGACACCGACGGGCCTTCCGCACCGAGCGGTTCCGGCACCACCGACCGGTCCGGACGCGACTCCGGCACCCGGGGCCGGCGGCGCGCCCCGGCCCGGCGGTCCGGCGCCGACACCGACGACCGGCACGGCACGACCGACCCGGACGGGACGCGCACCGCGCCGGCCGCGGGGGACGACCCCCGGTCTCCGACCGCGATCGAGGACATCCCGCTCTTGGACATCCCGCTGATGGAGGCCACCCTCGACCGGGAGCCGGAGCCGGAGCCACCCGCAGCTCCGGAGCCCGCGGCCGCGGAACGGCGTGCGGCCCCGGAGCAGGGTGCGGCCCCGGAGCAGGGTGCGGCCGCCGCACCGTCGCGCCGGCAGCGCCGCGCGCGGCCCGCGGCCGAGCAGGCACCGCCCCCGTCCGGCGACGACGAGTGGCTCTCCACGGAGATCGCTGCGAGCCGCCGGGCCGGTCGGCATGGATCCGCGAGTGGCACGTCGGTCGCGGACCTCCTCGCCTCCGCGGCGCTCGACGCGCCGGTCGGCGGCCCGCGCCGCGCCGCCGACCCGGAGCCCGGCCCGTCCGTGTCCGAGCCGGACGACGGTGACCTGTTCCGCTCGCCCACGGACCAGCGGGAAGGCTCCCGCGACACCGGGGCGTCCGGGCGGTACGGGGGCACCGGTGCGGCCGGGGGCCGTCGCCGGGCGGGCCGCCGCCGGGAGGCCGGATGGGCGGGGGAGGGCGAGTACCCGCCCGAGCCCGGCCACGGCGACGAGTCCGGTTACGGCAACGAGTCCGGCTACGGCAACGAACCCGGCTACGCCGGCCGGTCCGGCCACCGGGCCACGGCGCGGTCTGCTCGGGAGGCGCAGCGTGGCGGCGAGGGCGCGTCCCCGGACGGACCCGGCTCCGCGGAGGAGCCCGGCCGCGGGGGCGGGTCCCGGCACTCCGGTGGGTCCGGGTACGGGCGTGCCGGGCGGCGCGGGTACGCCGACGAGCCCGGACCCGCCGGTGCGGCCGACACCCCACAGGACGGTCACCCCGGGGACGACGGGTACGGCCGGGAGGCCGCGGCGCCCGCGATCCCGTCGTCGGCGGACGAGGCCCGCAGCGCCCTGCAGGACCTGTTGCGCAGCGCCTCCCTCGGCTCCTCCGGCGGCTCCGGGAACGGTCCGGAGGATGACCCGGCGGATGACCCGGAGGACGGCTCCCGCAACGGCGTCACCGGCCTGGCCGACTACCGGGCCAGCCGGGCCGCGGCGGCCGGACGCGAGCCGGGCGGCCGGGGACGTGGCCGCGACGATCGCGACGACGAGCCGGACGACCGGGACGACCGGGACGAGGTGCCCTTCGCCGAGCCCGGGCGCGCCGCGGGCGGATCGGGGCTGACCGGTCAGTGGTCGTCCGGCCGCCGCGGCGGGGACCCCGGCGCCCCCGACCTGGGCCGGCACCGGCGTGACTGAGCCACGGCTCCCGGCGCCGCGAGCAACGGGCGCCGGGAGCAACGACGCCGGACGCAACGACACCGGGCGCAACGACACCGCCCCGGCCGTCCGACCACCGGGCGCGCCCGGACGACCGGTCGGCGCGGTCGACGGTTCGGGGAGAATCCCCTGGTGAGGGCACAACGCGTGCCGTGCGCGCGTTACCCTGGCGGAGCGATAACGCGACATCCGTCGGGTCGCCACACGAGTGCGGGGCCCCGGAAGGTCCGGGACCGCGCGGGCCGAGGAGAGACATGGGCAGCATGGATGGCGGAGCGTTCCGCCGGATGCTCCGCACACTCACGAGCGACGTCGACGAGCTCGACGCACGTGATCTCGCCGAGGACGTCGAGGAGACCGGCGCCCGGCCGGCTCGCGACTGCGCCTGCGGCGAGGAGGTCACGATGCTCGGCCGGATCCGCAGCGTCGAGCTCGGTCCGGAGACCGCCGACGCGTCGCTGAAGGCGGAGCTGTTCGACGGCACCGACCGCGTCACGCTGGTCTGGATGGGCCGGCGCCGCATCCCCGGCATCGAGGCCGGGCGCACCATGCGGGTGCGCGGGCGGATCTCCGTCCGTGACGGCCGGAAGGTGCTCTACAACCCGTACTACGAGATCTGCCAGGCGCAGTGAGGCCGCGGCCGTCCGCGCCACGGACGACGAGTTCCTCGACGACGATGCCACGGACGACCATGCCACGGACAACGATGTCACCGACGACGATGTCACCGACCCCGCAGATCCCCCGAGCGATCGGAACGGCTTGAGCGACTCCCACCACATCGACGACCGGACCGGCCACCGGGACGCACCGACCACCCGGCTCCCACGGGTCGACGCGCCCGGTGCGCCGGAGGACGAGACCGGCCCCATCGGGGGCCCGGTCCGTGACGGCGAACCGGACCGGATGCCCACGCTCATGGAGCAGATGGGCGGCGTGCCCGGGATCATCGCCTCGTCGGTGCCGGTGGCGGTGTTCGTCGTGGTCAACCTGATCGGCGGGCTGCGGGCCGGTCTGATCGCCGCGCTGGTCGCGGGCGTCGCGGTGCTGGTGTGGCGGCTGGTGCGGAAGGACCCGATCCAGCCGGCGATCTCCGGGCTGATCGGTGTCGGGGTCTGCGCGCTGGTCGCGCGGCAGACCGGCGAGGCCCGCGGCTTCTACCTGCCCGGCCTGCTCTACAGCGCCTTCCTCGGGCTGGCCGCGCTGGTGTCGATGGTCGTGCGATGGCCGCTGGCCGGCGTGATCTGGCACGGCATCAACTCGCGCGGCATGGAATGGCGCAACGACCCGGCGCTGCTGCGGGCCTACACCCTCGCCACCGGGATCTGGGCGTTCGTGTTCGCCGCCCGTGTCGTCGTCCAGGGCCTGCTCTACGACGCCAACGCCGAGACCTGGCTGGGTGTCGCCCGGCTCGCGATGGGCTACCCGCTGCTCGGGCTGGCCCTGCTGGCCACCGTCCTCATCGTGCGCCGCGCTCCGCGCCCGTGAGTGGTTTTCGCGGTCCTGACCGCGAAAACCACTCACGAGCCTGCCAATGCCTCCCGGATCTCCTGCTCGACCGCGGCGGTCGCGACGAACAGCAGCTCGTCGCCGGGCTCGAGCGGGTCGTCCTGCTGCGGGACGATCACCCGGCCGCCGCGCAGGATCGTCACCAGCGCCGAGTCCGGCGGCAGGGTCAGCGACCGCACCGGGCGCCCCGCGAGCGGGGTGTCGTCGGGCAGCGTCACCTCGACCAGGTTGGCCTGCCCCTGGCGCAGGGTCAGCAGCCGCACCAGATCGCCGACGGCGACGGCCTCCTCCACCAGCGCGGCCAGCAGCCGCGGGGTGGACACGGCGACGTCGACACCCCAGTTCTCCCCGAACAGCCACTCGTTGCGCGGGTCGTTCACCCGCGCCACCACCCGTCGCACCCCGAACTCGGTCTTCGCCAGCAGCGACACCACCAGGTTGACCTTGTCGTCGCCGGTGGCGGCGATGACGACGTCGCAGCCCTCGATGCCGGCGTCCTCCAGCGAGGACAGCTCGCAGGCGTCGGCGTGCACCCACTCGGCGTCCGGGACGGCGTTCGGGTCGAGCTGGGTGAGCTCGCGTTCGATCAGCAGCACGTGGTGCTCGGACTCGACCAGCTCCAGGGCGATCGAGCGCCCGACCGCGCCCGCACCCGCGATCGCGACCCGCATCAGTCCTCCTCGGGCGGCGCCGCGGCGGCCGCCGTGACGTCGCTGACGGTCCCGGACAGCGCCGCCACGTAGACGGTGTCCTCGACCTGCACGGTGGTGTCCTTCGTCGGGAGCACACCCGTCCCGAACCGGACGACGAACGCGACACGCGAGCGCGTCGCCTCCTCCAGGTCCCGCAGCGGGCGACCGACCCAGTCCTCGTGCAGCGGCAGCGGCAGGACGGCCACGGTGCCGGTCGGTTCCCGCCAGGCCGTCGCGACGCCGTCGGGCAGCAGCATCCGCAGCAGCCGGTCGGTCGTCCACGGCACCGTCGCCACGGTCGGGATGCCGAGGCGCTCGTAGACGGCGGCCCGTTTCGCGTCGTAGATCCGGGCGACGACCTTCTCCACGCCGTAGCTCTCCCGGGCCACCCGGGCCGCGATGATGTTCGAGTTGTCCCCGGAGGAGACGGCGGCGAAGGCGTCCGCGGAGTCCAGGCCCGCCTCGTCGAGGACGCTGCGGTGGAAGCCGAACCCGACCACCTGCCGGCCGCGGAAGTCCGGCCCGAGCCGGCGGAAGGCCTGCGGGTCGCGGTCGATCACCGCGACCCCGTGCCCGAGCCGCTCCAGGCCCGAGGCCAGGGAGGCGCCCACCCGGCCACATCCCATGATCACGACGTGCATGGCGGAACGGGATCCTTCCGGCGGAGGAGGCTGCTCGGGGCGTGACGCGATGCGGTGTCCGACGGCGTCGGGTCCGCACGCTAGCGCGTCGCCGTGCAACCCCGGGGCATAGGCTGCTCACGTGTCCAAGCTCGCCGTCGCACTCAAGCGGCTCGTGGTCGGACGACCGCAGCGCAGCGACCGCCTGACCAGCACGCTCCTCCCGAAACGCATCGCCCTCCCGGTGTTCGCCTCGGACGCCATGTCGTCGGTCGCCTACGCCCCGGAGGAGATCTTCCTGACCCTGTCGGTGGCCGGGGTCGCCTCGTACGCGTTGTCGCCGTGGATCGGGCTCGCGGTCGTCGTCGTGCTGCTGACGGTCGTCGCGAGCTACCGGCAGAACGTGCACGCCTACCCCTCGGGCGGCGGCGACTACGAGGTCGCGACGGTCAACCTGGGCAAGAACGCGGGCCTGACGGTCGCCAGCGCCCTGATGGTCGACTACACGCTCACCGTCGCGGTCTCGATGTCCGCGGCGGCGGCGAACATCGGGGCGCTGGTGCCGTTCGTCGCCGAGCACAAGGTGCTGTTCGCGGTGTCGGCGATCGTCGTGCTGACGGCGGTCAACCTGCGCGGGATCCGCGAGTCCGGTACGGCGTTCGCGATCCCGGTCTACGCGTTCGTCCTCGGCGTCGCCACGATGATCATCTGGGGGCTGACCCGGATCCTGATCCTGGGCGACGACATCCGGGCAGCCAGCGCCGACCTGCACCTCGTCGCCGAGGGCGACGCGTTCACCGGGCTCGCCCTGGTGCTGCTGGTGCTGCGGTCGTTCACCCAGGGCGCGGCCGCGCTCACCGGGGTCGAGTCGATCTCCAACGGCGTGCCGGCGTTCCGCAAGCCCAAGTCGCGCAACGCGGCGACGACGCTGCTGCTGCTCGGCGTGATGTCGGTGACGCTGTTCATGGGCCTGATCGCGCTGGCCCAGCTGACCCACGTCCAGATCGCCGAGCACCCGGCCCGGCAGTTCCCCGACGCCCCGGCCGGCTACCGCCAGCAGACACTGATCGCGCAGCTGGCCGATGCCGTCTTCGCCGACTTCCGGCCGGGCTACTTCTTCGTCGTCGTCATGACGGCGCTGATCCTGGTCCTGGCCGCGAACACCGCGTTCAACGGGTTCCCGGTGCTCGGCTCGATCCTGTCCCAGGACCGGTTCCTGCCCCGCCAGCTGCACACCCGCGGCGACCGGCTGGCGTTCTCCAACGGCATCGTGCTGCTGGCGCTGTTCGCGATCGCGCTGGTCGTCGGGTTCCGCGCCGAGGTCACGCGGCTGATCCCGCTCTACACGGTGGGCGTGTTCGTGTCGTTCACGCTGTCCCAGATCGGCATGGTGCGGCACTGGAACCGGGAACTGGAGCTCGGTCCCGAGGCCCGGCAACGTCTGCGGATCCGCCGCTCGCAGGCGATCAACGCGTTCGGTGCCTGCATGACCGGCCTCGTGCTGGTCACCGTGCTGATCACGAAGTTCACCCTGGGCGCGTGGATCGCGATCGTGGCGATGGGCGGGTTCTTCGTGCTCATGCGCGGGATCCACCTGCACTACGAGCGGGTCGCCGCGGCGCTGGTCGCGGACGAGACCGACGACGTGCTGCCCTCGCGCAACCACGCCGTCGTGCTCGTCTCGACCCTGCACAAGCCGACGCTGCGCGCGCTGGCCTACGCCCGGGCCACCCGCCCGGACATCCTGGAGGCCGTCACGGTCAACGTCGACGACTCCGACACCAAGAAGCTCGTCGACCAGTGGCACCGGCGCCGGCTCCCGGTCCCGCTCAAGGTCGTGGAGTCCCCGTACCGGGAGATCACCCGGCCCGTGCTGGACTATGTGAAGCGGATCCGCTCGGACTCGCCGCGCAACGTCGTGACCGTCTACATCCCCGAGTACGTCGTCGGACACTGGTGGGAGCAGGTGCTGCACAACCAGAGCGCGTTGCGGCTCAAGACACGGCTGCTGTTCCAGCCGGGGGTGATGGTGACGAGCGTGCCGTGGCAGCTGCCGTCGTCGTCGCGGATGCGGGCGCTCTCGCCGCTGGACGCCCCCGGCGCCACCCGGCGCGGCTACCCGCACCAGGAGCGGCCGTCCGGGGAGCGGACCGGCGGCGCCGGGAAGACGGCCACGGGCGCGGCCCGGGGCACGAAGGGGGAGAGATGAGTCCGGCGCAGACGATCGACTGGACCGACCGGATGCTCGAGTTCACCGTCGGGCCGGTGGCGCACGGCGGGCACTGCGTGGCCCGGGTGGTCGACGACGCCCCCGGCTCGGGTGAGCCGACGCCGGACGACCGGGGACGGGTGGTGTTCGTCCGGCACGCGCTGCCCGGCGAGCGGGTCCGGGCGGTCGTCACCGACGACCCGGGCGGGTCGTTCTGCCGGGCCGACGCCGTGGCCGTGCTGGAGCCCTCGCCGGACCGGGTGGAGCCGCCCTGCTCGTGGGCGGGCCCCGGCGGGTGCGGCGGCTGCGACTTCCAGCACGCGACGCCGGCGGCGCAGCGGGAGCTGAAGACGGCGGTGCTGCGCGAACAGCTCGCCCGGCTGGCGGCGGCGGCCGCGGAGTCGGCCACGGTGTCCTTCGACGAGGTCGTGGTCGAGGAGCTGCCCGGCGGCCCGCTCGGCTGGCGGACCCGGGTGCGGCTGGCCGTCGACGACGCCGGGGTGCCCGGCCTGCGTGCCCACCGCAGCCACGACGTGTGCGAGATCGGTGACTGCCCGCTGGTGCCGGGCGGCGCGCTCGAGCCGGTGCTGGAGCGGCGGTTCCGGCCGGAGTCCGAGGTGGACGTGACCGTGGACGGGGACGGGGCCGCCCGGATCGACGCCGGTGCGACCGCCCATGCCGCGGGACGGACCTGGGAGCTGTCGGCGGGCACGTTCTGGCAGGTGCACCCGGCACTCGCCGACACCCTCGCCGGGGTGGTCCGGGACTGGTCCGGCGCCCGGACCGGCGGGGTGGCCTGGGACCTGTACGGCGGTGTCGGCCTGCTCGGGTCGGTGCTGGCCGACCAGGTCGGGCCGGACGGGACGGTGCTCGTCGTGGAGTCGGCGCCGTCCGCGGTCGCCGACGGTGCCGCCGCGCTCGCCGACCTGCCGCAGGTCTCGTTCGTCCGGGGGCGTGCGGAGCGGGAGATCTCCCGGCTCCGGCCGGACCCGGACGTCGTCGTCACCGACCCGCCGCGGACCGGGCTCGGCCGGGCGGCCGTGCAGGCGCTCGCGGCCCGGCGTCCGCAGCGGATCGTGCACGTCGCCTGCGACCCCGCCGCGCTCGGCCGGGACCTCGCGCTGTTCGCCGGGGCCGGGTACCGGGTCGCGGGACTGCGGGCGTTCGACGCGTTCCCGATGACCCACCACATGGAGGCCGTGGCGTTGCTGGAGCGGGCCGACTGATGCTCACCGTCGTGCAGCTCTCCGACCTGCACCTCGGTGTGCCCGGCAACGCCGGACGGGCCGAACGGGCCGTCGCCGGGGCGCGGGCGCTGGGCGCGGACCTGGTGCTGGTCACCGGGGACCTCACCGAGCACGGCACCCCGCAGGAGTACGCCGACGCCGCCGACCTGCTCGCGGGGCTGGACGTGTGGCCGGTCCCGGGCAACCACGACGACCGTGCGGCCATGGGCGCCGCGTTCGGGCCGGTCTCCGACCGGGTGCACCGGGTGGGCGGAGCGACCGTCGTGCTGCTCGACTCGCTGGTCGCCGGTGCCCCGCACGGGGCGCTGTCGGCGGCCGGGCTGGACCTGCTCGCCGACGCGGCACGGGACCCGGCGCCGCTGCTGGTGGCACTGCACCATCCGCCGGTGCCGGTCGGGCACCCGTTCATGGACGGCATCCGGCTCGCGGACCCCGCACCCTTCGAGGCGCTGCTGGCGGCTCGTGCGGACCCGACGCTGGTCGTGTGCGGGCACGTGCACCGTCCGATCACGACGACCGTCGGCGGGCACCCGCTGGTCGTCGCACCCTCGGTGGCGCCGGGGATCCGGTTCCCGGAGGAGCCGGGGGAGGAGTTCGTGCTCGCGGACTCGGTACCGGGTGGCGTGGTGCACGTGCTCGGCGACGGGGCGCCGCGCAGCCGGTTCGTGACCTGGCCGGGATGATCGAGGCCGGGTACCGGGCGGGACACCGATCCGGCTAAGGTGGGTACAGGTCCTCAGTACGCTGAGTGGTGTAAGCCCCTGTAGGCCAATCGGCAGAGCCAGTGCACTCAAAATGCATACAGTGTGGGTTCGAGTCCCACCAGGGGCACCATTTCCGCAGATTCCGCCGCAGTCCGGTGTGGCCGTTTCCGGGCACGTCGACCGCGCCGTCATGACGGGACTCCGGCCCGGCATGCCCGGTCCGGCGGTGGTCTCCCTGTATCCGGACGCGGGCGGGACCCGGCGTGCGGGCCGGGCGTCGCGACCGCCGTGTGGGTGGCCCGGTCTGCGCTCGTGGTCATGCGTCGAACGTACGTGCGACCCCTGACACTGTCGGCTGCTCGCGCGCCGCCGCCTCGGCGGTCCACTCGAACGGCGCATCGGGGCCGCGGGTCGTGACGACACTGCGTCGTGGTGGAGGGGGTGCGCCGGTCGTGCCGTGACCGACGACATCGCCGTCCGGGGCAACCCGTCCGTCCGGAGGGGTTGCGTGTCCCGTCGACCGTGTTTCCGCACACGAAGGGCCGAAGTCGCTCGGTCGTGCGGCCCCATCGGCGGTAGCCTCGGGTTCCGGTCGCACTACCGCTTCGTCGCTAAGGAGATCCCCGGTGACCGACACCGTTCCCGCAGACACGCCGGCCGAGGACGGCCCGCAGCCCGGCTGGCGGGTGCTGGTCGTCGAGGATGAGGCGCTGATCCGGATGGACCTCGCCGAGATGCTCTCGGACGAGGGCTACGAGATCGCCGGCGAGGCCGGCGACGGCGAGGCCGCCATCACCCAGGCCCGCGAGCTGACCCCGGACCTGGTGATCATGGACGTCAAGATGCCGAAGAAGGACGGCATCGAGGCGGCGGCCACGATCGTCGAGGAGAAGATCGCCCCGGTCGTCATGCTGACCGCGTTCAGCCAGCGCGACCTCATCGAGCGCGCCCGTGACGCCGGCGCCATGGCCTACCTGGTCAAGCCGTTCGCCCGGCACGAGCTGGTCCCGGCCATCGAGCTCGCGGTGTCCCGGTTCTCGGAGAAGAAGGCTCTCGAGGACGAGGTCGCCACGCTCAACGAGCGGTTCGAGACCCGCAAGGTGGTCGACCGGGCCAAGGGCCTGCTGATGACCCACCAGAAGATGTCCGAGCCCGAGGCGTTCCGCTGGATCCAGCGCACCGCGATGGACCGCCGGACCACGATGAAGGCGGTCGCCGAGGCCGTCGTCGAGGGACTGCCCGCCGGTAAGTCCTCCTGATCCGCCGGCCCGGGTACCCGGGCCCCGGTGCAGCGCGCACGGCCCCGCCCCCGGGCGGGGCCGTCGCTGTGTCCGGGGTCGTCCGCCCGCGGCGACGAGCAGATGAGCCGCCCGGGCCCCGACCACCCGCAGGCGGGTACGGCGTGCCCCCGTGCGCCGGGCCGGGCGCGAGGCCGGGCGCGATCGTGCTGATCGACGCCGCGGCGCGCGCCGACCAGCACCTCGTCGCCCTCGACGCGGCGGGACGGTGCTGATCGACTGGCCCGTCGGCGGTGAGCGGCGCGGTTCTGCCCTGTCGGGGGCGTCGCCGTGGTGATCGACTCGCGCGGCGATGTGAGCGGCACGCTTCCGCCGCGCCTCGGGCGGGACCGTGCTGATCAACTCAGTCCGTCGAGGGTGAATGGCACGCTTCCGCCGTGCTCCAGGCGGAACCGTGCTGATCGACTGGCCCGTCGGGGTGGGGGCACGCTTCCGCCGCGTGCTCCGGGCAGGGCCGTGCTGATCGACCGGCCTGTCGGGGGTGAGTGGCGCGCTTCCGCCCTCGCGCGGGCATCGTCGTGCTGATCGACTCGTGTGCCGGTCGCGAGGCGCACGCTTCCGCCCGCTCTCGGGCGGGACCGCGTTGATCGACTCGTGTGTCGGCGGTGAGGCGCACGCTTCCGCCCGGAGCCGGGCGCGATCGTGCTGATCGACTCGTCTGTCGGGCGTGGGTCGCGCGCTTCTGCCCGGAGCCGGGCATGAGCGCGCTGATCGACTCGGCGGCCGGCGGTGAGCCGCGTGAGCCCGGAGCCGGGAATGTGCGTGCTGGTCGACCCGCCCGCCGGCGGTGAGCCGTGTGAGTCCGGAGCCGCGTGTGAGCGTGCTGATCGACGCCCCGGCGGCGGTGATCGGCCCGGCGCCGCCCCGGAGAGAGCGGGAGCGCGCCGGTCGGCACATCGTCCGGCCGTCTCGTGGGCGGACCGTTCCGCGTTACACCCCAACGGTTTCGGAACGATTCCGATTGTCGGCTCCGACGATTCACCGAGAAACGGGACCGTCACGGCGGGTCACACCGGCGACACCCGAAAAGGCCGGAACGTGACCCGTCCACGGCGAATCATCACATTCGTGTCACGAGCGGTGATCGGCTCCCATTTCCTGGTGCGTGCGTACTAGTTTTCCGCCATCCTCCCGCGCCACTTCGACGGCGGGGGGCGGTCGAAGGGGATCTTGTATGACGCGATCAACGTGGCGAATCGCCGCCCTCGCCGGGGTGGCGTCGTTGGTTCTGGCCGGATGCGGTGGCGGCGGGGACGCCGGGTCCGGTGCGGAAGCCGGTGGAGGGAACGAAGCGCCGTCCGCAGCCGGCTCGGAGTGCACGCCGCCGCAGGCACAGGCGACCGGCAGTCCCAGCACCGCGCCGCTGAAGATCGGCTCCCTGCTTCCCGAGACCGGCAGCCTGGCCTTCCTCGGGCCGCCGGAGTTCGCCGGTGTGGACGTGGCGGTGGAGGAGATCAACGGCGCGGGCGGCGTCCTGGGCAACCCGATCGAGCACCTGCGCGGCGATTCCGGTGACGACACCACCGACGTCGCCAACCAGACGGTCGACCGCCAGCTCGCGGCCGGCACCCAGGTCATCGTGGGTGCGGCGGCGTCCGGTGTGTCCAAGCTGGTCATCGACAAGATCACCGGTGCCGGGGTGGTCCAGTTCTCGCCGGCGAACACCTCCGACGAGTTCACGTGCTGGCAGGACGCCGGCATGTACTTCCGCACGGCCCCGCCGGACGTCCTGCAGGGTCAGGCGCTGGCCCAGCTGATCACCTCGGACGGCGGTCAGCGAGTGGCGATCATGGCCCGCAACGACCCGTACGGCGCCGGTCTGGCCGACAGTGCCGAGACGAACCTGGTGAACGCGGGCATTCCGCAGGACCAGATCACCAAGATCATCTACGACCCGAACGCGGCGTCGTTCAACCCGGAGATCGACCAGGTCGCGCAGTTCAATCCGGACGCGATCGCGGTCATCGGATTCGACGAGTCGAAGCGGATCCTGACCCGGATGAACGAGGTGCAGATCGGCCCGTCGCAGAAGGCGATCTACGGCACCGACGGCAACATGGGCAACGCCCTCGGCGAGGGCCTGCCGCCGGGGCTGCTGGGCGGCATGAAGGGCACCCTGCCGCTGACCGAGCTCTCGGGCGCGTTCCGGGACCGGCTGATGCAGCAGGATCCGGCGCTGACCGACTTCAACTACGCCGCCGAGTCCTACGACGCGGTGATCATCTCGGCGCTGGCGGCCGAGTCGGTGAAGTCGACCAACGGTGCGGACATCGCCACCGGGATCAACGCGATCACCAAGGACGGCGAGAAGTGCACCGACTACGCCGGCTGCAAGGCGATCCTGGACCGCGGCGGTGACGTCGACTACGACGGCGCCACCGGCACGCTCGACTTCACCGACGCCGGTGAGCCGGGCTCCGGTTCCTACGGGGTGCAGACCTTCACCCCGGAGAACACCATCAGCGACGACGTCACCTACATCCGCGTGGGTGCCCAGGGCTGACCGGCGCTCCGACACGACGGGGGCGGGCCATCTCGGCCCGCCCCCGTCGTCGTGTCCCCGTCGTCGTGCCGGCGTGCTACTTCTTCTCGCTGCTCCCGGCCAGCGTGCCGAGGTAGAGCTCGATGACCTTGGGGTCGTTCAGGAGCTCCCGCCCGCCGGCGGTGTAGGCGGACCGGCCCTGGTCGAGGACGTACCCGCGGTCGCAGATCTGCAGGCACCGGCGGGCGTTCTGCTCGACCATGATGACCGAGACCCCGGCGGCGTTGATCCGCTTGCAGCGCACGAACACCTCGTCCTGCAGCATCGGTGACAGGCCGGCCGACGGCTCGTCGAGCAGCAGCACCGAGGGCTGCATCATCAGCGCCCGTCCCATCGCGACCATCTGCCGCTCGCCGCCGGACAGCGATCCGGCCTTGGTCCTGCGGCGCTGCCCCAGCATCGGGAACAGGTCCGCGACCTCGGCGAACCGCGCCGCGAACGACCGCGGCCGCAGGAACACCCCCATCTCCATGTTCTCCTCGATCGAGAGGGAGGGGAACACGTTGTCCCGCTGGGGCACGTAGCCGAGCCCCTTGGTGACCAGCGCGTGCGCCTTGGCGCCGGTGATGTCGGAGTCGCGCAGCCGGACGGTCCCGCTGCGTACCGGGATCAGCCCGAACATGGCCTTGAGCAGCGTCGACTTGCCGGCCCCGTTCGGGCCGATGATGCCGACGATCTCCCCGTCGCGCAGGAAGAAGTCGCTGCCGTTGAGGATGTCGACGCCCGGCACGTAGCCCGCGACGAGCGAGTCGACGCGCAGCAGTGCGCCCTCGGCGAGCTCGCGGTGCACCTCCGGGGTGGCCGCCTGCTCGGCGTCGTTCTCCGGAGCGGTGTGATCCGGAGCGGTGTGGTCCGGAGTGTGGGGGCCCGGTCCCGCGGTCTCGCTCATGCGCGCTTCTCCTCATCGGAGGTCGGGGCATCGGGCGTCGAGGCATCGGAGGCCGGGGTCTCGGGAGCCGGGGCATCCGCCCCGATCTCCTCGGCCTCCATCTCGGCGACCAGCTCGGCGGTCTCGCCGACCGGGTTGCCCTCGTCGTCGAACTCGAGCACCTGGTCGTGGTGCGCACCCAGGTAGGCGTCGACGACGGCCTGGTTGGACGACAGCTCCTCCGGCGGCCCCTCGGCGATCACCTGCCCCTGCGCCATCACGACCACCCAGTCGCTGATGTCGCGGATGACGTCCATGTCGTGCTCGACGAACACCACCGTCATGCCCTCGTCGCGCAACGACTTCACGTGGCCCAGCAGGCTCTGCGTGAGCGCCGGGTTCACCCCGGCCATCGGCTCGTCGAGCATGACGACCTTCGGGTTCATCATCAGTGCCCGGGCCATCTCCAGCAGCTTCCGCTGCCCGCCGGACAGCGACCCCGCGAGGTCGCCGGCCTTGGCGTCCAGGTTGAACCGGGACAGCAGGGTCCGCGCCCGCTCGGTGATCTCGCGTTCCTGCGCGCCCCACCCGGTGAACAGCGCCCCGAAGAAGCTCTCGCCGCGCTGCCCGGTGGCCCCCAGCTTCATGTTCTCCATGACCGTCATGCCGGCCAGGGCCTTGGTGAGCTGGAAGGTGCGGACGACGCCGCGGCGGGCCACCCGGTGCGGCGGCAGCGACTGCAACGGTTCACCCTCGTGGACCCACGAGCCGCTGTCGGCCTTGTCGAAGCCGGTGAGCAGGTTGAACAGGGTGGTCTTGCCGGCCCCGTTGGGCCCGATCAGGCCGGTGATGGCGCCGCGCTGGAACTCCACGTGCGCCACGTCGACGGCGCGGAGGCCGCCGAAGGTGCGGGTGACGCCGTCGACGGTGAGCACCGGGTCCGGCTTGGCCGCGCCCGGTTCCGGGGGGACGCCGGCCAGCGCGCGGCGGAGGTCCGTCCGGCCGGCCGGGGCCGGTGCGTCCTCGCCGCCGGCGACGTCGCGGGTGACCGCGGTGTCGGTGTTCTCGGTGTCGGTGTCATCGGCACGTCCGGCGTCGTTGCTCTGGTCAGCGGCCATCGCCGAGCACCTCCCTCCGGCGTCCGAAGATGCCCTGTGGTCGGAACACCATCATGAGGCCCAGGAACAGTCCGACGAGCACGAACCGGATCGCGCCGACGTCCTGGGACGAGATGAAGGGCAGCAGCGGGTTCTCACCCGCGGTGGCCTGACGCAGGAACGCGTCGGCGACCGAGAGCAGGAACCAGAACAGCATCGCACCGATCACCGGCCCGAGCACCCGGCCCGCACCGCCGAGGATGAGCGCGGCGTAGGCGAAGAACGTCTGCGGCGGCGAGTAGAAGTCCGGCGTCAGCGACTGGGTCGCCAGCGCGAGCACGATCCCGCCGAGGGCGCCGAACACGCCGCCGAGCGCGAGCGCCTGCATCTTGTAGGCGAACACGTTCTTGCCCAGCGCGCGGGCCGCGTCCTCGTCCTCGCGGATCGCCTTGATGACCCGGCCCCACGGGCTGCGCACGAGCAGCCAGGTGAGCAGCACGCACAGCGCGACGACGGTCCAGCCCATGAGAATCGCCCACAGGTCCGGCCCGCGGATCTCGAGTCCGAGGATCGTGTAGGACGGCTGGGTGAACGGGTTCAGCGCGGCGAACGAGTCGCCGAAGCCGGTGAGGCCCTGGGTGCCGCCGGTGAACTCGGTCTGCGAGGTCGACCGGGTGACCAGGCGCAGGATCTCCGACGCCGCGATGGTGACGATCGCCAGGTAGTCGGCGCGCAGCCGCAGGGTCGGGATGCCCAGCACCAGCGCCATGACCACCCCGCAGGCCATGCCGATCAGGACGCCGAGCCAGAGCGGGGCGCCGTAGTTGGCCACCGAGATGCCCATGCCGTACGCCCCGACCAGGGCGAACCCGATCTGTCCGAAGTTGAGCAGTCCGGTGTAGCCGAAGTGGATGTTCAGGCCGAGCGCCAGCAGCGCGAAGAAGATGGCCGACGGGCCGATCAGCTGGGAGATCCCGACCGTCAGGAGCTGTCCGAAGTCGATCATGGGGTTCCCCTCAGCCGATCCGGGCCCTGGACCCGAGCAGGCCCTGCGGACGGAACACCAGGATCACGATCAGCACCGCCAGGCCGCCCAGGTACTTGAGGTCCAGGGGCAGCACGAGCGTCGAGAGCTGGACGAGGATGCCGACGATCAGGCAGCCCAGCAACGCGCCGTACGCGGTGCCGAGCCCGCCGAGGATGACGCCGGCGAACATCAGCAGCAGCAGCCGGAAGCCCATCTCGTACTGCACGGTGCTGGAGAGCTCGGAGAGCGCGAACAGCACGCCGCCGAGGGTGGCGAGCGCGCCGCCGAGCATCCAGACGAACAGGATCACCCGGTCGACGTTGATGCCCGAGGATGCGGCCAGGTCCCGGTTGTCGGCGACGGCGCGCATGGCCTTGCCGATCCGGGTCTTCTGCAGCAGCAGCGCGACGGCGACCAGCACCACGATCGCGATGACGATCGCGGAGAGGTCCTTGTCGGTGAGCGCGATCGGGCCGTAGTCGCGCACGGTCTGGGCGGTGTAGTCGGTGAACGACTCGGAGCGTCCGCCGAAGAAGATCAGCACGAGGTAGCGGAGCGCGATCGAGAGGCCGATCGAGACGACGAGCTGGGCGATGAGCCCGGCCCCGCGCCGGCGTAGCCGGCGCCAGATGCCGAGCTCGTTGGCGGCGCCGAGCAGGGCCCCGACGACCATCGCCATGATCGTCGCGGGGATCAGCTGGACGCCCCCGGCGACGTTGATGTACCAGGCGACGACGGCGCCGATGGTGACCATCTCGCCGTGCGCGAAGTTGGTGAGCCCGGTCGTCCCGAAGATCAGTGACAGGCCGATCGCCGAGATGCCGATGACCAGGCCGAACCGGATGCCGTCGACCAGCAGCCGCAGGACGGTCACGAACCCGGCGCCGCCGCTGCCCTCGACCTCCTCGCCGAACCGGAAGACCACAGTGTTCAGCGACCCGTCGCTGACCTCGCGGGTGGTCTCGCCCTGCAGCACCTCGGTGCCGGGCGGGAGCGTGCTCTCGTCGAGCCGGAACGTGTAGCTGCCGGCCGCCGGGACGCTGAGCTGCCAGCGGCCGTCGGCCTGTGAGGTGGCCTCGGCGACCGGGGTGCCGTCGCGCTCCGCGACGATCGTGACGGCGGGCAGCGGGTCACCCGCCTGGTTGCGGAGGGTCCCGCTGACGTCGATGCCGTCCTGTTCCTGCGCCGGGGCGGCCGACGCGGTGGCCGGGGCCGGCGCGGTGGGTGCGGGTGCGGCGGCGAGCGCGGTGCCGGACAGCATGACCGTGCCGAGCAGCGCGATCATCAGTCCGATCAGCCAGCGGACCGCGGCCGGGATCGGGGACCGTCGCGGGACGCCCGCGCGGCCCCCCGCGCGTTGGGCTCTCCCGTGGGGCGGGATGCGGGGTGGAGACAACGTTGTCCGTCCTCGTGGGGCCGTCCGGCGACCACCCGGGTGGGTGATCGTGGCGAACGTAACCGAGGAGCGGACTGGTACGAACGTCTCGGACGCGGCCGTGGCCGAGACGTAACCCGGTGGTGTCCCGGGGCGACGATCAGGACACGTGCGGTCGTGTGTCGCGGTGCAGGCAGGTCAGCTTCGCGGTGCAGACGCGGCGGCCGTCGTCGTCGACGAGGACGATCTCCGAGGTCGAGGTGGACCGTCCGACGTGGAGCGGGCGCGCGGTCCCGGTGACGAACCCGGATGTGGCCGACCGGTGGTGGGTGCAGGCCAGCTCCAGCCCGACCGGGAACCGCTCGGGCATCGAGTGCAGTGCCGAGAGGGTCGACCCCACGGTCTCGGCGAGGACCGCGTTGGCGCCGCCGTGCAGCAGCCCGTACGGCTGGCGGTTGCCCTCGACCGGCATCCGCGCGACGACCTCGTCGAGGTCCGCCTTGAGGATCTCGATGCCCATCCGGGTCGCGAGTTGTTCCGCGGCGTGCTCGGGCTGCATCTCGGGGAGCGAGGCGGGATCGATCGGCACGGGTCGATCCTAGGCCCTGCGCACGGGGACCCCGGACGGCCCCGGGAGCGGCGCCGGACACATTCGGGGCCCCACGAGTTGCCGGACCCCGGCCGGAGGACGATGTTGCGACTGCACATTCTCCGGCAGCACGGTCCCCGGACCGACGGTGCCGCTTCCCGAACGGTTCCCGAACGGAATGAGAGGTCGATGGCGAACGACGACAGGCCCACCGCAGCCCAGGCGTGGTCGGCGATGCTCGAGGGCAACGGGCGTTGGCGACGGGACGAGCGCCGTGACCCCCGGCGTTCCGCGGAGGAACGGGCGGCCGCGGTCGCCGGGCAGACCCCCGACGCCATGATCCTCTCGTGCTCGGACTCCCGGGTGCCCTCGGAGCTGGTGTTCGACCTCGGGCTGGGGGACCTGTTCGTCGTCCGGACGGCCGGGCAGGTCGTGGACGACGCCGTGCGCGGCACCCTCGCGTTCGGCGCCGGGGCGCTCGGCATCCCGCTGCTGGTCGTGCTCGGCCACTCGCAGTGCGGCGCGGTGAAGGCCGCGGTGTCGGTGGCCGGGGGAGCGCCCGCGCCGCAGCCGCGGACCCTGGGGGAGCTGGTCGACGACATCGTCCCGGTGTGCCTGGGCGCCGACGACGGTGGAGCCGGCGGGGTCGCGGACGACACCGCCGCGGTGGCCGCCGCCGTGGACGCCAACGTCCGGCGGGTGGTGGCCCAGCTGACGGCCGACCCGTCCCTGTCCGGCGCGGTGTGCAACAACCGTCTGACGATCATCGGCGCGCGCTACGAGCTGGAGACCGGGGCCGTCGTCGAGGTGTGACCCGGCCCGGCGGCTCACCCCGGCCGGCGGGTCACGAAGATCGCCGTGCCGGGGAACAGCTCGCCGCGCAGCGGGGACCACTGCCCCCAGACCCGGTCGTGCCCCTCCGGCCACTCCGGCTCGACGAGGTCCTCCAGCACCAGCCCGGCGGCGACGACGTCGCGGACCCGGTCGCCGAGAGTGCGGTGGTGCTCGACGTAGGTGGCCCGGCCGTCGCCGTCGACCTCCAGGTAGGGCGTGCGGTCGAAGTAGGACTGGGTGACGGTCAGTCCCGCGGGGCCGGGGTCGTCCGGGAAGATCCAGCGCATCGGGTGGTTCACCGCGAACACCCAGCGGCCGCCGGGGCGCAGCACCCGGTGCACCTCGCGCATCACGCGCCCGGGATCGGCCACGAACGGGATCGCCCCGAACGCCGAGCAGGCGAGGTCGAACACGCCGTCGGCGAACGGCAGGTGCTCGGCGCCGGCCTGCACCAGCGGCACGGCCGTCCCGACCCGCTCGTTCAGCGCGGCGGCGTGCCGGAGCATCCCGCCGGAGACGTCGAGGGCCACCGGGTGCGCTCCCCGCCGGGCCAGCCAGCGGCTGCATGGTGCCGAGCCGGCGCCGATCTCGAGGATCCGCCTGCCGGGCAGGGACGCGGCCGGCCCCAGCAGCTCCGCCTCGTCCTCGTGCAGATTCTCCGGGCACCACACGAAGTCGGCGTCACCGATGTCGGAGCCGTGCTCGGCGAGGTAGTCGTCGGCGTCGGCGTCCCACCAGCGGCGACCCGCGGCTTCGGACTCGGCACTGCCGACGCGGCGCCGGGCCACCCCGGCGGTGCCGACGGCGGCCTCGGCGGAGAAGTACTCGTCGCGGCTGCTCATGTCGTCCCGATCGTCATGTCGTCCCGATCGTCCCAGTGCGGGCGACCACGACGATTACCGGACCCGCATTGCCCCGGTGATTCGTGGCCGCGTAGCATGATTCGCGCATCGTGGTCAACGTGTCGGCGACTGCCCGGCGCCACTCCTGCGCCGGTTCGCGGCCCCGCCGCCGCACCGGAGCAGGGACCACGCGATCGACGCTTGAGGGTGACTGCTACAACGTCACAGCTACACGCACCAGAACCGGTGAGCGTTGCTGCAGCAGCGCGGCACCGAGCCGACCACGCCAGAAAATCCATCGGAGCACCCCACTACATGTCCACCGACACCACCGCCGCCCCGACCACGCCGCAGGTCGCTATCAACGACATCGGGTCGGAGGAGGAATTCCTCGCCGCCATCGACCTGACGATCAAGTACTTCAACGATGGCGACATCGTCGAGGGCACCATCGTCAAGGTCGACCGTGACGAGGTCCTGCTCGACATCGGCTACAAGACCGAGGGCGTCATCCCCTCGCGGGAGCTGTCGATCAAGCACGACGTCGACCCCGCAGAGGTCGTCGAGGTCGGCGAGTTCGTCGAGGCCCTCGTCCTCCAGAAGGAGGACAAGGAAGGCCGTCTGATCCTGTCCAAGAAGCGCGCCCAGTACGAGCGCGCCTGGGGCACGATCGAGGCCCTCAAGGAGGCCGACGAGCCGGTCGAGGGCACCGTCATCGAGGTCGTCAAGGGCGGCCTCATCCTGGACATCGGGCTCCGGGGCTTCCTGCCGGCGTCGCTGGTCGAGATGCGCCGCGTGCGCGACCTGCAGCCCTACGTCGGTCGCAAGATCGAGGCCAAGATCATCGAGCTGGACAAGAACCGCAACAACGTGGTCCTGTCCCGCCGCGCCTGGCTGGAGCAGACCCAGTCCGAGGTCCGCAGCGAGTTCCTCAACCAGCTGCAGCGCGGGCAGGTCCGCAAGGGCGTCGTCTCGTCGGTGGTCAACTTCGGTGCGTTCGTCGACCTGGGCGGGGTCGACGGCCTGGTGCACGTCTCCGAGCTCTCGTGGAAGCACATCGACCACCCGAGCGAGGTCGTCGAGGTCGGCCAGGAGGTCACCGTCGAGGTGCTCGACGTGGACCTCGACCGCGAGCGTGTCTCCCTGTCGCTGAAGGCGACCCAGGAGGACCCGTGGCGGCTCTACGCCCGGACCCACGCGATCGGCCAGATCGTGCCGGGCAAGGTCACCAAGCTGGTGCCGTTCGGCGCGTTCGTCCGCGTCGAGGAGGGCATCGAGGGCCTGGTGCACATCTCCGAGCTGGCCGAGCGCCACGTCGAGGTGCCGGAGCAGGTCGTGCAGGTCGGCGACGACGCCATGGTCAAGGTCATCGACATCGACCTCGACCGGCGCCGCATCTCCCTCTCGCTGAAGCAGGCGAACGAGGGCATGACGCCCGAGACCGAGTTCGACCCGACCCGGTACGGCATGGCCGCCGAGTACGACGACCAGGGGAACTACATCTACCCCGAGGGCTTCGACGTCGACACCGGCGACTGGAAGGAAGGCTACGACGAGGCCCGCGCGGCCTGGGAGAAGCAGTACGCCGAGGCGCACGCCCGCTACGAGCAGCACATGGCGCAGCTCCGCAAGGCCGCCGAGGCCGAGGCGGAGGGTGGCGACGACGTCGCGCCGGCCAACTACTCCTCCGGCGGTGGTGAGGAGCGCTCCGGTGGCGGGCAGTCCTCGTCGTCGGAGTCGGGTGGCTCGCTGGCCAGCGACGAGCAGCTCGCCGCCCTGCGCGAGAAGCTCTCCGGCGGGGCCTGAGCAGCCCACCCGGTCCCGCGCGGACCGGACCCGGCGTCGCCCTGACGCCGCAGTCGCACCGAGCCCCGGTGACCGTCACGGTCGCCGGGGCTCGGCGCATTTCGTCGCCGAGTGGTCGGTACGGCCGGGTGAACGGCCGGTGGACGGCGCTCGCCGTTGCACGGCGTGTCGGTGGGGACGCGCCGGGTCGAGATCACGTTTCGGCACCGGTCCATAACGCTCCGGACGCGCCGGAGGAGTCGATCTTCCTCTCCGCCTAGATTGGTGGACATGGTCGGCCGCTCCGTCCGCCGGACGCGATCCGGCACGTTCCCGCCCCAGACGTCCTCCTCTCCCTCCCGTGCGCGCCGTCGCCGGGTGGCCCTGCTCGCCGGGGTCGCACTCGGTGCGGGTGTCCTCTCCGGATGCGGTGTCGCCTCCGGTGATGCCGGGATCGCCGTGCCGACCTTCGCGGCCGACGAGTCCGGGAACGACGGCGGCGGCGCGGAGCCGATCCCGATCGCCCTGCCGACCGACTGCGCGCAGCTGATGGACCCCGAGCAGGCGGGGGCGCTGTTCGGGCAGGCACTCGGGTCGGTGTCGGTGCAGACGGTGCGCGGGGTGCCGGCGCCGTCGGTGAACCGCACCGAGCGGACCGCGTGCACTTACCGCGCCGGTGGGCAGCAGAACGCGTTCGGAGCCGGCGCCCGCAACAGCGGCCCGGAGCTCTACCACCTCAACATCGGTCGCTACGGCGACACCGCGTCGGCGAACCGGCAGTGGCAGCTCAACACCAACGCCGAACGGTCGAACGCGATCGGCTCGCGCGACATCACCGTCGGCACCGTGCCCGGCGTGCTGATCGAGCGGCCGGACGAGACGACGCTGGCCATGGTCTACGGCGTCGACACGCTGACGTTCGTCCTGCCGGTCGCCGCGCCCGGCCAGAGCCGCCCGGCCGCCGAGACGCTGCCGGACCTGGCGCAGCGGATCCTCCCGGCACTGGCCCCGACCCAGCCGCCCGCGGCGCGGCCGACCGCGGCGCCGGCCGCGCCGGCCGGCACCCCGGAGGCCGGGGCACCGGCGCCGCAGGCGGGCCGCGCGGCCGGCACCCCGGCGGGAACCACCTGACCGACGGCCCGCCGACCGGGTGCCCGCTGACCGGGTGCCCGCCGACCGGGAGCCCACGGACGGGCCGGTCGCGGCTACGGTGATCATGTGCTGCGGACAGGGTTGACCGGAGGAATCGGGGCGGGCAAGTCCACCGTCGCGCGCCGTCTCGTCGAGCGGGGGGCGGTGCTGGTCGACTCCGACCGGATCGCCCGCGAGGTCGTCGCGGCCGGCAGCGAGGGGCTCACCGCGGTCGTCGAGGCGTTCGGTGCCGGTGTGGTGGGCCCGGACGGTGAGCTCGACCGTCCGGGGCTGGCGTCGATCGTCTTCGGGGACCCGGACGCCCGGCGCACGCTCGACGGCATCGTCCACCCGCTGGTGCGGGCACGCTCGGACGAGCTCGTCGCCGCCGCCGGCCCGGACAGCATCGTCGTGCAGGACGTGCCGCTGCTCGTCGAGGGCGGGATGGCGCCCGCGTTCCCGCTGGTCGTCGTGGTGGGGGTGGACGCCGAGGAACGGGTCCGCCGCCTGGTCTCGGCCCGGGGGATGGCCGAGCAGGACGCGCGGGCCCGGATCGCCGCCCAGGCCACCGACGAGCAGCGCCGCGCCGCCGCGGACGTGTGGCTGGACAACTCCGGCGACGAGGACGGTACCCGTCGCCGGGTCGACGCCCTGTGGGACGAGCGGCTCGTCCCGTTCGAGGAGAACCTGCGCCTCGGCCGGCCCGCACCGGACGGCCCGCCCCGCCTGGTGGAGCCGGACCCGGGCTGGGTGGCGCAGGCGCGCCGGCTCGCCGACCGGGTCGCGACCGCGACCGGCGGGCTGGCCCGCGGCGTCGAGCACGTGGGGGCCACCGCGGTGCCCGGGCTCGTCGCCCGGGACGTGCTCGACCTGCAGCTGGGCGTGGCGTCGCAGGCCGACGCGGAGCGGACGGGCGCCCTGCTCGCCGCCGCGGGCTTTCCCGCCGATCCGGTCCCGCCGGGCGCGGACCCGCTGCCGGACGGGGCCGGCACCCTGCGGGTGCACCGGTCCGCCGACCCGGGCCGGCCCGCGGTCGTCGTCGTCCGGGTCCACGGCTCGCCGGCCTGGGAGCACGCCCTCGGCCTCCGTGAACGGCTCCGCACGGACGAGCGGGCGCGGGACGGCTACGCCGAACGGAAGCGGGCCGCGGCGGCCCTGTACAGCGAAGATCCGGATGCGCGCCGCTACGTTGCGCACACGGCCGCATGGCAAGCAGACCCGAACGGGTGAACCGGAGCGGCCGTGTGACATGGACCGTGGCACCCGCGTGAAGATCCCACCGTTTCTGTAACGGTTCTCGCTCGTTGGTCGATCAGGCGGGGAGAGAGCGCCGGCGCTCCCGTTCCGCCGAGGTACGGGCGGGTTTCCGCCGATCGCGCCGCCAGCCGGCCCGATCGGAGACCGGACCCGGGTACGGCGACGAGAGGACACGGGGTTGAGCACGGTGGCGCAGCGATACGGAGCGGACGGCGACTACGCCGGGTCCGATCGCGTGCCGGGGACCCCCCATCCGGACGAGTACGGGTACGGCTCGTACACGGGTGACGGCCCGGGCGCGCATGACGTCCCGGCCGGCGGTGCCGACGCGTGGACCGGCTGGGCGGAGGAACCGCCGCCGATCAGTGGCGCGCTCGTGCACCAGCACCGCACGCTGCCGCACGGCGAGCTGCGCGCCGACTTCGGTGCGCACCTGGAGACGCACTACCCGCGCCTGGTCGCCCAGCTCTACGCCATCACGCTGCACCCGCAGGACGCGCACGACGCGGTCCAGGACGCCTACTCCCGGGCCTGGCGCCGCTGGCGTGTGCTGCGCGGCTCCGGGCCGGGGGACGCCGGGCCGGGCCGGTCCGGGCACGAGGACGCCGCGGTGGGGTGGGTCCGCCGGGTCGCCATCCGCACCTCGATGCGCGGCCGGTTCCTGCGGTTCGGGCGCCGCCGCCGTCCCTCGCCGGAGGAGACCGACCCGCGGACCGGCGCGCTGCTCGAGGCGCTGGGCCGGCTCGCTCCCGCGGACCGGCGTGCGGTGGTGCTGCACCACATGGCGGGCCTGCCGACGGCTGCGGTGGCGGAGCTGGAAGAGGTCACCGAGCAGGAGGTCCGGCGGCGGCTCGCGCGGGGGCGCGAGATCGTCACCGAGGGCATGGCCGAGGTGCTCGAGGAGATCGTCGGGGCGCCCGGTGCGCCACAGGACGGCGGGTTCACCCGCGCCGTCGAGGGGGGACGGGCATGAACGGGTACGGCGACATCGACCGCGAGTTCCAGCGGTTGGACGACGTGCTGGCGGCGGCGGTCCCGCTGCCGGCCGTCGACGAGGTCATCGCCCGCGCCGCGGGTGCCCGGCGCGCCACGTCGGCCGCCGCGGCCGCGGTGCTCACGGTGGGTTCGCTCGGCGGGATCACCGCGGTGGCGACCGCGGCCGCGCCCGGGGGCTCGTTCGTCGGGCCGCCGTTCGCGATCGCCTCGCCGGACACCACCGCGCCGACCCCGGAGCGGATCGCGACGGGGGAGCCGGGCAGCGCGCCGGCCACCGGCCGGGACCTGCCGCCCGCCTTCGACCCGAGCACCGCCGCGGGACAGGCCGGGGCGCCGGGCGGGGCCGCGTCCCCGGGCCCGGACACGCCGGCCGGCGTGGCCCCGGTCCTGCCGGCGCCGCCGCCTGGTGGTGGCGCGCCCGTGCCCCCGCCGCCCGCGCCGGTGGACCCGCCACCGCCGTCCGACGACGGTCCGCCGCCCGGTGGCGGTGGCCCGGGTGAGGACGGTCCCGGCGACGGTGGCCCGGGCGGGGGCGGTCCGGGCGATGGTGATCCGGGCGATGACGAGGGGTCGCCGGATCCCACGACGCCGCCCCCGGACCCGACGACGCCGCCGGATCCGACGACGACTCCATCGGAGACGCCGGACCCGACGACGCCGCCGACGACCACCTCGCCGCCGTCGTCGTCGAACGGGGAGGGCTCCCCGGAGCCGCCGCCCACGAGCAGCTCCGCGCCCACCACGACGTCGTCGGCCGCGCCGACCTCGACGTCCGGGGGTGCCGGACCCACCAGCAGCAGCGGCGGGAGCAGCACCGCCACGGGCGGCTCGTCGACCAGCGCGGTCGGGCTCGGGCCCGCCGCCCGGCCGGTGGTCTGACCCGGACCGTCAGCCGGCCTGCCCGGCCGGCGGCGCGGGGTCGGCGCGCGGGCCCAGGTCGATGCCGAGCGACCCCAGCCAGGCGTCGTGGTCGTGCCCGTGCCGGGCCAGCCCGTCCAGCACGGTGTGCGAGCGTTCGAGTGCGTACTCGGCGACCGCGGGCGTGAGCAGGCCCTGGGCGACGGCCGCGACGTACTCGTCGAGGTCGACGACCTCGGTCTCCCGGCCCCGGCGCACCACCAGGTCCAGGTACAGGTCGGTCATCGCGACCCGGGGCCCGTCGCGGGTGAACGACGCGATGTCGATGTAGACGTCCTGGTCGCGCTCGTGGCCCGGGCGCCACCGCCAGTCCGACAGGCAGATCCCGAGCTCCGGGAGGACCCAGGACTCGATCCACCAGGCGTTCGGCCGGGCCACGACCGGGCGGGACAGGTAGAAGCCCCAGTCCTCCTCGCGGAGCGTCTCGATCGCGCGGCGGGTGCCCTTGGTGTCGAACTGGGCGTGGTCGTCGAGGTCGAAGAGCTGCGTCTTGGGCGGGTGCACGGGTGCATGGTGCCCTGCCGGGCGCCGTGCGACGCGAAAGTGTCGGTGCTCGCTCGTACCCTGGTGTCATGGCATTCGCGACCGAGGTCCCGGGCAGCGCCGCCGACGTGCGTGGCAACGCGGAGATCCGCGTCCAGCCCGAGGCGCACCCGGACGCCGGGACCACCCCCTCCGGCACCCCGCTCGCGCACTCCGAGCACCGCCCGGTCGGCGAGATCGAGCGCCGCGACGGCCGGTTCCGGGTCGTCAGCGAGCACAAGCCGGCCGGTGACCAGCCGACCGCGATCGCGGAGCTCGACAGCAGGCTGCGCGGCGGCGAGCAGGACATCGTGCTGATGGGCGCCACCGGTACCGGTAAGTCGGCGACCACGGCGTGGCTGATCGAGCAGCAGCAGCGGCCGACGCTGGTGATGGCGCCGAACAAGACCCTCGCCGCGCAGCTGGCGAACGAGCTGCGGGAGATGCTGCCGCACAACGCCGTCGAGTACTTCGTCTCGTACTACGACTACTACCAGCCCGAGGCGTACATCGCGCAGACCGACACCTACATCGAGAAGGACAGCTCGATCAACGACGACGTCGAGCGGCTGCGCCACTCGGCGACGATGAACCTGCTCTCGCGGCGCGACGTCGTGGTGGTCGCGTCGGTGTCGTGCATCTACGGCCTCGGTACGCCGCAGTCCTACCTCGACCGGTCGGTGCCGCTGCAGGTCGGGGACGAGGTCGAGCGCGACCGGCTGCTGCGCCTGCTGGTCGACGTCCAGTACACGCGCAACGACCTGTCGTTCACCCGCGGCACGTTCCGGGTCCGCGGGGACACCGTGGAGATCATCCCCGCCTACCAGGAGCTCGCCCTGCGGATCGAGTTCTTCGGGGACGAGATCGAGGCGCTCTACCACCTGAACCCGCTCACCGGGGACACGGTCGAGCAGGTCGACGAGATCCGGATCTTCCCGGCCACCCACTACGTGGCCGGCCCGGACCGCATGGAGCGGGCGGTGCGCGACATCGAGTCCGAGCTGGAGCAGCGGCTCGAGCAGCTGGAGAACCAGGGCAAGCTGCTGGAGGCGCAGCGGCTGCGGATGCGTACGCAGTACGACATCGAGATGATCCGGCAGGTCGGGTTCTGCTCGGGCATCGAGAACTACTCGCGGCACATCGACGGCCGCGACGCCGGCACCGCCCCGGCCACCCTGATCGACTACTTCCCGGAGGACTTCCTCCTGGTCGTCGACGAGTCGCACGTGACCGTGCCGCAGATCGGCGGCATGTACGAGGGCGACATGTCCCGCAAGCGCAACCTCGTCGAGTACGGCTTCCGGCTCCCGTCCGCGGTCGACAACCGGCCGCTGACCTGGGAGGAGTTCGCCGACCGGATCGGGCAGACGGTGTACCTGTCCGCGACCCCCGGGCCCTACGAGCTCAACCGCACCGGCGGGGAATTCGTCGAGCAGGTCATCCGCCCGACCGGGCTGGTCGACCCGGAGGTCGTCGTGAAGCCGACCAAGGGCCAGATCGACGACCTGGTCGCCGAGATCCGCGACCGCACCGAGCGCGACGAGCGCGTGCTGGTGACCACCCTGACCAAGAAGATGGCCGAGGACCTCACCGACTACCTGCTCGAGCTCGGGATCAAGGTCCGCTACCTGCACTCCGAGGTGGACACGCTGCGCCGGGTGGAGCTGCTGCGCCAGCTGCGGTCGGGCGAGTACGACGTGCTGGTCGGCATCAACCTGCTCCGCGAGGGCCTCGACCTGCCCGAGGTGTCGCTGGTCGCGATCCTCGACGCGGACAAGGAGGGCTTCCTGCGGTCGGGGACCTCGCTGATCCAGACGATCGGCCGCGCGGCCCGGAACGTGTCCGGGCAGGTGCACATGTACGCCGACACGATCACCGACTCGATGCGCTACGCGATCGACGAGACCGACCGCCGCCGGGCCAAGCAGATCGCCTACAACACCGAGCACGGGATCGACCCGCAGCCGCTGCGCAAGCGGATCGCCGACATCCTCGACCAGGTCTACCGGGAGGCCGAGGACACCGAGGCCGTGCCGGTCGGCGGCTCCGGCCGCAACGCCTCGCGCGGCAAGCGGGCCGCGGGGGAGCCGGGCAGGGCACCGGCCACCGGCAGCTCGGGGGTCGCGACGGCGCGGGACACGGCCGGGATGCCGCGGGCCGAGCTGGCCGACCTGATCCAGCAGATGAACGACCAGATGCTCACCGCCGCCCGGGACCTGCAGTTCGAGCTGGCGGCCCGGCTGCGCGACGAGATCTCCGACCTGAAGAAGGAGCTGCGGGGGATGGACGCGGCCGGGGTGAAGTAGACCCGCGACCGGGCGCGGGAACACGGGTCCGGCCCGGTCGAGCGGGCCGGGCGGGTCCGCGCGGGGGCCCGCCCGGGCCTCCCGATACCGTGTTCCTCCGTTCCCACCCGTCCCGGCCGTCCCGACCCGTTGAGAGGTCGCGCGGCCCGAACCCAGCCCGCCCGGCCCCGGCGCGCAGCGGAGGAGCCCGCGTGACCGTCACCCACATCACGCCCGACCCGGACGTGCCCGGCACCCCCGCGGCCGGGGTCATCCCCAGGCTGCGGTCGGCGAGCCTGGCGTGGGCGACGCTCTGGCTGACGGTGCCGTTGCTCGCCGTCGCGCTGTACTGGTCCTGGATCCGGCTCGGTAATTACGCGCTCGATCTGGACATCTACCGGATCGGCGTGCAGGTGTGGATGGCCGGCGGGGACATGTACGGCGAGCTCCCGCCGCCGATGAACGGTCCGGTGCTCCCGTTCATCTACCCGCCGTTCGCGGCGATCATGATGGTGCCGCTGGCCGTCGTGCCCTACGCGGTCGCGTTCACCACGCAGTTCGTCGTCTCGGTGCTGTCGCTGGCGCTGTGCATCGTGCTGGCGATCCGGGTGGCCTGGCGGGCCGGCGGGTGGCGGGCCGCGGTCGTGCTCGGCGTCCCCGCGCTGGCGGCGACGCTGCTGATCGAGCCGGTGGCCCAGACCTTCGCCTTCGGGCAGATCAACCTGCTGCTGATGGCGCTGGTGCTGGCCGACTTCCTCCTGCCCCGCACCTGGTGGCCGCGCGGCATGCTGCTCGGGCTGGCCGCCGCGCTCAAGCTGACCCCGGGCGGCATGGTGCTGTTCTTCCTGGTGCGCCGGGACTGGAAGGCGGCCGGGGTCGCCGTGGTCACCGGGATCGTCGCCACCGGGATCGGGTTCCTCGTCGATGCGGACTCGTCGCTGCGGTACTTCTTCGTGAGCGGCCCGGCGGCCGGGGTGAGCGGCTCGACGTTCTTCTCCAACGAGACCGTGCAGGCGGTGCTGGCGCGCCAGGAGGTCCCGGAGCCCTGGTTCACCGTGCTCTGGCTGCTCGTCGTCGCCGCGCTGCTCGCGCTGGCGCTGCCGGTGATCCGGCGCAGCGAGCCGGTCCTGGCGCTGTCGGCGACCGCCGCCGTCGTGCTCATGGCGACCCCGACCGCCTGGTCGCACCACTGGGTCTGGGTCGTGCCGGCCCTGGTCGGGATCGGCGCGCACGCGCTGCGGTTCCGCTCGGCCACCTGGGCGGTGATCGGAGCGGTGATCGCGACGATCTTCTACCTGGCGCCGTTCCGGTGGATGCCCAACGTGTGGGGCGTCGAGATGAAGTGGAACCTGGCCGAGCAGGTCCTCGGGGCGAGCTACGTCATCCCGGCCACGATCGCGCTCGGGCTGGGCTGCTGGTACGTGACACGCGGCCCGGGCCGTCCGGGCGGGCCGCGTGCGCCCGAGCCGGAGCTGCTGCGCGGCCCGATCTGACGGCCTGACCTTCGGTCGGGCTCCGTCCCCGGAGCGCCGAGCCACCGGCCCGGACCTGCGTACCGTCTACCCTCGGGAGCAGGAGGTGCCTGTGGCCGACAGCGGTGTCCGCGGCAGCGATATCCGGGACGGCGATATCCGGAACGGCGATGTCCGGAACAGCGAAGCCCGGGACCGGGCGAGCATCTGCGCGGTGCGTCCGGGCACCGACCTCGGTCGGCACGCCCGCATGCTCTCCCGGCTGCACGAGGCGGTGCTCTCCGGCGACGCGGCCCCCGACCGGGCGCGCGGACTCGTGGCGCGGTCCTGGGACCGGGTGCGGGCCCAGGGGGTCGATCCCGACGCCGGGGATCCGCCCGGCCCGCTCGACGCCGGTGCCGTCGAGCAGCGGCGGGCCGGCTCGCCGCTCGTCGGCGTCCTGCCCGAGCTGCGCACGGCGCTGACCTCGGTCGCCGAGGACGCCCGGCACGTCATGGTCGTGACCGATGCCGACGGCGTGCTGCTGTGGCGGGAGGGCTCGACGGCGGTCCGGCGGCGCGCCGACGCCCTCGGGTTCACCGAGGGAGCGGACTGGTCGGAGTGCTCGGTCGGTACCAACGCGATCGGCACCGCGCTCGCCGAGGGCGGCCCGGTCCAGATCTTCTCCGCCGAGCACTTCGTCCGCAGCCACCACGGCTGGACGTGCTCGGCGGCGCCGGTGCACGACCCGCGCAGCGGTGAGCTGCTCGGCGTCGTCGACCTCTCCGGGCCCGCCGAGACGGTCCACCCGACGACGGTGGCGCTGGTCAGCACCGCGGTCCGGCTCGCCGAGGCCGGCCTGTGGCGGCGCCACGAGGCGCGGCTCGACATGCTGCGCACGATCGGGTCCCCGATGCTGGCGCGGACCTCCGGCCCCGGGCTGGTCGTCGACGACCACGGCTGGGTCGCGGCCGCCGCCGGACTCCCCGGCATCGAGCGGGTCGCCGCCCCGGCGGCCGACCGGCTCCTCGCGGTCCACGGCCTCGGGACGTGTCTCCCGGAGCCGGTTCCGGGTGGCTGGTTGCTGCGCCCCGCACAGGCCGGGGGCTCCCCACGGATGCGGCTGCACCTGGATCTGGGCGGGCGACCGCCGAACGCCGTCGTCGAGGGCTCCTCGCGCTGGGTGCACCCGCTGTCGACGCGGCACGCGGAGATCCTGGTGCTGCTGGCCCGGGCAGGTGCGTCCGGGCTCGACGCCGCCGCACTGTCCGACGGGCTCTACGGCGACCGGGCGCACCTGGTCACCGTCCGCGCGGAGATGTCCCGGCTGCGCCGCCACCTCGGCGGGATCCTGCTGGCCCGGCCGTACCGGATCGCCCCGGAGGTCGAGGTGGACCTGAGCGGGGTCCGGGAGAGCCGGATCGTCCGCGAGTCCACCGCGCCGGGGCTCGCCGCCGTCCGCCGGGGCTGACCGGCTGCGCGTCCGGCCCGGGCGGCGCCGCCGGCGTCAGCTGGTGATGTCCTTGCGGGTGAACCGCCACGCGGCCGCGGCCAGGAACGCTGTCGCGTAGCAGACCGCCGAGAACGCCCCGTAGGTCATCTCCGCCCAGTCGACGTCGCGGGCCAGCAGCGCCGACCAGGCATCGGCGTAGTGGGTGGGCAGGAAGTTCCGGACCACGCCGAGATCGTCGATCTGGTCGATGATCTGCGAGACGATCGACGCCATCACCGCCCCGCCGACCGCCCCCAGCGGGGCGTCGGTGCTCACCGAGAGCAGCAGCGCCAGCCCGGCGACCCAGCTCAGCTGGACGATCACGTAGAGCGCACCGAGCATCACCCGGCCCACCGCCGTCCAGAACGGCAGCGACTCACCGATCGGCGACACCAGGTCCCCGGTGCCGTAGGCGATCGTCCCGACCACCAGCGAGGCGACCGGGAGCAGCAGCAACGCCGCGACCGACAGCAGCCCGGCGATGACGGCCTTCTGCCGGACCAGCCGGGCCCGGGGCACCGGGATCGCGAGCAGGTAGCGCAACGACGACCAGGACGCCTCGGACGCCACCGTGTCCCCGAAGAACAGCGCCACCAGCACCACGAGCAGGAAGCTCGCCGAGGCGAACAGGGTGAACACCGCGAAGTTGGTGGCGCTGCCCGAGGCCAGGTCGACGAGGCTGGGCCCGCTCGCGCGGCCGCCGTCGTCGTCGCCGCCAAGGGAGAACGCCGCCCACAGGATGATCGGCATCGCCACGACGAGCGCGAACGCCACCTGCGTGCGCCGCCGCTCGAGCTGGCGGACCAGCTCGGTCCGTAACGGCAGCGTCCGCTCCGGCCGGGCCGGGGGCGCCGCCTCCCCGGTGACGAGGTCACCGACGTGTCCGCGCCGGGTGGACAGCTGGCGGTCGTCGTCGGTACTCACGATCCACTCCCACTCACGTCGCGCCCCTCCGGGCCGACCAGTTCCAGGAACGCGTCCTCGAGACGGCCGCGCGGGCCCGCGGCGCTGACCGCGACACCCGCGCCGACCAGGGCGGCGACGGCCTCGGCCCGGCCGGTGCCGTCGAGATGGGCGTGCACCACACCCGGCCCGTCAGCGGGGCCCGCGCTCGCTGCGCCTGCGCTCCGCTCGGTGCTGATGCTCGCTCCGCCTGCGCTCCGCTCGGTGCTGATGTTCGCTCCGCCTGCGCTCCGCTCGGTGTCGATGTTCGCTCCGCCTGCGCTCCGCTCGGTGTCGATGCTCGCTCCGCCTGCGCTCCGCTCGGTCACCACGTCGGTGACGCCGTCCAGCCCGGCCAGCACCTCGGCGGCCCGGTCGATCGCGTCGACGGTGAACGACGAGCCGCCGCCGGACGCGGTGAGCTCCGCGACCGTCCCGTCCGCGACGACCGTGCCCCGGTGCATGACGACGACGTCGGTGCAGGTCTGCTCCACCTCGGACAGCAGATGGCTCGAGACCAGCACGGTCCGCCCGGCGGAGGCGTAGCGGCGCAGCAGCTCCCGCATCGCGTGGATCTGGGGCGGGTCCAGGCCGTTGGTGGGCTCGTCGAGGATCAGCAGCTCGGGCAGCCCCAGCATCGCCTGCGCGATAGCGAGCCGCTGACGCATGCCCTGGGAGTACGTACCGACCTTGCGGTGCACCGAGTCCCCGAGACCGGCGATCTCCAGGGTCTCGGCCATCCGCGCCTGGCCGGGCGGCCGTCCGGTGGCCTGCCAGTACAGCCGCAGGTTCTCCGCACCGGACAGGTGCGGCAGGAACCCGGGGCCCTCCACGAACGCGCCGATCCGGGACAGCACCGCCGCACCCGGCCGGATCGGGCTGCCGAACGCCCGCATCTCGCCGGACGTCGGCGAGATCAGGCCCATCAACATGCGCAGGACCGTGGTCTTCCCGGCACCGTTCGGACCGAGCAGGCCCAGTACCGCACCGCGGGGGACGGTGAACGAGACCTCGGAGACGGCGCGGAACCCGTTGCGGTAGGTCTTGGCGAGCGCACGGACCTCCAGCGGCACCCCGGGGTCGGAGCCGGGCCCGGTGTCTCCCGGGCCGGCGCGCCGGGCCCGGAGCCGGGTCACCAGCCACAGCAGCAGCGCCGCGGCGAGCACGCCGGCGATGCCGACCACCGGCCACAGCGGCACGGTGGAGGCCGACTCCGTACGACCGGGGACCTGCGGGACCGACAGCGTCGGCTCGGTGAGACCGACCCGCCACACGGCAGGCGCGGCGCCGGAGTCGTAGGCCTGGTCGGTCGTGGCGAGCTGGACGAGCAGCCGGCTGCCCGCGGTGACTGGTGCGACGACGCCCGGCAGCGTCACCGTCACCTCGGCCGGGCTCCCGTCGGCGGGAACGGCCACCCGCAGCGGGGCGACCGCGTTCCCGAGCAGCGTGCTGCGCCCGTCCGGGGACAGCGCGGTGACCGAGGCGAACAGCACCGCCGTCTCGGGAGCGGGCTGGCCCGGGACCCGGGCGATCCGCGCGGTGACCCGGGGAGCGCCGGAGGGCTGCATCGCCTCGGCCAGCGGCTCGGACACGAACCGCGCGGACTGCCCGGGTGCGGCGAGACCGGACACCGCACCGAGCGAGCCCAGCGATCCGAGGGCCGAGCCGAGGCCGGGCAGCGAGGTGATCGCCGCCGGGTTGCCGCCCGCCGGGTGCACGACCGTCTGCTCCCCGCCCGCCACCGGGACCGGCGTGGGGGCGACCGGCGGGGCGGTGAGCCCGGGATAGCCGTCGGCGAGGACGGTGCGTCCGGTCGGGGTGTCGCCGCGGGTGCGGACGGTGCTGCGCACCTGGTAGGCGAACGGGGTGGCGGCCGCCGGACCGGCCTCGTCGCCGGTGGCCGGCAGCCCGCGCAGGTGCTGGTCGAACCAGTCACCGATCTGGGCCCGCACGTCGGTGCCGGCCGCCCCGCCGTCGTGCCCGCCGGCGAACCACAGCACCGAGACGGGGGTGCCGTCCGCGGCGATCTGGCGGGCGTTGGCGTCGGCCTGGTCGAGCCCGAACAGGGTGTCCTGCTCGCCCTGGACGAGCAGCGTCGGCGCGGTGATCCGGTCGGTGACCGTCGCGGGGGAGGAGCGGCGCAGCAGGTCGGCCAGCTCGGGGGAGACCCGGCCGCTGCGGGCCGCCTCGGTGTAGGCGGCGCAGACGTCGGGAGCGAACCGTCCACAGGTCAGCGGCCGCCCTGGTACGGGTGCGGCCGGGGCGGCGGGAGCCGCGGTCCCGGGAGCTCCGGTCCCGGTTGCGCCTGCGGCGTCGGACCCTGCCGCGCGGGGCCCTGCTGCGCCGGCCCCGGCCCCGCCGGGTGCTGCCGCGCCGGCCACGGCCCCGCCGGCCACTGCCGCGCCGGCCCCGGCCGCATCGGACGCTGCTGCGCCGGACCCGGCCGCATCGGACGCTGCTGCGCCGGACCCGGTTGCGTCGGACCCTGCTGCGTCGGGCCTCGCCGCGCTGGACCCTGCAGCGCCGGTCGGTGTCGCCGAGGCATCGGGACCGGGTGTCGCCGGCCCGGGTCCGTCCGGCCCGGCCGCGACCGCGGGCACGCCGCCGTCCGCCGGGTCCGCGCCTGCGGCACCGCCGCCCGCCTGACCGCCGCCCGCCGGACCGGCGTCGGTGACGCCAGCACCGTCGGTGGCACCGGGGTCGTCGGCGGCACCCGGCTCGGCGGCCCCGGCCCCGCCGGGAGCGCCGCCCGCACCGGCCTCGTCGCTTCCGGCCCCACCACCGAGCCCGCCGCCCGAGCCGCCACCGGACTCGTCCGCCCCGGACTCCGCCGAGCCGGAACCCCCGGAGCCCGCCCCGCCTCCGGCGACCCGGCCGCCGGAGCCGAAGAACACCCCGGCCCAGCCGCTCTTGAACACCCCGTCCGGTGCGTCCGCGCCGACGGCCGGGGTGGCGGGCAGCGGGGTCCCGGCGGGGACCGCGTTGTTCGGGAACAGCGCCTGACCCAGGTCGTTCCAGGTGATCAACGGCGCGATCGCGTCGACCCGGTCGTCGTGGCCGGCGAGCAGCAGGGCGAGCCCGCCGCCGTAGGACCCGCCGGTCACGCCCGCCCGTGGGTCGCCCTCGCCGTCGCGCTGCACCTCGGGTCGCTGGGCGAGCCGGTCGAGCAACCGGGACGCGTCGGCGACCTCCCGGTCAGGGTCGTTCAGCCCGATCGTCCCGCCGGAGGTACCGAACCCCCGGGCCGTCCAGGTCTGCACGACGTAGCCCCGGTCGGCGAGCTCGCGGGCGTCCCGGTCCACGGACTGCCTGTCCCCACCGAACCCGTGCGCCACCAGCACCGCGGGTGCCGGGGTCCGGTCGGTCGCCGACGCCGGGACGTACAGCGCCGTGTCGAGCTCCACCGTCCCCGGCTCACCCGGGCCGGCCGGCACCGCGACCCGCTCGTCGGTGACGGCCACGGACCCGTCGTCGGCGGCCGCGAACGCGGCAGGCGCCGATCCGACGAGCAGCCCGGGGACCAGCAGCCCGGCGAGGAGCAGCGCGACCAGCGGGCCGGGGGACCGGCGGACCCGGGAAGGAACGTGCACCCCGTCGAAACTACGCAGATCGCCGCAGCCGTGCCGCCGCGCCCCGGTCCGCGTGGCCCCGACCGTCCACAACGGGCAAATCGGGCGGACGACACCACCGTTCGGGTCGTTCCCCGGTGCCGTCGGTCACCCCTGTCTCGCCACACAACGCCCGGGGGTGGACACTTCAGACGCACCGCAGGGGAGTATCCCGACCGCGGTGGTGTCGTCAGCACGGATTCCGGCGGGAGCGTGGTTCCCGGCCGGGCCCGGCACCACCGGCCACGCCGGGCGCCCGGAGACCAGGGCGCCGTGGCGGGAGAGACCTCGGGCCAACGGATGCTGTCCCTGGTCTGGAGGAACTACGTGAACGTGCCCCTGTGGGTCTGGCTCGTGACGATCGCCGGATTCGTCCTCGTCATCGGTGCCGATCTGTGGCTCAACGACCACAAGCCGCACGCCGTGACCCTGGGCGAGGTGACCCGGTGGGTCGCGTTCTACGTGGCGCTGGCCGTCGCGTTCGGGGTGGGTCTGTGGTTCGTCGCCGGCGGGACCTACGCCGGCGAGTTCTTCGCCGGGTACCTCACCGAGTACTCGCTCTCGGTCGACAACCTGTTCGTCTTCCTGATCATCATGTCGGCCTTCAAGGTGCCGGTGATCCACCAGCACCGTGTGCTGCTGGTCGGCATCGTGATCGCCCTGCTCATGCGCAGCATCTTCATCGCGGCCGGGGCCGCGGTGATCGACCGCTTCAGCTGGGTCTTCTACCTGTTCGCGGCCTTCCTGGTCTACACCGCGATCTCGCTGGTCAAGCAGGCCGCCGGTGGCGAGGAGGAGGAATGGGAGGAGGGCCGGGTGCTCCGGCTCGTCCGCCGGGTCCTCCCGGTCACCGACGACTACCAGGGCGCCAAGACCATCGTGAAGATCGACGGGAAGCGCTGGGTGACCCCGATGCTGATCGTGATGATCGCGATCGGCGTCACCGACATCATGTTCGCCCTCGACTCGATCCCGGCGATCTTCGGCCTCACCCAGGAGGCCTACCTGGTCTTCACCGCGAACGCGTTCGCGCTGATGGGCCTGCGCCAGCTCTACTTCCTGCTCGGCGGCCTGCTCAACAAGCTGGTGTTCCTGTCCTACGGCCTGGCGGTGCTGCTCGCCTTCATCGGCGTCAAGCTCGCGCTGCACGCGCTGCACGAGAACGACCTGCCGTTCCTCAACGGTGGCGAACCGCTGCCCGTGCCGGACATCGGGATCGGCATCTCGCTGAGCGTCATCATCGGTGTCCTCGCGGTCACCACGATCGCGAGCCTGGTCGCGGTGCGGATCAAACCGGAGCTGGCCGAGCAGAGCAGCGCGATCACCGCGCCGCCGCTGGCCCGGTCCAAGGACGAGGCCGCGCGGCTCGCGGCCGAGGACGAGCAGGCCGACCACCACGCGCCCGCTCCGCCGAAGGAGTAGCCCGGCGCCCGCCCGGTCAGTCGTGCCGGGGAGGGCCGGCCCCGAGGTGGTGGGTATCGAGCTGGGGCTCGAGATGGTGCAGGACGACGTCGTCGATCCGGCCGTCGTCGAGGGTGAGGGTCATCCAGGTGTGGGTGGGCATCCGGCGCCGGTCGGTCGGCGAACCGGGGTTGAGCAGGCGCAGCCCGTCCACCGCGGAGTCCCACGGGATGTGCGAGTGCCCGAAGACCAGCAGGTCGGTGTCCGGGTGCGCGCGCCGGGCCCGCCCCTCCCGGCCGCGCGTGGGGCCGGTCTCGTGGGTCACCGCGAGCCGGACGCCGTCGATCACCACCCGGGCCGTACCGGGCAGCCGGGCGCGCAGGTCGGCGCCGTCGTTGTTGCCCCAGCAGCCGACCAGCCGCGCCGCGCGCGCCTCGACCCGGTCGAGGAGGTCGGTGGTGCACCAGTCCCCGGCGTGCACGACGACGTCGGCGTCGTCCACCGCGTCCCACACCGACGCGGGAAGGCCGCCCTCGTGGGCGCCGCCCCGGGCCGGGTGGTGGGTGTCGGAGATCAGCAGGAGCGAGCTCGGCATGGAGGTCCCGCCCGTGGCTCCCTCAGGCCACGCCGACCAGGTCGACGACGAAGATCAGCGTCTCGTTCGGCGCGATGACGCCACCGGCGCCGCGGGCGCCGTAGCCCAGGTGCGGCGGGATGACGAGCCGGCGTCGGCCGCCGACCTTCATGCCGGTGACCCCGGTGTCCCAGCCGGAGATGACCTGGCCGGCGCCCAGGCCGAAGCGCAGCGGCTGACCGCGGTCGTAGGAGTTGTCGAACTCCCGGCCGGTGGACTGGGAGACACCCACGTAGTGCACGGCGACGTTGTCGCCGGGCTTGGCCTCCTGGCCGTCGCCGACGGAGAGGTCCTCGGTCACGAGGTCGGTGGGCAGCGGGCCGTCGACGACCTCGACGGCGGGCTTCTGCGGTGCGGTCACGATGGTGCTCCCAGTGGAGGGGATGCCCGACCCTCGGTCGGCTGTCCCGTGCGACCCTGCCAGAGCCGTCCGGCGGGGACGCGCCGGACCCTGACCCCGGCGCGCAGGCTGGGCTGCTCGCGGACCGCGCCGCTCGCGGGCCGGGCCGGTCGTCCCCGATCCGGCCGGTTCACCCCCCGGTTCGTGCCAGGCTGCGTGGCGTGACCGCATCCGCCGTTCCCGCCGCCTGGGCCGCCTGGCTTGCCGCTCTCGATGCCGCCGGGTTCCCCGCATCGGCGAACGCGCGACCGCCGGCCGATCACGGTGTCGTCGCCACCGCCGAGTCGACGTTCGGCCGTCCGTTCCCGCCCGAGCTGCGCGCGCTCTACCTGGTCTGCGACGGCCAGTGGGACGACCACCGCTCGGCACCCGGCCGCGTACCGGAACGGGTGACCAGCCTGTTCCCGGCGACCTACCGGATGTTGCCGGTGCCCGAGGCGGCCGTGCAGTACCGCGGCTGGCTGGACGTCATCGACGCCGTCGGGCACGACGACGTCACGGTCCGCGACGGCGACCCGATGCGCGCCCGGTACTGGGACCCGGGCTGGTGGCCGCTGGCCGTCGACGGTGGGGGGAACGCCCTGGCGGTCGACACCGTGCCGGAGCCCGGCGGGGACGCCGGGCAGATCGTCGTCGCCGGGCCGGACGAGGACGAGCGCCGCCGCGTCGGACGCGGGGTCACCGACTACCTGCACCGATTGGCGGGGTCCGCACTACCGGTGCCCGCGGACGCCGGCGGATCCGCGTACGTGTTCTGGGACCTGCCGCAGCTGCGTTGACCCGGTCCGGTGTCCGGATCGGACGTCCACAGACGACTGTGTGGTGCGTATCACGGCGAACCCGACATCGTGCTCCGAAGTGCACCGGAAATCAACTCTGTCATCCGTAACACATGTTTGGGAGCATATGGTTCCGCCACGATTCCCGGCCGGGCGACTCCGGATTCGTGGTGCCACCATCCTGTACGCCACGAGTTCGCCGAGCGCGTTCGAGCTGGTCCGGGCGGTGCGGCGACGAGGAGGTCGCGACCGACGATGATGTCGATCCTCATATTCGCCGCCGGCGCCGCGCTGCTGATCTACTGCGCCGAGAAGCTGATCACGTATCTGGTCGGTGCCGCGCGTGGCCTCGCGATATCGGTGTTCCTGCTCGCAGTGATCTTCACCGGGATCGAGTTCGACGACCTCGTCTTCGGCGTGGCACTGAACCTGGAGGGCATGGAGGAGGTCGCGCTCGGCGTCGTCTTCGGCACCGTCATCTCGATGGTCGGCGTGGTGCTCGCGCTGGCCGCATTGATCGTGCCGTGCCGGGTGGACGTACCCCGCGACTACCTGGTGCTGTTCGCGATCTCCCCGCTGGTCCTGGTGGGACTGGCGTTCGCCGGTGAGGTCGGTGTCGGCCTCGCGATCCTGCTGATCGCTCTGTTCGTCGCGTTCGTCGCCTATGTGGCCGTGCGCGAGCGCAGCCGCGCCGTCGCGGTGTTCCGCGACACCGAGGTGATGGAGCACGCCGGCACCGGCGGCGGGGGCGGGACCCAGTCCGACGACCTCTCCCGCACCGGCGACATCCCGATCACGTCCAAGCGGCACCTGCCCGGCTGGGCGCTGATGGGGCTCGCGATCCTGTCGCTGATCGGTCTGATCATCGGTGCCTGGGTGATGACCGAGGGGACCGAGGGGATCCTCGAGGACTTCGGGATCGCCGGCACGGTGTTCGGTGCGACCATCGCGACCCTGGTGCTGACGCTGGAGGACATCTTCCTCACCGTCGAACCGGCCCGCCGCGGTGCGCCGCTGATCGGTATCGGCAACGTGATCGGCTCGGTCGTGTTCTCGGTGACGGCCAAGCTCGGGATCATCGTGCTGGCCGGTGGCGAGATCGAGGTGACCGAGGACGTCTTCGTCTGGCACCTGCCCGCGCTCGTGCTGCTGATCGGATTCTCGACCTACGCACTGTGGACCGGACGCCTGCGCCGCTGGCACGGCGTCGTGCTGCTGGTCGCCTACATCCTGTACTGGGTCGTCAGCTTCGTGGTCTTCGGTGTGGTGCCCGCCGATGACGATTGACCGTGAGTGGATTTCACGGTCCTGACCGTGAAATCCACTCACAGGTGGCGGAGCCGCGGCACCAGTTCCACGTCCACCGGGCCCGGCCGGTTCGCCGTCTCGACGGCCGCCTCGACGAGGTCGTGGGCGGGGGAGAGGTGGCAGACCGGGTCGGTGGCCGCGGCGTCGCCGGTCAGCTGGAATGCCTGGCAGCGGCAGCCTCCCAGGTCGAGGTCCTTGCGGTCGCAGGTGCGGCACGGGTCCTGCATCCAGCTGTCGCCGCGGTACGCGGTGAACAGCGGGTGCTCGGTCCAGATCGCGGCCAGCGAGGCCTCCCGGACCGAGGCCCGGGGCAGCGGCAGCGTCTGCGCGGCGGGGCAGGGGAGCGCGTCCCCGTCCGGTGCGACGGTCAGCTGCCGCTCCGCCCAGCCGCCCATGCACGGCTTGGGGTACCGGCTGTAGTAGTCCGGCAGGACGTGCACGACCTCCATCCGGCCGCGCAGCCGCTCCCGGGCGGCGGTGACGACCTCCTCGGCGCGGTCGAGCTGCTCCCGGGACGGCAGCAGGGCCGTGCGGTTCTTCCAGGCCCAGCCGTAGTACTGGGTGTTCGCCAGCTCCACCCGGTCGGCCTGCAGCTCCTCGACCAGGTCCAGGATCGCGGCCACCCGGTCGATGTTCTGCCGGTGCAGCACCACGTTGACGGTCAACGGCCAGCCCAGCTCGCGGACCAGCCGGCAGGCCGCGACCTTGCGCTCGAACGAGCGGATCCCGGCGATCCGGTCCGACGTGGCCGGCTCGTCGGCCTGCACGCTGACCTGCACGTGGTCCAGCCCGGCATCGCGCAGACCCGCGGCCCGCGACCGGGACAACCCGATCGCACTGGTGACCAGGTTCGTGTACATGCCCAGCTCGTTCGCCGTGCGCACCAGCTCGGGCAGGTCCCGGCGCAGCAGCGGTTCGCCACCGGAGAGGTGGCACTGCAGCACACCGAGATCGGCGGCCTCGGTGAACACCCGCTGCCACTCGGCGGTGTCGAGCTCGTCGTCGTAACGGGCCAGCTCGATCGGGTTGGAGCAGTAAGCGCACGCCAGCGGGCATCGGTAGGTGAGCTCGGCGAGCAGCCCGAACGGGCGGGGCGCGGCCGGCTGCGGGGTACCGGTCACGGTGTCGGTCACAGCGCCACCAGGTTCCGGTCCGCCAGCCGGGTCAGGTAGTCGTGCACCTGACCGCGGACGGTCGGCTCGTCGGCGTCCTCGAACCCGGCGACGAGCGAGGCCACGATCTCGTCGACGGTCCGTTCGCCGTCGCACAGCCGCAGCACCGCGTGCCCGGTCTGGTTGAGCACGACGACCGTCTCCGGTCCGAGCAGGACGTAGCCGCCGGTCGCCCGGTCCGGCCGCATCCGGACGTACTGCCCCAGCCGGGGCCGGGTGTCTCCGTGGATCTCGCGCATCGCGCCCCCCGGCACGCCGCGCGGCGCGGGAACCGCCGCGCCGGTGGCCTCACGTGTAGGCATGGTCGATCGCATCCATGATGGCCCACAGGACGTCGCACTTGAAGGACAACGCGGCCACGGCCGCGTCCTGCTGCTCGGCGGTCCGGCAGTGCTCGACGACGACCTCGAGCGCGTGCTCGGAGTCCCGCGGCGCCTGGAACAGCCGGTTGCGGAAGTACTGCAGCCCGTCGGGCTCGATCCAGGTGTAGTACTTCTCGAACGCGGCGAGCCGCTCCGCCATCAGGTCGGGGGCGAACAGCTCGGTGAGCGAGGACGCCACCGCCTCCACCCACGGCTTCGTGCGGGCGAAGGTGACGTAGGCGTCGACGGCGAACCGGACGCCCGGCTGCAGGTGCCGGTGGTCGAGGATCTCCGCGCGGGTCAGCCCGCACGCCTCGCCGAGCCGCAGCCACGCCTCGATGCCCCCGCTCTGCTCGGGGCCGGTGTCGTCGGGGGCTCCGTCGTGATCGGTGATCCGCCGGATCCACCGGCGGCGGACGGTCACGTCGGGGCAGTTCGACAGGATGGCGGCGTCCTTGACCGGGATCGCCTCCTGGTAGGCGAACCGGTTGGCGACCCAGCCGCGGATCTGGTCCGGGGTCAGCGTGCCGGCGTTCATCCGCAGGTGGAACGGGTGTGCGCTGTGGTAGTCGCGGGCGTGGGCGCGCAGGCGGTCCACCAGCTCGCCCGCCGGGGCACCGGCTCGATCGGTGAGTGCGGTCACGACGTCAGACCTCCAGCTCCAGTCCGTCGGCGGCCACCTCGAAGCCGGCCTTCTCGACCTCGGCGCGCTCGTCGGAGTCGTCCAGCAGGATCGGGTTGGTGTTGTTGATGTGGACGTAGACGATGCGGGGCAGGCCCAGCCGGCCCAGCACCTCCAGACTGCCACCGGGACCGCCGACGTGCAGGTGTCCCATCTCGTGCGCGGTCTTCGCCGCGAGCCCGAGCCGCACCAGCTCGTCGTCGTACCAGGTGGTGCCGTCGACCAGGAGCAGGTCCGCGCCGCGGATCTCGTCGAGCACGGCGGGGGTCAGCTGCTGCACGCCGGGCAGGTAGACGGCGACGCGGCCGGTGGTGGTGTCGGTGAACCGGTAGCCGACGACCCGGCCCGAGCCCCCGGCGGGGCTGATGCTCGTTCCGCCCGCGCTCCTCTGGGCGCCGAACCGGTCGTGCTTGCCCGTCGGGACGTCGAAGGCCCGGTAGGTCAGCCCCGCGCCCAGCGCGGTCTCCACCCCAGGCTCGACCGGGGTCCAGGTCACCGGGCAGAACCGCTCCAGGGTCGGCAACAGCCCGGTGCCGTCCCGCAGCGTGCGCTCGGTCGCGGCGGTGGCGTGCAGGTGCACCCCGCCGCCCTCGCGCAGCAGCACCAGGCCCAGTGAATGGTCGATCTCGGCGTCGGTGAGCAGGACGCCGCGCAGCGGGGTGGTGCGGTCCCCGGTCGGGTGCAGCGCGGGGGTCGCGGCGAGCTGGGTGCGGACGTCCGGGGAGGCGTTGACCAGCCACCACCCGTCGCCCGCGGTGATCGCGATCGACGACTGGGTGCGGGGTGTCGCGGGACGGGTGCCGTCCCGCACCGCCCGGCAGCCCGGACATCCGCAGTTCCACTGCGGGAAGCCGCCACCGGCCGCCGACCCGAGTACCTGCAGCCTCATGCTCCTCCTCCGTCGCCGCTCCGTCACCGGACGGCGCAGGGGCGCCGGACGGGTCGTCCGGCGCCCCTGCAGCTCACCTCGTCACGCCTCGGTGCGGGCGATGTACATCGTCACCTCGGGCGCGCAACCGATCTCCTCGAACTCGGGCGCCTCCCACGTGGTGGTCGACTCCACGGGCGTTCACCTCCCTTCTGTGGTGGTCCGCCGATCCGGTGCCGTCCCGGCGTCAGCTGCTGGTCGGGCGGCGTGCCGCCATGCGGCGGGCTCAGTCCTCCGGGAGCGCGAAGCAGAACAGCGCGTCGCCCGCGGCGGCCCCGAGCAGGCCGGGCAGGAACCCCTCGATCCAGCCGCCCCAGCCGGTCGGCACGGCGATGTACTGGCGGCCGTCGACGCTGAACGGCGTGGGGCTGGAGTGGTGCCCGCTGCCGCACTGGAACGACCACAGCTTCTCGCCGGTCTGGGCGTCCAGGGCCACGAACTCGCCGGTCGGCGTGCCCTGGAACACGAGCCCGCCCGCCGTGGTGAGCGTCGAGGCGCACATCGGGTACTCGTTGCGCCAGCGCCACTTCTCCTCGCCGGTCAGCGGGTCGACGGCGCTCACGAAGCCGTAGTAGTCCTCGATGTCCACGGCGACGCCCGCGCCCCAGTACGGGATCGACTCCTTGAACTCGCGACGCCGGCGGGTCGCCGTCGCCCCGACCTCCTGCACCGGGATGTAGATCAGTCCGGTCTGGGGGTTGTAGGACATGTGTGTCCATTCCTTGCCCCCGGCCGGCCCCGGCCAGAAGTGCACCGGGACGCCCTCCTCGTCCGGATAGATCTTCGGCGTGACCTTGCCGTCCGGGGTGATCTCACCCCAGGTGATCCGGTCGACGAAGGGGAAGACCCGGACGAGCTCACCGTTGGTGCGGTCCAGGACGAAGAAGTAGCCGTTCTTGTCCGCGTGGGCGAGCAGCTTGCGCCCGTCCGGTGCGTCGAACAGCAGGTTCTCCATCGTGGAGTCGTAGTCCCACAGGTCGTGCGGGGTGAACTGGTAGTGCCAGCGGATCTCCCCGGTGTTCACGTCCACCGCGATGGTGCAGTCGGTGTAGAGGTTGTCGCCGGGGCGTACGGCGCCGTCGAAGTCCGGTGCCGGGTTGCCGGTGCCCTGGTAGAGCAGCTCCAGCTCCGGGTCGTACGTCGGGGTCACCCAGCAGTTCGCCCCGCCGCGCTGCCACGCCTCGCCGTCGTCCGGCCAGGTCTCCGAGCCGGGCTCACCGGGCTTCGGCACCGTGTAGCAGCGCCAGCGGCGCTCGCCGGTGTGGGCGTCGAAGGCGTCGAGGTGCCCGCGGACGCCGAACTCCCCGCCCGCGCTGCCGCAGATCACCATGTCCTTGACGATCAGCGGTGCGACCGACCCGCTCTCGCCGGCCCGGACGTCACCGTTGACGGTGTCCCACACGACCTGCCCGGTCGTCGCGTCGAGCGCGATCAGGTGCGCGTTGAGCGTGTACATGTAGACCTTGCCGTGGCCCACGGCCACGCCCCGGTTCACGTTCCCGCAGCACAGCGAGACGTCGTACGGGGAGGCGTGCTTGTAGCGCCAGAGCTCCTCGCCGGTCTTCGCGTCGATGGCCCAGACCCGGCCGTCCGGGCCGGAGACGTACATGACGCCCTCGACGACGATCGGTGACGCCTCGAACGAGTAGGTCGACGCGCCGGACTGCATGCCGACCGCGCCGGCCTGGAACACCCACGCCGGGCTCAGCCGCCGGACGTTGTCCTTGTTGATCTGGTCGAGCGTGCTGTACCGCTGGCCGTCGTAGGTGCCGTAGTAGGTGAGCCAGTTCTCGGGCTCCGAGGCGGCGGCCTTGATGCGCTCGTAGTCCACGTTGGTCGTGGCCGGGGCGCTGCCCTTGACGTTGCTGAGCTGTGCGAACGGGATGGCCTCGCCGGCGTCGACGTAGTCGGTCATCTCTGCTCCTTCCTACGGACGCGGCTGCGGGGGACGGTCGAGCTTGGCGTGGTCGGGGACTTCTCCGCCGATGACGATCGCTCCGACCAGGCCACGGCCCTCGTCGTTACCGCTGGTGGAGCCGTACCAGTAGGTGCCGGGGCCGTCGAGGCTGATCGACGCCGTGCCCTTGGCGTGGTTGACCAGCCAGATGAACTTCGGGTCTCCGTTGCTGGGCAGCACCGCGCAGTGGGTGTTCTTGTCGTCGTTGTAGAGCGTGAGCACGAGGTCGCCGCCGTGCGGAAGGATCAGGATCGCGGGGTCGTAGCGCAGCTCGTCCTCCGGGATCCGGATCTCGGCGCGCATCGTGCCGTCGGCGTCCTCCTCGACGTAGCCGATGCGGCCGGTCCCGAGTAACCGGCCGAGTGCTGTCCGGTTCTGGCCGTCCAGGCCTGCCGCGGCGTACTCCGCCGCTCGATCACTTTCTGCGGTCGTCATTGACACATCCTCCCGAGCACAATTCGTCGGCGGTTGGTGATCACTTTCACATCGTGTTCATGGGACGTCAAGTCCGGCAACGGAGCAATTTCCGAGAAGGATCACTGATCGGGTTGTGATGTGCGGGCCCCCGATCCGGGGCGCGCCGGGCGGGCGCCCCTGCGGGGTCCCGGTCCTCGTGCGCCGCACGGGGACCGGGTGTCGCCGTGCCGGTCCGGCCGGGTCGTCCGAGGGTCGGTACGCCGAGGGTCCGCCTGCCGGGGTACCTCGCCTTTCCGGTAGGAGGAGCATGATCTTGCTGGTCAGCGGTGTCTGTGTGGTCCGACCCGCGGGGGAGTCCTCCGGGACGGGCGCGAGGGCGAGTGGCTCCGCGCGCGTGCGTGACCGGCGTCGCGGGTCCGTGGCGCGGCGCTTCGTCCGGAACGTCGTGACCGGGCGGGATGTCCGATGAATTCCGTTCCGGACGGAGCTCCACAACGGTTCTCAGAACTTCTCTGCAATTTCTCGGGCACGACGACAACGGGGGCCCGTCAATTCTTGCGACGCGATTACGGGCAGTTTGTCGACGTCGTCGGCGAATGCTCCGAGGGTCATTTCCCGGGGGGTGGTCGTGCAACGGGTGACCGCGTGGTCACGCAGCGGTCCGACGCTGTGACGTGCGGTACTCCCGGTCGCGGTGATCGTTCCGGGGAGCCGGTGGTGTCGCGGGTCGTGCGTTGCGGCGCCGTCTGCGGGGGCCATGTGCACATTCCGGGTGGGTGCCGCATGCCCGGCGAGCCGGAATGAAACACCTGTTTCCGAGACCCACCCGGGAAACATGTGTTTCGTCGCGAGCGGGACACGGTCGCAGATCCCGTTGCGGGACCGTCGGCAGGTTCACCACGCGCGCGCTCGAGCGAACCGCCCGGTCCGGCGCGTCCCGCGGTCCGGGGCGGTGTCCGGGCCGGCCGGTCATCACCGAGGCGGCTCGTCCGGCCCGGCGTGCGACGGCCGGCCCCGGCCGCCGTGCCCCGGCCGCGGCCGGTCGGGCCTCGGGTCGCCGGTGCAGAGCGGTGGCCGGCCCACGGACGTCAGGCGGTCACGGCCACGGTGAGCCGCGCACCACGGCCGGTCGAGGGGCAGGCGGCCGGCGCGGGATGGTGTGCCGGGGCCGGGGCCGGGGCCGTCGGGCGGTCAGGGGCACGGTGAGCCGCGCACCACGGCCGGTCGAGGCTCGGACGGCCGGTGTGGAGTGGTGTGCCGGTCCAGTGGGGTCGGGCGGTTACGGCCACGGTGACCCGCACGTCACGGCCGGACGAGGGTCGGGCGCCCGGTGCGGAGTGGTGTGCCGGTCCGGTGGCCTCCAGCAGTCACGGCCACGCTGATCCGCGCGCCACGGTCGGTCGGTCGCCGGGCAGCCGGTGCGGTACGCCGCGCGTACCCGGCGGCGGCCCGACATCACGACCCGCACGCGCCGGCCGGCTCGCGCCGGGTCCCGGGGGGCGCGGCCGACCGCGTCACCGGCTCGAGGCCGCTGCCTCGGCATCACGGCCGGCAGGCGGCCCCCGGTCGCCGGTGCCGCAGGTCGCCGGGAGCCGTCAGATCGGACGATCTCGTGGTGTCACCAGAACTTGATGCCCGCGGCCTTCAACCGGCGCCGGTGCTGCCGCACCGCGGTCTCGATCGCGTCCGCGGAGATCAGGTCCCCCCACACCTTGGCCGCGGTCTCGCCCTGCTCCAGCAGGGCGTCGGCCTCCTCCCTGTCGACCGCGGCACTCTGGACCACCCGCGACCCGAACCCGATGTGCCAGCGCTCGTCGCGCAGGACCAGCTCCATGCCCTTGCGCAGCCCGGGCAGATCGGCGGACAGGCCGTCGAGGGTGTCCAGCATGGCCTGCTGCCCGGCGAGGAGGACCACGCCCTCGATCACCATGTGGTAGAGCCCGACCGCCCCGGTCAGGGCGGCGTGGTCGTCGGCGAGCCGGCGGGCCGTCGCCGGGAGCCGGTGCTCGAACAGGTCGACGAGCTCCGTGCTCACCGAGCCCCGCAGGACGTCCTGCCGTTGTGCGGGGTTCGGCCCCGGCACACCGAGGACCTCGGCGGCGACGAGGTCGAAGAAGCGGGCGTGCCGTGCCTCGTCGCGGGCCTGGGCCCGGAACGTGGCCTCCATCGACTCGTCGCGCGCGGCGGCCTGGTAGGAGCCGAGCTGGCCGGCCACCGAGGTCTCGGCGATGCAGAAGCCGGCGATCAGTCCTCGGACCGTGGCCTGCTCGGTGGCACTCAGCCGTGGCCACGCTGCCCGGTCGGCGGTGTAGTCGATGTCCGTCTCGTCCCACTGCAGCGTCTCGGCGAGCTGCACGAAGTGGTCGTAACCGGCGATCATGGTCATGGCGTCACATCCCCGGGAAGGTCTCGTCCGGCCCCAGCTCGCGGAAGTCCGCCTTGGTGGCGCCGCAGATGGGACACATCCAGTCGTCGGGAATCTCCTCGAACGGGGTTCCCGGTTCGATGCCGCTGTCCGGGTCGCCCTCGGCGGGGTCGTAGACGAACCCGCAGGGCTCGCAGAACCATCTCCGTGCCTGCGGCACGGTCGGAGCCGCGCTGCCCACACTCATTCCGCACCCGCCTCGGTCCGGCTGCGCCCATGCAGCGCCGTGGCGGTCTCGAGCTTGCTCATGTGCCTCCCGCGGCGCCCTTGCCGCACACCACCGGTGTCACCGGGGGACGGGTAGGAAGGTCGTCCCCTGTCCAGGGAGCCACACCAGCGGCCGGGCCGCAAGACCGTGCCGTGCCCGGTTGCCGTCGCACCGGTTCGGTGGAGGTACGCATCCGCGCTGCGCACGGCCCGTGCCAGGCTCGCCCCATGAGTGACGCCGTGCCCCCGGGGGTGGGGGTGCCGACGCCGGCGACCGTCGGGGGGTACCGGCTCGGCCGGTTGCTGGGCTCGGGCGCGAGCGGCCGGGTGTACGAGGCCGTCGACGCCGGCGGCCGCCGGGTCGCGCTGAAGCTGATCCGCGCCGAGCGGGCCGCCGATCCGGGTTTCCGGACACGGTTCCGGCGGGAGGTGGACACGGCCCGGCGGATGCCGGCGCGCTTCACCGCCCAGGTCGTCGACGCCGACCCGGACGCCGATCCGCCGTGGGTCGCGACCGCGCTGCTCAGCGGGCCCACCCTGGAACGACGGGTCCGCGACGGCGGCCCGCTGCGCGGGCGGGAGCTCACCCGGCTGGCGACGGGCCTGCTGCGTGCCCTGACGGCGATGCACGCGGCCGGTCTGGCGCACCGGGACCTCAAACCGGCCAACGTCGTCCTCACCCCGCGCGGGCCGATGGTCGTCGACTTCGGGATCGCGCACGCCTCCGGCGACACCCGGATGACCCGGACCGGGGCGACCCTCGGCACCCCCGCCTACATGGCGCCGGAGCAGGCCGAGGGCAGCGCGGAGCCCGGCCCGGCCGCCGACGTCCACGCGTTCGGTGCGGTGCTCGTCTTCGCCGCGACCGGTGCACCGCCCTACCCCGGGGACTCCGTGCCCGCGGTGCTGTACCGGCTGCTGCACGACGAGCCGGAGCTGGGGGCGACCCCGCAACCGTGGCGCGGGATCGTGGCGGACTGCCTGCGCCGCGACCCCGGGCGCCGTCCGAGCGCCGCGGCCCTCTCCGGCCGGGTCCGTCGCAGCGGCCGCCGACGGGCGGTGCCGGTCGGGGTCCTGGCCGCGCTGGTGCTCGGCACGGCCGCGGTCCTGCTCGGCCCCTGGCTGGTCGAACGGCTCGCGCCGGGCCCGGGGACGGGGGTGGCGGCCGGTTCCGGGCAGCCGGCCGGTGGTACCGATCCGGGTCCGGACGCCGGGCCCGGACCGGGCCTCGATCCGGGGCTCGATCCGACGGCGCCCGGCAACGGGCCGGCGGCGACCACGCCGGTCGGGCCGCCGTCGGGGACCGGTCCGGTCGTGGCGTTGCCGCACACCGCCGGCCGGGTCGTCGCCGGGGTCGGACGGATCTACGTCGCCGATCCGGAGGGCGGCGCGGTGACCGTGCTCGACACCGACGGACGGACGGTGGGCCGTGTCGAGGTGGGCCGGTTCCCGGCCGCGCTCGCCCTGTCCGCGGACGGGTCCCGGCTCGTCGCCGCGCTCGGCACCACCCCGGTCCGGGTCGTCGCGGTCGACACCCGGACCCTGACGGTGGCTGGCACCGCCGACGTCGGCGCGGGGGATGCGGGCGCCGACATCGTGCGCCCGCCGGACGTGGCGGTCGTCCGGGACCCCGCCGCCGTGCAGGACCCCGCCGCCGTGCAGGACCCCGCCGCCGTGCAGGACCCCGCCGCCGTGCAGGACACAGTGGTCGTCAGCGATCCCCGCACCTCCCGGGTGGTCGCGCTGGACGTGGCGACCCTGCAGCCGCTCGGGACCGCCGATCCGGCCGGGCGTCCGCTGGCGGTCGCGGCGTCCGACGACGGTGTGCTCGTCGCGGGCTCGGCCCCGGGCGGCGGCCGGATCGAGACCCTGGGCCCGCCCTGGACGGCGACCACGGTCGGTGTGGCCGCCCCCGAGGACGTCGTCGATCTCCTGGCCGGGCCGGACGGGGCGGCGCTGGTGGCCCGGGCCGGGAACGTCGACGGTGTCGGCGGCCTCCGGCTGATCGGCCCGGACGGCACGGTCCGCGCCGAGCGCCCCGACCTGGAGGTGGCCCGCCTGGGCGCGGGACCGGCGGCCGGCGGCCCGGTCTATGCGCTGGACGCGACCACGGGCACGGTGACCGTCGTCGACGCCGCCACCCTCGCCACGGTCGCCCGGATCGACCCCGGTGTGGGAGGCGCCGCAGCCGACGTGGCCGTCGCCCCCGACGGCCGTGCCCTCTACATCGCCGCCGACCGGTCGCTGCGGATCGTGCGGTGACCGGCGGCGAGGTCCACCCGCACGGTCAGTAGACGCGGTAGGACGCCCGCGCCACCGCGATGCCGTGCCCGGTCGTGGTGTTGCGGCACTCCACCCCGGTGCGGCGGCTGACGCAGGTCACCTCCCGGCTGCGCAACGCCCGGTCGAACTCCAGCACCGGCAGCGACGGGTCGGCGACGGTGTCCCCGACGCAGGTCAGCGCCCCCGGCGCGGCGCCGGCCAGTTCGGCACCGCTGCCGTAGGCGAGCCGGCACGACGCGGGTACCGGCGGAACCTCCCAGGACCGTTCGAGCACGTCGCAGCGCGCCGCGAACTCCTCCAGCACGCAGGCGATGTTGCCGCTGGGGGAGCGGAACCGCAGCGCACCGTCGGTACCGACGTAACGGACGTCCTCGGAGGTGTTCACCTCCGTGGCACCCGCGAGCAGGTCGGTCGCGGCGGGCGTCGCAGTCGGTGTCGGGGTGGGTCCCGCCTCCGTGGTCGTCGGGGGCGGCGCGGCGGTCGTGGTCTCCGGCGGGCCGGCGACGGCGCCGTCGGGCTCCCCGCCACCGGACAGCAGCAGGCCGGCGACGAGTGCGACGACCAGCGCGACCGCCACACCGCCGGCGACCAGGGGCCACCGGCGCCGCCGCCACGGCTCGCCCGTCCCGGGAGGCGCCCCGAGCAGGGTCGGCGGTGGGAGCGTCCCGTCGCCGTCCGGGCGGGGCGACCCGCCCGGGCTGGCGCCACGCGGCGCTGCGGTGGGTGCGGCCGGTTCGTGTCCGGCGGTGCCGGGACCGCCCGCATTCGCGCCCGCCCGGGGGCCGGCGCCCGCGCCGCTGTCGGTCCACCAGGGCCGCGTCTCCTGCCGGGTGCTGCCGGGACCGTCCGGTCCGTCTGGTGCCCCCGGGTCCCACTCGGTCGGGCCGTGCTCGCGCGTTGCGGGATGCGGCCCGGCCGGGACACCCGGGTCCGCCGCGGCGCCGGGGTCGCCCCTGCGGCCGGTCGGCACTGCGGGGCCGGCGGGGTGGGTCACCGGCTCCGGGCCCGCCGGGTGGCCTTCCCGTGGTGCCGGGCCGTTCGGGTGTACCGCGCCGGCGGCTCCGGCCGCGTCGTCCCTGCGGTTGCCCGAACCCGGCCCGGCGTGATCGCCCGGGCGGCTGCCGTGGGCGCCCGCGTCCGGCCCGCCCGCGAGGAGTTCCGCGGTCCGCTCGGCGTCCGGGCGCCGGGCCGGGTCCTTGGCCAGCAACGCCCGCACCACCGGCCCCAGCCGCCCCAGTTCCGGGCCGAGGTCGGGTTCGCCGTGCACCACCCGGGACAGGACGTCGGCCGCGGCCCCACCCGCGAACGGGGTCCGCGCGGTCACGACGAACGTCAGCAGCGACCCCAGCGCGAACAGGTCCGCTGCCGTCCCGGTCGGCGGGGTGCCGGTGATCTGCTCGGGCGACAGGTACTCCGGCGTGCCGATCACCTGCCCGGTCGCGGTGAGCGCGGTCCCGTCGACGGCCCGTGAGATCCCGAAGTCGATCAGCCGTGGCCCGCCGCCGGTGAGCAGCACGTTCGACGGTTTGAGGTCACGGTGGACGAGCCCGCGCGCGTGCAGTGCGGCCAGCGCCGACGCGAGCCCGACGCCGAGGTCCGTCGCCCGGTCCGGGGACAGCGTTCCGGCCCGCGCGATCTCCTCGTGCAGGGTCGGCGCGTCCAGGTAGGTGGTCGCCAGCCAGGGCTGCTCGGCGTCCGGGTCGGCGTCGAGGAACGCCGCCGTCCATCCCGGGGGAGCCTGCGCGGCCAGCGCGACCTCCCGCCGGAACCGGGCCCGGAACCCGTCCGTCCCGGCGAGTTCGGGATGCACCAGCTTGATCGCGGCGCGGCGCCCGTCCGGCGCCTCGCCCAGCAGGACCCGCCCCATCCCGCCGGCACCGAGCACTCCGATGATCCGGTACCGGCCGACGGTGTGGGGATCCTGCGACTCCGGAGGCTGCGCCACGATCCGGAGCTTAGTGCCCCATCCCGGGACATTCGGTACAGAATTCGTCGGCCCCGCGGCGCCGCCGGATCGCGCGCGCCGGGCTCCACGATGCAGGGGCACGAGCCCGGGCGGCTCGGGTGTCAGGTGCCGAGGGCCTCGTGCAGGAACCCGACCTGGAGCAGCAGCAGGTTCTCCGCGACGACCTCCTGCGGCGTCATGTGCGTGACCCCGGACAGCGGCAGCACCCGGTGCGGGCGGCCCGCGGCGAGCAACGCCGAGGACAACCGCAACGTGTGCGCGGCGACGACGTTGTCGTCGGCCAGGCCGTGCACGATCATCAGCGGCCGGTGTGGTGCGTCCGCGGTCGGCGGGACCGCCGCATCCTCCACGATGGACGAGCGGGTGTACGGGGTGCCGCCGGGCAGGCCCAGGTAGCGCTCGGTGTAGTGGGTGTCGTAGAGCGCCCAGTCGGTGACGGGGGCACCCGCGACGGCGGCGTGGAAGACGTCCGGCCGGCGCAGCACCGCGAGCGCGGCCAGGTAGCCGCCGAACGACCAGCCCCGGATCCCGACCCGGGACAGGTCCAGGTCCGGGTACTCCTCGGCCGCTGCGTGCAGCGCCGCGATCTGATCCTCCAGCACCGGCCCGGCGAGATCACCGTGGATCGCCCGTTCGAACTCCGGCCCGCGCCCGGGGGACCCCCGGCCGTCGGTCACCAGCACCGCGAACCCCTGGTCGGCGAACCATCGGCTGGTCAGATGCGCGTTGTGCGACTGCACGACGCGCTGCGAGTGCGGGCCGCCGTACGGGTCGAGCACCACCGGGAGCGTCGTCCCGGGCACGTGCCCGGTCGGCAGGAACACCGCCGTCCGCAGCTGCCGCTCGCCGAACGTGTGCAGCGTGACGGCGGGGGAGAAGCCGGGTTCGACGGCGTGCCCGGCGACCGGGTACCGGGTGTCGGCGGTGGTGAGCACGGCGTGCGGCGCGGTGTCGAGATCCTGCGAGACCCGGACCAGCGTGCCGCCCGCCGCGACGCCGGAGTGCAGACCCTCCGCCGCGGACAGCCGTACGGGCTCCGCACCGGGCTCGACCGTGTACAGCGCGACCGAGGTCGGCTCCGCCGAGGCCCGGAACAGGACCGTCTCGCCGTCGATCCCGAGGACCTCCCGCACCTGCAGGTCCGGACCGGTCAGCACGGTGTCCCCGGCGAGGAGCCGGCGGGCCCCGCCGGAGTCCGCCACGCGCACGAGCACGCCCGCCGCCGTCCGGGCCGGGACGCCGGGCACGTTCTCGACCCACACCGGGTCGGTCTGCGAGTGCAGGGTGCGCGTCGCCCCGGTCGCCGGGTCGACGGCGAGCGTGCGCACCTCGCGCTGGTCGCGCGGCTGCACCGAGATCAACGGTCCGTGTGCGTCCCACCCGGCGGTGGCCAGGTACTCGTAGGTCGTGCCGTCCCAGCTCACCGGGGTGCGGTCACCGTCGACGGTGACGATCTCCAGCCCGACGACGGCGTTGGCGGTGCCCGCGGCCGGGTAGCGCACCGCGGTGGGGACCCGGTCCGGATGCGCCGGGTCGGCGATGTGCCAGCGCTCGACCGGGGACTCGTCCACCCGGGCGACGAGCAGCGCGTCGCCGTCGGGGGACCACCAGAACCCGCGGGTCCGGCCCATCTCCTCGGCCGCCGCGAAGTCGGGCAGGCCGTAGGAGACGTCCTCGTCGGTGTCGCCCACGAGCCGGGTGGTCGCGCCCGTCCGCAGGTCGTGCAGGTGCAGCGCGCGGTCCGCGACGAACGCGACCCGGGCGCCCGAGGGATCGACCCGCGGGTCGACGACGGCCTCGATCCCGCCGACGTCGAGCGGTCGCACGTCCGGTTCGCCGACCAGCGCCGCGGTGAACGGCCGCCCGGACAAGGCGAACACCGCCCGCTGCACGGCGGCGTCCACCGTGTACCCGACGACGCCGCCCGCCTGCTCCCGTACCCGCTCGCGACGGGCGCGCTCCGCGGCCGGCAGGTCCTCCTCGCCGGGCAGGCCCGGAACGGCGGCCGGGTCCACCAGCAGGCGCTCCTCGCCGGTCACCGCGTCGATCGACCACAGGCAGGTCACCGGGTCCGTCCCGGAACGGCTGCGGAGGAAGACCGCCCGGGAACCGTCCGGGGCGACGGTGAAACCGCGCGGGACGCCGAGGGTGAACCGGCGGGTGCGGGCGTGCAGGCGGGGGAACGAGTCGGTCACGGCGGGTTCTCTCCGGGGGGTCGGGGTCGTGCCGGACGCTATCCGACCACCCCGACGACGACCGGGCTCCACCGGCGACCGGCCACCGCCGACTCCCGTCAGGCCGAGGAGCGTGACCTCCTGCGCCCGGAGCATGGACGCGACGATCCGGCTGCGGCACCACCGGCCTCGGCGCACGCCGCCGCCGCGAGCCGGTCGGCCCGCTCGTTCTCCGGGTGCCCGGCGTGCCCCCGGACCCAGAACCACTCGACGTCGTGCCGCCGGACGGCCTCGGCCAGCTCGCGCCAGAGGTCGTCGTTCTTCACCGGTTCGCCGGCCGCGGTCCGCCAGCCGCGCTGCTCCCAGCGCGGCAGCCAGCGGGTGATCCCGTTCCGGACGTAGGTGCTGTCGGTGTGCAGGTGGACGACGCTGGGCCGGGTCAACGCCTCCAGCGCGCGGATCGGGGCCGTCAGCTCCATGCGGTTGTTCGTGGTCGTCCCCGGCTCGCCGCCGCAGAGCTCACGCTCGTGTGCGCCGTACCGCAGTACCGCTCCCCAGCCACCCGGGCCCGGGTTCGGTACGCACGCACCGTCGGTGAAGATCTCCACGACCGTCGTCACGGGTGGTGACGCTAACCGAGGTGCCAGCAGAGCCGGTACGCAGGAGAGCGGTACTCAGTAGAGCCGGTACGAGGCGCGCGCAGCCGTGAATCCGTGCCCGGTCCGCCCGTCCCGGCACTCGACACCGGAACGACGGCTGACACAGGTGAGGTCCCCGTGGGTCAGGTGCGTGCCGTAGCCGAGCTCCTCCCCGTCGTCGGGTACCGGGGTGCCCGCGCAGCTCGCCCGGGACCCGGCGGTGCCACCGACCACGAGCCCGGCGTCGGTGCAGTCGTCGGCGCCGGTCGGGGCCCAGCGCTTGTTCTCCACGTCGCAGCGGGCCGCGGCACCGTCGATCCGGCAGGCGATGTTCCCGGACGGCGAGGTGAACGACGGCGTGGCGCCGAACGCGGCCGGGTCCGCCGCGGTCGTACCGGAGATCAGGTCCGGGGGCACCGCGGCCGGGGCCGGAGCCGCGGCGGACTCCGGGGCGTCCTGGTCCTGGCCGGTGCCGGTGTAGGCGGCGACGAGCACGCCGACGGCGAGCGCGAGCGTCGCGCCCACGGTGATCGCCGCCGTCCGGTGCCCGACGGTGCCGCGTACGGCGGTGGACAGGCCGGCGACGCGGCCCGGATCGACGAGGTCGAGCGCCTTGCGCCACACCGGCGGGGCCGGCTGCTCCTGCGGGTACACCGCGGGGACGGGGGTGCCGGTGGTCGCGGTGATCGCGGGCCACGGCAGCGGAGGGGTGGGCGGTCCGGCGGCGCCGATGGCTGCGCCGGTCCCGGTCGCCGCGGGCGGTCCGGCAGCGACGGGGGTAGCGCTGCCGGGGGCGCCGGGGTTTCCGGGGTGGACGCCGCCGCCCGCGGCCGGAGCGACGATGCCGCCACCTGGGGGCACCGGCGCGGCGACCGTGGCCGAGCCGGCCGGTGTGGTGGCCGGACGGGGGCCGGGGATCACGGGCGTGCCTGGACGTGGTGTTCCCGGGTCGGTCACGCCGGTCGCCAGGGCGTCCGGACGACGATCCGCGGCGCTGGGTGCCGCCTCCGCTCCGGCGACGCCCGCTCCGGCGACGCCCGCTCCGGCGACGCCCGCTCCGGCGACGCCCGGGGTGGCGGCAGTCCCGGCGCCGGCGGCGTTCCCGCCGCTCGTGCTCACGCCGCCGTCTGTACTCACGCCGTCTGTACTCACGCCGTCTGTACTCACGCCGTCTGTGCTCACGCCGTCCGTGCTTGCCCCGGCCGTGCTTGCCCCGCCGGCTCCGGCCGGCCCGGTGCGGTCCACCCCGGTGCCGGCGGTTCCGGGTGTGCCGTCCGAGGCCGGGGGTGTGCCGTCCGCCGGCGCCTCGGCGCCGGGTGCGGGCCCGGTGGCCGGACCCGGCCTCGTCCGGGGCGACGGGACGACCGGCCCGTCCAGGATGCCCGCCGAGGGATGGCCGTTGCGGCGGCCTCCGGGACGGGTGTGGTCAGCATCGTCGGCGTGGGGAGCGCTCATCGGTCCGGCACGCTAGGTCGGAGTCCTCGTCCACACAGCGCCCGTTCGGCGTAGTGGCGACGGCCGGTCACCCTGCAACGGTGACCGTCCGTGTCCGACGGCGAACGGCGGCCCGTGCCCCGACGGAGTCCGCCGGTGGGGTCCGCACGTCGCGGCCGGGCCGCCTGTCGCCGAATGGCGGGACCCGGGTGGCAGCCTGGACCGGATGAGCCAGGCCCTCTACGAGATCACGGTGAACGCGCTGCTCGACCGGGATCGTGCGCTGACCCCGGCCGAGTGGGACGCCGCCGTCGCCCGGGTCGGCGGCCACCGGGCACCCCAGCTGCTCGCCGAGCTCGACGACGCCGGGCTGATCGAGCCGGAGCTGCTGGCCTCGGTCGTCCCGGCGGCCTGGGAACTCGCGGACCGGCCGCTGGCCCGGTTGCCCACCGATCGCTGGCGGGAGCTCTTCACCGATGCGGGTGTCGAGGCGCGCCCGGAGCTGTCGGGCTGAGCAGCATCGGTCGGAGGCGGGTCGGCGTGCAGGTCGTTCGGGCTGCGACACCGGCCCGGGGCCGGCGCCCCGCTGCACACCCCGCTACACGCCGGGGCGCTCGCTGCGCTCGGGCTCACCGACCAGGCGGCACGCCGGTCGTCCGCCGGCCGGCCGAGCTGCCGCTCGACCATCGAGGGCGGCATCGAGCGGGCCCGGACGGCGGAGCTGCCGGGCGATCCGGCCGGCACCGAGGAGGTCGCCGACGACGTGGCCGCGGGGCGGGCGGAGGCTCGATCCCCGGGTGCGCGGCCCGGCGTACTGCCACCGCGTGATGCCGGGACCTCCGGTGCCGGGAACTCCGGTATCGGAGACCTGGTGCCGGAAACGCGGTGGCGCGATCTCAGGCCCGGAACCTCGCTCGGTGCCGGACACATCGGCGCCGGGAGCCTCGGCCGGACCGGGGTCGGCCCGGCCGAGGGCCCGGGCTCACCAGCCGCGCGAGCGCCACTCCGGCACGCTCGGCCGCTCGTTCCCGAGCGTCGAGTCGTCGCCGTGGCCCGGGTAGAACCAGGTGTCGTCGGGGAGCGTGCCGAAGACTCGCTCCTCGAGGTCGGTGATCAGCTGCGCGTTGTCCTCCGCCGACCAGGTCTTGCCCGGACCGCCCGGGAACAGGCTGTCGCCGGTGAACAGGTGCGGCCGGTCCTCGCCCCGGTAGAGCAGGGCGATGGAGCCGGGCGTGTGCCCGCGCAGGTGGATCACCTCGAGCTCGATGGCGCCGAAGCGGATCGTGTCGCCGCCGCCGACGAGCTCGTCCATCGGCGCGGGGAGCTCCGGCGCGTCCTCCGGGTGCGCGATCAGTCGCGGCTCGAACATGCCGGCGATCGCGCCGAGCGCCTGCCAGTGGTCGGGGTGCCGGTGGGTCGTGACCAGGTGCCGGAGGTCCGGGCGCTCGTTGGTGGCGCCGACGAGGTCGGCGATCCGCGTCGGCTCGGCCGCCGCGTCGACGAGCAGCGCCTCGTTGCTCTCCTTGCACACGAGCAGGTAGGCGTTGTTGTCCATCTCGCCGACCGAGACCTTGCTGATGCTCAGCTTCTCGAGGTCGCGGCGGATGGCCGCGCCGCCCGGGTCGGTGTGACCGGTGTAGTTCTCCAGGACGTCCACGGCGCGAGGGTAGCGGCCGGGGCCGACAGTGTCCGTGAAGACCGATGGGCGGCCGCCAAGACCGATGGGCGGCCGCGGAGACCGGTGGGCGGCCGGTGACACCGGTGACGGCCGGGGAGCGCGATCACGGCCCGGGAGGCCGAGGGGCACTGCGGCCGGGGAGCCGGGAACGCCTGGACGCCGTTCCCGGGCACGGCCCACCGCGCGGGAGCCGTCGCCCGCACGGGCGGGCCCGCTCACGGCTCGAACATGCGTACGAGTATCATGGCGACGGGACCGACCGGCGCGCACCGAGGTGCGCCCACCGAGGAAGACCTGGGCAGACACCCGCTCCGCGAGTTCCTGTCGGTGGGTCGACCTAGCATCGGTACCGGGCGTGGAGGTGTCCGTCGCCGGCCGTCCGTCGAGCAGTACCGGCACGGCACCGGCGCAGGCAACCCGGCAACGGCGCAGGCAACACGGACACGACACCGAGTGCAAGACCGAGACACTGAGTAGGCACCGAGAAGACACGGCCCGGTCGCGGAATGTCGCGACCGTCGAGGGCGTCGGAACGGGGACCCCGTCCCGACGACCCGCTGTCCCAGGAGGCGCGCATCGTGAGCGACCAGAGCACCGACCGACGTGACGCCGGCACTCCGCCGTCACCGGGGGTGGCGCCCGTGCCGAGTGGTCCGAAGCTGGTCGTGCGCGGCGCGCGCGAGCACAACCTGCAGGGCGTCGACATCGACCTGCCCCGCGACAGCATGATCGTATTCACCGGGCTGTCCGGCTCCGGTAAGTCGAGCCTGGCGTTCGACACGATCTTCGCCGAGGGCCAGCGGCGCTACGTCGAGTCGCTCTCGGCGTACGCGCGGCAGTTCCTCGGCCAGATGGACAAGCCCGACGTCGACTTCATCGAGGGCCTGTCCCCGGCCGTCTCGATCGACCAGAAGTCGACCAACCGCAACCCGCGCTCGACCGTCGGCACGATCACCGAGATCCACGACTACCTGCGGCTGCTCTACGCCCGGGCCGGCGTCCCGCACTGCCCGCAGTGCGGGCTCCGGATCGAGAAGCAGACCCCGCAGCAGGTCGTCGACCAGGTCCTGGAGATGGAGCAGGGCAGCCGGTTCCAGGTCCTCGCGCCGGTCGTCCGCACCCGCAAGGGCGAGTTCGTCGACCTGTTCTCGACGCTGCAGTCCCAGGGCTACTCCCGTGTCCTGGTCGACGGCACGGTGCACCAGCTGAGCGATCCGCCGAAGCTGAAGAAGCAGGAGAAGCACGACATCTCGGTGGTCGTGGACCGGCTCGCGGTCAAGGCGACGGCCAAGCAGCGGCTCACCGACTCGGTGGAGACGGCGCTGCGGCTGGCCGACGGTCTCGTCGTGCTCGACTTCGTCGACCTGCCGGAGGGCGACCCGGGTCGCGAGCGGCGCTTCTCCGAGAAGATGGCCTGCCCGAACGGGCACACCCTGGCCGTCGACGACCTCGAGCCGCGCACGTTCTCCTTCAACTCGCCCTACGGGGCCTGCCCGGCCTGCACCGGCATCGGGATCAAGAAGGAGGTCGACCCCGAGCTCGTCGTCCCCGACCCGGACCAGTCCCTGGCCGACGGTGCGATCGCCCCCTGGTCGGCCGGGCACAACGCGGAGTACTTCGGGCGGCTGCTGACCGGGCTGTCGCAGGCGATCGGCTTCCGGATGGACACCCCGTGGCGCAAGCTGCCCGCGGCCGCCCAGAAGGCGGTGCTGAACGGCAGCGACGACCAGGTGCACGTCCGGTACCGCAACCGGTACGGGCGGGAGCGCTCGTACTACGCCAACTTCGAGGGCGTGATGCCGTTCCTGGAGCGGCGTCTCGAGCAGACCGAGTCCGAGTCGCAGCGCGAGCGCTACGAGGGCTACATGCGCGACATCCCGTGCCCGGCGTGCGGCGGGGCGCGGCTGCGGCCCGAGGTGCTGTCGGTGACCCTGCCGCACGAGACACTGGGGGAGCGGTCGATCGCCGAGGTCTCGGCGATGTCGGTCGCGGAGTGCTCGGGCTTCCTGAACGGCATGGTGCTCGACGACCGTCAGGCCATGATCGCCGGTGCGGTGCTCAAGGAGATCCAGGCGCGGCTCGGCTTCCTGCTCGACGTCGGACTGGACTACCTCTCCCTGGACCGGGCCGCGGGAACGCTCTCCGGTGGTGAGGCGCAGCGGATCCGGCTCGCCACCCAGATCGGGTCCGGCCTGGTCGGCGTGCTGTACGTGCTCGACGAGCCCTCGATCGGGCTGCACCAGCGGGACAACCGCCGGCTCATCGACACGCTGACCCGGCTCAAGGAACTCGGGAACACGTTGATCGTCGTCGAGCACGACGAGGACACGATCCGCTCCTCGGACTGGGCGGTCGACATCGGGCCCGGTGCCGGCGAGCACGGCGGGCACATCGTCCACTCCGGCCCGGTCGCCGACCTCGAGTCGCACGACACGTCGCTGACCGGGGCCTACCTGTCCGGGCGCCGGTCGATCCCGCTGCCGGAGCGCCGCGAGCTCGACCTCGACCGCATGCTCACCGTCGTCGGAGCGCGGGAGCACAACCTGCGCGGCATCGATGTGGACGTCCCGCTGGGCGGGCTGGTCTCGGTCACCGGAGTGTCCGGGTCCGGTAAGTCCACGCTGATCAACGACATCCTGGCGACCGTGCTGGCGAACCGGGTGAACGGCGCGCGCCAGGTCCCGGGCCGGCACACCCGGATCACCGGGGTGGACCAGGTCGACAAGCTGGTCCGGGTCGACCAGTCGCCGATCGGGCGTACCCCGCGCTCCAACCCGGCCACCTACACCGGCGTGTGGGACAAGATCCGGAAGCTGTTCGCGGCGACGACCGAGGCGAAGGTCCGCGGGTACGCCGAGGGCCGGTTCTCGTTCAACGTCAAGGGCGGTCGCTGCGAGGCCTGCACCGGCGACGGCACCATCAAGATCGAGATGAACTTCCTGCCGGACGTCTACGTCCCGTGCGAGGTCTGCAAGGGCGCCCGGTACAACCGCGAGACGCTCGAGGTGCACTACAAGGGCAAGACGGTCGCCGACGTCCTCGACATGCCGATCGAGGAGGCCGCGGAGTTCTTCGACCCGATCACCTCGATCAGCCGCTACCTGCGGACACTGGTCGACGTCGGTCTCGGTTACGTCCGGCTCGGGCAGCCCGCGCCGACGTTGTCCGGCGGCGAGGCACAGCGCGTGAAGCTGGCGTCCGAGCTGCAGAAGCGCAGCAACGGCCGCACCGTCTACATCCTCGACGAGCCCACGACCGGACTGCACTTCGAGGACATCCGCAAGCTGCTCGCGGTGATCCAGGGGCTGGCGGACAAGGGCAACACGGTGATCGTCATCGAGCACAACCTCGACGTCATCAAGACCTCGGACTGGATCATCGACATGGGCCCGGAGGGTGGCTCCGGCGGCGGCACGGTCGTCGCCGAGGGCACCCCGGAACAGGTCGCGGCGAACCCCGACAGCCACACCGGCCGGTTCCTGCGGGATCTCGTGACCCCGGACGCGACCCCACCGGCGTGGCGCCGGCGGTCGGGGTCCGCGGCGAGCACCACGCCGGCGACGAACGGTTCCGCGAAGGGGACGACCCGGCGCCGGGCGAAGGCGGCGACCAAGGGCTGAGCGGACCCGGCACCGCTCGATGCCGGGGGACCGGTCAGCGGGGCTCGGCCGGATCCGGGCGGCGGAGGCCGCCGAGCACGAACAGTCCGTAGCGCCGGGCGAGCGCGGTGTAGCTGCCCACCACGCCTATCGCGCGGTCCCGGCGCCGGATCAGCGGTTCGGCGTCCCGGATGAGTCGGCGGGTGAACTCCCGCTGCACGGCGAACTCCGCGCGGGTCGCCGCCGCCGACGCCGACCCGGTGTGGATCCGGAACGACGCGGCGGTGGCGGAACCGCCGTGCAGGCCACCGTGGCGCAGCAACCGGACCCACAGGTCGAGGTCCATCGTGAACAGCAGGGCTCCGTCCACACCGCCGACCGCCTCGTAGTGCTCGCGCCGGAAGGTCACCGCGGCGGGCGGCCCGATCGGGTTGCCGCCGTGCCGGACGACGGCCCGCAGCACCTCGGCCGCCGGGTGCGCCCCGAGCAGGGTGCGGGGCAGGTGCCGGTTCGCGAACAGGACCCGGCCGCCCCCGTCGATCATGTCGGTGCGGCCGACGGCGAGCGCCAGGGACGGGTCGGCGGTGAGGGTCGCGACCTGCCGGGCGAGCGCACCCGGCGCGACGGCGTCGTCCGCACACACGATCTTCACCAGGTCCGCCCGGGCGAGGTCCACGGTGCGGGCCCAGTTCTCGGCCATCGGCACGGTCTCCTCGACCCGGACCAGCCGGACGCGGGGGTCCCCGACCGCACGGACGACGTCCGAGGATCCGTCGGTGCTGCCGTTGTCCCGGACCACGACCTCGAGGTCGACGTCCTGGTCCAGCACGCTGCGCAGCGCCCGTTCCAGGTGTGCCGCGCCCTGGTGGACGGGGATGCACACCGAGACGGCGGGACTGCTGGGGTCGGTCGGCACCGCGGGTTCTCCTCGGGTCGGTTCGTCGGCCGGTATGGTCACGGTTCCGCGCTGCGCGCGGAACCGTGACACTGTGCAATAGCCCGCCGCAACGGTCAGCGGTAGGCGTGGTGCGGCCGGTCGCGCACCCGGGCCCGCCGGGCCGTCCCCGGAGCGGGCTGCTATTGTCGGGAATGCGACCACCCGGGAACGCGTTGACACGTGTGTTCCGGGCGTCAAGTGGAGCCCCGCTCCCACCCGCACCGTGCTCGTAGCGGTCCGGGTTCATGGTCCGGCCTGGCGGCGTTCGTGCCACGGGCCGATCAACGGGTCTTCGCTTGTCGTCGCCGGTAGCAGGTAGTAGCGACACAGCGAGTCACTCAGGAGACCCCATCAGCACAGAGCCCCGCATCAACGACCGCATCCGCGTGCCCGAGGTCCGCCTCGTCGGCCCGAACGGGGAGCAGGTCGGGATCGTGCGCATCGAGGACGCCCTCCGGCTGGCCCAGGACGCCGACCTCGACCTGGTCGAGGTCGCCGCCCAGGCCCGCCCGCCGGTCTGCAAGCTCATGGACTACGGCAAGTTCAAGTACGAGAGCGCGCAGAAGGCCCGGGAGTCCCGGCGTAACCAGCAGCTCACGGTGATCAAGGAGCAGAAGCTCCGGCCGAAGATCGACAAGCACGACTACGAGACGAAGCGCGGCCACGTCCGTCGCTTCCTCGAGGGCGGCAACAAGGTCAAGGTCACGATCATGTTCCGTGGCCGTGAGCAGTCCCGGCCCGAGCTGGGGTACCGGCTGCTCCAGCGCCTGGCCGAGGACATCGGGGACATCGCCGTCGTGGAGGCCGCTCCCAAGCAGGACGGTCGCAACATGACGATGGTCCTGGCGCCGACGAAGAAGCCGGCCCGCAAGCCTGCGACCGCCGCCAGCTCCGACGCCCCGGCCGACGCCGAGGCGTGACGCCCGTGCTCCACCCGCCGGGGTTCCCGGTGGGTGGAGAACGTGGGTGGAGAACACCGCAGTACCCGAAAACGACCCCCGGCCCGCCGGGGGCCGACACCGAACGGATACGTCATGCCCAAGAACAAGACGCACAAGGGGACCGCGAAGCGGGTCCGCACCACCGGTAGCGGCAAGCTGATGCGCCAGCAGGCCGGGCTGCGCCACCGGCTGGAGGTCAAGTCCCGCAAGGAGAAGCGTGACCTGTCGGGCGTGGTCGACGTGGCCAAGCCGGACGTCAAGCGCGTCAAGAAGCTGCTCGGTCGCTGACTTTCCGCCCCTAACGAACTTCCGGCGCCCCGAGCCCCCGTCGGGCGTCGAACCACCTCAGGAGACGAACCATGGCACGCGTGAAGCGCGCGGTGAACGCCCAGAAGAAGCGCCGCACCACGCTGGAGTCGGCCGCCGGCTACCGCGGGCAGCGTTCCCGGCTGTACCGCAAGGCCAAGGAGCAGATGCTCCACTCGATGAACTACGCCTACCGGGACCGTCGCCAGCGCAAGGGCGACTTCCGGCAGCTGTGGATCACCCGGATCAACGCCGCGGCCCGCGCCAACGACATGACCTACAACCGGTTCATCCAGGGCCTCAAGGCCGCCGGTGTGGAGGTCGACCGCAAGAACCTCGCCGAGATCGCGGTCAGCGACCCGGCCGCGTTCACCGCGCTGGTCACGGTGGCGAAGGAGAACCTGCCGTCGGGTTCCGAGCAGGGCTCCGCGGCCTGAGGTGACCCGCAGCGAGTCGCGCGACGCCCGGCGTTCCGCAGGCTCCACGCGCAGCGCAGATGGGCGTTCCGCAGGCTCCACACCTGGCGCCGAGGGGCGTTTCGCAGGCTCCACGCCCGGCACCGAACGCACTCCGCGCGTCGCAGCGGCCCGCAAGCTGCTGCGCCGTGCGGGGCGCGATCGGGCCGGGCGTTTCCTCGTCGAGGGTGCCCAGGCGGTGCGCGAGGCGCTCGCCCACGGCCGGGTGCACGAGCTGTTCGTGACCGGGTCCGCGGCGGACCGGCATCCCGAGCTGGTCGAGGCCGCCCGTGACCGCGGCGCGCACGTGCTTCCCGTCACCGAGAAGGCGGCGGCCGGGCTGTCCGAGACGGTCACCCCGCAGGGCCTGGTCGCGGTCTGCGACCTCCTCGACGTGCCGCTCGCGACGGCACTGGGCGGTCCGGCCGGTTTCGTGACCGTCTGCGCCGGCATCTCCGACCCCGGCAACGTCGGCACCGTCGTCCGGGTCGCCGACGCCGCGGGCTGCGACGCGGTCCTGCTCGCCGGGGACACGGTCGACCCGCACAACGGCAAGGCCGTGCGCGCGTCGACCGGCAGCGTCTTCCACCTCCCGCTGGCCCGCGACCGGGACACCTCCGTCGTGCTCGACGCCTGCCGGGCCGCGGGGCTGACCACCCTCGTCGCCGACGGCCGCGGCGAGCTGGACCTGCACGATCCGGGGACGGCCCCGATCCTGGCCGGACCGGTCGCCTGGATCCTCGGCAGCGAGGCGCACGGTCCGGGGCCCGAGGTGTTCGCCGCCGCCGACCACCGGGTCCGCGTCCCGATCCACGGCCGTGCCGAGTCGCTGAACCTCGCCACCGCGGCCGCCATCTGCCTGTACGCGACCGTCGGCGCCCGGGCGGGCGTTCCCGGGCGGCCACCGGCCCGCCGGGACTGACCTGCTCGGGAATCCGTTCGGGGCGTCCCTCTACGATCGGGGGCACCATGAGTGAGAACGACGCGGGCAGCCCGCTGGACCCGGACGCGCTGAAGGCCGCGGTGGAGGCCGCGCGCTCGGCGTTCGACGCCGCAGCCGACCTCGATGCGCTGGCCGCGGTCAAGCCGGCGCACCTCGGCGACAAGGCCCCCATCCCGATGGCGAGGCGCTCGCTCGGGCAGCTGCCCGGGCCGGAGCGCGCGGACGCCGGCAAGCGGGTCAACGCGGCCCGCCAGGAGGTGCAGACGGCGTTCGACGAGCGCCGCGCCGTCCTGGTCTCCGAGCGCGACGACCGGGTCCTGCGCGAGGAGACCGTCGACGTCACGCTGCCCTGGGACCGGCGCCCGCGCGGGGCCCGGCACCCGATCACGCAGCTCTCCGAGCGGATCGCCGACATCTTCGTCGCGATGGGCTGGGAGATCGCCGAGGGACCCGAGGTCGAGGCGTCCTGGCTGAACTTCGACGCACTCAACTTCGGCAAGGACCACCCGGCCCGCACCATGCAGGACACGTTCTACCTGGGTGATGCGGCACAGGGACAGGACTCCGGGACGGTGCTGCGCACGCACACCTCGCCGGTGCAGGTCCGCTCGTTGCTCGAGCGGGAGCTCCCGGTCTACGTGGCCTGCCCGGGCCGCACCTTCCGCACCGACGAGCTCGACGCCACGCACACGCCGGTGTTCCACCAGGTCGAGGGCCTCGCCGTCGACCGCGGGCTCACCATGGCGCACCTCAAGGGCACGCTGGACGCGTTCGCCCGGGCCATGTTCGGCCCGGAGGCCGGCACCCGCATGCGGCCGTCCTACTTCCCGTTCACCGAACCGTCCGCCGAGGTGGACCTGTGGTTCCCGCAGAAGAAGGGCGGCGCAGGCTGGGTCGAGTGGGGCGGCTGCGGCATGGTCAACCCCAACGTCCTGCGCGCGGCCGGCGTCGACCCCGAGGACTACTCCGGTTTCGCGTTCGGCATGGGTATCGAGCGCACGCTGATGTTCCGCAACGGCATCCCCGACATGCGCGACATGGTCGAGGGCGACATCCGTTTCTCCACCGCGTTCGGCGTCTGAGCCGCCACCACCGCTATCAACCCGAGGAGTACCGAGCAGTGCGCGTGTCCGCCTCCTGGCTCGCCCGGCACATCGACCCGGCGGCCCTGCCGGCACGTCCCGAGGACATCGGCGAGGCGTTCGTCCGGGTCGGGCTGGAGGTCGAGGAGATCCATCCGGCCCCCGAGATCACCGGACCGGTGACCGTCGCGCGGGTGGCGGAGATCGAGGAGCTCACCGAGTTCAAGAAGCCGATCCGCTACTGCCGCGTCGACTTCGAGGCCCGGGAGGACGGGACGGTCCGGTCCCGTCACGTCGTCTGCGGGGCGAGCAACTTCGCGGTGGGTGACCTCGTGGTCGTCACCGAGCCGGGCGCCGTGCTGCCGGGTGGTTTCGCGATCGCCCAGCGCACGACCTACGGCCGCGTCTCCGACGGCATGATCGCCTCGGCGAAGGAGCTCGGCCTCGGCGCCGACCACTCGGGCATCCTCGTGCTGCCGCCCGGAACGGCAGGCCCCGGCGACGACGCGCTCGAGGTCCTCGGCCTCGCCGAACCGGTCATCGAGCTGGCCGTCACCCCGGACCGGGGCTACTGCTTCGCCGTCCGCGGTCTGGCCCGCGAGCTCGCCACCGCGCTGGACGCCGACTACACCGACCCGGCGGGGCGGGTCACGGTGCCGGAGACCGCCGCCGACGCGTGGCCGGTCCGGATCACCGACACCGACGGGTGCGCCCGGTTCGTCGTGCGCCGGGTGGACGGCGTGGACCCGGCCGCGCCGAGCCCCTGGTGGATGCAGCGCGCGCTGCTCTCGGCCGGGATGCGGCCGATCTCGCTGATCGTCGACGTCACCAACTACGTGATGCTCGACCTCGGCCAGCCGTTGCACGCCTACGACGCGTCCCGGGTGACCGGCACGATCGAGATCCGCCGGGCGGCGGCCGGGGAGAAGCTGGAGACCCTCGACGGCCAGACCCGGGCCCTCGACCCGGACGACCTGCTGATCACCGACGAGTCCGGGCCGATCGGCCTGGCCGGCGTCATGGGCGGGGCGTCGACCGAGATCCCCGAGCTCGCGACGCTCGCGGCCGGCGCACGGGTCGACGTGCTGCTCGAGGCCGCACACTTCGCCCCCGCAGTGATCGCCCGGGCCGCCCGGCGGCACAAGCTGCCCAGCGAGGCGTCCCGCCGGTTCGAGCGGGTCGTCGACCCGGCGCTGTCCGCCGTCGCCGCCGAGCGCGCCGCGCAGCTGCTCGTCGAGCTGGGCGGCGGCACCCTCGCCGACGGTCGCACCGACGAGGGCGGTGTCCCCGCGGTGCCGCCGGTGCGGATGTCGCTGTCGTTGCCCGACAAGGTCGCCGGGGTCGCCTATTCGCGCGGCGCGACGGTGCGGCGGCTGACCCAGGTCGGCTGTGCCGTCGACCTGGACACCGGCACCGACGGTCACGGAGTGGTGATCGCGACCCCGCCGACCTGGCGGCCGGACCTGCGGCAGGCCGCCGACCTGGTCGAGGAGGTGCTGCGGCTGGAGGGCTACGACACGATCCCCTCCGAGCTGCCCGCCGCCCCGCCCGGGCGCGGGCTCGCCCCGGCCCAGCTGCGGCGGCGCGCGGTCTCGCGCGCGCTGGCCGAGGCGGGGCACGTGGAGGTGCTGCCGTTCCCGTTCGTCTCCGACGCGGTCTGGGACGACCTCGGGCTGGCCGTCGACGACCCGCGCCGCCGTACCGTCGCGGTCAGCAACCCGCTGGACGCCGAGCGTGCCCGGCTGTCCACGACGCTGTTGCCCGGACTGCTCGACATGCTGGTGCGCAACCGCTCCCGCGGCACCGAGGATCTCGCGCTGTACACGATCGCCCAGGTCGTCCAGCCGGACGCGCAGCCGTCCGCGATGCCGGACCCGGCGGTCACCGCGCGGCCGAGCGAGCAGGAGTACGCGGCGATCCGGGCGGCGCTGCCCGACCAGCCGGTGCACGTCGGCGTCGTACTGGCGGGGAAGCGTGAGCCGCGCGGCTGGTGGGGTGCGGGACGCCCGGCCGGCTGGCAGGACGCGGTCGAGGCGGCCCGGCTGACCGGTGCGGCCGCCGGTGTGGAGCTGCGCCCGCGCCGCGCCGAGCGGGCGCCGTGGCACCCGGGCCGCTGCGCGGAGCTCGTGCTCGCCGGGACCGACACCGTCGTCGGCCACGCCGGCGAGCTGCACCCCAAGGTCGTCGAGACGCTCGGGCTCCCGGCCCGCACCGCGGCCGCCGAGCTCGACCTCGATGCGATCCCGCTGCGGGAGAACCTGCCGGTCCCGCGGGTGTCGGGCTTCCCGCCGGTGGCGGTGGACGTCGCCCTGGTCGCCGACGAGTCGGTCCCCGCGGCGGATCTGGCCGAGGCCCTGACCGACGGCGCCGGCGAGCTGCTCGAGTCGGTCCGGCTGTTCGACGTCTACACCGGCGACCAGGTCGGGGAGGGCAAGCGGTCGCTGGCGTTCTCGCTACGACTGCGCGCCGCGGACCGGACGCTCACCAGTGAGGACGCGAACACCGCCCGGGACGCCGCCGTCGCCGAGGCGACCGCCCGACACGGGGCCGCCCTGCGCTGACGAGCGCTCCCGGGAGGTGCTTCCCGGAGGTGCTGCGCCGCCGGTCACCGATCGCGGGCCAGGGCGGCGGCCGCGGCCAGGGCGGCGGCCCGCCACTGCCCGTCGGTCGGGCTGCGTCCCGCTACGGCGATCGTGACCAGGTGACGCGCCGTGCCGAGCTGCAGCGTCGGCCCGGCCACGGTGTCCAGCAGCGCGGCCGCCGTCCCCGCCCCGGTGCCGCCGAGTGGCCTGGCGCCCGCGGCGTCGTGCACGTAGCGGGCCGGGCTGACCCGCTGCGTGCGGTAGACGTTCACCGACACCGTCGACGACCCGCCGACCGCGAAGCAGGACCGGCTCCGCGAGCCGTCCGCCCGCTCGGTCGCGGCGTTCGTCGCCGGCACGGCCGGCTCGGCGCCGAGCAAGCCGGTCAGCACACCGGCGTCGAGCAGGCACTCGTCGGCGACGACGTCGGCGGTCAGGGCTGCCGGCGCGCGCGTCGGAGCGGGTGCCGGCCCGGCGCGCTCCGGGCCCGGCGCCTCCACCGGGGTGGGCGGGCCGGTCCGCCTCGTCGGGCCGTCCGCGCCGGCCGGGGCCGGGGTGGGGATCGCGTCGCCCGGCGGGCCGTCCGCGCCGGGACGCGGCGGGGCGTGTCCGGCGGATGGCGGCGGTGTGTCGGGGCGGGCCGGGGGCGTCGTCGGGTCCGCCACCGGGGCGGCCTGCTGCCACGCGGGGGCGGTCGGTTGCGGCGTGCGGGTGACCGGCCCGGCCGGGGGATCGGCCGCCTGTGGCAGGGCGCCGGTCGCGTCCGCCGGCAGGGCGGGCCCGTGACCGGCGGGCCACGGTGTGCCCGTCACCGTCGCCGCACAACCGGTGAGGGCCGGCACCGCCAGCACCAGCAGCACGACCAGTACCGCCGGTACCGCGCGCCCCGTCCTGACGACCCGGCCGGGCCGGGTACCGGTCGTCCGCTCGGTCCGCATCCGCGGGAGGCTAGGGTTCGGAGCCGTCGTCCCCGGGTGTGTGCCGGCATCCGGTGGCGATCGCGAATCCCGATTGCATGACTTTCCGCCGTCGTGCATAATCATGCACGTGGTACGCATCGCAGTGGCGGGAGCCAGCGGGTACGCCGGGGGAGAGCTGCTCCGGCTGCTCCTCGCGCATCCGGACGTGGAGATCGGCGCGCTGACGGCCGGGGGTAACGCCGGGACGCGCCTGGGTGAGCATCAACCGCACCTCGCGCCGATCGCGGACCGCGTGCTGGGGGAGAGCACCGCAGAGAACCTCGCCGGGCACGACGCGGTGTTCCTCGCCCTCCCGCACGGCAAGTCCGCCGAGCTGGCCGCCCAGCTCGGCGACGACACCCTGGTGATCGACTGCGGGGCCGACCACCGGCTGACCGACTCCGCGGCCTGGGACCGCTGGTACGGCGGCGAGTACGCCGGTCACTGGCCCTACGGCCTGCCCGAGCTGCCCGGTGCCCGGGAGCGGCTCGTCGACAGCAGGCGGGTCGCGGTACCCGGGTGCTATCCGACCGGGACGAGCCTGGCGCTGTACCCGGCCCTGGCCGCGGGGCTGATCGAGCCGGAGGTGGTGATCACCGCGGTCACCGGGACGTCGGGTGCGGGCCGCTCGCTCAAGCCGCACCTGCTCGGCGCCGAGGTCATGGGGTCGCTGTCCGCGTACGGGGTCGGCGGTGTGCACCGGCACACACCGGAGATCACGCAGAACCTCACCGCCGCGCTCGGCTCGCCCGTCTCGGTCAGCTTCACGCCCGTCCTCGCGCCGTTGCCGCGCGGCATCCTCGCGTCCTGCTCAGCGAAGCTGACCGGTGCGGCCGCCGACACCGCCACGGTCCGGCAGGCCTACGAGAAGGTCTACGCGGACGAACCCTTCGTCCGGCTGCTGCCGGAGGGCCAGTGGCCCACGACCGGGCAGACCCTGGGATCGAACCTGGTCGCGCTGCAGGTCGCGGTCGACACCGATGCGCAGCGCCTCGTCGTGGTGTCCGCGATCGACAACCTGACCAAGGGGACCGCCGGGGGCGCGGTGCAGTGCATGAACCTGGCCCTCGGGCTGCCCGAGACGACCGGCCTGCCGACGACGGGAGTGGCGCCGTGAGCGTGACCGCCGCACGGGGGTTCCGGGCCGCCGGGGTCGCCGCCGGGATCAAGAAGTCGGGCCGGCCGGACCTGGCGCTGGTCGTGAACGACGGCCCGCGCGCCGACGCCGCCGGCGTGTTCACCCGCAACAAGGTCAAGGCCGCGCCGGTGCTGTGGTCGCAGCAGGTGCTCACCTCGGGCGCGCTGCGCGCCGTGGTGCTCAACTCCGGTGGCGCGAACGCCTGTACCGGGCCGCAGGGGTTCCAGACCGCGCACGCCACCGCCGAGAAGGTCGCCGAGGTGCTGGGCTGCGGTGCGGTCGAGGTCGCGGTCTGCTCGACCGGTCTGATCGGCGAGCAACTCCCGCGGGAGACGGTGCTCGCCGGGATCGACACGGCGGCCGGGGAGCTGACCGGCACACCCGAGGCGGGGGCCGCCGCGGCGGGCTCGATCATGACCACCGACACCGTGCCGAAGCAGGCGCAGGTCACCGATCCGGCGGGCTGGACGGTGGGGGGCACCGCCAAGGGCGCCGGCATGATCGCGCCGTCGATGGCGACGATGCTCGCCGTGGTCACCACCGACGCGGTGGTGGACCGTGCGGTGCTCGACGCGGCCCTGCGTGAGGCGGTCCGGTACAGCTTCGACCGGCTCGACATCGACGGGTCGATGTCCACCAACGACACGGTGCTCGTGCTGGCGTCCGGGGCGTCCGGCGTCGCGGCCGACCCGGCGGTGTTCACCGCCGCGCTCACCCGGGTCTGCCGGGACCTCGCCGAGCAGATGCAGGCCGACGCCGAAGGGGTCACCAAGCGGATCACGGTCCGGGTCGCCGGTGCCGCCTCGGAGGACGACGCGGTCACCGTCGCGCGCACGATCGCCCGGGACGCGCTGGTCAAGACGGCGATGTTCGGTTCCGACCCGAACTGGGGGCGGGTCGCCGCCGCGGCCGGCTACGCCGACGCCGCCGTCGATCCGGAGCGGCTCGATGTGACGATCAACGGTGTGCTGCTGTGCAAGGGTGCCGTCGTCGCCGGGGACCGCGCCGACTGCGACCTGTCCGGCAAGGACGTGCTGATCGAGGTCGAGCTCGGGCTCTCCGGCGGCGCCGACGGGCACACCGCCGAGATCCGGACCACGGACCTGTCGCACGCGTACGTGGAGGAGAACAGTGCCTACTCCTCCTGAGCGCTCGGCCGAAGACGCCCCGCAGCCGCAGGTCGCGTCGTCACCGGAGACCCCTGCCCGGTTGAAGCGGGCGGGGGAGAAGGCCGCGGTCCTGGCCGAGGCGCTGCCCTGGCTGCAGCGCTTCCACGGCCGGATCGTCGTCGTGAAGTACGGCGGCAACGCGATGATCGACGAGGAGCTGAAGCAGGCCTTCGCCCGGGACATGGTGTTCCTGCGGCTGGCCGGCATCCACCCGGTCGTCGTGCACGGCGGCGGCCCGCAGATCAGCGCGATGCTCACCCGCCTCGGCATGTCCGGGGAGTTCCGCGGCGGGCTGCGGGTCACCACCCCCGAGACGATGGAGATCGTCCGGATGGTGCTCTTCGGGCAGGTCGGCCGGGAGCTCGTCGGGCTGATCAACCAGCACGGGCCGCTCGCGGTCGGACTCTCCGGGGAGGACGCGGGCCTGTTCACCGCGGAGAAGCGGACCGCACTCGTCGGCGGCGAGGCGGTCGACATCGGCCTCGTCGGTGACGTCACGGAGGTCAACCCGGATGCGGTGCTCGACATCATCGCGGCGGGCCGGATCCCCGTCGTCGCCGGTATCGCGCCGGACGCCGACGGCCAGGTCCACAACATCAACGCCGACAGCGCGGCCGCCGCGCTGGCCGGTGCGCTGGACGCCGCGAAGCTCGTGGTGCTCACCGACGTCGAGGGGCTCTACGCGAACTACCCCGACCCGGAATCGATCATCACCTCGCTGACGGCCGACCAGCTGGAACCGATGCTGCCCCGCCTGGAGAGCGGGATGGCGCCGAAGATGGAGGCCTGCCTGCGCGCGGTGCGCTCGGGTGTGGGGCAGGCACACGTGATCGACGGGCGGGTACCGCACTCGGTGCTGCTCGAGGTCTTCACGCACGAGGGCGTCGGGACGATGGTGCTCCCGGACGCAGACGGGGTGACACGGGAATGAGCACACACGCGCAGCGCTGGCAGTCCGCGCTGATGAACAACTACGGCACCCCGCCGCTGACGCTGGTCCGCGGCGAGGGGGCCCGTGTGTGGGACGCGGAGGGCCGCCGGTACCTCGACCTGTACGCGGGCATCGCGGTGAACGCGCTCGGGCACGCCCACCCGGCCGTGGTCGACGCGGTCTCCGAGCAGGTCCGCACCCTCGGCCACACGTCGAACTTCTTCATCACCGACCCGGCGCTGCAGCTCGCCGAGCGGCTGCAGGGGCTGCTCGGCCGCGACGACGCGCGGACCCTGCTGTGCAACTCGGGCACCGAGGCCAACGAGGCCGCGTTCAAGATCGCTCGGCGGACCGGCCGCCCGGAGATCGTCGCCTGTGAGGCCGCGTTCCACGGCCGCACGATGGGGGCGCTCGCGCTCACCGGACAGCCGGCGAAGCGTGCGCCGTTCGAACCGATGCCGCCGGGCGTCACCCACATCCCGTTCGGTGACGTCGCGGCACTCGACGCCGCCGTCACCGAGCAGACGGCCGCGGTCTTCCTGGAGCCGATCCTGGGTGAGGCCGGTGTCATCGTCCCGCCCGACGACTACCTGGCGGAGGCACGCCGGATCACCAGCGAGCGCGGTGCGCTGCTGGTGCTGGACGAGGTCCAGACCGGGATCGGTCGCACCGGGTACTGGTTCGCGCACCAGGCACACGGGATCGTCCCGGACGTGGTCACCCTGGCGAAGGGGCTCGGCGGCGGTCTGCCGATCGGCGCCTGTGTCGGGTTCGGCGCGGCGGGCGCGCTGCTCGAGCCCGGCCAGCACGGCACCACGTTCGGCGGGAACCCGATCTCGTGCTCGGCCGCGCTCGCGGTGCTGGACACGATCGCCACCGAGGGGCTGCTGCAGCACGTCGACCGGCTCGGCAAGGAGATCCGCAGCCGGCTCGAGGGGCTCGGCCACCCGCTGGTCGGCGATGTCTCCGGTGCCGGTCTGCACATCGGCATCGGTCTGACCTCGCCCGTCTCGGCCCAGGCCGCGGCGGCCGCGCGCGAGGCCGGGTTCCTGATCAACAACGCCACACCGGAGCGGCTGCGGCTGGCGCCCGCGCTCACCCTCGGTGACGACGAGGCGGAGGAGTTCCTCACCGCCGCGTCCGGGATCCTCGACGCGGCCGCCGCCGAGCGGGAAGGCCAGGGCAGCTGATGGTCCGCCACCTGCTGCGCGACGACGACCTCTCGCCCGCCGAGCAGGCCGAGGTCCTCGATCTCGCCGACCGGCTCAAGGCCGACCGGTTCGCCGAGCAGCCCCTTGCCGGGCCGAAGGCCGTCGCCGTCGTCTTCGACAAGTCCTCCACCCGCACCCGGGTCTCGTTCGAGGCCGGGATCACCCAGCTCGGCGGCTCGGCGGTGATCCTCGAGGGCAGCACCAGCCAGCTCGGCCGCGGCGAGACGATCTCCGACACGTCCCGGGTGCTGTCGCGCTACGTCGACGCGATCGTCTGGCGCACCTCGGGGCAGGAGCGGGTCGAGGAGATGGCCTCGGTCGCGACGGTGCCCGTGGTCAACGCGCTGACCGACTCCTACCACCCGTGCCAGATCCTCGCCGACCTGCAGACGATCCGGGAGCGCCTGGGCCGGCTCGCTGGGGTCACCCTGACCTACCTCGGCGACGGGGCCAACAACATCGCGCACTCGCTGCTGCTCGGTGGCGCCACCGCCGGCCTGCACGTGCGGATCGCCTCCCCGGCCGGGTTCACCCCGGCCTCCGACGTGGTGCGCGACGCGAAGGCCCGCGCGGACCGCACCGGGGGGTCGGTGACCCTGATCGCCGATCCGCACGCCGCGGTGACCGGGGCGGACGTGGTCGTCACCGACACCTGGACGTCGATGGGCCAGGAGAGCGACGGGCTCGACCGGGTGGCGCCGTTCCGGCCCTACCAGGTGAACGCGGAGCTGCTCGGCCGTGCCGCACCCGGGGCGATCGTGCTGCACTGCCTGCCGGCGCACCGCGGCGAGGAGATCACCGACGAGGTGATCGACGGACCGGCCAGTGCGGTGTGGGACGAGGCGGAGAACCGGTTGCACGCGCAGAAGGCGCTGCTGACCTGGCTCCTGCGGGCATGAGCGACGGCGAGCGCGAGCGGCGGCAGGGCACCGCCAGCCGGGTCACCCGGCAGGCGAAGATCATGGATGTGCTGTGGAGCCGTCCCGTGCGCAGCCAGCCCGAGCTGCTCGTCCTGCTGGACCAGCTGCACGGCATCGAGACCACCCAGGCCACGTTGTCCCGCGACCTCGACGAGCTCGGGGCGGTCAAGCTGCGCGGACCCGACGGCGGGGCCCCGGTCTACCGGGTCCCCGAGGACGGGAGCCCGGTGCGCGGCGTCGAGGGCGGCACCACCCGGTTGGGCCGGTTGCTGGGGGAGCTGCTCGTGTCCGCGGACGCGAGTGGCAACCTTGCGGTCCTGCGGACCCCGCCCGGGGCCGCGCACTACCTGGCGAGCGCGCTGGACCGCGCCGCGCTGCACGACGTCGTCGGCACGATCGCCGGTGACGACACGATCATCGTGATCGCTCGCGAGCCCTGCTCCGGGGCGGAGCTCGCACGACGACTGCAGGAACTGCCGAACGCCGCGCCGGCAGGCGCGGAGACGAAGGAGAGTTGACATGGCGGATCGGGGCCGACCGGCCCACATCGCCGGGCAGTCCGGAGCCGCGTCGTGAGCGGGAACGCGGCGCTGTGGGGCGGGCGCTTCGCGTCCGGCCCCGCCGACGCACTCGCCGCGCTGAGCAAGTCCACGCACTTCGACTGGGCGCTGGCCCCGTACGACATCCGCGGCTCTAAGGCGCACGCGCGCGTGCTGCACCGGGCCGGGCTGCTGTCGGACGAGGAGCTGTCCGGCATGCACAAGGCGCTCGACGAGCTCGCGGCGGACGTCGGATCCGGGGCGTTCGGCCCGGAACCGGGCGACGAGGACGTGCACACCGCACTCGAACGCGGCCTGATCGAGCGGGCCGGGCCCGACCTGGGCGGGAAGCTGCGTGCCGGCCGGTCCCGCAACGACCAGGTCGCCACCCAGTTCCGGATGTGGCTGCGCGACGCGACGCGCCGGATCGGCGCCGGGGTGCTCGACGTCGTCGACGCGCTGGTCGGGCAGGCCGAGGCCCACCCCGGTGCCGCGATGCCGGGCCGTACGCACCTGCAGCACGCTCAGCCGGTGCTGCTCGGCCACCAGCTGGCCGCGCACGCGCACTCCCTGTTGCGTGACGTCGACCGGCTCCGCGACTGGGACCGTCGTACGGCGTACTCGCCCTACGGCTCCGGGGCGCTGGCCGGGTCCTCGCTCGGGCTGGACCCCGAGGCGGTGGCGGCCGAGCTGGGCTTCGCGGGCTCGTCGGCGAACTCGATCGACGGGACCGCGTCGCGGGACTTCGCGGCCGAGGCCGCCTTCGTGCTGGCGATGGTCGGTGTCGACCTGTCCCGGCTGTCGGAGGAGGTCATCCTCTGGGCGACCGCGGAGTTCGGCTACGTCACGCTCGACGACGCCTACTCCACCGGCAGCTCGATCATGCCGCAGAAGAAGAACCCGGACGTCGCGGAGCTGGCACGCGGCAAGTCCGGGCGCCTGGTCGGGAACCTGACCGGCCTGCTGACCACGCTCAAGGGTCTCCCGCTGGCGTACAACCGGGACCTGCAGGAGGACAAGGAGCCGCTGTTCGATTCGGTCGCACAGCTCGAGCTCCTGCTCCCCGCGGTCGCCGGGATGGTGCAGACCCTCACCTTCCACACCGACCGGCTGGCCGAGCTGGCACCGGCCGGGTTCACCCTGGCCACCGACGTCGCCGAATGGCTGGTCCGCCAGGGCGTGCCGTTCCGGGTGGCGCACGAGGCGGCCGGTGGTTGCGTCCGCGCGGCCGAGGCCCGTGGTGTGGGACTGGACGAGCTGACCGACGACGAGCTCGCCGGCGTCCACCCGGCCCTGGACCCGAGTGTCCGCGAGGTGCTGAGCGTGGAAGGCTCCATCGCGTCGCGGAACGCGCGGGGCGGGACGGCCGGCGACCGGGTCGCCGAGCAGCTCACCGACCTGCGTACCGACGCCGCCGCAGCGAGAGAGTTCACCGGAGGAACCGCATGACCGACCCCGCAGCCGCATACGAGGAGCTGAAGGCCGCCGGCCTGAAGCTGGACCTGACGCGGGGCAAGCCGTCGTCCGAGCAGCTGGACCTGTCGCACGCGCTGCTCGGCCTGCCCGGGGCGGGCGAGTTCCGCGCCGCGGACGGCACCGACACCCGCAACTACGGGGGCGGCCAGGGCCTGCCCGAGCTCCGGGAGATCTTCGCGCCGTTCCTGCAGGTGCCGGTCGGGCAGCTGATCGCGGCGAACAACTCCAGCCTCGAGCTGATGCACGACACGCTCGTGCACGCGCTGCTGTCCCCGCTCCCGGGCGCACCGAGCCGCTGGGTCGACGCGGGCCGGGTCGCGTTCATCGCCCCGGTCCCCGGTTACGACCGCCACTACGGCGTGTGCGAGCGCCTCGGGATCGACCTGGTCAGCGTGCCGATGACCGCCGACGGGCCGGACATGGACGAGGTCGAGCGGCTCGTCGCGGACGACCCCTCGATCAAGGGCATCTGGTGCGTGCCGAAGTACTCGAACCCGGACGGTGTCGTCTACTCCGACGACACGGTGCGCCGGCTCGCATCGATGCCGACCGCCGCGCCGGACTTCCGGATCATGTGGGACAACGCATACGCGGTGCACCACCTGACCGAGGAGGAGAGCGAGGTCGCCGACGTCCTGGCCCTGGCCGCCGAGGCGGGCAACCCGGACCGGCCGTTAGTCTTCGGCTCGACCTCCAAGATCACGCTGGCCGGCGCGGGGGTGGCCTTCTTCGGTGCCTCGTCGGCGAACGTCGAGTGGTGGCTGAAGCTGGCGTCGAAGAAGACGATCGGACCGGACAAGGTCAACCACCTGCGGCACGCGCGGTTCCTGAAGGACGCCGCCGGCCTGCGCGCCCACATGGCCGCGCACCGGGCGCTGATCGCCCCGAAGTTCGCGGCGGTCGAGCGGCTGCTGACCACGGCGTTCGCCGACGTCGAGGGCGTGTCGTGGACGACGCCGAAGGGTGGCTACTTCGTCAGCCTCACCGTGCCGGACGGGCTCGCGTCCGAGGTCGTCCGGCTCGCCAAGGAGGCCGGCATCGTGCTGACCCCGGCCGGGGCGACGCACCCGGGGGGCAAGGACCCGCAGGACGCCACGATCCGGCTCGCCCCGACCCTGCCGCCGCAGGACGAGGTCGAGAAGGCGATGGCGGGCGTCGTGACCTGTGTCCAGCTCGCCCTGGCCCGCCGCTGAGTGGGTAGCGAGTTCTCCGTCCCGGGGCCCGGCCGTCCGCAGCGGCCGGGTCCCGGCACTTTGCTCGACCGCTCCGAGCTCGCCGTCGACGTGCTGCCGGCCGCCGCGCGACTGCTCGGCTGTGTCCTGGAGGCCGACACCCCCGAGGGGACCGTCGCGGTACGCCTGGTGGAGGTCGAGGCCTACCGCGGGCGGGACGACCCGGCGTCGCACTGCTACCGCGGGCGCACCGCACGCAACGCGGTCATGTTCGGCCCCGCCGGGCACCTCTACGTCTACTTCGTCTACGGCATGCACTTCTGTGCGAACGTGTCCTGCCTGGAGGACGGCGAGCCGGGAGCGGTCCTGCTGCGCGCCGGTGAGGTGCTGACCGACCCGGGCGTCGCCCGGGCACGGCGGCCGACCGCCCGCAAGGACGACGACCTGGCCCGCGGCCCGGCCCGGCTCGCCTCGTTGCTGGGACTCGGACGTGCGGACAACGGACTCGACGTGACCGACCCGGCGTCCCGGGTCCGGTTGCACGCCGGGGAGCCGTTGCCCCCGTCCTCGATCCGGACCGGCCCGCGGGTCGGGGTGGCCGCCGCCGCGGAGCTGGCGTGGCGCTACTGGGTGGACGGGTCACCGGCGGTGAGCGTGTACCGCCCCGGCGGGACGCGGGCCCGTCGCCGCCGGACCTGACCAGTGCGTCGCCGGGCCCCGACGTGACGGCCCGCGGAGCAACCGCGTGCGGCTAGGCGAGGGACACCCGCGTGCAGTCGTCCGAGCGGGCGGACGAAGATGGTGCGCGTGCCTACGGACATCCTGGACGAGCTGGAGTGGCGCGGACTGATCGCGCAGACCACCGACCGTGACGCCCTGGCGAAGGAGCTCGCCGGCGACGAGCCGGTCACGCTCTATGCCGGGTTCGACCCGACCGCCCCCAGCCTGCACGCCGGGCACCTCGTCCCGATGCTGACACTGCGCCGGTTCCAGGAAGCCGGTCACCGGCCGGTCATCCTGGCCGGCGGGGCGACCGGGATGATCGGTGACCCGCGTGACATCGGGGAGCGGACGCTCAACGACGAGGCGACGGTCGCGCAGTGGACCGGCCTGATCCGCGGTCAGCTCGAGCGTTTCGTGTCGTTCGACGACTCGCCCACCGGGGCACTGGCGGTCAACAACCTCGACTGGACCGGCGGTCAGACGGTGCTGGAGTTCCTGCGGGACCTCGGCAAGCACTTCCCGGTCAACACCATGCTCGCCCGCGAGACGGTGAAGCGCCGGCTCGCCGGGGAAGGCATGTCCTACACCGAGTTCAGCTACCTGCTGCTGCAGTCCCAGGACTACCTGCACCTGTACCGCGAGCTCGGTTGCCGGCTGCAGATCGGCGGATCCGACCAGTGGGGCAACATCGTCGGTGGGGTCGAGCTGATCCGCCGGATCGAGAGCGCGCACGTGCACGCGATGACGCTGCCCCTGGTCACCGACTCCGACGGGCGCAAGTTCGGCAAGTCGACCGGCGGCGGGAACATCTGGCTCGACCCGGAGCGGACCTCGCCGTACGCCTGGTACCAGTACTTCGTGAACGTCGCCGATGCCGACGTCATCGGCTACCTCAAGCTCCTCACCTTCCTCGACCGCGAGGAGATCGACGCACTGGCGACCGAGCTCGAGGAGAAGCCGCACCTGCGTGGTGCGCAGCGCCGCCTCGCCGCCGAGCTCACGACGCTCGTACACGGTGCCGAGCAGACCCGGCAGGTCACGACCGCGAGCCAGGCCCTGTTCGGACGGGCCGACCTGGCAGAGCTCGACGCCGGGACGTTGGGCAGCGCGCTGGCCGAGGTCCCGAACGCCGACAGCGGGGGAGGGGAGACGATCGTCGATCTCCTCGTCGCGACCGGCCTCACGGAGAGCAAGGGCGCCGCCCGGCGCGCGGTGAAGGAGGGCGGGGCGTACGTCAACAACGTCAAGATCACCGACGAGGAGTGGGGCCCCGGGGCCGGGGACGCCCTCGCCGGTGGCTGGCTCGTCATCCGCCGCGGGAAGCGGAATCTGGCCGGGGTCCGCCTGGTCTCCTGAGCGGAGCTTGCGGAGCGAGCGTGATGCCGTGCGGAGCTTGCGGAGCGAGCATGACGCCGTGCGGAGTCTGCGGAGCGAACATCGGCACGGGCGGGCCGGGACGGCACCCCAGCACGGCTGACCTGCGACAACACCGAAACCGGACCCCCCTTGCAGAGCGCCTCCGGCGGGTGCTGTAACTTTCTCTCTGTCGCCAGGACGGGACGGACGAGCGGGCCAGGCCGGAAGGCCAAGAACGCAGGACCGGCCCGGAGGTGACGGCCCCCGATAACCACTCCGGTGGGAATCAGGCCGCCTGAGGCAAGGGTTGACCCTGGCCGAGGGAACAAGTAGCATAGAAGAGTTGCCTCCTAACGGAGCGACTCTGGAGCCCCGGGGGTACGGCCGACAGGCCGGAGCCCGAGTGCGGGTGTCTTTTGAGAACTCAACAGTGTGTCGAGCTATTTTTGGTTTGGCGTTTTTGTGCCAGATTGTTTGTTCGGCTGTGATGCGACCCCGTCGTGTTGTGGCTGGTTTTTTGTCAGGGTTTTTGTTGGAGAGTTTGATCCTGGCTCAGGACGAACGCTGGCGGCGTGCTTAACACATGCAAGTCGAGCGGTAAGGCCCTTTCGGGGGTACACGAGCGGCGAACGGGTGAGTAACACGTGGGTGACCTGCCCTCCACTCTGGGATAAGCCCGGGAAACTGGGTCTAATACCGGATAGGACCACT
>NZ_FOUY01000010.1 GCF_900115005.1 Pseudonocardia ammonioxydans | reverse complement strand
CCGGCCTCGGGCAGCATCACCGTCCGGCAGCGCCGGTCCCTGCGGATCACCGAGATCCTGGAGGTCGCGTTCCGGATCTACCCGAAGCGCAGCGTGTTGTGCCTGGCGCTGTTCCTGGGCCAGGCGTTCCTCTACAACGCGGTGACGTTCAACCTCGGCACGCTGCTGAGCAGCTACTTCGGGGTGTCGTCGGGGGCGGTGCCGTACTACTTCGCGGTCTACGCGCTGGGCAGCCTGGCCGGGCCGCTGCTGCTGGGCCCGCTGTTCGACTCCGTGGGCCGCAAGCCGATGGTCGCCGGGACCTACTTCGCGGCCTCGGCGTTGCTCGTGGTCACCGCACTGCTGATGCAGGGCGGGGTCCTCGGCTCGTGGTCGTTCCTGGTCATGCTGGTGGTGACGTTCTTCTTCGCCTCGGCGGGCTCGAGCGCGGCCTACCTCACGGTCAGCGAGATCTTCCCGATGGAGACGCGGGCGCTGGCCATCGCGGTGTTCTACGCCATCGGGACGGCGGCCGGCGGGATCGCCGGGCCGCTGTTGTTCGGCGCGTTCATCGACTCCGGCGACGTCGGTCTGGTCGCGCTCGGCTTCTACATCGGCGCCGGCGCGATGGCGATCGGCGGGCTCGCCGAGGTGGTGTTCGGGATCGAGGCCGCGGGCCGCTCGCTGGAGGACATCGCCCCTCCCCTCACCGCCCACGACGACCGCGCGTCCTGAACCGCTGCTGTCCTGAACTGCTGTCCCTGAACTGTTGTCCCTGGACCGCGGTCGTCCCGAGAAGCGAAGGAGCTCCGAGGTGAGCACACCGGACACCACCGACTCACCGGCCGTCGTCGTCGCCGGCGTCGACGGCTCCCCGAACTCGCGAGCCGCACTGGCCTGGGCCGCGGAGGAGGCCACACACCGTGGCTGCGAGCTCCGGGTGATCACGGCCTGGACGCTGCCGACACCCCGCTCGGCGGGCGCGACGGGCCCACCCTCCGGGTTGCCCGACGTCGCCGCCCACCAGGAGCAGTCCCGGCACCTGGTGGAGGACATGGTCGCCGCGGTGCTCGGGGAGCCGCGGTCCACGGTCTGCGAGGCGGTCCGCGGGCAGCCGCTGGACGTGCTGCTCGAGGCCGGACGCCGCGCGCGCATGCTCGTGGTCGGTGCCCGCGGCGGCGGTGGTCGGACCGGTCTACGGCTGGGCTCGGTCGCCGAGCAGCTCGCCCACCACGCCCCGTGCCCGGTGCTGGTGGTCCCGGCCGAGCGGCAGCGCCGCCCGGACGGCGGCCCCGCCCGCAGCGGGTGACCGTCGCCCGCCCGGTCAGGCGGCCCGGCCGGACCGCGACCCCGGTCCCCGCCGCGGCCGGGTGCCGGCCGTGCCGCCCACCGCGTCCGCGTCGCCGGCCCCCGCCCGCTCGGCGGTCCGGGTGATGTTGCGGACCATCCCGCCGAAGACGATCCCGTGGAACGGCGCCACCGACCACCAGTACAGGTAGCCGGGCAGCCCGTGCGGGATGAACACGGCCCGCTGGTGGTAGGCCGACCCCCCGTCGCGCGGGGACACCGACATCTCGAGCCAGGCCCGGCCGGGCACCTTCATCTCGGCGCGCAACCGCAGCAGCCCCTCGTCCGGACCCAGGTCGCTGCCGGGCGGCCGGTGCCCGCCCGGTTCCAGGATGCGTTCCACCCGCCACCAGTCCAGGGCGTCGCCGGTGTGCAGATCGTCGGGGTCACGGCGGCCGCGGGCCAGGCCGACCCCGCCGACGGCCCGGTCCATCCACCCGCGCACCGACCAGGCCAGCGGGAACGAGTACCAGCCGCGTTCGCCGCCGATGCCCTCCACGACCTGCCACAGCCGGTGCGGGTCGGCCGCGCAGTCCTGGTCGCGTTCGTCGAGGTAGACGCTGCCGCCGGACCAGCCGGGGTCGCTGGGCAGCGGGTCGGACGGCACGTTCGCGGTGGTCGCGTTGGACCACCGGGTCTCCACCTCGCCCGCGGAGATCCGGGCCAGTGCCAGCTCGACGGCGCGGTCGTAGCCGATCAGCCCGCCGGGCGGGTCCGGCACGTGGGACCGGATGTCGTCCTCGGTGCAGACGACCTCGTGCACCAGCGACTCGATCAGCGGGGCCGCGATCGACTTCGGCACCGGCGTCACGATGTCGATCCAGTGCGCGGACAACGACGGCGACAGCACCGGGACCGGCAGCACCCGGCGGCGGCCGAGGCCCGCCACCCGCGCGTAGCGCTGCATCATCTCGAGATAGGTGAGGACGTCCGGGCCGCCGATGTCGAACGTCCGGTTGATCCGTCCGGGCAGCTCGGCGACCCGGACGAGATAGCGCAGCACGTCCCGCACGGCGATCGGCTGGATCCTGTTGCGGACCCAGCGCGGCGTGACCATCACCGGCAGCCGCTCGGTCAGGTGGCGCAGCATCTCGAAGCTCGCGGAGCCGGACCCGAGGATCACCGCGGCCTGCAGCGCGACGGTCGGGACACCGGAGCGCAGCAACGTCTCGCCGACCTCCACCCGGGACGCCAGGTGAGCCGAGAGGTCCGCCGGGTCACCGTCCGGGTGCAGACCGCCGAGGTAGACGATCCGCTGTACCCCGGCCTCCCGCGCCGCCTCGGCCATGATCAGCGCTGCCCGCCGGTCGGTCGCGGCGAAGTCGGTGCCGGACAGTGAGTGCACCAGGAAGTAGACGACGTCGACGTCCGCGCAGGCGGCCCGCACGCTCTGCGGGTCGAGCAGGTCCCCGCGGACGATCTCGGCGTCGGCCGCCCACGGGACGTCGGCGAGCTTGCCCGGGTCGCGGACCAGGCACCGGACGTGCACCGGCCCGGTGCCCGGGTCCGGCACGAGGTCGGTCTCCGGGCCGTACCCCAGCAGCCGGGGCGCCAGCCGCCCGCCGATGTACCCGGTCGCTCCGGTGACGAGATAACGCACGGCGCCGATCGTCCCACCGGTCCACCCGCGCGGCAGGGCACGCGGGGCGGCGCCGGTCCGGGCCCGGCCGGTCAGCCCGGTGCCGGTGGCCTGCCGTCCCGCGGGACCAGTGGGTCGACCTGCTCGGGCGCCACCTCGTGCGGGGCGACCAGCGAGCGGACCGCGGCGGTCAGCACCGCCAGCAGCGGGACCGCGAGCAGCGCGCCGGCGATCCCGGCGATCACGACACCGGCGGCGACCGCGAGCGCGACGGCGAGCGGGTGCAGCCGCACCGCCCGGCCCATCAGCAGCGGCTGCAGCACGTGGCTCTCCAGCTGCTGCACGGCCAGCACGACGCCGAGGACGACCAGCGCCGTCGGCAGGCCGTTCGCGACCAGCGCGATCAGCACGGCGATCGCCCCGGTCAGCACGGCCCCCACGATCGGGACGAACGCGCCCACGAACACCAGGGCGGTCAGTGGCAGCGCCAGCGGGACGCCGGTGATCCACAGGCCGAGCCCGATCCCGATCGCGTCGACGATCGCGACGAGGACCGTCGCCCGGACGAAACCCACCAGTGACGCGAAACCGCGCCGGCCCGCGACGTCCACCCGCTCGCGCCGCTGTGCGGGGGCGAGCAGGCGCAGGAACGCCCACATCCGGCGGCCGTCGTAGAGCATGAAGATCAACGCGAACAGGCACAGCGCGACGCCGGCGAGGACCTCGCCGACCGTGGCCGCGGTGCTCACGGCGCCGGTGGTGAGCGTCTGCTGGTTGGCCTCCAGGGTCCGCAGCAGCTGCTCCCCGACCTGCTCGACGTCGACGTCGAACGGGGTCGCGTCCACCAGGCCCTGCAGCGATGCTGCGCTGATCGTCAGCTGCCCGACCAGGTCCGCGGTGCCGTCGACCAGGGTGTTGACGACGAGTGTGAGCAGCCCGCCGAGGGCCGCCAGGCCGCCGACCATCACCAGCCCGGTCGCGAGCCCGCGCGGGACGCGGCGGTCGTGCAGCCACTGGACGAGCGGGGCGAGCAGCGCGGCGAGCAGCACGGCGATCGCCACCGGGACCACGACCACGCGCAGCTGGACGATCACGAAGATCAGCAGTGCCAGGCCGGCCGCGATCACCAGCATTCGGGCGCACACCTCGGAGGCGATGCGCAACGGGGCGGGGACCTCGGAGTGGGGCGGTGGGCGCTGGAACCGGCGTGGGATGCGGCTGCGGGCCACGGGGTCACCGGGCGGCCCGTCGGTGGCTCCCGTGTCGGTGCTCCCGCTCCCGGTCGTCGTGTCCCCGGTGGCCGTGCTCCCGGCGCCCGAGACGCCGGTGCCTGAGACGCCGGGGTCGGTGGTGGCGGGGTCCGCGGTGTCGGGGTCCGCGGTGTCGGCGGTGCCGCAGGACTCCGTCCCCGGCGCGAGGAACGGCGCGACGGCCCGGTCGTCCCCTGGGGCCGGCTGCCCGCCCGTACCCGGAGCGTCCGCCGGCCCGCTCCGCTCCGCCATGGATGCGACGGTATCGGCGCTCGACCGGGTGGGTGCGGTGCGCGATCCGGTGATTCGTGCACACCGCCGAGAACCCTCGGACAGCCCAGCGCGCGCGCAGACGGAGCAGCCGCCGGCTCCAACTCTCACGCAGTGTCGAACTACACCCGTGTAGTGGACACACCGAAGACCGTTCGGCGCATCATCGGGTGGCGAGTTGGTCACGGAACGCAGAACCCGGCTCGTCACCTGCTGATCCATCCGGCTCGCGAGGGCGGGGATGCGCGTCCGCGCGCTGCGTCCGGCGCGAGGATGGTTACTCGCTGCTCCACCAGGGCGCCGGATCGATACTCTCCGTAGAGAACGCGGAGGGTGCCGGATCGGCTGTGCCACTCGTCCGAGGGGACTCCTGTCGGAATCTGTAACGGCCGTTTCCCCGCTCGTGTGTCACCCGTTGACACCGTTAGTGAGCCGAACGGCGGTACTGGCTAGGAGTACCGGACCAGCGTCGGATGGCTCCACGACCGACCAGGGGAGCAGGAGGTACGGCGGGTGTACGAGTTCGACCACGCGTCCGGCAGCAGCGGTCTCGAGTCCTCGATCCGTGATCGGCGCGCGGCACGGGACGGCTGGCCGTTCCCCGGCCGCCACGAGTCGCACGCGGAGATCCAGGACGAGACGCCGATCTTCCACGCGCTCACCGTCGGCGACTGGCGCGAGCGGCAGCGGTCCGGGACAGCGGGCAACGCCGTGCGGCGGGTGCATCGCGGGACGCTGCGCACCACGCGCCGCAGCAGCGGGGCGGAGCGGACCGCGGCCGCCGTCGCCGCGTTCCACACCGACCCGCACGCGGCGGTCCCCGCTCAGCCGGTGCCGGCCGGGCCGGAGGCCGCCGAGGCCGTCGGTGCGGTGCCCGCGCTGCTGCACCGGCGCCGGGACGCCGAGCGGGCCGCGGACCGGGCCGCGATCGCCGGCCTGCTCGGGGGCGCGGGCCGCCACCGCCTGACCCGCAGCGCCTGACCCGCCGCATCTGTCCCGCCCCAGCCGACCCGCAGGCCCGCAGACCCGCAGGGCGGATCGCACGACGGAGGCAACCACGGCGCCCCCGGGACGTCTCGGGAGGTGACGGCGCGCGCAGGCGGGCTGTCGGGGGTGTCACAGCAGCCCGGCCGGTGGGGACCGGCCGGTGACCGCGGCCCGATCCGGTGGGGACCGGAACAGGGGCGCACGTTCGTCCCGCGGCGACCTCGGTGCCGCGGGGTGGTGACGACGACCGGCTGGGGAGCAGGGTCGTCAGCACGCACGGCGCGGGCCGGGTCCGGGGTCGGAGGGAGCCGACCGCGGACCCGGCCCACGCATGTGCACACATCACCGGCGGCACACCGCGTGCGGCACCGGATGCGGTCGCGCCTGCACCCGGAGCCGTGGGGAGCGCGGTTCCGGGCGGGACGACCCGCCGAGTTCGGGACTCCGTCGACCCGGCTCGGGTGGCGACATGATCGCCACGGAGTGTGACCGTATCGGGCGACCGTCCGGGTCACAAGGGGGCGATCCCATCCGGGCGCGCGCCGCACGGCATCTCTCCGCAGAGTGCCGTCGCGCGTTCTACGCTCGCGGTGATGAGCACCGATGCCGCGGCGACCGGACCCCGTCGCACGGACCGCCCGCTGGACGAGGCAGGTGTGGCGACAGCCGTCCGCCGCGCCGCCGAGCGCGGCACCTCGGTACGGCCGACCGGGGCAGGAGGCCGGGCGCCCGGACCACTCGTCCGCACCGACGACGTGCTGCTCGACGCGTCCGCGCTGACCGGGGTCGTCGAGATCGCGGAGGACACGGTCCGCGTCCGCGGCGGGGAGACCGTCGCCGGTCTGTGCACCGCCCTGGCGGCGTCGGGCCGCACGCTCGCCACCGTCCCGGACGCCCCGCGCGCGACGATCGCCGGTGCCACCGGGCTCGGCATGTACGGCGGTGCGCCGGCCGCGGGGTCGCTGTCCGACCAGGTGCTCGCGGTCCGCCTCGTCGACGGGCGCGGGCAGGTCCGTGAGATCACCGGCCCGGACCTGGACGCCGCCCGCTGCGGGCTCGGCGCGCTCGGCGTCATCACCGCGCTCGAGCTGCGCACCGTCGCGCTGCACCGGCTACGGGTGCACGAGCAGGCGATCCGCTTCGCCGACCTGCTCGCCGACGGACTGCTGCACGCACACGCCTGGACCGAGTGCGACGTCGCCCTCCACACCGGACAGGCGATCCTGCGCTGGGCCGAACCCGACCCGGACACCGACGGGGCGGCCCCCGACGCCCGGGCCGGGTGGGGGCAGGCGGTGTCCCGGCTGGCGGCGTCCTGGTGGTCGTCGGGGAAGGCGCTGCGCTCGTCCTGGCCGCCCCCGCCCCGCTGGGCGCCGGGCACCACCGGCCCCCCGCACGAGGTGCTCCCGGACCCGCAGCCGTGGGACCCGGACCTGGCCGAGTGGGCGGTGCCCCGCGAGGCGCTCGGTGCCGTGCTGCGCGAGCTCGGCGCGGCGGTCGCCGCCCGCGGGCACGAGCTGCGCCCGGTCCGGGTGCGCACCGGGGCCGCGGAGACCGGGCTGGTCCACCCCGGTTCCGGCCGGGACAGCGCCTACCTGCGGATCCGGACCCGCGGCCCGGCCGAGGAGCCGGTCCGCCGGCTGGCCTGCGCGGTGCTCGAGGACGCGGCGGGCCGGCCGTGCTGGACCACCCGGCACGAGTGGGGCCCCGACGAGCTGGCCGTCTCCTACCCCGGCTGGGCCGCGTTCCGCGAGGTCCGCGACCGGCTCGACCCGGACCGCCGCTTCACCGACCCGCACCTGGCCTCGTCCCTCGGCCCGTGAGTGGTTATCGCGGTCCTGACCGCGATAACCACTCACGGGCGGCGGAGCCGCGCGGAGATCGCCCGGACCGCGGCCAGTGACTCGCGGCGGTCGGCCATGGTCGGTTCGCCGTCGGCGACGACCTGCTCGCCGCCGACCCAGACGTCGCGCACCAGGCGCGACCCGCCTGCCCAGACCAGGTTGGACACCAGCGTCGCGTCGTCCTCGGGGGCGATGAACGCCGAGTCGTCGGTGTCGACGTGCACCACGTCGGCCCGCCGGCCGGCCTCGAGCACGCCGAGGTCGTCGCGGCCGATCGCGTGCGCCGCGTCGGCGGTGCCCATCAGCAGCACGTCGGCCGCGGTGAGGGCCGCGGCGTCGTCGGCACCGACCCGGGCCAGCAGGCCCGCGAGCCGCGCCTGGTGCCACAGGTCCAGGTCGTCGCAGGACGCCGGGCCGTCGGTCCCCAGCCCCACCGGGACCCCGGCACGGCGCAGGTCGAGCAGCCGTGCGGTCCCGGCCGCGAGCTTGGCGTTCGAGCCGGGGCAGTGCGCGACGGCGACGCCGTGCCGGGCGTAGGTGGCGATGTCGTCGTCGGAGAGGTGCACCGAGTGCGCCGCCAGCATCCGCCCGCCGAGCGCACCGCCCGCATCGAGCATCGCCGGGACCGACCCGTGCTCGGCGCGCACGCCCGCGTCCTCGCCGCGGGACTCCGCGACGTGGGTGTGCACCAGCGCGCCCCGCTCGCGGGCGGCCGCGGTGACCGACTCCAGGGCGCCCGCCGGCAGCGTGTAGGCCGAGTGCGGCCCGTAGCCCAGCTCGATCCGGCCGTCCTCGTGCGGGATCAGGCCGCCGGCGTCGATCCGGGCGGAGACGTCGTCGCGCATCTGCTCCCAGGTCCCCAGCCGGTCCCAGCCGGGCGCGGCGATGATCCCCGGGGTCAGCACGGCCCGCGAGCCCGCGGTCCGCACGGCGTCGATCAGCGCGTCGGTGAAGAAGTACATCTCGACGCTGGTGGTGCAGCCGGTCCGCAGCAGGTCCAGGCAGCCGGCGAGCATCCCGGCGTGCACGTCGGACTCGGTGAGCAGCCCCTCGGCGGGCCACATGACGTCGGTCAGCCACGGCATCAGCGGCAGGTCGCCGCCCATCCCCCGCAGCAGCGACATCGGCGTGTGGCAGTGCGTGTTGACCAGGCCGGGCATGAGCAGGCCCGGCAGCGGTCGGACGACGGCGTCGGTCGGCGGGGCGGCCGGGGCCGGCCCGAACCAGGCGATCCGGCCCGCGTCGTCGACGTCGAGCACCGCGTCCCGGATGATCGGGAACCCGGGTGCGCAGCTGAGCGCGACCGGCGCCGTGAGGCGCTGCAGCACCGTGCGGTCGGTCGTGCGATCGGTCATCGGCGGTCCAGCAGCGAACGCAGGGAACGGAACGGCGGCAGCCAGGCGCCCTCGTCGGGCAGCGTGTCGAGCGAGACCCGCGGCAGCGGCTCGCGGAACACGCCGTCGATGTCCTCGAGGTCGAGGAACGAGATCACCTCGGAGGACAGCGCGAAGCCGGCGTACTCCCGGAAGCCGATCACCGTGACGTCGGTGCCGCCGTCGATCAGCTTCTCCAGCGGATCCTTGAACGCCCGCCCGTCCCCGGACGCGACGACCACGTGCCGCAGCCGCCCCTCGCCGGAGCGGAGGTCGATGTGGGCGAGCATGTCGTCGTCGACGTCGGAGTCCTCGCTGGTCTTCGGCTTGGCGAAGACGGCGAACCCGACGTTGCGCAGCGCCTCGACCCACGGCCGGACGATCTCGATGCTGCCCGGGGCGACGTTGGTGAACACGCAGGCCTCCGCCTCCGCGTCCGGGCCGGCGAGGTCGAGCAGCCAGCGGCCGACGGCGTCGAACCGCGGGCGGAACGCCGACGTCGGGCGGGCCCCCAGCAGCGACCCGAGGCTCATGTCCATGTTCGGGGCGTCCCAGACCAGGAGGAACCGCTCCAGCGGCCCCGCCGGCGCGCCCCGTCCGTGCTGCCCCGTGCCGCTGCTCATGCGGGCGAGCGTAGTCGTCCGTTCCGCGGGGCCGTGCGCCGCGGCGACCGGGCGGGCCCGCCGGGAGAGACTGGGCCGGTGAGCGAGACGGAGACCCCCGGCCCCCAGCGGACCGCGGAGGAGACGGCGGCGGCGATGCGCGCGGCGGACCGGGCCACCCGGGCGGCGGGGGTCGACGTCGTGGAGGTCGGCCCCGGCCGGGCGGTGGCGACGATGACGGTGGCCGACGAGCACGCCAACGGGCACGGCGTCTGCCACGGCGGGTACCTGTTCCTGCTGGCCGACGCGGCGATGGCCTACGCGAGCAACTCCCACGGGACCTCGGCCCTGGCCACCGGCGCGGACATCGCGTTCCTGCGCCCGGCCCGGACCGGGGACGTGCTGCGGGCCGAGGCGGTGGAACGCTCCCTGGCGGGACGGTCCGGGCTCTACGACGTGACCGTGCGGACCGGTGACGGTGCAGCCGTCGCGGAGTTCCGAGGGCGGACCCGGCAGGTTCCGGGGCTGGCGGCGCCGCCGCCCGCGGGCGGGTAGCCGCACGGACGCGCGCGCCTACGGCCCGGCGGGGCCGTGCGGTTCCAGGAACGCGGGCCGCAGCGCGGGGTCCGGCTCGTCGTAGTAGCGGTGGAACACCGGGGTCAGCGCGCCGGACATCGGCGGCACGATCCAGCTCCAGTCGGTCGGGCAGCGGCGCCCGGCCGACTCCTCCTTCGCCAGGTGGCGCAGGAACCGCTCGGCCTCGGTGTGGTGGTCGGCGATCGTGACGCCGTCGGTGTCGAACGAGTGGAGCACCGCCCGGACCACCTCGACCACCGCCCGGTCCCGCCACAGCGTCCGCTCCGAGCAGGTGTCCAGCCCGAGCCCGCGGGCGATCTCCGGGAGGAGGTCGTAGCGCTCGCGGTCGGCGAGGTTGCGGGCGCCGATCTCGGTGTCGAGGTACCACCCGTTGAACGGTGCGGCCGGGTAGGTCACGCCACCGATCTCCAGCGGCATGTTGCTGATGGCCGGGACCGAGTGCCAGCGCAGCCCCAGCCGGGCGAACCACGGATGCTCCGGGTGCCGCAGCGGCACCTCGTGCACGGCGTCCGGCGGGACGTCGAACAGTCGCGACCGGCCGTCCGGGCCGGTGACCAGCAACGGCAGGACGTCGAACCGGCCGGGCGGCTGCGGCCGCGGCCAGCCCAGGGCGGCGACGTGGTCGGTGAACCCGACCTGGGCCGGGTCGCCGATCACCGAGCCGTCCGGGGCGCGGTGGCCGGCGTAGCGGACGAGCTGGTCGTTGCGGATCCGCGGGCCGGGGCGGCCGGGCGCGTCCGGGGCGAAGACGGTCATCGTGGACCGGATCTTCCCGCCACGGGTGGCGGCCCGCAGGTGCCCGATGCTCTCCTGCGCGACGTCCGCCGGGTCGTGCAGCCGGCGCAGGTCACGGACCTGCAGGGACTTCCAGTAGAACCGGCCGATGCACCGCGCGGAGTTGCGCCAGGCGATCCGGGCGCCGAATTCGAGCTCGTGGGTGGTGTGGCGGTAGGTCCCGGTCCGGTCGATCTCGCCGCGCACCTGGTGGAGCCGGTCGGCGAACGGCACCTCCGGCTCGGTCTCGGCGTAGACCTGCTCCAGGAACGCCTCGGCAGCGGCCGGGTCGACCGGGCCGGGAGCCGGGTCCACGGAGCCGCCGGGCGGTGGGTGCCCGCCGGAGCGGCCGTGCCCGGTGACCGGGCAGCCCGGGCGGGCCGCCGGGACGACGGTCGTGGCACCGGCACCCGGGCCGTCCACCGCCACCCGCACCGTCGGCGGGACGGGTTCACGCAGCGGGACGGCGACGGTCGCGCGCTCCGGCAGCGGCGTCGCGACCGTGGCCTGTGCCTCCGGGGGGACGGCGGTGACCGCGGTGGTGGCCTCGGCGGCCCCGGCGGGCGGGACGACGGTGACCACCTCGGTCGGAGGCTCGGCCGTGGCCGAGGCGTCCGGGGCCGGGCGGGGCGGGGCCGGAGGCGTGTCGGCCGGTGCGGTGCCCGGCGACCGGGGGGTCGGGCTGGGCCGGAAGCCGTCCGGGCGACGGACCGGCCGGGTCGGTCCGGCGGGGGCGGAGGGCGTGTTCGCGGCGGGGTCCACCGTCGTCACAGGCGTCCTTCGGGGTCACTCGAGCGGGGAGGCATCTCGGGGGGCGCTCCGACGGTAACCCGTTACTCTCCGTGAGTCCTCTGTGGCTGATCCGTGGTGACGTAGAGCAGGTCGCGGACCGGACGCCCCTCGAGGTGTGCCCGGTCCTCGAACTTCGTCACCGGACGCCACGCGGGCCGGGCCTGCCAGCCGTCGGGGCCCGGCGGGAAGTCGTCGTCCGGGCGCAGACCCGGCTCCGCGGTGACCACCCGGCGCATCTGCTCGGCGTACGGCGGCCAGTCCGTGGCCAGGTGCAGCCGGGCGCCCGGAGCCAGCCGGGACGCGGCCAGCCGCACGAAGTCGGGCTGGATCAGCCGCCGCTTGTGGTGGCGGCGCTTCGGCCACGGGTCCGGGAAGAAGATCCGCAGGCCGTCCAGCGTGCCGGGGGCGACCACCCGGTCGAGGAGCTCCACGGCGTCCCCGCGCAGCAGCCGCTGGTTGGTCAGCCCGGCCTGCTCGACGCGCATCAGCAGCTGCGCCAGCCCCGGCTCGTACACCTCGACGGCGATGTGGTCGATCTCCGGCTCGGCCTCGGCCAGCAGCGCGGTCGTCTCGCCCATCCCGGAACCGATCTCGAGGATCAGCGGGGCACCGCGTCCGAACGCCGCACGCAGGTCCTCGGCCGGCCGGTCCGGCCCGGGGAGGAGATCGGCGACCTCTCCGCCCAGCTCGGGCCACAGCCGCCGCCAGGCCGACTCCTGCCCGTCGGAGAGCCGGACGCGCTGGTGGACGTAGGAGCGGATCCGGGTGTCGTACGGCCGTGTCGCCTGCTCAGGCACCGGCGTCGGTCCGGCCGGCGGCGGGCAGCCGCACGTGCGCGGTCGCGCCGGGGAGCCGGCCGCGGACGTATCCGGCGGCGGTGACCCCGAAGCAGGCGACGATCGCGGCGGCGGAGGCGGGGTTGCGCTCCTTGGCCTCCCGGACGACACCCTTGGGCAGGATCTTCATCGTGTAGCTGCTCTCGGCGGACAGCGAGTCCCCGGTGCCGACGACCTTCGACACCGCGGCCTTCGAGATGCCCTCGGCCCAGCCCCGGCGCAGCAGGTAGCGCCAGGAGACGCGGTCGTCGGAGACGCGGTGGTCCACGGCGGCCTTCGGCTCGAACAGGATCCGTGGCGTCCGGCCGTCGGCGGCGTAGGCCTGCCGGGCCCGGATGCAGAGCTCGGTCTCCTCGCAGCCCAGCGGGTTCTTGCCGATGCGGCCCATGTCCTCGGCGAAGCCGCCGACGCGCTTGAACACCTCGGCACGCAGCGACATGTTGCAGCCCATGAGGTTGCGCATCTCGGCCCGCTCGGTGGGCTGGCCGGTGTAGGTGCAGCCGACGACCCAGTCCAGCTCGCCGGTGGCGTCCGGATCCGCCGGCGCGGCACCGGGCAGGGTGCGCGGGCGCCCGTCCGGCCACTTCGGGTGTGCGATCCCGCCGACCCCGATGACGTCGGGGTCGGCGTACGGGGCGAGCAGCGCGGCCAGCCAGCCGGGGCGGGCCGAGGCGTCGTCGTCGAGGAAGACGACGACCTCGCCGGTGGCCAGGGCGACCGCGGTGTTGCGGGCCCCGGACAGGCCCTGGGTGCGGTCGTTCGCGACGACCGTCACCCCTCGCGGGCCGAACTCACGCTCGGCCCGCTCGAGCAGGCGGTCGTTGTGGTCGACGACGACGATCGTCTCCACCGGCGCGGTGGCGTCCGGTCCGGCGGACTGGGCCTCCACCGACTCGACGGCGGCCTTGATGTCGAACCAGCGCTTCTCGGTGTAGACGCAGACCACCACGCTGGCGGTCGGCAGGGCGCTCACGATGTCCTCGCTCCTCGGATGGTCGGAGCAGCGGTGGTGCCGGTCCTGGCGGGTGTGGGCCTAGCGGGCGTAGCCCGAGGCCTTCCGGCGCTGCTCCATGCGACGGTGCTCGGACATCAGGGTACGCAGCACCCGGGTGCCGTCGGCGAAGGTCCGCAGGTTGGTCTCGCCGAACATGCGCTCGCGCTCGACCGACGGCACCTCGGTGATCTTGAGGTCGGCGGCGGCGACCCGGCAGTTGAGCACGGTCTCGATCTCGAAGCCGTCACCCCAGAGCATCGAGCCGTCCTCCGGCTGCGGGGCGGCCGGGTCCGGCAGCTCGAGCTGCGGGAGCAGGTCGGCCCAGAAGGCGTTGTAGCCGTAGCAGAGGTCGGTGTAGCTGGTGCCGAACAGCCGGTTCGCGACACCGTTCAGGCCGGCGTTGCCGGTCTTGCGCAGCAGCGTGATGTCGTCGGAGCCGCCGCCCTTGCGGAAGCGGCTGCCCTTGGCGAAGTCGGCGCCGCGCACCAGGGCGTCCACGAACGCCGGGATCTCGTTCGGGTCGGCCGAGCCGTCGGCGTCGAACATGACCACGACGTCACCGGTGGCGGCGGTGAAGCCGCAGGCCATCGCGTTGCCCTTGCCCTTGCGGGTCTGGGTGACCACGCGGGCCCAGGGCAGCGTGCGCCGGGCCACGGCGACGGTGTTGTCGGTGGAGTTGCCGTCCACGACGATGACCTCGTGCACGGCCGGGCGCACCGCGGCGATGGCCGGCAGCACGATCTCCAGGTTCCGGGCCTCGTTGCGGGTCGGGACGATCACCGACACCGCCGGGTTCGGGCTGCGGCGCGGTGCGGGGCGCGGACGCGGGCGGCGGAAGCCCTCGGGGCCCTCCGGCTGCGGTGCGCGGCTCGCGCCGTTCGACGGGCGGGCGGGACTCGCCGGGAGGGGCGTCTGTCCCACGCCGGAGCCGGACTGGTGCCCCGGGCGCGCGGGCGCGCTCGACTCGGGGGTGACGGCCGGGCGGGCGGGCGTAACGGCGCTCACACTTCCTCCATACAGGTCCGCTCTACTCGTTCAACGACGGCAGCGCGGTCTGGTTGCGGTTCTCGTGCCGGGCAGCTTCCTCGGACCTGTCTGGAAGACGTCCGGAGCCTCGATGGGGTTGCCCCGGTCGGTCGACTCGTCCCGCCCGCACTGCTGTTCAGCCTGGCCCACCGTTGGCGACTCCCGGTCACCGGGGGTGGTTGCGCAGTCCTACGCATCCCTGCCCCAGCGGGCCGCAGCAGACTCGCCGCATGCCGTCGAACCCCTTCCGTTCGGACCCGGCCGGCGAGCTGCGGTCGGTGCTCGCACTGGCCAGGATGGACTGTGCCGCGACACTGTCGTCGCAGGTCGACGAGCTGCTGGAGCGGATCGCCCGGCGGCCGGGCCGGGCGGTGGACCCGGACTGGTGGGCGGCGGCGTTGCAGGAGCCGGCCGCGGAGTTCGACGACGGCTGGGCGCGCCGGTGCGGTCCGGCGCTGCGCCGGGCGGGCGCGAGCCGCACGTTGCGACATCCGGGGTTCGGAGTGACGGAGATCACTCACGGTGGGTCACGAGGCCCGGCCCCCCGAAGCCGGGTGCCGCGCGGACCGGTGCCGCGGAGCGGGGTGGCGTGCGGCGGGTCGGCGCGACGAGCCGGCCCGGTCCTCGTCGCCGCGGCCGTCGCTGCCCTCCCGTCCCGGTGCTCCCGGCGCGCCACCGGCCGGGCCCGCCTGCCGGCGGCGGGATCCGGTGCCGCGGCGGGCCCGTCCGGTCCGACGCCGTGGGGGTCGGCGCCGTCCGGTACAGCGCAGCCGGCCGGTTCTGCCCAGCCGGCGGGATCGGCGTGGCCGACCGGGTCGGTGCGCCCGGCGGGTTCGGCGCCGCCGTCCGGTTCAGCGCTGCCGGGCGGTTCGGCGCCGCCGGCTTCAGCCCTGCCGGGGTCGGTGCTGTCCGGGTCCCTGCCGTCCGGGTACCTGGCGTCCGGAACGGTGCTGGCGCTGCTCCCCGTGCTCGCCGCGGCGTCGCGCGCCCTGCAGTCGGCGGGGCCCGGCCTGTTCCTGGTGCTGTCCGGGCTGGTGCTGCTCGCCGCGGTGGCGGTGGGCGCCCGGGTGCGGACGGTCCGGGCGGCGCGGGCCCGTGCGGTCGCCGTCCGGGTGCGTGCGGCGGTGCTGGCCGCCGCCGACCGCGAGCTGATCCGCCGGACCCTCGACGTCGAACGCGCGGCCGGTCCCCGGGTGCGGGCGACGACACCGCGACGGGCGGGGGCGGGTCGTGCGGCCTGAGCGGGACGTCCCGGCTCCGGCGCGCCCGGTGCGGTGGCCGTGGGGAACGCTCGTCGTCGCCGCGGCACCGGCAGCCGGGACGGTCCCGTGGTGGCGGGCGGTGCAGGTTCCGCGGGCGGACCGGCCGGCCGGCCCGGTGCAGCCCGGGTCGGCGGTGCCGGTGTCGGGCCCCGCCGCCCGCGACGCCGACGGGGACGGTGTGCCGGACACCCTGGTCGTCGACACCCCGGGTGGCATCTCGCTGTGGTCCGACCTGGATGGCGACGGTCTCGCGGACCGGGTGCGAGGTCTCGGCCCGCCCCCGGAACCGGTGGAGGGACTGTTCCCCGTGGTCACCGGGGAGGGCGCGGGGCACTGAAGCCCGGGCAGGACTCCCGGCCCGGTGGCCCGGTCCCGGTCCTCCGGTGTCCCGGCCGTCCGGTGTCTCAGTCCTCCGGCTGCTCCGACGGCGAGCGCGGCTCACCGTCGGGCGCGCCACCGCGGCGGAACCGGCCCGGCCCGCGGCGCTGCTCGGCGATCGTCTGGTCGATCTCGGCGGACACCGCCTGCTGCCGGCGGCGTTCCCGGATCCGCAGCAGCACCAGCATCGAGATGCCGTAGGCGATGCCCACGATCAGCAGCACGAGACCGAGCTTGAACACGATCGTCTGCGCCGGCCCCGCGCTCTCGCTCACGTCGATGATCGAGATCATCCCGAGGACGCCGAGCGTCAGCAGGTGGAACAGCACCACCAGCAGCCGGTTGATCGAGTGGGCGCTCTCCTTGTTGCGGAACACGTCGTCGAGGAACGGCTGCCCGGAACGCAGCAGGATCTGCCCGACCCCGAACGTGATCAGGACGCCGACGATCACCAGCGTCAGGTAGCTGCCGGTTCCCTCCACAGTGGGCCCCTCCCCGTCCGTTCGCGAACGTCGAGCCTACCCTGAGCAACCGCGTCGATGCGTTCCGCGCGGGCCCGGATTCACCCGGCCCGGGAGCAGTTGTCGATCTTCCGTCGCCGGCCCGTCCGGCGGTTTCGTGCGGCCCGGGCGCCGGTCGCGCGCGGTGAACGGTCGGGGTCGCCCGTGACCGCGGCAGGTGACCGTCCGGCGGCCCGGACGGGCGGTTCCGGCGACGCGCCGCCGCCCGCCGTCCCCCGATCGACCGGTCCGGGGCCTCCCTGCTGGTTCACTACCGCCGACCGCGGCGGTCCCGTCCGGGCCGCCGGTGCCGACGTCACGCGGGAGCGAGCCGTGCCCTACGAGGTGGTCAGCGCCTACACCCTGGTCCTCGGTGAGGCGGCCGGGCCGGGACCGGCCGACGACGCCGCAGCCGGGACGACCGGCGGCGCCGCCGGTGCGGCGCAGCCGGAGGTCTCGGTGCACTCCACCGCCGAGGACGCCTGGCGGGCGCTGGATGCCGGTGTCCGCGCCCGATGCGGGATGCGCCCGCGGCCGCGCCGGCAGATCGACCCGGACGCGGTCGTCCGGCTCGCCGACGCCTGGCGTGCGGCGGACCCGACGGCGCGCTACTGGCAGGTCACCGCACACCGGCTGCCGATCATGGTCCCGGAGCTCGCGCGTCCCGCCGCTCCGGTCGTTCCGGCGCGGTGACACCCCTTCTGCACGATAAGTACCGAAGAGGAATGCTAAATGTACGTTGAATCGGATTCTTCAGACCGATGAGAGTTCGTCTCCGACGTTGCTCCCCGCATTTCCGCACCCGGATCACCACTCGTGTCCGAATCGGCTGTTCCGGCCGGGTTGCGTCCTTGTGACAAGCCCGTCAGCAGCGACGACGCCCGCGGTCGTCACAACTGACTGAATCGATCTACCTGATCGGTGTTGTGCCTGACCTCTCAAGGAGCCCCATGGGTGACGCCCCATTCCGCGGGTAGCCTCCTGGTACATCTTTTCCCGTCTGGGCCCGTGCCGATCAGGTCGCGGGCTCGTAGTTGTTCCCCCGGACGGCGGGCCGGGGCCGGCGAGGAGAACAGGACGACATGACTGCAGCGACCGTTCCGGGTACCGACCGCGCACCGACCACCAACCAGGGCGTCGTGGCCTGGGTTCAGGAGATCGCCGAGCTGGCCACCCCGGACCGCGTCGTGTGGTGCGACGGGTCGGAAGAGGAGTGGACCCGGCTGACCGACCAGCTGGTCGAGGCGGGCACCCTGACGCGCCTGGACCCGGACAAGAAGCCGAACTCCTTCTACGCCGCCTCGGACCCCGACGACGTCGCCCGGGTCGAGGAGCGCACCTACATCTGCACCGAGACCGAGCGCGGTGCCGGGCCGACCAACAACTGGATGGCCCCGGCCGAGATGAAGCAGACGATGACCGAGCTCTACCGGGGCTGCATGAAGGGCCGGACCATGTACGTGGTCCCGTTCTGCATGGGCCCCACCGACTCGGACGACCCGATGCTCGGCGTGGAGATCACCGACTCGGAGTACGTCGTGATCTCGATGAAGATCATGACCCGGATGGGCGCGCACGTCGTCCCGCTGCTCGACGCCGCCGGTGACCGCTGGGTCAAGGCGCTGCACTCGATCGGCGCCCCGCTGGCCGAGGGCCAGGCCGACGTGGCGTGGCCGTGCAACGAGACCAAGTACATCAGCCACTTCCCGGAGACCCGCGAGATCTGGAGCTTCGGCTCCGGCTACGGCGGCAACGCGCTGCTGGGCAAGAAGTGCTACGCGCTGCGGATCGCGTCGGCGATCGCGCACGACGAGGGCTGGCTCGCCGAGCACATGCTGATCCTGAAGCTGATCAGCCCCGAGGAGAAGGCGTACTACGTGGCCGCGGCGTTCCCGAGCGCCTGCGGCAAGACCAACCTGGCGATGCTGCAGCCGACGATCCCCGGCTGGCGGGCCGAGACCGTCGGTGACGACATCGCCTGGATGCGCTTCGGCGCCGACGGCCGGCTCTACGCGATCAACCCCGAGTTCGGCTTCTTCGGCGTCGCGCCGGGGACGAACTGGAAGACCAACCCCAACGCGATGCGCACGATCGAGCAGGGCAACTCGCTGTTCACCAACGTGGCGCTGACCGACGACGGCGACGTCTGGTGGGAGGGCCTGGAGGGCGACCCGGCCCACCTGACCGACTGGAAGGGCAACGACTGGACCCCCGAGTCCGGCGTGAACGCCGCCCACCCGAACTCGCGCTACACCACGCCGATCTCGCAGTGCCCGGTCGTGGCACCCGAGTGGAACGACCCGAACGGTGTGCCGATCTCGGCGATCCTGTTCGGCGGGCGCCGGAAGACGACCATCCCGCTGGTCACCGAGGCCCGGGACTGGCAGCACGGCACCTTCATGGGCGCGACGATGTCGTCGGAGAAGACCGCGGCCGCGGCCGGGAAGGTCGGCGAGGTCCGCCGCGACCCGATGGCCATGCTGCCCTTCCTGGGCTACAACGTCGGGGACTACTTCGCGCACTGGGTCGACGTCGGCAAGAGCGCGGACGCCGGCAAGCTGCCGAAGATCTTCTACGTGAACTGGTTCCGCCGGGGCGAGGACGGCCGGTTCCTGTGGCCGGGCTTCGGCGAGAACAGCCGCGTGCTGAAGTGGTGCGTCGAGCGGATGGAGGGCACCGCCTCGGCCACGGAGACCCCGATCGGCTTCGTGCCCACCGCCGACCAGATCGACCTCGAGGGCCTCGATGCCGAGCCGGCCGACATCGCGGCCTCGCTGGCGGTCGACGTCGAGGAGTGGAAGGCCGAGATCCCGCTGATCGAGGAGTGGTTCGCCAAGGTCGGTGACAACCTGCCGAGCTCGATCCGCGACGAGTTCGAGGCACTGAAGCAGCGCCTCGGAGCCTGACCCGCGCGACACCCGGAGCCCCCGTCCGCCGTCCCGGCGGGCGGGGGCTCGGTCGTGTGCCGGACGGGGTCGCCCGCCGGGGCGGGTCGAGACTCCATAACGTCGTGTCGCACAACGGTGACACCGCCGATTGCCGGACGTAACCTCCTCGCCCGGGCCGGTTCGGCGTGCAACCGGTCGCACACGGTGCACGGAGCGGGGGGCCACGGTGGTCACGACGGAACGGTCGGGGGAGCCAGAGGGACGGGGCGGGGGTCCGGCGACCCGGCGCCGCGATCCCCAGCAGATCGCGATCTGGACGGCGGTCGCCGTCCTCGGCGCGGTGGCGTGGGCGATCGTCGCCTTCACCCGCGGTGAGCAGATCTCGGCGGCGTGGCTGGTGTTCGCCGCCGTGGCGTCCTACGCCATCGCCTACCGCTTCTACTCCCGCTACATCGCCTACAAGGCCCTGCGGGTCGACGACACCCGCGCCACACCGGCCGAGCGGCTCGACGACGGGCAGGACTACCAGCCGACCGACCGGCGGGTGCTGTTCGGCCACCACTTCGCCGCCATCGCCGGGGCCGGGCCGCTGGTCGGGCCGGTGCTCGCGGCGCAGATGGGCTACCTGCCCGGCACGATCTGGATCATCGTCGGCGTCATCGTCGCCGGCGCGGTCCAGGACATGGTCACGCTGTTCTTCTCCACCCGGCGAGGTGGGCGCAGCCTCGGCCAGATGGCCCGCGAGGAGATCGGCCCGGTCGGCGGGATCGCCGCCATCGTCGCCGTCCTGGTGATCATGGTGATCCTGCTGGCGGTGCTCGCGCTGGTCGTGGTGCAGGCGCTCGCCGAGTCGCCGTGGGGCACGTTCTCGCTGGCGATGACCATCCCGATCGCCCTGTTCATGGGCTTCTACCTGCGCTACCTGCGCCCCGGGAAGATCATCGAGATCTCCGTGATCGGGGTGGCGCTGCTGCTGCTCGCGATCGTCGCCGGTGGCTGGGTCCAGGACTCGTCGTGGGGCGAGACCTTCCACCTGAGCGCGAACCAGCTGACGCTGGCGCTGGTGATCTACGGCTTCGCCGCGTCGGTGCTGCCGGTGTGGATGCTGCTCGCCCCGCGGGACTACCTGTCGTCGTTCATGAAGATCGGCGTCATCGTGCTGCTGGCGGCCTCGATCGTGCTGGCCTGGCCGGCGATGCAGATGGCGCCGCTGACCCGGTTCGCCTTCGACGGGCTCGGCCCGGTCGCCGCGGGCTCGCTGTTCCCGTTCGTGTTCATCACGATCGCCTGTGGTGCGCTCTCCGGCTTCCACGCCCTGGTCTCCTCGGGCACCACCCCGAAGCTGATCCAGAAGGAGTCGCAGGTCCGGGTGATCGGCTACGGCGCCATGCTGATGGAGTCGTTCGTCGCCGTCATGGCGCTGGCCGCGGCCTGCATCCTCGACCCCGGCCTCTACTTCGCGATGAACATGCCGGCCACCGTGCTCGGCCCGACGCTCGAGTCGGCGTCGGCGGCGGTCCAGCAGATCGGCTTCACGATCTCCCCGGCCGACCTCGCCGCGGCCGCCGCCGCGGTCGAGGAGCAGAGCCTGGTCGGCCGCTCGGGCGGGGCGCCGACCCTGGCGGTGGGGCTGTCGACGGTGTTCTCCGAGCTCTTCGGCGGGGATGCGCTGCGGGCGTTCTGGTACCACTTCGCGATCATGTTCGAGGCGCTGTTCATCCTCACCACGGTGGACGCGGGCACCCGGGTCGGGCGCTTCATGCTGCAGGACACGGTGGGCAACGTCTGGCCGCGGTTCAAGGACACGTCGTGGCGCCCGGCGGCCTGGATCTCCAGCGCCGTCATCGTCGGGGCATGGGGCTACCTGCTCTACGCCGGCGTGAACGACCCGCTGGGCGGCATCCACCAGCTGTTCCCGCTGTTCGGCATCGCGAACCAGCTGCTCGCCGCCGTCGCGCTGGCGGTCTGCACCACGCTCCTGATCAAGAACGGCCGCGCCCGGTACGCCTGGATCACGCTGGTCCCGCTCGCGTTCGACGCCGCGGTGACGCTGACCGCGAGCTACCAGAAGATCTTCTCCGACAACCCGAAGCTGGGCTTCTGGGCGCAGCGCACCCAGTACCAGGAGGCGCTCGACGCGGGGAAGACCAGCCTGGGCAGCGCGAAGTCGGTCGAGGACATGCAGCAGGTCGTGTTCAACACGACGCTGGACACCGTGCTCACCGCGCTGTTCGCCATCCTGATCGTGATCGTGCTGGTGGACTCGGTCCGGGTGTGGATCACCGCGCTGCGCGGCCGACCGCTGGACAGCGGCTCCGAGGACCCGTACGTGGAGTCGCAGATCTGGGCGCCGTCCGGACTCGTGCCGACCCGGGAGGAACGCGCGAAGCAGCGTGAGCTCGCGCGGGCAGGAGGGTCCGGATGAGCCGGCTGCGCGCGTTCTGGGAGTTCGTGCGCGAGCTGGCCGGGGAACGCGACTACGAGCGCTACCTGGAGCACTGCGCGGCCCACCACCCGGGCGAGCCGGTGATGTCCGAGCGGGTGTTCTGGCGGGAGCGGACCGACCGCCAGGACCGCGAACCGTCCGCCCGGTGTTGCTGAGACCCGTATTTCACACAGATGGCCCAGTACTGGGCCGGTGCTCGTGACCCACTGTGGGCGCCGGGGGCTGCAACGAGTGGCGTCACCGGTGTGATGAGCGAGGTCACGGCATCACGGCGATGTGGCGGGTAGCCTCCGGGGGGATCGGGCCTCCTCCCCCTCGTGTGCCCGTACGTGTCGACACCGTCACAGTGAGTGACGAACGGTGCTGTCGGCCGGACGGAGCACGGCGGGGAGGCGGAACGGCGGACGAGCCACGGCCGATGGACATCGTGGACGCCGTCCCCGGTACGGCGTTGCCGGCATGGCGGAGGTGTGAGGCGAGATGCTCGATGTGCGGGTGTCCGAGGGCATGGAGCCGGAGGCGCTCGTCGGTTTCGTCGAGCGGCTGGCGGGCAGCGGCCGAGGCGGACCGGCGGTACGCGCGGCGACGACCCGGATCGTCGCCGACCTCCGCGACGGGCGGCCCCCGGCAGGTCTGCGGACGCTGTCCGGGGCGCTGGGCTCCCCCGCCCCGCCCCGGCCCGGCGCCGAGGGGCCGGAGACCCTCGCCGGGGTCGTGGCCGCCGAGTCGCTGGTCGTCCTGTCCGACACCGAACCGGACGAGCTGGCCCGTGCGCTCGCCGACCTCACCGGCTACGGCATGCGGATCCTGCTGACCGGCGCGTCGCCGGAGCGGCTGACCGCCGTGCGCGGTGCGCTGCCGGAGTCCGTCGCGGGCCGGGTCGTCGACCGGCTGCCCGCACTCCCGGCACCGGAGCTGCGCCGGTTGCGCCGGTTGCTCGCGACCGTCGGCGCGGACCGGTCGGTCCGGGACGGCCAGGAGCTGCCGCCGGAGTCCGCGGTGCCCGCGCCGGCCGACGTCGCCGGGTGCTGTGCCCGGGCCGCCCGCACGGTCGCCGGTGCCGACGACGGGGAGGCCCGGATCGTCCCGGGCCTGCTGCGCGACCTCGACGCCGACCGCCGGGCCGCCGTCACCCAGGTCGCCCGGTGCGTGCTGGACAAGCTCGCGACGCTCGACCGGACGCCGGACGCCGAGCGGCTGCGCGACGTCGTCGGGCGGCTGGTGCACAGCGGGCTGCACGCCGAGTTCGAGTCGCTGCAGGGCCTCGCCGCCCGGCAGCGCGACGACCGGGCCGGCCTGGCGGAGACCGGGCCCCGGGTCGAGCCGGTGGAGGCCCTGCCCGAGGGCGGCGCCGAGACGATCCGCGCCTACCTGGACTTCCTGGACGGCGGGGGCCGCAGCCGGTCCTACTTCCGTCCGCAGGAGCAGAAGGACGCCGAGCCGCTGCTGCGGGCGTTCCGGGTCGACGGCGAGATCCCCCAGGACTACGACCAGGTCCTCGCGGTCGCCCACCACCTGCACCTGGCGCGCCGCGACGACGAGATCGCCCGCCTGTGTTCGGTGCTGGGCCTGCCGATCCCGCGGACCGCGCAGGACCTGCCCGCGCTGACCGAGGCCCTGGACATGGTGGCCGCGGCGGCACGCTCGGTCGGTGCGATCCGGCACGACGTCCTGTTCCTGCAGCAGGACTCGCCGGTGTCGGTGCCCGACCTGGCGGCGGCCGAGCGGGTCTCCCGGGCGATCGTCGACTACGACGAGCACGGCGACCCGGCCGAGGCCGCCGACGAACTCGAGCGGCTGGCGGCGGCGTGCGAGTCGGCGGTCCCGGCCGGCTCGGCGGCTCCCGAGCACGCGGCCGCGGTCGCGGCCCTGCGCGCGCACGACCCGGTGGCCTACGAGGACGCGCTCGGTGAGCTCGGGCGGGCGCGGCGCGAGGTGGCGGACCGGGCCGAGCTCGGGCGGCTGCTGGGCGAGCTCGGCGGCACCCACCGGGACCTGGCCGACGCGTGGGTCGCGGACGCCGCGCGCGGTGTCCCGGGCTTCGGGCTGCTGCGCGTGGCCCGCAGCGACGACCTGCTGCGGGCCCTGCCGCCCGCCGACTCGGCCGACCTCGTCGTCGTGCTGGGGGCCGCGGCCCTGCAGGCCGACGGGCTGCTGCTGACCGCGGCCGCGCCGCGGATGCTGGCCGTCGTCGGGGACGAGCCGCGGGCCGGGTCCTCCGGCACGACGCTGCTCGAGGTACTCAACCAGGCCTCGGCCCGGTTCCTGCGCGGAACCGGCACTGCCACCGGCACCGGGCAGCCCGGCGGTACGGAGCAGCCCGGCGGTACGGACACACCGGCGGGCGGGGAGCAGCCGGGCACACCGGCCACCGTCGCCGTCCCCGCGGTCCCGCCGGAGGTATCGGTCCCGGCCCAGGCGGGCCCGGCCAAGGCGGGCCCGGTGGACGAGTCCCCGGCACCCGCGGTCCCCACGCCGCGCAGCGCGTCGGCGCCGGCCGGTGCCCAGGACGAGGACCGGCGCCCCTCGACACCGTCGGCCATGGCCCCGGCGGCACGCGAGGCCGCCCGGGGCGGCAGCGGGGAGTAGGGCCCAGCTCAGCCGGAGCCGACCGCACGGATGCCGTCGGCGACCCGTTCCAGCAGCACGAACGGGTCCTCGGCCGCGGGACGCACGCGTTCCCAGCGCTCACCGGACCCGCGGGCGGCGGGGATGTAGAGCGTCCAGCTGCCCGGTTCCGGGTCGTCGGCGCGCAGCTGGGCCAGCGACGTCGAGGTCCAGGCCGCGCCCAGTTCGGGGAACGCCGGTGGCCGCCGGTCGAGGACGGTGACGGTGCTGCCCGCCGTCGTGTAGCCGATCCGGCGCCGGTCGCGCTCGGACTCGGGCACCAGCTCCGCGCACCACGCCGCGAGCTGCTGGCGTACCTGCTCCGGGACTCCCATGGCGCGACATGGTCCCGGATCGGCCGGTGTCCCGGAAGAGGCGGGGGTACTAGCTTCCGGGTATGGCTGAGCACGAGGTGAGCCGGTTCGGGCACGTCGAGGTCGAGGACCTCCCGCCGGACCTGGCCGAGCGGATCGGTGCGATTGCGGAGAAGTCGGGTTTCGTCCCGAACGTGTTCCGGGCACTGGGCAGGCGCCCGCGCGAGCTGCGGGCGTTCCTCGACTACCACGACGCGCTCATGGAACCCGACCGCGCGGGCGGGGACGGCGGGCTGACCAAGGCCGAGCGGGAGCTGGTCGTCGTCGCCACCTCGGGGGCGAACCACTGCACGTACTGCGTCGTCGCGCACGGCGCGATCCTGCGGATCCGGGCCAAGGACCCCGAGATCGCCGACCGGGTCGCGACCAACCCGTACGCGGCCGAGCTGTCCGAGCGGGAGCGCGCGATCGTCGACCTCGCGCTGCTGATCGCCCGGCAGTCCGAGGCGCTCGCCGAGGCCGACCTCGACGACGCCCGCGCGGCCGGGCTGACCGAGGAGGAGATCTGGGACGTCGGGGCGATCACCGCGCTGTTCGCGATGTCCAACCGCCTCGCCCACCTGACCGCGTTGCGCCCCAACCGCGAGTTCTTCCTGATGGGGCGGTAACCCGCAGCAGCCGATCAACCCGGTGGTGTCGGACGCGCCGGAGCGGGAACTCCCTGCCCGTACCCGCGCGTTCCCCTACCGTGGGTCCACGCGACTCACGAGCCCGCGGCCCCGGCGAGGGGCCGCGCCCGTCACGGAGGTCCTGACAGATGTCCCTGTTCCGCCGACTCACGGTTCTCGCCGGCGCGGTCGAGGTGGCCCGTCGCTACGCCCGGTCCAACCCGGACAAGGCCGGCAAGATGCTGGACTCGGCCGCCCAGTTCGTGGACAAGCAGACCCACGGCAAGTACACGAACCAGATCGCCGGCGCGGCCCGCAAGGCGAAGGACGCGGCCGGTGTCCCGCAGCCGGGCTACGGCTACGGCGCGCCCGGCACCACGCCGCCCGCGCCCGGCACCCCGCCGCAGGGCGGCCCGGCCACGCCGAACCAGCAGCCGCCCGCCTTCCCGCCGCCGAGCCCCGGCACGCCGCAGGGTTCCTGAACCGCTCCGGCCCCGGTACCGCCCGACGGTGCCGGGGTCGTCGTCTGTGGACACCCACGGGCGGCGTTCCTGTCCTCCCCGGTCGATCCCGTGCCAGGATCGGTGGTGACGCAGCGACGCGTCCCGAGGCCCGCCCACCCGCGCGGGCCGCGGCGACAGGCCGTCCGGCCGGAACCCGGCCCGGGCGACAGCGAGGAGGTACGCCGTGGAGCAACCGCAGGCGTGGGTACCGACCGATCCGCGGGCACGGCCCAGCCGTGACCAGGTCGTCAAGGGTCTCAAGGGCGTCGACGAGGGCGGCCCCGAGCTCGTCCAGCTGCTCACCCCGGAGGGCGAGCGCGTACCGGACGAGCGGTTCGACCGGCACGTCGCGGACGTGACGGTCGAGGAGCTGAAGGCGCTGTACCGGGACCTGGTCCTGGTCCGCCGGGCCGACCGCGAGGGCAACGCGCTGCAGCGGCAGGGCGAGCTCGGCATCTGGGTCCCGCTGCTCGGGCAGGAAGCGGCGCAGGTCGGCTCCGGCCGGGCGTTGCGCCCGACCGACATGGCCTTCCCCAGCTACCGCGAGCACGGCGTCGCCTGGTGCCGCGGGATCGACCCGACCGAGCTGCTCGGCATCTTCCGCGGCACCGACCACGGGGGCTGGGACTTCGTCGGCCGCCGGTTCCACCCGTACACGATCGTGATCGGCAACCAGTGCCTGAACGCGGCGGGCTACGCCATGGGGCAGCGGTTCGAGTCCCGGGTGGGCGACCCGGACACCGGCGAGGCCACCATCTGCTACTTCGGTGACGGCGCGACCAGCCAGGGCGACGTCCACGAGGGCTTCGTCTGGGCCGCCGCCTACGACGCCCCGCTGGTCTTCTTCTGCCAGAACAACCAGTGGGCCATCTCGGTACCGCTGGACCGGCAGACCCGGGTCCCGCTCTACCAGCGGGCCCGCGGCTACGGGTTCCCCGGCGTCCGGGTCGACGGCAACGACGTGCTGGCCTGCCTGGCGGTCACCCGATGGGCGCTCGAGGAGTGCCGCACCGGCAACGGTCCGGTGCTCGTCGAGGCGTTCACCTACCGGATGGACTCCCACACCACCTCCGACGACGCCACCCGCTACCGGCTGGCCGACGAGGTGGAGCTGTGGAAGCTGAAGGACCCGATCGAGCGGGTCCGGGTGCACCTGTCCCGCCGGCACGGCGTCGAGCCGGACTTCTTCGAGGGCGTCGACGCCGAGGCGGACGAGCTCGGCGAGCGGCTGCGTGCCTTCTGCCGCGCGATGCCGCAGCCCGACCCGGAGCGGATGTTCTCCGAGGTCTACGCGGCCGCGTCGCCGCAGGTCGACGCGCAGCGCGCGGAGTACCTCGCCTACCACGCGTCGTTCGTGGACGAGGAGGGCTGAGCGGTGGCGACGACGACGCTGGCCAGGGCGCTCACCGACGGCCTGCGCGCCGCGATGGAACGCGACCCCAAGGTGCTGGTGATGGGCGAGGACGTCGGCAGGCTCGGGGGCGTCTTCCGGATCACCGACGGGCTGCAGAAGGACTTCGGCGAGCAGCGCGTGCTGGACACGCCGCTGTCCGAGTCGGGGATCATCGGGGCCGCCGTCGGGCTCGCGGTGCGGGGCTTCCGGCCGGTCTGCGAGATCCAGTTCGACGGCTTCGTCTTCCCCGGATACGACCAGATCGTGTCCCAGCTGGCGAAGCTGCGGTACCGGACGCAGGGCGCGGTGCCGGTCCCGGTCGTGGTGCGGATCCCGTTCGGCGGCGGGATCGGGGCCGTCGAGCACCACTCGGAGTCCCCCGAGTCGCTGTTCGCGCACGTCGCGGGCCTCAAGGTGGTCGCGTGCTCCAACCCGGCCGACGCCCACTGGATGATCCAGCAGGCGATCGTCTCGGACGACCCGGTGATCTTCTTCGAGCCGAAGCGCCGGTACTGGGAGAAGGGCGAGGTCGACGTCGGTGCCACGACCCTCGAGTCGGCCTTCCCGCTCCACGCCTCGCGGGTGGTCCGGCCCGGCTCGACGCTCACCGTCGCGACCTACGGCCCGATGGTGAAGACCTGCCTGGACGCCGCCACGGCCGCCGTCGAGGACGGGCACGACCTCGAGGTGATCGACCTGCGGTCGCTGTCCCCGCTGGACCTCGGGCCGGTGGCGGCGTCGGTGCGCCGGACCGGGCGCCTGGTCGTGGTGGCCGAGGCCCCGGCCGAGTCGTCGGTGACCGCCGAGGTCGCCGCCCGCGTCCAGCAGGAGTGCTTCTTCTCCCTCGAGGCGCCGGTGCTGCGAGTGACCGGGTTCGACACCCCCTACCCGCCGTCCCGTCTCGAGGACGCCTACCTGCCCGACCTGGACCGGGTACTCGATGCCGTCGACCGTGCGCTGGCCTGGTGAGGATCTGTTCGACGATGCGTGAACTGTTCAAGCTGCCCGACGTGGGCGAGGGACTGACCGAGGCCGAGATCATCGCCTGGCGGGTCGAGCCGGGCGACGCGGTCGCCGTCAACGACGTGCTGGTCGAGATCGAGACGGCGAAGGCCGCGGTGGAGCTGCCGTCGCCGTGGGCCGGGACGGTCGGTGAGCTGCTGGCCGAACCGGGGGCCACGGTCGAGGTGGGGACGCCGATCATCGCCATCGACACCGCCGGGTCCGCCGGGTCCGGTGCGGCCGGGCCCGCGGACGAGGGCGGCGCGAAGATCGGGGAACCGGGCCGGGACGGGCGCATCGCGACGCTCGTCGGCTACGGGCCGCGGCAGGGTGCGGCGAAGCGGCGGCCACGGCGCGGTGCGGCGACCGGAACGCCCGCCGGTGTCGCCGCGGCCGGGGCGGTCGGGCCCGGGGAGGCGGCCGGGGTGCGCACGGAGGTCCCCGGCGGCGCACCGGCCGGTGACGCCCCCGAGCCGGTCACCGGCGCCGGGACGGAACCCGCACCCGCCGCCCGGGAGCCGGTCCCGCTCGCGGCCCCGCCGGTCCGGTTGTACGCCCGGGACCTCGGCGTCGACCTGCGGACGGTGACCGGGACCGGGAAGCACGGCCGGATCACGAGGGACGACGTCGCGGCCGCGGCCGCGGGGCCCGCGTCCCCCGGCGCAGCCTCCCCCGGTGTCGCCCCCGGCGAGACCGCACACTCCGGCGAGACCGCACACTCCGGCGAGGCCGCGCTCTTCGAGGCCACACGCGTCGAGGGCGCCCCCGTCGAGGCCGCACCCTCCGAAAACGCTGCCTCCGCAGCGCCGGCGGCTCCCGCACCGTCGTCCGCCCCACCGCGCCCGCGCCCGGGCGGGGCCGGGGACCGGCGCGAGCCCATCCGGGGTGTCCGCAAGGCGACCGCGGCCGCGATGGTCGCCAGCGCCTTCACCGCCCCGCACGTGACCGAGTTCCTCGACGTCGACGTCACCGGGACGATGGCGCTGCGGGAGCGGCTCCGGGCGTCGAAGGAGTTCGCCGGGATCAAGCTGACCCCGCTGGCGTTCGTCGCGAAGGCGGCCTGCCTGGCCGCGGCCCGGACCCCGGCGGTCAACGCCAGCTGGGACGAGCGGGCCGGCGAGATCGTCTACTACGAACACGTCCAACTCGGGATCGCCGCGGCGACCCCGCGCGGGCTGGTCGTGCCGAAGGTCCGCGACGCCGACCTGCTCGGGCTGAGGGAACTGGCCGTCGCGCTGAACGAGCTGACCGAGACCGCGCGCGCCGGGCGGACCGCACCCGCGGATCTCGTGGGCGGCACGTTCACGATCACCAACGTCGGCGTCTTCGGCGTCGACACCGGCACGCCGATCCTCAACCCCGGGGAGTCGGCGATCCTCGCGCTCGGCTCGATCAAACAGGCGCCGTGGGTGGTGGACGGTGAGCTGGCCGTGCGCACGGTCGGCCGGCTGGCGCTCTCCTTCGACCACCGGCTCGTCGACGGGGCCGAGGGCTCACGGTTCCTGGCCGACGTCGGGGCACTGCTGGAGGATCCGGGGGTCGCCCTCACCTGGTGAGCCCGGGCGGCCCCGGGTGATCGATCCGGGAAATTCGGGCGGACCGGGAGCAGAACGGCGTGCTCGTGCGTTCTACGGGTATGCCGTTCGTGCTGCTCTACGTCGTGCTCGAGGTGGTGGCGATCGCCGCGCTGGTCGCCTGGATCGGGCTGGGCTGGACGCTGCTCGTCCTGCTCGCCGGTTCGGTGCTGGGCCTGCTGCTCGCCCGGAGCGAGGGGGCCCGCGCCGCCCGGGCGCTGGCCACCGCGGTGCAGCGCGGCCGGCTCGCCCACGAGGAGGCGACCGACGGCCTGCTCATCGCGATCGGCGGCGTGCTGCTCTTCCTGCCGGGGTTGATCACCGACGTGCTCGGCCTGGCCCTGGTCTTCCCGCCGACCCGCGGGCTCGCGCGGCGCCGCATGGTGCGGGCCGCCGAGCGGGCCTCCCCGGGGCTGCGGACCGCCCGGATCCGGTACGGCGCGACCGTGGTCGAGGGCGAGACGGTCGCCGAGCCCGGCCGCGCGGGCCGGGGCCCGGGCACCGCCGGATCGCCCCCGGTGATCGAGGGCGAGATCGTCGAGGGGGAGGTCGTCGACGAGCCGGACCGCCGGGACCGCTGATCCCGCCGCCCGGCGCTCACCAGCCGGGCCGGGCTCCGCCCAGCAGCGACCGCAACCCGTGCAGTACCCGGCGACGCTGCGTGCCCGGCCGCATGCGCAGGGTCGAGTGGTGCGTCGCGGCGGCCCGGTGCCGCCCACGGTGTCGGTTCACGGCGCTTCCCTCCCGGGGCCACGAGCGTGCGACAGGGTGACTCTCCGACAAGTGTCGCTGGTGAGAGTCCTGTTCTGAAGGTCATCCGGGGAGCGCCACCGGATCGTGACGACATCAGTGTGATTCACCGGAGGATGTGCACCGACCGTCCACGACCACTCGCTCGTCCGGCCCCGGAGCCGGCATAGACGCCCGGAACGACCACGTTCCGTGACCGCGCGGGCCACTGGGCCGGCCGGGTGGACGGTCGCGACACGCCGGGGTGTCCGCCGTCGCCGTCTACGGAATCCGGAAGATCGACCGATACCGTCCCCGGCATGGACCCGGTGCGCAACCCGTTCGCCCCCGGAGCGGGGCAGCGCCCGCCCGAGCTGGCCGGCCGGGACCGGGAGGTCGACGCCTTCGAGATCGTCCTGGAGCGGGTCGCCCGCGGGCGCCCGGAACGCAGCCTGGTGCTCACCGGGCTGCGCGGCGTCGGGAAGACGGTCCTGCTCGGCGAGCTGCGCTCGATGGCGATGCACTCCGGCTGGGGTGCGGGCAAGATCGAGGCCCGGCCGGACGCGGACCTGCGCCGTCCGCTGTCGGCCGCCCTGCACCGGGCGATCCGTGACCTCGCCGTCCGGCACCGTGCGCCCGAGCGGATCGACGAGGTGCTGGGCGTGCTCAAGGCGTTCGCCCTGCGGTCCTCACCGGACGGGACCAAGCTGCGCGACCGCTGGCAGCCCGGCATCGACGTCCCGGTCAAGAACGGCCGCGCCGACTCCGGGGACATCGAGATCGACCTCGTCGAGCTGTTCACCGAGGTGGCCGAGCTGGCGCTCGACGTCGGGTCCGGGGTCGCGCTGCTCGTCGACGAGATGCAGGACCTCAAACCGGACGACGTGTCCGCGCTCTGCGCGGCCTGCCACGAGCTGTCCCAGGCCCGGGCCCCGCTGGTCGTGGTCGGCGCGGGGCTGCCGCACCTGCCGGCGGTGCTGTCGGCGTCGAAGTCGTACTCGGAGCGGCTGTTCAAGTACTCCCGGATCGACCGGCTCGACCGCAAGGATGCCGACTTCGCGCTGCTCGCGCCGGCCGAGCGGGAGGACGCGACGTTCGACGAGGACGCACTCGAGGAGCTCTACCACCGCTCCGGCGGCTACCCGTACTTCGTGCAGGCCTACGGCAAGGCGGCCTGGGACGCGGCACCCACCAGCCCGATCGGGGCCGAGGACGTCGCGATGGCGGCACCGGAGGCCGAGGCCGAGCTCGCGGTCGGGTTCTTCGGCTCGCGCTACGAGCGCGCCACCCCGGCCGAACGGGAGTACCTGCGGGCGATGGCGGAGCTGACCGACGGCGAGGACCTGCCGATCGAGACCGCGGCCGTGGCGAAGCACCTCGACCGGCGGGCGTCGTCGCTCTCACCCGCCCGGGACAGCCTGCTGAAGAAGGGGCTGGTCTTCTCGGCCCAACGGGGGAAGATCGCGTTCACGGTGCCGCACTTCGGGCGGTACCTGCTCGCCAACTCCTGAGATCCGTACTCCGCACGGGTGAAAGATCGTTGCGGTGTAACGGAACTCCGTCGGCGGACGAACGCCCTGCTGAGCCCCGCGACGCCACCGGACCCCCGACCTGGTGGTGTCGCGGGGCCTTCCACGTTCGGGGCCCGGTGTCGCGCGGCCGGGCGCTGCGGGAACCGTCGGGCCCGGCCCGTAGCATCACGGCCGTGGCGGAGCCGAAGCTCGAGATTCAGATGCTCCACGACCGGGTCATGATCAAGAAGATCGAGGGCGCCGGGGAGCGGCGGAGTTCGGCCGGAATCGTGATCCCGGCAACCGCACAGGTCGCCAAGCGTCTGGTCTGGGGAGAGGTCGTGGGGGTGGGTCAGCACGTGCGGACGGTGAAGCCGGGCGACCGTGTCCTGCTCGCTCCCGAGGACCAGTACGAGGTCGAGATCGGTGGGGTCGGGCACATGGTGATGCGCGAGCGGGACCTGCACGCGGTGGCGTCCGAAGCCACGCAGTACGGCACCGGCCTCTACCTCTGATCCCGGGCCCGCCGCCCGAGGCGTGCAGCACGGCCGGTCCGACGGCGGTGCGGAAAGGAATCTCCACCTCATGCCCGAGCGTCAGTCCCCGCCCGGCGAGGCCACCGAGAACTCGGTGACGCCCGCGCCGGATGCGGGAGCGGGAGACCGTGGCACGCCCGACGGGGCCGCTGCGTCCGGCCGTCCGGTGATGTCCGCGCGCCGTCCCTCGCCCGGTCCCCGCGGCGCGGCCGACGCGCCCGACCCCGCCGCGCAGCCGACCGTGGCCTCCCCCGCACCTGCGCCCGCCCCGGCACCCGCGTCCGGTCCGGCCGGTGCTCCCCCGGAGCAGCAGCCGGCCGGTGCACCCACGGCACAGCCGCCGGCCGGTGCACCCACGGCACAGCAGGCGGCCGGCGCTCCCCCGGCCCAGCAGCCTGCCGGTGCACCCACGGCCCAGCAGCCGTCCGCCGCACCCACGGCGCAGCAGGCGCCCGCCGAGCCCGCGGCGCCGCTGAGCGAGCAGCGCACGCACGTCCTGCCCCGGGTCACGCCCGCGGTCGCCCAGCAGGGCGGCACCGAGGCGACCGGGCAGACCGATCGCATCGAGACCGGCGGTACCGCCGCGTTCGGCGGCGCGACCGGCGCCCCCGGCCCGGGTGGCCCCGGTGGCCCGGGCGGCCCCGGTGGTCCCGGCGGCCCGGGTGGCCCGGGGGACGGCTCCGGTGCCGGATCCGGTGGCGGTGACGGCGAGGGCGGCTCCGGTCGCAAGCGCCCGACCGGCCTGATCGTCGCGGCCGCCGTGCTCGGCGTGCTGGCCCTCGGCTATGTCGGCGACCTGGTGTTCTCCTCGGGCAGTGTTCCGCGCGGTGTCACCGTCGCGGGCCAGGAGATCGGCGGGATGTCGCGCGCCGCGGCCACCGAGAAGCTGCAGGCCGCCATCGAGCCGCGGTCCACCGCCCCGGTGCCGGTGCAGGCCGGTGAGGTCCGCAGCGAGATCGACCCGAAGGCGGCCGGCCTGGAGGTCGACTACGAGCGCACCCTGGACGAGGCCGGGGAGCAGCCGCTGAACCCGATCACCCGGATCTCCTCGTTCTTCACCGACCGCGACGTGCAGGTGGTCAACTCGGCCGACGACCGCGCCGTCCGGACCGCGCTGGAGCAGATCGCGCCGCTGGTCATGAAGGAGCCGAAGGAGGGCTCGGTCGACTTCGAGGGGCTCAACCCGGTCCCGGTCGCGCCCGAGCCGGGCCAGCAGCTCGACGTCGACGCGGCCGTCGGCGTCGTCGAGCAGCGGTGGGCCTCCGGCGAGCCGGTGGAGCTGCCGCTGATCATCGAGCAGGCCGTCACGACCCCCGCCGACGTGCAGCAGGCCATCGACGAGGTGGCGAAGCCGGCCGTCTCCGGGCCGCTCACGATCACCGGTGAGGGCGCGAACGCCACCATCACGCCGGAGCAGATCGCCGAGGCGCTCAGCTTCAGCGCGGACCCGGAGGGCGCCGCCAAGCTGAAGCCGGTGATCGCGAACAAGACGCTCGAGGAGGCGGCGAAGCCGCAGCTGGAGAGCACCGAGAAGCCGGCCGTCGACGCCCGGCTCGACTTCGCCGCGACCCCGCCGACGGTCATCCCCTCGCAGGACGGTCGTGGCATCGACTACGACGCCACGCTCACGAACGTGCTGCCCATCCTGACCGGGGAGGGGCCGCGGCAGGTGGCGGCGGTCTACGCGGAGAAGCCGGCCGAGATCACCACCGCGGACCTGGAGTCGCTGGGCAACGCGGTGGAGATCGGCAGCTTCACGACCCAGGGCTTCGCCGCGGACTCCGGCCAGAACATCAAGCGGGCCGCCGAGGCGATCGACGGCCAGATCGTCCAGCCCGGCGAGACGTTCAGCCTCAACGGCGTGACCAACCCGCGCAACAAGGGCAACGGTTACGTGGAGGCGGGCATCATCGAGGACGGCCACCCGGCGCGTGGCGTCGGCGGCGGTGTCTCCCAGCTCGCGACGACGCTGTACAACGCGTCGTACTTCGCCGGGATGACCGACGTCGAGCACAAGGAACACAGCTACTACATCAGCCGCTACCCGGTGGCCCGCGAGGCGACGGTCTTCAACAACCTGATCGACGTCAAGTTCCGCAACGACGGCCCGACGGCCGTGCTGATCAAGACGGCGTGGACGCCGAGCAACGTGACGGTGTCGTTCCTGGGACAGAAGATGTGGGACGTCACGTCGTCCACCGGGCCGCGGACCAACCCGACCGAGCCGCAGGTCGTCAACATCCCGGCCGGTGAGCCGTGCAGCCCGAGCAAGGGCTCCCCGGGCTTCACCGCCACGGACACCCGGACGATGCGCAACGTGCAGACCGGGGAGACCACGAGCGACACCCGGACGGTGAAGTACAACCCGCAACCGATCGTGAACTGCGGCGGCTGATCCGGTGATCGTCGGCCGCAGGAGCTGACGAGACCCGCATCACATTCGTACCCTGATCCCTCGGCCGACGGGCGAGGGATCGGGGTACTGATGCGGATCGCGGACGTTCTCAAGGGCAAGGGCAGCGCGGTGACCACGGTGGCGTCCGACGCAGCGGTCACCGACGTGCTGCGGTTCATCTCCGAGGGCAACCTCGGTGCGCTGCCGGTCGTCGACGACGGCAGGCTGGTCGGGATCGTGTCCGAACGGGACGTGGTGCGCCGGCTGCACCAGCAGGGCAGCGCCCTGCTGAACGCCCGGGTGTCCGAGGTGATGACCACCGAGGTGGTGACCTGTTCACCGGACGACGGCGTCGGTGACCTGGCGAAGGTCATGACCGAGCACCGGGTGCGGCACCTGCCGGTCGTGGTCGACGGTGCGCTGGCCGGGATCGTCTCGATCGGCGACCTGGTCAAGGCCCGCATCGACATGCTGGAGCAGGAGCGCGAGCAGCTGGAGAGCTACATCGCCCAGTAGTGCCGCGCTGCAGTGCCGCGCCGTAGCGCCGCGCGGGGGCTGGAAGGCGAAGGGCCCCGGGCGGGGAGTCCGCGCCCGGGGCCGGTCCGTCGGCCGGTCGCTTCGCTAGAAGGCGGCCTCGTCGAGCTCCATCAGCGCGTTGTCGGCGTTCTCGACGACCGCCTTCTCCGCGGTCAGGCGGGGCAGCACGGTCCGGGCGAAGAACGACGCGACGCCGACCTTGCCCTCGTAGAACGCGCGGTCCCTCGCCGGGACACCGTCGGTGCCCAGGGCCTCCAGCGCCACGGTGGCCTGACGCAGCAGCAGCCAGCCGACCAGCAGGTCGCCGACCGCCATCAGCAGCCGCACCGTGTGCTGGCCGACCTTGTAGAGGTTCGTCACGTCCTCCGCGGAGGCGTAGAGGTAGCCGGTCAGCGCACCGAGCATCCCCTGGACATCGGTGAGCGCGGTGCGCAGCAGCTCGCGCTCCTCCTTCAGCCGGCCGTTGCCGGCGTCGGAGTCGATGAACGCCTGCACCTCACCGGCCACGTGCGCGAGCGCCTGGCCGTTGTCCCGGACGATCTTGCGGAAGAGGAAGTCCTGGGACTGGATCGCGGTCGTGCCCTCGTACAGGGAGTCGATCTTCGCGTCCCGGATGTACTGCTCGATCGGGTAGTCCTGCAGGAAGCCGGAGCCGCCGAGGGTCTGCAGCGACTGCACGAGCTGCTCGGTGGCCCGCTCCGAACCGACGCCCTTGACGATCGGCAGCAGCAGATCGTTGACCTTCTCGGCGAGCTCGGTGCTGATCGCCCCGTCGCCACCGAGCCGGATCCGGTCCTGGTAGGTGGCGGTGTAGGTGTAGACGGCGCGCAGCCCCTCGGCGTAGGCCTTCTGCAGCATGAGGCTGCGGCGGACGTCCGGGTGGTGGGTGATCGTGACCCGCGGCGCGGTCTTGTCGGTCATCCGGGTCAGGTCGGCGCCCTGGACCCGCTCCTTGGCGAACTCGAGCGCGGTCAGGTAGCCGGCCGACAGGGTGCCGATGGCCTTGGTACCCACCATCATCCGGGCGTACTCGATGACCTGGAACATCTGGGCGATGCCGTCGTGCACCTCGCCGAGCAGCCATCCCACGGCCGGGGTGCCGTGCGCCCCGAAGGTCAGCTCGCAGGTGGTGGAGGCCTTGAGGCCCATCTTGTGCTCGACGTTGGTGACGAAGGCGCCGTTGCGCTCGCCCGGCTCGCCGGTCGCGGTGTCGAAGTGGAACTTGGGCACGAGGAACAGCGACAGGCCCTTGGTGCCCGGCTTCGCGCCCTCGGGGCGGGCCAGCACCAGGTGCATGATGTTCTCGGTGAAGTCCTGCTCGGCCGAGGTGATGAAGCGCTTCACGCCCTCGATGTGCCAGGTGCCGTCCTCCTGCTGGACGGCCTTGGTGCGCCCGGCGCCGACGTCGGAACCGGCGTCCGGCTCGGTCAGCACCATCGTGGCGCCCCACCCACGGTCGATCATGAGCTCGGCCCAGTGCTTCTGCTCGTCGGTGCCGTTCGCGTGCAGGATCGAGGCGAAGTTGGGGCCCGCCATGTACATGAACACGGCGGGGTTGGAGCCGAGCATCATCTCGGCGGCCGCCCACTGGACCGACGGCGGGATGCCGTAGCCGCCCAGCTCGGCGGGCAGGCCGAGGCGCCACCACTCGCCGTCCCACAGGATCTGGTAGGCGTCCTTGAGCTCCTGCGGCGTGGTGACCGAGAACGTCGCCGGGTCGAACACCGGCGGGTTGCGGTCGATCGTCGCGTAGTGCTCGGCGAGCGGGCCGGTGCACACCGTCGACAGCTCCGACAGCACGCCCTTGGCGGTGTCGAGGTCGACGCCCTCGAACGGGCCCGTCCCCAGGTGGTCCTGCACCCGGAACACCTCGAACAGGTTGAACTCGAGGTCGCGCAGGTTGCTCTTGTAGTGGCCCATCTGTCCTTCACCGCCGTTCCTGCCAGGGCCGATTCCACTACCGGCCGGTAACTGACTCCAGAGTATTACTCGTCGGTAACCGGGGCAAGGTGCGGACCGCCGTCCGGCGCACCGACACGACCGGGTGATGCGACACCCCGGCGCGCCGTGCCGGGTTTTCGCGCTTCTGCCCGAAAGATGCGCGTGACATCAGGGACGCAGGGGGCGTCCGTGGTGCGTGTGACTCGGGAGGACGGTCATGGGTGAGGCAGGCGGACGACGGGTGAGCCGGCGAGGGGCGTTGGTCGTCGGGGCCGCCGCCGGAGCCGGGCTGGTGGTGCCGGGGCGGGCGTTCGCCGGCACACCACCGACGACCGAGCCGGCCCCGCCGTCGTCGCGGGTGCCGGGCCCACCGGAGGTGCCGGGGCCTCCGCAGGTGCCGGGCCCGGACGGTGTGCCGGGACCCGCTGCCGGTGCCGGCGCACGGGCCGAACAGGTCCGGGCGCCCTACATCGCGCGCTGCGCGGAGTGGGGCGCCCGCAAGCCGAAGTACCCGCCGAAGATCTGGGACCAGCGGCCGATCCGGATCCTGGTGCACCACACCGCCGGGTCGAACACCGGTGACTTCAGCGTGCCGGCCGCGCACCGGATGGCGCGCGGCATCCAGAACTTCCACATGGACCGCAACGGCTGGCTGGACTCGGGCCAGCACTTCACGATCTCCCGTGGCGGGCACGTCATGGAGGGGCGGCTCTGGAGCCTGGGTGAGCTCAACGGCGGGCGCCGGGTCGTCGAGGGCGCGCACTCGCCCGGCCAGAACGTGATCGCGATCGGGATCGAGAACGAGGGCACCTACATCGACGTCGATCCGCCCGCGCCGTTGTGGGACTCGCTGCGGGCGACGTGCGCCTACATCTGCGCGCAGTACGGCATCGCGCCGACCGAGCTCTACGGGCACCGCGACTACCGCAACACGATCTGCCCCGGTGACCGGCTCTACGGGATGCTGCCGCGGCTGCGGACCGAGGTGGCGGGCCTGCTGGGGCGGCGGCTGTCCCGCAAGGAGGTGAGCAAGGCGGCCTGGCCGCTGCTGCGCACGGGCGACTCGGGGCCGCTGGTCGAGGCGGCTCAGTACCTGCTCCGGGACGCCGGGACGCTGCACGGGAAGCCGGACGGGCGGTTCGACGAGCGCACCCGCTCCTCCCTCACCGAGTTCCAGGTCGCGCACGACGCCGACGACGCCAACGGGATCCTCGGTGGCGAGTCCTGGCCGGAGCTGGCCCGCACGGTGCGGGCGGGTGCGGAGAGCGACGCCGCCCGGGCCGTCGAGGTGCTGGCGGCGTACCGGAAGGTGGAGAGCGTTCCGGACGTCGTCGACCATCCGGTGTGGCAGAAGCTCCTCGGGACCGGCGGCTCGCCGGCGTCCTCGGCCGAGGACCCGCCGGGTGTCCTGGACCGCTGACCCACTGAACCGCTGACCCACTGGACTGCTGACCCACTGAACTGCTGACCCACATGCCGCACGACTACGCTCGCCGGGTGCTGTCCCGTTGCCCCGCCTGCGACACCCCCGCCGGCGACCCGTTCTTCTCCGTCACCGGTCTCCCGGTGCACGGCACCGCGGTGCTCCCCGACCCCGGGGCGGCCCGGGCCGTGAGTGTCGGTGACCAGGTCCTGGTGCTGTGCGAGCGCTGCGGCACGGTCTTCAACCGCGACTTCGACTCGGGCCTGCTCGACTACACCGGCGACCACGAGGAGTCCCAGCACCACTCGCCGCGGTTCGCCGCCTACGCCGCGGAGATCACCGCCGACTGGGTGTCGCGGTTCGGGCTGGCCGGGGAGCACGTCGTCGAGGTCGGCTGCGGGTCGGGCGACTTCGCCGTCGAGCTGCTGGGAGCCGGGGTCGGCCGGGTGACCGGCGTCGACCCGCACTTCGGCCCCGAGCGGGTACGTCCGGAGTGGACCGACCGGCTCACCGCCGTCCCGGAGACCTTCACCCGGGAGCAGGTCGAGCCCGGTACCGCCGCGCTGGTCTGCCGGCACACGCTCGAGCACATCCCGGCACTGGCGCCGTTCGCCGCGGAGCTGCACGCGGGCCTGGTCCGCGGTGGCGGCCGGGCCCTGCTCGCGGAGGTGCCGGACCTGGGCCGGATCCTCGACGAGGGCGCGTTCTGGGACCTGCAGTACGAGCACTGCTCCTACTTCACCCCGGCGACGCTGCGCACGTTCCTGCTCGGTGCCGGTTTCGCGGGGGTGGACGGGCCCGAGCCCGCGGTGCGGCTCACCTACGCCGACCAGTACGTCGTCGCCGAGGCCGGGCCGGGCGGCACCCCCGGCGTGCCCGAGCTGCCGGCGCACCTGCGGGAGGCGCTGCGCACCGCCTGCCACGACTTCGCCGCCCGGGTGGACGAGCAGATCGGGCACTGGCGGGCGTGGCTCGGCGACCGGGCCGGCGCCGGCGACGAGGTCGCCGTGTGGGGCGGCGGCGCGAAGGGGCTGACCTTCCTCAACATCGCCGTCGGTGGAGATGCCGCCGGGAGCGCCGCCCCCGGCGCGGTGCAGTGCGTCGTCGACATCAACCCCGGCCTGCAGGGGCGCTACATGGGTGGGCTCGGGCTGCCGATCCGGGCACCGAAGGACCTCACGGTGGCGCCCCCGCGGGCGGTGCTGCTGATGAACCGGGTCTACGCCGGCGAGGTGCGGTCCACTCTGGACGAGCTCGGGCTGGGGTCGACGGAGCTGCTGACGGTCTGACGGGGCGCCGCCAGCACGGCCGCGAACCCGAGGGAGGCGACCGTCAGGTAGCCGACCCACACCGAGCCCCCGGCCCCGCCCTGCCGGGCGACGACGACGGCGGCGAGGGACGCCAGGGCCAGGCCGCTGTCGAAGCCGGTCATCAGCCGCAGGTAGGTGCGTAGTGGCCGCCGGCGGAGGTGGCCGAGCTCCAGCCCGCCCGCGAGCACCAGCGCGACACCGCCGGCGACCGTCGACCGGACGGGCACGCCCAGCGCCGCACCGAGCCGGCCGGCGCCGGCCGTGACGACGGTGCCGAGCGCGAGTTTCACCAGACCGTCGGCGATGATCCCCGCCGCCATTCCGCCCCTCGGCACCGCTGCGCCCTGTGTCATGACCGCACCCCCTGTCGATTTCAGTAATCTCGTTACTAAGATAACCAAATTATGAGAGTGACGAGAGCGGAGATCAAGGAACGCAATCGCCGCGCCCTGCTCGACGCCGCACTCGAGCTCGTCGCCCGGGACGGGTACCGCGCCCGCCTCGACGAGATCGCCGACCGGGCGGGCCTGACCACGGGTGCCGTGTACTCGTTGTTCGGCAGCAAGGACGAGCTCGTGGCCGCACTCGTCGCCGATCACCTGCGCCCGGAGTACGCCGGGCTCGAGCGGGCGGTCCCGGCCGGGGCGGACCTGCGGGACGCGGTCGACGCCGTCGCGCGGTTCCTGCGGCGCCGCTGCGATCTGCCCGGCGCCCGGTCCGAGCTGGGCCTGCAGCTCACCCTGCTCGACATGGCGCTGCGCACCCCCGGGATGCGGACCCGGCTCACGGAGACGGTGGCCGCGCAGGAGAATCAGCTCGTCGCGTTGTTCACCGGCCGGGAGCACGACGGCGGCGTCGTCGGCGACCGGCAGGCCCGGCGGTTGACGACCGCGCTCCGCGCGCTGCTGGTCGGCATCACCCAGGGGGTCGTCCTCGGCCTCGCTCCCGAGGCCGACGAGCAGTACGTCGCCGACGCGGCGCGCGGCCTGGTGTCCGGGGCGCTGCTCGATGATCATGCAGCCGACCCGGACGGGACCTGAGCGAGAACGAGGGAGAACCACCACGTGCGCACGATCAGCCGCCGGTCCGTCCTGGCCGGCGGGGCCGCCCTGACCGGGATCGGCCTGCTCGGCGGCGTCGCCGCCGCCTCCCCGGCCCGGGTCCCGGTGACCCGCGAGGAGCACCGGGTGGTCGTGGTCGGTTCCGGGTTCGGCGGCGGGGTGACGGCCCTGCGGTTCGCCGAGGCCGGTGTCCCGGTCACCGTGCTCGAACGCGGCCGCCGTTGGCCGACCGGCCCGGACGCCGAGACCTTCGCGCGCCCCACCCGCTCGCCCGACGAGCGGATGATCTGGATGGGCTCGGTCACCGACCCGTTCGACGAGCTCGCGACCCCGCTGTCGCTGCTGCTCGGCGCTCTCGGCGGGGGCACCCCGCTCGGGGCGCTGGGACGCTACGTCGGCGTCCTGGAGCGGGTCTCCGGGCTGGGCATGGACACCTTCTGCGCGGCCGGTGTCGGCGGCGGTTCACTGCTCTACCAGGGCATGTCGCTGCAGCCGACCCGGGAGCTGTTCGAGGCGACCATGCCGTCCGAACTGGACTACGGCCTGCTCGCCCGCGAGCACTACCCGCGGGTGGCGCGGATGCTGCGCCTGGCCACCGCCCCGGACGAGCTGGTCCGGAGCCCGACCTACGCCGCCGCGCGTGCCTTCCGCCGCCGGGCCGAGGCGGCCGGGTACGACGTCGAGAAGATCCCGATGCCGATCGACTGGGACGTCGCGCTGCGCGAGCTGCGCGGGGAGATGGCGCCCTCCTACACCAACGGCGACTGCTCGTTCGGCGTCAACAACGGCGGCAAGCACACCGTCGACGTCACGTACCTCGCCGCGGCCGAGGCGACCGGGCTGGTCACCGTCGCCCCGCAGCACCAGGTCACCGACGTGGCGCGTACCCCGGACGGCCGCTGGGAGGCCCACGTCGACCGGATCGACTCCGACGGCACGGTCCTGGAGAAGAAGATCCTCACCACGCCGGCGCTGGTGCTGGCGGCCGGCACGGCGAACACCAACCGGTTGCTGCTGCGGGCCCGCGAGCACGGCACGATCGGCGACCTGCCGGACGGGCTGGGCGAGAACTGGGGTACCAACGGCGACCGGATCTGCACCTGGACCTCGCTGGGCGACGACTTCGGTACCCCGCAGGGCGGGCCGGTGGTCTACGGGAGCAAGGACTGGGCCGACCCGGCCACCGCGAACACCGTGATCCAGGCGTCGTTGCCGCCGGTGCCGGACCTGCGGACCACGATGATCGTCGGCTACGGCGTCAGCGACGGCCGCGGCCGCTACCGGTGGGACCCGGTCCGGCAGGAGGCCGTCCTGCACTGGCCGCCCGACGGCGACGCGGCGCTGACCCGCCGCATCCACGAGCGGATGCACCGGATCACCGGCCCCGGCGGGACGTTCGCCGACACCACCTACGTCGCTCCCACGACCTGGCACCCGCTGGGCGGGGCCTGCATCGGCAGCGTGTGCGACGCGGCGGGCCGGGTGCACGGCCAGCGCGGCCTCTACGTGCTCGACGGCGCACTGATGCCCGGCACGACCGCGGCCTGCAACCCGTCGATGACGATCGCCGCGGTCGTGGAGCGGGCCACCGACGAGCTGGTCGCGACCGACGCGGGAACGGTCTTCTAGTGCCTCGTCGGGGAACGTCGGCATCGGAATCGGTGGATCCAGGTGTTCGCTCGCAAGGCGCCGGGCAGGCCCAGTACCGGAGGTACTCGGCCTGTCCGGCAACGCCGCGAGCGGGCAGCTGGGCCGCCGAGTTCGGTGCTGGACGTTTCCTGACGGGGCACTAACTCGTCGAGGGGGCCTGGGCCCGGGCGAGGCGCCGCACGACCGCCAGGTCCTCGGCCGTCGCGACGTGCAGGTTCGCCGGGTCGCCGGGCACCGTGACCACCCGGTGCCCGGACGCGGCGAGCATCCCGGAGTTCTCCACCGGGCGCGGTGCGCCGGCGTGCGCGGCCCGCAGCACGTCCGCGCGGAACGCCTGCGGCGACTGGGTGATCACCGTGTCCTGTTTGGGCAGGGTCTCGACCACCACGCCGTCCACCACCCGTTGCACGACCTCCAGCATCGGCACGACCGGCACCGCGCCGTCGGCACCGGCCCGGACCGCCGCGATCGCGTCGGTGAACAGCCGGTCCGCGGCCAGCGGGTGCGCCGGGTCGGCGAGCACCAGGATCCCGGCGTCGGCGGGGACGGCATCGAGCCCGGACCGCAGCGACTCCGACTGGTGGTCGCCACCGACGGCCAGCGCGTCGACCGGCTCGCCGTCCCACTCCACCCCGGCCGGCAGGACCAGCGCGACCCGGTCGCACGTCCGCCGCGCCGCGCCGACCGTGTGGTCGACCAGGCGCGATCCGGCCAGTTCCGCCAGCTGCTTGAGCCGGCCGAACCGGGCCCCGGTCCCGCCCGCCAGCACGATCGCCCAGACCTCGTCACGCACACCGGTGATCCTGCCCGGGGTTCGGGCCGAACCGGACACCGGACCCGATAACCTCGGCCACTCCGACGGGTGAGGAGGCGGCGTGAGCGCAGTGGCACCGGCGAGCACGTCCCCGGACGTGTCCACCACCGGCCCGCTCGCCGGCGGGCCGGGATCGATCGCGCTGGTCCGCGCGGTCGTCGCGGAGCCCGCCGAGCCGCGGACCGTGGCGCTGACCGGGCCCGCCGGGGCCGGCAAGTCCACCGTGCTGCGCGCGCTCGTGCGGGCCTGGACCGACGCCGGTGCCCAGATCGCCGGTGCCGGGGCCGCCGGTGCCGAGGCCGGGCCGGTGCTCGTCGTCGACGACGCCCACGAGCTCCCCGAGGACGAGCTGGACCGGCTCCGCCGGTTCGCCGGCCTGCCCGGCGCGCGGATGGTGGTGGCGTTCCGGCCCTGGCCGCGCGGGCGGGCGCTGGCCCGCCTCGGTGCGGCGCTCGCCGCGGGCGCCCCGCCGCTGGTGCTCGGCGCGCTGGACGCCGCCGGGGTCGCGGCGCGGGCCGTGCGGGCGGGGACCTCGCTGCCCGACGACGCGCTGCGGGCCGTCCTGGAGCGCACGGCCGGCTCGCCGATGCTGGTCGACCGGCTCCTCGGGACCGGGTCCGCGACCGGGGCCGTCCCGCCGCAGCTCGCCGAGCAGATCGGCTACGTGGTCGACGCCGAGGACCCCCGGGTGGTCGAGATGATCACCGCGGTTGCGCTCGGTGCCCCCTCGGACAGCGAGGTGCTGGTCCCGCTGCTCGGTCTGACCGACGCCGCGGGCAGCGGCATCGACGAGCTCGACGAGCTGGTGCAGCGGGCCGTCGCGGCCGGGCTGTGCACCCCGGACGGCCGGGTGATCCCGCTGGTCGGGGAGGCCGTCCGCGCCCGGGTCGCCCCGGCCCGGCGCACCGAGCTGCGCCGCATGCTGGCCGAGATCGAGCTGGAGCGCGGGGGCAGCGTGCTCGCCGTCGCCCGCACGCTGCGCGGGTCCGGCGCGACCGGTGAGCGGGCCGCGGCGGTGTTCGTGGCCGCGGCCGCGGAGGCCGCCCGGGAGGAGCACCCCGACGCCGTCCGGTTCTACGCCGAGGCCGTCGCCGCCGGCACGTCGCCGCTGACCGTGGCGGCCGGCCGGGCCGAGGCGCACCTGGTCGCCGGCGACCTCGACGGCGCGCTCTCCCACGCCGACGCCGTGCTGTCCGCGACCGGCGCGGTCGAGCCGGAGGACGCCGTCCGGGCCGGTGGGGTGGCGGCGGCGGTGCTCGCCCGCCGCGGCCTGCTGTCCCGCAGCGCCGAGCTGTACCGGTGGTCCGCGGCCGTGGCCGGCGAGCACCCGCCCGCGGCCGCCGTCCCGGTCCTGATCGGGACCGGCGCGCGGGACGAGGCCCGCGAGATCCTCGACGGCACCGGCGGGCCGGTCCCCGGCCGGGCCCCGACGCTCGTCGACGGCGCCGACGAGCTCACCGCCCGCGGGATGCTGGACTCGGTGCAGGGCTCGCCGACGGCGGCGCTGTCCGGCCTGGCCCGCGCGGCCGGGCTGCTGGAGAGCGCCCGCGGCGCGGCGCTGCTGCCGGACACCCCGGCCGCACTGGCCGCGCTGGTCGCGGTGCACACCGGGGAGTTCGACGTCGCGGCGTCGGTGCTGCACCGCGCGCTGCGCACCGGGCTCGGCGGTACCCCCGCCCGGCCCCGGCACCGGCTGCTGCTGGGCTGGATCGCGCTGCTGCGCGGCGCCACTGGGGCGGCGGAGGAGCGGCTCGCCACGGTCGACGCCGAGGCCGCCCGGGCGGGGCGGCCGCTGGAGCCGCGCGACGAGTTCCTCGCCGCCGCGCTGCAGGTGGCCCTGGCCCGCCGCAACTCCGACCTCGGGGCGCTGATGCGGTCCTGGACCCGGGCCCGGCAGGCGATCGTGCGTCACCCGGTGGACCTGTTCGTGCTGCAGCCGCTCGGTGAGCTCGTCACGGCCGCGACCCGGCTGCGGGAGGAGAGCTGGGTCGCGCCGCACCTGGACGAGGCGACCGCGCTGCTGGAGCGGCTGGGCAGGCCCGCGCTGTGGTCGGCCCCGCTGCACTGGGCGCAGCTGCAGGCCGCCGTGCTGGTCGACGACGTCGAGGCGGCCCGGTCGCACACGGCCGCGCTGCAGGAGGCGGCCGGGGGCAGCCGGTTCGCGCACGCCATGGCGATCGCGGCGCCGCACTGGGTGGGCGTGCTGGAGAACCGGGTCGACCCGGAGACGGTCGAGGACGCCGCACGCGGGCTGCACGCCGTCGGGCTGTCGTTCGACGGCGGCCGGCTCGCCGGGCAGGCCGCGCTGCGGACCGAGGACCGGCGCGCGGTGTCGGCGCTGCTGGCGTGTGCGCGGGCGCTGCAGGCCGCGGGTGCCGACGTCCGTTCGGCGACCGATCCGGCGCCGTCCGAGGCCGGGGGTGCCGGGGCGGCCCCGGCCGCGCCGCCGGGCGGTGCCGCGCCGGCCGTCCCGGCGGCCCGGAGCGAGCCCGAGGGCGAGTCCGCCCCCTCGCTGCTGTCCGAGCGGGAGCTGGAGGTGGCCGAGCTCGTCGTGCAGGGCCGCACCCAGAAGGAGATCGGCGAGACGCTGTTCATCTCGGCGAAGACCGTCGAGCACCACGTGGCGCGGATCCGGCAGCGGCTCGGCGCGGGGAGCCGCGGCGAGCTGCTCGCCCAGCTGCGCCGGATCCTCGAGGGCCGCGAGTCCTGACCCGCTACGGGCGTGCAGCGGCGAGCAGCGCCTCGGCGGCCGACCGGGCGCCGGCCACGGCCCGGGTGTCGCCGGCGACGGCGTGGGTGACGATCGCGCCCTCGTGCAGGGTGAGCAGCTGGGCGGCGAGGACGTCGGGGTCGCGGGCGCCCGCCTCGACCAGCAGGTCGTGGAACAGGTCGCGCAGCCACGCCTTCTCGGCGACGACGATCCGCCTGCCGGGGTGCTCGGGGTCGGGCAGCTCGGCGAAGGCGTTGACGAACCCGCAGCCCCGGGTCGCCGGGGCGAGCCACCCGGGCAGGACGTCGAACGGCACGAGCACCCGGGCCACCGGATCGGGCGATGCCGCCTCGAGACGGGCCGTGACCAGCTCGCGCCAGCGCCGGTCCCGGGCGGCGAGGTAGGCCGCGACCAGGTTGTCCTTGGAACCGAAGCGGTCGTAGAGGGTCCGCTTGGTCACCCCCGACTCCGCGGCGATCGTGTCGACCCCGACCGCGTGGATGCCGCGCCAGTAGAACAGCTCCGACGCGACCTCGAGGATGCGCCGGGCGCCCCGGGTCAACGGTGGTGGTTCCGGACTCACGCCGCCCTCCTTGTGTTCACAGACCTGTGTACCTATCGTCGGCCCCGAACTTCACAGATCAGTGTAGGAGGTTGTGGTGGCAGGCACGATGACGGCCGCGGTGCTGACCGGGTTCGGCGGTCCGGAGATGCTGCAGGTGCGCGCGGTCCCGGTGCCGCAGCCGGGCCCGGGCGAGGTGCGGGTCCGGGTGGCCGCGGCGGCGGTGAACAACACCGATGTGTGGACCCGGCAGGGCGCGTACGGGCTGCCCGGACGCCCGGACGCCCTCGCGGGATGGCGCGGCCCGGTGCAGTTCCCGCGCATCCAGGGCGGGGACATCGCCGGCACGGTCGACGCCGTCGGGCCCGGGGGCGACCCGGAGCTCACGGGGCGCCGGGTGCTGGTCGACCCCGCGCTCTACGACGGTCCCGGCGACGGGGCGAACCCGGTCGGGTTGCTGGGCAGCGAGGCCGACGGCGGGTTCGCCGGGCACGTGCTGGTCGCCGCCGAGCGGGTGCACGACGTGACCGGCTCCCCGCTGACCGACGAGCAGCTGGCCTGCCTGCCGGTCTCCTACGGCACGGCCATGGGGATGCTGGAACGCGCCGGGGTCGGCTCCGGGGAGACGCTGCTGGTCACCGGGGCGTCCGGCGGGGTGGGGCTGGCGCTGGTGCAGCTCGCCGCCGCGCGTGGCGCCCGGGTCGTCGCGTCGACCAGCCGGGCCAAGAGCGAGCTCGTCGCCGAGGCCGGTGCCCACCGGGTGGTCCACCGCGACGACGGGGACCTCGCCGCCGCGGTCGCGACGGCCGCCCCGGACGGGCTCGACGCGGTGGCCGACGTCGTCGGCGGGGCCGCCGTGGGGGCGCTGCTGCCCGCGCTGCACGACGGCGGCCGGTGGGTGGTCGCCGGCGCGCTCGGCGGGGCCGTGATCGATCTCGACCTGCGGCGGCTGTACCTGCACAACATCGCGCTGATCGGCTCGTCGATGCACACCCCGGCCCACTTCGCCCGGCTCGCCGGGATCGCCCGCGCCGGAGGCATCCGGCCCCGCGTGGCCGCCCGGCACGCGCTGGTCGACATCCACGCGGCCCAGCAGGAGTTCGCCCGGGGCGAGCACACCGGCAAGATCGTGGTGCTGCCCTGATCGGAGGACTTGCCTCTCCAGCCGCTGGAGGGCCGATCCTTCCGGGCATGACCGTCACCGTTCTGGACACCGCCCCCGCGATGGAGCGGATCCTGCAGGCCCCCGCGGCCGAGCGGGAGCCGCTGCTCCGCGCGATGCTCGAACCGGCCGCCGGCCTCTACCGGTACTTCCCCGGTGAACCGGACCTCGTCGCCCTGCACCGGATGGGCGGGGGCTTCCCGATCGACCGGGACATCGAGGCGTGTGCCGAGGGTCTGCGCCTGCTCCGCGAGGCCGACGCGTGGAACCGGGTGGACACCGCCGTGCGGGAGGGTGCGGCCGTGCTGGAGGCCGCGAACCCCGGGGTCACCGCACCGGACGTCGTCGTCCTGCTGGTGCTGGGCGACCCCGGCGACGACTTCTTCCACACCACCAACCTCGGGCTCACCGCCAACGGCTCGGTGACCGGCTACCTGCACCTCTGCCTGTGGCGCGACCCGGAGAACCTCGACCGGCTCGAGGCGACCGCGGTGCACGAGCTGCACCACAACGTCCGCTACGCGCCCGGCAACGTCGTCTGGGACCCGGCCGCGGTGACCGTCGGGGAGCACGTGGTCTCCGAGGGGCTGGCCGACGCCTTCGCCCGTGAGCGCTACGGCGACGAGCTCGGCCTCGCCCGGATCGGCGTCGCGCCGCGGCACGACGACGCGGCGTTCGCCCGCGTGCTCGAGGGCCTGGAGGTGACCGGGATGGCGCAGTTCGCCGCCTGGGTGCACGGCGACGCGCACGCCGCCCGCTTCGGCGCCGAGCCGGTGGGGCTGCCCACCGGAGCCGGGTACGCGGCCGGGAACCGGCTGGTGGACGCCTACCTCGCGGCCACCGGACGGTCCGCCGCGCAGGCGCTCCTGACCGACTCCCGGGAGGTGATCGACACGGCACTGCGGCGGCTGCAGGTCTCCCGCTAGTGGTGGGCGTGGTGCCGGGCGGGCGCGGCGAGCAGGCCCTCGCAGGACCGGACGACGATCCGCGCGGCCTCCGCCGAGGCCCGGCCGGTCAGCGGGCTCTCCGCCCGGCGCCGCCAGCGCCGCAGCGCCTCGGTGGCCGCGCCGTGCAGCTCGCCGGGGCCGGCGCCGTCGCCCAGGCCGAGGCGGGCGACCGCGGAGCCGCCGTCCCCGCCGAGCAGGCGTTCGGCGTCGGCCAGGGCCTCCGGCGGGAAGACGATTTTCCCGGCGCGCAGGTCGGACAGGGCCCGCAGCTCCACGAACTCGTGCGCTCCGGCCAGGATGCGTTCCACCTCGGCCCGCAGCCGGGCCCCGGCCGGGCGGGGTTCCCGGGTCAGCACCAGGTCCACCGCGAGCAGCGCCGATCGCGACTTCAGCAGGTCCCGGCGCTCGGAGAACTGGGTGTCGAGCACCCGGCGCAGCTCGTCCAGCCCGGACCGGCGGACCAGGTCGTCGGCCAGCGCGGTCGGGTCCTTCACCCCCTGCCGGATCAGCGTGGTCGCCAGCCGCACCCCGAACAGGCCGAACCGCTCCAGCAGCCGGATCCGGGTCGTGGAGTCCGGCCGGTCCAGCTCGGTGCGCCCGAACCGGTCCGCGGACAGCAGGAGGGCCTCGACGTCGGCGCGGGGCAGGGCGGCCAGCTCGCCGAGCGCGACGAACTCGTCCTGGCGCATCGTGCGGGCGGTCTCGGCGAGCAGCCCGGCGACCGCGACGACGGTCTGGCACAGCCCGCGCAGCTTGTCGTCACCGCGGTAGCGGCGCGCGATGCGCCGGGCCGAGGTGAGCGCGTCGAGCCGGCCGACGCCGATCTCGTCGGCCCGCGACAGCACCGCGATCGTGTTCACCGGGGTCGCGCGGGCGACGCCGCGGTCGTGGAAGGACTCCAGGAACCGCACGTCCCCGGCGTGCAGGTGACGCATGAGGTAGACGACGGCGTCGGCGGGTGACGGCGCGTCCTCGGGAGTGAGGAACTCCCCGGCCCGGGCCGAGGTGTCCGCCGACAGCGACGCGATGCCCGGGGTGTCGATCAGGTTGGTGCGCCGCAGGTGCTGCGACGGCCAGTCGACGACCAGCCGGTCCACGTTCTCCACCGGTGTGCCCTGCAGGTCGATCTGCAGGGCGCCGTCGCGGCGGGTCAGGGTGAGCGGCCGCTCGGGCCCGCCGTTGCGCATCCGCATCCGTACGCCGGGGGCGGGCGCGTCGGCGTACCAGGTGACGATCCGCGTGCACTCGCCCGCGTCGGTGGGCGCGATCCGCTCCCCCACCAGCGCGTTGAGCAGGGTCGACTTGCCGGCCTTGACCTTGCCGGCGATCGCCACGCGCAACGGCTCGTCGAACCGCTCCAGGTGGTGGCGCAACCAGCCCGCGGCCTGCGGGGAGTCGCCGTAGACCTCGAGGGCGGCCCGCAGCAGCGCCCGGGTCTGGTCGGTCAGTGCGCTCACGACGCCTCCGCTGTGTCCACAGCCGCGGCCAGTTTCCGTGCCCGCTCGGCGAGGCCCTCGACCCGCTCCAGCTCCGCCTCCAGGTCCGCGACCCGCTTCTGCCGGGCGGCGTCGTCCTTGACCGCGGTCTGCGCCGCCTCCACCGAGCCCTTCAACGACGCCGACAGCTCCTCGGCCAGGGCGGTGAAATGGTCGCGCAGCTCGCGCTGGATCTGGCGCAGGTTGTCCCGCGAGTCCTTGCCGACCTGGAAGGTCACCTCGTCGATGTGCCGGCGGACGGCGTTCTTGGCCTCGGCCTGACGGCGCTGCACGAGCCGTTTCTTCTCGTCCCGCACGGTCTTCGCGCCGAACAGCAGACCGGCGCCGATCGAGAGCGGGTTGAGCAGCGCGAACCCCGCCACCGTGGATGCCAGCCCGATCATCAGCAGCCCGCCGTACCCGCCGCGCATGCCGACGAAGAGCTTCTGCCCGGCCCCGAAGTTCTCCCCGACCGGCATCTCCAGCGCGTCGACCTTGCCGGCCACCGCGCCGCCGGAGATCCGCAGCTCGGGCAGCTGCACGTCGACGTCCTCGGCGAAGTGCTCGGCGACCTGCTCGGCCAGCCAGCGGGCCCGCTCGGTCGTCCACACGAAGTTCTGCGCGACCGCGTGCGAGACCTGCTTGTGGAACCACTCGGCGAACTGCTCCCAGATGTCGGCCGGGTCGGCGTCCTCCAGCAGCTGCTCGGCGTCCCGGGAGACGGCGCGCAGCCGGTCCCGCAGGTCGTAGTCGATGTCGGCGATCAGGTCGGCGACCCCGTCGTTCAGCGTGGTCTGCCAGCGGGCCGAGCGCTGCCGCAGCGCGTCCACCCGGGCCCGGGCGGCCTCCAGGTCCTTCGCCAGCGCCCCGGCCTTCTCCGGGTCGTTCTGCGACATCAGCTCGGCGCGCATCCGCGACTCGAGCGACTGACAGGTGGCGAGGACGTCCTGGCTGGTCGAGCGGCGGCTCAGGTCGTCGGCCCGGGAGACCACCTTGCGCAGCAGGAAGCCGACCAGCGCCTGGAACCCGGACTCGGCGATGAGGTCGAGGTCCTGGGTGCGGGCCGCGTGCAGCCGCAGCGCCGACGACACCGGCAGCAGCTCCGCGCCGATCCGGGCGTTCCGCAGGTGGCCCTCGTCGAGCTCCACGATCCGCCGCCAGTGCGGGTACAGGTCGGTCTTGGTGACCACGCAGGCGACGTTCGGGCAGAGCTTGCGCGCCGCCTGCAGGAACTCGATCTCCGGCGCGGTGTACTCCTGGCTGGCGTCGGAGACCAGCAGGACGGCGTCGGCGGTCGGCAGCGCGGACATCGTCGCCGCCCCGTGCGCGGAGCCCAGCCCGCCGACGCCCGGGGTGTCGACCAGGACCAGGCCGCTCTGCAGCAGCTTGCGGGGCAGGGTGACCTCGGCGCGGGTGAGGCCGGCCCGGTTGCCGGGGTTGCCGCCCTCGGAGACGTACTCGGCGAGCTTCTCGAGCGGGACCGGGGTGCGCTCGGCGTGCTCGCCGGGGGTGCCGTCGCCGCCGGTGGACTCGCGGACCAGGGTCACGGTGGTGTCCTCGCCGTACCGGACCAGGGTGGGGACGGCGGTGGCGATGTCGTCGTCCACCGGGCACACGGTGGCGTTGACCAGGGCGTTCACCAGCTGGCTCTTGCCCTGCTTGAACTCGCCGACGACCAGCACGCGCACCGCCGGGTCGGTCAGCCGGCCCTTCGCCTGCTTCAGCCGGGGCGCGAGGTCCGGGCGGTCGTAGGCGGTCACCGCCTTCAGGGCCAGATCGATCAGGCCGACCGCTTCCGGTACCGCCACGTGCGTTGCGCCCCCCATCGCTGTCGGAGCGGTCCGGACACCGCTCGTCACGTTCCTGTCATGGATACACGAACGCCATCGGCCCCGGTCACCCCACGGGTGGGTGATCGGGGCCGATGGGTCGTGCGGTGGAACCGACTGCTCCAGTCGCCCGTGCGTGGTTATCACGGTCAGAGCCGCGACAACCACTCACGGGGGTCAGCCGAGGACGACGTCTGCGGTGGCGTCGTTGTGCGACAGCGTGTGGTCCACGGTCTCGCTGTTGTCGACGACCGAGGAGTCGTTGTCCTGGCTGTTGTCCGTGCTGTTGTCCTGGTTGTACGAGTCCGAGGTGTCGGTCGTCGTCGTGGTGGTGTCGTTGTCCTCGTTGCCCGAGTTCACCGTGTCGTTCGAGCCGGTGGCGTTGCCGCCCACGGACACGCCGGAGCCGTCGTCGGCCGAGATGTCGCCGGTCCGAGTGGCGTCGCCGGAGCCGAAGGCGGTCGTGTTGTCGTCACCGTCGACCACGTTGTTGCCGTCCCCGACGATGTTGTCGTCGCCGGTGGTGATGGTCGAGTCCGAGATGTCACGGCCGGCGGCCACGGCACCGTCGCCGGACGCGACCACCGAGTTGGTGTCGATGTCCTGGCGGAAGTCGCCGCCGCCGGTGTCGATGTTCTGGTTGATCGAGTTGTCGACGATGGTGTCGCGGTCGTCGACGTTGTACGTGTAGTGGTTGTTGGTCACGTACTTGTCGATGTACTCGACCGGGTCCTGGCCGGGCTTCGGGTGCTCGACCGGGGGCGGCGGGGCGTGGTGGCCGCCGCCGCTGTGGTCGCCGCCCTTGTCGCTGCCGGTGCTGTAGTTCCGGTCGAACGAGACGTCGTCGTTGTCCTGGGCCAGGACGATGGCGTCGCGGACGTCGTCGGCGCTCACCTCGGACAGGCCGCAGGAGGCCAGCATCCCGTGCGGGTTCTCCTTGAACTCGGCCAGCTTCTCCGGGTCCCGGAGCAGGTCCAGGATGAACTCGATCAGGGACTTCTCGGCGGACATGGCGATCTCCTCTGAGGGGGCCGTCGCACTCGGGCGGGCGACGGGAGGCGGGAACGGGGAGGGGGCGGTCACCGGGCCGGGTCAGGGCCCGGCCCGGTGACCGGGTCGGTCGGACCGATCAGGCCTCGACGCCGATGTCGAGCGAGTTGTGCGAACCGAAGTGGTTCTCGGTGACGCTGTTGTCCTCGCGGTAGGAGTCGTTGTCCTGGCTGTTGTCCGTGCTGTTGTCCTGGTTGTACGAGTCCTCGATCTCGGTCTCGTTCGTGGTGGTGTCGTTGTCCTCGTTGTACGAGTCCACCGTGTCGTTCGAGCCGGTGGCGTTGCCGCCGATGGAGACCGCGGAGCCGTTGTCGGCCTTGATGTCGCCGACGCTGGTGGCGTCGCCGGAGCCGAACGCGGTGGTGTTGCCGTCGCCGTCGACCACGTTGTTGTCGTCGCCCACGATGTTGCCGTTGCCGGTGGTGATCGTGGAGTCGTCGATGTCGCGACCGGCGGCCACGGCACCGTCGCCGGAGGCGGTCACCGAGTTGGTCTCGATGTCCTGGCGGAAGTCGCCGCCGCCGGTGTCGACGTTCTGGTTGATCGAGTTGTCGACGATGGTGTCGCGGTCGTCGACGTCGTACTCGTAGTAGTTGTCCGTGACGTGGACCTTCTCGTGGCTCGCGGCCGCGTGGTGGTGCCCGCCGTCGTGGCCACCCTCCTTGCCGCCGTCCCAGTTCCAGCCACCCTTGCCGCCGTCGAAGCCGGTGTCGTAGTTCCGGTCGAAGGAGACGGTGTCGTTGTCCTGCATCAGGACGATGGCGTCGTGGACGTCCTCGGGGGTGTACTCGTCGAGGCCGTAGTACTGCAGGACCGCCTGCGGGTCCTTCTCGTACCAGTCCTGGATCTGGACGCTCTCGCTGTCGCCGCTGAGCAGGACCTTGATCAGGTCGATCAGGCTGTGGATGTTCGCCATGGAACTCGCCTCCGAGGGTTTCGGTGTGTGACCGGCTCGAGGGCGTCGGCCGGTGATGGGAACGAAGTTAAGGGGGCCGGCCGCACCGGCCATCGGGGATCGCTCCGGGTCCCGATGGGGGGCGTTAGGGGATCGGCCCCCCAACGGGGATCGCTGTGCGAGACCGGCTAACGACGGGGTGTCACCGAGCGATGGGACTCGGGAGGGGACCTGCCGCCGACGAGGGGAAGGGACATGTCCTATCTGCTCGGGATCGACCTGGGCGCGACCACGGTGACCGCCGCCGTGCGCCCGCTCTCCGGCGGCGGAGGTGCGGTGCACGAGCTGCCCGCCGTCATCGTCACGACCCCGGCCGGTGACCTGCTCTGCGGCACGGCGGCGCGCCGGCGCGCGCCCGCCGACCCGGACCGGGTGGCCCGCGGGTTCCTCGCGCGGGTCGGCGACCCGACCCCGCTCTCGCTCGGCGGCGTCCCCCACCACGCCGAGGACCTCTGTGCGCGCCTGGTCCGCTACCTGGTGGACGAGGTGGCCTCCCGCCGCGGTGCGCTCCCGGCCCGCATCGGCCTGACCCACCCGGTGTCCTGGGGCCGGCACAAGCGGGACCTGCTGGCCGCGGCCCTGGACCGGATCGGCCTGACCGTCTCCCTGGTGGCGGCCCCGCAGGCGGTGGCGCTGGCCCACCGCACCGGTGCCCCCGGTTCCCGGCCGCTCGCCGTGGTCGACCTGGGCGGCAACGGCGCCACCGCGACCGTGCTGGCCCCGGCCGCTGCCGGGGTGCTGCCGTCGATCACGGCACCGACCGCTGCGGCCGACGCGGGCGGTGCCGACGTCGACGACGCCGTGTTCGACTTCGTCCGCCGGGCCACCCCGGACCTGGCCGCCGCGTTCGACGCGCTGGACGTCGAGGCCCCCGCGGTGCTCGCCGCCCTGACCGTCCTGCGTGACGAGTGCCGTTCGGCCAAGGAGCTGCTGTCCAGCGACACCGTCGCGACCGTCCGCGTGGAGCTGCCGGGGATCCGGACCACGGTCCGGATCCACCGCTCGGATCTCGACGAGCTCGCCCGCCCGGTCCTCGATCCGGTGGCCGACCTGGTCGAGGCGGCCCTCGCGGAGGCCCCGGAGGCCGAGGTGCTGCTCGCCGGGGGCACCGCGCGGATGCCGATGGCCGTCCAGGTGCTCTCGGCCGCGCTCGGCAGGCCGCTGTCGGTCGCCGCCGACCCGGTGCTCGACGCCGCCCGGGGCGCGGCACTGGCCGTGGCCCCCGGTGCGGGGACCTCGTGGCCGGGCACCCGGATCGCGCCGGTCCCGGGAGGGATCGCCCAGCAGCGGGTTCCGGCCCCGCGCGGGCCCGAGCCGGTGCCGCGCCACGACCCCGCGCCCGGTGCTGCGGTCGGGCTGCTGGGGGCACCGACCGGCCCGCTCCCGTCCGTGCGTACCCACCGGGTTCCCGGCCGGCCCCGCCACGCCGCCGCACCGTCGGCGGCCGCCGACCCCGAGCGGCCCGCCCTCGACACCCTGGTCACCCAGGACACCGGCACGGCACCCGTCGTGCCGCGCACCGCGGCCCGGCAGCGGCTGCTGCTCGGCGCCGGCGGCGTCGCCGGAGCGGCCCTGATCGCCGGGGCGCTGCTGTTCTGGCCGTCCACGCAGTCGTCGATCGGGGAGCTCAGCGCCGCACCGGTCCTGCCGTCGACGTCGGTGCCCACGCCGGCTCCCGTCGCCCCGCCGCCCGGGACCACGGCTCCGGGAGGCGCTGCCCAGGTAGGCGCCACCCCGGGAGACACCACGAACTCGCAAGAGGCCACCGCCCCGCGAGGTTCCACGGGCCCGGGTCCGGCCGCCCCACGCGCCGCCGACGCGACCGTCGCCGGGCGGAGCGGGGCCGCCGGGCCGGCGACCGCCACGGCGCCGGGGACGACGGCACCGGCCCGCCCGGGCACCGCCACCCCGGGTGCGGGCACGTCCGCACCCGCCGTGCCGCCGGCCCCGACTCCGCCGGCTCCCGCCGAGGACACGACGACACCGCCCCCGGCCACCTCGGACCAGACGACACCGGACCCGACCGACTCGGCCGCGTCCCCGGCACCGGCCCCGACCGAAGGGGCCGGGGAGACGACCCCGGCCACGCCGGTCACCCCGGAGCCGACCGCGGCGTCGGAGGCGGTCGCCTGACCGTTCGGCACTCCCCGCCCGATCGACCCGATCACCCACTGCGCTGCAACGACAGCGGCCAGTGACCCCCGGCCCCCCGGCACTCCGTGTGGGGCGGGATGATTCGGACCGCCGGGCCGGCGTGGAACCGGGAGCCCCCACGCCGGCTCGGCCCCTCGTGACCGTCGGCCGACCGCCCGCGAAGGTGTGACCGCGCACCCGGCCGCGTCGCGCCGGATCACCCCACTGACGTGGTTAAACTACGGGTGGTCACGCGGTGAGCACGGTTCGAGGGGAGCGCGTGGTGACACGGTTGGCGGGGGCGGTCATCGCCATGGCGACGGGTGCCCTGGCACTCGCATATCTGGGTTTCGGCTGGCCGATCCTGCTGATCGGCGGACCGCTGCTGGTCGGCGTCACGATCACGGTGCTCGTCCTGGTGCTCACCGAGCGCCCCCGGGCCCTGCTGGTCGAGCGGCGCGCTGCGGTCACCGGTGCCTCCGCCTGGAAGAACGCCGCCGAGCGCGGGGAGAACGGCGGCGCCGGCCTGATGAGCGGGTTCTTCGAGATCAGCCCGCAGCCGAGGACGGTGCCGGAGCAGCGCAGCGCCCTGTCGTCGCCCGCCCGCCCGGCGGAGACCCGCAAGCGATAGGCGACAATCGAGCGGTGCCGATCTCCGTGACCGCTCGTATCCGGTTCGTCCGGGGGCGTCCGTGTTGATCGGCATGCTCTTCGCCGTGCTGGCGATGCTGTGCAGCACGGTCGCGGCGATCCTGCAGGCCGACGCGGCCCGCAAGGGCGGCCGGACGAGCGCGGTGCTGACCCGGCCCCGCTTCGTCGGTGGGATCGGCATGGACATCGTGACCTGGCTCTGCCTGGTCGTCGCCCTGCAGTTCATCCCGATCTTCGCCGTGCAGGCGACGCTGGCCGGTGCGATCGCGATGACGGCCCTCTACGCCCGGTACTTCCGCGGCGAGTGGCTGCGCCCGGTGCACCGGCTCGCGATCGGTGCCAGCATGATCGGGCTCGCGCTGGTCGCGGGGAGCGCCGGGACCGAGCGCAAGCAGGCCCTGACCGGCCACGGCACCACGGTCACCGTCCTGGTCGCCGCGCTGGTCCTGTTCATGGTGGCGACGCTCGCGGTCCGGCCGCTCACCAGGCCGTGGCCGTCGGCGGTGCTCGCCGGGCTCGGCCTCGGCGGCGGCTCGGTGTGCATCCGCGCCATGCACGTCTCCGAGGGGATCGAGCTGGCCGGGCTGCTGGCCGAGCCGCTGGTCTACGTGCTGGCCGGGATGGCGGTGACCGGGCTCTACAACTACGCCCGCGCGCTGCAGCTGGGTGACATCGCCACCGTGACCGCGCTGTACATGGTGGTGCAGGTCGTGGTGCCCGGGATGGTCGGCATCACCCTGCTCGACGACACCGTGCGACCCGGCGCGACCTGGCTGCTCGTCCTCGGCCTGGTGCTGGTCGTCTACGGGACCTCGGTCCTGGCGCGCCGGCGTCCGGAAAAGCGGGCCCCCTCCCGGGTGACCTAACCTCCCGGCATGCCGACCCTGCAGCGTCCCGGCGTCACCCTGCACTACGAGGAGTACGGCTCCGGACCCCCGATCCTGCTGATCGCGCCCGGTGGGATGCGGTCGGCGATCAGCGCCTGGGACTCGGCGCCGTGGAACCCGATCGAGCACCTCGCCGACCGGTACCGGCTGATCGCGATGGACCAGCGGAACGCGGGGTCCTCGGTCGCCGAGGTGCACGGTTCGGACGGCTGGCCCACCTACACCGCCGACCAGCTCGCCCTGCTCGACCACCTCGGTGTCGACGAGTGCGCGGTGCTCGGCATGTGCATCGGCGGGGCCTACATCGCGAACCTGCTGGTCACCGCACCGGAGCGGGTCCGTGCGGCGGTCGCCCTGCAGCCGATCGGCCGGGACGGCAACCAGCACCGGTTCGAGGAGATCTTCGATACCTGGCGGGACGGGCTGGCGGCCGGCCACCCGGAGGCGTCCGAGGACGACTGGGCCTCGTTCCGGACGAACATGTACGGCGGCGGCGGAATGCTGTTCTCCGTGCCCGACGAGGCGCTCGCCCGGGTCACGACGCCGTGGCTGGTCCTCATGGGCGGCGACGAGTACCACCCCGAGTCGGTGTCCCGGCGGCTCGCCGACCTCGCGCCGGGTGCGGAGCTGGTGGAGCGGTGGAAGGCCGGGGAGTACGTGCCCGCGGGGAGGGCCGCCGTCGACGGCTTCCTGGCGGAGCACCTACCGGTCTGATTCCTCCACGAACGCGCGGCCCGGGCAGGGCAGGATGGTCCGCATGCCGAGCTGGGACGACGTCGTGCGCATCGGATGCGCGTTGCCGGAGGTCGAGGAGTCGACGTCCTACCGGACGCCGGCGCTGAAGGTCCGCTCCCGGAGCTTCGCCCGGCTGCGCACCGAGGCCGACGACCTGCTGGTGCTGATGTGCTCGCTCGAGGAGAAGGAGGCCCTGCTCGCCTCCGGTGACCCGGCCTTCACCACCACCCCGCACTACGACGGCTACGGCGCGATCCTCGTCGACCTCGACCGCGTCGACCCGGCTCAGCTCGCCGAGCTGATCGAGGAGGCGTGGCGGCGCAAGGCGCCGGTGACAGTGGTCCGCAGGTTCGACGCGTGAGCGCCCGCTACGTGGTCGTCGGCGCCGGTGCCGTGGGCGGGACGATCGGCGCCCGGCTGCACGGCGCCGGCCGCGAGGTCGTGCTGGTCGCCCGCGGCGCGCACCGGGACGCGATCCGGGCACACGGCCTGCGCCTGGACACCCCCGAGGGCTCGACCGTGCACCGGGTCCCGGTGGCCGGGTCGGTGACCGAGGTGTCCTGGTGCCCCGGCGATGTCGCGGTGCTGGCGGTGAAGTCCCAGGACACCGCCGCGGTGCTGGCGGAGCTGGCCGCCGTCGCGCCGGGGGTCACCGTGGCCTGTGCGCAGAACGGCGTCGCCAACGAACGTGCCGCCGCGGAGCTGTTCGACCGGGTGCAGGCGGTGCTGGTGATCCTCCCCGCCGAGCACTACGCGCCCGGCGTGGTGATCGCGTCGTCGGCTCCGGTGCCCGGGGTGCTCGACGTCGGCGCCTACCCGTGCGGGGTGGACGCGACGAGCACGGCGATCGCCGCGGACCTCACGGCCGCCGGGTTCGCCTCCCGAACCGATCCCGCGGTGCTGGACGCCAAGTACGGCAAGCTGCTCACCAACCTCGGCAACGCGGTGGACGCGATCAGTGGATTCGCCGACCCGGACGCCGGACGGGTGGTCCGGGCCGCCACCGCGGAGGGCCGGGCGTGCCTGGCCGCGGCCGGGATCACCGCCCGCACCGGTGACGACGACCGCGTCCGCCGGGAGGGGATCATCACCGAGCGGCCGGTCGCCGGGCACCGTCGGCGGGGCTCGTCGTCCTGGCAGAGCCTCTCCCGCGGCAGCGGTTCGATCGAGGCCCGTCACCTCAACGGCGAGATCGTGGCGCTGGGTGCGGTGCACGGTGTCCCGACCCCGGTGAACGCCGAGCTGCTGCGCGTGGCCGAGGAGATGGCCGCCGCCGGCGAGCCGCCCGCCTCGCGGCGGGCCGCGGAGCTGTAGCCGAAAAGAGGACGTCCACCGGTCGCGCGATACCTACCGTGGGCCCATGACCAGTACGACCGAGCACTCCGCGACCGAGATCCGCACGCTCGCCGACCTGCAGGAGATCACCGGCGAGCCGATGGGCCCGGCCCTGGCCAAGGAACGCGACCGTCTGCTCGACGTCCATCGCGAGTGGCTGGCGGTGTCCCGGTTCCTCCTGCTGGCGACCGCCGGCGCGGACGGCAGCTGCGACGTCTCCCCGAAGGGCGACCCGGCGGGCTTCGTGCACGTCGTCGACGAGCGCACGGTCGTGATCCCGGAGCGCCCGGGCAACGGCCGCGTCGACGGCTGGCGCAACGTGCTGGAGAACCCGCACGCCGGGCTGATCTTCCTGGTGCCCGGCCGCACCGACACGCTCCGGATCAACGGCCGGGCCCGCCTGGTGCGCGACGCGGACTACTTCGACGCGCTCGCCGTGCGGGGGCGCCGCCCGCTGCTCGCCTGCGAGGTCACCGTCGAGCAGGTGTTCTTCCACTGCCCGAAGGCCTTCATGCGCTCCGAGCTGTGGCGGACCGACAGCTGGCCGCAGGAGGACCGGCTCCCCTCGGTCGCCGCGATCGCGAAGCAGCTCGCCCGCCCGGACGAGCCGCTGGAGAAGCTCGAGGAGTACTACGGCCGGTCCCTCGCCGAACGCCTGTACTGACCGGGGAGGAAGCACTCCGGCCGGATTTGCCGGATTCGCTTAAGTCAAGCACCTGATTTACATTGAGGAGGTTCTGCTCGCCTCCCCCTCCCGGAGTCTCCATGACCCGCCCCGTCGCCGGCCGCGACAACGTGCTCGTCGCCGTACTAGCACTGGCCGGCATCGTCGTCTCGCTGCAGCAGACGATCGTGATCCCGCTGGTCCCGCTGTTCCCCCGGCTGCTCGACGCCTCGGCCGCGGACGCCACGTGGGTCGTGACCGCCACCCTGCTCGCCGCGGCCGTCGCGACCCCGGTGGTGGGCCGGCTCGCCGACATGGTCGGCAAACGCCGGATGCTCCTGTTCTGCCTGATGGTGCTGGTCGTCGGTTCCACGATCTCCGCGCTGAGCAGCACGCTGGTCCCGCTCGTCGTCGGCCGCTCCCTGCAGGGCCTCGCCGCGGGCGTGGTGCCACTGGGCATCAGCCTCATGCGCGACCAGCTGCCGGCGTCGCGGCTCGGGTCGGCCACGGCACTGATGAGTGCCTCGCTCGGGGTGGGCGGGGCGCTGGGCCTGCCGCTGTCGGCGCTGCTGGCCCAGGTCGCGGACTGGCACGTGCTGTTCTGGGCGGCGGGCGGGCTCGGCCTGGTCACCGCGGTGCTGGTGGTGACCCTGGTCCCGGAGTCGCCGCAGCGCGCGGGTGGCCGGTTCGACCTGCTCGGGGCGGTCGCGCTGTCGGTGGCCCTGATCTGCCTGCTGCTGGCGGTGTCCAAGGGCGGCGGCTGGGGCTGGGCGTCGCCGACCACCCTCTCGCTGTTCGCGGTGGCCGTGGTCGCCCTGCTGGGCTGGGGGCTGTGGGAGCTGCGCACCCCGCACCCGCTGGTGGACCTGCGGATCAGCCGTCGCCGTCAGGTGCTGCTGACCAACGCCGCCTCGGCGGTGTTCGGCTTCTCGATGTTCGCGATGTCGCTGGTCTTCCCGCAGCTGCTGCAGCTGCCGGCCGAGACCGGCTACGGACTCGGCCAGTCGATCGTCGTCGCCGGTCTGATCCTGGCGCCCGGTGGTCTGTGCATGATGGCGATGTCGCCGGTGTCGGCGCGGATCAGTGCCGCGTCGGGCCCGCGGACGACGCTCATGGTCGGCGCCGCGGTCGTCGCGGCCGGCTACCTGCTCGGCGCCGCGTTCCACTCCGCGGTCTGGCACCTGCTGCTCAGCTCGGTGGTGATCAGCTCCGGCGTCGGTCTGGCCTACGGCGCGATGCCGTCGCTGGTGATGGCCGCGGTCCCGGTCACGCAGACCGCGGCGGCGAACAGCCTGAACAACCTGATGCGGGCCATCGGCACCTCGACGGCGAGCGCGGTCACCGGCGTCCTGCTCGCCCGGATAACGGTCTCGACGGGTGGGAGCGCGGTGCCGACCGAGGCCGCGTTCGTGCTGGCCATGCTGCTCGGCTCGGCGACCGCCCTGGTCGCCCTGGTGATCACCGGGTTCATCCCGCGCCGCCCGGAGGCCACGCCGCCGGCCGCCGCCCCGGCCGACGAGGCGCCCGCGGACGCGCTGGTGCGCGGCGTGGTGCGCACCGCGGGCGCCGCGGTGCCGGACGCCGTCGTCTCCGTCGTCGGACACGGCGGGGTGCTGCTGGGGCGGTCCCGGAGCGGCCCGGACGGCACCTACGCGGTGCCGGCGGCGGAGCCCGGCGCGTCGCAGCTGCTCGTCGTCCAGCGGGACGGGCTGTCGCACGCCGAGCACCTCACCGGCGCCGGCCCGCACCACCGGGACGTGCAGCTGCACCCGGCCGACCGGCCGGAGCGGACCGACGGACCGGCGGTCACCCCGGTGATGCCGTTCGCGGAGGCCCTCTCGGCGAACGGCCGCCACCGCGGCTGACCGCTCCGGTTACCAGGCGACCGGGAGCTCCTCGAGGCCGAAGATCGCCTTGTGCGGGGCCCAGGCGATGTCCTCGTCGGCGACGGCCGGGTGCAGCCCCGGGAAGCGGCGCAGCAGCGCGGGGAAGGCCACCCGCATCTCCATCCGGGCCAGCGGGGCACCCAGGCAGTGGTGGACCCCGTGCCCGAACGCGAGGTGGCCGGTCTGGCCCCGGGTGACGTCCAGGCGGTCCGGGTCGTCGGTGGCCGCCGGGTCGCGGTTGGCCGTGGGCAGGTTGAACAGGACCAGGTCGCCCGCGCGGACGACGGCGTCGTCGAACTCGACGTCGCGGGTGGCCAGCCGCGGCGAGCCCGAGTTCACGATCGAGATCCAGCGCAGCAGCTCCTCCACCGCCGCGGGGACGGCCGCGTCGTCGTCCCGGACGAGCGCGAGCTGCTCGGGGTGGCGCAGCAGGGCGAGCGTGCCGAGCGCGAGCATGTTCGAGGTCGTCTCGTGCCCGGCCACCAGCAGCAGGTTCGCGACGCCGACGAGCTCGTCGTTGCTCATCGCGTCGGCGTGCTCGCGGATCAGCATCCCGAGCAGGTCCTCACCGGGCGTGCGGCGGGCCCGGGCGACCAGGTCCTGCATGTACGCGAGCGCCTCCGCGGCGAGCGAGGTCCGCTCCTCCTCGCCCAGCGTCATGTCGAGCTGGCGGGCCGTGCGGGTCTGGAACTCGTCCTGGTCGGTGGGCGGGACGCCGAGCAGCTCGCAGATCACCAGCGAGGGGATCGGCAGCGCGAAGCGGGAGACGAGGTCGGCCGGGGGGCCGTGCCGCTCCAGCGCGTCGAGGTGGTCGTCGACGATCTCGACGATCCGGGGCTCCAGCCGGCGCATCCGGCGCACGGTGAACTCCGGCGTGAGCATCCGGCGCAGCCGGGTGTGGTCGGGCGGGTCGAGCGCCAGCAGGTTGCCGCTGCGGTCACCGGAGAGCTGCCGCGGGTCGCGGGCGGTGTCGCCCTGCAGGTCGGCGGGGGTCCACCCGTTGCGGAAGGTCTCGGCGTCGCCGAGCATCCGGCGGACGTCGGAGTGCCGGGTCAGCAGCCAGGCCGGAGGCCCGAAGAGGGTCGGGACCTGCACGGGTCCGGGCCGCTCGCGCAGGGCCTCGACGTCGGGTGCCGGGCCGAAGCCGGCCGGGCGGGTGGCGGTGGTGCTCATCCGGTGCTCCTCGGTGGTGGGCATAGGGTCGTCGGAGACCCGCTGAAACGTAAATCATCCGCTTGACTTAATCGAACGGTGCATCGAGAATTGCCCGTGACCAGCGGAAACGGTCGGACGGAGAGGGGGTGGCCGTGATGGCTCGAGCGCGGACGGACCGCAGCGGCGCGACCCGGGAGCGGATCCTGGACGCCGCCGAGCGGCTCTTCGCCGAGCACGGCGTCCACGCGATCTCCAACCGGGCCGTGGCCGAGGCGGCGGGCCAGGGCAACAACGCCGTCGTCAGCTATCACTTCGGTACCAAGGCCGACCTCGTGCGCGCGCTCGTCCGCCGCCGTACGGTGGAGATCGACCGGCTCCGCGCCGCGCGGGTCGCGGCGCTCCCGCCGGGGCCGGGGGTCCGCGAGTGGGTGGACTGCCTCGTCCGGCCGACGGCGGACCATCTCGGCGAGCTCGGCTCCCCCACCTGGTACGCCCGCTTCGCCGCCCAGCTCCTCACCGATCCGGCCTCCCGCGACCTCATGGTGGCCGAGTCGCTCGGGTCGCCGGTCCTCACGACCGCGCTGGAGGGGCTGAACTCCTGCCTGCCGGCGTTGCCGGTCGAGGTCCGGCTGGAGCGCACCGACATCTGCCGGCTCCTCATGATCCATTTCTTCGCGGACCGCGAACGTGCGGTCGCCGAGGGAGCCCCGACCGCGCGAGCCACCTGGTCGGAGGCCGCGACCGGGCTGGTCGACGCGGTCGTGGGCGTGTGGCTGTCGCCGGTGACCGGCCCGGATGTCGGGGGTGCGCCCTAACCTCCGGCTCGTGACCGAGCCTGCACACGTGATCGCGACGAGGACCTTCTACGACGCGATCGCCGAGGACTACGCGGAACTGTTCCGGACCGAGCTCGACGACGCCCCGCTCGACCGCGCCCTGCTCACGGGGTTCGCCGAGACGGTCCGGCGCGAGCACGCCGATCCCAGCACGGTCGAGGCGGGGTGCGGGCCGGGCGTCGTGACCGACCAACTGCGACGGCTGGGGCTGCAGGTCCGCGGGATCGATCTGTCGCCGGCCATGGTGGCGCTCGCCCGGCGGACGTTCCCGCAGGTCGGCTTCGCGGTCGGTGAGATGGGCCGGCTCGACGCCGCGGACGCGACCCTCGCGGCGGTGGTGGCCTGGTACTCGCTCATCCACGTCCCGGAGGGCGACCGGCCCGCGGTGCTGGCGGAGTTCCGGCGGGTGCTCCGGCCCGGTGGCTACCTGCTGCTGGGCTTCCAGGCCGGCACGGACACGCTGCGCCTCGACGAGGCGTTCGGACAGCAGGTGTCGCTCGACTTCCACCGGCTCGATCCCGACGCGGTCGTGGCGATGACGGAGGGCGCGGGTCTCGAGCTCGTCGCCCGGCTCGTCCGGGCTCCCGAGCGGCGCAGCTCGGCCGCTGCGGTGCCGCAGGCCGCCGTCATCGCGCGCCGGCCCGGGTGATCCGTTCCAGTGCGGCGTGACCCGCCGGCTCCCGGGTCGGCTTGCCCCCGGGCAGGCCGAGCCGGCCGTTCCGCCCGATCCCGATCAGGCCGGCGGCCCGCAGGAGGGCCCAGCCGCGAGCCCGGGCCATGGTCGCGTCGTCGACCGGCCCGTAGGCGTCGAAGAACCGGCTCGCCGCGCCGGCGGGAAGGAGGAGCCAGGCGGCCGACAGGTCCGTCGCGGGGTCGCCTGCGCACAGCTCGCCGAAGTCGATCACCCCCGCGAGCGTCCCGTTCCGGACGACCACGTTCGCCGGGTGCAGGTCGCCGTGCAGCCAGAGCGGCGGTCCCTGCCGGTCGGGTGCGGCCAGCGCGTCCTGCCAGAGCTCCCGTGCGCCGTCGATGCCCGGATGGTCGGCGAGCGCTGCGAACGGGTCGTCGTCCCCGTGATGCAGGCGGGCGAGCGGGACGCCGCGGGCCGGGTTGGCCGGCGCCTCGGCGGGCGCCCGGTCGTGCAGGGTGCGGAGGAACCCCGCAAGGACGTCGGCCGCGTCGATCCGGGTGAGCGGTGACCGGTCGGCGGGCTCGCCGTGGACCCAGCGCGCGATCGTCCAGGTGTGCGGGAAGCGGCTCGACGGCGTGCCGATGCGCACCGGGGCGGGAACCGGCAGCGGCAGGCGGGGCGCCAGCACCGGCAGCCATGCCTGCTCGGTGCGCAGCAGCGCGGGTGCGCGCTCGGTGCGGGGCAGGCGCACCGCCAGCTCGTCCCCGAGCCGCCACATCTGGTTGTCTCAGCCGCCCTCGACGTCGCGGAGCTCGAGAGCGGCGAGGTCCGGGTGCTGGTCTCTCAGGAGTGCGCGTACCAGGTCCTGCGTGTAGGTGAAGTCCACCGTCGTCCCCTGTCGGCTGTTCGTCGGTGCAGGTTGGCACATGCGGCTCCGTACGCCCCGGGTCGTCGGCTTCCGTTCGCGATTCGCGATTGCAAACGATCTTCCAGATTCGTGGCATCGAACACCAGTTCGAGTAGATTGGGATGCGTGACCGCAGTTCATGATCCCCCGATTCCCGGCACCCACCCGGGTGCCGGCGAGCCCGGATTCCCACAGGTCGATCTCGTATTGATGCAGGTCGCGGTCGAACAGGCCGCCACGGTTGACGCGGAATCGTGTGGGGAATCCGAGTTGATCGATCAGATCCAGCAGATCGAATCCCTGCAGAATTCTCTCGCGGCGTTGCAGGCGAACCGGATCCGCTCCTTCGCCCGCACCCACGTCGACCGACGGATCAGCGCGGGGGTGGTCGACCCGGACAAGCTCGAACGCGGGGTGATCGCCCAGCTCGGGCTGGCCTGCCGAGTCTCACCGACCGAGGCCCGCTCCCGGCTGCGCGCCGCCCGGGACCTGCGTGAGGGCCTCGACCACATCCGTGGCCTGTTCGTGGCCGGGGAGCTGAGCCGGGACAAGATCGCCGCGATCGTCACCGCGACCGCCGACCTCGACACCGGCCAACGCGCCGCGGTCGACGCCCGCCTCGCCGCACACGACCTGACCCGGCTCGGGATCGGACGGCTACGCGACCTGGTGCGCCGGCTGGTCGCCGAGATCGCCCCGGAGAAGTTCCGCTCCCGGGTCGAGGCCGCCCGCGCCCAACGCCGGGTCACGCTGCGCCCCGCCCCGGACGGGATGAGCTACCTGACCGCCTACCTGCCCGTGGAGCAGGGCGTCGCCTGCCTGGCCGCATTGCGCAAGGCGTTCACCGAGGTCTCGATCGCCCCGGCACCGCTGACCCGCTCCCGCGGGCAGGTCATGGCCGACACCCTGGTCGAACGCGCCACGGGAAAGTCCGCCGCGACCGACGTCGACATCGAGGTCCAGGTACTGGTGCCGGTCGAGGCGTTGATCGACCCCGACAGCCCGCTGCCGGCCGAGGTCCCCGGCCACGGCCCCGTCCCGGTCGACCTGCTGGCCACCACCACCGGACGAAAAGCGCTCCGCCGGCTGCTGACCCGCAACGGGTTCATCATCGGCGGCGGGTCCCGGCAACGCTTCTTCACCGGGCTGCTCGCCGAACTGGTGAAAGCCCGCGCCCGCCGTCGCTGCACCGAGCCGTACTGCGACGCCCCGGCCCGGCACATCGATCACATCGACCGTTCCGCCGAGCACGGGCCGACCGCGCTCGAGAACGGGCGCGCCGTCTGCGAGTTCCACAACTACATCCGCGAACAACCCGGCTGGAACGTGGCACGCAGCCCCGACGGCGTACGGACCACCACCCCGACCGGGCACACCTACCTCGCCCCCGAGGACCGTTTCGACACTCGGCGGGAGTGAGCGGTCAGGGGGAGGCGGCGTCCGGCCCGACGAGCATCACCGGGCAGCCGGCGTGCTGGATCAGCGCCAGCCCGGTCGAGCCGAGCAGCAGTCCGGTGAACCCGCCGCGGCCCCGGGTCGCGACGACGACGAGCCGGGCGTGCGTGCTGCGTTCGGCCAGCGCCTTGCGCGGGTCCGCCTGTTCGAGGACCGGCTCCACGGAGACGTCGGGATGGCGTTCCCGCCAACCGGCCAGTCGCTCGGCCAGTGCACGTTCCTCCTCCTCACGCATCGTCTGCCACGGGCTCGCCTCGAACAGCGTGCTCAGATGGGCGCGCCGGGTGTCGGCGTCGGTCCACGTGTGCAGGGCGACCAGCGGGTCGCGGTGCAGCGCGGCCGCGTCGAAGGCGTGCGCCAGCGCAACGTCGGACAGCGGACCGCCGTCGACGCCGACCAGGACCGGGCGAGGCTCGTTGCGAGTGGTCTCCCCGCGGACCACGACGACCGGGCACTCGGCGTGCGAGGCCACCGCCAGCGTGACCGACCCCAGGGCGGTACCGAGCACGCCGCGACCGGTCCAGCCCAGCACGACCAGCGCGGCGTCCCGCGACGCGGTGCACAGCGCCTCCGCGGGATCCGCGCGGTCCCAGCGGGTCTCCACCGCCACGCCGGAGTCGAGGCGCTCCACCTCGGCCATCGCGCGGTCGAGCATCGCCGTGGACTCGGCGGCGATCGACGCCTCGACCTCGTCGATCCACATCTGGGCACCGGCACTGGTGCGCAGCCGCTCGGTGTCGAAGGCGTGCACCAGCACCAGCCGGGCGTTCCGCGCACCCGCCTCGTGCGCGGCCCACCGAACGGCCTGCTGCGACGGCTCCGACCCGTCCACCCCGACGACGACTGCTCGTGCGCTCATCTCTCTCCGATCAGGACATGCCCGGGCCCGGAAGCGTCGGGCACCCGCGGCCACAGCGCAAGCCCCGCCCATGAAGTTGACAGCTCAACTAGTTCTGGCTATCGTCAGATGTAGTTGTTACGTCAACAAACACGGAGGACGACATGACCACCTCGATCGACATCAGCCGGCTCGCCGGGACCTACGAGATCGACCCGGCGCACACCCGGATCGGCTTCGTCGCGCGGCACGCGATGGTCACCAAGGTCCGGGGCGCGTTCAACGAGTTCAGCGGCACGGCGCGCATCGACGGCGCCAACCCCGCCGACTCGACCGTCGAGCTGACGATCCAGGCCGCCAGCATCGACACCCGCAACGCCGACCGCGACGGTCACCTGCGCAGCAACGACTTCCTGCAGATGGACGAGTACCCGCAGATCGTGTTCCGTTCGACCGCGGTGACCTGGGTCAGCGACACCGAGTTCGAGGTCACCGGCGACCTGACGGTCAAGGACGTCACCCGCCCGGTCACCGTCCCGTTCGCGTTCGAGGGGCAGGCGACCGACCCCTTCGGCAACGTCCGCGTCGGCTTCGAGGGCTCGACCACGATCAACCGCAAGGACTTCGGCGTCACCTGGAACGCCGCGCTCGAGACTGGCGGTGTGTTGGTCAGCGACAAGGTCGTGCTCGAGTTCGAGGTCTCGGCCATCAAGCAGGGCTGAGGACCCGGGGTGTCCGCGGACGACGAAGGCCCAGGCTCGGCAGGAACAACCCGCTGACCTGGGCCTTCGTCTTACGAGCGATGTACCCGTCCGGCCGGCTGCGGTGGCCCACCGCCCGTCTTCGGACAGCAGGACCCAGCCGCGGTGGAACAGATCGAGCGTCGAACATTCCGGTGCCGGGCCGGCCGCCCCACTGGCTGGGTCGTTGGATCCTGACGACGTCATTGCGCGTGCCATGGCACGCTACGTTCTGGAGATCCCACGGTTCGTCAGCGACGAACGCGATCCTCGCGCCGCGCTCGATGCCGTCTTCGACCTGCTCGAACACGGACTTCGGGTAGCCGCCCTCCGGAGTCTGTCAGGCGGCCACCCCGCCCGCGTTGAGGATCAACTTCTGAAGCACCTTCACCGTCGTGACGTAGTCCGCGTCGTCGATGCCCTCGTGGAGGGCGGCGCGGATCGCGGGAGCGTTGCGCGCGAGCTCGACGCGGGCCCGTTCTCCCTCCTCGGAGATCCACAGCCGGTCCTCGGTGTCCCGGGTCAGCCAGCCGCGTTCCAGGAGCACTCCGGCCTCCGCTGCCAGATCATCTTCGGGCCGTATGTAGGAGGCCATGGCGGCCTGCAGTTCGGGGAGCGTCATTCCCTTTCCGTCGGGTGAGATGTCGTTGCCCGACAGGTTGCGCAGTAGCCAGAACTGGGGCTGGGTGTAGCCCTTTTCGGACTGCCGGGCCCGGGTGTGGGCGATGAGCGCCTCGTAGGCGACGCCGGTCCAGTAGGCGGCGGGCTGTCCGGCGAGTTCGGCGTCGGACATCTGCTGGGTCGTCATGAGGTGTCCCCTCCTGCTGCTTCGATGCGGAGCCTGCATCCGTGCAGGTCATGAGGAACGTAGAACCTCAAGTGCAGTCGAGGTCAAGCGAATGATCTCCCGTGCTGCCCCGTCTGTCGCCGGATCCTGGAAGTGGACCGACGGATTGCCGACGAGCTGCGCGGCCTGGTCGACGACCACCGGCGCGGACCCAGGTCGCACGGGGATCGCACGCGGACCGGTACCTACGGAACGACGAAGGCCCAGGCTCGGCGGGAACAACCCGCTGACCTGGGCCTTCGTCTTGCGAGCGGATGACGGGAATCGAACCCGCGTATTCAGCTTGGGAAGCTGATGTTCTACCATTGAACTACATCCGCATCGGGTGAGATCAGCTTAGCATCACCGTCCCGGGCCCTGTCACGGGCCGTCGGCAGGTCCGGTCGCCGCAGGATCCGACCACCGGGCGCGGGCGGGTCGACCCGCCCGCCGGTCCGCGCGCACACTCGCAGGCGTCGGTCAGCTCCCCGACCGGAAGGGACCACGATGAGCGTGTTCGACCCGCTGACGGGCGGCTCGGTCGGTGACGGGCCGGATCATGAACACGACATCCTCCTGATCGCCGGGAGCCGCCCCGAGGTCGCCCGGCTGGCACCGGTCGCGTCCGCCATCGCTGCCGCGGACCGGATCTGCGGGATCACCGTCGCCACCGGTCCCGACCCGATGGCCGTGCACGAGGCGTTCGAGGCGCTCGGCGTGCCGACCGACATCACGATCCTGCTGCCCGCCGACGCGGGCCCGGGCATGGCCGACGTCGCCGCCGCCCTGTTCACCCGGCTCGACCGGGTCCTGGTCGACCAGGACCCGTCCGCCGTCCTCGTGCACGGGGGCGGGCTGGCCGCCGCGGTCGCCGCATCGGTCGCGTTCTGGCGCCGGATCCCGATCGTCCACCTGCAGGCCGGCATGGGCACCGACGACCTGCTCTGCCCGTTCCCGCAGGAGGCGCACCGCCGCGTGATCGGGCAGCTCGCGTCGCTGTTCCTGACCACGAGCGGGTCCGCCCTCGGCAGCCCGCTCGGCCCGAACGTGCTCACCATCGGCGACACGATCAACTCGCTGCCCGGCCCGTCGGACCCCGGGTGCGCGGACGTCCTGGCGCGGGTGTGCGACGCGCACCGCAGGCTCGTGCTGGTGGACCTGGAACGGGCGTCGTCGTCGCCGGTGCTCGACGGGCTGCCCGACCTGCTGGAGCGCTACCCGCGCATCGAGTTCGTGGTGACCGGGGCGCTCGCGGCCGGTGATCCGGCATCGGCGCTGGCGGGTCATCCGCGGGTCACGGTCGTACCCGACCTCAGTGCGCCCGACGAGCTGGCGGTGCTGGCCGCGGCGACGGTCCTGCTCAGCGACGACCACGAGCTCGTCGCCGACGCCCCCGGCCTGGGCACCCTGGCCGTGCTGGTCGACGGGCCGAACGTCCCGCAGCCCGGCGACTCGATCCGCAGCATCGCCGCGCGCGACGCCGCCCCGGCCGTCGCCCAGGTGATGGACGGCGACCACGGCCGCCGGCCCGCGCCGTCCGACGGGTTCGAGGCCGCCCGCGCCGAGCAGGCGGTGGCCTGGATGTTCGGACTCTGCCGTTCACCGCAGCTCCCTGACGATCTGCCGCGCGCCGAGGAGGGCCGCCACAGCGCGAACGGCCCGTCCTCGGAGGAGGCCTCCGAGGCCTGACCGGCCCGCTCGCTAGGGTGTCGACGTGCTGCTCTCCGACGGCGACCTGCGCAAGGAGATCGAGTCCGGCCGACTGGTGCTCGACCCGTGGGACGTCGAGATGCTCCAGCCGTCCAGCATCGACGTCCGGCTGGACCGGTACTTCCGGGTCTTCCAGAACTCCCGCTACACCCACATCGACCCGGCCCAGCAGCAGGACGAGCTGACCACCCCGGTCGAGACACCGGACGGCGAGTCGTTCGTGCTGCACCCCGGCGAGTTCGTGCTCGGGTCGACCTTCGAACGGGTGGGCCTGCCCGACGACCTGGCCGGCCGCCTGGAGGGCAAGAGCTCGCTGGGGCGGCTGGGCCTGTTGACCCACTCGACCGCCGGGTTCATCGACCCCGGCTTCACCGGGCACATCACCCTCGAGCTGTCCAACGTGGCGAACCTGCCGATCACCCTGTGGCCCGGCATGAAGATCGGTCAGCTGTGCCTGTTCCGGCTGTCCAGCCCGGCCGAGCGGCCCTACGGCAGCGAGGGTGTCGGATCCCGCTACCAGGGTCAGCGCGGGCCCACACCGTCCCGGGCGTTCCGCAGCTTCCACCGCACGGACACCCGCCGGATCTGACGGCGGCGGGCCGCGCGCTCGCTACCCTGACCGGTGATGGACGCCGACCGCAGCTCACCGGAGCATCCCGACCCCTGGGCGACCGGGCGGCGCCGTCCCGGGCGTCCGGACCGGGGCCGGCCGTCCGCGGCCGCCACACCCGGGCAGGCACTCGAACGCCGTCCCGCCGCCGACCGGGAACCGCCGCCGACGACGGTGGAGGGCTCGGTCGCCGAACCCGCGCCCGAACCCGGGTCCGCGTCCGGGCGCGGTCCGGACGGCGAGGACCCCTGGCGGCACTGGCGCAGGCTCCGTCCGCGCACGGTGCGCGGCGCCACCGCGCTCGGACTCGTCGGCGCCGCCGTGCTGCTCCTTCCCTTCCTCGACGACCCGGACCGCTGGTGGGTGCCGGTCGGACTCGGCTTCGGCACCCTGGTCCTGCTCACCCTGCTGCGGCTCGACCGGCTGTTGAACGGCTGGGCCCCCCATGTCGCGGGCGTCGTCCTGGTCGGCGCGCTGGTGTACGGGACGGCGCGCAACCCGTGGGCGTGGGGGCTGGCGCTCGGCGTGGGCGTCGTCGTCGCCGGCCTGCTGCTGTTGCCGCGCTGGAAGCTCCTCGCCGCAGGCGGGGTGCTGCTCGTGCTCTCCGGGATCGGCTACACGTTCCGCTCGGTGGAGCTGCAGCAGGACCAGGCCCGCGTCGACGCCCAGGCGGGTGCGCAGATGCGGACCGCGCTCGGGGTCGACCGGCCTCAGCTGGCGCTGGTCGCCCTCGACACCGGTGTCGCCGACGGCAACGCCTCCCGGGTCTGCCGGGTCGCCCAGGACCCGGCGATCGAGCAGCTCCGCGCCGCCACCGGCACCACGAGCTGTGAGGACGCCGTCGCGGTCCTGCACGCCCGGGTCCCGGCCGACGCCGAGATCACCCGGCCGGACCGCGAGTCCGAACCGGACGTCCCGCCCGGCGGCACCCTCACCGTCGACGCGTGCGACTCCGCCTGGGGCGCGGCCGCGGGCCGGGAGCTGGGCCGGGTGGTGCTCACCCGGACCGAGGCCGTGAAACCGACCTTCCAGGTCGGCTCTTTCGCCCCCTGCTGAACGCGGAACGGCCGGGCACCCGCTGTGGGTGCCCGGCCGTTCCGGTGTCGGAGGGTCCGGTCAGTTCTCGCTCGACTTCTCCTGCGAGACCTGTTCCGGGGTCGAGCCGTTCGAGGAGCCGTTCCCCGACGCCGCCGTCCCGGTGCTGGACGCGCCGTCGGAGCCGGCGGGCTCGCCGCCGTCGTGCTGACCCTCGTCGTGCTCGGCCTTCTCCTCGGCGATCTCACCGGCCGGGGTGGCGACGGCCGGGGTGTCGGTCGTCGGCGCGTCCTCGGCGGTCGCCTCGGCCGGCGCCGGGTCGCCGCGCTTGACCGCGGCGAGCAGCATCTGCGAGACGTCCTTGACGGTGACGGCCTCACCGGCGGTCTGCTTGACGCCGTCGGTCATCATCGTGCGGCAGAACGGGCAGCCGACCGCCAGCGTGCCCGACGGCTCGCCGTTCCCGCCGGCCTTGGTCAGGGTGTCGGCGGCCTCCTCGGCGCGGGTGAAGTTGATGCGCTGCCCGATGCGCTCCTCCATCCACATCCGGGCGCCACCTGCACCGCAGCACATCGACCGGTCGGCGTGGCGCGGCATCTCCGACAGCGTCGTCGACCCGGCAGCGCCGGTGGCGTTGATCAGGGCACGCGGCTCCTCGTAGACCTCGTTGTGCCGGCCCAGGTAGCAGGGGTCGTGGTAGGTGACCGGGCCCGACTCCTCGCCCGCGGGGGCGTTGACCGGGACCAGCTTCTTCTCGCGCACCAGCTTGTTCAGCAGCTGGGTGTGGTGCACGACCTCGTAGTGCCCGTCGAGCTGGGGGTACTCCCGGCCCAGGGTGTTGAGGCAGTGCGGGCAGGTCGTGACGATCTTGCGGGTGCCGGGCTCGCGGCCCTCGAACACGCCGTTGAGGGTCTCGACGTTCTGCTGGGCCAGCATCTGGAACACGAACTCGTTGCCCGAGCGCCGCGCCGGGTCACCGGTGCAGGTCTCGCCGGAGCCGAGGACCGCGAAGTCGACCCCGGCGCGGTGCAGCAGCTCCGCGGTGGCCTGGACGGTCTTCTTCTGGCCGTCGTCGAACGCGCCGGCGCAGCCGATCCAGAACAGGTACTCGGTCTCGGCCGGCAGCTCGCTCTCCACGACCGGGACCTCGAAGTCGAGGCTCTTGGTCCACTCCAGGCGGTCCTTGGCGTTCTGGCCCCAGGGGTTGCCCTTGTTCTCCAGGTTCTTGAACAGCGAGTTCAGCTCGGTCGGGAACTCCGACTCGATCATCACCTGGTAGCGGCGCATGTCGACGATGTGGTCGACGTGCTCGATGTCGACCGGGCACTGCTCGACGCAGGCACCGCACATCGTGCAGGACCACAGGATGTCCGGGTCGATCACGCCGAGGACGTCCTCGCCGCCGATCAGCGGGCGCTCGGCCGCGTTGCGCGCGGACTCGGGGATCGCCGCGAGCCGGGCCTCGGCGTCGTCGCCGGTGATGCCGACCTCGTCGCCGGCCATGTCCTTGCTGCCGCCGGCGAGCAGGTACGGGGCCTTCTCGTAGGCGTGGTCACGCAGCGCGTTGACCAGCAGCTTCGGCGAGAGCGGCTTCTCGGTGTTCCAGGCCGGGCACTGCGACTGGCAGCGGCCGCACTCGGTGCAGGTGGTGAAGTCGAGCAGGCCCTTCCAGGTGAAGTCCTCGACCTTGCCCGCGCCGAAGGTGTCCTCGTCCGGGTCCGCCTCCTCGAAGTCGAGCGGCTTGCCGTTCGACATCATCGGCCGCACCGCGCCGAGCGCCTTGTAGCCGTCGTCGTTGCGCTTGAAGTAGATGTTGGGGAACGCGGTGAACCGGTGCCAGGCCACACCCATCGTCGGCTTCGCGGCGATCACGATCAGCCAGATCGTCGCCGAGAGCACCTTCACCGTCGCGAACACCGTCACCAGCGTCGGCGAGGCCGGCAGGATCGTGCCCAGCGCCTTCGACACCGGCGCCGACCAGGTCGGCACGTCGAACACGCCCAGCGCGTCCTTCGCGCCGCGCACCACCAGGATGCCCAGGCCCTCGAGGAACACGATCGCCTCGACGAAGTAGGCACGGCCCTGGTAGGAGCCGTAGAACCGCGACATCCGGCCCTGGCTGCGCGGGTGGTTGAGCTGCCGGATCACGATCAGCACCGCGATGCCGACCACGGTCCCGACGCCGAGGATCTCGACGAACAGCGAGTAGATCGACCACTCGCCGATCAGCGGCAGGTGGAACGTCGGGTTCCAGACCTCGACGAACGCCTCGATCAGGGCCAGGAACAGCCCGCCGAAGCCGACCATCACCAGCCAGTGGAAGACACCGACGTGACTCCACTTGAGCATCCTGGTGTGACCCAGGGTCTCCTTGAGCATCGTGACGAACCGCGGGCCGAACGGGCCGGTGCGGGTCGGGTCCGACTCCCCGAGCCGGATGATCGACACCATCTTCGCGACGGTCCGTGTGACCAGAGCGACCGCGACGATCGCCGACACCACCGTGATGGTGCCGAACAGGTACTGCACCCAGGTCATGTGGAGGAACCTCCCTTGAGAGCTGCCGGCCTGGGACGGGCGTCCGGCTGGACGCGGTCGTCGCGGCGGAACGGGACGGGAATCGTGAATCGGCGTCCGAGGGAGGCCGGGCGGGAGCCGCGCGACCGCGCGCACGGCGGACCGTGCCGCCGGGACGGGGCGGGCCTCTCCATCGCAGTGCCTCCTCGAACGTCACCGTCGCGTGGATGTGGTGGGACGCGACGGTGGTCGGGCGAAGGGTAGTGCGCCCGGTCCCGCGTGTCCCCGCCCCCTCGAAGGACGGGCGGCATCTTGTTACCGAACAGTAGCCGCCGTTGACCATGACATTCGCACCCGGGAAGGGCCTACCGGGGGCGGCCGAGGTGAGGTAGGAGTCACGCTCCGCGGTGGAGGGGCCGTTCGGCCGACCGTGTTCGACCGACCGCGCTGCGTGGTGCTCACACCGCGCGTACGGGCCACTCCTCTACTATCACCGACGAGTCTCGTGGTCTACTCGCCTGCGGGAGCGATCAGGAAGCGGAATCCGCTAGGAGGAGCTGTGAAGACCTCGTTCGAGGCGATCCAGCTGGTGCTCGCGCAGGGCGAGCTCACGACCGTCAACCTCCGCGACTGGATCACGAACAACATCGTGCCGCTGATCCTGCTCGCGATCGCCGTCATCCTGCTGTGGATCGGCGGCCGGGGGGACAACGCCGGCGTGGCCCGGCGCAGCGTCGGGCTGCTGGTGGGGCTCGTCGCGCTGGGCATCGCCGTGACCGGGAACGGTCCGGCCGTCGGTCAGGCGCTGGCCAACCTGCTCGTGTCCACGGGCTGATCCGGTTGCTGGTTCGCACGGACGACGAGGTCTACCGCGTCGACGCGGTCTGGCTCGGCCCGCCCCGGGCCACGTTCCCCTGGCGTGCCCGCTACGTCAGCTACGGCGTCGGGCTCCTCGCGATGATGCTGATCATGATGGTGCAGCGGCAGCTGGGCATCGGCCTGGACTTCTTCTCGGTCGCCTGGGCACTCGTCGGCACGGTCGCGATCACCCGGATCCTCGGCAAGAAGATCGACTACGAGCGGCCGCTGGGCCAGGTCCTCGCCCAGTTCTGGGCCGAGGTCACCGGCCCGCGCGCGGGGCGGAAGCCGGCCCGCGGCGCGGTCCGGGCGGGACACGTGCGGGTGCACACGTCGCGGGCCCACCCGGGCACGCCGGCCCTGGGCGCGGGGACCCGGCCCTGGAAGGTCTCCGGTTCCTCCCGCACGCCGTTGCCGCGGTCGGGTGCGGTCACACCGCCGCCCGCGGAGCCGGTCGTCGTCGACGCACCCGTGACGCAGGCGGCCGGGCCCGACGAGGCTGCCCCCGACGAGGCCGGGGCCGAGGCCGCCCCCGTCGCGCCGGCCCGCGTCGTGCCGCCGCTGCCCGAGCCGGGCAGTGCCCCGAAGCCGGGCCGGTTCCGCAAGGCCCGCGGCCGCACCCGCGGTCGCGGGGCCACCGCGCCGGCCCGCACCAGCCGTCCGGAACCGTGGCGCAGGGGTGGCCACCGTGGCCGCACCTGAGAAGACCTCCCGCCGGCTGCGCAGGCGAGGCCGGGCCAAGGCCGGCGAGGGCGGGTCGGACTACACGCCCTCGATCGCGCTGCGCTCGATCGACGGGCACCTCACCCGCACCGGAACCCAGGTCATGGCCTGGTACCGGCTCGCCGCGCAGGCCTGGAGCTTCCGCAGCGACACCCAGCGCGAGGTGCTGATCCGCCAGATCGCCGCCCAGCTCGGCGAGCTGCAGGGCCGCTGGCTGCACCTGCGCGTCACGACCCGGCCCTACCCGGTGCACATGTGGGCGGAGTCGTTCGACCAGAACGCGCTCGCCCGTATGCCCGACGTCCCCGGGGCGCTGGGCTGGGACGGCTTCCTGGAAGGCGAGCAGCGCCACCTCATGGGGCTGTCGATGGCCGACAAGGAGGTCTTCCTCGGGATCGAGGTCTCCGGCCGCGGCCTGCTCGACCGCTGGGTCGAGCGCGCCGCCCCGGTCCTCGACCGGATCGCGCCGTCCGCGGTGCGGGCCGAGCTCGCCGCGCTGGAGTCCGAGGTCAACCACCTCGACGTCCTCGTCGCCGGGTCCGGGCTGGACGCCGTCCCGGCCAGCGCCGAGGACATGGCCTGGCTGATGCACCGCTCGGTCGCGCTCGGGCTGCCGGCGCCGCGCGGGCTGTCGTCGGTGCCCCGGGGGGTCTCCACCTGGGAGGCCGAGGACCTCGCCGCCTTCACCGAGGGTGTCGACCTGCACCAGGAGCCGTACGCGCCGACCGTGCAGGTGGTCGGCCGGATGCGCTCGCAGGCGGTGTCGCGCAACGTCGCCGTGCTGTCGGTCGGGCTGATGGAGGGCCTGCGCATCCCCGAGATCGACGACCCGTGGATGCAGCACTCGGACCGCCTGCCGTTCCCCGTCGAGTGGTCCGCCCGGATCTACGTCCGGCGCCCGGAGGACGTCACGGGGGAGCTGCAGCGCCAGATGGGGCGGGTCCGCAGCCAGATCCGGCACTACACCCACGACCACGACCTCGACCCGCCGATGTCGCTGGCCCGCCAGGCCGACCGGGTCCTCGAGGTCGAGGACGAGCTGACCACCGGGCTCACCCAGCTCAACACCCGGATCTCCGGCTGGTGGCGGATCGCGGTCTCCGGCCGCGACGAGGCCGAGGCCACGACGCGGGCCCAGCAGGTCGTCGACCTGTACCGGCCGAAGGTGCAGATCGAGCACCCGGAGGCCCAGTACCGCTACGCCCGCGAGTTCATCCCCGGCGAGCCCCTGGCCTCGACCGCCTACCGGCGTCGCGGCTCGGTGATCTGGGCCGCGGCCGGGGTGCCCGCGGCGACCGCGAGCGTCGGCGACCGGCGCGGGATCATGCTGGGCGAGACCTGCACCGCGACCCGGCGCCCCGTCGCGTGGGACCCGTGGCTGGCCCAGGAGGTCCGCCGGGCGTCCGGGCTGACCGCGATCGTCGGTGGCCTGGGGTCCGGCAAGTCGTTCCTCACCGGACTGATCGTCTACAAGTCGCTGCGCGCCGGGGCCCGCTGGACGGTGCTCGACCCGTCCGGGCCGCTCGCCGAGCTGGCCCGGCTGCCGGAGCTGCAGCCGTTCTCCCGCCACATCAACCTGCTGCGCGCCGACCCGGGCATCCTCAACCCGTACCGGGTGGTCGCCGAGCCGCGCCCGGACCACTTCGCCGACGACGAGGACCCCGAGCGGGCCTGGAAGCGGGAACGCTCGCTGGCCGCGGCCACCCGCCGCCGGCTCGTGCTGGACGTGCTGTCCGGCCTGCTGCCCTACGAGGTCGCGCGCCAGCCGCACACCCGGATCGTGCTGCTGCGCGCGGTCCGCGAGGTCGGCGGCGCACCGGACCGGCATCCCGGCATGGTGATCGACACGCTGCGCCGGCACGCGTCCGAGGGCGAGGAGCACGCCGGTGTCGTCGCGGACTTCCTCGACGAGCGCCGCGAGCTCCCGCAGGCCGCGCTCCTGTTCCCGGACGAGACGCGGTACGACCCGTGGCGCGCCGACCGCGACTACCGCCTCACCGTGCTGACCATGCAGGGGCTGTCGCTGCCGCGGCCGGGCAGCCCGCGCGAGGAGTGGACCGACAACGAGTCGCTCGGCGTCGAGCTGCTCAACCTGGCGTCCTGGCTGACCCAGCGCACGATCTACGACGCCGACCGGAACCTGCGCAAGGGCGTCGCGCTCGACGAGACGCACTTCCTGTCCCAGGTCCCCACCGGCAAGGTCCTGATCGACCGGCTGGCCCGCGACTCCCGCAAGTTCAACGTCCGGGCGCTGTTCGCCTCCCAGCTGGCCGGTGACCTGCTGCGGGTGTCCGGGTTCGCGTCGCTGGTCAACGCGGTGTTCGTCGGCCGGACCGACGACGAGGAGGCGCAGTCCGAGGCGCTGCGGCTGCTGCGGGTGCCCACCGACGTCGGCTACGAGGAGATGCTCGGGACGCTGTCGCCGCGGCCGCGGCACGACGACCGCCCGGACGACACCCCGCGCCAGTTCGTCTTCGCCGACGGCCACGGTGGCGTCGAGAAGATCCGGATCGACCTGGAGGGTCCCCATCTGGAGCACGTCCGTGAGGCGCTGGACACCAACCCGGACGCCACCCGCGCGGCCGTCCCCCGCGAGTCCGGCCCCGAGATGAACGCACCGGACGAGCCGGCCCCACTGCCGCCGGCGCCGCGCCAGGAGCTCCCGTCGGTGCTGCCCGACCTCGACGGCGACGACCTCGACGTCGACACCCGCATCGGGCCCGGCGACGCCGATCCGGTGCTGGCCGGTGAGGTCCGGGCCGGGAGCGTGCGGGTCGTGTCCGCCGAGCTCTACGACGACGAGCAGATCGACCTGCTCGACGAGTTCGACGAGGACTGGGTGGTGGACGAGCCGCCGCCGGCCGCCCGCAACGGTGCCGGGCACCGGCCGGACGACCCCGGCGGTACCCGGCAGTGACCCACGGGCTGGATCCGTCCGGAGGGGCCGGCCTCTGGGTCGTGCTGGGAGTGCTGCTCGCCGCGGTGCTGGTCGCGGTCCGCCGTGCGGTCCGCCGGGACACCCCGGCCCGGCCGCGTCGCCGCCGCCGGGCGGTGCTCGTCGTCGCGGCGCTGGCCGCCGGAACGCTGCTGATCGGCACGCCGGCCATGGCCCAGGCGCTGGACTGCAAGACCCCGCCGGAACCGGACCGCCCCGGTACCGGCCTCGTCGGGTCGCTGGACCGGCCGTCGGCGCTGCACGGCGAGGCCGGCAGCGTCTACACCGAGGTCGGCTACGCCGGGATGATCTGGCACAACTACGACCTCGGCTGCGCGGCGTCCGGCGTGCTGAACCCGTCGGTCACGACCGACACCTGGCTCGGCAACCAGGTCTTCAACCTGGCCAAGCTCGCCGTCGGCGGCGTGAACTGGGCGCACTACCTGATCGCCGACGGCGGGGCGCTGTTCGAGCCGCTGGACGAGGTCATCACGACCGCGACCCGGGCCATGTACGAGACGGTGTTCACCACCTGGGTCGGGTTGGCCCTGCTCGGGTTCGCGATCATCATCCTGCTGCTGGCGATGCGCGGGGAACTCGCCCGGCAGGCCCAGCGCACGGGGATCGCGGTCCTCGCGCTGATGCTCGGCTCCGCCGCCTACCTCGCCCCGGTGGACTGGTCCAAGGCGGCCGACGACCTGCTGCTCGACGGCGTCACGCAGATGCAGGAGGGCTTCCTCGGCCAGGTCGGGCTCGGCACCCGCGACACGCTCCCGACCGTGCTCGTCGACCAGGTCGCCTACCAGAACTGGCTGCGCGGGACCTTCGGCGCGCCGGACGTCCCGCAGGCCCAGGAGCTGGGCCGGGACCTGCTGCGGGCGCAGGCGTTCACGATCGACGAGGTCGACCAGGGCCAGGACACCTCGGAGACGGCTGAGCGGAAGAAGGCCGACTACGCCGCGATCGCCGACCGGATGGGCGACCGGTACCCCTACTTCACCGGGGCGTCGGGCAGCCGGATCGGGGCCGGGACCCTCGCCCTGATCCAGGCCGCGTGCATCGCGCTGTTCCAGCTGCTGGCCAAGGTGCTGGTGCTGGTCGCGCTGCTGATCATCCGGTTGCTCGTGGTGTGCGCCCCGGCGGTCGCGGTGATCGCGCTGCTCAAACCGGACGTCATCCCGGCGATCCTGCGCGTCGCCGGCGCCGCGGTGGTGAACACGCTGGTCGTGGGCGCGCTGGCCGGCCTGCACGCGTTGCTCGTGGTGTCGCTGTTCGCGCCCGGCGCCGGCATCGACCTGTGGCTCGCCCTGCTGGTCACCGGGGTCGTCACGCTGGTGATGTGGGCGGTCGCGCGGCCGTTCCGGCGGCTGGTGTCGATGGTGTCGCTGACCCGCGAGCAGTTCGGCGGGATCGTCCCCGGGGCCGGTGACGGTCCGATGTCGCGGGTGTGGAACCGCATGCGCGGCCCGCTGCCGGGTGACGAGCGGCAGGCCCGCTGGTGGTCCGAGCGTGGCCCCGGCGCCGCGGGCGGGGACCCCGACACGGCCCGTCCGGAGGCGGAGACGGTCGCCGGTCCGGGTGCCCGGCCGTGGCGGCGCCGTCCGGTGGCCGACCCGGCCGACGGCGGGCGGGACACCCGCCTCGCCGACCCACGGCGCGCCCAGCTGCCGGTGGGGGCGTCCGGGCGCCCGGACACGGGGGTGCCGGGCCGCACCGATCCGGGTGAGATCGACGACCGGTCGATCTACCGCCGCGACGACGCGGGGCCGCGCCGGCCGGGCGACCCGGCGCCGGTGGCTCCCGAGCTCGTCGACGGCGTTCCCGTCTACAAGATCTACCGGCCGCGGGCCGCGCGGACCTCCGACGGCAGGGGTGGCCGTGCCGATTAGGTCCCCGCGCGGCCGCGCCGCGGCCTACCGCGCGATCTGGCAGTGGCCGCTGCGCTCGCCCGTCCGGCTGGCGGTCACCGTCGTCGTGCTCGGAGCGCTCGTGTTCGGGCTCGTGCACCTCGCCGGTCAGGTCGGTGGCACCACCGGGGGTGGCGGCCCGGGCGCGACCCAGGGCGACCGGTGGGACGCCGGCGGGTCCGGCGTCTCCGCCACCCCGACCCCGACGATGCTGCCACCGGTGCCCGAGCTGACGCCCGAGGCGCAGCCGCTGGACCAGGCCCCGCCGCAGGCGCTCGAGGTCGCGCGGGTCTGGACCTCGGCGTGGGTCAACCACCCCGAGGGGACGACCTCCCAGCAGTGGCTGGCCGGGCTGCGGCCGTACACGACCGACGAGTTCCTCGGTGTCCTGGCCGGTGTCGACCCGGTCAACATCCCGGCGAACCGGGTGACCGGGCCGGCGACCCCGACCCGGGTGGCCGAGAAGAGCGTCGAGGTCGACGTGCCGACCGACGCGCTCCGGTTGACGATCCTGGTCGTGGACACGGACGCGGGCTGGAAGGTGTCCCGCTACGACCGGGCATGAGCACGCCGTTCACCCGGGCCCTGCGGCCCCTGCGGCTGTTGCTGCCGTTCGTGGTCATCGGGATGGCCCTGGTGCTGTTCCTGACCGTGGGCTTCCTGGCGTTCAGCCCGAACATCGGCGGGCGCCAGTCGGGCGCCGACTGGTGCGACACCGGGATCTCCACCGCGACCGCCGGGCGTGGCGGCAACGCCGGCGCCACCATCGAGACGCTCACCGACGAGCAGAAGCAGAACGCGTCCGCGATCATCTCGGTCGCCAAGGACATGGACCTGCCGCCCCGCGCGTGGCTGGTCGCGCTGGCGACCGCGATGCAGGAGTCCACCCTGCGCAACATCGACTACGGCGACCGGGACTCGCTGGGACTGTTCCAGCAGCGGCCGTCGATGGGGTGGGGGACGCCGGCGGAGGTCACCGACCCCGCCTACAGCAGCCGGATCTTCTACGAGCGGCTCCTGGAGGTGCCGGGCTGGGACAGCATGCCGGTCACCGTCGCAGCGCAGACCGTGCAGCGCTCGGCCTTCCCCGACGCGTACGCCAAGTGGGAGCCGCTGGCGGTCTCGATCGTCGAGCAGATCGGCGACGTCACGAACCCGACCGGGTGCGAGCCCGGTACGACGGGCGCGCTGCCGCCGGGTGCCGCCGGTGCCGCGATCGGGTTCGCGCTCGGCGAGGTGGGCAAGCCGTACGTGTGGGGGGCGACCGGCCCGAACGCCTACGACTGCTCCGGGCTGCTGCTGCGCGCCTACGAGGCGGCGGGCATGACGATCCCGCGGGTCTCGCGCGACCAGTACAACTCCGGTGGGCACCTGCCGGTGCAGGACGTGCAGCCGGGCGACTTCCTGTTCTACGCCCACGACCCCTCGGACCCGTCGACGATCTACCACGTCACGATGTTCATCGGCGACGACAAGATGGTCGAGGCGCCGAACAAGGACCACCCGGTGCGGGTGCAGCCGGTGCCGTGGGACTTCGAGGACCTCGTCCCGCTCGCGACCCGGCCGGGGACGACGCCGAACCCCGCGTGAGGCGGCCGGTCACCAGGCCCGGCGCGCACCGACCGGGGTGCGGCGCCGCCGCGCGGCGTCGGCGAGGCGCTCCAGCTCGCCGGCCAGGACGGTGACGTCGGCCGGTCCCGCGTGCACGGTCGCGCCCTGCGGGAGCGGTCGTCCGGGCATGTCCGGTGCCGGACGCCGCTGGTAGTAGCAGCCCTGCGCGGTGACGTGCACCAGCAGGACGGCCGGTGCCCGGCACGGGTCGGCTCCTCCGCGGCCCGCCCCGAGCTGGGCCATCCCGTCGACCCGGCCCATCCGCCGGACCAGGTCGGCCTCCGCGTCGGTGCAGCCGCGCCGCAGCAGCTCGCGGACGAACCGGTCGGCGTCGTCACCGGCCGCGTCGACCGCGCCGGCCAGCACCTCGACCGGGATCCGCACCGTCGGGCCGGGGCCGGGCACGACGTCACCCAGCAGGCCCACGAGCGTGGCGGGGGCGTCGGCCGGGCGGAGCCGCAGCAGCGCGACGTCGTCGTCGATCCGGGCGGCGAGCACCGCGCGGCCCGCGCGGAGCCCGACCAGCGCGCGCTGCCGGTACGGCGGTGCGACGACCAGGTCGAACCGGAAATCCGGGGTGGTCAGGGTCCGGATGTCGTCGGCGAGCTGCGGGACGGGCACGCCGTCGACGACCAGGCCGCGCGCCGCCGCGGAGGCCGTGGCGGCCCGTACGACCCGGGCCCGTTCCAGGTCGGTCGTCCCGGGTGCGAGCAGGTCCAGGACGGCCGGGTTCGGGCCGAGCCCCAGCAGGTCCCGGACGACGTCGAACTCCGTCCCGGTCAGGACGGTGGCGCGGGTCCAGTCGATCACCGCGGGTCCTGCTCGGGTCCCAGGACGGCGTCGGTCGCGGTGACCTCGACGGCGAACACCTCGTCGGTCGGGACGATGTAGCGGTTGCGGTGGTCCTGCCCGTCCCGCGGGGCGGCGCCTCCCATCATCGGGCCGTACCCGGGGGTGCCGGCGCCCCGGCCCGGGTCGGCTCCGCGCCCGGTCCAGGCGGCCGGTTCGCCGACGCCGGCCCGGCCGCCCGGAGCGCGGGGCTCGGTGGCCCAGGCGCCGGCCCCCGGCCCCGCGCCGCGCCCGGCGGGGCCGCGCGGCTGGTCGGGGCCGCGGAGCGCGTCGGGCGGGCCCGTCGTGGGGCGGGCCGGCTGATGCTGTCGCGCGCCCTCGGCGAACCGGCGGGCGAGCTCGTCGCGGGCGCGGCCGGGATCGGTGCCGGGCGCGGTGAGGAACGGTGCCGGGAGGGCCGCCGAGCGTTCGGGTGCCGCCGGGTACGCCGGGCGCTCGGGAAGCGGTGCGGGAACGCGCTCGCCGCGGACCTGGCCGGCGTCCTCGGCGGTGGTCGTCGGGTACCGCGGCGCGGGATCCCCGGCGTGCGCACGCGGGTCGTCCGGGCCGGTCGCCGCGCTACCGGGCCGGTCGGGCGACAGGACGGATCCGCCGGCACGGGGCTCCGCGCCGCCTGTCGGTGGACCGGCCTGCTCCGGAGGCCGCGGCCCACCCGCGGGCCCCGCGTTCCCGCCCGTGCCGGCCCCACCGACCCCACCGGCCCCACCGGCCCCGGCCCCCACCCCACCGTCACCGGCCCCTCTGCTCCCGGCTCCACCGTCGCCGGGGCCACCGCTTCCCGGGCTGCCGGTACCGAACGCGCCGGCTCCGGGCCCGGCTCCGGCAGGGCCGGGCGCTCCGCCGGCCCCGGAGGCTCCGGGCGTATCCGGTGGAGGAGCCGCGGCCGTCGTGAACCGGTCGTCGGTCGCGGAGGTCTCGGTGGCGTACTGCTGCAGCGCGCGGTTCGCGACCTCGTCGTTGACCTGGTTGTGCTCGGCGATCGTGACATGATCGGCGCCGGCGCCCCACGCCGAGTGCCACGCCTCGCTGAGGTTGTCGCCGACCCGTTGCACCCAGGAGTAGTCCGCGGGATCCAGGTACGTGATCTGACGGCGCATCGCCTCGAACGAGTGGCCGTGGTCGAGCATGCGGTCGGCGCCGTTGCGGGCGATCGTCGCGGAGTCGGAGACGCCGTCCGCGGTCGCGGTCAGTGACGTCCGAGCCGCCTCGGCCGCCGGGCCCTGCCACGAGATGCCGAGCCGGGACGTCGCGTCGTCGGTGGCGGTCCGTGCGGTCTCGAGGGAGCCGGTGAGCGTCGTCAGGCCGTCCGAGACCTGCTGGGCGGCAGCCATCCCGGGTTGGTCGTTCACCCAGGCGAACTTCGTCGCCATGTCGAAGGCCTCGAAGTTGTAGCAGACGGGGAGAGCCACGTCGGCCGCCTACTTCTCCACCGTATGACCACGACCTCCGGAGGAACGATCCGTCGGGCGTAGTGAACTCGCGGCATGTTCGTCGATCAACCCGTACTGCACGGCTGCCTCGCGGAGTCGTTCCGCGGCCTCGTGCACCTCCTTCTGGTGGGCCGCGTGTACGAGAAGGATCTCGTCGATCTTTGGTTGGAAGACCGCCTTGGCGTCGCGGGAGATCACGTCCTCCCCGCAGCGCGGGATGTCGTTCATCCACGCAGCCTCGGTGATCGTGATCTGCATGTTCTCGGCCTGCTCCCGGAAGACCCGATACGCGGCCAGGACGTTGTCCTGATCGATCTGGGTCATGAGCGTGTCTGACGCCGTGCCTCGTGGGAGCGCTGCATCGATCGGCATGAATGCGAAGCTACGTGCACGGACTTGGCGCCCAGGGCGTGATGAGGAGTCCCGATCGCAATCGTGAACCGCTCACGATCGTGCGAGAGCGCTCTCCACGACTGCGGTCGCGAAGTTGGATACCCGTGGACACACCTGGTCGAACGTCAGCGGTTGTCCCTCGTCGTCGAGGAGGGTCGACTGTGCCTGTACCCGAATGGCCTGTCCCGGACCGGCGTCGATGATGAGCTGACAGATCGGGGTCGAGCTGCCGAGCCCGGTTCCTTGTACCGCCCCGAAGCCGTTGATCTGTGTCAGCGAGGAATCGTCCGAGCCGACGGCGTCGGCAGCGTCCATGGGGAGAAGCTGCACGGTGTAGTTGAAGCCGTCGTCGAAGTTGCTCCACGCGCACGCTCGTGACGTCACCTCGCCTACCGGAACATTCGTCGGGCGCCCCTCCGAGAGCTCCATGTCAGCGCGTCGTTGCTCGGTGAGCGTTGTGCACGGATCGAGTGTCGAGACGTCGATGTCCGCCGGCCGCGCGGGGAACGGGCTCTCCGGTTCCGCCGGTGACCCTCCACACCCGACGAGAACCGCCGCGAGGAGCCCGAGGGTCAGGAGAGCTGGTGCGGGCGCGTGGCGCCGGACCTGTCGTGCCACGGGACCTCCGGCGTCGAGGAGCGGTCTGCAGGGTAGCCCGGTTCGCCGGGATCGACGGCGACTCGACGCATCCGAGAAATCGGGGAGAAAGTTGAGCCGGGTGGGAACAACTCTGCCGGGGTGCTCGTTGATCCGGTCGAGAGCAAGTTGAGCAGGCCCCACTCAGGGCCTGTACGCACCGCGCTCGCCGGCCTGGTACAACTTGAGCCGGACGCACTCATTCCCTGCAGTCAATGCTCAACGGAGGCAGTCACCATGGCTCGTACGGTCGGTATCGACCTCGGGACCACCAACTCCGTCGTCGCCGTCCTCGAGGGTGGCGAGCCGACGGTGATCGCGAACTCGGAGGGTGCCCGCACCACTCCGTCGGTCGTCGCGTTCGCCCGCAACGGCGAGGTTCTCACCGGTCAGTCCGCGAAGAACCAGGCCGTCACGAACTCCGACCGCACCTTCCGCTCGGTCAAGCGCCACATCGGCACCGACTGGAAGACCCCGGAGATCGACGACAAGACCTACGCCGCGCAGGAGATCAGCGCCCGCGTCCTTCAGAAGCTGAAGCGTGACGCGGAGTCCTACCTGGGCGACGAGGTCACCGACGCGGTCATCACCGTCCCCGCCTACTTCGAGGACGCGCAGCGGCAGGCGACGAAGGAGGCCGGCCAGATCGCCGGCCTGAACGTGCTCCGCATCGTCAACGAGCCGACCGCGGCCGCGCTGGCCTACGGCCTCGACAAGGGCGAGAAGGAGCAGACCATCCTGGTCTTCGACCTGGGTGGCGGCACGTTCGACGTGTCCCTGCTGGAGATCGCCGAGGGCGTCGTCGAGGTCAAGGCGACCAACGGCGACAACCACCTCGGTGGCGACGACTGGGACGAGCGGATCGTCACCTGGCTCGTCGACAAGTTCAAGTCCTCGCAGGGCATCGACCTGACGAAGGACAAGATGGCGATGCAGCGGCTCCGTGAGGCCGCGGAGAAGGCGAAGATCGAGCTGTCGAGCTCGTCCTCGACCAACATCAACCTGCCCTACATCACGGTCGACTCCGACAAGAACCCGCTGTTCCTCGACGAGTCGCTGTCCCGCGCGGAGTTCCAGCGGATCACCCAGGACCTCCTGGACCGCACCCGCCAGCCGTTCAACCAGGTCATCAAGGACGCCGGCATCTCGGTGAGCCAGATCGACCACGTCGTGCTCGTCGGTGGCTCCACCCGGATGCCCGCCGTCACCGAGCTCGTCAAGGAGCTGACCGGCGGCAAGGAGCCCAACAAGGGCGTCAACCCGGACGAGGTCGTCGCCGCCGGCGCCGCCCTGCAGGCCGGCGTGCTGCGCGGCGAGGTCAAGGACGTCCTGCTGCTGGACGTCACCCCGCTGTCCCTCGGCATCGAGACCAAGGGCGGCGTCATGACCAAGCTGATCGAGAAGAACACCACGATCCCGACCAAGCGTTCGGAGGTCTTCTCCACCGCGGACGACAACCAGCCGTCGGTGCAGATCCAGGTCTTCCAGGGCGAGCGCGAGATCGCCGCGTACAACAAGAAGCTCGGCATGTTCGAGCTGACCGGCATCGCGCCGGCCCCGCGCGGCGTCCCGCAGATCGAGGTGTCCTTCGACATCGACGCCAACGGCATCGTCAACGTGTCCGCGAAGGACATGGGCACCGGCAAGAGCCAGGAGATGACGATCACCGGCGGGTCGGCGCTGTCCAAGGACGACATCGACCGCATGGTGCAGGAGGCCGAGGCGCACGCCGAGGAGGACGCGAAGCGCCGCGAGGAGGCCGAGACCCGCAACCAGGCGGAGACCCTCGTCTACCAGACGGAGAAGTTCGTCAAGGAGAACGACGACAAGCTCCCGTCCGAGGTCAAGGACTCGGTGAACGCCGCGCTGGGTGAGACCCAGGAGGCGCTCAAGGGCACCGACCACGAGGCCATCAAGTCCTCGATGGAGAAGCTGGCCACCGAGTCCCAGAAGATGGGGTCCTCGCTGTACTCGCAGCCGGGCGCGGAGGGCGCCGCGGGTGCGGCCGGCGACGCCGGTGCGGCCGGCGGGTCCGCCGGTGAGCAGCAGGACGACGTCGTCGACGCCGAGATCGTGGACGAGGACAAGGACAAGGGCGACAAGTGAGGGCCGACGGCCATCCAGGAGACGGGACGGTCGACATGGCAGACGAGAACCAGCAGGACGAGCCCGTGACCTTCCGGGACCGCCGGAAGATCGACCCGGAGACGGGTGAGGCCCGTCTGAGCGAGGACGCCACTGCGTCCGGGGCCGCCGCGGAGGCGGCCCCGGACGGGGCGGGCGCCGACCCGGTCGCCGGGCCGGCCGACGGGGCCGACCCGGAGATCGAGAAGCTCACCACCGAGGTCGCCGAGCGCACCGCGGACCTGCAGCGGGTCACCGCCGAGTACGCGAACTACCGGCGCCGGGCGGACCGGGACCGCGAGGACGCCAAGCTCGCGGCGAAGGTCTCGTTCCTCTCCGACCTGCTCGTCGTGCTCGACGACTTCGAGCGCGCCGAGCAGCACGGGGATCTGACGGGAGCGTTCAAGTCGGCGGCCGACAAGGTCACCGGCGTCGCCACCGGGCTCGGGCTGGAGGCCTTCGGGGCCGAGGGCGAGCCGTTCGACCCGCAGCTGCACGAGGCCGTGCAGCACGAGCCGGCCGAGGGCTCCGGCCCGACGGTCACCGTGCTGTCCGCGGTGCTGCGTCGCGGGTACCGGATCGCCGACCGGATCCTCCGGCCGGCGATGGTGACGGTGCAGGACCGTCCGGAGGCCGAGGCCCCCGAAGCGGCCGCGGCGCAGCCGGACGGGTCCGGCGAGGACGGGTCCGCCCCGGCCTGACCGGGACGGCAGGGACGGTGCCGAGCGGTGCGGCGGGCTGCGTGCGCGCGGCCCGCCGCACGGCAGGCGTACACGGAAAGGAGGCGGAGTGACCCAGCGCGACTGGATCGAGAAGGACTACTACCGCGAGCTGGGCGTCTCCTCGACGGCGTCCCAGGACGAGATCAAGAAGGCGTACCGGAAGCTCGCCCGCGAGCTGCACCCGGACGCCAACCCCGGCGACGAGAAGGCCGAGACCCGCTTCAAGGCGGTCTCCGAGGCCTACGGCGTGCTCGGCGACGAGGGCAAGCGCAAGGAGTATGACGACACCCGCGCGATGTTCGCGGGCGGCGGTGGCGGCTTCGGCGGCTTCGGTACCGGCGGCGGCTTCCCCGGCGGCGGCGGTGCGGGTGGCGGCGCCGGCGCCGGCGGGTTCGACATCAATGACCTGTTCGGCGGAGCCGGGCGCGGCGGCGCTGGTGGCGCCGGCGACTTCAGCGACATCCTCGGCGACATCTTCGGCCGGGCGGCCCGCAACAGCGGTGGCTACGGCCCCACCGGTGCGCGGCGCGGCCAGGACGTCGAGAGCAACCTGACCATCTCCTTCGAGGACGCGGTGCGGGGCGCCACGGTGCCCATCACGCTGTCCTCGCCCGGGCGGTGCGAACGCTGCGGCGGGACCGGTTCCCGGCCCGGCAGCACCCCGCGCACCTGCCCCACCTGCAACGGTGCCGGCCTGGTGAGCCGCAGCCAGGGCGCGTTCTCGTTCTCCGAGCCGTGCCGTGACTGCCGCGGGACCGGCCGGCTCATCGACGACCCCTGCCCGGAGTGCCGCGGCGACGGCGTGTCCACCCGGACCCGCTCGCTGACCGTGCGGGTCCCGGCCGGGGTCGACGACGGGCAGAAGATCCGGCTGGCCGGTCAGGGCGAGCCCGGCCGGGGCGGCGCGCCGGCCGGCGACCTGTACGTCACGGTCGGCGTCACTCCCCACAAGATCTTCAGCCGGTCGCGCAAGAATCCCGACGATCTGACGATCACCGTGCCGGTGACCTTCCCCGAGCTCGTCCAGGGTGCGACGCTGACCGTGCCCACGTTGGACGGCACCGTCTCGCTGAAGATCCCCGCCGGGACCTCCAGCGGGCGGACCTTCCGGGTCGCCCGGCGCGGGGTCGAACGGAAGAACGGCAAGACCGGCAACCTGCTGGTCACCGTCGAGCTGGCGGTACCGCAGAAGCTGGACCAGGCGGCGGCCGACGCCCTGCAGGCCTATGCGGAGGCGACGACGTCGTTCGACCCGCGGAGCGACCTGCTCGGTGGCGCCAGGAGGTGAGTGCGGTGGCCGGACGTTCCTCGGACGGCACGGGACGGGACCGGACCCCGATCGACGCCGTGAGTTCCGACGTCGGGCACGACAACCCGGTGTTCGTCATCTCGGTGGCCGCGCAGCTCTCCGGCCTGCACGCCCAGACCCTGCGCAGCTACGACCGGCTCGGGCTCGTCAGCCCGGGCCGCGCCGCCGGCGGTGGTCGCCGCTACTCGCAGCGTGACATCGCGCTGCTCCGCGAGGTCCAGCGACTGTCCCAGGAGGAGGGCGTCAGCCTCGCCGGGGTGAAGCGGATCATCGAGCTGGAACAGCTCGTCGACGAGCTGCAGGCCCGGCTCGACGAGACCACGGCCGAGCTGGACGCGGTCCGCGCCGCCGCGGCCCAGGCGACCGCCGCGGTGCACCGCTCCTACCGGCGCGACCTGGTCCCGGTCGATCGCCGGCAGGCGGTCGTCCGGTGGCGGCCGGCCCAGCCGGAGTGACGGGGCCGGGCGGCCCGGCTCAGTCCGCCCACCCGGCTGCCACCGACCGGCGGCACCGGTCGGGATCGTCGCCCGCATCGACGAACAGCGCGGTCGCGACCGTCTCTGCCTCGGCGCGGGCGGTGCTCGCAGTGATCACCCCGCCGAGCACCAGCATCGTCAGGCCGTGCCCGGCCGCCCGCCAGCGCAACGCCAGCCGGGCGGGGTCGATGTCGGCCCGGAACCGCCCGGCGGCCCGGGCACGGGCTGCGGCGTCGACCAGCGCGTCGAACGTCTCGTCGGTGGCGGCGGCGCTGGTGGTGGCTGTTGCCGTGGCGTCCTCGGAGCCGGTGGCCGCGTCGAACATGACCCGGTAGAGATCCGGGGCGCTCAGCGCGTTCTCGGTGCAGGCGACCCCGAGCGCGGTGAGGTCCCGGACCGCGTCGTCGGTGATCCCCACGGCCGCGATCTGCTCCTCCAGGCGGGCGAAACCCTCCTGACGGACCGCGCGCCACAGGCCGGGCATGCCGTCGAAGTGGGTGTACACGGCCATCGTCGACACCCCGGTACCGGCGACCACGCTGCGGAGACTGACCGGTTCGTGACGCCCCAGCATGGCGGCGGCGCGTTCGATGAGCATCGTCCGGACAGCGGTGGGGGCGCGACGAGGCACCTGTCCAGAATACATAGCGCTGCTATAGCATCGCCCATTTGCAGCGTTGTGGAACGAGGAGACGTCATGCCGATCGAACTGCTGAACCCGCCCGGACTCCCGCAGCCGGAGCACTACCGCCAGGTCGCGGTGGCATCCGGCTCGCGGACGGTGTACGTCGCCGGGCAGGTCGCGCGGACGGCGGACGGTGAGCCGGTGGGATCCGATGATCTCGCCGCTCAGGTGGAGCAGGCCTACGTCAACGTCGACATCGCGCTGTGCGGCGTCGGCGGCAGCTTCGACGACGTCGCGAAGCTGACACTCTACGTGGTCGAGTGGGACCAGTCCAAAGTAGCGGCGCTCGGTGAGGGGATCAGCCGGGCGTCGGCCCGGCTGGGTCGCGACCTGATCCGGCCGATCACCCTGCTCGGCGTGGCCGCACTGGGCGAGCCGGACCTGCTCGTCGAGGTGGAGGCCGTCGCCGTCATGCCGTGAGGTGGGGGCCGACGGCCGCCGCCGGAGACGATCAGGCGGCCGCCGGCGCCGCGGCCAGTCCACCCCGGCGCGCGAGCATCCCCAGCACCACGGCCCCCGCCAGCGGGATCGCGGCCAGCACCAGGAACGGCACGGCGGGCGGGAACGTCGGGTCGAGCAGGGCGCCCACGCCGGTCGACCCGATGAGCACCATCAGCCCGCCGAACGAGGCGAGCACCCCGAAGTGGGCACCGAGCCGCCGCTCCCCGGCCAGCCGGGGCACCAGGTCCTGCGCGACCGGCACCGCGAACATCTCGCCGAAGGTCAGCAGCAGCACCATCGCCACGGCCGGGGCGAGCGCCCACCAGCCGGGCAGGTCCGGCAGCAGCCGGGCCAGGGCGACGACCCCGAACGACGTGGCCATCAGCCCGAAGCCGAGCACCACCGACCGTCCGGCCCCCAGCCGTCGCGACCAGCCGGTCACCCGGAGCTGCAGGCCGATGACCAGCACCGACATCATCACGAACAGGAACCCGAGGGCGGCGGTCCGCTCGACGCGCTCCAGCTCGGCCGGCAGTGCCAGGTAGAGCTGGTTGTAGGAGAGCAGCCAGCCCGAGTAGCCGACCGCGAAGATCATGAACCGCCGGTTGCCCAGCACCTCGCCCCAACCGGCGAGGACGGGGTGCCCGGCCTGTTCGGCGGCGCGTCGCGGCAGCCACCGCCAGTGCGCGAGCCCGACCAGTACGAACCCGGCCGCTGCGACCAGGCACGCGGTCCGGAAGTCGACGAGCAGCAGTGCCGTCCCGACCAGGGGGCCGGTGACGGTCCCGATCTGCCCGGCGACGGCGAACAGCGCGAACACCTCGGTCCGCGCCGGACCCTCGCCGGCCCGCTCCCGCACGCCGGCCTCGTGGGCCAGTGAGGACTCGACCGCCGGGGAGAACAGCGCGGCGGCGAAGCCGGTGAGCAGCGCGCCGCCGACCACCGCGGGCAGGGTCCCGGCCGCCCCGAGCGCGATGAACCCGATCACACGCAGCGCGCAGCCGACGAGCACGACCGGTTTCGCGCCGTAGCGGTCCGTCAGCGCCCCGCCGACCACGAACATGCCCTGCTGGCTGAACGTCCGCAGTCCCAGCACCAGCCCGACGGCCGCCGCGGCCAGCCCGAGGTCGTCCGCGAGGTGCGTCGCCAGGTACGGCAGCACCATGTAGAAGCCCACGTTGAACGCCAGCTGCGTCGAGATCAGCAGCTTCATCACCGGCGGCAGGGCGGCGAAGCGGGCCCGGCGACCGGTACGCGGCGGGGCGGTGGGGCGCGGGTCCGAGCCGGGGTCGGCCGGCCGGCGGAGCAGGCTGCGGAGCACGAACGCAGTGTTATCAGGTTCGGTATTGCAGTCGCGACTCCATGGCAGTAAGCACATATGCGCACTCACGCACATCCTTGACCGCTTGCTCACACTTTCCGACGATCTTTCGGGCGCCCGGTCACCCCCTGTCGGCGCCGGAAAGGACTCCGTCTGATGCCCGCCGCACCGGCCGCCGCTCCACCACATCGTCGACCCCGTCTGCGCATCGCCGCGGCCCTCGCCGCGAGCGCGGCGGTCCTGGCCGCCTGCGGTGGCTCCGGGGAGGGGACCGGACAGGTCGTCCCCGACGCGCAGCTCACCGTGGCCATGGCCTTCGCCCCCGGGGCCGGCTACGCGATCGACACCGATGACGCGTTCGTGCTCTCCCAGCTCGGCGTGACCGAGACGCTCGTCGCCTCCGGAGCCGACGGGCAGGCCCGGCCCGCACTGGCCACGGCGTGGGAGCAGCAGCCCGACCCGCGGACCTGGCGGTTCGAGCTGCGGCCGGGAGTGACCTTCCAGAACGGTGAGCCGTTGACCGGGGAGGCCGTCGCCAACGCGCTCGACCGGCTGGCCGGCGTCGAGGCGCCACCGCGCGCGATCAAGAGCATCGGCCTCGACGCCGCCGCCGACGGCGCGACCGCCGTCCGGGTCACCACCACGGCCCCCGATCCGGTCCTCCCGTTGCGGCTGAGCAGCGCGAACACCGGAATCCTCGCGCCCTCGGCCTACGCGTCCACCCCGCCCGCCGTGCAGGGCACCGGTACAGGGCCGATGACCCTCACCCGGGCGGACGGCATCCAGTCCGCGACGCTGCAGCGCAACGACACCTACTGGGGTGAGCGCCCGCAGCTGGCCGGGGTCACCGCGAACTTCGTCCCGGACCCGGCGGCCCGGGCGCTGGCCCTGAGCGCGGGCGACGCCGACATCGCGCAGGAGCTCCCCGACACGGCCACCCTCGAGTTCACCGGCGACGAGTACACCAACGAGACCGTCGCCGCGCCGCGGACGGCGTCGCTGCAGCTCAACCAGTCGCGCGCGCCGTTCTCCGATCTCCGGGTGCGGCAGGCCGTCACCGCCGCGATCGACCGGACGGCACTCGGTGAGCAGGCGCTGGCCGGCTCCGCGGTCCCGGCCGCGGAGCTGTTCGGCCCCGCCGTGACCTGGGGGGCGCAGGAGCCGCCGCCCCCGGCCGACCCGGCCCGCGCCCGGCAGTTGCTCGCCGAGGCCGGCTTCGGCCCGGAGAACCCGCTGCGCGTCGAGCTCGGCACCTACGCCAACCGCCCCGAGCTGCCGACCCTGGCGACCGCGGTGCAGGAGATGCTGCGCGCGGCCGGGATCGAGGCGAACATCCGGGTGGGCGACTACGACGCGCGCGAGCCCGATCTGCTGGCCGGTGACTACGACATGTACCTGGTCTCGCGCAGCTACCTGCTCGACGTGCCGGACGCCGGCGCGACGCTGCAGAGCGACTACTCCTGCGCGGGCTCCTACAACATCAACCGGTACTGCTCGCCCGAGTTCGACGCGCTGCTCGCGCCGCTCGCGAGCGAGACCGACCCGGCCGCCCGCCAGGAGGTCTTCCGGCAGGCGTCGGCGAAGCTCGTCACGGACGCGGTCGGCGTCCCGCTGGTGCACACCCGCGCGAACGGGGTGGGCCACCAGGTCGCCGGCTACACGGTCGACCCGCTGGCGAAGACGCTCGTCGTACCCGGGCTGGCGAAGACGGGGTGACGGCGCTGCTGCTCCGCCGGCTGCTGGCGTTGCCGCTGGTCGTCGTGGCGGCGGCGGTGCTGGTGTTCCTGCTGCCCCGCTTCTCCGGTCAGGACACCGCGCTGGCGGTGTTGCGCAGCCGCACCGGCGAGGCCGACCCGGACCCGGCGGTCCTCGCCGCGCTGCGGGAGCGGTTCGGGCTCGACGGCAGCTGGTGGGACCAGTTCACGGCCTGGGCGGGTGCCGTGCTCACCGGTGACCTCGGGGTCTCCTACACCGCGCGCACGCCGGTCTCGGGCCTGCTCTGGCCCGCACTGGGCGTGTCGCTGACGCTGACGGTCGCGGCGCTCGTCGTGGCCGGGCTCGTCGGCATCCCGGCCGGGGTGCACGCCGCCCGACGGCCCGGTGGCCGGCTCGACCGCGCGCTGACCGCCGGATCGGTGCTCGGGGTCGCGGTGCCCGAGTTCGTGCTCGGGACGGTGCTGGTGCTGACGTTCGCGGTGACCGTGCCGGTGCTGCCGGCGACCGGGTGGGGTTCCCCGGCGCAGGCGGTGCTGCCGGTGGTCACCCTCGCCGCGTTCCCGGCCGCGCTGGCCGCCCAGCTGGTGCGGGCCGAGACCATCGACGTGCTCGGCCGGGTCCACGTGACCGTCGCCCGGTCGAAGGGGCTGCCGGACCGGGTCGTGCTGTGGCGGCACGGTGGCCGGCTGGCGCTGACCTCGGTGACGTCGCTGTCCGGGCTGTTCCTGGGCGGTCTGCTGGGCGGCTCGGTCGTGGTCGAGGTGCTCTTCTCGGTCCCCGGGGTGGGTCGCCTGCTCTACGACGCGGTGCTCGGCCAGGACCTCCCGGTGGTCCAGGCCGGCCTGCTGGTGGTCATCGTGCTGGCCGCGCTCGCCGGCATCGCCGCCGAGCTGCTCGCGCTCGCGCTGGACCCCGTCGCCCGGAGCGCGGTCCGGTGAGCGCCGAGGTCGTCACCGGGCGCCGGTTCGCCGCCGCCCCCTGGGTACGACGCCTGCAGCGGCCGCTGCGGGCCGGTGCCGTCCTGCTGCTGGGTGTGCTGGTGCTGGTCATGATGCTGCCGCTCGATCCCACCGCGAACGACCTGTCGCAACGCTTCGCCGGACCGTCGCTCGAGCACCCGCTGGGCACCGACCAGCTCGGCCGGGACGTCCTGGTGCGGCTCGTGGTCGGCGCCCGGATCTCGATCGGCTTCACGCTGGTCGTGCTCGTGATCTGCGGGGTGGCCGGCACGCTGATCGGGACCCTCGCCGGCTGGGTGGGACGCACCCTCGGACAGCTGTTCCAGCGCACGATCGACGTACTCGTCGCGATCCCGGCGATCCTGATCGGGCTGGTCGTCGTCGCGGCCTCGGGCGGCGCGCCCGGGCTGTGGTCGCTGCTGCTGGCGGTGGTGATCACCGGCTGGACACCGTTCGCCCGGCTCACCCACCAGCTCGTCGTGCGGGAGCGGTCCCGCGAGTACGTGGAGGGGGCACTCGCGATCGGTGCCTCCCCGGGCCGCATCGCGTTCCGGCACGTGCTGCCGAACCTGAGCCGGCCGCTGCTGGCGCACCTGTGCCTGCGGTTCGCGAACGTCCTGCTCACAGTGGCCGGGTTGTCGTTCCTCGGGCTCGGACCGCAGCCGCCGACCCCGGAGTGGGGCGCGATGCTCGCTGAGGGCCGGCAGTTCATGTTCAACGCGCCACAGCTCGTCGTGCTGCCCGCGCTCGCCGTCGTGGGAACGGCGTTGGTCGTCACCGGTATCGGCCGGGCGCTGGAGCGGCGCCGGCCGACCGGGCCGTCCGGCCAGTTCTGATACGCCTTCGTTCCTGCCAGAATTGTGCGAGTACAGGATTGTGCGAGTACAGCATGGTGCGAGTGCAGGCGTAAGGCAGGAGGACGTGGCGTGGCGCAGACCGGTGCGGACGGACGGCGGCGGGGTGAGGCCCGGCCCGAGCTGAAGGGCCTGGTGGACGACGTCGGGGTGACGCCGCGTGCGGCGTCGCTGGACGACGCCGGGGCCGTACTGGCCGCGGACGGCGTCGTGCGGGTCCCCGGTGCCGGGAACGACCCGGAGGTGCTGGTCGTCGCCGCCGCGCGCGTGCTCGGCGGGCGTCTGCGGGAGCTGTTCGGGATCCGGCCGCAGGGCGGCACCGACTCACCCGTCCTGGGTCTGCACAACGACGGCGCGTTCCTCGAGGGGGACGTACACGGGCGGACCGTGCGGCTGCGCGACCCGGACGAGGACTACCTGCTCATGCACTGCTCGGTACCGGCGCCGTCCGGCGGGGACTCGGTGCTCGTCGACGGCTACGCGCTGGCCGACCGGCTCGCCACCGACGACCCGGGGCTGCACGCGTTCCTGACCGGCGCCGACGTCGACTTCTTCGGCAGCCGGGTGAACCCGCCGCGGGGCGTGCCGGACACCCCGCTGCTGCGCCGGATGATCGAGCACACCCGTGGGGGACGGCGGGCGGTCCGGGCCAGCGACTACGCGCTGCCGGTGCCCCGCGAACCCCAGTGGGACGAGCACCTCGCCCGGATCGAGGAGTACGCCGACCTGCTCGCGACGGCATTCGAGGCGGCCCCGCGGTTCCGGATGGACGCCGGGGACCTGCTGGTCCTCGACAACTACCGGTTCCTGCACGGCCGGGACGCCTTCACCGGGTCCCGCGCCCTGCACGTGCTGTCGGTCCGGACGACCGAGGCCTTCTAGCGGATCAGTCCATCGTGAAGGGGTCGTAGGTGATCCGGTCCAACGGCGTACCGGCCACCAGCATCCGCGACACCGTCGAACGGATCATCGCCGGCGAGCCGCAGACCAGCACGTCGTGGTCGCTCCAGGCGCCGAAGCGGGTCACGACGTCGGCCAGGGTGCCGACCTCGGCACCGGACGGGTCGTCCTCCTGCTCGACGACCGGGATGATGTCCAGCCACGGGTAGCTGTAGGAGAGCTTGCGCAGCGAGGTGAAGTCGTAGAGGTCCTCCCAGCTGCGACCGCCGACGAAGACCTGGGTGCGCGGCGGGCGCGGCCGCTGCCGCACCTCGTCGAGCAGCGCCTTCATCGGGGCGACGCCGGTGCCGCCGGCGACCATCAGCAGCTCGCGGTCCGAGTTCTGGGGGACCGACATCCGCCCCATCGGCGGGCCGATCCGCCACGTCTCGCCGACCTGGCTGTGCGCGACGATCGCCCGGCTCACCCAGCCGTTCTCCACCGCGCGGACGTGGAACTCGACCGTCCCGTCGTGGCGCGGGGCGTTCGCCGGGGACAGGTAGCGCCACAACCGCGGGCGGTGCGGCGTCTCCACCGACACGTACTGACCGGCCTGGTAGGGAACCGGCTGGTCGGTCTCGAGGGTGACGACGGCCAGGTCCCAGCCGATCCGGCGGTGGGAGACCACCCGGCCCAGCCAGGACGCCGGGCCGCGCTCGGCGGCGGCGGCCTCCTGCATCGACTTCGCGACCAGGGCGTACGCGTCCTGCCAGGCCCGCTCGACCTCCGGCGTCCACACCGACCCGGCGAAGTCCCGGATGCTCCCGATCAGTGCCTGGCCGAGCGCGTTGTAGTGCGCGGCCAGGACCCCGAACTTGCGGTGGTCGCGGCCGAGCTGGCGCAGGAAGGGCACGAGGTCGTCGGGCTGGTCGACCATCTGCACCACGTACACGACCGCCCGCAGCAGCCGGCTGCGCTGCACCTCCATGTTGACCGGGAAGAGGTCCCGGGTCTCCGGGGCCAGGCGGAACAGGTTCGAGTAGAAGTGCTTGCCGAGCTCCTCGGAGTGCGGCTCGGCGACGGCGAAGCTGTCGCGGATGAGCTCGACGGTCCGGTCCGCCTCCGAGGCGGGGCGTCGCTGCGGGGCGACGCCGCCGGCGATCAGCTGGTCAGCAGTCATGCCTGGCGGACACTCTCCTCGGTCGTGCTCCGTGCCGCGATGACACCGGGTGTCACCGCCTGGTCACCGCCGGTTAGGGTACGTGAGCGACTCCACGCGACTGGACCTCGCCTGCCCACCGGCCCGCCGACGGGTGTGGAGTGGGTTCGCACGGTCACTGATCATCCGTTCGGGGACGGGGGTACTCGGGTCGGCGTGGGTGGCGCCGGAGCCAAGGATAGCGTCCGTCTGCCGGAATGCCGACGTGGAGTGGGACGGTCGACGGGTGGGTCGCGCCGGCCCTGATCCATTTGGTACTCGGCGGCCCGGATGGCACGGTGGTGTCCGTGCCGCTGCGAACCCCCGTACCGGTGCTCCCCGGCCAGCTCCCCGGCCAGGAGCGCCCCGCCGCCCATCCGGACACCCTCCCGCGTCCCGCTCCCCCCGTGGTCGAGCCGGACGTTCCCGAGCGGCCCGGGTCCGCGGGTGAACACGTCCTGCAGGACGAGCGCGGCAGCACCGCGCGGGCGGATCGCTTCTACGGTGACCAGATGCGGGACCGCCTGCTGCCCCGCATGATCGAGTTCATCGGGCGGATGGAGATGGCGTTCGTCGCCACGTCCGACGGTCACGGCGAGTGCGACAGCTCGCTGCGCGCGGGCCCGCCCGGGTTCGTGCAGGTCATCGACGCGTTCACGCTGGCCTACCCCGAGTACCGCGGCAACGGGGTCTACGCCAGCCTGGGCAACCTCGTCGAGAACCCGCACATCGGCCTGCTCATGGTCGACTTCACCGAGTCGCTGATCGGGCTGCACGTGAACGGCCGTGCCCGGATCATGGACGACGACGCCTTCCGCGGCGCCTTCCCCGAGCACGCGAAGGACGGCACCGGGGGACGGCGTGCGGAGCGCTGGGTGGTCGTGGAGGTCGAGGAGGCCTACATCCACTGCCGCAAGCACATCCCGCGGATGGAGCGGGTGACCGAGCGGCGGGCCTGGGGTACCGACGACCCGGCCCGCAAGGGCGGCGACTTCTTCGGCGCCAAGGGCACCCCGCGGCGCGCCCCGCGCCCGCGGCGCCGCTTCCCGAGCACGACGCACCTGGGCGCCGGCGCCTCCCGGACGCTGCGTCGCCGCCCGGACAGCCGCTGACCGGGTCCCTGCCACGCGGGCACTCGCTGGTCGGTCCCCGCACCACCCGGCACCCGCGCCGCGCCGGACTCCCACACCGGGCCCGGATGCTCAGCGCGCTCGCGCCCGCCGACGGCGGATGCGTGCACCTGGATCACGCCGGCTCGGGTGATCAGCACGCTGCCGCCCTTACGAGGGCGGATGTGTGCGTCTGGATCGCGCGGGGTCGGGTGATCAGCACGCTGCTGCCCTCGCGAGGGCGTTGACGCGCGCCTGGATGGCGGTTTCCCGGTGACGTGCACGCTCTCGCCCTCTTTCGGGCGGATGTGTGCGTCTGGATCGCGCGGGGTCGGGTGATCTGCACGCTGCCGTCCGCGGGAGGGCGTTGTCGCGCATCTGGGTCGCGGTCGCCCGGTGACGTGCACGCTCTCGCCCTCGTGCGGGCGGATGCGGGCATCCGGATCGCGCAGGCTCGGGTGATCAGCACGCTGTCGGCCCCGCGAGGGCGGCAACGCGCACCGGCTCGCAGAGCTCTGGCTCCGGGCCGGTGCCGTGCCGGGTGCAGGTCGACGCAGACCCAGGTGCCCGCATGTTCTCGTCGCACGGATGAGAAATGGTTCGGCCGGCTCGTGCGCGCCGCTGATCGGCACGCTCTCGCCCACGCGGGGGCGGGAGCGTGCAGGCCGGCCGCACGGACGCTCGTGATCAGCACGTTTCCGCCCGTGCCGGGGCCGAGGAGTGCGGCTGGACGCCCGGACCCCGCCGAGCGGCACGTTTCGGCCCCGAGTGCCGTGCCGCGACCCGTGCCGCGACCGGGGTGGGCCGCCGGGCCCGCGTGCCCCGTGAGGGAGTCCGGCCGTCCGGAAATTCTTCGCCCTGAGCGGAACAGACTCAACTTTCCTGCCGTTGAATGTGTCGAGAGGTGCACCAGCCGGGCAGACTGTGTCGAGAGACGGGCCGGGGTGCCGCTCCCCACCCAGAGACGATGTTCGAAGAGAAGGACCGGGAGGAACGCGGAGCATGGACTCCTTCAACCCCACCACCCGTACACAGCAGGCCGTCTCCGCCGCCGTCCAGGCTGCGACGCTGGCCGGCAACCCCGACGTCGGGCCGACGCACCTGCTCGGGGCCCTGCTCGCGCAGGGCGACGGCATCGCCGCCCCGTTGCTGGAGGCGGTCGGCGCGAGCCCCGACACGGTGCGCCAGGAGCTGACCGTGCTCGGGAACCGGCTGCCGTCGGCGTCCGGATCCTCGGTGAGCGCCCCGCAGCTGTCGCGGGACGCGCTCGCCGCGATCACCGCGGCGCAGCAGCTCGCCACCGAGATGGGCGACGAGTACGTCTCGACCGAGCACCTGCTGGTCGGCCTCGCGCGGGCCGGCGGCCAGGTCGCGCAGCTGCTGCAGCGCCACGGCGCCACACCGGACGCGCTGCGCGACGCGTTCGCCCACGTCCGCGGCTCGGCCCGGGTGACCAGCCCGGACCCGGAGGGCAGCTACCAGGCCCTGGAGAAGTACGGCCAGGACCTGACCGCGCGGGCCCGCGAGGGCGACCTCGACCCGGTGATCGGCCGCGACACCGAGATCCGCCGCGTCGTGCAGGTGCTGTCGCGGCGCACCAAGAACAACCCGGTGCTGATCGGCGAGCCGGGCGTCGGCAAGACCGCGATCGTCGAGGGCCTCGCCCAGCGGGTCGTGGCCGGTGACGTGCCCGAGTCGCTGCGGGGCAAGCGGGTCATCGCGCTCGACCTCGGTTCGATGGTCGCCGGCGCGAAGTACCGCGGTGAGTTCGAGGAGCGGCTCAAGGCCGTCCTCACCGAGATCACCGACTCGGCGGGTGAGGTGATCACCTTCATCGACGAGCTGCACACGATCGTCGGCGCCGGCGCGTCCGGCGAGGGCGCGATGGACGCCGGCAACATGATCAAGCCGATGCTCGCCCGCGGTGAGCTGCGGATGGTCGGTGCCACCACGCTCGACGAGTACCGCAAGCACATCGAGAAGGACGCGGCCCTGGAGCGCCGTTTCCAGCAGGTGCTGGTCGGCGAGCCGAGCGTGGAGGACACCGTCGGCATCCTGCGCGGGCTCAAGGAACGCTACGAGGTGCACCACGGCGTCCGGATCACCGATGCCGCGCTGGTCGCCGCGTCGACGTTGTCGGACCGCTACATCACCGCCCGGTTCCTCCCCGACAAGGCCATCGACCTGGTCGACGAGGCCGCGTCCCGGCTCCGGATGGAGATCGACTCGCGCCCGGTGGAGATCGACACCGTGGAGCGGGCCGTGCGCCGGCTGGAGATCGAGGAGATGGCGCTGACCCAGGAGTCCGACGCCGCCTCGGCCGACCGGCTCGTCGCGCTGCGGGCCGAGCTGGCCGAGAAGCGCGAGGAGCTCGCCGCCCTCACCGCACGGTGGCAGAACGAGAAGGGCGCCATCGAGTCGACCCGCGAGCTCAAGGAGCAGCTCGAGCAACTGCGCGGCGAGTCCGAGCGGGCCGAGCGCGACGGTGACCTGGGCCGGGCCGCGGAGCTGCGCTACGGGCGCATCCCGCAACTGGAGAAGGAGCTGGCCGCGGCGACCGAGAGCGTCGAGCGCGCAGCCGGCGGCGACACGGACGTGATGCTCAAGGAGGAGGTCGGCCCGGACGACGTGGCCGACGTCGTCAGCTCCTGGACCGGCATCCCGGCCGGCCGGATGCTCGAGGGTGAGACGGCGAAGCTGCTCCGGATGGAGGACGAGCTCGGTGAGCGGGTCGTCGGTCAGGCCGAGGCGGTCCGCGCGGTGTCCGACGCGGTCCGGCGGGCCCGCACCGGGATCGCCGACGAGAACCGGCCGACCGGGTCGTTCCTGTTCCTCGGCCCGACCGGCGTCGGCAAGACCGAGCTGGCCAAGGCGCTGGCGCAGTTCCTGTTCGACGACGAGCGGGCGATGGTCCGCATCGACATGAGCGAGTACTCCGAGAAGCACTCGGTGGCCCGTCTCGTCGGTGCCCCGCCCGGCTACGTCGGCTACGACCAGGGCGGCCAGCTCACCGAGTCGGTGCGGCGACGGCCGTACACGGTCGTGCTGCTGGACGAGGTGGAGAAGGCGCACCCGGACGTGTTCGACACGCTGCTGCAGGTGCTCGACGACGGCCGGCTCACCGACGGCCAGGGCCGCACGGTGGACTTCCGCAACACCATCCTGGTGCTGACGTCCAACCTCGGTGGACAGGCCATCGCCGACCAGTCGCTCGACGACCAGGGCCGCCGGGACGCGGTCATGTCGGTCGTCCGGTCGCACTTCAAGCCGGAGTTCCTCAACCGGCTCGACGACGTCGTGGTCTTCCACGCGCTGTCGACCGACGAGCTGACCCACATCGTCGACATCCAGGTCGGCGTGCTCGGCGGGCGGCTCGCGAAGCGGCGGCTGGCCCTCGAGGTCACCGACGCGGCCCGCGAGTGGCTGGCGATGAACGGGTTCGACCCGGTCTACGGGGCGCGGCCGCTGCGCCGGCTGGTGCAGTCCGCGATCGGGGACCAGCTCGCCCGCGAGCTGCTGGCCGGGACCGTGCGCGAGGGCGACACCGTCCGGGTCGATCTCGATCCGGCGGCGTCCGGCGGGACCGGGGCGCTGGTCGTCGGGAAGGCGCTGGACACGGTCGCGATCGCGAACTGATCCCCGGCTCCGGCCGCGGGGCCGGGCCGACCGGCGCATCGTCGGGCCATGGAACGCACCCCGTCCTCCGCTCCGCCGACGGCGGAGACGTGGCTCGCCGAATACCGCACGCGCATCGAGCAGATCCGGGCCCGGGCGGAGCACGCCCGGGCCCGGGTGCTCATGGTGACCGCGACCGCGCAGACCCGCGACGGTGCGGTCGCGGTCACCGTCGACGCCTCCGGGGCGCTGACCGAGCTGCGGCTCGGCGTCCGGTCCGAGGAGCTGTCCCGGGCCCGGTTGGCCGAGACGGTCCTGCGGTTGTCGGCCGAGGCGGCCGCCGACGCCCGCGCCCGGGTCGCAGCGATTATGGAGCCGCTGACCGCGGAGGGCGCGCCGTGACGGGGGCCGGTGGCGGGTTCCGGCTCGACCCCTCCCGGCTCGAGGCGGTGGCGGACCGGATCGCCGGGATCGTCGCCGGTGTCGACCGGGTGCGTTCGCCCGGTGCGCAGGTCTCGGGGGACGCGTTCGGGCTGGTCGGCGGGTTCTTCGCCGGCGCCGCGACCTCGGCGATGCGCGCCGGGGACGCGGCGGTCGCCGACCTCGGCCGGAGCCTGGCCGAGGCGGCCGACACGCTCCGCGCCGCGGTGCGCGACTACGAGCTCACCGACCTCGACGCGGCCCGGTCGTTCCTCGAGGTCGAGGTGCCGCGAACCCCGAGCACCGGCACCGGCCGATGACGGCACCCGCGCCCGCCGACGGGACCGATCGGCGCAGCGGCGAGCCGGGCGGGAGTGCCGTGAGCGACGCCGGCGGTGCCGACGACGGCAGGCCGGCGAACGGCGGCGGTCCCGGTGGCGGGCGCCCAGGTGGTGACGCCGATGGAGACGGGCGTGCCGGTCGTGACGCCGATGGCGGCCAGGGCGGAAGCAGCGGGGCCGAGGGGAGCGGGAGCAGCTGGGCCGAGGGCAGCGGGATCGTCTCGTCGTACCACGACCTCGGCGCGGCGCTCGAGGACCAGGACGGCGCAGGCGTCGCCTGGGCCGCGGCCGCCGCGGGCCTGGACACCCTGGGGTTCGTCGCCGACCCGTTCGGCGCGCTCGGCTCCGCCCTGGCCGGCTGGGCGATCGAGCACCTGTGGTTCCTCCGGGAGCCGCTCGACGCCCTCGCCGGTGATCCGGACGAGATCGCCGCCGTCGCGCGGAGCCGCCAGGAGCTCGCCCGGGAGCTGACCGCCGCGGCCGCGGCCCTGCGCGCGACCGCCGCGGACGCCTGCGGGGCCTGGCAGGGCACGGCCTGTGACGGGTTCGCCGACACGGCGGGCGAGGGTGCCGCGGCCGCGGCGCGCGCCGCCGAGCAGTCGATGCTGGTGGCGGACCTGGTGCTGCGGACGGGCGCGACGGTCGGTGCCGAGCGGGCGATCCTGCGCGACGCCGTGGCCGACTTCCTGGCCTCGCTGGTGTCGGCGGGCGTGCTGTCACTGATCACCAGCGGGGCCGCGGCCCCGCTCACCGTCACGAACGCGGTGCTCGACGCCGTGCAGCTCGGTCACCGGCTCAGCGATCGCGTGACGGCCCTGATCGAGGCGCTCCGGCGGGCGGCCGGCGTCGCGGAGGAGGCCGAGCGGGTGCTGCGGGCCGCGCTCCCGCAGCTGGACCGGGCCGTCGAGCACGGCAAACAGGACGCGGCGGCCCGTGTGAGTGCGGCCGAGGGGCGGGCCGAACCGGCCCCGTGAGCGGTCCCCGGCACCCGTCGTTCCCGGAAAGGGGCACGTCGGAGTCGTGGCGTTACCACGTCACAGCCCCTTCCGGTACTACGCTCCGCCGCATGTCGGTCTGGTTCGTCATCGCTCTCGTCGCGATCGTCGTCGGCGTCGGTCTGCTGGTCTACGACCGGTTCCGCGGGGGCGCGACCCGCGACCGGAAGCGCTGGGCCCAGCTGCGGGAATGGGAGTACCTCGACTCCGACCCCGTGCTGCCCAGCCGCTGGCGCTACGGGACGATCCACCAGGGCGGCCCCGGGGTCGCCCGCAACCTGGTCTCCGGTGACGTCCCCACCCCGGACGGCCCGCGCAAGGCCCACGCCTTCGACCACGAGCAGGCCGGGCGGATCAGCTCCGTGCTCTGCGCCGTGCAGGTCCAGGAGTCGCTGCCGGCGGCCGTCGAGCTGCGGCTGCCGTCCGCCCCGCTGCCCGACGACGCCGGGCTGGACCTGCTGGAGCCGGTCGGTGAGCGCTACGCGTTCGTCTCCGACGCCGACGCCGTGCGCCCGCTGCTCACCTCGCGGCTGGCCGACGCCAGCGACGCGGTCGGGGAGGACGTCGAGCTGCTCTGGGCCGAGGAGGCCTGGGTGCTCGCCGCCGCGCCCGTCGGCATCTCCGCCGACCGGATGCAGGACCTGCTCGCCGACCTCGCCGAGGTGGCCACCGCGTTGGAGGAGGGCCTGCACGTCAAGCGGCCCGCTGTCGAGTCCTGACCAGACGGTTCTCACTCTCCGTCTGCTGACCGACACGACACGTGACCACCCGAACGCGCTACCCCGAACGGGGCTCGCTAACCTTTTCGGGTGGCTCTGGCTCTCATCACCGGCGGTGCGTCCGGGATCGGTGCGGCGCTCGCCGACCGGCTCGCGGCCCGCGGACACGACCTGCTCCTCGTCACCCGTGACCCCGGCCGGATGCACCCGGCCGCCCGGGAGCTCTCCGGGCGCTACGGCGTCCGGGCCGACGTCCTGACCGCCGACCTCGCGACCCGGCACGGGCTGTTCCGCCTGGCGGCGTTGCTCTCCGGCCCGGAGGCGCCGGCCGTGGACGTGCTCGTGCACGACGCCGTCTCCGAGGTCGCCGTCTCGAAGGTCGCCGGCTCCGAGGTCGCCGACCGCGAGCAGGACCGCATCGACCTGGGCGTGACGGCGACGATGCGCCTGACCCACGCCGTCCTGCCCGGGATGCTGCGCCGTGGTTCGGGTGCGGTCGTCGCGATCGGCGCACCGTCGGGGCCGGGCGGGGAGCCGGTCACGGCCTGGGCGGTCAGTTTCGTCTCGGCACTGGCCACCACCCTGGGTGGCACCGGGGTGCGCGCCCTCGCGGTCCGCCCGGACGGGCGTTCCCGGCGGACCCGCTCCGAGGCCGAGGCCGTGCTCGCCGACCTCGATGCGGGCCGCACCGTGAGCCTCCCCGGCGCCGGGCCCGGTGCGCTGCGAGGCCTGCCGCGCCGCGCGGTCGAGGCGGGTGCCCGGGCCGCGCGTCGCAGCGCCGAACTGGTCTCCGACGCCACCCGCGGGCCGCTCGTGCCGCCCACCGCCGCGCCGGCCCCACCGGAGCCGGTGGCGCACGGGCCCGTGCCGTCCGCGACGCGCCGCCCGGTGCCGGCGCCCGGCTGCGGGCGCACCCCGGAGGAGATCCTGACGGACGGCGAGGCCGGGCCGGTGCGCCTGCCGTCGCGTCTTCCGGACCTCCCGGCGCGGCCCGACGCCGGGCACCGGATGGTCGCGACCGCGGGTTGCGGGCGGTCGGCCCACTACGTCGGCGGGGCGCCGCGGACCGCCGAACAGCGGGCCCGGGCGCGTGCCTCGGCCGAGGCCGCGGCCCACGGCCGCGCCCGCCGGCGGCACACCCCGGCCCGGACGGAGATCACCGGAGCTACCGGCGACACGTGATCGCGAGGCGGGGGAGGATGCACCGATGACGACGACGGGGACCCCGCCGCTGCCGAAGGCGGAGCTGCACCTGCACATCGAGGGCACGCTCGAACCGGAGACGGTCTTCGAGCTGGCCCGCAGGCACGACATCGCCTTGCCGTCCGAGAAGCTGCCGTACTCCTCGGTCGAGGACCTGCGGTCCCGCTACGCCTTCACCGACCTGCAGTCGTTCCTGGACGTCTACTACGCCAACATGGTCGTCCTGCGCACCCGGGACGATTTCCGCCGAGCTCGCGTCGGCGTACCTGCGCCGCTGCCCGGAGCAGGGGGTGCGCCACGTCGAGATGTTCTTCGACCCGCAGGCGCACATGGCCCGTGGCGTCCCGATCGCCGACGTGATCGGCGGCCTGTCCGACGCGATCGACGAGCACGCCGGCGAGGTCTCCGCCGCGCTGATCCTCTGCTTCCTGCGCGACCAGCCCGTGGCCGACGCGGAGGCGACCCTGCGCGCCGCCGAGCCCCACCTCGACCGGATCGTCGGGGTCGGGCTCGACTCGGCCGAGGTCGGGCACCCCCCGTCGAAGTTCACCGCGGTGTTCGACCGCGCCCGCGAGCTGGGCCTCAAACCGGTGGCGCACGCCGGCGAGGAGGGCCCGGCCGGGTACGTGCGCGAGGCGCTGGACGAGCTCGGCGTGCTGCGGGTCGACCACGGCATCCGCGCGATCGAGGACGACGACCTGGTCGCCCGGCTCCGTCGCGACCGGACACCGCTCACGGTCTGTCCACTGTCGAACGTGCGACTGGGGTGCGTCCCCGGGATCGGGCTGCACCCGCTGCCGGAGATGCTCGCCGCGGAGCTGAACGTCTCGGTGCACTCCGACGACCCGGCGTACTTCGGCGGCTACGCCGACACCAACTACGCCGCCGCCCGGGACGGTCTGGGGCTGTCCACCGAGGAGCTGCGGACCCTGGCCGAGAACTCGTTCCGGTCGTCGTTCCTGGACGAGGCCGCCCGGACCGCGTTCACCCGGGAGGTCCGGGCGTGGGAGAGCGGGCAGCCGGGCTGAGCGGGTCGTGCGGGCTCAGGCCGTCGCGGCGAGGCGGATCGGGCGCAGCGGCTCCAGCGGGCGGCCGGCCCCGGTCCGGCCGCGCACGGCCCGGAACGGCGGGAGCCGGAACCGGCGGGTGCGCAGCTGGTACTCGGCGGTGTTGGCCGGCCACATGACGACGTTGAAGCCCTCGTCGTTCTGGTAGTAGCTCGTGCAGCCACCGGTCTCGTACACGGTGCGGGCCGAGCGCCTGCGGACCCGGCGGGTCCAGCGCTGCTCGACCTCGGGCTTCACGTCGAGCGCGCGGATCCCCTCCTCGGCCATCCGGCAGACCGCGTCGGCCACGTAGCGCGCCTGGGCCTCGGAGAACAGCAGGGTCGAGCTCGCGCCGCTGGTCGCGTTCGGACCCTGCATGAGGAACAGGTTGGGGAAGCCGGGGTAGTTCATCCCCAGGTAGGCGCGGGGGTAGGCGCCCCAGTGGTCGTGCAGCGACCGGCCGGTCGCGTCGTGGAGCCGGCGGGCGATCGGTGCGGTCGCGCCGACCTCGAACCCGGTGGTGAGCACGAGCGCGTCGACCTCGGCCCGGGTGCCGTCGCCGGAGACGACGGTGCTGCCGTCCACGTGCGACAGCCCGCCGGTGTGCAGGGTGGTCCCGGGGGCGCACATCGCGGGCAGGTAGGTGTTCGACACCAGCGGGCGCTTGCACGCGTAGTCGAACTGCGGGGTCAGCCGGGCCCGCAGGTCCGGGTCGGGGACCTGGGTCGCCAGGTGCCGTCGGCCGACCCGGGCCAGGGTCTCGCGCAGCAGCCGGGACCGGCGGGTCGCGGCGAGCAGCTCCGCGCCGACGTAGATCAGGTCGAACTGCATCCGGGACAGCACCGGGCTGGCGGCCAGCGCCCGGCGGGTCAGGTCGCCGACCGGACGCTCGGGCTTCGGCAGGATCCAGGGCGGCGTGCGCTGCAGGACGTGCAGCTCCGCGACCTCCGGCTGCAGCTCCGGGATCAGCTGGATCGCCGTCGCCCCGGTCCCGACGACCGCGACGCGCTTGCCGGCCAGGTCGACCGAGTGGTCCCAGCGCGCGGAGTGGAACACCGGCCCGGGGAACTCCTCGAGCCCGGGCACGTCGGGCAGCTTCGGGTCGGCGACCAGCCCGGCCGCGCTGACCAGGACGTCGGCGGTGAACCGCCCGATCGGCGTCTCGATCCGCCAGCGGGACCCGGCGTCGTCCCAGCGGGCCGAGAGCACGTCGGCCCCGAACCGGACGTGCTCGAGCAGCCCGGTGGAGCGGGCGAGGCGGCGGGCGTAGTCCTGTACCTCGTGCCCGGGGGCGTACAGGTCGGACCAGTCCGGGTTGGTCATCGCGCGGAGCTGGTAGAGCGGTGAGGGTGTGTCCACACCGACGCCCGGGTAGGTGTTGTCCCGCCAGACCCCGCCGACGTCGTCGGCCCGCTCCAGCAGGACGAAGTCGTGCACCCCGCGGCGCAGCAGCGCCAGACCGACGGCCAGACCGGTGAAGCCCGCACCGACGACGGCGACGCGCGAGTGCCGCGGGGACGAACCGGCCGGGAGGTCGTCGGCGTCCGGCGTCTGGTCGGCCGGTCGCTGGATCGGCAGCGCCTCGGACGTCATGGTCTCGACGGTAAAGGCTCCGTAACAGTGCGGCACGCGAGAGCGGCACGTCTCACGGAGAGTCCGGAACCGGTGTAGCGGAGATCACACACGGGTCCGCGGACCGCGCCGCGGCTGCGTCCCGGCCCGGCCGACGGACTACGCTCCCCGCGTGCCCTCCGTCATGATCACGGGCGCGTCGTCGGGGATCGGGGCGGCGTTCGCCGACCGGCTCGCCGCCGACGGCCGCGACCTCGTGCTCGTGGCGCGCGACACCGACCGCCTGCAGGCGGCCGCACACCGCTACCGCGACCTGGGCGTCGCCGTCGAGGTGCTGCCGGCCGACCTGGCCGACGCCGGGGAGCGCGCCCGCGTGACCCGCCGGCTGGCGGACCCGGACGTCGCCCCGGTCGACCTGCTGGTCAACAACGCCGGGCTCTCGCTCGGCGCGGCGTTCCTGGACAACGAGCCGGCGGAGCTGACCCGCCAGCTGCAGGTCAACGTCGCGAGCGTGCTGGAGCTGACCCGGGCGGCGCTGCCCGGGATGGTCGACCGCGGCACCGGGGCGGTGGTGAACGTGGCCAGCGTGGCCGGCTTCCTCGCCGGGCGCGGCTCCACCTACGCCGCCGACAAGGCCTGGGTCATCACCTTCACCGAGGGTGTGGCCGCGTCGCTGCAGGGCACGGGGGTACGGGCGATGGCGCTCTGCCCCGGGTACGTACGAACGGAATTCCACGAGCGGGCCGGGATCGACGCGGGAGCCCGGCGCGGCCCGCTCTGGCTGGAGGCCTCACAGGTGGTCGACGAGGCCCTGGCGGACCTGGACCGGGGACGGGTGGTGTCGGTGCCCTCGAGGCAGTACAAGGCGATCGTCGGACTGGCCGGGGCGCTGCCCCGCGGGGTCCTGCGGCGGATCACGGCGAGCTTCGACCGGGACCGCACATGACCGCGCACGCCGACCGGGCCCGGCTCGCCGCGCTGGTCCGCGAGCTGGCCGTGGTCCACGAGAAGGTGACGCTGTCCTCGGGCGCGGAGGCCGACTACTACGTCGACCTGCGCCGGGTCACGCTGCACCACGAGGCGTCGCCGCTGATCGGGCGGCTGCTGCGCGAGCTCACCGCGGACTGGGCGTACTCGGCGGTGGGCGGGCTGACACTGGGCGCCGACCCGGTCGCGACCGCCGTGCTGCATGCGGCCGCGCTGGAGGGCGCCGACCCGGTGGACGCGTTCGTCGTCCGCAAGGAGACCAAGAAGCACGGCCTGCAGCGCCTCATCGAGGGTCCGGACGTCACCGGCCGGTCCGTGCTGGTCGTCGAGGACACCTCGACCACCGGTGGATCGGTGCTGACGGCGGTGCGGTCGGTGCTGGCGGCCGGGGCGGACGTCGCCGGCGTGTGCACGGTCGTCGACCGCGACACCGGCGCCCGGCAGGCCGTCGAGGCCGAGGGCGTGCCCTACCGCGCCCTGCTGGGGCTGGCGGACCTGCAGCTGGGATGACCGGCTCCGGCGAGCCGGACCCCGGCGACGCAGCACCCGGCGACGCAGCACCCGGACCGAGCGAGTGGCAGGTGCCCGGTCAGGTCGGGGTCGGACCGTGGACCGGGCCGACGCCCGTGGGCGACCACTGGGATCCCGAGCTGCTCGCCGAGGGGGACCGGCGCAACGTCGTCGACGCCTACCGCTACTGGCGGCGCGAGGCCGTCGCGGAGGAGCTGGCGCGCCGGGCGCACCCGTTCCACGTGGCGATCGAGAACCTCGGGCACGACCACAACATCGGCACGGTGGTCCGGACGGCGAACGCCTTCGGCGCCGCCGGCGTGCACATCGTGGGACGCCGGCGGTGGAACCGGCGCGGCGCGATGGTCACCGACCGCTACCTGTCGCTGCACCACCATCCCGACGCCGGCGGGCTCGTCGACTTCGCCCGGGCGCACCGGCTCGCGCTGGTGGCGGTGGACAACCTGCCCGGTGCCGTCCGGCTGGAGGAGACCGCGCTGCCCCGGGACTGCGTGCTGCTGTTCGGGGCCGAGGGGCCGGGGCTGTCGCCGGCCGTCCGCGACGCCGCCGACCTCGCCGTCTCGATCGCCCAGTTCGGCTCCACGCGCTCGATCAACGCCGGGGTCGCGGCCGGGATCGTGATGCACGCCTGGGTCCGCGAGCACGCGGACCTGACCGCGGCCTGGTGAGGCTCAGCCCTGGCGGGGCGGCATCGTCGGGCGGCCGCTGCTGTGCCGCAACGGCGGCTCCTGCGCGGCCGGGGCCGGGGGCTGCGCCGGGTTCGGACGGGGTGCAGCGTCCGGACGGGCTGCAGCATTCGGGGGCGGTGCGGCGTGCGGATGCGGTGCGGTGCCCGGGTGCGGTGCCGGGGCGGGCTGCGGTGCGGGGTGTGCCGGCGGCTGCGTGTGCGGCCGGGCCCCCGGCCGGCCGACGGCGGGCATGCGCACGGTGGCGGAGGTGGGGTCGGCGTCCCCGGCCCGGCCCGTGACGGTCGCCGCGGCGGCCCCGGCGGCGGTCGCCCCGACGGCGTCCACCTCACCGGCCGGGGCACCGCGCTTGGCGAGCGCCCGCGCCCGGAGGACCTCGAACAGGATCGGCAGCACCGAGATCAGCACGATCCCGACCAGGATCAGGTCGATGTGCTCGCGCACGAAGCTGAACTGGCCGAGGAAGTAACCGAGCACCGTGACCCCGGCGGCCCAGGCCACCCCGCCGATCAGGGAGTAGGTCAGGTAGCGCTTCGGGTCCATCCGCGCGACACCGGCGCTGACCGTGATGAAGGTGCGCACGATCGGCACGAACCGGGCCAGCACGATCGCCCGGTTGCCGTAGCGCTCGAAGAACTCGTGGGTCTTGTCCACGTGCTTGGGGTTGAACAGCTTCGAGCGCGGCTTGTCGAACACCGCCGGGCCGGCGCGGTAGCCGATGCCGTACCCGACGGCGTTCCCGGCGAACGCGGACACCACGAGCACCACGCACACCAGCCACAGCGGGACCCCGATCGCGCCCTGCGCGACGAACAGCCCCGCGGTGAACAGCAGTGAGTCACCGGGCAGGAAGAAGCCCAGCAGCAGGCCGCACTCGGCGAAGATGATCGCGGCGACACCGACCAGGGCCCACGGGCCGAGGGATTCGATGATCACCGCAGGGTCCAGCCAGGAAGGGCCGAGGGCGAGCGTCTGGGTCGCGGCGAGAACCGTCACGCAGCGAAACGCTACCGGTCGGGTGATCGCGTCCGGGCGCCGCGTCACCTGCGAAAAGGGTCAATCGGACACCGGCTTCGAAACCGGTCATCCCAGGGCCGGGAGCGCTCCCGGGAGCAGTACCGACACCAGTGCGATCCCGCCACCGAGCAGCGCGCCGGCCAGCAGCGCGATCAGCGCGGCCCAGAGGATCTGGCTGCCCGCCGATCCGGACGCCGCCGGGGCCGCGGCCGCGGGTGCGGCGGCCGGGGCGGGCCGGTGCTGCTGCTGCGGTGGCAGCGGGCGCGGCGCCGGTGGCGGGACCCGGCCCGGGACGCGCGGCGGTGCGGGTGGCGGGCCGCCCGGGCGCGGTGGCGGCATCGGGCGGCCGCGGGCCTGCGCGTTCAGGGCCTCCCCGACCCGGCGGGCGGCCTCCTCGTGGTGGTCGTACGAACCCGGTTGACCGTTCATCGTGCTTCCCCACGGCGGGCGGCCGCCCCGGCCCGCTCCTCCATGATCCGTGCGATGGCGTCGAGGGCCCGGCTGGCGGTCGACTTGACCGTGCCCCGGCTCATCCCGGCCGCCTCCGAGATCTCGGACTCGGTCAGGCCGCCGTAGTAGCGCAGCACCAGCACCTCGCGCTGGCGCGGCGGCAGCAGCGACAGCGCGTCGACGACCTGCTGGTGCTCGGCCGAGAGCATCGCCAGCGACTCCGCCGAGCGGGCGTTGGCCGAGTGCGGCGGGACGTACTCCCGGGCGGTGCGCCGGCGGCGCAGCACCGAGCGGGAGCCGTTGACCACGGCAGCGCGCAGGTAGGCGACGGCGGCCGTCTCGTCCCGCAGGCCGGTCCAGTGCCGGTGCAGGCCGGTGAAGGCCTCCTGCACGACGTCCTCCGCGGTCGCCGGGATGTCGACGAGCAGCATCGCCAGCCGCATCAGCCGCAGCCGGTGGTCGCGGTAGAGATCGGCCAGCGTGAGCGGCGGCCCGTCCGGTCCCTCCGGCCCGTCCGGCACGGGCGCGTCGGGCACCGCCCCGGGCGGGAACGGGCTCGGCCGGGCACCCGTGTCCTCCGGTGCTGGTCGGCTGTCGATGGCGCGCAACCGGCCCAGCGTCCGGTCGACCGCGTTCTCGGCCCGCTCCTCCTCCACGGGCCCCAGGGTAGCGACCACCCCCGACACGCCTCACGGGCTTATCGGTTGCGCCGTCCGGAACAGGTGACCAGACCCATTCGCGGGATGGCTGCCACCGCTCGGCGGGTACGTGATACTCACCGGGGAGAGAAGCGCTGCGAGCAGCAGCGACCGTCGACGACGAGGAGGCCGGCCGTGCCGATCGCCACGCCCGAGATCTACAACGAGATGCTGGACCGCGCCAAGAGCGGGGAGTTCGCCTACCCGGCGATCAACGTGACCAGCACCGAGACCCTGAACGCAGCGCTGCGCGGGTTCGCCGAGGCGGGCTCGGACGGCATCGTCCAGGTCTCCACCGGCGGTGCGGAGTTCCTCTCCGGCACCCGGGTCAAGGACATGGTCACCGGCTCGGTCGGCCTGGCCGAGTTCGCGCACGTCGTCGCGGACAAGTACCCGGTGAACATCGCGCTGCACACCGACCACTGCCCGAAGGACAAGCTCGACGGCTTCGTCCGCCCGCTGCTGAAGATCAGCCAGGAGCGCGTCGCCAAGGGTGAGAACCCGCTGTTCCAGTCGCACATGTGGGACGGCTCGGCGGTCGAGCTGGAGGAGAACCTCGCGATCGCGGCCGAGCTGCTCGACGAGGCGGCCAAGGCGAAGATCATCCTCGAGGTCGAGATCGGCGTCGTCGGCGGCGAGGAGGACGGCGTCGCGAACGACATCAACGAGAAGCTCTACACCGCCCCCGGCGACTACGAGCGCACCGTCGAGGTCCTCGGCGCCGGCGACAAGGGCCGCTACCTGCTGGCGGCGACGTTCGGCAACGTGCACGGCGTCTACAAGCCGGGCAACGTCAAGCTCCGTCCGGAGATCCTCGCCAAGGGCCAGGAGGTCGCCCGGGCGAAGCTCGGCTCCGGTGCCGCGGAGAAGCCGTTCGACCTGGTCTTCCACGGTGGGTCCGGCTCGCTGCTGGAGGAGATCCACGAGGCGCTGGGCTACGGCGTCGTGAAGATGAACGTCGACACCGACACCCAGTACGCCTTCACCCGGCCGATCGCGTCGCACATGTTCGAGAACTACGACGGCGTCCTGAAGATCGACGGGGAGGTCGGCAACAAGAAGGTCTACGACCCGCGCTCGTACCTGAAGAAGGCCGAGGTCGCGATGAGCGAGCGGGTCGTCGAGTCGTGCGAGGCGCTGAAGTCGGCCGGCAAGGCGCTGTCGCGCTCGTGAGTGGTTGTCGCGGTCGGGACCGCGATAACCACTCACGGGCCCGAAGGGCCAAGATGGGGGTATGAGTCTGCACGGCAACCTGCTCGAACCGGACGCCACGCGCCTGCCCGTCGACCCGGCGGCGGCCGAGCTGGACGGCGGGGCCGACCCGGCCGAGGTGGCCGCGGGGAGCCCGTCGTCGTCGGTCGCCTGGGCCGAGCTCGCCGAGCGGGCGCTGGCGGCCGGCGAGACCGTCGCCGCGTACGCCTACGCGCGCACCGGCTACCACCGCGGGCTCGACCAGCTGCGGCGCAACGGCTGGAAGGGCTTCGGCCCGGTGCCGTGGTCGCACGAGCCGAACCGGGGCTTCCTGCGGTCCTGCGGGGTGCTGCTGCAGGCCGCGCAGCGGGTCGGCGAGAGCGCCGAGGTGGATCGGCTGCGCACGCTGATCTCGGACTCGGACCCGGCGGCGCTCGCCGCACTCGGCGTCGACTGACGCCGTGGGGCGGAGCGCCGCCGACCGGGTCCGGGACCGGTTCCGGGCCGGCACCCGGCGGGTGCGGGCGTCCTGGCTGCCGATCCTGCAGTGCGCGTTCGCGGCCGGGCTCGCGCTCTTCGTCGCGGCCGACGTGCTCGGGCACCCGCGGCCGTTCTTCGCCCCGATCGCCGCGGTGGTCAGCCTCGGGATCTCGCTGAACTCGCGGCTGCGCCGCTCCGCCGAGCTGGTGGTCGGGGTGGCGCTCGGCGTGCTGGTCGGTGACCTGATCATCGCGCAGATCGGCAGCGGGGTCTGGCAGCTGATGCTGGTCGTCGCGCTGGCGATCCTGCTCGCGACGTTCTTCGACGGCGGCAACGTGATCGCGGTGCAGGCCGGCGCGTCCGCGGTGCTGGTGACCACGCTGCTGCCCCCGGGCGACATGGGCGGCCTCGAACGCTGCCTGGACGCGCTCGTCGGCGGTGCGGCCGGGTTGCTGGTGGCCGCCGCGATCCCGGTGCACCCGGTCCGGATCGTCCGGCGCGAGGCCAGGCGGGTGCTCGACGACCTGGTCACGGTGCTCACCGAGATCGCGGCCGCGCTGCGCGAGGCCGACCCGCGGTCGGCGTCGCGGGCGCTGCGCCGGGCCCGCGACACCCAGACCGCGATCGAGGAGATGCGCACGGCGGTCCGCTCGGCGGGCGAGGTCGCGGTGGTCTCGCCGCTGCACCGCCCGCGGCGGCGGCTGCTGCGCCGCTACCGCGAGCTCACCGAACGCGCCGACTACGCCCACCGCAACGCCCGCGTGCTGGCCCGCCGTGCCCTGACCGCGCTGGAGGACGGCGAGCAGGTCCCGCCCGAGCTGGCCGACGCGATCACCGACCTCGCGACCGCGGCCGGTGCGCTGATCCGCGAGCTGAGCCGCGACGGCCACCGGGAGCAGGCCCGGCCCGCGATCCTGGACGCGTGCGACGCTCCGGTGCTCAGCGGGGCGCCGGTGCCGGCCCCCACCTGGGAGGAGCCGGTCCCGGCCACCTCGCTGCCGGTGCTGACCGCCCAGGTGCGCTCGATCGCCGTCGACCTCCTGCAGGCGACCGGGATGACCCGCACCGAGGCGATGCGTGCGTTGCGCGAGCAGCTGCCCGACCCGGAACGGTTGCCCGACACGGAAGCGCGGCCCGGCCCGGAATGACGGCCGGCGGGGTTCCGTCCCGTGCCGGTCGCGGAGCAGAATCGGGCACTGTCCGACGCGGACGGGAGTCCCGCCCGCGGCTCGGCAGGCGAACGGGGTACTCGTGCAACTGCTCATCCGCTACGTCCTGGCTCCCCTGGTGCGGATGCTGTGGCGTCCGCGTGTGCACGGCGCCGACCGGATCCCGCTCGACGGGCCGGTGATCCTGGCCGCCAACCACCGGGCCGCGATCGACACCGCGTTCATCCCGCTGGTGGCCCCGCGCCGGGTCGCGTTCCTGGGCAAGGCCGAGTACTTCGTCGGCCGGGGCGTGCGCGGACGCCTGACGGCCGCGTTCCTGCGGGCACTGGGGTACGTCCCGGTCGACCGCGGCAACGCCCGCGCCGGGCTGGCCGCACTCGCCGCCGGCCGCGAGGTGCTCGAGGCCGGCGGCGCGTTCGGGATCTACCCGGAGGGCACCCGGTCGCTGGACGGACGGTTGTACCGCGGGCACACCGGGGTGGCCAGCCTGGCGTTGTCGACCGGCGCCGTCGTCGTCCCGGTGGGCCTGCGCGGTACCGAGCGGGTGCAGCCGGTCGGACGGCTGCTCCCCCGGCTGGCCCGGGTGGAGATCCGGTTCGGCACGCCGCTGGAGTTCAGCCGGTACGAGGGGCTCGACGGTGCACCGGCGATCCGCCGGGCCGTCACCGACGAGATCATGGACGCCATCGCCGAGCTGTCCGGCCAGACCTACGTGGACTCCTACCACCGCCGCCCGGACGAGCTGCGCGACGCCGCCTGAGAACCGCCGCCCGCACCGGCGACGGCCTGCTCCCGGTCACCGAACGCGCCGCGGAACCGGGCCGCGGGGTGCCGGTCGGGCAGCCGGTCGTGGCCGAACAGCCGCCCGCGCAGCGTGTGCGCGTCACCGTAGGAGGTCTTGGCCAGGCCGCGGTCCTGCAGCACCGGGAGCACGAGCTCGATGAACTCCTCGTAGCTCGAGGGCAGCCGATGATTGACCAGGTTGATGCCGTCGACCCCGGCGTCGCGCCAGCGCGCCAGCTCGTCGGCGATCGAGTCGGGCGTCCCGACCACGGACTGCCCGATCATGCGCCGGTGGGCGAGGTCGGCCAGCACCGGCTCGCGGTCCGGGTTCTCCGCGCGCAGCCAGTCGACGTGCCCGCGGCCGCCGTTGTTCGGGATGTCGCGCAGCGGGGTGTCGTCGGGCAGCCGGGTCCCGTCCGGGCGGATGCCGAGCGCGGCGTGCGTCCGGTAGCCGGTGATCGAGGCGTGCGCGAGCAGGTCGTCGTAGCGCTGCTGGGCCTCGATGTCGGTGCGCCCGGGCACGATGCTCAGCCCCTGGAAGAACCGGATGTCGTCCCCCCGGCGGCCCTCGGCCTCGGCGAGCGCCCGGGTGCGGGCGATGTGCTCGGCCGCGACCTCCGGCGACGGGGTGCTGATGAAGACGGCCTCGGCGTGCCGGGCGGCGAACGCGATGCCGCGCGGCGAGCCACCGGCCTGGAACAGCAGCGGGGTGCGCTGCGCGCTCGGCGAGGGCAGGTGCGGGCCCTCGACCCGGTACCGCGGACCCTCGTGGTGGATCTTGTGGATCCTCGCCGGGTCCGAGTAGCGGCCGCCGTCCCGGTCGACCAGCAGCGCGTCGTCCTCCCAGGAGCCCTCCCACAGCTTGTAGGCCACGGTGACGTACTCCTCGGCCCACTCGTAGCGCTGGTCGTGCTCGACCAGGCCCGGGAGGCCGAAGTTGCGCGCCGCGTTCTCCTGGGTGGAGGTGACGATGTTCCAGGCGACCCGGCCGCGGGTCAGGTGGTCGAGCGTGGAGATCTGCCGGGCGAAGTTGAACGGCGGGTTCTGCATGACGTTCGACGTGGTCGCCAGCCCGATCCGTTTCGTGGTCGCGGCCAGCGCGCCGAGCAGCACGGTCGGGTCGTTGCTCGGGATCTGCAGTCCCTCGTGGACGTTGTCGACATAGCTGCCGTCGGCCGGCCCGTAGAGCCCGGACACGTCGGCGAAGAACATCGCGTCGAACAGCCCGGCCTCCAGGGTCCGGCCGAGCTCGACCCACAGGTCGAGGGTGTCGAACTCCGTCTGCCGGGCCTGCGGGTGGCGCCACTGGCCGTGCTGCATGTGCGACGGGGTGTTCATCAGGAACGCGTTGAACAGCAGCGGTGTGGTCACGGGGTGGTCCTCTCGAGTGCGGGACGGGTCTCCAGCCGGCGCAGGGACGCCACGAGCCGGCGGGTGTAGGGGTCGGCCGGGGGGGTGAACAGCTGCTCCGGATGGCCTTCCTCGACGACCCGGCCGTCCTTCATGACGAGCACGTGGTCGCTGAGGTGGCTGATCACGCCGAGGTCGTGCGAGATGAACAGGTAGGCCAGGCCGAACGCCTGCTGCAGGTCGACGAGCAGGTCGAGGATCTGCGCCTGCACGGACACGTCGAGCGCCGAGACGGCCTCGTCGAGGACCACGACGTCCGGGTCGGGGGCGAGCGCCCGGGCGATCGCGACCCGCTGACGCTGGCCACCGGACAGGGTCAGCGGCCGGCGCCCGAGCACGGCGGGGTCCAGCCCGACCCGGGCGACGAGGTCGGCGACGCGGGCCCGGCGGGCCGCCGCCGTCGGGTGGTCCGCGCCCGGGACGGCGTCGAGCAGGACCTGCTCGACGCTCCAGCGGGGGTCGAACGAGCTCAGCGGGTCCTGGGAGACCACGCTGATCGCGCCGCGGCGGCCGCGGCGGTGCTTCTCGGCCAGGCCGGACCACGCGGCGCCGTGCAGCTCGACCGACCCGCGGTCGGCGCTCTCCAGGGCCAGCGCCAGCCGGGCCGTGGTCGACTTGCCCGATCCGGACTCGCCCACCACCCCCAGCGTCGAGCCGGCCCGCAGGCTGAAGCCGACGTCGTCGACGGCACGCAACCGGCCGCCGTCCGGGAGCGGGAAGTCCTTCACGAGGCCGTGCGCGGCCAGCACCGGCGACCCGTCCGCGCCGGGCGCGCTGCGCCGGCGGCCCGGTGACGGGGGCAGCGGCACCTGCGGCGCCGGGGACAGCCGCTGCCCGCGGGTGCCGGCGCCGGGCACCGCCTGCAGCAGGGCCCGGGTGTAGGGCTCGCGCGGCGCGCCGAGCACCTGCCCGGCCGGGCCCTCCTCCACCACCCGGCCGCCGGCCATCACGAGCACGTGGTCGGCGAGGTGCGCGACCACGGACAGGTCGTGGCTGATCAGCACGATCGTCCGGCCGGCCCGCTTGAGGTCGGCGAGCAGCTCCAGGACCTGGGCCTGCACGGTCACGTCGAGCGCGGTGGTCGGCTCGTCGGCGACGATCACGTCCGGGTCGGCGGCGAGCGCGGAGGCGATCAGGGCGCGCTGGCACAGCCCGCCGGAGAGCTCACCCGGGCGTTGCGCCGCCCGCAGCTCCGGCTCGGGCACCGCGGCGTCGCGCAGCAGCTCGAGGACCTTCTCCCGGCGGCCGGAGCGGGGCACGACGCCGTGCACCCGCAACGCCTCGGCGATCTCCCGGCCGACCGGGCGCACCGGGTCGAGGGAGACGAGCGCGTCCTGCAGCACGAATCCGATCCGGTCGCCGCGGACCCGGCGCCAGGAACGCTCGCCGAACCCGCGGACGTCGAGGCCGCCGACGGCCAGGGTGTCGGCCCGGACCTCGGCGCCCGGCCCGGCCAGCCCGACCAGGCTGCGGGCGCTGACGCTCTTGCCCGAACCCGACTCCCCGACGATGGCCAGGCAGCTCCCGCGTTCCGCGGCGAAGGAGATGCCGTGGACGACCTCCCGGCCGGCGAAGGCGACCCGCAGGTTCTCCACGACGACGGCGGGGCCGGCTACCGGCGCGTCCGCGGCGGTGGGGTGGGTGGTGACGGTGGCAGAGGACATGCGGTGCTCACTCCCCGGGTTCGAGATGGGACTGCAGTGCGCGCCCGAGCGCGGTGGCGGTGACCGCGAGCGCGACGATGGCCAGGCCGGGCAGCACGACGAGCCAGCCGGCGACGGTGACGTAGGCGCGCCCGGCCTCGAGCAGCGCGCCCCACTCGGAGGCGGGCGGGGCGACGCCCAGGCCGAGGAACGACAGGCTCGAGGCCCAGACCACGCACTGGCCCACCGACAGCGCGAACACCGCGACCAGCGGCCGGAGCGCGTTGGGCAGGACGTGCCGGGCGACGATGCGGGTCCGGCGGTGCCCGAGCGCGGTCGCGGCCTCGACGTAGGGCGAGCGCCGCGCCCCGAGCAGCTGGGCCCGGACCATCCGGGCGTAGCCCGGCGCCACGCCCACCCCGACCGCGACGACGAGCGTCTGCGGTGCCGGACCGAGCACGCTGACCAGCAGCAACGCCAGCAGCAGGGTCGGGAAGGCGAACAGCACGTCGATGACGCGGTCGGTCGCGGTGGCCACCGGGCCGGGGGCCAGGGTCGCGGCGAGCGCGAGCAGCACGGCGAGCAGCAGGGCCACCGCGGCCGCCCCCACCCCGATCGTGAGTGACTGGCCGGCGCCGTGCACGACGCGGGTGTAGAGGTCGCGGCCGATCTCGTCGGTGCCGAACCAGTGGGTGGGGGACGGCGGTTGCAGGGTCGCCGCCAGATCGATCGCGTCCGGGTCGGCCGGGGCGAGCAGCCACGGTGCGGCGGCGGCGACGCCGAGCACGACCGCGGCCAGACCGGTGAACAGGACACCGGGCCGCGGCCGGGCCGCCCGTGCGGGCCGCGCCGCGGCCGGTGCCTCGGGCCGGGTGGTGGTCGTGGTCATGGCGTCACCCTCGGGTCGAGCAGCGGGTACAGGGCGTCGAGCACCAGGTTGATCACGACGTAGGCCACCGCGGTGAGCACGACGATCCCGGTGACGATCGGCAGGTCCTGGGACTCGACGGCGGTGACGAGCGTGCGACCGATGCCGCGCCGGGCGAACACCGTCTCGACGATCACCGCGCCGGAGATCGTCGCGCCGAGCGCCCAGCCGGTGAGGGTGAGCGGGGCGAGCGCCGCGTGCCGCAGCACGTGCCGCAGCCGCACGGCGAGGTCACCGGAGCCGCGCAGCCGCGCCGAGAGCACGAACGGCTGCTCGAGCACCCGCTCGAACTCGGTGCGGGTGGACTGGGCGAGGAACCCGGCCAGCGGCAGCGCCAGGGTCAGCGCCGGGAGCACGATCCTGACCGGCCCCGTTCCGCCCACGACCGGGAACCAGCCGAGTCCGAACGCGAACACCAGCAGCAGCACCACCCCGAGCCAGTACTGGGGCAGGCTCGCGAGGACCGAGTCGACCGCGGCGCCCCAGCCCCCGATCCGGCGGCCGCGGCCGGCGGTGAGCAGTACCCAGGCGAGCATCAGCACCCAGGCCAGCATCAGGGTGGTGCCGGTGAGGGCGAGTGTGCCGGGCAGCTGCTCGGAGACCACGTCCCACACCGGCCGGTGCTGCTGGTACGACGTGCCCAGGTCGCCGCGGAGCAGACCGGTGAGGTACTCGAGGTACTGGGCCGGAGCGGAGCGGTCGAACCCGTACTCCGCGTTGATCGGCGCGAGTTCGTCGGGCGAGCGTTCCTGAGTCTGGCCGGTCCGCAGGTTCAGCACCGCCGTCGCCCGGTCACCGGGCTGGGCGAGCTGGGCGAGGAAGGCGACGGTGGCCGCACCCCAGACCACGACCACCGCGGACCCGGCCCGGCCGGCCCAGCGCCGCCACCACCTGCTCTGATCAGGCGAAATGCGCGTCATGGAAGATCGGCCCTCCCTGGGACTGCTCCTGGCGCACCCCGCGCAGGCCGGGCTTCACGGCCAGGGTGCTGAGCCGGTCGTAGACACCGATCGAGAGCGCCCGATCGGCGATGTAGCGCTGCGCGGAGCGGTAGAGCTCGGCCTGCCGGTCCGGGTCCGCCTCGGAGTTCGCCCGCAGGATCAGGTCCTCCAGGGCCGGGTCGTCGTAGAACGCCGAGTTGGCCTTGTTCGGTGCGTCCGGGAGGTCCCGACGCCAGTTGACGTGCAGGATCCCGGCGTTCACCGCGGTCCAGTAGCCGATCATCAGGTCGTAGTCGCCGGGGCCGGAGTAGGCACCGGCCGCGGCGGCGCTCGGCGGGTAGGGCACGAGCCGGACCCGGAACCCGACCGTCCCGGCCTGCTGCTGCAGCGCCTGGATGATCGCCACACCGTCCTGGTTGACGGTCCGGTTGACCGCGTACGGGAACACCACCTCGAGGGGGTGTCCGTCCCGGGTGCGCACACCGTCCGGGCCCGGGTGCCAGCCGGCCTCGTCGAGCAGCGCGGCGGCGGCCGTGGGGTCGTGGCCGTAGCGGGCCGCGGCCCGCTCGTCGTAGGCCGGGGTCGACCGGCTGACCGGGCCGTTGCCGTCGTAGGGGATGACGCCCTTGCCGACCGCCTCGACCGCCCCGCGACGGTCCAGGCTCAGCGCGAACGCCTGCCGGACCCGCTGGTCGGTGAACGGGCCGCGCTCGGTGTTGAAGCTGATCTGCTGCGGCCGGCCGCCGGTCACGTACCGCGCGAGTGCGTAGCCCTCGGCCTCCAGCCCGGCCCACTCGAACGCCGGCACGTCGTACATCGCGTCGAGCTCACCCGAGCGCAGCGCCGCCGTCCGCGCCGTCGGGTCGGCGACGAACCGCCAGTCGACCCGCGCCACGTGCGCCGGGCCGGAGTGCTGTGCGTTCGCCGGCGCCCAGTCGTAGTCCGCGCGCCGGACGAGCTGGATGTCGCTGCCCCGGTTCCACCGTTCGACGACGAACGGGCCGGACCCGATCGGCGCCGTGCAGTTCTCCTCCTCGCTGCGGGTCGCGAGGGCCCGCGGCGACTGGAGCCCGAAGTAGGGCTGGGTCATGTTCTCGGCGAACCGCGGGTACGGGCGGCTGAGCCGGACGGCGACGGTGCGGTCGTCGAGCGCGCGGGCCGCGTCGAAGTAGCCGCCGATCCACGCCTGCACCGTGGAGTTGCCGCCGGTGCTCCAGTACTCGAAGTTGGCCGCGACCGCGGCGGCGTCGACCGGGGTGCCGTCGCTGAACGTCGGGCCCCGGCGGAGGCGGAACGTCCAGGTCAGACCGTCCGGTGCGACGGTCCAGGACTCGGCGAGCCACGGGACGACGCGGCCGTCGTCGTCGAGCGCGACGACGTTGTCGAGGATCTGGCCGGACAGGTAGCCCTGCTCGATCCATCCGCCGTACACGCAGGGAGGTTCCTGCTGGTGGCCGTAGACGATCGTGTCGGACGCGGCCGCGGGCGCGACGAGCGCGGCCGGCTCGACCCGGGGGCCGGTCGTGCAGGCGGTGACGGGCGACAGGAGCGCGGCGGTCAGGCCGGCGAGCAGCAGGCGGGCAGGGGTCGGTCTCACGGCGATGGCGTCCTCGGGAACGGCGGGCGCGCGGAGGCGCTCGAGCACGGGTTGCCCGGGGAGGCACGGGCGCCGGTGAGAGGGCCGGCGGGCGTGTCCCGGCGATGCGGTGACGGCGGGCCGGTGCCGGAGGACGGCAGGGGGCGGGCCGCGTGTCCGGCGCCGCGATCGTCGCAGCGCCGGGGCCGGTGTCAGCCCCGACAGCCGGCGCTGGCGGTACGGAGGAGGTCGACGTGGCGGCGCTGCACCCCGTGGAACATGTCCTCCCCCTCGTTCGAGTGGACGATCCTCGAACCGGATTCACTCTAGGTACACGGTGCGGTCCGGGGTCAACAGTCCGGCGTGGACTGTGACCCGCGTTGCACGGGGGCGGCGGTCAGTCCGGCAGGACGGGGTGCCAGGGCTCGGTGTGCCTGTACCAGGCCCAGCGCTTGATCTCGCGGGGGTAGGGCTCGCCGTCGCGGATCGGGGTCGCGCCCGTCGTCCCGATCTGGACGGCCCGCCCGTCCGCGGCCCGCACCCCGCGCCCGGCGCGGACCTGCACCCCGGCCGGGCCGGCGTCGACGACCAGCCGCGGGATCCGGCCGTGGAACACCCGGGTCGCGTCGCAGTAGGCCTCGCCGTGCAGGCCGGGGATCTCGCCGCGGCCGACCAGCACACCGCCGGAGTCGTCGCGCAGCAGCGGCTGCGGCCGGGCCGTCCCGCCGCGGGCGAGGGCGACGAGCGCCGCGTAAGACCGCGGCAGGCCCCAGTTCGCCGCCGCGCGCGACCGGCGCGACACCGGCAGGTAGGCGACCTCGGTGGTCAGCGCGGAGCGGCGCAGCAACCGGACCAGCACCGCGGCCAGGTCGGCGTCGTCACCGTGCACGATCAACCGGCGCACCGCGCCGTTGTCGAGCAGCGGATCGACGACATCCTTGCCCGGCCGCGGGCCCGCGGTGACCGAGCGCACCGCCGGGTCGCCCAGCAGAGCCGCAGGTGGGCGTTCCCGGCGCGCGCCCGGCCGGATACCGTGGAGCCGAAGTCGGTGACGTTCCTGCGGTACGCAGGTGAGCAGCACTGCTTCGGGATCGGTCGAACCCACTGATCGAGTACCCTCCCCGCCGCGGAATCCGGAAACCACGCCCGGGTCCGCGGCCGTGACGAGCGTGTTGAACTGGAGTCTCTTACATGCCCGCAATCGTGTTGATCGGCGCCCAGTGGGGCGACGAGGGCAAGGGCAAGGCGACGGACCTGCTGAGCGGCGAGTTCGGCTGGGTCGTGCGCTACCAGGGCGGTAACAACGCCGGGCACACCGTCGTGACCCCCGACGGTCGTGACTTCGCGCTCAAGCTCATCCCGTCCGGGATCCTCTCCCCGGGCGTCAAGAACGTCATCGGCAACGGCGTGGTCGTCAACCCCGAGGCGCTGATCGAGGAGAAGGCCGGGCTGGAGAAGCGCGGCGTCGACACCTCCGGCCTGCTGATCTCGGCCGACTCGCACCTGATCATGCCGTACCACGTGGCGATCGACCGGGTCACCGAGCGCTACCTCGGCAAGGCCAAGATCGGCACCACCGGCCGCGGCATCGGCCCGGCCTACCAGGACAAGGTGGCCCGGGTCGGGGTGCGCGCCGCCGACCTGCTCGACGAGAAGATCCTGCACCAGAAGGTGGAGGCCGCCCTCGAGCTGAAGAACCAGATCCTGGTCAAGGTCTACAACCGGCGCGCGCTCGACTTCACCGAGGTCGTCGACACCGTCCTGGAGCAGTCGCGGGAGTTCGCCGACAAGATCGTCGACACCCGGCTGCTGCTCAACCAGGCCCTCGAGCGCGGCGAGACGCTGCTGCTGGAGGGCTCGCAGGGCACCCTGCTCGACGTCGACCACGGCACCTACCCGTTCGTGACCTCGTCGAACCCGACCGCGGGCGGGGCGTCGGTGGGCTCGGGCATCGGCCCGAACCGGATCGACCGGGTGATCGGCATCCTGAAGGCCTACACCACCCGTGTCGGCTCCGGCCCCTTCCCGACCGAGCTGCAGGACGAGATGGGCGAGTGGCTGCGCAAGACCGGCGGCGAGGTCGGGGTGAACACCGGCCGCGCCCGGCGGTGCGGCTGGTTCGACGCCGTCATCGGCCGCTACGCCGCCCGGGTCAACGGGATCACCGACTTCTTCCTCACCAAGCTGGACGTGCTGTCCGGGCTGGAGAACGTGCCGATCTGCGTCGGTTACGAGGTCGACGGGCACCGGGTCGACGAGATGCCGATGACCCAGACCGGCTTCCACCACGCCGTGCCGGTGTACGAGGAGATGCCCGGCTGGTTCGAGGACATCTCCGGCGCCCGCAGCTGGGCGGACCTGCCCAGCGCCGCCCAGGCCTACGTGGAGCGGATCGAGGAGCTCACCGGTGCGCCGGTGTCCGCGATCGGCGTCGGCCCCGGCCGGGACCAGACGATCACGCGCTGAGCGGGTTCAGCCGCGCACCGGTGGCTCGTCGCGCACCGGGGTGACGGCGACGGCGGCCAGCGGGGCGAGGGCGGCGACGGCGAACCCGACGCCGTACCCCGCCGCCCCGACCAGCGCGCCGAGCGCGACCGGGACGACCGAGGCGAGCGCGTTCTGGCCGGTGTTCTGGATCCCGAGCGCCCGCCCGGACCAGGCCTGGCCCGCCAGCTCGGCGGTGCTGGTGTAGGCCAGCCCGTTGTCCGCGACGGTGACGACCGCCCCGACCGCCAGCATCGCCACCGCCAGCGCGCCGGCCACGGCGTCCCCGAGGGCGAACAGCAGGAGCACGGCCGCGGCGGCGACCGCGATGTGGCGCATCGGCCGCATCCGGGAGCCGGCGCGGTCCGACCACCAGCCGGTCGCGATCCGGCCGAGCGCGCCCGCCACCTGGCCGGCCGCGACGAACGCACCGGCCGCCGCCACGCCCCACCCCTGCTCGCGCACCAGGTACTCGGTGCCGAACGAGGCGACCGCGAACTGCGGGACGACCAGCAGCGCGGACGCGCCGTGCACCCGCCACAGCACCGGCGTGCGGTACGGGGAGCGTTCCCGGGCGGCCCCGGCCGGGCGCACGGCCCGGGGCGGGTCGGGTGCCAGCACCGGCACCAGCACCGCCGAGAGCAGGCACAGCCCGGCCGGCAGCAGCAGGGCCGTCCACGGCCCCACGGCGGCGCCCAGCGACGGCAGCGTGAGGCCGGCGAGCGCGACGCCGAGCGGCTGCGCGGTCTGCCGGATCCCCATCGCGGTACCGCGCTCGTGGGCGCCGAACCAGCCCATCACCATCCGGCCGCTGGCCGCGAACACCGACGCCGCCCCGGCGCCGCCGAGCACCAGCAGCGGCAGGACGGCCGGGTCCGGCACCCACGCGGTCCCGGCGACACCGAGCCCGCACACGGTCAGCCCGGCGGCCATCACCCGGCGCTCCCCGGTGCGGTCGGCCGCGGCGCCCCAGGCGATCAGGGTGAGCAGCAGCCCCGCCGTCGGGGCCCCGACGTAGGCGCCGACCCGGGCCAGCGACAGCCCCTCGGCGTCGCGCAGCAGCGGGACCAGGAACGGCACCCCGTAGACGAACGAGCAGGCGGCCGTCTGGGCGAGCACACCGACCGCGAGGACCACCCAGCGACGGCGGCTCCGGGTGACGTCGAGCGTGGTGGGCACCCGGCCACGCTAGCCCGGCGTCCCACTCCCTGACCAAATCGTCCTAGGATATGGGACGGTGAGCACATTCCCCCTCGACGAGCGCGTGGCGGACCTCTACCCGGGCGCGGCCGGCTACCTGGACTGCGCGGCCGTGGGCCTGATCTCGACCCGGGTCCGGGACGCCGCCCGGAGCGTGCTCGACGAGCACCTGGCGTCCGGGATCGCGGCGACCGCCGGCTGGCGTGCGCGGGCCGGACGGGTGCGGCGGTCGGTGGCCGCGCTCGTCGGCGGGGCCGCGGAGCGCGTGGCCTTCACGCAGAACACCAGCACCGGACTCGCGCTCGTCGTCAACGGGACCGGATGGCTGCCCGGGGACAACGTCGTCGTCCCCGAGGGGGAGTTCCCGTCGAACCTGTACCCGTGGCTGGCGCTGCGGCGGCGCGGTGTCGAGATCCGCACCGTCCCGGCGCCCGGCGGGTTCGCCGACGGCGACCGCGTCGCCGAGCTGGTCGACGCGCGGACCCGGGTGCTGGCCGTCAGTGCCGTCCAGTACAGCTCCGGTCACCGCTACGACCTCGCCCGGCTCGCCGGGATCTGCCGGCGGCACTCCGCGCTGTTCGTCGTCGACGGGACCCAGTGCGTGGGCGCCCTGCGGGTCGACGCCGACGACACCGGGATCGACGTGCTGGCGGTGAGCGCGCACAAGTGGCTGCTCGGCCCGTTCGGGATCGGGTTCGTGCACCTGTCCGAGCGGGCGATGGAGGAGTTGCAGCCGTCCACGGTCGGGTGGCTCAGCGTCGAGGACCCGTTCGCCTTCGCCCCGCAGCCCCGGTTGTCGGCGAGCGCGAGCCGCTTCGAGTCCGGGACCGAGAACGCCGCCGGGATCGCCGGGCTGGGCGCCGCCGCCGACCTCGTCCTGGAGCTGGGCCGGGACCGGGTCGAGCGGAGCGTCCTCGGCGCCGCCGACGCGCTCGCGGACACGCTGCGCGCGGCAGGCCTGGCGGTGCACCGGCCCGGCCCGCCCGCGCGCCACTCCGGGATCGTCCTCGCGTCCCCGGCGGACGGGTCCGGTGCGGCACTGCACGAGCGGCTCCGAGCCGGGGGCGTCGTCTGCTCGCTGCGGGCCGGTGGGGTGCGGCTGGCGCCGCACCACTTCACCCGCCCGGACGACCTCGACCGGGTGCGCGCCGCACTCGTTCCGTGAGTGGTTGTCGCGGCTCCGACCGCGACAACCACTCACGAGCCCTAGGAAGCACACTCCCCGGTGTCGACCGGTGTCGCCGAGTCGTCCGCGGCGACGTTCAGGGCCTCCGCGACCTGCTCGGCGGTGAGCACGAAGCCCGTCTCGGAGTCGTCCAGCGCGGCCCCGAACACCACGCCGACCACCCGGCCGTCCGGGGTGATCATCGGTCCGCCGGAGTTCCCGGAGCGGACCACGGCGCGCACGGTGTAGACGTCGCGCACCACGCTGCCCTGCTCGTAGATGTCCGGGCCACGCAGCCGGATCCGCTCGCGCACCTTGCCCGGCGTGACCGTGTACGGGCCGTCCAGCGGGTAGCCGACGATGATCGTGTCGTCGCCGACGCTCGCCGGGTCCGGGGTGAACCGCAGCGGCTCCTCCTCCAGGGCGGGCACGTCGAGCACGGCCACGTCGACCTGGGGGTCGTAGTGGATCACCTCGGCGTCCAGCCTGCGGGAACGGCCGCTGTCGGTGGTCACCTCGACGGTCGTGCTGGAGGTACCGGCGACGACGTGCGCGTTCGTCATGACCCGCTGCGGCGCGACGACGAACCCGGTGCCCTCCAGGGCCCGGCGGCACGACGGTGCCCGCCCGCGGACCTTGAGCACCCGGTCGCGGACCTCGGTGACGATCGGGTCCTGCGCCAGGCTCGAGTCGGGCGGGCCGACGGCGGCGACCGGAGTACGGGAGAACGGGCTGACGACGTCCGGGAAGCCGGAGTCGTCGAGGATCTGCCGGAGCTCGGCGGGGAGCTGGCGGGCGGCGTCGGGCATCACCCCGTCGACCCCGGCGAGCACCCGCGAGTCGCGGATCCCGCCGGTCAGCGTGGGGAAACCGGTCGAGGCCAGCGGCAACGCGATCAGCCAGGCGGCCACCACCACGGCGACCGCCTGCACCCCGGCGCCGAGCGTGGAGTCGACCTTGAGCGTGCCCTCGCGGCGGATCCGGTCCCGGATGAACCGGCCCAGGTACACACCCGTGGCCTCGCCGAGCGCGACCAGCAGCACGACCGCGCCGACCCCGAGCAGGACCTTGGCCTGCTGGGACTCGACCTGGGCGGCCACCAGCGGCGCGAGCCGCAGACCCAGCACGGCGCCGGTCAGCACGCCGACGAACGACAGCAGCGCGACCGCGACCCCGTGCCGCCAGCCGGAGACCGCGGCCAGCAGCGCCAGGATGACGACGACGACGTCGACCCAACTGATGATCACCGGCCCACCTCGTGGGAGGACCCGCCGGGATCGGTCACACGTTCTCCTCGCAGTTCGGCGTCGTACTGGTCGCCGTGGTTCCGGTCTGCATGGTTCCGGTCGGCATGGTGCCGGTCGCCGTCGTCCGGAGCGGCGGGTCCCGGGCTCCCGTGGAGCCGCCGGGCGACGGTCCAGGCGTCCTCGAGCTCTTCGACCTGCGTGCCGTCCCAGGGGCGCTCCCAGCCGGACCGCTGCAGCAGGGCGGACAGCAGGCCGGCGGTGAACCCCCAGATCACCAGCCCCGACGTCCGGAAGGCCGGCCCGGTGTGGCCCCGCGGCCCGCGCACGGTGAACCGGTTGGCCGGGTCGGTGAGCACCGGGACCGGCACCCGGACCACCCGCGCGACCTCGGCCGGGTCGATCGCCCGGACCGGGACCGGGTCGGCCCAGTGCGCCAGTACCGGGGTCACCAGGAAGCCGGTCGGCGGGATGAACAGCTCGGGCAGCACGGCCAGCGGTACGACGCCGGCCGGGTCCAGCCCGGTCTCCTCCTGCGCCTCGCGCAGCGCGGCGTGCACCGGCCCGGTGTCGCCGGGGTCGACGCGACCGCCGGGGAACGCGACCTGCCCGGCGTGCGAGCGCAACGTCGAGGAGCGCTCGGTGAGCAGCACGTCGAGGCCGGGCCCCTCGTCCGGGCCGTCGGCGCCCGGCCGCCGGTCGTCGTGCCGGCCGAACAGCATCAGTACGGCGGCCCGGCGGACGCCCCGTTCCTGGCCCGCGGGGTCCCGGCGCGTCCCGAACCAGGCCGGGTCGAGCCCGAGTACGCCCTCGACCAGCGGTTTCAACGCCTCCGGGGCCGCGTCCGGGTCCGGTGCGGGGATCTCGACGGCGGTCATCGCAGCCGCTCCACGGCCGCGGCGACCTCGTCGGCCGACCGGAAGGGGATCGGTGGGTCGACCCGGGCCGGGGTACCGTCGGCCCGCACGACGTAGGAGAACGGCAGCACCGGCGGCGTGTCGAGCACGGCACGCAGCTCGCCGCGCGGGTCGGTCACCGCGGGCAGCGTGATCCCCAGGTCGGCGACCAGCCGCAGCGCCGCGACCGGGTCGTCCTGCACGTCCACGGTCAGGACCGGCACCGAGCCGGGACGCCCGGCGTACTCGGCCAGCGCGGGCAGCTCCTCCCGGCAGGGCACGCACCACGACGCCCAGAAGTTGACCAGCGCCGGCCGGCCCGCGAGCGCGGCGCCGAGCTCGACCTCGCCGTCGGCGCCCAGGCAGGGCACGGTGATCCCGGCCAGCGGGCCGGCCGCCGGGGTTCCGGTCGGGGCCGGGCAGGGCTGCAGGCCGGCGGCGTCGCGCGCGGCGCCCAGTGCGGCCGGGTCGGCGGTGGCCGGGTCGGACTCCACGGGGGCGGCCGCGGACGGTGCGGCCGGGCCCGGCGGCGCCGGGGAGGCGGGCCACAGGGCCCAGACGGCGAGCGCGGCCAGCAGCACGACCACGGCCGTCGACACGATCTCGGAACGGCGGGCGCCGATCCGGCTCACGGGCCGTCCCCGGTGATCCCCGCGAGCTCCAGCAGGTGCTCCCGCTCCACGCCCTTGACCAGGGCCGCCGCCTCGCCGGGGTCGGTCGGGCCGAGTCCGTAGGCGGGGCAGTCCGCGGCCAGGGTGCAGGCGCCGCAGGCCGGCTTGCGGGAGTGGCAGACGCGCCGGCCGTGGAAGATGACGTGGTGCGAGACGATCGTCCAGTCGCGACGCGGGACGAGCGCGCCGACGGCGTGCTCGACCTTCACCGGGTCCTCCTCGGTGGTCCAGCCCCAGCGACGCACCAGGCGTCCGAAGTGGGTGTCCACGGTGATCCCGGGGACGTCGAACGCGTTGCCGAGGATGACGTTCGCGGTCTTGCGGCCGATCCCGGGCAGCTTCACCAGGTCGTCGAGGGTGGCGGGCAGCTCGCCGCCGTGCCGTTCGACGACCGCGGCGCCCAGCCCGATCAGGGACGTCGCCTTGTTGCGGTAGAAGCCGGTCGAGCGGATCAGTTCCTCGAGCTCGGTGCGCTCGGCCGCGGCGTAGTCGGCGGGGGTGGGGTAGCGGGCGAACAGCGCGGGCGTCACCTGGTTGACCCGCTCGTCGGTGCACTGCGCGGACAGGATGGTGGCCACGGCGAGGTCGATCGGTGTCGCGAAGTCGAGCTCGCAGTGCGCGTGCGGGTAGGCCTCGGCCAGTGCGCGCAGGATCCGGTTGACCCGCCGCGCTCGCCCGATCGGGTTCTCCCCGGCTGCGACCCGCGCGGCGAGACCGGCCGCGGCGCGCCGGGTGGGACGCCGGACGGAGGTACTCACGTCACCGAGCGTACGGGTGGCCCCCGACACTCCTGTCACGGTGTCGTGCGGGCCGTGCCGCCGGGCACACCGGTCGCCGACGCCGGGCGACGCCGAACGGTCCACCACCACCGCCGAGCGTCCGGCCGGTGGCCGACGAGATCACGAAAGCATCACGAAGCCGGTGCATCGGCTACCCCCGATGCGGACACGTACGAATCAGTGCGAGAGGATCGGAGGTGCCATGACTGCCTGGTTGAGCGTTCTCGTCCCGCTGCTCGTGATGTTCTTCGCGCTCGGCATGGAGCGCGTCGAGTCCCGCCTGCGGGAGTCGACGGTGCGGCAGGACGAGCTCGACGAGATGCTCGAGCAGCCCCGCCCCGACGAGGTGCGCGCCTTGTTCCGGTCCGGCACGAGCCGGGCGCTGGAGCTCTTCCGGCTGCGCAACCGTCGTCGCCGGGGCGGTCGGCGCAGCCAGGTGCCATCGGTGTGACAGCGGTCCGAGGGGCGGTCTGACAAGATCGTCTACGGGGGCGGTGGCGCGCCCGATGCACGAAACAGGCCCGATCGGACGAGTGTCGATCGGGCCGGTGGTGCGCACGTGTGTGGCGAAGGCCTCTACACTGGCGCGCCGACGACCCGCCGTGAGGATCGCGGCCGGTGAACGAGGAGTTGCAGTGGACGAGGTTCTGATCCGGGCTGGGATCTTCCAGGGTGTGGAGCCCCAGGCCGCCGAGGCGCTGGCCGAGGCGCTGGAAGCCGTTGATTTCTCCCGCGGGCAGGTCATCTTCTCCGAGGGCGAGCCCGGCGACCGCCTCTACATCGTGGCGGGCGGAAAGGTGAAGCTCGGCCGCAAGTCGCCCGACGGCCGGGAGAATCTGCTCATGGTGGCCGGCCCGTCCGACATGTTCGGTGAGCTGTCCATCTTCGACCCGGGTCCGCGCACGTCGTCGGCCACCGCGGTCACCGAGGTGCGGACCTACACCATGGACCGCACCGCGCTGCGCGAGTGGATCGGCAAGCGTCCCGAGATCGCCGAGCAGTTGCTGCGCGTGCTGGCCCGCAGGCTGCGCCGCACCAACAACATGCTCGCGGACCTGATCTTCACCGACGTCCCGGGCCGGGTCGCGAAGTCGCTGCTGCAGCTCGCGCGCCAGTTCGGCTCCCAGGAGTCGGGCCTGCTGCGGGTGACCCACGACCTCACCCAGGAGGAGATCGCCCAGCTGGTCGGTGCCTCCCGCGAGACGGTCAACAAGGCGCTCGCCGACTTCGCCCATCGCGGCTGGCTGCGGCTCGAGGGCAAGAGCGTGCTGATCCTGGAGCCCGAGCGCCTGGCCCGCCGGGCCCGCTGACCCCGGTCGGTCGCGCCCGGGCGCATCGCACTCGCGAGGCGTTCCCGGGGAATCCTCTGGTACGCCCGTACCAGTTCGTGTGATCCTGGCTGTCGTGCCCGCCTCCCTGCCCGACTACCGCGCCGCGCTGGGCGCGTCCGGTGCCGCCGGCCCGGTCTGCGCCTCCGCGATCGGCCGGTTCCCGATCGCCATGCACAGCCTGGCGACACTGCTCTACGTCCGTGAGATCGACGGGTCCTACACCGTCGCCGGCGCCGTGTCCGCGGCGCTGCTGGTGGGGACGGCGGCCGGCACGGTCGTCCAGGGGCGCCTGCTCGACCGGCTCGGCCCGTCGCGTCCGCTGCTCGCGCTCGCGACCGGCTATCTGATCGCGATCACCGGGCTGATCGCCTGCATCGAGGGCCGCGTCCCGCTCGCCGGCACCCTGCTCGTCGGCCTGCTCGCGGGTCTGCTGACCCCGGCGATCGAAGGTTCGTCACGGGCGTTGTGGTCGGACCTGGTGCCGGCCGGGCCGCGCCGCGAGGCCGCCTACACCTACGAGGCGATCAGCCTCGAGACGTTCTTCATCCTCGGCCCGGCACTGGCCGCGATGCTGGTCGTGGCGACGCCGTGGCCGGGGACCGCGCTCGTCGTCGCGGCCTCGGCCGAACTGGTCGGCACCACCTGGTTCGCACTGAGTGCCGCGGTCCGGCGGCGGTCGGCCCGGATCCGCGCCGCCCGGGCGGCCGGCTCGCTCACCCGCGAGGCCGGGCTGCTCGGCGTGTTCCGGCGGCCGGGGCTGCGCACGGTCGCGCTGGCGTCGCTCGGGTTCGGCCTCGTCGCGGGGACCGCGGAGGTCGGCGTGCTGGCGGCCGCCGAGTTCGCCGGCTCCCCCGCCGCCGGTGGTCTGCTGCTGTCGGCGTGGTCGGTCGTGTCGGTGCTGGCCGGGGTGCTCTACGGGATGCGGCCCTGGCCCCGCCCGCTGCACCTGCGGCTCCCGGTGCTGCTCGGCGGGTTCGCCCTGCTGGTGACGGCGATGGGGCTGGTCTCCCCGCTCGGCTCGCTGGTCCTGCTCGCGGTGATCATGCTGGTCGCCGGTGGGCTCATCACACCGCAGACCACCGCGCACTCGCTGGGCGTCGAGCTGACCGCGCCCGCGGACTCGGCCACCGAGGCGTTCAACTGGATGGTGATGGCGGCGGTGCTGGGGGTCTCGGCCGGGCAGGCGCTGTCCGGCACGCTGATCGACGTCCTGGGGCCGGGCGGGTACGCGGCGGGCGGTGCGCTCGGCCTGCTCGTCGCCGCGTTGCTGTGGCTGCGGCGCGGCACGGTCGCCGCGGCCGACGCCGCCCGCGAGCCCGCCGGGAGCCTCGCGTGAGCGGCGGCCCCGGCACGCCGCCCGCCGGCCCCGCTACGCCGCCCGGCCGCCCCGAGGGTGCCCCTCGTAGCGCCGGGTGCCCCGAGGGTGCCCCTGGGGACGCCGGGAACGCGGGGTGCCCCGAGGGTGCCCCTGGGGACGCCGGGACTGCCGGGTGCCTCGAGGGTGCCCCTGGTGGCGCCGGACGCCCCGAGGGTGCCCCTGGGAGCACGGCCCGGGCCTCGGCGGCGGACCTGCGCCGGCTGCGCGAGGTCGTCGCGGCGGACATGGCGGGCGCGGACGTCGCACACGACCTCGGGCACCTCGATCGGGTGGCCGGGTTGTCCGCGCGGCTCGCCACGCGCGAGGGACTCGACGGGTTCGTCGCCGCGGTCGCCGCGTACGTGCACGACCACCACCGGGCGGCCGAGGCGCGGCTGGGCCGGGTCGTCGCGCCGGCCGAGTGCCGCACGGAGGCACGGGACGCGCTGCGCCGCAGCGGGATCGACCCCGCACTGTGGGAACCGGTGCTGGACGCCGTCGAGGCCACCGGCCGCTACTCGTTCTCGGTGCGTGCCGCGGGCGACGGGCGTGCCGCGGGCGACGGGGGCGACGCCGCCGAGCCCGGCCCGCCCCCGACGGCCGCCGCCACCGCGATCGCGGCCTGCCTGCACGACGCGGACATGCTCGACGCGATGGGCGCCACGGGAATCGCCCGCGCCTTCGCCTACGGCGGCGCGATCGGTGAGCCGCTGTGGGACCCGGCGGCGCCGCCGTCGGAGGACGGGTACCGCTCCGGGCCGACCGGCTCGGTCGTCGCCCACTTCCACGAGAAGCTGCTCCGGCTGCGCGGGGAGCTCCGCACGGCCACCGGGCGGGAGCTGGGCGAGCGCCGGCACGCGGCGCTGGAGGAGTTCCTGCACCGCTTCCGCGAGGAGTGGATCGACGCCCACGGCGACACGGCGACCGCGCCGCCCGTGCCCTGACCGGTGCGTCAGCCGCGCAGGTGATCCAGCTGGGCCCGCACGGACAGCTCCGCGGCCGGCCACAGCGAGGTGTCGACGTCGGCGTAGACGACCTCGACCACGTCCCGGGGCGTGGCGTCGGGACCGAGGTCGGTCAGCGCCTCGCGCACCTGCTCGAGGCGCTGCTCGCGGTGGGTGAGGTAGGCGTTCGCGACCTCGGCGGCGTCCGGGAGCTCGGGGCCGTGCCCGGGCAGCAGCGGCGTGCCGGCGGGCAGCTCGGCGACCCGCCGCAGCGAGTCCAGGTAGGGGCCCAGTGCCCCGTCCGGGTGGGCGATCACGGTGGTGCCGCGGCCCAGGATCGTGTCGCCGGACAGCAGCGCCGTGCCGTCCGAGCCGGGCCCGGTGAGCAGCAGCGACACGGAGTCCGACGTGTGTCCGGGGGTCGTCATGACCTCAAGCTCGACGCCCGCCTCCTCGATCACGGTGCCGTCGGTCAGCGGCGTGGTGCCGGTGGCCAGCGAGGGGTCGGCGGCGTGGACCGGCGCCCCGGTCAGCTCGACGAACCGGCCGACCCCACCGGCGTGGTCGGGGTGCCGGTGGGTGAGCACGATCGCGGCCACCGGTGCGCCGTCGGCGAGCGCCTCGAGGTGGACACCGTCGTCCTCACCGGGGTCGACGACGATCCGCCTGCCGGAGTCCGGGACCGAGACGATCCAGGTGTTCGTGCCGTCGAGCGTCATCGTGCCGGGGTTGTCCTGCAGCAGCACCGATGCCAGCGGGTGCACCGCGCGCAGGCTGCCGTAGAGCGGGTGGCCCACTGCCTGTGGGGTCATCGCGCCTCCTCGTATCGCCAGTCCGGATCACCGGGCAGCGTGATCGTCACGACGCGGCCCTCCCGGCGGACCTCCGGCGTGATCGGCTCGATGTCGCGGCGGGCCGCGGCGTCGAGCACTCCGGAGGCGGTGTCGTGGCGGGACAGCTCCTGCAGCGTGCGCAGGGTGGGTGGCATGAGCTGCATGTCACCGGCCTCGTAGCCGGCGAGCGCGTCAGCGGGACTCCACCAGCCGGCCTCCACGGCCTCGGTGGTGGAGTCGTCGGCGACCTGGCCGTCGGGCACGCGGGCGACGAGGAACGCGGTGTCGTACCGCTTCGGGTTCCGCGGCGGCGTGATCCACCGCGCCCAGGGCACGAGCAGGTCGGCCCGCAGCTCCAGGTCGTGCTCGTCGAGCAGCCCGGGCAGGGTCGCCTGCCGTCCGACGAGCGCGTCGCGCCACGCGGTGGTCACGGGGAGGGGGCCGGGTTCGGTGCCGGGGCGGGCCGCCAGCAGGACCCCGCACTCCTCGAAGGTCTCGCGGACCGCCGCCGTCACCAGCGCGGCGGCGAGCGGGGTGGGCTGTCCGAGCCGGGCACCGAAGCGGTCCGGGTCGGGTCCACGCCAGCGGGCCGGGTCGGGTACGTCGTCGGTGGAGACCCCGCCGCCGGGGAACACCGTCATCCCGCCGGCGAACGCCATCCCGGCGACCCGTCGCTGCAGGAAGACCTGGAGCTCGCCGGCGCCGGGCTCGTCGCGCAGCAGCAGGACGGTGGCTGCGGGCTTCGGCTCCGCCGGTTCAGGAGCTGCGGTGCTCATGAATGCCGACCCTAGGTCACCGGCGTCCGGTTCCGATGGTGAGAATGCCCGCATGCGGATCGGACTCGTCGGTGCCGGGCCGTGGGCCCGGACCGTGCACGCGCCCGCGATCGCCGCGCATCCGCGCTGGTCGTCGGCGGGGGTGTGGGCCCGGCGGCCCGAGGCGGCCGCCGAGGTCGCCGCGATCGCCGGTGGCCCCGCGCACGCGTCGTTCGAGGAGCTGCTCGACGCCTGTGACGCCGTCGCGTTCGCGGTCCCGCCGCGGTTGCAGGGCGAGCTGGTTCCCGCGGCCGCGGCCGCGGGCAGGCACCTGGTGCTGGAGAAGCCACTGGCGGCGGACCTGGTGGCTGCGGAGCGGGCGGCCACCGCGATCGACGACGCCGGGGTCTGCTCGGCGACCGTGCTGACGTTGCGGTTCGACCCGGTGGTCCGGGACTGGCTGGACGGGGTTGACGAGGGCCCGCACGGCGCCGGGACGGTCGGGACGGCGCGCTGGTTGTCGGGCGCGTTGCTCGGCGGTCCGTTCGCGGCGTCGGCGTGGCGGGCCGAGCACGGGGCGCTGCTCGACGTCGGACCGCACGTGATCGACCTGCTCGACGCCGCGCTCGGACCGGTGACCGGCGTCGACCAGGCGCGGCGCGACGACCCGGACCTCTGGCGGATCGGCCTGGAGCACGCCGGTGGTGCCCGGAGCTCGGTCGTGCTGTCGTTGCGGACCCCGGTCGAGCCGACCGACTTCGAGATCGCCGTGATCGGCGGCGTCGGGCCCGGCGGGCGGGGCCGTCACGTCGTGGACCACCGCCCGGACGACGCGGCCGCCTGCTACGGCCGGCTGCTCGACGACCTGGCCACCGCGATCGACACCGGGGACCGGAGGCTCCCGGTGGGCGCGCACCGGGCCCTGCATCTGCAGCGGATCGTCGACGAGGTGCTGCGCCGCGTCGCGGGCTGATCAGTTCCGGTCGGGGCGGGCGGTCCCGTTCCGCGGTGTGGGCTCGCCGCCGTTCTCCCGGGCCGCAAGCTCCTCGTGCAGCCGCTGCAGCAGGTCGTGCTCGGTCGGGCTGAGCCGGTCGGCGAGGCCGCCGGTCGGCCGGGGGATCTCCGGGATGTCGCCGGGTGTCTCCGCGGCGGGCGCGGCTCCGGATCTCATGCCGCCGGGGTTCCCGTTGCTGGTGTCCGCGCCGGTGGCGCCCACAGCACCGGAGCTCACACCGTCGTGCCCCTCGCCGTCGCGGTCGTCGTTGCTGTGGCCGTCGTCGGCGTAGCCCGAGCCGCTGTAGCCCGGGGCGACCTGGCCGGTGTCGGCCTGGCCCGTGTCCTCGAGCCCCGTGTCCCCGAGCCCCGTGTCGCTGCGCCCCGAGCCGTCGCGCCCCGAGCCGTCAGGGCCGGAGTCGCCGTGGCCGGAGTCGGCGTAGCCCGCGGTGCCGTAGTCCGCGGTGCCAGGGTCGGTGGCGCCGTAACCCGGGTCGTCCTGGCCCGGGTCGTCGGAGTCCTCGGTCAGCAGCAGGTGCCGGGGGCCCTGCGGACCGGCTGTTGGCAGTGCCGATGTGGGTACCGGGGGCGCGTACGCGATCGGCACCCCGGGCGGCGGGGTGGGCGCGTCGATCTCGGCACCGTCCGCGGTGGGGAGCAGCTCGGTCCCCGGCACCGGGTCGGCGACCGGCAGCACGTCCCCGACCCACGCACCGGACGCCCAGTCCTGCTGCCAGGCGTCCTCCGCGGCCCCGGGAACCTCCGGTCGCCCGGCCGGCGGCTCGGCGGGGCCCGGGTCCGTCCCGGTCCGCGCGTAGCCGTGGTCGCCCTCCGGCCGCGGTGCGCCGGGAGCCGCGGAACCAGCCGCCGACGGTGCAGCACCGGCCCCGGGAACCGCGCCGGTGGGTCCGGCCTCGCGGGGGTGGTCGTCGGCGTCGAACCAGTCGCCCGTCGCCCGGCGCAACGCCCGGATCGGTGGGGACGGCCGCGGTGCCGGATGTCCTGCACCGGTCGGGTCGTCGCCGGGGCCGGCCGGAGTGGGGTCGTCGCCGGGGGCGGGACGGTGACCGCCCGGCCCGGGGACGACGGCGTCGAACATGCCGGCCCCCGGAGCGGGCCCGAGCCCCGGGCCGTCCTGACCGGCCGGGGGCGGTGGAGGCCGGACGGGCGGGATCGGTCCGGTCCCGTCCGCGGCCGTATCCGTCGGCGGGATGGGCCCGGCGGGTCCGCGGGTGAACGGCGTCGCGCCCCCGGGGCCGAGCAGGTGCGGGCCGGGCCCGGACGCGTACTCGTCGGGACTCGGCTCGGGGCCGGAACCGACCGGCGGCGTGCCGAAGATGTCGGGTGCGGCCGGACCCTGCCCGGCCTGGGTGGCGCCCCACTGGACGTCCCGGGGGACGCCGCCCGGTCCGGCCGGCTCCGGTGGACCGGTCGGGTCGGTGACGCCGTTCAGCGCCGCGGCGGGAGGCGGGAACGACCCGGTGCGCAGCGGCGTGACCCGTCCCGGGAGCCCGTCCGGCAGCTCAGGGTTCGGAGGCTCGGTGTCCGCCAGCCCGGTGTTCGCCAGCCCGGAGTGCGGCAAGCCGGGGTCCGGCAGCTCGGAGTTCGGTGACCCGGCGTCCGGGGGCAGGAAGGCCGGGGGTTCGGTGTCGGTGGGAATGCCGGCCGGCCCGGCGGTGTGGGGCGGCAGCGGCCCGGTGGGGGACGGCTCCGCCCCGGCCCCGGCCCCGGCACTGCCCGCGGTTCCGGTTCCGTGACCGTCGGCCGGGCCCGGTCCTGCCGGATCGGCCTGCGGGCCCGGCGTGCCCGGTGCGGCCGCGTCGGTCGGGCCCGCTGCCGTGTCCCGCAGGCGCCGGGGCGGCGTGCCGACACCCGGGCCGGCGATCCCCGGGAGCGACGTGACGTTCGCGTACCGCGTCCGGGAAGTCGATCGTCCTGGTCGGACGTTCCGGTCCCGGAACGGCAGTTCCCGGGTCCGGTCGGTGACGCCCCGGCGGGGCAGCACGGTGGTGGTCGGGTCCTGTTCCGCGCGCTCCTCGGCGACGTCCGGACCGGTCGCGCCGGTCGGGTCCGGTGCGGCGACCCCGGCGGCCTCGTCGTCCGGCGTTCCGGCCGGCTCCGTGCCGGTGGGTTCCTCGGCCGCGGGCCCGTCGGCGGCGGTGTCCGGGGCGGACCGCTCCGCGGGGCGTCCGTCGCCGGCCGGGCCGGCTGCGTCCGGGCCGGCGGACGGGCCGGTCGCGAGCAGCTGGACGGGCCGGACGGTGTCCTGCTCCGGCTGGTCGGGGGATCCGGTCGCGTGCTGCCACCCGTCGGACCGATCGGCGGGCTGCTGGTCGGTGGGCCGGTCGGGGTCCTGCTCCGGCTGCTCGGGAGAGCCGGTTGCGTGCTGCCACCCGTCGGAGCGATCCGCCGGGTCCTGCTCGGTGGCCACGGGCGTCGTGTGCGTGCCGGCGGGGCCGGGGATCGCGTCCGTGCTGGGCCCGTCGGATCCGATGGCGGTGTGCAGACGCGCCGGGAGGTCGCCGTCCGCTCCGGTGCCGGGGCGCAGCGCGTCGTGCCCACTCGTCGCCGACGGCTCGGCGGGACCGGCCGCGGTGTGGTGCACGCGCACGTCGTGCGTGGCCGGCGCGGGGTCGTCGGGTGCTGCCGGCGGGAGCTGCTCGTCCGGTCCGCCGGCCGGGAGCCCGTGATCGGCCTCGGAGGCCACCGGCGTGCCGTCGTGCGCCGCTGCGGCGGACCCGGCGACCGCGTGCACGGCAGCCCCGGCCGTCGGGTGCGCCTCGGCACGCGACGACCCGGCCGGGCCCTGTTCCGCGACCGCGTCGGAGGCGTCCTCAGCCGCCCCTGTCTGCCGCTCGACGGTTCGGGCAGTGGTGCCCCCATCATTCGGAGCAGGTGCGGTGCTCGGGCCGCTGCCGCCGGTCGGTCGGTCGTGGGAGGCCACCGGGCCGGCGGGCAGCGGCCGCGCGACCGCCCACGCGGCCCGGTGGTAGGTCGTGTCGGGATCGCCGTCGTCGTGCACCTCGACCGAGGCGGCCAGGCCGGCCCGGCCCAGGGCCGACTGGGCCTGGTAGGTCAGCACCTCGGCCGACTCGTCGCTGCCCGCACGGCCCAGCAGGACCGGCTGGGGCAGCGGGCCGGGGGCGGCCCCGGCCGGCGTGACGCGCCAGGCCAGCGACCAGCCACCGCCGGGCGCGCTCGTCCCGGCGAGTGCGGCGGCGAGGTCCCGGGCCTGCTCCGGCGGGCCGTCCCCGATGAACCGGTGCAGGAGCTCGTCGGTGGAACCGGCGGGCGGCAGGCCGCGGTCGGCGTCCGGCTGGATGCGCCGGGCCGCGGTCTCGGCGACCAGGGCGGACCGCACCGCGGGCGGCAGCACGGTCCGGCCGGCGACCAGCTCGGCCACCACCAGTTCCAGCGCGTGCCCCTCCTCGCCGACGGCGACGAGCTCCCGCCCGGCGGCGAGCAGGTCGTCGTCCACCCGGCCGGCCAGCTCGAGCAGCAGCCGGTACGTGGGGTCGGACATGGGGCCTCCTTCGCGGGCGGGCCGGGGAGCGGGGAACCCGCGGGCTCAGGCGGTGGACACCGGCACCCGGGTCCACAGCGGCACGGCGGCCGCGCACGCCGCCTCGTGATACGGGGTGGGCGGCTCCTCGCCGGCCCAGACCTCGACCCGCGGGACGCGCTCGCCGTGCACCCGCAGCAGCCGCTGCAGGCTCCCGGTCAGCGCGTGCGGCCGGTCGGCGCCGCGCACCAGCAGCACCCGGGCACCGTCGTCGCGGACGGCGAGCGACAGCGCGCCGGCCTCCCCCGCGACGACCGAGGCCGCCGACCACGCGGCCAGATCCGGTTCCTCCGGGCCGAAGGACGGCGGGTCCGGCGGCGAGCCGGCCCGCACGGCGTCCACCAGTCGGCGCGTCGGTGACTCCGGTTCGACGAGCTCGGACAGCAGCCCGCGCTCCTCGTCGGTCAGCCCGATCCGCTGGCGCAGCAGCGTCCGCGACAGCACCGCACCGGCCGCGGCGCGGTCACCTCCGGCGACCCACCCGCGCAGCCGCCACAGCAGCTCGTCGGGGAGCCGGCCGGCCAGCCGCAGGAGCAGCTCGTGCCCGGCCGGCGCCACGGCGGGCGCGGTCATGTCAGTCCCGGACCTCGACGACCAGCTCGACCTCGACCGGCACGTCCAGCGGCAGCACGGCCACCCCGACCGCGGAGCGGGCGTGCCCGCCGGCCTCGCCGAAGACCTCGCCGAGCAGGTCGGACGCACCGTTGATCACACCGGGCTGCCCGGTGAACGACGGGTCGGAGGCCACGAAGCCGACGACCTTCACCACGCCGGTGATGTTGTCCAGCCCGACCAGGCCGTCGGCGGCGGCGAGCGCGTTCAGCGTGCAGATCCGGGCCAGGTCGTAGGCCTGCTCGGCGGAGACCGCGGCACCGACCTTGCCGGTCGCGGCGACCGTGCCGTCCACGAGCGGGACCTGGCCCGCGGTGAACACCAGGTTCCCGGTGCGGCGCGCCGGGACGTAGGCGCCGGCGGGCGTCGCGACCGGGGGCAGGCTCAGGCCGAGTTCGGACAGGCGGGCGAGCGCACTCACTGCTGCACCGGGCGCTTGAAGAACGCGACCAGCTGCTCGGGGTTGGCGCCGGCGGTCACCGTGACCAGCTCCCACCCCTCCTGGCCGAAGTTGTCGAGGATCGCCTTGGTGTTGTGGATCAACAGCGGGGCGGTCAGGTATTCCCACTTCACGACCGGGGAGCTCATGGCCGGACTCTAACCCGGACCACCGTCGGCGAACCGGACTCCCGCGACGGAAGGCGCTCCCGCTGCGACGGACGTTCGTGTGGCGGTTCGTGTGGGGCCTGCCTCGCCGACGGGCTGCGGGCGCGGCGACTCCGTACGCTTGATCGCGTGACGTCGACCGTCCACCCCGAATCCCCGGCACGTCCCGCACCCTGGCCGGACGAGCTGGCGCACGCCCGTCTGCACGTGGTCTCCGGCAAGGGCGGCACCGGCAAGACGACCGTGGCCGCCGCCCTCGCGCTGGCCATGGCGACCGGCGGCAAGCGGGTGCTGCTGGTCGAGGTCGAGGGCCGCCAGGGCATCGCCCAGGTCTTCGACACCGCCCCGTTGCCCTACGAGGAGCGCCGGATCGCGGTCGCCGCGGGCGGCGGCGAGGTGCGGGCGCTGGCCGTCGACAGCGAGGCCGCGCTGCTCGAGTACTTCGAGATGTTCTACCGGCTCGGCATGGCCGGTCGGACGCTGCGCCGGATGGGCGCGATCGAGTTCGCGACGACGCTGGCGCCCGGCCTGCGCGACGTCCTGCTCACCGGCAAGGCGAAGGAGTGCGTCACCCGGACCGGTGCCGACGGCCGGCCCGCCTACGACGCCGTCGTCCTCGACGCCCCGCCGACCGGGCGGCTCGTGACGTTCCTCGACGTCACCAAGGCGATGGCCGACCTCGCCAAGGTCGGCCCGATCCACGGCCAGGCCGAGGGCGTCAACCAGCTCATCCACTCCCCGCTGACCGCGGTGCACCTGGTCACGCTGCTGTCCGACCTGCCGGTCACCGAGACCCTCGACACCGTCGCCGAGCTGGAACGGGCCGACATCGGGACGGGGGCGGTCGTGGTCAACCGGATGCGCGAGCAGTGGCTGCCCGACCGGTCGGTGACCGCGGCGGCCGGCGGCCGGGTGGACGCCTCCCGGATCCGCAACGGCCTGTCGAGCGCGGGCCTCGAGCTGGCCCCCGCCGAGATCGACGGGCTGGTGGCCGAGACCGTGGAGCACGCGGTCGCCGTCGCCGGTGAGACGGCCGCGCTGGGCAGGCTGGACACCGAACCCGACCCGCCGCTGTCCCGGCTGACGCTGCCGAACCTGCTCAGCGGCGTCGACCTGGGCGCGTTGTACGAGCTGGCGGAGTCGCTGACCGAACAGGGCGTGCGCGTGGAGGCGCGGAGATGAGCTCATCGGACACCCTCGAGGTCGACACGCTGATCGACGACCCGGAGACCCGGGTGATCGTCTGCTGTGGATCCGGCGGCGTCGGCAAGACGACGACGTCGGCGGCGCTGGCGTTGCGCGCGGCCGAGCGCGGCCGCCAGGTGGTCGTGCTGACCATCGACCCGGCCCGGCGCCTGGCCCAGGCGCTCGGGGTCGACGAGCTGAGCAACGACCCGGCGCCGGTGCCCGACGCCGAGGGCGAGCTCGCCGCGATGATGCTGGACATGCGCCGCACCTTCGACGAGATGGTGCAGGGCCACGCGCCGCCGGAGAAGGCGCAGAAGATCATCGAGAACCCGTTCTACCAGGTCATCTCCTCCTCGTTCTCCGGGACGCAGGAGTACATGGCGATGGAGAAGCTCGGTCAGCTCGTCGCCGCGGGCACCTGGGACCTCGTGGTCGTCGACACCCCGCCGTCGCGTTCGGCGCTGGACTTCCTGGACGCCCCGCAGCGGATGTCCCGGTTCCTGGACGGACGGATGATCAAGTTGCTGGCCGCGCCCGCGCGGGCCGGCGGGCGCGGGCTGCGCAAGATCGTCGAGGCCGGCTTCGGGCTGTTCGCCCGGGCCGTCAGCACGATCATCGGCGGGCAGATGCTGCAGGACGCCTCGGCGTTCGTGCAGGCCTTCGACACCCTGTTCGGCGGTTTCGCCGACCGCGCGGAGAAGACGTACGCGCTGCTCCGCTCGCCGGGGACGGCGTTCCTCGTCGTCGCCGCGCCGGAGCCGGACGCGCTGCGCGAGGCGGCGTACTTCACCGACCGCCTCTCGGCGGAGGACATGCCGCTGGCCGGTCTGGTGCTCAACCGGACCCACCCGGTGCTGGCGCCGGTGTCCGCGGCCCGGGCCCGGGCCGCGGCCGAGCAGGTCGGGGGGCCCGGCTCGCAGATCGCGGCCGCGGTGCTGCGCCTGCACGCCGACCGGGTCGAGCTGCACCAGCGCGAAGAGCACCTGCTGACCCGGTTCTCCGCGGCGCACCCGTCGGTCTCCGTGGTGCGGGTGCCTGCGCTGGCCGGGGACATCGCCGACCTGGACGGCCTGCGCCGGGTCGGGGGCCTGCTGGCCGAGGGCGCCGTGCGCGGTGCGGAGGAGCCGGGCGCTACCTCCCGCGCGCAGGGGGCATCGTAAAGAAGATCATCGGGTTCCGGTCGGTGCCGCGGGCCCCGGCGATGCCCACCTCGGCGCGGACGGCGTCGAGTGCCCGCAGGGTCGCCCGCGCGGCCGGCCGCGCGGCGGTGAACCAGCCGGCGCCCCGCGCCCGCAGCCAGCCCAGCACCTCCGCCCCCTCGGTGAACGGGCGCGCCCAGCGCAGGTGGAACACGTCGTGCACGCTCGTCGGGGTGCCCGGGGCGACCCGCGGGAACAGGTTCTGCAGGTACCAGCGGCCGAACCGGCGGCCGTGGTCGGCGTCGACGAACAGGTAGCCGGTCCCGGGCGGGACCTCGTCGACGGTCTCCCGCAGGTCGCCGTGGTGGAACGTCCAGCGGTCCGCGGCCAGCGCGGCGGGCACGGTGGTGCGGACGTGGTCGACGAGGTCGAACGAGTGCAGGTGCCCGTGGCCGTTGTCGCGCAGCGCGGACAGCAGCCAGGTGGTCGACCAGCCCCAGTACGTGCCGATCTCCACCACGTGGGCCGGGCGGTGGTGGCGCAGCAGCAGGTAGGTCAGCTCGGCCTCGACGTCGTCGAGCTGCGGGGTGACCGTCGGGGACCCGGCCAGGAACGTCTTCTGCTGGGCGACCACCGCGGCCAGGTCGTCGGCGTGGGTCCGGTAGAGGTCCGCGATCAAGTCGAGCACGCGGGGAAGGTAGCGGGGTCGGGCTCCGCGGATCCGCCCGGCACAGTCGCCCGTACGGCATCGTGGTCTCGCACGGCGTCGTGGTCCCGTACGGCAGCGTGGTCCCGCACGGCGTAGTGATCGGTGCGTGCCCGGCCGAGCAGGCCCGCCCAGTCGGTGACCTCCGGTCGTCGCCGCAGCACCGCCCGTCGTTCCCGTTCGGTCATCCCGCCCCAGACGCCGAACTCGACCTGCTGGTCGAGCGCGTGCGCCAGGCACTCGGTGCGGACCGGGCAGGCGAGGCAGAAGTCCCGGACCCGGCGCTGGTCGGCGCCGGAGACGAAGAGGTCCTCGGCGTTCTCGGTGCGGCAGCGGGCGGCGACCCGCCAGTTCCAGACCGGGCCGGACGGCCGGCGTCCGGCGGGCTGCAGCCGGGGCTTCCCGACACGCCGGGGGCCGATGCGGGTGATCTCGGGGTGCGCGGTCATGGGGTGTGCCTCCCGTGCCGGGCGGGCTGCTCGGGGGCCCGCGGTGCGATGGCTCGATTCTCGGGAGGCGCGGCGGCGCGGGGCAGCGCGCAAAACTACGCAACCCGGGGGACACGCACCTGACGGGCTACTGACGCCGCGGGCCGTAGGCTGGCTCCCCGTGAGGTTCCCCCGGCGCCTGCTCCGCCCGATCGGTGTGCTCGCGGGCCTGTGCGTTCTGCTCGGTGTGGTGACCGCAGGGATGGTGTTCCCGCTGGCCGGTGGTCTCGGGATGCTGTCCAACGAGGCCGGTGACAGCGTCACGTCCAGTTCGGTCGATCTGGTGAACAACCCGGCCCCGCTGACGACCACGGTCACCGACTCCGACGGGCAGCCGCTCGCCTACCTGTTCGACCAGAACCGCACCGAGGTCCCCAACGAGCAGATCTCGCCGGCCATGAAGGCGGCGATCCTGGCGATCGAGGACCGCCGGTTCTACGACCACGAGGGCGTCGACTGGCAGGGCACGCTGCGCGCGGTCGTCGCGAACTCCGCGTCCGGGGACGTCGTGCAGGGCGCGTCCACGCTGACCCAGCAGTACGTCAAGAACTACATGCTCTACGTCGACGCCCAGACCGAGGCCGAGCGGCTCAAGGCGACCGAGCAGACCCCGGCCCGGAAGCTGAAGGAGGCGCGGATCGCGTTGCAGCTGGAGCGCCAGCTGTCCAAGGACGAGATCCTCAACCGCTACCTCAACATCGTCTTCCTGGGGAACGGCAGCTACGGGGTCGCGGCGGCGGCCCGGACCTACTTCAACACCACACCGGACAAGCTGTCGATCCCGCAGGCCGCGCTGCTGGCCGGCATGGTCCGCTCGACCACCCAGTTCGACCCGGTGCAGAACCCGGACACCGCGACCCAGCGGCGCAATCTGGTGATCGACCAGATGCGCCAGCAGGGCATGATCGACGACGCCCAGGCGCGCCAGGCGACGGCCGCCCCGCTCGGCGTCGCCGACCCGCTGGTCCGGGTGCCGAACGGCTGCAACGGCGCCGGCGACACCGGCTTCTTCTGCAAGTACGTCGTCCAGTACCTGACCGAGGCGGGCTTCACCGAGGAGCAGATCACCCGCGGCGGCTACACGATCCGCACGACCCTGGACCGGCGGGCGATGGAGCAGGTCAAGGCCTCGCTGAACAAGGAGGTCCCGCCGGACGCCCCGAACGTCGCCAACGTGATGTCGCTGGTGCAGCCGGGCAAGGAGGCGCACCGGGTGCTGGCCATGGGGTCCAGCCGGACGTTCGGTCTCAACGCCGACGAGTACGAGACCAGCTACGGCCTGCCGTTCCAGCCGGTCAACCTGGGCGCCGGGTCGACGTACAAGATCTTCACCGCGGCCACCGCGCTGGAGAAGGGCCTCGGCATCAACTACTCGATGCAGGTGCCGCCCTCGGGCTACGCCTCACCGATCTACGTCGACGGCAGCGGTCGCCCGATCCCGGTCGGCAACGCCAGCGAGGGGCTGCCGGCGCGGATGAGCATGACCGACGCGCTGGCGCAGTCGCCGAACACCGCGTTCATCAAGCTCGAGGAGTTCACCGGGGTCCCGGACGTGGTCGACATGTCCGTCCGGCTCGGGCTGCGGTCGCTGGCCACCACCCCGTTCGTGGACCCGGGCAGCGGCAAGCGCACCGACCGCTCGATCGCCGAGGTGATCAAGGAGCAGGAGCTGGCGTCGTTCACCCTGGGCGTGACGCCGACCAGCGTGCTGGAGATGGCCAACGTGGGCGCGACGCTGTTCTCCGAGGGGACCTGGTGCCCGCCGACGCCGATCGAGTCGATCACCGACGCGAACGGGGAGAACGTCCCGATCACCGAGGAACCCTGCGAGCAGGTGGTCGACCCCGGTCTGGCGAACACGCTGGTCCACGGGATGAGCAAGGACGACATCAACGGCACCTCCGCGGCCGCGGCCCAGGCCGCCGGCTGGACCCGCCCGATGGCCGGCAAGACCGGGACCACCCAGCAGCACAAGTCGGCGGCGTTCCTCGGCGCGATCCCCGAGATGTCCGGCGCGGTGATCACGTTCGACAACGGGAACTCCCCGCGTCCGCTGTGCGACGGCGGCGGTGCCCCGTTCGCCTGCGGTGAGGGCAACATCTTCGGTGGCAAGACGCCCGCCCGGACCTGGTACGGCGCGGTGAAGCCACTGGTCGAGGGCACCCCGCCGACACCGTTGCCGCCGACGGACCCCCGCTACCTCGACGGTGGCGCCGAGTCCCGGATCCCGGACGTCGTCGGCCGCGCGGCCGGTGACGCCCGCGGTGAGCTCGAGGGCGCCGGCTGGCAGGTGTCGACCCGGACGGTGGACAACCGCGCTCCCGAGGGGACGGTCGTCGGCCAGGAGCCCCGTGGTGCGGCGCTGCCGGGGGAGGCGGTGACCCTGCAGGTCAGCAGCGGCACGGTGCCTGCGCCGCCGCCGCTGCCGACCGGCCCGCCCGCGGAGGGGCCGCCACCCGGCCCGGACGGGGGCGCGCCGGAGGGCGGCGAGCCCGAGGGCGGCCCGCCGCCGGACGGCGGCTGATCCCCGGCCGTCACCCGGCCGGGGGCCAGTGCCCGGCGTGCCGTCCGTCGAGGGCGACGCCGGCTCCGCTGCGGCCCTAGCATGCGGGAATGGCCGTGCGGTGGAGGACCAGGCGCACCGCGCCGGCCCCCGCCGACGACGGGCGCTGGGGCGTGGCGCGGCTCGTCGCGCAGCGCGAGGCGGAACGGAGGTCCGCCCGGGAGCGTGCGGCCGCGGTGCGGGCCGCGCCCGTCGCGGAGCCGGGCACCGAGGAACCCGCCGCGCCCGCCGCCGATCCGGTCGATCAGGGTGAGCTCACCGTGGAGCCCGCTGCGGAGACTGCTGTGGAGCCCGCTGCCGAGCCCGCCGCCGCGGAGGAGGAGTCCACCCCGGACACCCCGCGGTCGTCCTCCGTGGACTCCGTCCCGGCCCCCCGCCCGCCCCGCACCCCGGAGCCGGCCCCGGCCGCGCCACCGCGGCCCCGCCGGCCCCCGGAGCGGACCGCACCGGGCCCGCACGGCCCGCGCCGCCCGCGTGCCGCGGCAGCCGACGACGGCCCCGTCTACCGGCCGCCCGCGGTCTCCGCGCGTCCCCGGGTCGACCTCGAGCCCGGCCTGGTCGGCTTCTCCCGGCTCACCCGCGGCCGTACCGGGTCGCGGGTGTTCACGCTGTTCTTCGTGGGGATCTACCTCGTGATCATCGTCCACACGCTGTCGACGATCGTCTGAGGCCCGGGCGGATCCGTCGGTCCCCCCGACTACCCTGGCAGGACCGGCCGGGAACACGGCGGTGTTCCCGGGCTGCGGCAACGGGTCAGGAGGTGGAGCGGCGATGGTGTCACCGCAACCCTCCCCGGCCTCGACCGCGCACCGCGTGTCGTCGGTGCTCGCGATCCCCGCGTTCCGCAGGCTCTGGTCGGTCACCGCGCTGACCTCCACCGGCGAGTGGATGTCGCTGCTGGCGCTCACGTCGCTGGCCACCCACCTGACGGCCGGTGCCGGCTACACCGCGCAGAGCTTCGCCCTCGGTGGCGTCGTGGCGACCAAGCTCGTCCCGTCGCTGCTGTTCGGGCCGCTGGCCGGGGTGCTCGCCGACCGCTTCGACCGGCGCAAGGTGATGGTCACCTGCGACCTGGTGAAGTTCGGGCTGCTGGCCTCGGTCCCGTTCGCCGGGTCGCTGTGGTGGCTGCTGGTGGTCACCCTGCTGATCGAGCTGTGCACGATGTTCTGGATCCCGGCGAAGGACGCGGCGGTCCCGAACCTGCTGCGCCGCCCCGACCAGATGGAGGCCGCCGCGCAGCTGGGGCTGGTCGTCACCTACGGCGTGGCCGTGCTCGGCGGGGCCGGCCTGTTCGCCCTGGTCACCAAGATCGCACCGCTGGTCGGCGAGGGGGACCCGGTCGCCGCGGTGAACGTGGCACTGTTCCTGAACTCGTTCGTGTTCCTGTTCTCGGCGCTCGTGGTGCTGCTGCGCATCCCCGAGATCTCCGGGCGGGCCGTGGCCGAGGACCGGCGGGAGGCACCGCCGTCGATGCTGTTCCTGCTGCGGGACGGCTTCCGGTTCGTCGTCGACACGCCGTTGGTCCGCGGCCTGGTCGTCGGCATCATCGGCGCGTTCGCCGCGGGCGGCGCGGTGATCGCCACCGCGAAGCTCTACGCGGCGAGCCTCGGTGGCGGCGACGCCGCGTACTCGGTGCTGTTCGTGGCCGTGTTCGGCGGGCTCGCGATCGGTATGGGCATCGGTCCGCGGCTGGCGCAGCGGCTGCCGCACAACCGCCTGTTCGGCACCGCGATCGTCGCGGCCGGGCTGTCGCTGATCGTCGTCGCGGTCGCGGTGCACCTGTTCATGGCGATCGCCGCGGTGATGCTGGTCGGCGCGTTCGCCGGGATCGCCTTCCTCACCGGCCTCACGATCATCGGGACCCAGGTGGCCGACGGGATCCGCGGCCGGATCAACGCGTTCGTCCAGTCGCTGGTGCGGCTGGTGCTGCTCGGCTCGATGTCGCTGGTGCCGGTCGTGGTCGGGGTCGTCGCCACCCGCACGCTGACGATCGGGGGCGCCGCGTTCGTCGTCGACGGCACCCGGTTCGTGCTGGCCGGCGGCGGGATCGTGGCGGCGGTGGTCGGGATGCTCGCCTACCGGCAGATGGACGAGCGCCGGTTCGAGCCGCTGGTCAAGGACCTGGTCGGCGCGCTGCGCTCCGGGCAGCAGCGGACCGGGTCGGGGGTGCTGGTCGCGGTCGAGGGGGCCACCCCGGAAGAGACGGCCGTGCAGGCCGCCCGGCTCGCCGCCGCCCTGCGCGAGCGCGGGCACCGGGTGGTGGAGCCCGGCCCCGGCGCGCAGGACGCCGCCCGCTGGACCGCCGCGACCCGCGAGGCCGACCTGGCCGGCCTGCGGGCGAAGGCGCTCGCCGCCGCGGCGGTCCGGGCCGACCTGGTGGAACGCGAGGTGCGCCCGGCGCTCGACGGGGGTGCGGTCGTCGTCATGGAACGGTTCATGGCCAGCCCGCTCGCCCGGTTCGGCGCCGCGGCCGAGCAGATCGGCGACGGCCCGGACGACGGCGAGCTCGAGCACCTCGCCCGCTGGGCCACCGGCGGGTTGCGTCCGGACCTGTCGGTGCTGCTCGACCGCGCCCCCGGCGCCCGCGCCGACGCCGGGGTGGCCGGGGTCGAGCACGCGCGGGTGCAGAAGCTGCTGGCCCGCACGGTGGCCACGCAGGAGCCGCAGCGCAGCGTCGTCGTCGACGCCGACGGCACCGAGGACGAGGTGGCGGCCCGCGTGGTCGAGGGCGTGCTGCCGCTGCTGCCGACGACCGGGATCACGGAGGGTGCGTCGTGAGCGTCTGGGGCGACGTCGTCGGGCAGCCGGCTGCGGTGGCGGAGCTCGGGGGCGCGGCGGCCGACCCGTCGGCGATGACGCACGCCTGGCTGTTCACCGGCCCGCCCGGCTCCGGCCGTTCGAACGCGGCGCGGGCGTTCGCGGCCGCGCTGCAGTGCCCGCACCACGGCTGCGGCGAGTGCGCCGCCTGCCGGACCACGCTGGCCGGCACGCACTCCGACGTCCGTGAGATCAACCCCGAAGGCCTGTCGATCAAGGTCGACGAGATGCGTGCCCTGGTGCAGCTGGCCGCCCGCCGCCCGGCCACCGGGACCTGGCAGGTCGTGATCATCGCCGACGCGGACCGGCTCACCGAGGGGGCGTCGAACGCGCTGCTCAAGGCGATCGAGGAGCCGGCACCGGAGACGGTGTGGCTGCTCTGCGCGCCGTCGGACCACCCCGACGACGTGCCGGTCACCATCCGATCCCGCTGCCGCCCGGTCCACCTGCGCAGCCCGGCCCCCGAGGCGGTCGCCGGGGTGCTGCGGGAACGCGACGGGATCGACCCGGACCAGGCGCAGTGGGCGGCGTCGGTCTGCGGCGGGCACGTCGGCCGGGCCCGCCGGCTCGCGCGTGACCCGCAGGCCCGGTCCCGGCGCGAGGAGATCCTCGGCGTCCCGCGCCGGCTGCGCCGCCTCGGCGACGCGTTCTTCCACGCCGACGTGCTGATCCGTTCCGCCGAGAACGAGGCCGACGAGCTGCGGTCCTCCCGCGACGAGGCCGAGCGCGAGGAGCTCGCCGTCGCGATGGGGGCCGGCGGGTCCGGCAAGGGCGCCGCCGCGGCGGCCCGGTCGGCGAAGGCGGCCGAGCGCGACCTGGAGAAACGGCAGAAGAGCCGCGCCACCCGCACCCAGCGCGACGCCCTCGACCGGGCGCTGGTCGACCTGGCCGGGTTCTACCGGGACACGATCGTCGCCGCCTCGGGCGCGCCGGTGCCGCTGACCAACCCGGACCGCGAGCAGGAGATCCGGGTCGCGGCCGCGGAGTGGGGCGCCGAGTCGTCGTTGCGCAGGTTGGAGGCCGTCCTCGCCTGCCGCGACGCCCTGGAGCAGAACGTGAAACCGCGGATCGCGGTCGAGGCGATGATGACCGCGCTGTATCAGGGGTGACCGATACGGGGCCCTGCGCGGGCCGCAGGTGGGCGGTCGCTACACTGGTTCCGCAGCACGCCGCCTTAGCTCAGACGGCCAGAGCGACGCACTCGTAATGCGTAGGTCGCGGGTTCGATTCCCGCAGGCGGCTCCACGAAGCCCCTGGTAGCAGCGCTATCGGGGGTTTTCTGCTGGGCACCCGGATCGCTGGTCAGTACGACGCCACCGGGGCACCGAGCAGCCTCCGGTCCGGTGCGACGCCCAGGCCGGGACCCCGCGGCAGCGTGATGTGACCGCCGTCGATGCCGATCCCGTTGCCCGGGTCCAGGTGGCCGTCGATGAACGGGGCCGCGAGCCAGACGCCGTCGAGCAGGCCCGGCGCGACCGTCGCGCCGACATGGGTGCACGCGGCGGCGATGACGTCGCCGCCCCAGGAGTCGTCACAGGTGTGCGGCAGGGTGCGCGCCGCACACAGGTCGCGGAAGGCCCGCATCGGGTGCAGCCCGCCGAGGCGGGTGACCTTCATGCCGAAGCCGTCGACGAGCCCGGTCCCGGCGGCGGTGATCACCGTGTTCAGGCTGGTGCCGTTCTCGTCCATGTGGAGGCCGTGGCCGAGCTGCGGGCGGATCGTCCGCAGCTCCTCCACGGTGTCGCAGGGCTGCTCCAGGACGAACGGGATGTCCGGGCACTCGCGGCTCAGGCGCAGCGCGTCCCGGGTGGTGAGGCTGCGGTTGGCGTCCACCGCCAGGCCCACCCCCGAACCCCGGACGACCTCCCAGACCTTGCGGACGGCCTCGATGTCGACCTCGACCGGTCGTCCGCCGATCTTGATCTGCAGGCGGGGGTACCCCTCGGCGACCTTCTCCGCCGCGAGGCGGGCGGTGTCGTCCGGCGGCCCGACGACGGTGGAGTAGTAGGACGGCACGCGGTCGGTGAGGGCGCCGCCGAGCAGGTCGGCCACGCGGACCCCGAGCTTCCTACCCAGCAGGTCGTGCGCGGCGATGTCCACGGCGGCCTTGGCGTAGCGGTGGCCGTGGAGCAGCCCGTCCATGGTGCGGTGCAGCGGTACCGGCAGCACCTCGGTGCCGATCAGCCCCGGCGCCAGCTCGCCCAGCGCCGCCACCGCCCCGGCGGCGTGGGCCTCGGCATAGGTGGGGCCGATCGGGCAGGTCTCGCCCCAGCCGACGAGCCCGTCGTCGGCCACGACCTCGACCAGCACCGTCGACAGGGAGCGGACCTCGGTGTGCGCGAGCGTGTAGGGCCCGTCGCGCATCGCCAGGCGGTGCCGGTGGACGTGGATCTCGGCGATCCTCATCCCGGGTCCGGGAACATGCGGGTCATGGTGTGCTCGTCACCCGCGGGGACCCGGTCGACGCCGACCATCCGGTCGATGATCATGTTCTGGAACCGGTGCAGGGGTTCCTCGAAGCGGAAGCACATCCGCCCGCCCCGGTAGGCCGGGTTCGCGATGCCGTCCTGCACCCGCTCGACGATCTCGACGTCCTGGCGGTTGACCAGGTCCCAGAACGACTCCAGCTGGTCGAGCCCCTGCTCGGCGCCGGGGTCGTCGAGGGACTCGGGATGGGTGAGCAGCGCCGCGGTCTCGACCGTGCGGTCCGGGCCGACGGGCCGGGTGAGCAGCACGAAGGCGTGGTTGGGCAGCACGACGAGCGCGGTGCTCGGGAACAGCCAGACGAACCGGCCGGCGTCGGCGTCCCGCGGGCCCAGCGCGCTGAACGGGGACAGGCCGTCCCAGCCGCCGGCCTCGGTGTTGCGCGACACCGGGGTGGTGCACATGCCGGTGTACATGCCCGGCCCCTGCCACCGGTAGTGGTCGGAGAAGCGCGAGACCTTGTTGAGCTCGGGGTGCACCCACGGCAGGTGGTAGTACTCCATGAAGTTCTCGCCGATGAGCTTGTAGTTCGCGGCGACGTCGTAGGTACGGCGGCGCTGCGGGCTCCACCGGTGCAGCTGGTGGTCGGCGAAGCGCCACGGCAGGTCCCCGAGCTGGGTGGCCAGCGGTGCGGGCTCCGCGGCGAGGGTGACGAAGAGGAACGGCCCCCAGGTGTCGACGGCGACGCCGAGCAGGCCGTGGTCGGCCTTGTCGAACCCCCGGGCGCCCGAGGTGTCGAAGACGGCCTCCTGCCCGGCGGGCACGTCGGAGCCCTCGAACAGCGGGGTGCCGAGACACGTGCCGTCGGTGTCGTAGGTCCAGCTGTGGTACGGGCAGCGGATGCGGCCGCGGTGCCCGACCTCGCGGGCGTCGGCGTCGAGCAGCCGCGTCGCGCGGTGCCGGCACACGTTGTGGAAGCCGCGCAGCTGGCCGTGCCGGTTCCGGGTGACGATGACCGACCGGCCGGCGACCTCGACGACGATGCAGGCGCCGGGGCGGTCGACGTCGGCGACGAATCCGACCGCCACCCACCCGGTGGTGAACACCTTCTCCTGTTCCAGCGCGAAGAACTCCGGGGAGCTGTAGGCGTCCGGGATCAGGGTCGTGGCGAGCTCGACCGGCAGGCGGGTGTGCCGGTACGTGTGTTCGTGGGTGAAGCCGGCCGGGTCGATCGGCCGGGCGGGGAGTGTCCGGTACAGGTCCGCGCCGGAGAGGTCGCCGGGGCTGTGGAGATCCACACCGTGGGTGGACGTCGGGTCGGGTGCCAACGCGGGGTCTCCCTTCGTGCGGCGAGGACCGGGGGCCGGTGCCGCCGAGTGTCGGGGCTCACATCATTGCGGTCCATCTCAGATTCGAACCCGTGATCTTGTACGGGAATCGGACGGTGGACGCGACCGGCCGTTCTCCCGCGCCGGCGTTCACCCGGCCCGGGTGAGGCCGGCGGCGACGGCGCGGAGCAGGCTCGCGTCCCCCTGCCGTCGACCCGGTTGCCGGCTCCGGCCGAGGAGAAGTGATGACCGAGCAGCGCGTTCCCACCGCGGACGGCCCGACGTGACCGGCTCGGGCAGCCTCACCGAGGCCGGTGTCCGCCCCGGCCGGGGCGTGCTCACGGCGGCCTGCGTCTCGACGTTCGTGGTCAACGCGAACACCTCGGCGGTCAGCATCCTGCTGCCCTCGATCGCCACCGACCTCGGCGCCCCGCTCGGGCTGCTGCAGTGGGCCGTCACCGGCTACCTGCTGGTCGGCGCCGCGGTGATCGTCACCTCCGGTGCGCTCGGTGACGTCCTCGGCCGGCGCCGGGTGTTCCTCGCCGGGCTCTGGGTCTTCATCGCCTCCTGCGTCCTGATCGCGCTCGCCGGGTCGGGATGGATGGTGGTGCTCGGCCGGGTCGTGCAGGGCGCGGCGGGTGCGACGATCCTGGCCTGCGGCCTGAGCCTGCTCTCGGTCGCGTCCTCGGGCGCCGGGCAGATGCGGGCGGTCGCCCTCTGGGGCGCCGCCGCGGCCGCCGGCGCGGCGGCGGGCCCGCTCGTGGGCGGTGTCCTCGACGAGGCCACGGGGTGGCAGGGCCTGTTCTGGATCGACGCGGCCATCGCGCTGGCCTGCATCCCGCTCACCCTGCGGACGGTCCTCGAGTCGTCGGACGCGGCCCGGCCCCGCACGATCGACCTCGCCGGCACCGCGCTGATCGCCTGCATCCTGGTCCCGTTCGTGTTCGCGATGACCGAGGGCGCGTCCTGGGGATGGGTCAGCGTGCCCACGCTGGCCTGCCTGGTCGTCTCGGTGCTCGCGGTCGTGGGCTTCGTCGTCGTCGAGCGGCGGGTCGCGGCCCCGCTGGTCGACCTCCGGCTGCTGCGGAACGCGCTCCTGGTCGGTTCGACGCTGGCGATCCTCATCGGTGCGGGGGCGATCGCGGCGCTGGGCCTGCTGCTGAGCCTGTACTTCCAGGACCCGGCCGGTCTCGGCATGTCCAGCTTCGCCGCCGGTCTGGCCACCCTGCCGGTGGCGGCCGTCGTCGTGCTCGTCGCGCCCGCGATCACCCCGCTCGCCCACCGCTTCGGTACCCGGCCGGTCATCATGGCCGGGTTCGTGCTGCTCACCGCCGGGTTCGCGACGCTCGTCGCGGTCCGGCCGTCGTGGGGCTACGGCGCGTTCGTGCTCCCGCTGCTCGCGATCGCGGTCGGGCTCGGGCTGTCCAACGGTCCGGCGTCGTCGATCTCCACAGCCTGTGTGTCCCCGGAGCAGGTCGGTGCGGCCTCCGGGATCTCCAACATGGCCCGCTACGTCGGGGGTGCGGTGATGACCGCGGTCGCGGCCGGGATCTACGCGAACGTGACGGCCGCCCGCGCGACGACCGGGGCCGGACCGGACGCCGCCCTGTCCGCGGGCTTCGCCGCGGCCTCGCTCGCGCTGACGCTGTTCTCCGCGGCCGGGATCCTGCTCGCCCTGCTGGCCGCCCGGCGCCCGGGCCGGCCCGGCGTCGCGGACTACGCGGCCGCGGCGGCGTCGACCGCGCACACCGTGCCCGTCCGGGACCCGGAGCCGGCACCCGGTGCCGGCGACCCGGCCCCGGAACCCCGCTGACCACCCGGCCGGGGTGATGCCGTCCGCCGCCCCGGCCCCGGAGGGTGGCCGCTCACGTTCTGCGACAGCACCAGTCCTGCGACGAGTGAGCGAGGTCCACGAGATGGCGACACTGACGGTATGGCGGTTCGACACGGCCGAGGGTGCGCGGGACGCCCTGACCACCATCGAACGCCTGCAGAAGGAAGAACTGATCAACGTCGTCGACGCGGCGGTCGTGACCTGGCCCGAGGGACGGTCGAAGCCACGGACCGAGCAGCTGCACCGGCTCGTCGGAACCGGGGCGCTCGGCGGGAGCTTCTGGGGCCTGCTGTTCGGCCTGATCTTCTTCGTGCCGCTGCTCGGCCTGGCCGTCGGTGCCGCCATGGGCGCGCTGAGCGGTTCGCTGGCCGACGTCGGCATCGACGACGGCTTCATCCGCCGGGTGCGTGACGAGGTCACCCCGGGCACCTCCGCGCTGTTCGCGATGACCACCGACGCGGTCACCGACCGGGTGCTGGAGCAGTTCCGCGGCACCCGTGCCGAGCTCATCTCGACGAACCTGTCGGCCGAGCAGGAGGCGAAGCTGCGCGAGGCGTTCGAAGAGGTCGAGATCAAGGCCTGACACCCCGTCGGCCGCGTGCCGGGAACCGGCTTCACCCCTTCCGGGCGACGCCGCTCCCGGCACGCACCGCGACGATCGGCGCCTCTCCACCCACGGTCAAGGAGGACCACATGAGTACGACGATCCCGCCCCGGCCCGTCGAGAGCACGGAGCGCGTGTCCCCGTGGGCAGGCGGCCTCAGCCTCTTCGCAGCAGTCCTCATGGTGGTGGGCGGTGTATGGCACCTGCTCGCCGGACTCGCCGCGCTGTTCCGGGACACCGTCTACGTCGCCACCCCGGAGTACGTCTACTCGTTCGACCTCACGGCCTGGGGCTGGGTCCACCTGCTCATGGGTGTCCTGCTCCTGCTCGCGGGCTTCGGCGTCGCCCGCGGCCAGACCTGGGCGCGGGGGGTCGGCATCGTGCTGGCCGGCCTGAGCCTGATCGCGAACTTCCTGTTCATCCCGCACTACCCGATCTGGTCACTGCTGATCATCGCCCTGGACGTCGCGGTGATCTGGGCGCTGGCCACGTACCGGCGCGACGCCTGATGAGCAGCGCACCGGCCGGGCCCGCCCGGCGCACGGTGAGCACGAAGCAGATCGTCGCGCTCGCCGTCGCGGTGCTCACGCTGATCTTCATCCTGCAGAACCGGGACGCGGTGCAGATCGCGTTCTTCACGCTCACCGTGACCGCGGCGCTGTGGTTCGTGCTGCTCATCGTGCTGGTGCTCGGCGTCGTCATCGGGGTGCTCGCCACCCGGCGGAAGTAGCGGTCCCTGCAGTGCCCGCTACGTCCGCGGCTGCTCGTCCCCGCCGTGGTCCGGTTCGCGGGCGTCCGACTCGCGGGCGACGGCCCGCTGTACGGCGGAGACCAGCGCCCGGGCCACCAGGCCGACCGCGATCAGCCCCGCCAGCATCTGGGTCATCGTGATGACCCGGGCCTGGTCGGTCAGCGGCGCGATGTCGCCGAAGCCGACCGTGGCGAACACCGTCATCGTGAAGTAGAGCGCGCCCGTCCGGTTGAGCGGCTGGGTGAAACTGGCGGGCGCGTCGTAGGAGAGGAGCAGGTAGACCTCCGCGAAGAGCAACAGCAGCAGCGGCAGCCCGACGGCGATCGTCTCGGTGGCCCGCAGCCGGGGCGTCGTCGAGACGGTCACCGCGTGGATCTGCCAGGTGAGCGCCGCCCCCAGACCGGCGAGTGCGACCAGCAGCCACAGGCCGATCCGCATCTGGCCGACCGGGCCGAGCGGGGCGAGGTAGTACACGGCCACCATCGACACGACGGTGAACGCCGTGCGGAGCAGGCTGACGGCCACCTGCCGTGGTGTGGGTCGGTGCCCCATCCCTCGTTCACCGTCCCTCCGGTCCGGGGAGCACCGACTCTCACGAACGGGACCCGTCCCGCGGACCACCCACGGAAGGCGATTCCGGCCCGGTTCCTCCTGCGCGGGTGAGGTCCGGCGCTGTTCGGCGGGGCAGGGTCGGTGACCCCGATCCATCCACCGCCGACCACCGAGGTGATCACGATGCCCGTGCTCGAGTTCTTCTGGACCATGCTGGTGATCTTCGGGTTCGTCCTGTGGTTCTGGCTGCTCTTCGTCGTCATCGGTGACGTCTTCCGCCGGGACGACGTCTCCGGGTGGGGGAAGACCGGCTGGCTGCTGCTCATGATCGTCCTGCCGTTCCTTGGCGTCTTCGCCTATCTGATCGCGCAGGGCCGGGCCATGGCCCGGCGGCGCAACGAGGACGCCGCGGCCGGCCGGGAGCGGTTCGAGCAGGACGTCCGGCGCATCGCAGGCGACGGGGACCGGCCGGCGGACCAGATCGCGAAGGCGGAGCGGCTGCTCTCGTCCGGCGCCATCACGCTCGAGGAGTTCGAGCAGCTCAAGCGCACGGTGCTGGGCACCGCACCCGGCACCGTCACGGCGGCCCCGCCGTCGTGACCGGGCCTGCCGGGGCGGGACCGGGCTGCGCTCAGGTCACCGGGGTCCGGCGGACCGAGACGATCTCGAGGCCCAGCGACTGGATCAGCGTCAGCACCTCGTGCACGCCGTCCTCCTCGGTGACCGCTCCCGAGATCACCGTCTCGGCGGGCACCTCTCGGACCTCCATCCCACGGAAGGCACCCCGGGTCCGTGCCGAGAGCCGTCCGGCGATCCGGAACTCGTAGCGTCGCTCGGCCACGGCGGGCCTCCTCCCGGTGAGCACGCCCGTCCTCGGCCGGCGTGTACCGGACACCGTCCCGTGCCGCGGGCCGGAGCGTGTCACCTCGTCGGGGTGAAGGCGCCGCCGGCGAGCAGGCCGAGCTCGTGGGCGCGGCGGATGGCGTCGCGCCGGGTCGCGACGCCGAGCTTCACGTAGATCGAGCGGATGTGGCTCTTCACCGTGTTGACCGACACCGTGAGCTCCGCGGCGATCTCCCGGGTGGTCAGCAGCGACGGGAGGAGCACGAGGACGACGAGTTCGCGTTCGCTCACCGCGCGGCCGCCCGGCAGCGCCGCCGCGAGCCGCCCGGCGAACTCCGCGTCCGTCCCGGCCGTCGGCCCGGTCCCGAGCAGTTCCCTGGTCAGGGCGCCGGTGCGCAGGAACGGCCGGAGGATCCGGAGTGCGGCGCCCCGGGCGAGTGCCGCGTCGAGCTCCGTCCGGGCCGTGACCGGGTCCCCGCCGCGGAGCGCGGCCTCGGTCCGGACGAGATGCGCCTCGAGCAGTGTGTACGGGACGAGCGTCGCGACCGAGCCGTCGGTCAGCGGGTCCACCGCGGTGCGGGCCGCATCCGGCCGGCCGGCGTGGAGGTGCACCCACGCGTCCATCAGCCGCAGCTCACCGACGTCCCCCGCCCGTCGCCCGAGCCGGGCGGCGGTCTCCGCGGCCTGCCGCGGCCCGCCCTGCGCCAGGTCCACGGGATGCTCGAGCAGCGCCAGTGCGGCCAGCAACGCGACCGGGAGCGCGGCGTCGCCGACCTCGGCCGGTCGACCCGGACCGCGGCGGCCGGTGGGTCCGGCCAGGTCCGCGTCCGCCACCCGGCGGACCACCCGGGCGACGGGGTCGTCCGCCGGTGCGGGCCACCCCGGCGCCGCCGGCACCTCCCGGGCACGCGCCGAGGCCGAGCCGGGGTCGCCCGCCAGCAGGTCACCGTAGGCGAGCAGGCCCGCCGCCCGGGGCGACCGGGCCGCCGCGTCGTCGTCGACCGTTGCGGCCGCAGCGACGGCGGCCGCGGCCGTGACGCTCATCGAGCGGTACTCGCCCCGCATCGCCTCGACGCCCGCGAGCAGGGACAGCGCCTGCCCCTCGACGTACGGGAAGCCGTGCTCGCGCGCGAACATCGCCAGTTCGGCCAGGCGTGCCGCGACGCCGTCGCCGGGGACGGCCGTCTCCGCCCGCACCAGCGCGGCGATCGAGCTCAACCGCTGCAGCGCCTCCCGCTCCGGCGGGACACGGACATGCCGGCCCCCGGGTCCTCCCGGACCGGGGACCGGGGCCGCACCCGGTGCGGCCCGGCCGGCGGTGCCGACGGTGCCGACGGTGCCGGCGGTGGGATCGCCGGTCGCGGGGTCGCAGGCGGCGAGGGCGCGTCGCACGACCGACAGCCGCCCGGTCGCGACGAGCCGGTCCCCGCCCGCCCGCAGGATCTCGAGGACCAGGCCGGCGTCGCCGCTGCGTTCGGCGTGCCGCAGCGCGTGCTCGGGCTCGCCGGCGGTGAGCCACCAGCGGGCGGCGGTGGCATCGGACCTCCTGCGCAGCGTGGGGAAGTGCCGCTCCAGCTCGGCGGCGAGACAGGTCCGCAGCAGGGTGTGGACGCGGTAGGTGCGCGGCTCGACACGCTCGACGAGCGCGGTGACCCGGGTGAGATCGGCGAGCACCCGTTCGGCGTCGGCCCGCCCGCTCAGCGCGGTGGCCAGCCCGGCCGGGAGCTGCGGGCAGACGGCGCAGGACAGGAGCAGCCGCCGGGTCTCTTCCGGCAGCACCGCCAGCACCTCGTCGGTGAGGTAGTCGGCCACCGCGCCCTCGCTGCCGGAGAACTGCGCGACGAACGCCGCCGGGTCGTCGCGACCCCGCAGCGCGCGGGCGGCCAGCCGGAGACCGGCCGCCCAGCCACCGGTCCGGGCGTGCAGGGTCGCCACCTGCGCCGGCGTGAGGGCGGTCCCGGCCGCACCCAGCAGCGCGGCCGCCCCGTCGAGGTCGAGACGCAGATCCTCCGCGCGCAGCTCGTGCAGCCGGCCCTCCAGACGCATCCGGGCCAGCGGCAGCGGCGGGTCCGTCCGGCCGGACAGCACCAGGCGCAGGCCCGCCGGGCGACCGCGGACGAGCCGGGACAGATCGCGCAGCGCCTCGGGGTCGGTCAGCTCGTCGACGTCGTCGAGCACCAGCCGGATGCCCGGATGCGTCGCGTCGAGGGCCGCGACCAGTTCCCCGATCGGGCCGCGCTCCGGCGGACCCGCGCCGCCGCCGGCCCCGACCGCCTGCAGCGGGCCGGCGGGCGGGAGGCCGGGGACCGCCCGCAGCGCGGCGAGGAGGGCGGCCCGCAGCCGCGGGGCGTCGTCGCCGGCCTCGACGCCGACCCAGGCCGACGGCCGGCCGTCCGGGCTGCGCAGCCAGTCGGCCAACAGTGTCGTCTTGCCGTAGCCGGGTGGCGCCGTCACGACGACGAGCCGGCCCGCGCCCGCCCGGTCCAACCGCCGCAGCACAGGTCGGGGCGGGACACCGCCCCCGCGGGCGGTGACGGCACCGTGATCTTGCCTGGCGGGATCCGCATCATGCCCCCTCCGTGGTCGAGGATCACGCCGCCCGGGTGAGGCGGCGTCCTCCTGGCGGGATGAGCCCGGCCGCGGCCCGGTGCCCGGCCCGTTCAGAACAGGTCCAGCCGCCGGCCCCGCTCCACCGCGTCGCGCCGGTTGGTCACGCCGAACTTGCGGTACACGGCCCGTTGGTGGGTCTTCACGGTGTTGACCGACACGACGAGCTCCGCTGCGATCTCCGCGTTCGACAGGGTGCTGGCCAGGTAGCGCAGGACGGTGCGCTCCCGCCCGGTCAACGGCTCGGTGAGCACCGACGGACCGGTGAGGGGGACCGGTGTCCCGGACAGCCGTGCCAGCAGGTCGACGGTGAACACCGGGGCGACCGTCCCCTGCTCCAACCGGCGTTCGAGCAGCGGCCGCAGGTCGAGCACCTCGCTGCGGAACGGACCACGCAGGTACCACGGCGCGGCCGCGGCGAGCGCGTCCTCGAGCCGGTCCAGCGCGGTCTCCTCGTCCTCGGACGCGGTCGCGAGTGCCGTGTCCAGCAGCGCCGCGTCGACGGTGCCGCGCGGGTGCCGTTCGGGCTCCACCCCGGCCCGGACGGCCAGCGCCGACGGCAGGTCACCCAGCTGCAGCCACAGGCGTGCCGTGGCGAGCCGTGCGGCCGCGGTCGCCGGCCGCCCCAGCCGGTCGAGGATCGCGCGGGCCTGCTGTGGAACGCCCGAACCGGCGAGGAGCCCGGCCTCGGCGAGCGACCACCGTTCCTGCAGCGTCCGGGGCAGCGTGGCGAGGTCGAGCTCCGTCGCACCGACCCGGAGGGCGGTCAGCGCCTGCTCCCGGTCCCCCGCCGCCGCGCGCCGCGCGGTGAGGAGGAGGACGGCCTCGACCCGGAGGTGGACCTCCGTGCCGACGGCCTCGGCCGCTGCCGCGCGACCGAGCCAGGTGTCCAACTCCTCCGGATGCATCCGGTCCAGCGCGACGTGCGCCATCGCGAGGTGGGCGGCCACGACCTGACCGGTGCGTGCGAGCCCGGCGTCCTCCGCCCACCGGACGACGTCCATCGCCGCGCGCTGAGCCGGGCCGAGCTCGCCCCGGGCGCAGTGCACGAGGCTCAGATGGGCCGCCGCATTGAGCTGTGAGCCGGGGCGGGGCACCCCGGCCGATGCGGCCGCGCCGAGGTCGCGCTCGGCCGTCACCAGGTCGGCCGAGAGCAACGCCGCGACGCCCAGGAAGTTCTTCACCAGCGCCGGCACCAGCTCGGCGCGGGCGAGGCCGAGACCGGCCAGCGTGACGGGGTCGGTCGGCGCCGACCGGTAGAGCGCGACGACCTCGTCCCAGTTCCCCGTCATCCGGGCCAGGGCCCCGGCGACCAGGTCGAGCAGGACCTGCGCCCGCGCGGCGCGCTGCGCGGACAGGAACCGCAGCCGCGTGCGGCCGTACGCGACGAGCTCGGCGACCTCGGTCCCGTCCCCGCGCACCAGGCGCGCCGCCGCGAGCCCGCACACGAGCTCGGGGTGGGCGACGAGGGTGGTGCGGGGTACCTGTTCCAGCGCCCGCTCCAGCTCCTGTGCCCGCCCGTCGGAGGTCAGCGTGAGGAGCTGGCGGCCCACCAGGACCGCGGCCAGCGACCACAGCTCGCCGTGTACGGCCGACCAGAGTGCCTCGACGGGCATGTCGTTGCGCTGCAACCACTCGGTGGCCCGGCGCCACAGATCCCGGCGTGCGCGACGCGGCACCGGCCGGGCCCGGAGCAGGTCGGCGACGAGCCGGTGCGGGCGGTACCACCGTCCGGGCCGGTCGGTGACGGGGACGACCAGATGTGCCGCCGCGAGCTCGGCGAGGAGCGCCGCACCGTCCCGCCGCCCGGTCAGCGCGTCGGCGAGGTCGGCGCACACGTGGTCGAGGCCGCTGATCCGCTCCAGGAACCGGATCGGCCCGGGGGGCAGCGACCCGAGTACCTCGGTGTCCAGATACCGGGCCACGCTGTGGTCGGCGCCGGAGAACGCCGCGACGGCGGCCCCGGCATCCGGTTGTCCCTGCAGGTGCAGGGCGACCAGGCGCAGCGCCGCCGGCCACCCCTCGGTCCGTTCGACCAGCCGGGCGATGCGGGAGTCGTCGAGGTCGACGCGCAGCAGGGCGAGGAGCTCGGCCGCCTCGTCGACCCGGAAGGCGAGGTCCGGCGCGTGCACCTCGGTGAGCAGACCCGCGAGCCGCAGCCGGGCGATCGGCCACGGCGGATCCCGGCGGGTCAGGACGAGCAGCGACAGCTGCGGGGGCGGGCGTTCGACGAGGCGGATCAGCCCGGCGTGCACCGCGGGCGAGGTCACCTCGTGCAGGTCGTCGAGCACGAGGAGGACCGGCCGGCCGGCGCGGGCGAGCGCGGCCGCGATCGCGCCGGGCGGATCGTCGACGGCGTCGCCGTCCACCGCGAGCCGGCGCAGGTGCGTAGCCGCCTCCGGGCCGGACACCGCCGCGAGCGCGCCGGCCACGGCGGGCCAGAAACCGGCGTCGCCGCCGGGAGCCGACCGCACCCACGCCGGGGACCAGCCACCTCCGCCCGCCGCGGTCCAGGAGGCCGCGAGCAGCGTCTTGCCCCAGCCCGCGGGGGCGGCGACCAGCGTCACCGGGCACCGGGCACACCCGTCGAGCAGGTCGAACACACGAGGGCGCGGCACCACGTGGTTCGCCATCGGTACCGCGGGGCCCGCCGGCCCGTGCCGCCCGGCGAGGACGGACCTCACCCCGGACGGGTGGTCCGGCCCCACCCCGACGCCCGTCACCGTCGGGTCCCGCCGCGTCGCGTCCATCCGGCTCCACCACCTCGGTAGCGGAGCGGGAATCTACCGAGCCACCGTTGCCTCGTGCATCGGCCGTTCGACCCGGACCGTGTCCGTGTTCTTGTCCTTGTCCTTGTCCTGGGCGGCCGGTCAGCCGAGCAGCCCGCGCTCGTGCGCGGCCAGCACGGCGGTGCGCCGGGTCCCGGCGCCGAGCTTGTCGTAGATCGACCGGACGTGGCTCTTGACGGTGTTGACCGAGACCACGAGGTCGTCGGCGATCTCGGCGAGGTTCAGCAGGGAGGGCAACCGGGTCAGGACCTCGTGCTCGCGTGGCGTGAGCGACACGGCTGCGGGGAGCACCGCGGGCCGCGGGCCGAGCAGGCGGGCCGCGAAGCGACCGCGGTCGTCGGTGTCGACGAGCTCGTCGACGAGCAGGGCCCGCACCCCGGCCCGGGCGAGCAGGAACGGGCGCACCACGTCGACGGGGCGGGCCCGGTCCAGCGCCGCCCGCAGCGCCTGGCGGGCGGCGAGCCGGTCATCGGACGCGAGGGCGACCTCGGACGCGACCAACCAGGCCTCCACCACCGTGGCCGGTCGTGCCGGACCCGCCGACGGGTGCAGCAGCGGGGCGAGGGTCGTGCGGGCCCGGGCGAACGCCCCGGCCGCCGACTCGGTCCGCGCCTGCATCAGGATCCGTTCGGCCCGGGTACCCGGCCGGCCGGTGAGCCGGTCCGCCGCACCCGCGGCCGCCGAGGCATGACCGAGCCCGAGCGCGATCCGGTGCTCGATCAGGGCGACCGCTGCGGCGAGCACCGCGGGGACGACCGTCCCGGCCACGGCGGCGTGCGCCTGCCGCAGCTCGAGCAGGCCGGCGGCCTTCTCCCCGCGGTCGAACAGCGCGCCCCCGTGCACCGCGCGCAGGGCGAAGTCGAGGACCGGGTCGAGCCCGGCGGGCGCGGTGCGCAGCCCCGCCTCGGCGGTCTCCGAGGCGGCGTGGGCCTCGCCCCGCTCGAGCGCGACCAGGCCGGTCAGCGCGTGCGCACACGCCGCCCAGCCCGTACCCGCCCACCCACCGTCGCGCACCGCGGCCGTCGCCGCACCGGCGGCGTCCGCGGCCGCCCGGAGATCGCCGTCCGCCCAGGCCGACACGCCGAGTACGCACCGGCAGTGCACCTCGAGCAGGGGCAGGTCGAGCCGGTGGGCTCGGGCGAGGGCCGACCCCAGGTCCTGCCGGCCCGCGGCGAGCAGGCCGCGCGTGGTCCCCCGGCCGGCGAGGACGAGTGCGCCCAGCGCCGGGTCCCGGGGCGCGGGGGCGGGCTCCGGTGCGCAGGTGCGGAGCCCGGCGAACCGCTCGACCGTGCGCAGCAGCGCGTCCCTGGTGGGGTCGGGCGGCGCCCCGGCGCCCCGTGCCCGTCGTGCCTGTGCGGTGACGGCACGGCGGTCGCCCCGCTCGAGCGCTCCCCAGGCGGCCGCCGTGGCCTGCCAGGCGGTGGCCGGCGGGGAGGCGGCGAGGGCCGCTGCGGCGCCCTGCACCGCGGCGTGCTCCCCGCGCGCCACGAGCACGCCCGCCCGGCGGTGCAGCAGGTCGGTGAGCACCGTCCGGTCGGCGGACCGGGAGGCGTGCCGCAGGGCCTGTACCGGGTGTCCCTGCCGGTCCCACCAGTGTGCGGCGCGCCGGTGGAGCGCCGCGACGCACTCGTCGCCGCCCCGCCCGAGGTCGGCGAGCAGGTGGGAGCGGAGGAGCTCCTGGACCCGGTAGTCACACCGGCCGGCACCGGTCGTCGTGAGGAGGCCGAGGTCGCGTACCAGTGTGTCGAGGATGTCGGCGGCGTCCTCCCGCTCACAGAGCTCCACGGCCAGCGCGGCCGGCACGGGATCGGCGATGCTCGTCCGGCGCAGCACCTCCCGCGCCACGTGGCCGATGCCGGCGAGGACCTCCCCGATCAGGTAGTCGGAGACGGAGCACTCGTCGCCGGAGAACGCGGTGACGAACCGGTCGGGGTCGGGATGACCGTGCAGCGAACGCTGGGCCAGGCGCAGCCCGGCGGGCCAGCCGCCGGTCCGGTCCTGCAGGACCCCGCGGTGATCCGGACCGAGCCGGACGCCGCCCCGCTCGAACAGCAGCGCGGTCTCCGCCTCCGAGAACCGCAGCTGTCCGGCACGCAGCTCGCACAGCTCGTCGTCGAGCCGCAGCCGGGACAGCGGCAGCGGCGGGTCGAGCCGGCTCGCGACCACGAGCTGCAGGGCCGGTCCGGACCCGCGGACGAGCGTGCGGAGGTCCTCGACGACGGGTGCGCTCCGGAGGTGGTGGACGTCGTCGAGGATCAGCCGCAGCGGCCGTGGCAGCTCGCCGAGGGCGGCGCACAGCTCGTCGAGGAGGTCCCGGTCGAGGCCCGTGCGGGACACGAGCAGCCGCTGCAGCCCGCTCGACGCCGGCACGGCCGGGTTGTCGCGCAGCGCCTCGAGCAGCACGCTCCGGAACTGCCGCGGATCGTCGTCCTCCTCGTCGAGGGACGCCCACACCGCCGGGGCCTGCGGGCACCGCCGCACCCATTCCGCGAGCAGCAGCGACTTCCCGAAACCGGGCGGCGCGCACACGAGGGTCAGCGCCCGGTCCGCACCCTCGTCGAGCACCCGGCGCAACGCCGGGCGGGGGACGAGGTCCCGCGGCAGCGCGGGCGGTGTGGTCCTGGACAGCGCGATGGTCGCCATCTCCCCTCCGGCCCCGGTGGACGGATCCGTTCCCGATCGCCCGGCCGCCGCCACCCGCGGCGAGTGTGCGTCGGCCCGGGGTGAGCCCGCCTCGTCCCGTGCGGGCGATGCCGGGCCACCGGCAGGAGCGCGACCATCCGTGCGGATCCCCGACGGAGGTGTCATGGCGGTGAGACCGTACGAGTTCCAGGTCGAGGGGTACCTCGCGGAACAGGGCCGCGAGTCGTTCGCGGACCTGGACATCGAAGAGGTGCCCGCCGGTCTCGTCCTGCGTGGCGAGGTCGTCGACGAGTCGCACCTGCACGGGATCATGGCGCGGTTCCGGGTGCACGGGCTGGTCGTCGTCTCGGCACAGCCGCTGCGGGAGTGACGGCTCACCCCGCGCGGGTGGAGCCGGCACCGGGACGGTGGAGCATGGTGCCGGCATGGCACGAGCGGCAATGGGGACGGCGCCGTGACCGAGTCCCCGGCGCGCGGCAGGCGCCGGCGTCCCACCCGGCTGACCCGCCTGCTGCACTGGGGTCATCGGGAGTGGTCGGACGCCCGCGAACTCGCCCACGCGATCCACGGGACCGTCGTCGGGGCCGCCGCCCTGACCGCCGCCAGCCTGCACGGCACGCTGGGCGAGGTCGTGGTCACGGTCGTCGTGACGGTGCTCGTGTACTGGGTGGCCGAGCGGTACGCCCGCGTGCTGAGCGTGGTGGTCGACGGCACGCACCGGCTCGACGCGGTGGCGGAGGTGCTCCGGCACGGCTGGCCCATGGTGCAGGCGGCCTCCACCCCGCTCGTGGTGCTGGTGCTGGTCGAGAGCGTCACCGACGACCTGCGCACCGGGGTGCTCATCGCGCTCGTCGTCGCCACGGTGCTGCTCGGCGGCCTGGGGCACCTCGCCGCGCGGCGGGCGGGGGCCCCACCGGCCGCGGCGGTCGGGTGGGGCGCACTCAGCGCCGGGCTCGGGGTGGTCATCATCGTGCTGAAGCTGTCGCTGCACTGACCGCGGCGCCGCCGGATCACCCGCCGGGGGCCGGCGGCCGGGCCGACCGGCCCGCGAGCACCCGGAACAGCGCGGTGACGGCCGCGGACAGCCCGGCGGGGGCGACCGCGGCGGGGGGTGCGCCCGGAGCCTCCACCGGGACCCGCACGCGCAGCGCACCCGGCAGGGAGCGGAACTCCAGCGGAGGGGCCAGCTGCACCGACTCCCCGTCGATCCCGAGGTCGATCGCGGCCACCCCGGAGTCGACCCGGAACGCGGGGGTCGTCCACTCCCGGTAGCCGTGGAACCGCTCGAGGTGCCCACCGGCCTCCGCGGCGAGCAGCGCGGTCACGTCCCACGCGCGGTCCACCGTCACCGTCACGACACCGAGCAACCCGGTGTCCATCCGCTCCCGGGTGCCGAACCCACCGAGATGGCCGAGACGGTACGGACCGTTGGAGACCAGCAGGAGATCCGCGGTGCGGGCACTCTGCCCGTCGGACGAGCGGAACCGCAGGTCGAACGGCGCCGCGTCCGGCCCCAGCAGGTCCGGCAGCAGCCGCGCCGTCGTCGCGAGCTTCGTCGCGCGGTAGTCCTCCGACCGGACGACGGTGGCGTACACGCCCAGCGAGGCGTTGTTGACGAAGACCCGGTCACCGACCGTGGCCAGGTCGACCCGTCGCTCGACGGCGGTGCCGAACGCCTCCAGCGCGCAGGTCGGCCCGGTCGAGCCCGAGGTCGAGTGCGAAGTGGTTGCGGGTGCCCGCGGGGACGCAGACGAACGCGACGTCGTGCCGCCGGGCGACGTCGGCGACCACCGCCTGGGACCCGTCGCCACCGGCCATCCCGATCACGTCCGCGCCCCGCGCGACCGCGCGTTCGGCGAGCTCCCGCAGGTCCTCGCCCTCACCCAGCAGGACCGGGTCGACGCCCAGCTCCCGGGTCCGCTGGACCAGACCCGACCGGGCCACCGCTCCGCCTCCGGACCACGGGTTCAGGAACAGCACGCCGTGGCGGGCCGCGCCGACCGGCCGCCGCTCCCCCGGCCCGTGGACGAGATCCCGGGCGACCGCGAGCTGGGCCGCCCCGACCGCGATCACGACGAGCACCACGACGAGCGCCGTCCGCAGCAGCGGCCCGGCGAGCAGCAGCGCCGCGAGCGCCACGAACGCGACGAGCGCGACCAGGGCCGCGACGATGCGTCGGCCGTCCACGTTCACCAGTGCCGTCCAGGCGGCGGTCACGCACGCGAGGAGGAGCACCGGCAGCAGCAGCGCCCGGAGGGGGTCGCGCAGCACCGCGGTGAGGACGACGGCGAGCGCGGTGAGGAGTGCGAGCAGCGCGACGGCGGCGGCGACGCGCCGTGGAACGGACGGTGGGGCCGGCACCGCGGGATCCGGCATGGCAATCACTCCTACGGGGCACTTCCTCGCAACGGGCACTTCCTCGACACGGGCACTCCTCCGGCCGGGCACCTCGACCGTGGCCCGTCCCGTGCCCCGTCGCGTCACCCGGCCCGGATGACTCCGCACCGGGTCACCCCGTCCAGGGGATGTGCCGGGGCGACCGGGTGGCCGATCCTGCTCTCCGGGGTGCGGGAGACGGGGGTGCAGGATGAGCGGAACGATCCCGATGCCCGTCCGGCGGGTGCACTTCCACGACCGCTCGGCCCCGCCCGCGACCGTCGTGACCCCGTCGGTGTTCGTCGCCGCGCGGGACGACCGGAGCCGGCTGCTGCTCGTGCGCCGGGTGGACAGCGGGATGTGGGAGCTGCCCGGCGGCCGGGTCGACGTCGGGGAGAGCCTGCTCACCGCGGCGGTCCGGGAGACCGTGGAGGAGGCGGGGGTACTGGTGCGGGTCACCGGGGTCGTCGGGTTGTTCACCGACCCGGAGCTCGTGGTGGTCAGCGCGACCGGCGAGGAGGTCCGCCAGCAGTTCGTGGTGTGCCTGCACGCCTGGCACGTGCGCGGGGAGCCGCGACCGGACCGGCACGAGACCGTCGCCGCGGCCTGGTTCGACCCGGCGGACGTCGCGACGCTCCCGGTCGAGCCCGGCGCGGGCCAGTGGGTCGCGGCGGCGCTGTCCGGGGCACCCGACCCGTACCTGGACTGAGCGCGGCGGACCGGAGGTGCACCGATGGCGGTAGACGCCGCACGAGGCAGGGACGCCCGTGCGATCGGCGAGGTCCCGTCACCGACGCGGGAGCAGCGCGCGGCGTACGGGAAGGCGGCGCGTCGCGGGACGCCCCGGGGCAGCCACGCGGAGTTCGTCCGGGATCCCGCGTGCCCGGATCCGCTGACCCTGCTGGCCGGACAGGACGCCGAGCGGGTGCCGGAACTGGTTCCGCTCCGCTACGGCCGGATGGCCGCCTCGGCGTTCAGCTACTTCCGGGGTGCGGCGCTCCCGATGGCGAGCGACCTCGCCGGCACGCCCCGGACCGGGCTGACCGCCCAGCTGTGCGGGGACGCCCACCTGGGCAACTTCGGGATGTTCGGCTCCCCCGAGCGGCGCCTGATCTTCGACATCAACGACTTCGACGAGACCGCCCCCGGGCCCTGGGAGTGGGACGTGAAGCGGCTCGCGGCGAGCCTGGAGGTCGCCGGGCGCGACAACGACGTCGGGGCGGGGCGGCGCCGGGACATCGTCGTCGCCGCGGTGGCGGCGTACCGGCACGCGATGCGCGACTTCGCCCGACGCCCCGCGCTGGAGGTCTGGTACGCCCTGGGCGACGTCGCCACGCTGCAGGCCGGGCTGGCACCCCGCCTCTCCGGGGCCCGGCGCGCGAAGCTGCGCGGCACCATCGCCAAGGCCTACACCCGCGACCACCTGGGATCGCTCGGACGGTTCGCCGGCGTCCGCGACGGCCGGCCGTGCATCGCCGCGGCCCCGCCGCTGATCACCCCGGTCCGTGACCTGGTCGTGGACGGTGCCGACGTGGCACAGGGCCTGCAGCGGGTCCTCGATCGCTACCGGGCGAACCTGGAGCCGGATCGGCGGGTCCTGCTCGACCGGTACCGGCTGGTCGACGTCGCCCGCAAGGTCGTCGGTGTCGGCAGCGTCGGCACCCGCACGTACATGGTCCTGCTGCTCGGGGACGACCCCGACGACGCGCTGTTCCTGCAGGCGAAGGAGGCCGGCCCGTCGGTCCTGGAACGGTTCCTCGGGCCGAGCGGGTTCGGCAACAACGGTGAGCGCATCGTCGTCGGGCAGCGGCTCGTCCAGACCGTCGGCGACATCTTCCTCAGCTGGGTGCGGGCGGAGGGCTTCGACGGTCGCGACCGCGACTTCCACCTGCGGCAGCTGCGGGACTGGAAGGGTTCCGCGGACATCGGGTCGATGGGCCCGCGGGAGCTGCAGGTCTACGGCGAGCTGTGCGGCTGGACCCTGGCCAAGGCGCACGCGCGTTCCGGTGACCGCATCGCCATCGCCGCCTACCTCGGTTCCGGCCCCGTCTTCGACCGGGCGGTGGCGGAGTTCGCCCGGGTCTACGCCGACCGCAACGAGCGTGACCACCGCGACCTGGTGGCGGCGATCGACGACGGCCGGATCGCCGCGGACCCCACGGGCGGGTAGGCGTCGCGGGTGTCCCTGCGCGACCGCTACGACCGCGTGCTGCTGCGCCACGGCGACGCGGTCCCGCTGCGCGTGTTCCGGCGGATGACCGCGATCGGCGGGTACGACCGTGCCCTCGCGTTGTCGGCGCAGGCGTTCGTCGCACTCGCCCCGCTCGTCATGACCGTGGCCGCGCTCGACCCGTCGGACGGTGCGGCCACCCGCGGGCTCGTGTCCGGTCTGGACCCCTCCGGGCAGGCGGGGGCGGCGCTGTCCGAGCTGTACACGCAGCCGCCGGGGGTGCAGCCGCTGACCGTGCTCGGGATGGTCCTGCTGGTGCTGTCGGTCCTGGGCTTCACCCGGACCCTGCAGCGGGTGTACCAGGCGTCCTGGGAGCTGCCGCCCCGCGGGGGACGCGGGTACGTGTACGGCCTGCTCGCCGCGGTCGCCCTGGTCGGTGAGTTCACCCTGCTCGCCTGCCTCGGGCCGGTGTTCGCCGGGATCCTGAACGACTCCTGGGCCGGGCTGCTCGTGCGGGCGGTGGCGGCGGTGCTGCTGTGGTGGCCGATCCTGTTCCTGCTGCTCGGCGGCCGCATCGGATGGTGGACGCTGCTGCCCGGCGCGGCCCTCACCGGCACCGGCCAGGTCGTGAATATGGCCTCGGGGCTCTACCTCCCGGTGGCCGTGGGCCGCGACGCCGCGCGCTACGGCACGGTGGGGGTCGCGGTGGCGGTGCTCTCCTGGCTGCTGGTGCTCGGGCTGCTGCTGGTCGGGTCCGCGGTCGTCAGCTCCGAGCTCGTCCGGTCGCGCGGCGCGACGGTTCGCTGATCGGGCTCGGCGGGCTCGTGATCGGGCTCGGTGGCGCCCGGGGTCGAGCGCAGCAGCGCGTCGGCCCAGCCGACCCGCGGGTCGATGTCGACCAGCACGGCCTTGCAGAACAGCGTCAGCGGGACGGCGAGGATCGCGCCGAGCGCACCGAGGAGCCAGGCCCAGAACATCAGGGACACGAACGTCACGGTGACCGAGAGGCCCACCGCGTCCCCGATGAAACGCGGCTGGATCAGTGACTGCACGACGAAGTTCAGCACCATGTAGACGACGATCACGGTGACCGCCAGCCCCGGCCCGCCGACGAACAGCGCCAGCAGCGCGGGCGGCACGACGCCGATGACGAAGCCGACGTTGGGGATGTAGTTGGTGATGAAGGCCAGCAGGCCCCAGGTGACGGCGAGCGGGACGCCCAGCAGGGCCAGCGCGATCGTGTCGAGCACCGCGACGATCAGTCCGAAGACCGTGGTCACGATCAGGTACTGCCGGGACCCGTGCGCGAACCGCTGCAGGGCGTCGGCGACGGGTTCCCGGTCGACGGCGATCGACGCGAGGCGTTCGCCGGCCCCGGAGGCCTCGAGCGCCAGGAACAGCAGCAGGGCCAGGAGGAAGACCAGGTTGGAGGCCAGCCCCGCCACGCTGCTGAGCAGGGAGCCCAGCAGTGCGGCCACCTTGCCGGGGTCCAGCGACTCGCGCGCTGCCGCGATCTGTTCCGGACCGATGCCCAGCTCGGCGAGCCGGGCCGAGCTCGAGTGGAGCATCGCGGTGGCCTGGCCGGTGTAGCGCGGCAGCTCGGTGGCGAGCTGGGCGATCGAGACGATGATGCCCAGCGCGAGCCCGATCATGATCGCGTAGATGGCCACGACGAGCACCAGCGTGCTCGCCCAGCCCGGCCAGCCCAGGCGGTGCAACCGGGTGCGGAGCGGCGCGATCGCGATCACGATGATCAGGGCGAGGGCCGCCGGGCCGATCAGCCACGCCACCGCCCGTGCCCCGGTCAGGACGATCACCATGGACGCCGCGCCGAGAAGGATGACCAGGGTGCGTGGCACGAGGGGCGCACGGCTCCCGGGTGCCGGCCGGCGCGGGACCACGGTGGACGAGCTCACGGGGCGGGACGGTAGGGAAGGTGCGGGGCCCCGGCCTCACCTTCCCGGGGTGATCCCGGGTGCGCGGCCGTTCGGAACGGCGCTCAGGAGGCGACGGCCTTCCGGGCCCCGGAGCCCTCGACCGCCGCGTCGAACTCGCGGTCGATCTCCTCGTTCGCGGTCCAGGTCAGCCGGCTCACGACGACGGCGAACAGCAGATTCACCGCGAACCCGGGGATGATCTCGTACAGCTCGGTGCCCGCGATCTCGGGACCGAAGGAGTCCCAGGCGAAGACCGTCACCGCGCCGGCGACCATCCCGGTCAGCGCGCCCCAGTTGGTGAGCCGGCGCCAGAACAGGCACAGCAGGATCGCCGGCCCGAACGATGCACCGAAGCCTGCCCAGGCGAAGCCGACCAGGTCGAGGATGGTGTCGCTGGGGTCGAGCGCGAGCAGGCCGGCGATCACCGCGACCCCCACCACGCACACCCGGCCGAGCAGCATCAGAGTGCGCGGCGAGGTCTCCCGGCCGAAGACCTTGTACAGGTCCTCGACGAACGCCGAGGAGCTGACGATCAGCTGGCTGGACACCGTGCTCATGATCGCGGCCAGGACCGCCGCGAACACGAACCCGACCACCAGCGGGTGCAGCAGGATCTGCGACATCGCCAGCACCACCAGCTCCGGGTTGTCCAGCGTGTTCCCGGTGCGGTGGAAGAACGCGATGCCGACGAGCCCGCAGGCGACCGCCCCGAGCAGGGAGACGGCCATCCAGCTGATCCCGATCCGGCGCGCCGCGGTGGCGGAGGCGGCGTCGCGCATGGCCATGAACCGCACGATGATGTGCGGCTGGCCGAAGTAGCCCAGGCCCCAGGCCGCGGCGGAGACGACGCCGAGCAGGGTCGTGGCCGACAGCGCCTCCCCGCCCAGCAGCGACAGCCGCGCGGGGTCGATCTCGCGGACCCCCGCGAGGGTCTCGCCCGGCCCGCCGATCGCACCGATGGCGACGACCGGCACGACCAGCAGTGCCAGCATCATCATCACGCCCTGCACGACGTCGGTCAGCGACGCCCCGAGGAAGCCGCCGATCACGGTGTAGGCCACGGTCACGACGGCGACGATCAGCATGCCGGTCAGGTACGAGCCACCGAACGCGAGCCCGAAGAACTCACCCCCGGCGACCAGCATGGACGAGACGTAGAAGGTGAAGAACACCAGGACGATGGCCCCCGAGGCGACCCGCAGGCTGCGCGAGGTGTCGTGCAGGCGATTCTCGAAGAAGCTCGGAATCGTGATCGAGTTCCGGGCGACCTCGGTGTAGGAGCGCAGCCGCGGGGCGACGTAGCGCCAGTTGAGGTACGCCCCGGCGGTCAGGCCGATGGCGATCCACGCCTCGACCAGGCCGGCGGCGTAGATCGCCCCGGGCAGACCCATCATCAGCCAGCCGGACATGTCCGACGCCCCGGCGCTCAGGGCCGCCGTCCCGGGTGGGAGCTGCCGCCCGGCCAGCATGTAGCCCTCGTGGTCGCTGGTCTGCCGGTAGGCGTACCAGCCGATGCCGATCATCACGGCGAAGTAGACGACGAGTGCACTGATCTGGAAGGTCTGGTCCGGCATCGGGAGCTCCTGTGCTCGTTCCGGCAGGGGGTCAGTGGTGGGCCGGCACGACGGCCGGTACGGCGTGGGGGTGCGGGGTCCCGAACCGGTGCGCGGTCACCGAGACGGCCTGCTCGCGCAGGAAGGTCAGCAGCTCGACCCGGCCCGCGCCGACGACCGGGCCGTCGTACACGGCCAGCGCGGGCGAGCCACCGGTGACGGCGGTGACCTCGTCGGCCGGGGCGCCGACCAGCCGGAGCCGGCCGCCCTCGACGCCGAGCCGGCGGGCGAGCGCGCGCCAGGCACCGGTGTCGTCGTGGCGGACCGAGGCCCCGAGCGCGACCAGTGCGTCGTGCAGCGCGGCGGGCAGCGGGCCGGCGGTGCTGACCGTCACCGGCGCGGACGCCCGTGCTCCGGCCGCGACGATCCGCAGCAGCTCGACCGCCCGGCCGCCGTCGTGGCGGACGGTGACCGGCATCGGGTGGTAGCGCAGCACGTTGTGCTCGCCGGTCAGCCCGGTCGCGTCCCGGGCGAGGCCGAACTCGTCCCGCCACGCCGTGACATCGGTACCCAGCGCGCCGGTCAGCCAGGCCAGGTCGTCGGCGCCGATCCCGGCCGCGCGGGCGCCCTGCAGCACCCGCTCGGTGAGCGCGTCGCCGGGGGAGCCGGCCGGGACGGGGGCGTCGGTCCACCCACCGAGCCCGGCCAGGTAGTTCGGGCCGCCGGCCTTGGCGCCGGTGCCGACGGCGGACTTCTTCCACCCGCCGAAGGGCTGGCGCTGCACGATCGCGCCGGTGATGCCCCGGTTCACGTAGAGGTTGCCCGCCTCGACGGTGCGCAGCCAGGTGTCGATCTCGTCGGGGTCCAGCGAGTGCAGGCCCGAGGTGAGGCCGTACTCGATCCGGTTCACCAGCGCGACCGCCTCCTCCAGGGTCTGCGCGGTCATGATCCCGAGCACCGGTCCGAAGTACTCGGTGAGGTGGTACTCCGACCCGGGCCGCACCCCCTCCCGCACGCCGGGGCGCCACAGCGTCCCGTCCTCGTCGAGCCGCTCGGGGGTGATCATCCAGCGCTCCCCGGGGCCGAGCGTGGTCAGGGCCGAGAGCAGCCCGCCCTGCGCCGGCCCGATCAGCGGGCCGACCTGGGTTCCCTCCTCCCAGGGCAGACCGACCCGCATCGAGGACACCGCGTCGGCGAGCTGGCGGCGGAACCGCGTCGAGGTCGCGACCGAGCCGACGAGCACGACCAGCGACGCGGCCGAGCACTTCTGACCGGCGTGCCCGAAGGCCGACCGGGCGACGTCGCGGGCGGCGAGGTCGAGGTCCGCGGCCGGGGTCACGATGATCGCGTTCTTTCCGCTGGTCTCGGCCAGCAGCGGCAGGTCGGGCCGCAGCGAGCGGAACAGCTCGGCGGTCTCGTAGGCGCCGGTGAGGATCACCCGCTCGACCGACGGGTGCGCGATCAGCTCCGGGCCGAGGTCGCCCTCGTCGAGGCGGACGTAGCGCAGCACGTCGCGCGGGACCCCGGCCGCCCACAGCGCCTCGGCCACCACGGCACCGCAGCGGTGCGCGGGGTCGGCCGGTTTGAGCACCACCGGTGACCCGGCGGCGAGCGCGGCCAGTGTGGACCCGGCCGGGATGGCGACCGGGAAGTTCCACGGCGGGGTCACCACGGTGAGCCGCGGCGGCTCGAACCGGGCACCCTCGACGGTCTCGAGCCTGCGGCCGGCCTCGGCGTAGTAGTGCGCGAAGTCGATGGCCTCGCTGACCTCCGGGTCGCCCTGCTCGAGCAGCTTCCCGCACTCCGAGCCCATGACCTCCAGCAGCTCGGCGCGCCGGGCGGCGAGCTCCTCCCCGGCCCGGTGCAGGATCGTGGCCCGCTCGTCGGCGCCGAGCGCGCGCCACGCCTCGCCCGCCGCCCGGGTGCCGGTCACGAGCTCCTCGAGCGCGCCGCGGGAGGTGACGACCCCGTCGGCGGCGGTCCGCTCACCGAGCGCGGAGTCGCGCATCCGGGAGCGGATCGCCGCGCCCCATCCCCGATTCGCCGCGACCGCGGTGTCGGTGTCCGGGGTGTTGACGAAGGGTGCCGCGCCGATCCACCTACCCGACGGCGCCGGACGCGTGCGGTCCTGCACCCGGTTCGGTGCGGGCGGTGCGACCGGCATCGCGGCGACCGAGGCGAGGAACCGCTGCTTCTCCCGCTCGAACAGGCCCGGGTCGGCGTCGAGGTCGAACGCGGCGGACATGTAGTTCTCGGACGAGGCCCCCTCCTCGAGCCGGCGGATCAGGTAGGCGATCGCGACGTCGAACTCGTCCGGGTGCACGACGGGGGTGTAGAGCAGCAGCGAACCGACGTCGGCGCGGACGGCCGCAGCCTGCGCGGTCGCCATGCCGAGCAGCATCTCGATCTCGACACCGTCCGTGCAATCCCGCCGCTGCGCGAGCAGCCAGGCCAGCGCGATGTCGAACAGGTTGTGCCCGGCGACGCCGATCCGCACCGCCGCGGTGTGCTCGGGCCGCAGCGCGTAGTCGAGCACGGCCTTGTACGAGGCGTCGGACTCCTGCTTGCTGCCGCAGGTCGCGAGCGGCCAGCCGTGCAGCTCCGCGTCGACCTGCTCCATCGGCAGGTTGGCGCCCTTGACCACCCGGACCTTGATCGGCGCGCCGCCGCCGGCGACCCGGGCCGCGGCCCACTCCTGCAGCCGGATCATCACCGACAGGGCGTCGGGCAGGTAGGCCTGCAGGACGATCCCGGCCTGCAGGTCGTGGAACTCGGGCCGGTCGAGCAGGGCGGTGAAGACGGCGAGGGTGAGGTCGAGGTCCTTGTACTCCTCCATGTCGAGGTTGAGGAACTTCGGCCCGCCGGGGGCCGTGCGGGCCACCCGGTACAGCGGGGCGAGTGCCTCGACGGCGTCGGCGACCGCCCGGTCGAACGACCACGGGTCGTGCGGCGACACGGTCGACGATACCTTGATCGACACGTAGTCGACGTCGTCGCGGAGGAGCAGCGCGCGGGTGCCCTCGACCCGGCGGGCCGCCTCGTCGTCGCCGAGGATCGCCTCACCGAGCAGGTTGATGTTGAGCCGGGCGTCGCCCTGGGAGCGGCGGATCCGTTCGATCGCCGGGCCGAGCCGGCGCTCGGAGGCGTCGACGAGCAGGTGGCGCACCATCCGGCGCAGCGACGCCTGCGCGAGCGGGACCACCACGCCGGGCAGCACCCGTCCCACCACCGCACCGGTCCGGACGGCGGCACGCAGCGGCCACGGCAGGAAGCGCGGGACGATCGGCACCAGCGACGCCAGGTTCCGGGCCGCCGCCCGCGGGTCCTCGGGGCGGATCACGCCGTCGACGAACCCGACGGTGAACGCCAGCCCGTTCGGATCGGCCAGTACACCGGCGAGCCGGCGGGCGGACGCGTCGACCGGCTCGTGCCGGGCCGCCTCCAGCCAGCGCCGGACGAGGGCGACGGCGTCGTCGGCCATCTCCTCGAGCGTGGGCTGCTGGTCGTCCACCGCGATCGCGTGGTCGGTGCTCATGTCCTCTCCCCGTCGTTCGGCGTGGTCCGTTCGGAGGAGAGTCCCAGCACTCACGCTTCGAGAACAGCGATGATTCGAGAAGGGTAGTGTTCGGAAGAACCGCACGGTTCGATGACGGGTGGTTCCCCGGGAGGACGAGCGACCATGTGGGACCTGCACCGGCTCCACCTGCTGCACGAACTCCGGCGCCGCGGCACCGTCACCGCGGTGGCGCGGACGCTGAACTACAGCCCGTCGAGCGTGTCCGCGCAGCTGGCCAAGCTGGAGGACGAGGTCGGTGTCCGGCTGCTCGAGCCGGACGGCCGCCGGATCCGGCTCACCGCGCACGGCGAGCGGGTCGCCCGGCACGCGGCGCAGGTGCTCGACCTGGAGGAACGGGTCCGCAGCGAGCTCGGTCCGGGGCACGCGGTCGCGGAGACGGTCCGGATCGCGACGCTGGAGACCACCGGACGCGCGCTGCTGCCCGCAGCGCTGACCCGGCTGCGGACCACGGCACCGCACCTGCGGGTGGAGGCCGCGGTCGTGCCGCCCGAGATCGGGCTGACCGAGCTGGAGGCCCGCGGGTTCGACCTGGCCATCGCCGAGCAGTACCCGGGCCACACCCGCGCGCACCGCGAACGGCTCGACCGGGAGACCCTCGGTACGGACCCGGTGCGGCTGGTGGTCCCGGCCGGCTCCGGGGTCGGCGGGCTGGCCGACGCCGGGACCCTGCCCTGGGTGCTGGAGCCGGAGGGGACCGCGGCACGCAACTGGGCGGTGCAGCAGTGCCGCGCGGCCGGGTTCGACCCGGACATCCGGTTCGACTCGGCGGACCTGGAGATCCACGTGCACCTGGTGCGGGCCGGGCACGCCGTCGGGCTGCTGCCCGATCTGGTGTGGACCGGCAACACCGAGGGCGTCCGGCTGATCGAGCTGCCCGGTCCGTCGCACCGGGAGCTGTTCACCTCGGTCCGGAGCGCGGCGGCGTCCCGGCCCGCGGTCCGGGCGGTCCGGGCCGCCCTCGCCGAGGCGTTCGAGGCCGTCGGGCGGGCCCGGCCGGCCGCGCCGTCCCGGGGCGAGCGCGGACAGCCGGCCGGCCCCACCGCGCTCACATGAAGTTACGGGTGTGCAGCGCCGACAGCTCGGCCGCCTCGTCGGGCGGAAAGCCGAGCCGGGCCAGGCGTTGCCGCCGTCCCTCGTCCATGGCGTGGTGGAGCTCCTGCACGGCGTCGTGACCGCGGGCGATCGCCTCCGGGGTCCAGGCTCCGGCGGCCAGCACGACGAGCGCGTCGAACACGTCGGCGTTGAGTCCGGCGGTGTCGGCGAGCGCGTCGTGCCGACGTTCGATCGCGGTGCGCAGCTTCCCGCGCAACGACGGATCGACGCCGCTCTGGTGCTCCAGATGGGCGACGCCGAACGCGACGTGCCGGGCCTCGTCGACCCGGGCCAGGTGGGTGATCTGCGCGGTGACCGGGTCCGGGGCGTGCCGCTCGAGGAAGGCCAGCAGCGAGAGGAAGCTGCCCTCCCCGAGGACCGAGAGCAGGAACGACGCCAGCGAGAAGTCCGGCTCGGCGAGCAGCGTCGCCAGCGACGAGCGTCCCCCGGCCGAGGAGGTCCCCATCCGCCCGCCGTGCAGGAGGGCCCGCCGGGTGAAGACGTCCATGTGCCGCGCCTCGTCGGCGGCCTGCACGGCGAGCAGCTGCTGGACCTCCCGGAAGTGCGGGTGGACGCGGGCGAGCAGGCCGGCCGGGACGACGAGGGCGGCCTGCTCGTTCTCCACCAGGTAGGTCATGACCTGCACGACGGCCGCCTCGACCTCGGCGGGCACGTCGGTGGTCGCGTCCCAGTCGACCGCGGTGGCCGGATCCCACTGCGCGGCAGCGGCGTGCGCGTAGAGCCGCGGCGCCAGGTCGGCCCAGACGACGTCGCGGTCGTCGACGTCGAAGCGCACGTCGGGGCCGCCGGCCTCGACGAGTGCACCACGGGCGGCGAGACCCCAGTGCGCCGGCGGCCGGGCCACGATCCCGTCCGGCCCGGGGCCGCCGGCGCGCTCGGCGCCGGCCCACCGGTCGGTCTCCGCGGAACCGCGGGCCAGCTCCCAGGTGGCGGTGCGGCCGGTGACCGCGGAGAACCCGTGCCCCTCCCGGCGGGCCCAGGCCCGCAGGTGCACTCCGAGAGCGGGGTCGCCGCCGGTGACGGTGATCCGGCCGCCGACCGGCACCCCGTGCAGCGCCCGCCGGACGAGGAGGTGGGCGCCCCGCTCGAACCCCAGGACACCGAGGTCGAGCGGGGCGCCCGGGTGGTGCTGCTCGGTCACGGGTCGTACTCCCGGGCGGTGACCGTGCCGGCGGCGTCGTAGAAGCCGGTCTCGTCGACGGCCCGGGCGAGCGGGCCGAAACCGCTCGTGCGTCCCGGGACCCACTGCTTGAGTCCTTCGAGGTCGAGCAGCGGCCGCACCTGCGGGTCCGCATAGGACATCGACAGCAGCAGCCGGACGAACTCGTCGGCCTCGTCGGCGGGTGCGGTGTCGACGATCGCCATCGTGCAGTGGTCGTAGACGCCGGTCTGGGCGAGCACGCGGGTCGACCCGGCCGGGAGCGTGCCCTCCTGACCGAACAGCAGGTGGTTGCCGTCGATCATGCAGGCGGCGTCGATCTCCCCGGCGACCAGCGCGCGGGCGGCGTCGCGTTCCCCGCCGATGTGGTCGCCGTGCAGCCCCACCCCGACGTCGAAGCGCCGCACCCGCACGTCGTCGAGACCGGAGTGCCGCAGGAACGACAACGGGATCAGCGTCGACTGGGGCGAGTCGACTGCCCCCACGCCGACCGTCCCGCCGGCGAGGTCGCCCGGCGTGGTCGCCGGCGAGTCGGCGCGGACGACGACGACCGAGGTGAGGTCCTGGTCGGTGTCGCGCATGACCGCCGACCGGACCGTCCGGCCCCGCGCGGCGGCGAGCCGCTCGGTCCGCAGCCAGGCCAGCGGCGAGTTCCACGCGGCGTGGATCCGGCCGTCGGCGAGGTCCTCGACCTGCCGCTCGTAGTGCGAGTACAGGACGTAGTCGAAGTCCAGGCCCTGGCCGCGCAGCCACTGCCGGAACCCGTCCCAGATGGTGAGGACCTTGGGGTCGTAGGCGACCCCGCCCATGATCAGCGTCATCACGCACCCCCGAACAGCGGCAGGCCGAGCGCGGCGCGACCGACGAAGTCGTGCAGTGCCTCGGTGGTCGGCGCCATCACCCGCGCCGCGAGGGCGTCGCGGTAGCGGCGTTCGATGCCGAGCTCCTTGCGGAAGGCCGCGCCGCCGCACAGCCGCATCACCCCGTCGGCGACCTCGGCCGCCGCCTCGGCGGCGACCGCCTTGACCTGCAGGACCCGCAGGGTGGCGTCCTCCCGGCCGGTGCCCAGGGCGGTGAGCGTGTCGGACAGGAACGCGCGGGTCAGGTCGACCCGGGTCCGCAGGGCCGCGAACGCGTGCCGGCTGGTGGGCTGCTCGGCCAGGGTCTGGTCGAGGTGCTCGAGGCGGGAGTTCCGCAGGTGCCCGGCGGCCTCCTCGACGAGGGCCTCCATCAGCCCCAGCGAGACCGCGGCGTTGCCCACCAGGAACGTGGGCAGCACGCTCCCCAGCGCGATGTCCAGCCCGTCGCCGTCGTCACCGAGCCGGGCGGAGGCGTCGACGAGCGCGCCGTCGGCGACGACGGGCAGGGAGGCGTTGGCGCGCAGCCCGAACCCGTCGAACTCCCCGGCGACCTCGACGCCCGGCGTGGCCGCGGGGATCAGCCACAACGTCATCGGGCCCTCGGCGGAGACCGGACGGCTCGACCAGACGTAGCTGTCGGCCTCGCCGGCCGCGCTCACCCAGCTCTTCGCGGCGTCCAGGCGGACCCGGTCACCGGCGGCGGTCGCGGTGCTCACCGGGACCCAGAAGTGGCTGCGGGAACCGCGTTCGGAGAACGCCAGCGTGCTCAGGTGCTCCCCGGCGGCGACCGCGCGGCGGACGTCGTCGGGGCCGTGGGCCTCGATCACCGACACGGCGGCGTAGTGCATCAGCACGATCATCGCGACCGAGGCGTCGGCGCGGGCGATCCGCTCCACGGTCGCGGCGACGTCGGCGAGCGAACCGCCGGAACCGCCGACCTCGGGGGCACTGAGCAGGCCCAGGGTTCCGGCGCCGGCCAGCGCGTCGATGCTCGGGCGGGGGAACACCCCGGTGCGGTCGGTCTCCGCAGCGTGCGGAGAGATCGTTCGTTCGGCCACGTCGGCCAGGGCAGACGACGGGATGGCAGCAGTGGTCACGAGCGCTCCTCCTGAAGGATCGCGGGTGGCGATCGCGACGGAGTGGAGAGCTCAGCTCGATCCCGGTGCGCCGTCACGACCGTGTGGGGGCCGCCCGACCGGACGGCGTTGGGGGACGGCTCAACGACGGCGGAACACGGTCCCTCCCTCCGGTCGCAGGCGGACCTCGGCGCGACGGCGCGCACGCGCTGCCAGCATCGGTCGTGCCGGTGACGGCGGCAATCCGGAGATCGGGTCACATCGGACGGTCGCGGGTGCGGTGGCGGTCGTCGGGCTCGCCGGGACGGCGTCAGCAGTTCGGGTCGTGGTTGTCCCGTCCCTGCATGCAGGGCTCGCCGTGGCTGTTCTTCGGACCGTCGGTCCGGCCCTCGTAGTAGCCGTGCTCCGGCGACCACTCCCGTCCGACGGTCGGACCGGTGTAGGGCAACGCCCCGGTAGCAGCAGCCCCGGTAGCAGCAGCCCCGGAAGCAGCAGCCCCGGAACCGGCAGCCCCGGAACCGGAGGTCATCGCATCGGGGCAGTCGCGCTCACCGGGCAGGCACGGGGTCTCACCACGGTCGACCCACGACGGCCAGCTCCCGCAGGCGACGACGTAGTCGCTCGGGTCGCCGTGGTTGCGTGACTGCCACCAGGCGCGATCCTCGCACCGGTCGGTGGAGCCGTCCGTGCTCGTCGGCTCCGGCCGGGGCTCCGGGAGCGGAAAATCGGGGACGACCCGGGCCGGCAGCGGCGGTGCCGGAACGAGGTCGGCCACCACCGGAGCGGCAGTGGTGGGGGCGGGGGTCTCGGCCGCGAGCTGCAGGCTCGACGACTCCTGGGCGAACGAGAGCGTGCCGGCGACGACGAGCGCGGCGACGAGGGTCGTCGCCGCGACGCTCCGCAGGGCGACGCGCCAGAGGGCGGTGCTCCACGGGCCGGGGCTCCACGGGAAGGGGCGGCGGACGGAATCCCTTCGGCGGCGGTGCGAGGCCATCGTCCGGTCTCCACTCGGTCCGGGCCGCCCGATACGACCCACCCGCCCACTCCATCGCGGCGACCGGAGCAACGTTAGACCGCCGATCGGTCACTCATCGGAAGTGATGACGGGACCATGCCGCGACGCCCGGGCGGTGGGGGCGTGGCGGTGGTGCCCCGCACCGCCACGCCCCGCCTCATCCACCACATGCGGTGCCGTCACGGGCACCGCGATCACGGAGTCTCTCCGTGCACACCGGGTTCCCCGGAATCGGCGCCTCACACCCACGGGCGGCGGATTCCGGCGCCGGGCGCGTCAGCTCAGCGCGCCGCGCACGTCGAGGTCGCGGAAGGTCGGGCCGTCGTCGCAGAGCTTGCTCAGGCGGTCGGCGAACGCGGCCGTGGCCGGGTGCCCGGAGTTGGTGGCGGCGCTGTCGGCGTCGGTGAAACCGACGATCGCGACGTAGTGGTCGGGCCGGTCGCGCTCGGCGGTGTAGAGCGCCCACCGCACGGTGCGGGCGTCCCCGATCGCGTCGGTCCACTCGTGGTCGGCGGCGACGACGTCGTCGATCCGGCCGGTCCCGATCTCGATCAGCTGCACGAACGAGCCCTCGGCCATCGCGGCGTCCGCCGCGGGCGCGAGCGCGGCGCGCATCCCGGTGCGGAGGGCCTCGTCGTCGGTGTGGCCGTGGACGTCGACCGCGTGCGCGACACCCGCGCGCAGCACCTCCTCGGCCTCCCCGCTGAGGGTCAGGCTGCATCCGCTGTCGCTGGGCATCTTCCGGCAGTCGAGCGTCATCCGGGCCATGATCGGCTCCTGGTCGTCGCGGTGGTGGCCGGTTCGAACGTATCACCAGGAAACCGAGCAGCTAGGTAACCTAATCAATATGGACGACGACGTGGCCCTCACGCGGGCGGTGCGGGATCTTGTCGTGGCGGGCGAGCGATACCGGCTCGCGGCCGGCCGGTCCCGGCAGCTGGACCCGACCCGGCTCAGCGCGCTCGGGCAGCTCTTCCACGACGGCCCGTGCACCCCGACCGGGATCGCCCGGAACCTGGGGGTGAGCACCGCGTCCGCGACCGAGCTGCTCGACAAGCTCGAACGGGCCGGGCACGTGCGACGTCGGGCGCACCCCACCGACCGTCGCAAGCTGCTGGTCGAGCTCACCATGAGCGGGCACGAGCTGGTGACCGGCGCCTACCGGGACTTCGCCGAGCGGCTGGTACCCGCCCTGCCGGCCACGGGGCGCCCGCAGCTGTTGGGCTTCCTGCGGGCGGCGGGTGAGGCGCTCGCGCCCCGGCCGTGACGTAGGTCGGCCGCGGCGACCGGAGGTGCCGTGCCGGGACGGCGAAGGTCCCCCCGCCCGAGGGCGAGGGGACCTCTCCTGCACTGCCCGGGATGGTGCGTGACTACCTCGGGTCCGGGCAGGGGGCACGAGGGAGGTGGGCGGGTGGACCGTCAGTTGTTCCAGGACACGGCGTTGCCGAACAGCATGCCGTCGTAGGTGAGCGTGTAGGCACCGGTCTGGGTGCCCTTCGTGTCGAAGCAGACCTGGCCGGAGGTCGTGCCCCCCGGCGCGAGCTGGCCGGAAGCCAGTGTGTTCTCGCCGCTGATGCCGGGCGCGGTGATCGCGCCCGCCGGGTCCTGCAGCTTCCAGTCGAAGGTGTTGTACGGCGCCTGTGCAGTGCCGTTGTTGAGGTAGGTGACCTCGGCGCACTTCATGGCCATGCCGAACTGGGTCCGGTCGGTCAGCGGTCCGGCGGTCAGCTGCAGGTCGCCCGAGGTGAGGGTGTCACCGGGGTTGCCGGTCGCCGTCGGGGTGCCGGCAGTCGCCGGAGACGCCGGGGCGGCCGGCAGGTTCGAGACCGCTGAGGTGAACGCGGAGGCGTACACCACGCAGATGACCAGACCGATCAGCGACAGGACCGCGCCGGCGATGGCGACACCGCCGTTGGTGGCCTTCCCGGACCTCGAGCGGAGGAATCCGATGATGCCGAAGATCAGACCGAGGATAACCAGAGGCCAGGCGACCACCCCGATGAACGGGATGAACGAGAACAGCGCGCCCAGGATGCCGAGAACGAGCGCGGTCGTGCCGAACCCGTTCTTCGGGGCGGGCGGCTGCGGGGCCCAGCCCTGGGGCGGCTGCTGCTGGTAGGGCTGGGGCGGGATGGGCCGGTACTCCGGCTCGCGTGAGGTAGTCACGCCAACTCTGTCGCGCTGTCGACCCGGTTGTTTCTCGCCGGGGCGACGGATCATCCACTTTGATGAGAGGCCGCGCCGCTGGGCTACTCCGGCCAGTCCGAGTTCCGGATGACCTCGACGAAGTCCCCGCGGACGAATCCGGGCACGAAGTGGGCGAGCACGTCGGCCTTGACGTTGCCGAAGGTGGTCTCCGGGCGGTCCCGGATGCCCTCGGTGAACGCGGCCAGGATGCGGTTCTTGAAGTCCGGGCGGGGATGGGCCTCGACCACCGCAGCGCGCTGCTGCTCGGAGAGCGCGTGGTAGCCGATGCCGAGCACGTCGAGCTCCACACCCCGGGTGAGCAGGGCGATCTCGGGTGCCATGTGCAGCGGGATCTCCGGGGTGGTGTGCAGCGCGATCGCGGTCCACACCCGGTCCGCGCTGTCGCCGGTGATGCCGTGGCCGTGCAGGAAGCGGCGGGCCTCGTCGGCGCCGTCGATCTCGAAGCGCTG
>NZ_FOUY01000005.1 GCF_900115005.1 Pseudonocardia ammonioxydans | reverse complement strand
GATCAAGGCCGGCGCCGGCGCGATGTGACGTCGAGGCCGCTCGAGGACGTGCGGCACCGCGGTGTCGTGCGGGGAATGCTCCCCGAACCGAAGGACGGATGCGATGAACAACCGGATGCGACGCTCGTTGGTCGCCGTCGGCGCCCTGGGTGCCGTGGCGTTCCCGCTGGCCGGGATGGCGGCCGCGGAGGAGGGTGACGGGCACGGCTACCCGAGTACGCAGAGCCCGACCCAGGCGGTGGACGCGGTCGGTGCCATCGGTGGCACGGCCGGGTACGGCGTGCTGGACGCGGCCGACAGCTACTCGCCGGGCAACCGGCCCGAGGGCGTGGCCGGGACCGAGGTCGAGTTCCCGCCGGTGACCCCGGGCTACGTCGAGGGCCCGGTGGGCGGTCTGCTCAACGGGCCCTTCGACTAGGAGGGACGTCCCGCGCGGCGGGGCCGGCATCCCGTGCGGGTGCCGGCCCCGCCGTCGTCGGGGGGCCGGCCCGGGCGTCACGGCCACCCGGGGCCATACTGCGCCTCCGTGAGCGCGCGTCGCGCGGTCACGAGGAACCCGAGCGTTCCCGCGGCGGCCGTCAGCACCAGGCACAGGCCGATCCGTGTGGCGTCGACCCCGGGGCCGAGCACGAGCGTGAGCAGGGCCAGGGCCACCGCGCCCGCGACGTACTGGCCGGTGGTCAGCAGGCCACCCGCGCTGCCGCGCAGCCCGGCGGGTACGCCCGTCGTGCCCAGCACGAACAGGGCGGTGAAGACGACTCCGTTGCCCAAGCCGGTGAGCACCAGCGCCGGCAGCATCACCGGGTACGGGGCGTCGACCACGGCCGAGAGCCCGAACAACCCGGCGGCGCACAGGGCGAACCCCGCGCAGGCCACGCGCGCCGGCGACCTGCCGTGCAGCAGCCGGCCGGCGAGCGGTCCGGCCACCGCGACGCTCACGGTGAGCGGGAGGAAGGCGACCCCGGCCGCGAACGCGGTGCGGCCGTGGACCTGCTGGAGCAGCAGCGTCAGCAGGTAGTACGTCGACCCCGCGCTCGCCATGTACAGCGCGGCGACAGCGGTGCCGAGCCGTACGTTCCGGCACCGGCGCAGGGCGCGGTCGACCAGGACCCGCTGTGCACGGGCCTCGTGGCACAGGAACACCGCCGGCAGGACGACGGCAGCCGCACAGACCAGGACCGTCGCCGCGCCCGGGCGTCCGGTCCCGGCGATCACGGTCAGGGCCGTGACGACGGCGAGCGCCGCGCCGGTCCCGAGCAGCGCCGCCGCGACGGGCACGGCCCGGTGGCAGGCCGGCGTGGCCGGTGCCCGCAGCCGGAACAGGGCCCCGGCCGCACAGGGCAGGAGCAGCGGGACCGTGACCGCGAAGGTCCACCGCCACGAGACGAGCGTGAGCAGGCCCCCGACGGCGGCGCCGACCGCGAGCCCGGTGGCGCCGGCCGCGCTCCACGCCGCGAACGCCCGGGCGCGGGCGGCCGGGTCCGGAACGGCGTGCTGGAGCAGGCCGAGCGCGGCCGGCTGCAGCAACGCGGCGGCCGCACCCTGCGCAGCGCGGGCGCCGAGCAGGGTCGCGCTGTCCGGGGCGACGGCGGCGAGCGCGCTCGCCGCGGCAAGGAGCAGCACCGCCCAGCGGAACATCCGGAGCGGCCCGAACCGCTCGGCGAGCCGGCCGGAGACGAGCAGCAGGCCGGCGAGGAACACGGCGTAGGCACTGGGGACCCACTGCAGCAGCACCGGGCCCAGGTGCAGGTCGCGGTCGATGGCGGGGAGCGCCACGTGGACGATCGAGAACTCGAGGGTGGTGGTGAACTGGGCGAGCGCCAGGATCGTCAGGGCCGGTGCTCGGCTGCTCGGTGGCGGGGACGGTGCCGGGTGGGCGTCCCCGCCGCGCATCAGGACGTCCCGCCGGAACCGTTCACCGGCGGTACGGTACCGCCCCGACGCGGTCCGTGCCCGGGATCGGCGCGGGCGCCCACGGGTGCGCGGGCACCGGGCCTCACCCCCGGCCGAAGTCGGGCAGCGTCAGCGTCCCGTCCGCGGCGAGCGCGAAGCCGGGGTTGTGGGCGATCTCCCAGGCGTGCCCGTCCGGATTCGGTGAACACGCCCGAGTAGAAGCCGATCACCGACGTGGCCGCCGGTCGGGTCACCGTGCCGCCGGCCCGTTCGGCGGTGCCGAGCAGCTCGTCGACCTCCCGATCGGAGCGGACGTTGTGGGCGAGCGCGATCCCGTCGAACCCGCCGGCCCGGGCATCGTCCAGCCCGCAGTCGGCGGCGAGCTTCCCCCGGTCCCAGAGCACGATCGCGAGCCCGCCTGCCTGGAAGAAGACGGTCTCCTCGACCTCCTGTCCCCGCCAGCCGAGAGCCCGGTAGAAGGCGCGGGACCGCGCCAGGTCGGTGACCCCCAGGGTGACGAGGCTGATGCGCTGCTCCACCGGCGGCACGCTACGGCCCGCTGCCGGGACCCGGAAGCCGGCACGGGCACCGACCTGCCGGGTCGTTGTTTTGACTCATTCCAGAAAAAGTGATTGGCTCGTCCCATGCCGACCGTTGATGCGGCCGCCCTGTTGAAGGGGGCGTCCCTGCGCGTGACCCGTCCGCGGGTCGCCGTGCTGACGACGGTCGCGGACAACCCCCACACGGACATCGGGGCGATCACGTCGGCCGTCCGTCGTGAGCTGGGTTCGGTGTCGACACAGGCGGTCTACGACGTCCTGCGGGCGCTCACCGACGCAGGGTTGGTCCGTCGTATCGAACCGGCCGGGTCACCGGCCCGGTTCGAGACCCGGGTGGGCGACAACCACCACCACCTGGTGTGCCGCCGCTGCGGGACCGTCGCCGACGTCAGCTGCGTCGTCGGCCGGGCCCCGTGCCTCGACATCGGACACCCCCATGGATTCGTGCTCGACGAGGCCGAGGTGACGTTCTGGGGCATCTGCCCCGACTGTCTCAGCTCTGCCGAGTGAGCTGCCACCACCACGAAAGCACCACCACGAGGAGCACGCGTTGCCCGAGAACAACCAGAATCCACTGACCACAGTGGCCGGTGCGCCGGTCCCCGACAACCAGAACTCGGTGACCGCCGGCCCGCGCGGCCCGATGCTGCTGCAGGACGTCTGGTTCCTGGAGAAGCTCGCGCACTTCGACCGTGAGGTCATCCCGGAGCGCCGGATGCACGCCAAGGGCTCGGGCGCCTTCGGCACCTTCACGGTGACCAACGACATCACCCGCTACACCAGCGCGAAGATCTTCTCCGAGGTCGGCAAGACCACCGAGATGTTCGCCCGGTTCTCGACCGTCGCCGGTGAGCGCGGCGCGGCCGACGCCGAGCGCGACATCCGCGGTTTCGCGGTGAAGTTCTACACCGACGAGGGCAACTGGGACCTGGTCGGCAACAACACCCCGGTGTTCTTCTTCCGCGACCCGCTAAAGTTCCCGGACCTCAACCACGCCGTGAAGCGCGACCCCCGCACCAACATGCGCGACGCGGAGAACAACTGGGACTTCTGGACCAACCTCCCCGAGGCGCTGCACCAGGTCACGATCGTGATGTCGGACCGCGGCATCCCGGCGTCCTACCGCCACATGCACGGATTCGGCTCGCACACCTACAGCTTCGTCAATGCCGCGGGCGAGCGGTTCTGGGTGAAGTTCCACCACCGCACCCAGCAGGGCATCAAGAACCTCACCGACGCCGAGGCCGAGGCCCTGGTCGGCAAGGACCGCGAGTCGAGCCAGCGCGACCTGTTCGAGTCGATCGAGAAGGGCGACTTCCCGAAGTGGAAGCTCTTCGTCCAGATCATGCCCGAGGCCGAGGCCGACAACTACCGGTTCCACCCGTTCGACCTCACCAAGGTGTGGTCCAAGAAGGACTACCCGCTGATCGAGGTCGGTGAGTGGGAGCTCAACCGCAACCCCGAGAACTACTTCGCCGATGTGGAGCAGGCCGCCTTCACCCCGGCGAACGTGGTTCCGGGCATCGGTTACTCCCCGGACAAGATGCTGCAGGGCCGGCTGTTCTCCTACGGTGACGCGCAGCGCTACCGCCTGGGCGTGAACCACCACCAGATCCCGGTGAACGCGCCGAAGAACCCGGTGAACTCCTACCACCGCGACGGCGCCATGCGCATCGACGGCAACCACGGCGGCGTCCCCGGCATCGAGCCGAACTCCTACGGCCGCTGGCAGGAGCAGCCCGCCTACCGCGAGCCGCGCCAGGCCGTGGGTGCCGTCGCCGACCGGTTCAACTTCCGCGAGGACGACGACAACTACTTCGAGCAGCCCGGCAACCTGTTCCGCAACATGTCCGCCGAGCAGCAGCAGGTGCTGTTCGCGAACACCGCGCGGGCCATCAACGGTGCCTCCGAGGCCACCGTCGAGCGCCACATCGCCAACTGCACCCAGGCCGACCCCGCCTACGGCGAGGGCGTCCGCAAGGCGATCGAGGCGCTGGCCGCCGGCAACCTCTGAGGTCCGCGGCCCGAAGCACCCACCGCTGCCCGGCACGGGTGGCGGCCACGTGACACCGTGGCCGCCACCCGTGCCGGGGGCGTCACCCCGTGACGAGGAAGACCTGTTCATGACCGACGGTGCACTGACCCCCGAGCAGACCGAACGGGTCGTCGCGATCGCCATGGACCTCGCCCGCGCGGGCGACACCGCGCAGCTGGCGGAGTTCGTCGACCACGGCCTGCCGGTCGACGTGGCCGACACCGACGCGAACACCCTGCTCATGCTGGCCGCCTACCACGGGCACGCCGACACGGTGCGTGCCCTGCTCGAGCGCGGTGCGGACCCGGACCTGCGCAACGTCCGCGACCAGGCACCGATCGCCGGAGCACTGTTCAAGGGGGCGGACGAGGTCGTCGCCGTGCTCCGCGCGGCGGGCGCGGACCTCGACGCGGGTACGCCCAGCGCCCGCGACGCCGCCACGATGTTCGGCCGGGCCCACCTGCTCGCCGGCTGACACCGGGACGGTTCCGCCGAACGGTTCCCCCTCGTAACGGTAGGGTTCGGGGCCCGATGCGTGGCCCCGCCGACGTGGCTGCCCCCGCTCCGCACCACGGAAAGTGGCGATGTCGCGTCCTGCCCTGCCCCCGGTTCCTGTCCGGGTTGTCCGTACCCGGGCCGCGGGTGCTGCGTACCGAGGTCCTCGCCGGGCTCGTCGTCGCGCTGGCGCTGATCCCCGAGGCGATCGCGTTCTCGATCATCGCCGGGGTCGACCCGCGGGTCGGGCTCTACGCGTCGTTCACGATGGCCGTCGTCATCGCGTTCTGCGGCGGCCGGCCCGCGATGATCTCCGCCGCGACCGGCGCGGTCGCCCTCGTCGTCGCACCGCTGGTCCGGGAACACGGCGTCGACCACCTCCTGGTGGCGGTGGTGCTGGGCGGGCTGCTCCAGGTGCTCCTGGCCGTGGCGGGCGTCGCCCGGCTCATGCGCTTCCTGCCGCGCAGCGTGATGGTCGGCTTCGTCAACGCGCTGGCGATCCTCATCTTCACCGCCCAGCTGCCGCACCTGTGGAACGTCCCCTGGCCGGTCTACGTGCTCACCGCGGTGGGGATCGGGGTGATGGTCGGCCTGCCCCGGTGGACGACGGTGGTCCCCGCGCCGCTGGTCGCGATCGTGCTGCTGACCGCCTTCACGGTCGCGGCCGCCGTGGCGGTGCCGACCGTCGGCGACCAGGGCGCGCTGCCGGACGCGCTACCGGTGTTCGGCGTCCCCGCCGTCCCGCCCACGCTCGAGACCCTGACCGTCGTCGCGCCGTACGCGATCGCGATCGCCCTCGTCGGCCTCATCGAGTCGCTGATGACCGCCAAGCTCGTCGACGACATCACCGACACCCACTCCGACAAGACCCGCGAGTCGTGGGGGCAGGGCGTCGCGAACATCGTCACCGGCTTCTTCGGCGGCATGGGCGGGTGCGCGATGATCGGCCAGACGATGATCAACGTCCGGTCGGGCGCCCGCACCCGGATCTCGACGTTCCTCGCCGGGCTGTTCCTGCTGATCCTCGTCGTCGTGCTGGGCGATCTCGTCGCGCTGATCCCGATGGCGGCGCTCGTCGCCGTCATGATCATGGTGTCTGTGGGGACGTTCGACTGGCACAGCGTCCGGCCGTCGGTGCTGCGCCGGATGCCGCGCAGCGAGACGGCGGTGATGCTCTCCACGGTCGCGGTCACCGTCGGGACGCACAACCTCGCCTACGGCGTCGGGGTCGGCGTGCTGGTGGCGATGGTGCTGTTCGCGCGGCGCGTGGCGCACCTGGTCGAGGTCACATCCGAGCTCGACCCGGACGGCACGACCCGGACCTACCGGGTGCGCGGGCAGCTGTTCTTCGCCAGCAGCAACGACCTGGTCTTCTCCTTCGACTACGCGGGCGACCCGGCGCGCGTGGTGATCGACCTGTCCGAGGCGCACGTCTGGGACGCCTCCACGGTCGCCGCCCTGGAGGCGATCACGACCAAGTACGCGGCGCGCGGCGTCGAGGCGAGCGTGACCGGGATGAACCGGGACAGTCACTCGCGCCACCGGCGTCTCGCCGGGTATGTGACCGGAGGGCACTGACCCGGACCTGTGACCGGCGGACACTGATCCGGCCCTGTGACCGGCGGGCACTGACCGGGCGCTGTGACCGGCGGGCACCGACCCGGCCCTGCGACCGGGGATCGGTGCCGGTACCCGCGCCGGCTCGACCGGATCCGCGAGCTCCTGGCGACGGTCGACGGCCTGCGGTCCGCCGGCGGGCACCCCGTCGTCGCTCACCCGGCGGACGATTCCAGTGGTGGGTCGCGGTGCTGTGCCGCGGTGCTGTGTCCCGGTGCCGACACCACGCGCCGGCGTGCGCGTGGATCCGGTGGCTCACGACGAGCGCAGGGCGGTGTCCAGCGCCGACATGAGCGCCGCGACGCGGCTGCGGCCGGACGGCGCAGGCGGGTAGCGGCGGAGCACGTCGACCAGCTCCGGTGTGGCCCGCAGCCGGGCCCGCTCGAGGTGCTCGTCGCCCACCCGTGGCGCGTCGCCGGCGGCCACCTCGGTCGCCCGGGCCGCGTGCGCGGCGGCCCGCAGGATGTGGCCGACCTGCGTGGCCTGCGCCAACGGGTGCAGGTACGCGGCGGCCGCCGCGTCCCCGGCGGCGTGTGCCGCGTGCGCAGCCGCGGTGACGGCGGCCGTGCCCCCGGTGCTCGCAGCCCCGGTGAGCGCAGCTCCGACGGCGTCGTCGCCGACCGGGCTCCCGGTGATCGCATCCCCGGTGCCGGTGTCGCCGGTGATCGGACTCCTGACCGCGTCCCGGGTGATCGCGTTGCCGGTGATCGGGCTCCGCGCCGCCCGGTGCGCGTCCAGCGCGGTGACGCGCTGGCGCCTCGACCGTTCCGCGCCGTCGACGACGGCCCACGCCGCCTCGACCGCGGCCCGGGGACGGCGGTCGGCCGGGTGCACCTGCTCGAACAGCCCCAGGACGTCCTCGGCGGCGGTGACCGCGTACCGGGCGACCAGGCGCAGCTCGTCCATGGTCAGCTCGATGTCGCCGGGTCCGATCCGTGCCATCCGCGGAGTCTGGCAGGGCGTCGTCACCTGCACCGCCGTCGTCGGCAGGCGGGAGCAACCTTGCGAACACCTGACGACTGCCGGCCGGACCTAACGAGGGGCCGGGGCGATCTCGACAGACCGGGCGACGCAGCCCCGCCCGAAAGGTCGCTCGTGAACCCGACGTGCCCGTCCCGTCCCCGCACCGGCGACCCGGTGGGGGACGCTGGATGAGCCGGGACCCGTACGAGCGCTACTACGCCGAACGCGGTGCCGAGGGCCGTCGGTCCGCCGGCTGGCCCTGGGTGCCGCTCGCGGGCGTCGTCGTCCTGGTCACCGGGTCGATCCTGCTCGCGTCCGGCGTCGACGGCGGGCCGCCGCCCCGGCCGGAGGCCGCCCCCCTGACACCGCCGGAGGCCGCCGCCCCCGTGGTACCGGCGGAGACGCCCGCGCGGACGCTGCCGACGGTCCAGGCGGTACCGACCCGCAGCACACCGGCCACCAGCGTGCAGCGGCCGCGGTCGACGGTGCGCACCGGCACCTACGCGGTCGGCACGGACATCGAACCCGGACGCTGGGCGACGCCCGGCCGCGCCGCGACCCGGGTCGCCCCCTGTTCCTGGGAGCGGTCCCGGGACGGTTCGGGGGTCGCGGCCTCCGCCCTCGCACACGGCCGGTTCCAGGGGCCGGCGTCGATCGGCCTGAACCCGGGTGAGTTCGTCGAGTTCGCCGGCGGGTGCACCTGGACCCGGGTGACCGGCTCCTGAGCCGGGCCGCTCACCCGGGCGCGACGGTCCGGGCGAGGCGCAACCCCACGTCGTCGATCCGCAGTGTCGGATGGCTGCGCCGGCGGACCGACGCGCGGCAGCTCCAGTGCTCGTCGAACCAGCCGCCCCCGCGCAGTACCCGGTACGTGCCGTAGACCTGCGGGTCGTAGAGGTCCCAGCACCACTCCCAGACGTTGCCGATCACGTCGTACAGGCCCCACGGGTTCGGGGCCTTCGTCCCGACCGCGTGCGGGCGCTCGCCGGAGTTCCCGCGGTACCAGGCGATCTCGTCCAGCGGGCCGTAGCGGGGCCCGCTCGTGCCCGCGCGGCAGGCGTACTCCCACTCGGCCTCGGTCGGGAGCCGGTACCCGTCGGCGGAGCGGTCCCACGTCACGGTGTCGGTGTCGGTATAGGAATCGGTATCGGTATCGGGGTCGGAGGTGCGGACGGTGTAGGCGGGCGTGAGGCCCTCCCGGAGGGACCGGGCGTTGCAGTGCTGGACCGCCTCCCACCAGGTGATCTCGGCGGCGGGCAGGTCGCGGGTGTCGGCGGTGACGTGGACTCCTACCTCGACCGGCGCCTGGGCCGTCCCCGCCCCGGCCGCCCGGTCGTGGCGGGTGACCGGGCGGTCGTCGATCAGGAACGCCGCGATCTCCTCGGTCCACGTCCGGCGGGTGCGCCGGTCGGACAACGTGACGTGGCCGGGCGGGAGCGGGAGGAGCACGGTGGACCTCGATCCGTCGGTCAGCCGGTCGCCTCGACCGGCTCGGTGGTGCCGTCGCCGGCCGCCGGGGCGGGCTGCGCCCGGGTGAGCACGGCGAACGCGAGCACGGCCAGGACGATCGAGACGACCATGGCCAGGGCCATCGGCACGGCCGTCTGCTCTCCCATGATCCCCACCAGCGGCGCGACGGCGGCGGCGAGCAGGAACTGCAGGAAGCCGAGGAACGCCGAACCGGTCCCGGCGTTGTGCCCGGTCTCGGCCAGCGCCAGGGTGGTGGCGTTGGCGAAGATGAAGCCCATCGAGCCCTGGAAGACCGCGAACAGCACGAGCGTGGGGACCAGCGGGACGCCGTTGACGACGGCCACCAGCAGGCCCGCGGCCACGACGACGCCGACCGTCAGCCCGATCATGATCATCCGCCGGTAGGCGACCCGCCCGGCGAGTGCCGCCGCCACGGCACTGGTCGCCGTGATGACCAGTGCGTTGAGGCCGAAGAGCAGCGAGTACTGCCCCGCGGAGAGTCCCATCACGCTCTGCATCACGAACGGGGACGCCGCGATGTAGGCGAACAGGGCGGCGAAGGAGAAGCAGAACGTGAGCAGGTAGCCGAGGTAGGTGCGGTTGGCGAGGGCCTCGCCGGCTCCGCGCAGTGTGGTCCGGATGCCGCCGCGGGTACGGGCCGAGGCCGGCAGGGACTCCGGGACGAAGGCCAGCACGCCGAGGAACATGACCAGCGCCAGCGCCGCGAGGACCCAGAACACCGCCCGCCAGCCGAGGGTCGCGATGATCGCGCCGCCGGACAGCGGCGCGACCACCGGCGCGATCACGCTGATGATCATCAGGACGCCGAGCAGCTTGGCGGCCGCCGGGCCGCGGGCGGTGTCCGAGACGACGGCACGGGCCAGCACGACACCGACCGCACCGCTGAGCCCCTGCACGAACCGGGCCACCGCCAGCAGCTCGGCGGTCGGGGCGAGGGCGCAGGCGATGCCCGCGAGCACGCAGATCAGCGAGCCGACGAGCAGCGGCCGCCGCCGGCCGGTGGTGTCGGAGAGCGGCCCGACGAACAGCTGCCCGAGTGCCAGCCCGAGCAGGCAGGCGGTGAGCGTCAGCTGGATCTGCGAGGCGCCGGCTCCGAGCTCGGTCGCCATCTGGGGAAAGGCCGGGAGGTACATGTCGATCGCCAGTGGCGCGACCGCGGTGAGCAGGGCGAGTACCGCGACCGTGAGTGCAGCGGCGGGTGCACTGGTGGGTGCACTGGCGGGCGGGGTGGGGGAGTCGGATGTCTGGGTCTCGCTGGACGGCACGATACATATGATGACATATGTATTTCCGCCGTGCTACAGATGTCGCATGGCAGCGGGCCACGGTGACGGATCGGACGGCCGGCGTGAGCTCGCGACCGTGCTGCGTGACCTCGCGTGGACGATCCACCGGCTGGTCCCCGAGGTGGCCGGTCTCGAGCCGCTGCCGACCACCGAGCTCGCCGTGGTCAAGCAGGTGCTGGCGGACCCGGGGGTGGCGGTCACCGAGCTGGCGCGACGCCTGGGGATGCGGCAGAGCAACGTCAGCGCCGCCGTGCGCGCGCTGGCCGGGCGGGGGTTGGTCGCGCGCGAGCGGTGCTCGCGGGACCGCCGGGTCACCCGGCTCGTGCCGACCGAGAAGTCCCTGGGCGCGCGCTCGGCGATCGACACCGTGTGGTCCGGCACGGTCGGTGCGGCGATGTCCCGGCTCGACCCCGGGCAGGTCGCGAGCATCGACGCCGCCTCGGACGCCCTGCGGGCCCTCGACGAGGCCCTGCGCGGGCACCCCCCGTCGTCGCCCCCGTCCGCCGGGCCGTCGCAGCAGGGGAGCACCGGACCCGAACCCGGCTGACCGCGACGCGCGCAGCGCCAGCCTCCCCACCGGCAGCCTCGGTAGGCTCGCGGGATGCACGAGCTGGCGGCGCCCCGGGGGAAGGCCTACCTCCGTGACTGCGTGCGGTACCTCGGGATCGCCGTCGCGACGGCGCCGCTGGGAGCCCTGGCGGGACGGGCGCGCGAGCGGGAACGGCTGCACGCGTTCGCGTCGGTGGTCAGCGTGGTGCCACCGCTGGTCGCCACGGTGCTCGCGGCGCGTGCGGAGGCCCGGTACGGGGCGACGCCGGGCAAGCGGAGCCACGGCCTGCAGGTCACCGCGGCCGGGGGCGGGTCCGCCGGCACGGGCCGGTGCCTGCTGCGCAACATCGCGAAGATCGCCGTCCCGTGGCAGCTCGGGCACATGGCGACCATCGCGGGGGTGTTCGGCGGCATCGAGCGGCGCGACCCGCTCGCCGTCGCGATCACCGTGGCCGCGTACGCGCTGCCCGCGGTGATGGTCACCTGCGTGGTCACCGGCTCCGGCCGCGCGATCCACGACCGCATCGCGGGCACCGCCGTGCGACCGGCCGGGCTGTCGGACCGCCGGGCGGGCGTGGCGCCGCCGGCCCGCTGACGGCGCCGCCGACACCGCCCGCCTGCCGCCGGCACCGCCTGCCGCCGGCACCGCTCGCCGTCGCCACCGACACAGATGCCGCCGCCGGCCGCCGCCGGCACTGACGCCGTCGCCGCTGACGACAGGTCCGGGTGTCACAGCAGCGCGAGCAGGGCGGCGCCGAGCAGCCCGCCGGCGACGGCGAGCACCCCGGTCGCGGCCGTGGCCCGCCACCCCAGCGCCCGGCCGACCATCACGATCCCGGGCAGGCTCACCACCGGCAGCGTGATCAGCAGGGCGCCCAGCGGGCCCGCCGCGACCCCGGCGAGGGCCAGCCCCTGCAGGATCGGGATCTCCCCGGCCGTCGGGATGATCACGAGCGTGCCGACGACGGCGGCGAGCAGTACGACCAGCAGCCCGGTCCCGGTCACGGCGCCGATCGGGAACAGCCACCCGCGGAACGCCCCGACCAGGAACACGATCACCAGGTACTCCGGGACGAGGACGACCGCCAGCCGGGCCAGGGCGCGGCCGAACCGTCCGGGTGCCCGGGCGAGCCAGTCCCGGTCGGGCGGCTCCGCGGACGGGGTGGGCATGAGCTCCGCCGGGGCCCGCCGCCCCTCGGTGAGCCGGGCGACCAGCGCGGCACCACCGACGACGACCAGCACGCCGACCCCCAGCCGGGTCACCGTCCACTCCCACGGCGCGACGATCAGCAGGAAGCCGAGCACGGCCGGGTTGAGGAGCGGGTTGCCCAGCCAGTAGGCGATCGCGGCGGCGGTGGAGACACCCGAGCGGCGCAGCGAGACCACCACCGGAGCGGTGCAGCAGGTGCACATCATCGACGGCGTGCCGGCCAGCCCGCCGGCGAACGCGCTCGCCACCCGGCCCCGGCGGTTGAGCAGCCGCAGCAACCAGCCGTGCGGCACCAGGGACTGCACGGCCGCACCGATCAGCAGCGCGGCGACCAGGGCCTTCCAGACGGCCTGGCCGTACTCGGCGACGAACGAGACACCGGCCTGCCAGGACGGCGGGTCGCCCGGGCGCACGCCCCCGACGGCGAGCACGTCGGAGCCGTCCCACGTGCTGCTCGCCAGCGCGTCCAGCGTCGTGCCGGTGTAGGGGAGCCATTTCGACCACAGCAGCACGGCGACGGCGACCAGCGCGGCCACGACCACGCCCGTCACGGCGGCCGCCCGGGTACCCGGCGTTCCGGGAGGCGAGGAGTCGGACACGGCCCGAGGCTAATTCCCCGTAGCCGGGTATCAGGGGATCAGGACGATCCGGCCCCCGGCGTCCCCGGCGGCCTGCCGCTGCCAGGCGGCGGCCGCGTCGTCCAGCGGCCGGCGTTCGTGCGGCAGCACGAGGGTCCCGTCGGCGACGGCGTCCGCGACGGCGGTCAGGGTCGTCGCCCGTTCGGCCCGGCCGAGCTCGGCGTTGGTGTAGCCGATGATCCGCAACGAGCGGCTGCGCAGCGTCCCGGAGTCGATCGGGCAGGTGTCCCCGGCGGAGCTGCCCAGGTGCACCATCCGCCCGCCCGGGCGCAGCGCGCGCAGTGCCGCGGCGGCCGGCTCCCCGAACAGCGGGTCGAGCACCAGGTCCGCGCCGGGGTCGCAGGCCGCCCGGACCCGGTCGGCGAACGTCGCGTCCAGCGCGAGCACCACGTCGGCCCCGGCGTCGGCGGCACGGGCCCGCCCGGCGGGGGAGCGGGCCCCGGCCACCACGCCGGCCCCGGCCGCCTTCGCGAACCGGACCGCGGACAGGCCCACGACGCCACCGGCCCCGAGCACGATCACCGTCTCCCCGGCGGTGAGCCCGCCGCGGGCGTGCAGGCAGGCGTGCGCGGCCACCGCGGAGAGCCCGGCCGCGGCGACGGCGACCGGGTCGGCCCCGCCGGGCAGCTCCACCAGGTCCTCCGGCGCCGCGGTCGCGACCGCCGCCATGCTCCCGTCGCCGGGACCCGTGCCCGCGGCCGTCGGGAACCAGACGGTGCGGCCATCGACGCGCCCGACCCCCTGCACCCCGGGCACGTACGGCGTCGCCGGCACCCCGAAGTACGACGTGCCGGACGCGCACAGCAGGTCCAGCGGCGTGATCGGTGCCGCCAGCACCGCGACGGCGACCTCGCCCGGTCCGGGCCGTGGCTCCGGGCCGTCCCGCACGGCGGGCGGGCGGCCGGGGGCCTCGACCAGCGCCCGCCGGATCACGCCGGCTGCAGGACGACGTCGTAGCAGGCCTCCAGCCACGGGGTGTCGCAGTGCCCGCCGTCCGGGGTCGGGCCGGGGTCGCGCTCCGCGAACTCGACGACCAGCTCCTGCTTGACCCCGTAGACGACGTCGCTGTCGAGGTACGCCGAGCCGGCCCGGAACAGGTGCGTGATCAGCGGGGCGAAGCCGGGCACGGCGAGCATGAGGTGGATGTGGGCCGGGCGCATGGGGCTGATGGCCGTCCGCCCGATCAGCGCGCCGACCGGGCCGTCCATCGGGATGGCGTAACCGAGCGGGGCGATCGTGCGCACGCAGTACGTGCCGTCGGCGCGGGAGGTGTACTTCGCCCGCAGCCGTGCCTCGTCCACGTCGAGCTGGGCCTCGTAGCTGCCGTCCGCATCGGACTGCCAGACGTCCAGCACCGCCCCGGCCACCGGGCCGCCGTCCAGCGAACGCACGGTGCCGTGCAGGTAGAGCGGGTCGCCGGGCAGCCCGGCGGACATGTCCTCGCCGAAGTCCTTCACCGGCGAGCCCTCGATGTAGAACGGGCCGAGCACGGTCGCCGGGGTCGCGGCCGGGTCGAGCCGGTGGTTCTGCGCGACGACGAGCATGGACAGCCCGAGCACGTCCGAGGCGAGGATGAACTCCTCGCGCTTGGCGTCGGAGATCTGCCCGGTCGCGGTGAGCCAGCCGATCGCGGCCATCCACTCCGCCTCGGTCAGCCGGGTCTCCCGGGCGAACGCGTGCAGGTGGCGGACGAGCGCGGTCATCAGCTCGGCGGTCCGCGGGTCGTGCGCGCTCGCCCAGCGCGCGGCGGCGACGTCGGTGATCGTGTCCTCGGTGACGGTCCTCGGGTGCGTCATCGCGAGCCTCTCCTTCACGGCCGGTACGGAGCGGGGTCGACGGAGCCGGTGTGCCGGTCCACCGACAGGAAGATCTCGTTCGCCACCGGGCTGCGCAGCTCCTCGGCGAGCTGCCCGATCAGGCCCGCGGTCCGGGCGAGCAGGGCGAACCCGCGCAGCAGCTCCAGCGGCAGGCCGAGGTCGGCCAGCGCCGCACCGCAGACCCCGGCGCCGTTGAGCGGCAGGCGCTTCCCGAGCACCTCGGGGTGCACCCGGCCGATCGCGGCGAACAGCTGCAGGTGCGGGCCGAGCAGCCCCTCCTCCCCGGCGATCGTGAACAGCCGCCGGGTGCGGGGGTCACCGTCCTTGTGGACGTGATGGCCCAGCCCGGGCACGAACCGCCCCGCCTCCCGCTGCGCCCGCACGATCCGCAGCGCGCAGGCGTCCCAGCCGGCGTCGTCGTGCGGCGGGGGGTCGGGCAGGTGCCGGTGCAGGAACCGGCCGCAGTCCTCGGTGACGCCGAGGAACCGCGACCCGCCGCCCAGCAGCCCGGCGGCCAGCACCCCCTGCACCGAGTCCGGGGCCGACAGGTGGGTGAGCCGGGCGACGATCGCGGTGGGAGTGAAACCGTGGTCGGCCAGTGCGGCCAGCACGGCCTCGAACACCCGGACCTCGCCGGGGGCCGGACGGCGCTGGGTGGCCAGCCAGAACGCCAGCTCGCCGAACCCGACCTCGCCCATCACCTCGTCCGCGAGGTCGTGGCCGAGCAGCGTGATCGTGTCCTTCGTGGACGCTCCGAGTGCGGTCGGGTACTCGCGTTCAGACATCGTCGGTCAACCACTTCCGCAGCTCGGTGCCGTGCTCGTCGAGCTGCGGCGGGGGGAGCCGGTAGACGGCCGGGGTGGCCGAGAACCGGATCGGGTGCCGGGTCGTCGGTACCGCCCGGGCGCCCGCGCCGACGGTGACGACGGGGTCGAGCCCGAACCGCTGCGCCGTGGCGAACCCACCGTCGACGGTCTGGATCGGGCCGGCGGGCACGCCCGCCTCGGTGAGCCGGTCGAACCAGTCGACGGCACGCCCGGTGGCCAGCCGCTCGGTCAGGATCGGCCGCAGCTGCTCCCGGTTCGCGGTGCGGTCGGCGTTGCGCGCGAACCGCGGGTCGTCGGCGATCCCGGGGATCCCGAGCACGGCGCACAGCCTGCGGAACTGGGCGTCGTTGCCGGCGGCGACGATCAGGTCGTCGTCGGCGGTGGGCAGCGGCTCGTAGGGGAACACGCTCGGGTGCGCGTTGCCCATCCGGTAGGGCACCGTGCCGGACGCGACCCAGGCCGAACTGTGGTTGACCAGCCCGGTCAGCGCCGAGGACAGCAGGTTGACCTCGACGTGCTGGCCGGTGCCGGTGCGGTCCCGGTGCCGCAACGCGGCCAGGATGCCGATCGCGGCGTGGTTGCCCGCCATCACGTCGAACACCGAGATCCCGGCCCGGAACGGCGGCCCGTCCGGGGCACCGGTGAGGCTCATCAGCCCCGAGACCGCCTGCACCATGAGGTCGTAGCCGGGCACGTGGGCACCGTCGCCGGAGCCGAACCCGGAGATCGAGGTGTAGACGACGCCCGGGTTCGCGGCGGAGACGGCGGCGTGGTCGAGCCCGAACCGGGCCATCCCGCCCGGCCGCAGGTTCTCGATCACCACGTCGGCGCGGCGGGCCAGCTCGTGTGCGGCGGCGCGGTCGTCCTCGTCGCGCAGGTCGAGCACGATCGAGCGCTTCCCGCGGTTGACCCCCAGGTAGTACGTCGACTCGCCGTCGCGCTCCGGGGGCGTCCAGCTGCGGGTGTCGTCACCGCCCGGCCCCTCGACCTTGACGACGTCGGCACCCATGTCGGCCAGCAGCATCGTCGCGTACGGCCCCGCCAGGACGCGGGAGAAGTCCGCCACGAGGATGCCGTCGAGCGGTCCGCCCCCGGGGTCCGGTGCGCCGGCCTCGACCATGGGTGCCTCCGTGCTGATCGTTCTACGGACACCTGTCCGCTGCGACGATCGTCGTCCCGCCGGCCCGGCCGGTCAAGCCGTGGGCGCGGACACCGTCACCTGCGGGACGGCGGCCAGCCGCGCGAAGTCGGCGCTGATCTCGCCCGCGGTCTGCAGCAGCAGCGGGAGGTGCTCCTCGCGCAGCTTCTCCACCGAGGTCTCGGCCGCGTGGCAGTTGACGTTGACCCCGGCGATCACGCGGCCCTCCCCGTCGCGCAGCGGCGCGGCGACCGAGCGGATGCCCGGGGCGAGCTGCTCGTCGGTGAGCGCCCAGCCGCGGGCCCGCACCTGGCGCAGCTCGCTGTCGCGCTCGGCGCGCCCGGGCTGCCAGCGGGCGGTGAGCCCGGAGCGGGTCGGCTCGGCGAGGACCCGGTCGAGCTCGTCGGCCGGCAGCGCCGCGAGCTGGACCTTCCCCAGTGACGTGGGCAGTGCCGGGAAGCGGGTGCCGATCTGCACGGCCAGCGTGACGATCTTCGGCACGGCGACCCGGGCCACGTAGACGATGTCGGACCCGTCGAGCTGGGCGATCGAGCAGGACTCGTTCGTGCGCTCCACCAGGCGTTCCAGGTGGGGCCGGGCGACCTCCCAGAGCCCGGTCGACCGGACGTAGGCGACACCCAGGTCGAGCACCCGGGGGGTGAGGGCGTAGCCGCGTTCGCAGGCGCGGACGTAGCCGAGCTCGGTCAGGGTGAGCAGCACGCGGCGGGCGGTCGGCCGGGCCAGCCCGGTCGCGGCCGCGACGTCGGCGAGGGTCATGTCGGGCCGCCCCGGGCGGAACGCGGTGATCACCTCCAGCCCGCGGGCGAGGGCCTCGATGAAGTCCGGCCCGGTTCCCTCTCGTGCCATGGCGTGCGCCCTCCTCCACTGCTGGGGCGCCCACGGTAACCGGTCCCGTCCGCTGTGCGGACAGCTGCGGTCACCCGCGGTCCGGGCCGGGACGGTCCGGCCGCGGTCGTCGTTGACAGGGCACCCGGCCTGCGCCAGAGTGACGATCCGCCGCGCCGGAGTCCGTACAGCGGACCGGTGTCCGAGGAATCACCGAGTCGCGAGGGAGCGTCCGGATGAGCGAGTCGACCGTCCTGCGCAACGGGACCGTCCTGACGGTGGACGCGGACCGCAGCGTCCTGCACGGCCACGACGTCCTCGTGACCGGCGACCGGATCGCCGCGATCGGGCCGCGGCTCGCCGTCCCCGAGGGCACCGAGGAGATCGACGCGGGCGGCGGCATCGTCATGCCCGGGATGATCGACACCCATCGGCACATGTGGCAGACCTCGCTGCGCGGCTACGGGGCCGATTGGACGCTCACCCAGTACTTCGTCTGGAACTACCTGGAGTGGGGACGGATCTTCCGGCCGCAGGACGTGTACGCCGGCAACCTGCTGGCCGCGCTGGAGGCCCTCGACGCGGGCGTCACCACCACCGTCGACTGGTCGCACGGGCTGCAGACCCCGCAGCACGCCGACGCCGCGGTCGACGCGCTGCAGGGGACCGCCGGACGGTTCGTGCTGGCCTACGGCAACATCCAGGACGCCCCGGGGAACTGGACCGCCGACCCCGGGTTCCGCGACTTCGTCGCCCGCCGGATCACCCCCGGCGACGACATGCTCGGCTTCCAGCTCGCCTTCGACGTCACCGGCGACCCGGCCTTCCCGGAGAAGGCCGCGTTCGAGGTGGCCCGTGAGCTGGGCGTGCCGGTGACCACCCACGCCGGGGTGTGGGGTGCGACCAACGACGACGGCATCCGGCTCATGCACGAGCACGGCTTCATGACCCCGCAGACCGTCTACGTGCACGCCGCCACCCTGTCCGCGGACTCCTACCAGCGGATCGCGGCCACCGGCGGGTCGGCGTCGGTGTCGACCGAGAGCGAGCAGAGCGCCGGGCAGGGGTACCCACCCACCTGGGCGCTGCGCGCCCACGGCATCCCGGTGTCGCTGTCGATGGACACCTCCGTGTGGTGGAGCGCCGACCTGTTCTCGGCGATGCGCACGACGCTCGGCGCCGACCGCTCCCGCGAGCACCTCGAGGCGCACGGGCGCGGTGACACGGTCACCCACTCCGCACTGCGGGCCGACCAGGTCGTCGAGTGGGCCACCCGCGGCGGGGCCCGGGCGCTGGGCCGCGAGGCCGAGCTGGGCAGCGTCGAGCCGGGCAAGAAGGCCGACCTCGTGCTGATCCGCAACGACCACTCGCCGGTGTCGTTCCCGGTGCACCACCCCTACGGGCACGTCGCCCTGCAGGCCCAGCGCGGCGACGTGCACACGGTGCTCGTCGACGGCCGGGTGGTGAAGCGCGACGGGCGACTGGTCGGTGTGGACCTCGCCGCCGCCCGCGCCGCCGTCGAGTCCACGGTGGAGTACCTGCGGTCCACGATGGGCGAGCAGGCGTGGCGGCAGGGGATGAACCCGGAGATCCCGGAGACGAAGATCCTCGACAACCCCTACACCTACACCGAGTACCGCTCCGCGAGCACGCACGGCGCATGAGCTGCCGCTGGCCGGACCCGCCGGACAGCGGGGACCGGGCGGACGCGTCGCCGTCACCCGGGCCGGAACCGCGGCGGCGCCTGTTCCGCTGCCGCGCGGCCCGGCCGCGGACCGGCCCGGCGGAACCGGCGGCCACCGATGAGTCCGGGCCCCGGCAGGAGTCGGCAGGGACATGGGACGCCTGCGCTACCCCGTGATCATGTCCGCGGACGGTTACCTCACCGACGCCGCGGGCCGCTACGACTGGGCCGTGCCCGACGACGAGGTCCTCGCGTTCGTCACCGAGCGCGAGCGCGACGCCGACACCCACCTGTACGGCCGGCGGATGTACGAGGAGATGCGGGTCTGGGAGGACGTCCACGCCGACCGGCCCGAGCTCGACCTCGAATTCGCCCGGACCTGGCGGGCGGCGACCAAGATCGTCTACTCGTCGACGCTGCCCGAGGTGACGACGTCACGGACCCGGCTGGAGCGCACATTCGACCCCGAGCGGGTCCGCGCGCTCGTCGACGGCGCGCCGAACGACGTGTCGATCTCCGGACCCACGCTCGCCGCGGACGCGCTCCGGCAGGGCCTCGTCGACGACCTCGAGCTCTACCTCGTGCCGGTGCTCGTCGGCGGCGGCCTGCGGGCATTGCCGGACGGTGTCCGGCTCGGCCTGGAGGCCGCCGAACAGCGCCGGTTCGGCAACGGCTTCGTGTTCCTGCACTACCGGCACCGGCGCGGTCAGGACGGCCGGTAGCGGTACCGCGCGAGCCACACACACCAGGCCACGAGCCCCACGACCAGCACGCCGACGGTGAGCCACACCGGACCGACCGGCAGCCGTACCGGTTGCTGCTGCACTGCGTGGACGGTCGCCAGCGGCACGACCGAGAGGAACGCCAGCACCACCCCGAACGTCCACGCCATGTCGTGGGCGAGCATCCGGCGCAGGCGTGGCACGTGCTCGGGCCGGGTCCAGTACTCCTTGTGCGGGATGTTGAGGACCCCGAGCGGGCCCCGGGCCGCCAGCAGGCAGGTCCCGGTCCCGACCACCGCCATGATCACGCCGAAGAGCGCGCCCAGGCCGAGAAACCGTGACCGGGTCCCGAACGACGTCGGGGTACCGCCGGCGTCGAAGTGCAGCGGGACGCCGTCCGGTGGCAGCTCGCCCGCCGCCCACAGCAGGGCTGCGGCGTAGCACAGCGCGCCGGCGAACAGCGGGAACCAGGATCGCACCCGGTGATCCTCCCAGCCGGGACCGTCAGGCGCGGTGGTAGACCGAGACGTGCAGCCGGCTGCCGGCGGTGAACGGCTCGCCCGACCAGCCGCCGTGGCGTTCGCGCAGCTCCAGCCCGGCGAGCCGGGCCATCAGGTCGAGCTCGCTCGGCCACACGTACCGCAGGGCCAGGGTGTCCCGGGTGGTGCCGTGCTCACCGATCCGCACGTGGCACTTGTCGACGCGCTGGGTGACCCGGTCGTAACGGCCGACGTCGAGGTGCACACCGGTCGCCGAGATCCCCCCGACATGGGCGTACTGGTCGACGCCGTCGCGCTGCTCGAGGCGGTACATCGGGTCCGGGCAGACGTTCTCGACGACGAACACCCCGTCGTCGGCGAGGTGGCGCGCGGCGTTCGCGACGCACCGGACCTGCTCGTCCTGGGTGATCAGGTTCATCAGCGAGTTGAACGCGATGAACACCAGCCGGTACCGGCCGGGCAGCGCGACCCGGGCCATGTCGCCACAGGTCACCTCGAGCGCACCACCGCCCGGACGCGCACGCAGCTGCTCGATCATCGCCTCGGACTGCTCGATGCCGTCGACCCGGAGGCCCTGCCCGGCGAGCGGGAGGGCGAGGCGACCGGTGCCGACCGCGAGCTCGAGCACCGGCCCGCCGGCTGCGAGCCCGGCGAGGCGGGCGACCGCGGCGTCCTCGTCGCCCCGGGGGGACTCGTCGTAGCGGGCGGCGACCTCCGGGCCGAAGCTGTCCAGCGGGTCGAAGTCCATCGGCGCGAAACTCATCGGGGTGATCGTGGTCCGGGTCACCGCCGGGGACCACCGATTTCCCCGGTGCCGGCGCCCCGGTCGACCGGGGCCAGCCGGTCCAGCACGGCGTGCAGCGTGCGCCGGGCACGGTCGACCGGCCTGCCGTGCAGGGCGACGTCGTTGCCGAGCCCCCCGGCGAGGGCCATCAGCGCGTAGCCGTCGGTCTCCGGGTCGGGCGAGCCCGCGTCGCCGACGACCGCGACCGCGAGGGCGAGGATCTCGTCGTCGCCGTCGGTCAGGATCGCGCGCGCCCGGTCGTCGACCTCGCGGGCGGCGAACGCGGCGTGGATCCGGATCGCGTCCCGGCTCTCCGGGTGCCCGCCGAGCAGCTCCTCGAGGATCGTCACCAGGGCATCCCGCTCAGAGCGGGCGGACGCGGCCGCCCGCTCCTCGATGCGCTGCTCCATCCGCCGGTGCGAGTGTTCCAGCGCGTGCAACAGCAATGCGTCCTTGCTCGCGAAGTAGTGCTGCACCCGGCCCATCGAGATGCCGGCCTGCGCGGCGACCGAGCGCAGGGACACCGCCTCGGTGCCGGCGCGGGCGACGAGGGCGAGCACCGCCTCGGCGATCTCGGAGCGGCGGGCGTCGTGGTCGACGGTGCGGGGCATGGGGCCCACGGTAGCAATGCGACTGCATTGACAACGCGGGCCGGTCGTTGCTTCAATGCAGTCGCATTGCAACGAAGGGGGAGATCATGAAGGCAGCACAGAACGCGGTCGGGTTCGCCGGGGTCGTACTCGGGCTGATCCCGCTGGTGCAGTACCTGATCACCGGCGGGGTCGGGCTCTGGAACCTCGTCCTGGGGGAGGGGACGCCGATGCGGTGGGTGTTCCCGCTGGGGGTGGTGGTCGTGGCCGGCGTGACGCTGGTGCTGCTCGACCGCCGCGAGCGGGCCACGACCTGAACGCGTGCCCGGGTGCCGGTCTCAGCCGCCCGGCCGCCGTGTCCGCGCCGCTGTCATCTCCTCGGTCGCGGCCCGGACGTCGGCCTCGGGGACCTCCGCGGTCCCGGCGGCCGTGACGGTGATCAGGTTGGGGAGCAGGGAGCGGGTCAGGTCGGGGCCCGCGGTGGCGGTGTCGTCGTCGGCGGCGTCCCACAGGGCGTTCACCGCGAGCGAGATCGCGGCGTCCCGGCCGGCGTCCGGGTCGTGCAGCTTCTTCAGCGAGGCCTCGGCGAACGGGGAACCGGAGCCGATGCTCGTGTAGCCGGACCGGTTGCGCGCGATGCTGCCCGACGGGTCGAACGTGACGATCCGGGAGGGCGACTCGTCGGCCGGGTCGTAGCCGACGTAGAGCGGCAGCGCCACGAAGCCCTGCATCGCCGCGCCCAGGTTCTCCCGGACGACCGCCGCCAGCCGGCGGATCTTGCCGTCCTGGCTGATCGGGGCGCCCTCGATCTTCTCGTACTGCTCCACCTCGGCGGCGAAGAGCTTCAGCATCAGCAGGGCGTGCCCGACCGAACCGGCGAACCCCGCGGCCGAGGTGCCGTCGATCGCCATGACCTTCACCAGGTCCCGCTGGGCGATCAGGTTGCCCGACGTGGCGCGCCGGTCCCCGGCGAGCAGCACCCCGTCGGCCCAGGTGAACGCCACGATCGTGGTGCCGTGCGGGGCGCGCAGGTCGGCCGCCACCCGCTGCGCGGGATCGCGCGGCAGGGCGGCGGGGAGCGCGTCCGGGGCGTGCGCGCGCAGCAGTTCCAGGAACGACGGGCCGGTCATGGCGGGGAGCGGGCTCCATTCGTGTCGGACGGTCCCGCGTGATCCTTCCCTCCCCGGGCGGTCCGGTCCAGCCCGGGGAGGTGGGAGACTCGGCACGTGGACGCGCGTGGCCGGGCCGGGAGTTTCTGCACGCGGTACGGGCTGCGGGTGCCCGTACTGGAGGCGCCGATGGCGGGCGCGTGCCCGCCGGAGCTCGCGGCCGCGGTCGCGGGGGCCGGGGGGATGGGCGCCTCGGGTGTGGTCAACGACACCCCGGAGAAGATCGAGCGGTGGGTCGGGCGCTACCGCGAGCTGGTCGGTGACGCGCCGCTGCAGCTCAACCTCTGGATCCCGGACCCGCCCGCGTCCGACGCGGTCGGGGCGCAGGCCGCCTTCCTCGACGGCCTCGGCGGGTCGGCGGCCGCCGCGCCCGGACCGGCGCCCGACTTCACCACCCAGTTCGAGGCGGTGCTGGCGGCCCGGCCCACCGCCGTCTCCACGATCATGGGTCTGCTCACCCCGGAGCAGGCCGCGGCGGCCCGGGACGCCGGCGTCGCCTGGTTCGCCACCGCGACCACCCTCGACGAGGCGCTGGCCGCCGAGCGGGCCGGGGCGGACGTCGTCGTCGCCCAGGCGATGGAGGCCGGTGGGCACCGCGGGTCCGTCGACCCGGACGCCGCCGAGGCCACCACGGTCGGGCTGTTCGCGCTGATCCCGTGGCTGGCCGACGCGCTGACGGTGCCGGTGGTCGCGGCCGGGGCGGTCGCGGACGGCCGGTCGCTGGCCGCCGCGCTGACCCTCGGTGCGGCCGGGGTGCAGGTCGGGACGGCCCTGCTGCGCACCCCCGAGGCGGGAGTGGACGCCGGCTGGGCGGCGGCCCTCGACGGCCTCGCCCCGGAGGACACCGTGATGACCCGGGCCTACACCGGCCGGCTCGCGCGTGGCATCGCGACCGAGTACGTGCGGGCCTGGGCGCGCCCGGACGCGCCGGCCCCGGCGCCCTACCCGCACCAGCGGCACCTGGTGGCCCGCTACCGGGCCGGGGAGCGCGGCACGCTGGACCGGGTCAACCACTGGGCCGGACAGGCCGCGGCGCGGGCCACCACCGAACCGGCCGGGGAGGTCGTCGCGCGGATGTGGCGCGAGGCCGAGGTGCTGCTGCCCTGACCCCGGGCCCGCCCGCCCGCCTGCCCGTCAGCCCGGCTGCCCACCGGCCGGCCAGTCCGCCCGGCCGGCGCCGGGTCAGTCGCTCGTCCGCCGCTCGACCATGTCGTCGAACTCGCCCTTCTTGGCGCCGTCGACGAACGCCGAGATCTCGGCCGGGGTGTAGACCAGCACCGGCCCCTCGGGATCGCGGGCGTTGCGGACCGCAACCTGGCCGTCGTCCAGCACGGCGAACTCCACGTTCTCCGCACCCGCCGTGGCGGCGGCGGACCGCCGCCACGTGACGGGACCGAGATCGGCGGCGCGGATGCCGTTCGAGTGGGACATGGATGACCTCCGAGGGCGTTCGAACAACTGCGGAGTGTGACGGGCCGGGCACGTTCCACGAACGAATGAGTGTGCGTCCGCACTTGCATCCGCATGCGGCTTCACCGACCATAAGAGTGAGCCACGGTAAAGGAGTGCGGGGAATGCGCCGGTCGACGCACGGACGCCACGCCAGGCGGTCGATGTCGTGACCGCCGAGCGGAGTAACGACGAGGCCGCCCCCGATGTCCTGACGGTGACATCGGTGATCGACAGCCGAGCACACAAGGTGATCGACTCGGAACTCTGCGCGCCGCACGCCGTGCGTTCCGGCCGCTACGAGGCACTGTGCGGTCATCTCGTCGCCCCGGCTCCGCTCATCGACGCCGACGGCGCCCCCTGCGCGCGCTGTGTCCAGCTCGACCCCACGCCCGTCGCCCCGCCCGCGCGCCGGCGCCGGCGCCGGGGGCTGCGCCGCCTCCTGCCGGTCTGAGCGTCGCCGCGCCGCAGTCCTGACCGTGTCCCCGGTCCCGAGGGTCAGCGCGCGAGCCGGTCGGCGTCGGGCTGTTCGCGCCGACGCAGCGGGCCCCGCGTGCGTCGTTCGAGGAAGCGCCGCCCCGCGTGGGAGAGCTTGCTCAGGGTGTTCGGGCCGCGCCTGCGCTCGATCGCCTCGCCCAGCCTGCCGAGCAGCCAGGCGAGGACCGGCGCCCCCACCGCCAGCAGCAGCCACACCCGCAGGTGCCGGGAGAACAACGCCCACATCGTTCGGCCCACCTTCGCTCGCTCGTCACCGGACTCCGGGACGGTAGCCGCCCACGCGCCCCGGCGCCCGTCCATCGGCGATCTCGACCGAGTGCCGGGGTCGTCACCGGAACCGTCCCGGATCGTTGATCACGGTAGGGGCGGATCCGGCGCCCCCGGCCGGACGCCCGGTCTTCGAGGAGGTACGCCCGTGTCCGCTCCGGGTACCGGCGGCGTGGTGCTGCTCGCCGTCGCACTGCTGCTGGTCGTCGCGGCCCTGGCCAGCCCGCCGGGCCGCCGCGCCGCGGCCGCCGCGCTCGGCTCCGTCGGACGCTGGCCCCGGTTGATCCGTTCCGAGCTGCGCGGTGACGCACCGCTCGATGCCGGCGAGCTCGATGCCGGCGAGCGCCGGGACGACACCCCGCCGGAGCCGGCACCGGACGCGGCGCCGGCCACCCGGCCGGACATCCCCGCCGTGCGCGACGAACCGCTGCCACCGACGCGGACGTTCCCGCAGCTGCAGCGCCCCGGGCACTGAGCCCGGCGGCGATCCTCGCGGAGGCGGTGTCGCGGAGCGCCCGGCACACGGTAAATTTCCTTTTACCGGCGGGAACCCCCGGCGCTCCCTCGACGTTGACATGGTGCGAGGGCTCGCCGCGGGCGGGTCCCGCACACGTTCGTCGAGGAGGATCCAGGTGCGCTCCACGAGCAACCCGGCGTTCCGCAACCTGCCCACCCAGCAGGGCGGTTACGCCACGTTCGACCGCTCGGGCGGCGGCATGATGGGCGGGGGTGCCGCCTACGCCGGCGCCCAGACGTCCCACGTCGACCCGAGCCAGGCCTCGCAGGAGGTCGGCCGCCCGATCACGATCGACGACATCGTGCAGAAGACCGCGATCAGCGCCGGTCTCGCGCTCGTCGCGGGCGCGCTGACGATGCTCTCGGGGCTGGCCGTGCTGGCCATCCCGGCGTTCCTCGTCGGGCTCGTCGTCTCGCTGATCGTCATCGTCAAGCAGAAGCCCAGCGCACCGCTGACGCTGACCTACTCGGGTGCGATGGGCGTCGCGCTCGGCGGCATCTCCACGATGTTCCCGGGTCTCGCGTTCCAGGCCGTGATCGGTACGGCCGGTGTGTTCTTCGGGATGCTGGTCGTCTACAAGACCGGCGCGGTCAAGGTCACGCCACGGTTCACCAAGTGGATCATGGGCGCGATGATCGGCGTCGTCGTGCTGATGCTGGCGAACCTCGTCGGCTCGTTCTTCGTCCCGGGTGGCCTCGGCCTGCGCGACGGCGGCACGATGGCCATCATCTTCAGCCTCGTCGTGATCGGCGTGGCGGCCTTCAGCCTGCTGATGGACTTCGACGCCGCCGACAACGCGGTGCGTGCCGGGGTGCCGGAGAAGTACTCCTGGTACATCGCCTTCGGCCTGATGACCACCCTGGTCTGGCTCTACATCGAGATCCTGCGCCTGCTCAGCTACTTCCAAGGCGACTGACGCCGGATCATCTCCCCGGCCCGCCACGGGCCGGGCCCCGGACGGACCGGACACGCCCCCTCCGGTCCACGCGCCGCGGACACCCACGGGTGTCCGCGGCGTCGTCGTGGCCGGGTCTCCACGCCGGGCCCCACGCCGAGCCTGACGCCGACGCGTCCGGCGCCGTAGGGTCTCCGGTGTGTCCGGGAACGACCCGGTCGCCACCGGGGTCACCGTCTTCCTGGTCGTCTCGCTCGCCCCGGTGGTACTGCTGTGGCTGGTGTTGCGGGTGCCGACGGTCGTGCGCCGGGTCGTCGACGCCGCCCGGGCGGACGGGCGCCGGCGGCGTCCGCCGCTGCCCGCCGGGCCGCCGCTGGAGCGTCTCCTCGCCGACCTGCGCCGGCTCGACCGGCAGCGCCGCGGGCCGCCGCCACCGACCCGGGTGCGCCGGGTCGCGCTGCTGGCCGCCTACGACGACGTGCTGCTCGCGACCTGCCGGGCCGTCGGGGTCGACGACCCGCCGTTGCGGCCGTGGGTCGACCGCGGCGGGACGGCCGGCGCCCTCGACCCCGGCCGGGACCTCGCCCGGCTGCGCACCGAGGCCGAGCTGGAGGCCACCGGGGTCCGGATCGACCCGCCCGGCCCCGCGGTCGTCTGAGCGGCACCGCGCCGGGCGTGCACCGGGGGCCGGGCGTGGCTCAGGAGAGCCGCTCGAGCACCATCGCCATGCCCTGCCCGCCGCCGACGCACATGGTCTCCAGGCCGTAGCGGCCGCCGGTGGTGCGCAGGCCGTTGATCAGCGTCGTGGTGATCCGGGCCCCGGTCATGCCGAACGGGTGCCCGAGCGCGATCGCACCGCCGTGCACGTTCAGCTTCGCCTCGTCGATGCCGAGGTCACGGGCGGAGGGCAGGACCTGAGCCGCGAACGCCTCGTTGATCTCGACCAGGTCGATGTCGTCGATCGTCAGACCGGCGCGGCCGAGCGCCTGCTCCGAGGCGGCGACCGGCCCGTACCCCATGATCTCCGGGGAGAGGCCGGTGACGCCGGTGGAGACGACGCGGGCCAGCGGGGTGATCCCCAGCTGCTCGGCCTTCGTGTCGGACATGACCACCAGAGCGGCGGCGCCGTCGTTCAACGGGCAGGCGTTGCCCGCGGTGATCCGCCCGTCCGGCCGGAACACCGGCTTCAGCTCGGAGATCTTCTCGTAGGTGGTGCCCGGCCGCGGGCCGTCGTCGGTGCGCACCACGGTGCCGTCCGGCAGCGTGACGGGGGTGATCTCGCGGTCGAAGAAGCCGTCCGCGATGGCCTTCTCGGCCCGGTTCTGCGACTGCACGGCGAACCGGTCCATGTCCTCGCGGGACACGTCCTTGTGGCGGGCCAGGTTCTCGGCCGTCTGCCCCATCGCGATGTAGGCGTCCGGCAGCAGGCCGCGCTCGCGCGGGTCGGTCCAGGTCTCCGCGCCCTGCTCGGCCGTCGCGGCCGTGCGGGCCTCCGCGTCGGCGAACAGCGGGTTGTGGGTGTCCGGCCACGAGTCCGAGGTGCCGTGGGCGAAGCGCGACACCGTCTCCACGCCCGCCGAGACGAAGACGTCGCCCTCGCCCGCCCGGATCGCGTGCAGCGCCATCCGGGTGGTCTGCAGCGACGACGAGCAGTAGCGGGTGATGGTCGCGCCCGGCAGCGAGTCGTACCCGAGTGCGACGGCGACGACGCGGGCCATGTTGTTGCCCTGCTCACCGCCGGGCAGCCCGCAGCCCAGCATCAGGTCATCGATCTCGGTGGGGTCGAGCGCGGGGACCTGGTCGAGCGCGGCCCGCACCATCTGGGCGGTCAGGTCGTCCGGGCGCATCCCGGCGAGGGCACCCTTGTTCGCGCGGCCGATCGGGGACCGGGCCGCGGCGACGATCACGGCTTCGGGCATCGTCGTCCTCCTGTCACGGGGTTGTCGGGGCGGACACTACCCAGCGGTAACCGCCGGGCCCGCCGGGACGTGACCGAACTGTCAGGGGTGCCGGGCATCCTGCGTCCATGACGTCCTGGGGACAGTTCCGCACCGCCGAGCCCGAGTTCGCCGCACTGGCCGAACGGATCCTGCAGCGCGGGGTCGCGCTGGTGATCGCGACCCTGCGCGCCGACGGCTCTCCACGGGTCTCCGGCATCGAGGTCGTGCTGGAGGGCTCCGGGGCCGGTACGGAGCTCGCGTTCGGCTCGATGCCGGGCGCGCGCAAGGGCGCCGACCTGCGCCGGGACCCGCGGTTCGCGCTGCACGCCGCGCCCGCCGACCAGTCCGGCGGGGACCTGGGCGACGGCGACCTGAAGGTGTCCGGCCGGGCGGTGTGGGGTGGGCCGCTCACCGGCCCGGTCACCGGTGACGCGTTTCGTGTCGATCTGTCCGAAGTGGTCTGGACCGGTCTGAACGAGGCGCGGAACCGGCTCGTGGTGCGGTGGTGGACCCCCGCGTCGGGACTGCGGTCGGTGGAGCGGGAGTGAGGGGGTGCGAGGATGCGCACATGCGCTACGTCGAGCACGTCGTCGACCTGGTCGGGAACACGCCCCTCGTCCGGCTGGGCACCGTGGCGGAGGGGATCACGCCGCCGGTCCTCGCCAAGGTCGAATACCTGAATCCGGGCGGCTCGGTCAAGGACCGGATCGCCCTCCGGATGGTCGAGGCGGCCGAGGCGTCCGGCGAGCTGAAGCCGGGGGGGACGATCGTCGAGCCGACCTCCGGCAACACCGGTGTCGGGCTCGCGATGGTCGCCCAGCGCAAGGGCTACCACTGCGTGTTCGTGTGCCCGGACAAGGTCGGCGAGGACAAGCGCAACGTGCTCAAGGCCTACGGCGCCGAGGTCGTCGTGTGCCCGACGGCGGTCGACCCCGAGCACCCGGACTCCTACTACAAGACCTCCGACCGGCTCGTCGAGGAGATCGAGGGCGCCTGGAAGCCCAACCAGTACGCCAACCCGGCCAACCCGGAGTCGCACTACCACTCGACCGGCCCGGAGATCTGGGAGCAGACCGGCGGGAAGATCACGCACTTCGTGGCGGGCATCGGTACCGGCGGCACCATCTCCGGCATCGGGCGCTACCTCAAGGAGGTCTCGGGCGGCGCCGTGAAGATCATCGGTGCCGACCCGGAGGGATCGGTGTACTCCGGCGGGACCGGGCGGCCGTACCTGGTCGAGGGCGTCGGCGAGGACTTCTGGCCGACCACCTACGACCGCGACATCTGTGACGAGATCGTCGCCGTCTCCGACGCCGACTCGTTCAACATGACCCGCCGGCTGGCCCGCGAGGAGGCGATGCTCGTCGGTGGCTCCTGCGGGATGGCCACGGTCGCCGCGCTGCGGGTCGCCGCGACGCTCCCGGAGGACGCGGTCGTCGTCGTTCTGCTGCCCGACGGTGGCCGCGGCTACCTCGGCAAGGTCTTCAACGACCACTGGATGGCCAGCTACGGCTTCCTGCCGCCCTCGGAGGGCGCCACCATCGGTGACGTCCTGCGCCGCAAGGACGGCTCGATCCCCGCGCTCGTGCACGCCCACCCGAACGAGACCGTCGCCGACGCGGCGCTCTACCTGCGGGAGTTCGGCGTCTCGCAGATGCCGGTGGTCAAGGCCGAGCCGCCGGTGATGGCCGCCGAGGTCGCCGGCGCGGTGGTCGAGCGCGACCTGCTGGACGCGCTGTTCACCGGCCGCGCCCAGCTCGCCGACCGGCTGGAGGACCACATGTCCGGTCCGCTGCCGACCCTCGGTGCCGGGGAATCGGTGCAGGACGCGATGACGGCCTTCGCCAAGGCCGACGCCGCCCTGGTCCTGGTCGACGGCAAGCCCGCCGGCGTCGTCACCCGGTCCGACGTGATCGCGTTCCTCGGGAACGGCTGAACGGCGTGGGCACCGGTACCGACGGGGCCACCGGCCGCGGGCGTGCCCGTGCCGGGAGCGGGGTAGTCTCGGCCCACATGCAGGGCTTCTCCACGCGCGCCATCCATGCCGGTCAGGAACCGGACCCGACGACCGGTGCGGTCACCACGTCGATCCACACCAGTTCCACCTACGCGCAGGACGGCGTCGGTGGCACCCGCGGCGGGTACGAGTACTCGCGCAGCGCCAACCCGACCCGGACCGCACTGCAGGAGTGCCTCGCCGCGCTCGAGGGCGGCCGGCACGCGGTCGCGTTCGGGTCGGGCATGGGTGCCACGGACACGCTGCTGCGGATCCTGTGCCGCCCCGGTGACCACATGGTGATCCCGCACGACGCCTACGGCGGCACGTTCCGGCTGGTCGACAAGGTGCTGTCCGGGTTCGGTGTCGAGTACACCCCGGTCGACCTGGCCGACCTCGACGCGCTGCGGGCGGCGCTGCGCCCGACCACGAAGGTCATCTGGTCGGAGACGCCGACCAACCCGCTGCTCGGTGTCGCCGACATCGCCGCGCTGGCCGGGATCGCGCACGAGGCGGGTGCACGGCTCGTCGTCGACAACACGTTCGCCTCGCCGTACCTGCAGACCCCGCTGGCGCTCGGGGCGGACGTCGTCGTGCACTCCACGACGAAGTACATCGGTGGGCACTCCGACGTCGTCGGCGGCGCCCTGGTGACCGACGACGACGAGCTCGCCGAGCGGGCCCTGTTCACCCAGAACTCGGTCGGTTCGGTGCCCGGCCCGTTCGACGCGTGGCTGACGCTGCGCGGGGTGAAGACCCTCGCGGTCCGGATGGAGCGGCACTGCGACAACACCGAGCGGATCGTGGAGCTGCTGGTCGCGCACCCGGCCGTGTCCGCGGTGCTCTACCCGGGGCTGCCCGGCCACCTCGGCCACGAGGTCGCCGCCAAGCAGATGCACCGCTTCGGCGGGATGGTGTCGTTCCTGGCCGCCGGCGGACGGGACGCGGCGCTGCGGATCTGTGCGGAGACGAAGCTCTTCACCCTCGCCGAGTCGCTCGGCGGGGTGGAGTCGCTGATCGAGCACCCGGGCCAGATGACGCACGCGTCCACCGCGGGGTCGATGCTGGAGGTGCCCGACAACCTGGTGCGCCTCTCGGTCGGCATCGAGGACGCCGACGACCTGATCGACGACCTGCGCACCGCGCTCGACAGCGTGCAGTGACGTCACCCGTGCGCTGACCCCGCTCGTGCGCTGATCCCGCTCGTGCACAGACCCCACCTCCGCCCCGCCGGCCGTCGCCGGTGGGGCGGAGGTGTCTCAGCTGCGGGACTGCTCCGGCGCCGGGGCCGGATCGGCGACGACGGGCGGCGGGACGACCAGGTCACCCGGGTCGACGCAGCCGCCGACCAGCGACCACGTCCCGTCGGGGCGCAGGTCGTAGCGGCCCGGGTCGTCGCACCCGGCGTCGCGCACGGTCGCCACCGCCAGCGCCGTCAGGCCGGCGGCCAGCAGCAGGGGCGCGGTGGTGCGCAGCCGGGTCATCTCGCCTGTCCTTCCTGCCCACCGGACGGGCAGCGACCAGGGGAGCACGTCCGGTGAGATACGGGTGAGGTTACCGGCGAAGGTGCGAGACTGCCCGGATGGCCGCCCCACCGGACGCTCCCGTCACTCCACCGGTGACCTCCGCCGACGTCGACGCCGCCCGTGAGCTGCTCCACGGGGTGATCCGGTCCACCCCGGTGGCCGGTGCCCGGACGCTCTCCGACCTCGTCGGGACACCGGTCCGGATCAAGTGCGAGAACCTCCAGCGCACCGGCTCGTTCAAGATCCGTGGCGCGTACACCCGGATCGCCCGCCTCGGTGCCGCCGAACGGGCGGGCGGGGTCGTCGCCGCGTCCGCGGGCAACCACGCGCAGGGCGTCGCGCTCGCCGCGCGGCTGCTCGGGGTGCGGGCCACCGTCTACATGCCGGAACGGGCCGCGCTGCCCAAGGTCGACGCCACCCGCGCCTACGGCGCCGAGGTCGTCCTGACCGGGCGGACGGTCGACGAGGCCGTCGCCGCGGCCACGGCCGCCGCCGACCGGTCGGGCGCGGTGCTCGTGCACCCGTTCGACCATCCCGACATCATCGCCGGTCAGGGCACGGTCGGGGCCGAGATCGTCGAGCAGGTCCCCGACCTCGGCACGGTGCTCGTCCCCACCGGCGGGGGCGGGCTGCTCGGCGGGATCGCCGCGGTGCTGCGTGCCCGGCGCCCGGGTGTCCAGATCGTCGGCGTGCAGGCCGCCGGTGCGGCCGCCTGGCCGCCGTCGCTGGCCGCGGGCCACCCGCTGCCGGTGGGCGGCATGCGGACGATGGCCGACGGCATCGCCGTGGGACGCCCGGGTGAGATCACCTACCCGCAGGTGGCAGGCCTGGTCGACGAGATCGTCACGGTCGGCGAGGACGCCCTGTCCGGGGCGCTGGTGCACTGCCTGGAACGGGCGAAGCTGGTCGTCGAACCGGCCGGTGTGGCCGCGGTCGCGGCGCTGCTGGAGCACCCCGGACGGTTCCCGGGCCCGGTCGTCGCCGTGCTGTCCGGGGGCAACGTCGACCCGCTCGTGCTGCTGCAGGTGATCCGGCACGGGCTGGTCGCGTCCTCGCGCTACCTGACCCTGCACGTGCAGATGCCGGACCGGCCCGGTGCGCTGGCCGAGCTGCTCGCCCGGGTCGGGACGCTCGGTGCGAACGTCACCGACGTGGCGCACTCGCGGATCAGCGGGGCGCTGCGGGTCGGGGAGGTCGACGTCGAGCTCAGCCTGGAGACCCGCGGTCCGGAGCACCGCGACACGATCGTCGCGGGACTGCGCGAGGCCGGGCACGCCGTCACCACGCCCGGCTGACCCGCCGGGCGCGGGGCGCGGCACCGACGTCGGCACCCGGCACACGAGGACGGGCCCGGCCGATGTCCGGCCGGGCCCGTCCTCGGGTCGTGGTCCGGGTCAGCCGGTGAAGGCCTCCACCTCGACGAGGCTGACCTTCATGCTGCCCCCGTCGGGCAGCTGGTACTCGCGGGTGTCGCCGGGCTTCGCGCCGAGCAGCGCCGCACCGAGCGGGGAGTTCGGCGAGATCACCTGCAGGTCGCCGTGGCTGCCCTCCTCGCGGGAGCCGAGCAGCACCTTCTCGGTGTCCTCGTCGTCCTCGTACGTGATCGTGAGAACCGTGCCCGGGGAAGCCTCGGTCACATCGGTCGGCGTGGTGCCGACCTGCGCGGTGCGCAGCAGCTCCTGCAGCTGGCGGATCCGGGCCTCCTGCTGGCCCTGCTCCTCGCGGGCCGCGTGGTAGCCGCCGTTCTCCTTGAGGTCGCCCTCCTCGCGGCGGGCGTTGATCTCGGCGGCGATGACGGGCCGGTTCGCGATCAACCCGTCCAGCTCCGTCTTCAGCCGGTCGTAGGCGTCCTGGGTCAACCAGGTGGCCTGGGTGTCCGTCACCGTCATCAACTCCTCCAGGAAAACAGGGCGTGGCGCCGCCGGTACGCCCTGCGCCGGCGGGCACACGGGGGTGGCGTTCTGCGACAACACGCCCCGAGTAAGGAAAAACACGACCCGCTGGCGGGCCGTGTGGAAGCCACCCTAGCACGGTGCGCGCCGTTCATCGCAGCCGTTCGGTGAACGGAGGAGTCGCGCAGATGGTTCCCCGAACCCCTGTTTCCCCAGGTGAGAGCGTGTGATCGCGGCCCGGCGATTTCTTTCCGATGTGAAGCGGACCGCTCGTCGCAGTACTTCCGGTACGGGCGTCCAGCTCCGGGAACAGGCGCGCAGCCCGCGGTGTTGCAGACCGCGGAACCACGCTCGGAGCAGATCTGTCGGACCCTCTGCCAGGATCGGTTCCGAGCACGACCTCGCCGTCCGTGCGGGCCGGAACCCCCCGGCACGCGCGGGACCCGAGCCCGGTGACCGTGGAGGAACCCGACCCGATGACCCACACCGAACCCGTTCTCGCCCAGGGAGAGCGCCCGCGGCTGCTGACGGTGCACGCGCACCCGGACGACGAGTCGTCGAAGGGCGCCGCCACGACGGCCCGGTACATCGACGAAGGCCACGAGGTCATGGTCGTGACCTGCACCGGCGGCGAGCGCGGCAGCATCCTCAACCCGGCGATGGACCGGCCGGACGTGCTGGAGAACCTGACCGACGTCCGGCGCGCGGAGATGGCGCGCGCGGCGGAGATCCTCGGCGTGCAGCACGTCTGGCTCGGGTTCGTCGACTCCGGGCTGCCCGAGGGCGACCCGAAGCCGCCGCTGCCGCAGGGCTGCTTCGCCCTCGGCGACGTCGACGTGCAGACCGCGCAGCTGGTCCGGGTCATCCGGGACTTCCGCCCGCACGTGATCGTGACCTACGACGAGAACGGCGGGTACCCGCACCCGGACCACATCCGCACGCACGTCATCTCGATGGCCGCGTGGGAGGCCGCGGGCGACCCGGCGCGCTTCCCGGAGTCCGGGCCGCCGTGGCAGCCGCTCAAGCTGTACTACGGCCACGGCTTCTCCAAGCTGCGGCTCGAGGCGTTCCACAACGCCTTCCTCGAGGCGGGGGAGGAGTCCCCGTACGCCGAGTGGCTGGCGAACTGGCAGAAGTCCGAGCGCCCCGACCCCGGCACCCGGGTGACCACGAAGGTGCCCTGCTCGGACTGGTTCGGCCGCCGGGACGACGCGTTGCGCGCACACGCCACCCAGATCGACCCGACCAGCCGCTTCTTCTTCACCCCGCTGGAGGTACAGGCGCGGGTGTGGCCGACCGAGGACTACGAGCTGGTGCACTCGCTGGTCGCGACGACGACCCCGGAGGACGACCTGTTCACCGGCATCCCGTTCGAGCCGGCGCTGCAGCCCGGGGAGCAGCGCCGGGCAGGCTGAGCCACGCGGGTAGCCTGGTGTCCGGGCCGCCCGGCGGTCCGCGGGACACGAGGGGCGAGTTCGGAGGCGTTCGACGGTGCTGGTCGACATGGTGACGGCGAGGGACGTCGCGACGGGCCTGCTCGTCCCCATGCAGGACCGGGAGCCGCCTCCGGGCCAGCTGCCCGAGTTCGGCAACGCCGCGCCGGTCGGCCTGGCGATCGTGCTGGTGCTGCTGCTCGCGACGATCTTCCTGATCCGCAACATGAGCAAGCGGATCACCCGGTTGCCGGAGTCGTTCGGCGCTCCGAGCACCGGATCGGACGGTGCCGGAACGCCCGCCGCGGACGACGCCTCGCAGGGTGACGCGCTGCAGGACCGGCAGAGCGGTGGGCCCGGATCGGAGGCGGGGGACGGGACCGGCCGGGCCGGGGCCGGCGACGGCCGGGAGTCCCGCAGCTCCTGACGCGGGTCTGCCAGGCTGGGCGCCATGCCCAACCGGCTCGCCACGGCGACCAGCCCCTACCTGCTCCAGCACGCCGAGAATCCCATCGACTGGTATCCGTGGTCGGCCGAGGCGTTCGCCGAGGCCCGCCGCCGGGACGTCCCGGTCCTGCTCTCGATCGGCTACGCGGCGTGCCACTGGTGCCACGTGATGGCGCACGAGTCGTTCTCCGACCCGGCCGTCGCCGCCGTCGTCAACCGGGGCTTCGTCGCGATCAAGGTGGACCGGGAGGAGCGGCCGGACGTCGACGCCGTCCACATGGCCGCCACGCAGGCCCTCACCGGCCAGGGCGGCTGGCCGATGACGTGCTTCCTCACCCCGGACGGCGAACCGTTCCACTGCGGCACCTACTTCCCGCCCGAGCCGCGGCACGGGCTCCCGTCGTTCCGGCAGCTGCTCGACGCCGTCGCGTCGGCCTGGGCGTCCGACGGTGACCGGGTCCGGATCGCGGCCGGGCAGATCGCCGAGCAGCTGGCCGAACAGGCCGGCGCGGACCCCGAGCCGGTCGCGGTCGGGGAGCAGACCCTCGACGACGTCGTGGAGGAGCTCGCCGCGCAGTACGACCGCCGCCACGGCGGGTTCGGCGACGCGCCCAAGTTCCCGCCGTCGATGGTGTGTGAGTTCCTGCTCCGCCATCACGAGCGGACCGGGTCGGAACCGGCGTGGCGGCTGGCCGCCGGCACCTGCGAGGCGATGGCCCGGGGCGGGATCCACGACCAGCTCGCCGGCGGGTTCGCCCGCTACTCGGTCGACGAGGGCTGGGTGGTGCCGCACTTCGAGAAGATGCTCCACGACAACGCGCTGCTGTTGCGGGTCTACGCCCACCTCGGCCGGCGCGGATCGCCGACGGGCGAGCGGATCGCCGCGTCCACCGCGGAGTTCCTGCTCCGCGACCTGCGTACCCCCGAGGGCGGCCTGGCCTCCGCACTCGACGCGGACACCGACGGGATCGAGGGCCTCACCTACGTCTGGACGCCGGCGCAGCTGCGGGAGGTCCTCGGTGCCGAGGACGGCGACCGCGCCGCCGCGCTGCTGCAGGTCACCGGCACGGGCACGGCCGAGGCCGGCGCCTCCACGCTGCAGCTCCCGCACGATCCCGACGATCCGGCCTGGTGGGAGCGGGTGCGGGCGGCACTGCTCGCCGCGCGTGACCGGCGCCCGCAGCCCGCGCGCGACGACAAGGTCGTGACGGAGTGGAACGCGCTCGCCGCCCTCGCGCTGGCCGAGGCCGGGGCCGGGGCGGGGCGTGCGGAGTGGGTACGCGCGGCCGGCGAGATCGTCGACCTGGTGCTGGACACCCACGTCGTCGACGGCCGGTTGCGCCGCTCGTCGCGGGACGGCGTGGCCGGTGCCGCCGAGGCCGTGCTGGCCGACCACGCCCTGCTCGTGACCGCGTTGCTCGTGCTGCACCAGGTCACCGGGGACCCGGACCGGTTGAGGGCGGCGCTGGAGCTGCTCGACAGCACCCTGGACCGGTTCGCCGCCCCGGGGCGGCCGGGCGCCTACACCGACACCGCCGCCGACGCCACCGACGCGGCGTTGCTGCCGCACCGGCCGCGGGAGCTGACCGACAACGCCTACCCGTGCGGGTCGTCGGCGCTGGCCGAGGCCCTGGTGACAGCGTCGGTGCTGGCTCCGCCGGAGCGCTCGGGGCACTACCGCGACGTCGCGGAGCAGGCGTTGCGGACCGTCGGCACCCTGGTCCCGCGGGTGCCGCGGTTCCTGGGCCACTGGCTGACCGTGGCCGAGGCCGCGGTCGCCGGCCCGCTGCAGATCGCGGTGGTGGGTGAGCCGGACGGTGGGCCGCTGACCGAGCGGGCGCGGTACGGCGCCCCGGGCGGGGCCGTCGTCGTCGCCGGGGAGCCGGACGCGGCCGGGGTCCCGCTGCTGGCCGGCCGCGGCACCGTCGGGGGCACACCGGCGGCCTACGTCTGCCGCGGGTACGTCTGCGAGGTGCCGGTGACCGGTCCCGACGACCTCGGCGAACTCCTCGCGCGGTGACCTGTAACTGTGTAATCCTGTAATCACGCTCACCACGGAGGTGTGATGATGACAGGACGAGGACGGGGCGGGCGGCAACAGGCCGACCTGCCTCCGGCGGACGACGCGGCCGCGTGGTTCTCCGGGCGGCTCCCGGACGGCTGGTTCACCGGGGCGCCGGAGGTCACCTGCGACCGGGACGAGATCGTCGTCGTGGGGGAGCTGCCGGCACTCGAGACGGCAGGCTCGGGCACCGACACCGGAAACGGACCCGACCGGGACGATGCCGCGGCGGCGGAGGCCGGCCGGATCGCCCGGTTCCGGGAGGACACCCGCGAGCAGCGGATCCGGATCGCCCGCCAGGCCGAGGCGCGCTACCAGCGCAAGGTGGCCTGGGGGGTACGCCTGGGCGGGACCCGGGAACTGTTCACGACGGCGTCGGTGCCGGTGATGACCCGGCTGCGCCAGCCCGAGCGGATCGTGCTGGACACCCTGGTCGACGCCGGTGTGGCGCGGTCACGCTCGGACGCGCTGAGCTGGTCGGTGCGCCTCGTCGGCCGGCACGCCGACGAGTGGCTGGGCGAGCTGCGGGAGGCGATGTCGCGGGTGGACGAGCTGCGGGCCCGGGGCCCGGCGAGCGATTAGCGGCCCGCTCCGCACGCTCCACTCACGCTCTGCTCAGCGGAGCAGGACGAGCCAGATCGCGACGTGGTGGCACGCCCACGCCAGCACCGTCGCGGCGTGGAAGATCTCGTGGTAGCCGAACGTCGCAGGCCACGGGTCCGGGCGGCGCAGCGCGTAGACGACCGCGCCGGCGGTGTAGAGCGCTCCGCCGACGAGCAGCAGGACGAGCGCGGCGACGCCACCGCCGTGGAGCAGGCCCGGCAGCACGAACACCGCGACCCACCCGAGCGCCACGTAGATCGGGACGCCGACCCAGGCCGGGGCGGTCGGCCAGGCGAGCTTGAGCGCCACCCCGGCCAGCGCCCCGCCCCAGACCACGGCGAGGACCCAGGTCGCGGTCCCGGCGGGCAGGGCCAGCGCCGACACCGGCGTGTAGGTGCCCGCGATGAACAGGAAGATCATCGAGTGGTCGAGCCGCTTCATCAGGCGGCGCCGGCGGGGGTCGGCCCAGGTGTGGCGGTGGTAGAGCGCGCTGATCCCGAACAGGCCGAACGTCGTCAGCGCGTAGACGGCGGCCGCGATGGCCGCGGCCCCGCCGACGAGGGCGCCGGCGACGCTGATCAGCGCAGCGCAGGCGAAGACGGACGCGACGAGGCTCCACAGATGCAGCCAACCGCGCATCCGGGGCTTGACCGGTGCGGGGAACGTGGTGCTCGGTGCGGACACGACCCGACGTTACGTCGCGACGCGGTACTCGTGCCCGTGGCCCGGACGAACGCCACACGTCATCGGGGTGGGCACTAGGCTCCGAGTGTGGCCGTCCGAGACCTGCTCTACACGGTGTACGAACGCAGGATCCTGCGCCAGATCGACGGGGCCGAGAGCCCCAAGCACGTGGCGCTGATCCTCGACGGCAACCGCCGCTGGGCACGCGAGGCCGGGCTCGAGGATCCGGCCGAGGGGCACCGGGCCGGCGCGGCGAAGATCGCCGAGATGCTGGGCTGGTGCTCCGAGGCCGGAGTCGAGGTCGTGACGGTGTTCCTGCTGTCCACCGACAACCTGGGTACCCGTTCCCCGGACGAGCTCACGGCCCTGCTGGAGATCATCGGTGGGGTGGTCGACGACCTGTCCGGCCCGGACACCCCGTGGCGGCTGCGCGTGGTCGGGGCGATGGAGCTGCTGCCCCGGTCGCTGGCCGAGCGGCTCGCGGCCGCGGTGGCACGGACCAGTGATCGCGGTGGGCTGCAGCTGAACGTCGCCGTCGGGTACGGCGGCCGGCAGGAGATCGCGGACGCGGTGCGGAAGCTGCTGCTGAGCCAGGCCGAGGCCGGCCGGTCCATCGAGGAGATCGCCGAGACCCTCGACGTCGACAGCATCGCGGAGCACCTGTACACGTCCGGTCAGCCCGACCCGGACCTCGTCATCCGGACGAGTGGGGAGCAGCGGTTGTCCGGCTTCCTGCTCTGGCAGTCGGCGCATTCGGAGTTCTGGTTCTGCGAGGCCTACTGGCCGGAGTTCCGCCGGGTCGATTTCCTCCGCGCGCTACGCGACTTCGCCGCCCGGCACCGCCGTTTCGGCGGCTGATCCGAATTCGACCGTAACCTCCGGCGCGCTCGCTCGTTATTGCGATTTCTCCGGGCGAGTGTGCAGTGCCGGAGAATGGCAACGGCCCCGGGGGCGAACCCCCGGGGCCGTCGCGTGCGTGAGACGCGGGCTGCTTACTTGGTGCCCTTGTCGCCGCCGTGGTGCTTGCCGCCGTCCTCGGTGTCGATGTCGGCGCTGTCGCCGTTCTCCGGGGCGTTGGTGCAGTTGACCCCGTTGTCCGAGTTGACGCCGGACTCGTTCTCGGCCTCGGACATCAGGCCGCCCAGGGCGCCCTGGACCAGGCTGTTGCCGTTGAACGCCGTCCCGCAGGTCTGCGGGGAGAAGTTCAGGTTGTTGTTCGAGAGGTTGACCAGGCCCGCGCTGTTCTTCTGCGCGGTGCCCTCCGAGTCCTCGACGGCCTGGCCCTTGTTGTAGCTGCCGGTGGTCTTGGACGGGTTGAAGCTCTCGTTCGCCTTGTAGGTGTCGCCCTCGCCGGCGAACGCCAGCGGGCTCATCGCGACGAGCGAAGCGGCGCCGGCCGCCGCGATGATTCCAGCCTTCTTCAGCACAGTCCGTCTCCTGTCGAGTCGGAGAACGCGCACCCGTATCCGTGCGCACTCTCGGTACTTGTCGACGCTCGAACCGGGGAGCCCGCATCGACTGGGCGTCAATCTAACGGACGCTTGTGGAGCGGACAATCTGACCCTACGTATTTTTCTGCGTGGATCCCCGATCCGTTCGTGTACCAGGGAATCTGTGGCGGCAGAGCGCGATCGCTCGGCGTGGCGTCCGGGCGTGTCTGGCAGGAGCTGAACGACCGACGGTCTCCAGGGCCGTTCGGTGCAGTCGGGCGAGCCTTGCGCCGGGGCCGCGCGCGGCTCATCGGCCGGGGCGAGGCCGGGCCGGTGCCGGCCGCAGGTGGTGGTTCCGGCCCGGCATCGGAGATGCGGGGCGGGAGCGTCGAGTCCGGCCGGGTCGGGGACGGGGCTCGGTGCGATGCCCGGTGCGCTCCGGTGGTGCTGCGTCCGGCGGTGCCCCGTTGGGCACCGCCGCGCCGGCGGTGCCGCTCCGGTGGTGCCGCGCCCGGCGGCGCCACGTCCGGTAGCGCCACGTTCGGCGGGCGGCGCCGTGCCCGGTAGTGCCCTGTCCGGCAGTGGCACGCCCGGCGGTGCCGCGTCCGGCAGCACCGCGTCCGGCAGTGCCACGTCCGGCGGTGCCGTGCGCGGTAGTGCCGGGTGGATCGGGTGCCCGGGGCGAGGTTGCCGCCGGGAGCCCTCGGCCGGGGCGGTCGCCGCGCCGTGGCCGTCGCCGTGGGGGGTCCCGGTCGCGCTCGGCCTGGGCCGGATGCCGCGACCGCGGACGGGCCCGGCCCGCTCCGGGCTGAGCCCGCGCAGGGGTGTGCCGGCGCTCGTGTGCTCGTGGTCATGCGCCCGTTGCCGCGGGGACCGGGGGCCGGACGACGTGCCCGTTCCTGCCCGGCTCCTTCGCGGGGCGACACGGGGAGGCGGGTACGGCCCGGTCTGCCGGTCGAGCCGAGCCGGTCGCTCGGCCTTCCTCTCGCTGGTTCCCCGCGTGGAGCTCGACGGCCCGGTCCGTGAAGTGGCGGTCGGAACAGGTGCTCGAGGGAGGCGCGCCCGGTGCGGGCGGTGCGCCGTCGCGGACCGTGCCCCGAGGACCGGGGCGGCGTCGTCACCGGATCGCGCCGGGCTCACGCGATCGAGGAGGTGGTAGCCGAGTCCGTCACGCAGGGCGACGAAAGTTCGGGCCGGGAACGGTCACTGCGCGAGGCGTGATCCCGGTTGGGTGAGGCGTGGAGACGACATGGCGTCGATGCTCACGCGCGGTACGAAGCGGAAAGTTCGGCAAGGCTTGTGCGGGAGCCCGGGTGCGCGCGCGAAAAAGCCCCGGGGCGAAACGCCCCGGGGCTTTTCGGTGATCCGATCGAGATCAGTCGTCGATCGAGTCGCCGGCGCCCGACTCCTGCGCGCAGTTGTCGGACTGGTCGGTGACGGAGTCGCCCGACTTGGCCTTGGCGTCGCCCAGCACGCCCAGGGCGCCGGTGAGGCCGTTGAGGGCCGAGGCGTCCTCGACCGGGACCTGCACACCCAGCACGTTGACCGGGATGTTGTTGTTGCAGGCCTGGATCGGCACGTTGACGTTGTTGCCGTTCAGGCCGGAGACCAGGCCCTTGGCGTCCTTGTCGATGACGTTCTCGGCGCCGTGGTGGTGCCCGCCCTTGCCGTGGTCGTCGCCCTTGTCGCCGGCGAAGGCGAGCGGGCTGACGGCGAGCAGGGACGCGGCCGAGGCCGCCACCACGATTCCAGCCTTCTTCAGCACAGTTCTTCTCCTGTTGAGTCTCAGAGGCCGCCCGAAGCCGGTCTCACGCCTGCCGGCACGTTGACAAGTGGGGGAGCCCGTACCGACTGCGCAACAATCTATCGCTCGCATTCCCCGGCCACAAATTCCGCAACACCATCGGGGGACCCTATTACTTTCCGTTCGGTTACTCCCCGGATCGGGGATTCTTCGGGTGGTGTCGCGGGCCGGATTCCGGTGATTTTCGTGACGGACGGTGACGTGAGGACTCCGAACGGACGCGCACCCCGTCGCCGTCGTCGTCGTTCGCCGTTCCGGCGCCTACGCTCCGGGAGTGCCCCTGGCCCGGTTGACACGCGCGACGACCGAGCTCGGGTTGCGTCTGGAGCGGCTCCGCCCCGGCCTGCTCGACGGGCCCGCCCCCGATCCGGACCTCGCGCGCCGGGTCGGCGACGAACCGCGTCCGGCTCCCGCGGACCTGCTCGCCGACGCCGGCCGGCTCCGCCGCGAGCTCGCCGCCGCCACCGAGCTGCCCCGGGACCGCGGTCGGCACCTGGACGCGGTGCTGTGCGCGCTCGAGTGCCAGGCGCGGCTGCTGGCCGGGGAGGAGCCCGGCTACCTCGACCAGGTCCGGTCGATGTTCGGGGTGGTGCCGCGCCGCGCCGACCCCGACGAGTACCGCGAGGCCCATCGCGGGCTCGACGATCTGCTGCCCGGCCGCGGACCGGTCCGGGCGCGGATGCGCGCCTACCGGGAGGTCGACGTCGTCGCCCCCGACCGGCTCGGCGCGGCCGTGGGTGCGGTGACCGCGGAGCTGCGGCGCCGGGTGCGCGACGAGCTGGGACTCCCGCCCGGTGAGCACGCGGCCGTCGTTCTGGTGGGGGAGCGGCCCTGGACGGCGTTCACCCGCTACGACGGGAACCTCCGCAGTCGGATCTCGATCAGCACCGCGGCCCGCGTGCGTGCGGGGGCGCTGTTGCCCCTGCTCGCCCACGAGGTCTACCCGGGGCACCACACGCAGTACTGCCGGGCCGAGGCCGCCGCGGTGCGCTGCCCGGAACCGGTGCTGCGGCTCGTCCACGGCCCGCAGGCGGTGATCGCCGAGGGCGCGGCGGAGGCGGCCGCGTCGGTCCTGCCCGGCCCCGGGTGGGGTGTGGTGGCGCAGCGGGTGCTGGCGGGGGCCGGCGTCCGGCTCGACGGTGAACTCGCCGAACGGGTCGAGGCGCAGCTGGAGCCGCTGGGCCGGGTCCGGCTGGACGCCGCGTTGCTGCGGCACGTCGACGGGGCCGGGCCGGACGAGGTCACCGCCCACCTGGCCCGCTGGCTGCTCGTGCCGCAGGAACGGGCGCGCCGGATGCTCGGGTTCCTGGACCATCCCCAGTGGCGGGCCTACCCGGTGACCTACGCCGAGGGGGCGCCGCTGGTCCGGGGCTGGCTGGCCCGCCACCCGGGCGGGCCGGTGGCCGGGTTGAGGGCGCTGCTGGACAGCCCGCTGCTCCCGGCGGATCTGGTCACGGACGGTGGCGGGGCGGCCGGCAACGGTTCCGGACCGGCAGCGTCCACGTTCCCGGCGTTGCCCCGTCCGTTGCACTGAGCTGCCGCCGGACGGGGCGCGGCCATTCGTGTCAGCCCAGCTCCCGGCGGCGTCGGACGGTAGCGAATGTGCGATGAACGGCGGGTGACGACTGTTCCATCGGGGGTGTCCACCGCCTGTCGGCGGAGAGTTGCTATTGACCGCACGAGGGTGACCACTAGTAGCGTCCAAGTCGACGGGTCGTATCCGATGCGACCTGTTCGGGAGGCCCTGAACGTGGTGTCGAACGCACCCGAGAGGGCCGGCACCCGGCCCTCGCGGGCGTGCCGGCCGGAGGACCGCCGTGGTTCTCCGACGCCGTCGCGTCCCGCATCAGGGCCGGCCGGCCCGACGCAGAGCAGGCGTGGTGCCGCGCCTGCGAGGGAGCACCCGTGACCGATCGTCGTCCCGCCCTCACCGACCAGCCCGCCGCCACGCAGGGCCCGGTCGGGGACGCACCGGCAGGTTCCACCCGTTGCTACGTGCTCGACACGTCCGTGCTGCTGTCCGACCCGTGGTCGTTGATCCGTTTCGACGAGCACCAGGTCGTCCTCCCGCTGGTCGTGATCTCCGAGTTGGAGGCCAAGCGGCACCACCCCGAGCTCGGATGGTTCGCGCGGACCGCACTGCGCCAGCTCGACGACATGCGGGTGAAGCACGGTCGGCTCGACGCGCCGATCCCGGTCGGGGAGAAGGGCGGAACCCTGCACGTCGAGCTCAACCACTCCGACCCCACGGTCCTGCCGGCCGGCTTCCGCACGGACTCGAACGACTCGCGGATTCTGGCGTGCGCCCTCAACCTGAAGGCCGAGCGGAGCGCAGGCGGAACCCCGGTGGCAGCCGGTGACGTCACGCTGGTCACCAAGGACATGCCGTTGCGGGTGAAGGCGGCGGCGGTCGGGCTCGACGCGGACGAGTACCACGGCCAGGACGTCCTGTCCTCCGGCTGGACCGGGATGGCGGATCTGGAGGTCGGTCCCGAGGACGTCGACACGCTGTTCCGCGACGGCGTGCTCGACAACGACGACGCGCGCGACCTGCCTCCCAACACCGGCGTGCGCCTGGTCGGGGCGTCGAGCGCGCTGGGCCGGGTCACCGCGGACAAGCGGGTCAAGCTGGTCCGCGGCGACCGGGAGGCGTTCGGGTTGCACGGCCGGTCGGCCGAGCAGCGGATCGCGCTCGACCTGCTGCTCGACAACGAGGTCGGGATCGTCTCCCTCGGCGGGCGCGCCGGTACCGGCAAGTCGGCGCTCGCGCTCTGCGCGGGGCTCGAGGCGGTCCTCGAGCGCCAGGCCCACCGCAAGATCGTCGTGTTCCGCCCGCTCTACGCCGTCGGCGGCCAGGACCTCGGGTACCTGCCGGGCAACGAGAGCGAGAAGATGCAGCCCTGGGCGCAGGCGGTCTTCGACACGCTCGGCGCACTCGTCAGCCAGGACGTCATCGACGAGGTCATCGCCCGCGGGATGCTCGAGGTGCTGCCGCTGACCCACATCCGCGGGCGGTCGCTGCACGACACCTTCGTGATCGTCGACGAGGCGCAGTCGCTGGAACGCAACGTGCTGCTGACCGTGCTGTCCCGGCTCGGCGCCGCGTCCCGCGTCGTGCTCACCCACGACGTCGCGCAGCGCGACAACCTGCGCGTCGGCCGGCACGACGGTGTCAACGCCGTCATCGAGAAGCTCAAGGGGCACCCGTTGTTCGCCCACGTCACGCTGACCCGCAGCGAGCGCTCGCCGATCGCCGCCCTGGTCACCGAGATGCTGGAGGGCCCGAACTCGTAACCGGATCGCGTCCGCGGCCCCCGCGCACCCGATGCGCGGGGGCCACGGCGTGTTCGCGATACACGGTCGTGAGGATGGTCCGGCCCGGCCGCCGCGAGGACCCTCGGCCGCCATGACGACCTCGGATACCCGGACCGACGCCTCGATCGCTCCGGAGACGATGCTGCGTGAGGGCTACGACGCGTTCGCCCGCGGCGACATCCCGTCCGTCCTCGCACTGCTGGCCGACGACGTGCGGTGGACCGAGCCGGCGGGCTCGGACTACGCCGGAACCTTCGTCGGGCCGCAGCAGGTCATGGAGAACGTGTTCGCCCGCGTCGGTGCGGAGTGGACGTCGTTCGCGGTCGTCCCGGAACGGTTCCTGCCGTGCGGCGACACCGTGGTGGTGATCGTCCGCTACGAGGTGACGCACGCCACGACCGGGCGCTCGGCCGTCGCGCGCGCCGTGCACGTCTGGGAGTTCGCCGACGGGCGAGTGAGCGCACTCGAGGCGCTGGCGGACACCCACCTGATGCGCGAGGCGGCCGGGGTCTGACCGGCCGGGGCCCTACAGCCCGTGCGGGGTGCCCTCGGTGAACCCGGCCGTGGTCTGCACCCCGATGACCGAGTGCTCGTGCAGCTCGTCCAGCGTGCGGGCGCCGGTGTAGGTGCAGGCCGAGCGGACGCCGGCGCAGATCTCGTCGAGCTGGTCCTCCACGCCCGGGCGCTCCGGGTCGAGCCGCTGCCGCGACGACGAGATGCCCTCCTCGAACAGGGTCTTGCGGGCCTGGTCGAACGCGTTGTCGCCGCGGGTCCGGGCGCTGACCGCGCGCTTGGAGGCCATGCCGAACGACTCCTTGTACGGGCGTCCGTGCTCGTCGCGCAGCAGGTCGCCGGGTGACTCGTAGGTCCCGGCGAGCCAGGAACCGATCATCACCGATGCGGCGCCCGCGGCCAGCGCCAGCGCGACGTCGCGGGGGTGCCGCACGCCGCCGTCCGCCCAGATCACCGCGCCGCGCTCGCGGGCCGCGGCGGCGCACTCGGCGACCGCGGAGAACTGCGGGCGCCCGACGCCGGTCATCATCCGGGTGGTGCACATGGCGCCCGGGCCGACGCCGACCTTGACGATGTCGGCGCCCGCGTCGACCAGGTCCGCGACGCCCTCGGCGGTGACGACGTTGCCGGCCGCGATCGGCACCCGGGCGCCCGACTCGGAGACGACCCGGCGCACCGCGCTCAACGCGTCGATCATCTTCTCCTGGTGGCCGTGCGCGGTGTCGACCACGAGGACGTCGACACCGGCGTTCAGCAGCGCCTTCGCCTTTACCGCGACGTCGCCGTTGATCCCGATCGCGGCCGCGGTGCGCAGCCGGCCCTCGGCGTCCAGCGCCGGTGCGTAGATCCCGGCCCGCAGGGCGCCCAGCGGGGTGAGCAGCCCGGCGAGCCGGCCGGCCTCGTCGAGGCCGAGGGCGACGGGCGAGCGGCCCGCCGTGGTACCGGCGAGCTGCTCGAACACCTCGCGTGGCGCGGTGTCGAGCGGCAGCGTCAGCGGGTCGGGGGTCAGGACCTCGGCCAGGCGGGTGAACCGGTCGACGCCGGAGCAGGCGGCCTCGTTGACCGTCCCGACCGGGCGACCGCCGTCGTCGACGACCACGACGGCGTCGTGGGCCCGCTTGGGCAGCAGGTTCAGGGCGTCGGCCACGGCGTCGCCCGGGGTGAGGACGAGCGGGGTGTCCCAGACGGGGTGGCGGGACTTGAGCCAGGACACGATCCCGGCGACGGCGTCGGTGGCGACGTCCTGGGGGAGCACGGTCAGCCCGCCGCGCCGGGCGAGCGTCTCGGCCATCCGCCGGCCCGCCACGGCGGTCATGTTGGCCGCCACCACGGGGACGGTGGCGCCGGTGTGGTCGGAGGTGCTGAGGTCGACGTCGAACCGGGACGCGACCGCCGACCGGCGCGGGACGAGGAAGACGTCGTCGTAGGTGAGGTCGTGATCCGGCGTTCGTTCGTCGAGGAAGCGCACGGTGTCGGAATGGTACGCGTGTGCCGGGGTCGCGCGCTGCCGTCGGGCCGGTCGTCCGCCTCCTCAGTCGGACAGCAGCGCCCGCACCGCGTCCAGCGAGTCGGCCTCCGCAGGGGTCTTGTCCGGCCGGTAGCGCACCACCCGGGCGAACCGCAGCGCGACACCACCCGGGTAGCGGACGCTGCGCTGGGCGCCGTCCAGGGCGATCTCCACGACCAGCTCGGGACGCAGGTACACCACACCCGGTTCCTCGGCCCGCGCGTAGTCCGGGAACGTGCCGGTCTGCCACGCCAGCAGCTCGTCGGTCATCCCCTTGAAGGTCTTGCCGACCATCACCGGTTCGCCGCCGTCGGGGTCGCGGGCACCGAGGTGGATGTTCGACAGCGACCCGGTGCGCCGGCCGTAGCCCCACTCCGCGCCGAGTACGACGAGGTCGAGGGTGTGCACCGGTTTGACCTTCTGCCAGGCCTTGCCGCGCCGGCCCGCCGCGTACCGGCTCGCCAGGTCCTTGACGACCACACCCTCGTGCCCGGCACCGAGCGCACCGTCGAGCACCGCGGCGGCCTCCTCGGCCGACGGCCGGCGCGCGCCGGGCATGCGGAGCGGGGCGTGCTCCTCGGCGGCCAGCAGACCGGCGAGCGCGTCGAGGCGCGTCTCCAGCGGCTCGTCGACCAGGTCGCGCCCGTCGAGGTGGAGCAGATCGAAGAAGAACGGGGAGAGGAAGACGGACTCGGCCGCCGTGTCCGCGGAACCGAACCGGCTCATCGTGTCCTGGAACGGGCGGGGGCGGCCGTCGTCGTCGAGCGCGAGGGTCTCGCCGTCGAGCACCACGGAGTCGCACGCCAGCCCGCGGACGTGCTCGACCAGCTCGGGGACGCTCGCGGTGATCTCGCGCAGCGTGCGGGTCCAGACCCGGATCGCGTCGCCGCCGCGGTGCACCTGGATCCGGGCGCCGTCGAGCTTGTGCTCCACGACCACGTCGTGCCCGAGTGCGCCGAGCGCGGCGTCGAGCGAGTCGCCGGGGGAGGCCAGCATGGGCCGGACCGGGCGGCCGACCTCGAGCCCGACCGCGGCGAGCGCCTCCTCCCCGCCCCCGAGTGCGGTCGCGGCGGTCTCCGGGAGGTGCCCGGACAGCATGAAGGCCCGCCGGACGGCGGTCTGGGCGGCTCCGGAGGCGGCCGCGACGGCGTCGACCATCAGGCCCTCGAGGGCGCCCTGGCGCAGCTCCCCGGTGAGCAGCCGGTGCAGGAACCGCTGCTCGTCGGCGGTGGCCGCACCGTAGAGCCGCTCGAGCAGGTCCCGGCGGCGCCGGGCGGAACCCTGCCCGCCGGTGCCGGCGAGCTCGTCCAGCAGCCCGTCCACCTGCTCGACCGTCCACGACGGACGGGCGGCCGCCGGCACGTCGACGGCGGCGAGGGTCCGCCAGCCGGTCCCGATCCGGCCCTGGCGCGGCACCCCGGACAGCCACGCCACCACGGGCACGACCTCACCGGGCGCGGCGGCACGCAGCAGGTCCGCGAGCGCGACGGTCTTCTCCTTCCGCGCCCGGGTCGCCCCGACCGCGGCCGAGGTGGTGACGACGTCGGTGAACAGCACGGGTTCATGAAAGCAGCGACCACCGACAGCCGCGCGCCGTCGGAGTGCCGGACGGGCCCGGACCCGGTGGGGACCGGGTGGCCGGGCCGCGTCCCGGGTCAGCGGCGGCGACCGCGCCGCGCCGAGGCCGGGGTGGCGGCCGGACCGGCGGCACGCGCCGGGCACGGCCTCGGCCCGGCCCCGGCGGGCCGGTGGGAGGGGCCCGGCCCGGACGGCCCCGGCGCCCGTGCCGCAGTCGGCCCCGGCAGCGCGGGGCCCGATGCTGCAGGGCCGGGTGCTGCGGGCGCCGGTGCAGCGGGGCCGGGTGCTGTGGTGGCCGGTGCTGCGGGGCCCGGTGTCGCGGGGCCTGGTGCCGTGGTCGCCGGTGCTGCGAGGCCCGGTGTCGCGGGGCCCGGTGCTGCGGGGCTCGGCGCTGTGAGGCTCGGTGCTGCGGGCGCCGGTGCACCCGATGCCGGCGGTCTCGGTGGCGGCGGCCCCGGGGCTGCGGGACGTGGCGTCGCCGGGCCCGGCCCGGCCGGCCGGATCGCCCGCCGCCACAGCTCGGCGACGGCGACCACCCCGCGGCAGGCGCCGTCGGCCGCGACGACGACCAGGTCGTCGTACCCCCGGGCGGGGTCGCCGGTCAGGCTGAGCTCGAGCGCCCGGCCGAGCGGGGTGCGCTCGTCGACCGTGCGCGGAGCGTCGGCCAGCGGGCGCGCGGGCTTGTCGGCCCAGAGCGCATGGCCGAACCGGCCGGCCATGGTGAGCAGGAAGCGGCTCCGGTCGAGGTAGCCGACGGGGCGGTGACCGGCGTCGACGAGCACCACCCCCGCCGCGTCCGGGTGTTCCTGCATCGTGTCGCGGGCGATGCCGCCGGTGGCGTCCTCGGGGAGTGTCACGGCCGGGGCCGCGAGGCTGCTGACCGGCGGGCCCGCCGCCGCCGGGTCGAGGACCGGGGCCGCAGCGGCAGCGCCGGTTCCGGGACCGCCGGTTCCGGGCCCGTCGGTGGTCGGTTCCGCGGAACCGTCCGGCGGTGCGGCCCCGGGGCCCGGCATCGCGCCGTGCCCGGCGACGGCGCCGCGTCCGGCGGGTCCGGTGGAACCGGTGGGTCCGGTCGCGCCGGCGGCGCGTTCCGCGGAACGCTCGGATCCCGTGGCGCCGGTGCGCGCCCGTGCGCCGTCTGAGGGTCCCGCAGCGCCCGCGGCCGGTTCCGCGGAACCGGCCCGCCCGGGAACGGCGGATGCGGACGCGTCCGCGGAACGGTCGGGCCCGGCCGTGCCGCCGGCTCCGGTAGTGCCGGCTCGTGCGTGTCCGGGGTTCCCGGGCGTTCCGGGAGCGCGTTCCGCGGAACCGGCGGCCCCGGCTGCCGAGGGGGCCGGGGGGTCCGGGGGCGGGCCGTCCGGCGTCCCGCGGAGCAGCCTCAGCAGCTCGGCCGGCGCCGTCGAGCTCGGCCAGGGGTCGGCCCGCGCCCCACCCAGCAACGGCCCCTGCGCGAGGACCACCCCGCACGCGTACAACCCGGCCAGGCGGCCCCGATCCCGGACGCCGGTCGCGGCGACCGGCGCCCCCACCACCCGGGCCACCTCCAGCACCGCCCGGACGACCGCACCGGTCCCGGCGTCCAGCACACCGTCGGCCAGCTCGGGCTCCAGCTTGACCACGTCCGGCCGGACGGCGGCGATCACCTCCGGGCCGAAGCCGCGCCCGGCGCCGTCGAGCCCGATCCGGAAACCCCAGCGCCGCAGCTCGGCCAGCGCCGGGAGCAGCTGCCCGGCCGGCGCGGCCGCCGCGATCGGCGGGCCGATCTCCAGCAGGGGGGCCAGCGCCGCGCCGGCGAGCATCGGACGCAGCCGGTCCCGCGCGTACAGCACGGTGTCCGCGGCGACGTCGACCTGCACCGGCGCGACCCCGCCGCCCGCCCGGGCCGCCGCGACCGCGGAGACCGCCGTGCCGGCGTCGAGCTCGGCGATCTGCCGGGCGTCCCAGCCCCGGTTCCGGGCCCGGGCGGCGGTGGTGTCGTGCTGCCGGCGCGGCACCACCTCGACACCGGAGAATCGGCCGCTGCGCAGGTCGTGCACCGGCTCGTAGGCGAAGCGCTCATCCATGCGACAGGTCCGTCCGAGTGGCGATGATCGACAATCGGACACACCGTGTCACGCCGATGTGGACCGTCCGGGGACCACGAGATGAACAGCGGATGGACTGACCCGGCGCGACGGACCGGTCGCCGTCGGCGACCGGGATGTCAGGAGCGCTTCTCCCCGCGGGTCATGGCGAGCACGTCCAGGGCCCGGTCGAGCTGCTCCTCGGTCAGCGTCCCGGCCGCCACGTGCCCGCGCTCGAGCACGACCTCGCGGATCGTGCGCCGCTCCGCCAGCGACTGCTTGGCGATCGAGGCCGCCTCCTCGTACCCGAGGTAGGCGTTGAGCGGGGTGACGATCGACGGCGAGGACTCGGCGTACTCCCGCGTGCGCTCCAGATCGGCCTCCATGCCGTCGACGACCTTGTCGGCGAGCAGCCGGGAGGCGTTGGCGAGCAGCCGCGCCGACTCGAGCACGTTGCGCGCCATCACCGGCATCATCACGTTGAGCTCCAGGTTGCCCTGGCTGCCGGAGAACCCGACGGTCGCGTCGTTGCCCATCACCTGCGCGCAGACCATCATCGTGGCCTCACAGATCACCGGGTTGACCTTGCCCGGCATGATCGAGCTGCCCGGCTGCAGGTCCGGCAGGTGGATCTCGGCGAGCCCGGTGCGCGGGCCCGAGGACAGCCAGCGCAGGTCGTTGGCGATCTTGTAGAGGCTGACCGCGACCGTGCGCAGCGCACCGGAGGCCTCGACCAGCCCGTCCCGCGAGCCCTGGGCCTCGATGTGGTCGCCCGCCTCGCTGAGCTGGTCGAGCCCGGTGGCCGCGCGCAGCTTCTCGACGACGGCGGCACCGAACCCGGCCGGCGCGTTCAGCCCGGTCCCGACGGCCGTCCCGCCGATCGGCAGGACGGCGAGGCGGGGCAGCGCGTCGCGGACCCGGTCGGCGCCGTAGCCGGCCTGGCTGGCCCACCCACCGGCCTCCTGCCCGAGCGTGATCGGGACGGCGTCCATCAGGTGCGTGCGGCCGGCCTTCACCACCTCGGACCACTCCTCGGCACGCCGGCGCAGCGCCGCCTCCAGGTGCTCCAGGGCGGGGACGACGTCGGTGGCGAGCGCCTCGGTCGCCGCCAGGTGGATCGTGGTCGGGAACACGTCGTTGGACGACTGCGAGGCGTTGACGTGGTCGTTCGGGTGCACATCGACCTGACCGGAGCCGCGGGTCGCGAGCGTGGCGATGACCTCGTTGGCGTTCATGTTCGACGACGTGCCCGAGCCGGTCTGGAACACGTCGACCGGGAACTGGTCGTCGTGGCGGCCCCCGGCGACCTCGTCGGCGGCGGCCGCGATGGCCGCGGCGCGCGCGTCGTCGAGCATGCCCAGCTCCCCGTTCACCCGCGCGGCGGCCGCCTTGACCAGGCCGAGTGCGCGGATCTGGGCGCGCTCCAGCGGGCGTCCGGAGATCGGGAAGTTCTCGACCGCCCGCTGGGTCTGGGCCCGCCACAGCGCGTCGGCGGGAACCCGGACCTCACCCATGGTGTCGTGCTCGATGCGGTAGTCCTCGCTCATGACACCGATCCTGCTCCTCCCGGGCCGTTCGCGCCCGTAACCGGGTTCAGGGCAGCGGCGGTGCCTCGCCCTCGCCGCGGTCGAAGTCGACCGTGGAGTACTCGCGCAGCTTGGTGAGCCGGTGGTAGCCGTCGATCAGCCGGACGGTGCCCGAGCGGGACCGCATCACGATCGACTGGGTGGTCGCGCCCCCGCCGCGGTAGTGCACGCCGCGCAGCAGCGGACCGTCGGTGATCCCGGTCGCGCAGAAGAAGACGTTGTCCCCGCGGACCAGCTCGGACGTCGTCAGGACCCGGTCCAGGTCGTGACCGGCGCCGACCGCCTTGGCGCGCTCCTCGTCGTCCTTCGGCCACAGCCGGCCCTGGATCTCACCGCCCATGCACTTGAGGGCGGCCGCGGTGATGATGCCCTCCGGGGTGCCGCCGATGCCGTAGAGCATGTCGACGCCCGACGTCGGACGGGCCGCGGCGATGGCACCGGCGACGTCGCCGTCGGAGATGAAGGAGATCCGCGCACCCGCCTCCCGGATCTCGGCCACGATCTGCTCGTGCCGCGGCCGGTCGAGCACGCAGACCGTCACGTCGGCGACGTCGATGTGCTTGGCCTGCGCGACCCGGCGGATGTTCTCGGCGACCGGCGCGGTGATGTCGATCGCGTCCGCCGCCTCGGGACCGACCGCGATCTTCTCCATGTAGAACACCGCGGACGGGTCGAACATCGCGTCCCGCTCGGCGACGGCGAGCACGGCCAGCGCGTTCGGCATGCCCTTGCTCATCAGCGTGGTGCCGTCGATCGGGTCCACGGCGACGTCGCAGAACGGCCCCTCGCCGTCCCCGACCTCCTCGCCGTTGAACAGCATCGGGGCCTCGTCCTTCTCCCCCTCGCCGATCACGACGACGCCGCGCATCGACACCGACGAGATCAGCTTGCGCATGGCGTCGACCGCCGCGCCGTCGCCGCCGTTCTTGTCGCCCCGGCCCACCCAGCGGCCGGCCGCCATCGCCGCGGCCTCGGTGACCCGGACCAGCTCCATCGCCAGGTTGCGGTCGGGGGTCTCGGGTCGGCGGGGGCGCGACGGGGTGGCGGGCTGGCTCACGGACGTCTCCTTCACGGCGGCGTGCTGATGCGACCCGGTCGGGGCCGACGGCCCCCGATACTCGCACGGGAGCCCGCGGGGGAGGAGCGATGAGCGACCGACGCCATGCCTGGGAGACCATGGAGGGGTGAGTGCGCGACCGGACCCGAGCACGTCCCCCTCCTCGTCCTCCTCCACGGAGGGCGCCGCTTCCGCCGACACTGCTGCCGACGACGCTGCTGCCGCCGACGGCGCTGCCGCGGCCGGCACTGCGGGCGGCACTGTGGGCGGCACTGTGGGCGGCGACGACGGCGGGTCGCCGGCCCCGGCGGCGCCCGCGCGTCCCCGCATCGGTCCGCGGGCCATGCGCAAGCCCGAACGCGGGGAGACCTCGATCCGGGACATGCTCGGCGCGCTGGTGATCCTGATCCCGATCGGGCTGGTGCTGTTCTCGGTCGGCACCTGCTCGTTCAGCCCTGCCGGGCCGGTCGAGAACGCGGAGTCGGGGCCGAGCGTGGACATCGGTGCCCGGCTGACCGAGTACGCCCTCGGGTCGGCGTTCCCGCTGCGGGTGCCGGACGTGCCGTTCCGCGCGAACTCGACCGACCGCGGCCCGGTCGAGGGCGGCGGCACCGCGGTGCGGGTCGGCTACGTGACCCCGGACGCCGACTACCTGAGCCTGGTCCAGACCGACGCCTCCGCCGAGGGGGTCCTCGTCACCGAGTCCGGCTCCTCGGACCGCGGCGACGGCCCGCCCCGGATGCAGGGGACCGTCGAGGCCGGGGGTCTGACCTGGGAGGTGTACCAGCGCGAGGGCGGTGAGCCGTTCCGGATCGCGACCCTGGGCGGTGAGCCCGAGGTCCGGTTCCTGGTGACCGGGTCGGCGTCCGAGGAGCAGTTCCGGACCCTGGCCGATTCCCTCGCGACCGCCCGGGTCCTGCCCGCCGGCGCGCCGACCGGCTGACCGGGGGCGGTCGGGGCGGGCGGTGGCCCGGCCGCCGTCCGAACTACGGCCGTTCGCAGCGCGGCCGTCCACAGTGCGGCCGTCCACAGTGCGGCCGTCAGCAGCCCGGTCGTCCGCGGACCCCGCCGTCGCCGGGGCAGCCGCCCCCGGTGGTTCAGCCGTCGGCCTCGGCCTCGGTCAGCTTCTCCTCGATCCGGGTGCGGGCGCCGGCGAGCTGGTCGTCGCACCGCCGCGCGAGCGCCTCGCCGCGTTCCCACAGCGCCACGGACTCGTCCAGACCCAGGCCGCCGACCTCGAGGGCGCGCACGACCTCCACGAGCTCGTCGCGGGCCTGCTCGTAGCCGAGGGTGTCGACGGCCGGTCGCTCGCTCATCCGGTCTCCTTCGCGGTGGTCGCGGCCCGGGCCGTCCGGCGGCGCCGGGTGGGCGGGCCGGCCGGCGCCGCCGGCTCGGCGGTGGTGGCTGTGTCGGCGGTGGTGGCTGTGTCGGCTGCGCTGGCCGTGTTGTCGGTGGTGCCGGCTGCGGAGGCCGTGCCGTCGGTGCCGGCTGCGGAGGCGGTGCTGGTGCTGTCGGTCCTGTCGGTGCCGGCTGTGCCGTCCGTGGCGGCGGTGCTGCCTGTGACGGCGGCCGGGGCAGCAGCCGTGGCGTCGGTGTGACCGGCCGGTGCGTCGGCGGGGCCGGTCGCCGTCGCCGCGACGGCGCCGTCGGCGACCCGGATCCGCAGTGTGGTCCCGGCGGGGGCCTCGGCGGCCGACCGCAGCAGGGGCGGGACGTCGTGACCGGTCCCGGTGCGCTGCACGATCGCGTAGCCGCGCGCCAGCGTCGCCGTCGGGCCCAGCGCGGACAGCCGCGCGGTCAGGTGCTCCAGCTCCGACGACGACCGGTCCAGCCGGCGCAGGACGGCCCGGTGTGCCGCGGTGCGGGCCTCGGCGACCTCGCGTTCCCGGGTCTCGACGATCCGCAGCGGGTCGGCCAGCGCCGGACGGTGCCGCAGGTCGGCCAGCCGCCGCTGCTCGCGGTCCACCCAGCCGTGCAGGGCCCGCCGGGCCCGGTCGCGCAGGCCGGCGACCCGCGCGGTCTCCTCGGCGAGGTCGGGCACCAGGCTGCGGCCGGCCTCGGTGGGCGTGGAGCAGCGGACGTCGGCGACGTGGTCGACCAGCGGGGTGTCCGGCTCGTGCCCGATCGCGGACACCACCGGTGTCCGGGAGGCGGCGACGGCCCGGCACAGCGTCTCGTCGGAGAACGGCAGCAGGTCCTCCACGCTGCCACCGCCGCGGGCCAGAACGATCACCTCGACGTCCGGGTCGCGGTCCAGTACCCGCAGCGCGCCGACGATCTGCTCCACCGCGAGGCCGCCCTGCACGGCGACGTTCTCGATCCGGAACCGCACCGCGGGCCAGCGCGCGGAGGCGTTGGTGACGACGTCGTGCTCGGCCGCCGATTCCCGCCCGGTGACCAGCCCGATGGTGTGCGGGAGCAGCGGGGGACGCCGCTTGAGCGCCGGATCGAACAGGCCCTCGGCGGCGAGCAGCCGGCGCAGGCGTTCGATCCGGGCGAGCAGCTCACCGAGCCCGACGGCGCGGATGCGGTCCACGCGCAGGCTCAGCGTTCCCCGGCCCAGGTAGAACGACGGCTTGCCGCGCACGATCACCCGGCTGCCCTCGGCGACGGCCTCGCCGGACTCACGCACCAGCGCGGACGGGGCGGTGAGCTGCAAGGAGACGTCCGCGGCCGGGTCGCGCAGGGTCAGGAAGGCGGTCGCGGAGCGGGCGTTGACCTGCGCGAGCTGCCCCTCGACCCACACCGCCCCGAGCCGGTCGATCCATTCGGCGATCTTGCGGGCGACCGTCCGGACGGGCCAGGGGCTCTCCTCGGTGTTGGCCCTGCCGCCACCGGAGCCGCCGGAGCCGGCGGAACCGCCCGGGCCGGCCGAGCCATCGGAGCCGCCCGACCCACCCGTGTCGCTTCCGCCGTTCGCGGGGCTCACGTCTCCTGGGAGAGCGTCGCGATCCGGTTCGTCAGCATCGTGACGTAAGCCGGCCGGTTCTCGTGCGCGGTCTCCCAGGCCAGCAGGTCGGACAGGTCGTCGACGCTCAGCGTGCGGAGCTTGCCGCGCAGCTGCGGGATCGTGAGCGTGGGGTACTCGGGGACGGCGTACGGCGCGCCCGCCTCGGCCTCCGGCCGGTTCGACGCCGTCGCGGGCCGCTCGGGCCGGTCGATCGGGATCCCGGTGCGGGCCGGGCGCAGCGCGGAGACGCTGCCGTTGCGCGGCTCGGCCCCGGGGGCGGCCGGTGCCTGCCGTGCGGCCGGTTCCGGATCGGGGAGCCGCAGGTCGGTCTCCTCGACCAGGTCGTCGTCGAAGGTCGCCCAGCTCGGGACGTCCTCGGCCGCCCGCAGCGTCCCCAGCGCGCGATCACCCTTGATCGCCAGCTCGGTGACCTTCTGCTGCACCCGCATCGACACCTGCAGGGCCTGGCTGACCGCGGTCACCGGCAGCTCGACGGCCTGCCGGGGCAGCTCGCGGGCCTGTTCGACGGCCGTCACGACGAGGCCGGCGGCGATGCGCACGGGGAACGGCAGCGGTGACATGCGCGCCATTGTCACCCGCCCGGCGGGTTCGTGTCGCGGGGGGCGCGGTCGAGCGTGTCACGTGCGGCTGCCCGGGCCGATCGTGGTCCGTAGGCTGGTGGCATGTCCGGTTCTGCCAAGCAGGTCCTGCTCGCCAAGCCCCGCGGCTACTGTGCGGGCGTCGACCGCGCCGTCGAGGCGGTGGAGCAGTCGCTCGACAAGTACGGCGCCCCGGTGTACGTCCGCAAGGAGATCGTGCACAACAAGCACGTCGTCGAGACCCTCGCCGAGCGCGGCGCGATCTTCGTCGAGGAGGCCTCCGAGGTCCCCGAGGGCGCGCACGTCGTGTTCTCCGCGCACGGGGTGTCGCCCATGGTGCGCGCGGAGGCGCAGGGCCGGGAGCTGAAGACGATCGACGCGACCTGCCCGCTCGTCACGAAGGTCCACCAGGAGGCGAAGCGGTTCGCCCGCGAGGACTACGACATCCTGCTCGTCGGCCACGCCGGGCACGAGGAGGTCGAGGGCACCTCCGGCGAGGCGCCCGACCACATCCAGCTCGTCGAGTCCGCCGCCGACGTCGACAAGGTCACCGTCCGCGACCCGGACAAGGTCGTGTGGCTGTCCCAGACGACGTTGTCGGTCGACGAGACGATGCAGACCGTGCGCGCGCTGCGCGAGCGGTTCCCGAAGCTGCAGGACCCGCCGTCGGACGACATCTGCTACGCCACCCAGAACCGCCAGGTCGCGGTGAAGACGATGGCCCCGCGCTGTGACCTGGTCCTGGTCGTCGGCTCTCGCAACTCGTCGAACTCGGTGCGGCTGGTCGAGGTCGCGCTCGGGGCCGGCGCCGGCGCGTCGTACCTGATCGACTACGCCAAGGAGATCGACGACGCCTGGCTCGACGGCGTGGACACGGTGGGCGTCACCAGCGGTGCCTCGGTGCCCGAGGTGCTGGTGCGCGGGGTCGTCGAGCATCTCGCCGAGCGCGGTTTCGGCTCGGTCGAGGAGGTCGACACCGCGGAGGAGACGCTGGTCTTCTCGCTGCCCCGCGAGCTGCGCCCGCCCCGGCCCGCCGCCGCCAAGGGCTGAGGCCGGGCAGCGTCAGGTCGCTCCGGAGACGGACGAAGGGCCCCGGATCGCCGACGCGATCCGGGGCCCTTCGTGTGGTGTGGGGGCGGGTGTCAGCCGCGGGCGGCGTGCACCGCCTGCGCCGAGACGACCTGGACCTGGTCGCCGATCTGCAGGTGGTTGAACCAGATCTTGGCGTTCTCCGCGGTCAGCCGGACGCAGCCGGCCGACGGGGTGTCGGTGCGGCCCTCGTGGAACGCGATGCCGCCGTCCTGGAAGAACACCGCCCACGGCATCGGGGCGGGCTCACCGTTGGTGGCGGTGTACTCACCGCTGTGGTGCAGCTCCTCCTTGCGGTACACGCGCAGCGAGTGACCCACCGGGGTCTCCTTGCCGGGACCGCCGATCGCGACCGGGACCGGGCCGTTGACGACCTTGCCGTCCTGGAACAGCCAGGACTGCTGGGAGTCGAGGTCCACACAGGCCCGCGCGGTGACGGTGCACGGCGTGCCCGGCACCAGCGGCTGGTCGCGGAACGCCTGCGCCGCGGGTGTCCCGGCCAGTGCCGTCCCGACACCGATCAGCGCCAGCGCGGCCGTCACGAGTGCGACGAGGACCGCGGGCCGGGGGAAGCGGGTGTTCCGGGTGGTGGACATCGTTCTCCAGGTCGTCCGGTGCGTCGGGGAGCGGCGGGGCCACACCTGCCCCGCTGTGTGTATGACGCCCGGGTGGGGCGTGGGGTTGCGTCGATTCTCCGTTGTGTTCGCCCGAACGGCGGCGCCGGGGTACATCCCGGCCGCTCACCTGCGGTAATGCTGATCGCGAGCCGAGTGCGAACTCGGTTGCGACCCGGAACGGCGAGTGCCGGTCGGTCAGCGGGTCCCCCGGCGTGTCCGGGCGGAGGACCCGCCGCGTGTCCCCGGTGCGGACCGTGCGCCGCTGCCGGACGCCGACCCCGAGCGACCGGTGCCGCCGCCGGATCCGCCGGAGCCCGCCGCTCCTCCCGAGCCGGCCGATCCGCCGGAGCGGGTCGCTCCGCCGGCCCGGCCCCGGCGGGCGCGGGGCTCGGCGCCGCCGTCCCCGGTCCGGCCTCCGCGGTCGCCGCCCCGTCCACCGCGGCCGTCGCGATCTCGGCCGTCGCGGTCGCCGCCCCGTCGCCCCTGGCCGTCGCGGTCGCTGCCCCGGCCGTCGCGATCGCTGCCCCGGCCGCCGCGTTCGCCGCCCCGGCCGTCGCCGGAGGTGCCGCGGCCGTCGCGGGAGGTGCCGCGGTCACCGGCCGCACCGTCACGGCCGCCGGCGCGGTTCGCGGAGCCCGGGCGCCGGCGGCCCGCGGTGTCGGACCCCGGCTGCGGACCGCTCGCCCGGGAGGGCCTGCCGCCGCCCGGCCGGGACGAGGACGGTGCCTCGGAGCCGGGGCGGCGACCGGCCGGTCCGGGCTCGGCCCGTCGCGGCCCGTCGGGGGCGTGCCCGCCCGGATCCCGCCCGAGCCGGCTCCGCAGCCGTCCGAGCGCGTCGTCGGGCCCGAGCCGCTGGCGCAGCAGCCGGTACACGGTGACCAGCAGGACGACCACCGTCGTCAGCGCCATCGCCGGGAACGCGTTGATCAGCGGTGCCCCGGCCATGAGCACGCTCTGGGCCGCGCCGCCGCCGGTCGGGGCGCCGATCAGCACCGCCATCGCCGGCACGACGACGGCGAGCAGCAGCGGTGGCTGCACCGCGGGCAGGAAGATGCTGCGGCGGCGCACCCAGCAGGCCGCGAGCACGCAGCCGAGCAGGTACCCGATCTCGAAGATCCGGCCGACCGTGCCGATCCGGAGCAGGTCGACGAACACGCCCAGTGCGGTCGTGCCCACGGCCAGCCCGATCGCGGCGACCGGCGGGATCCCGAGTACGGGACGCAGCAGCGACCGCTCCCGGACCGGCCAGCCACCCCGCCGGGGAGCAGGCGGCCGGGACGACGACCCGCCGGGCCGGCGGGCCGAGCTGGTGCGCGTCGAGGTCACCCGGTCAGCCTAACTCCCCCTTCCGGAGCGAACCGGGCCCCTCGTCCGGCGCCGGGCCGCCGTCGCCGCGCGGCCCGGCCCGGCCCGCGTCGGCCCACGGCGTGCGGACCCGCCCGTCCGGCCCGTCGGGTTCCGCGGCGCGCCCGAGGTCCTCCAGCGAGACCAGCGACTCCCCGGCCGAGGCGACCAGCTCGGGCGCCGAGACCCCCCGGGGGGTGCGGTCCACCGTGGCCGGGGTGTCGAGCTCGCCGTCGGCCACCTGGAGCTCGGTGAACCGGCGGGCGCTGACCAGCACCCGGGCCTCCAGTGAGGAGACCGTGCGGTTGTAGCTCTCCACCACCGAGTCGAGGCTGCGCCCGAGCCGCGCCACGTGGGTGCCCATCGTGGCGAGCCGGCCGTGCAGCTCCCGGCCCAGCTTGTGCACCTGCGCGGCGTTGCGGGCCAGCGCCTCCTGCTTCCAGCCGTAGGCGACCGTGCGCAGCAGCGCGACCAGCGTCGTCGGTGTCGCGAGCACGACGTGGCGACCGAACGCGTGCTCCAGCAGCCCGGGGTCCGAGCGCAGGGCCGCCTCCAGGAACGGGTCCCCGGGGACGAACAGCACCACGAACTCCGGCGTCGGCTCGAACGCCTCCCAGTACGCCTTGCCGGCCAGCTGGTCGACGTGGGCGCGCAGCTGCCGGGCGTGCGCGGTGAGCTTCTGCGCGTGCACCTCGGGATCGCCGGCCTCGACCGCCTCCAGGTAGGCCGCGAACGGCACCTTGGCGTCCACCACGACCTGCTTGCCCCCGGCGAGGTGCACGAGCATGTCCGGGCGGACGCCGCCGTCCTCCCCGTCGGCCGACACCTGCGTGGAGAAGTCGCAGTGCTCCACCATCCCGGCCATCTCGGCGACCCGCTGCAGCTGCATCTCGCCCCAGCGGCCCCGCACCTGCGGGGCGCGCAGCGCGTTGACCAGCGCCTTGGTCTCGGTGCCGAGCTTCTCCGAGCTCGCCGCCATCGCCCGCACCTGCTCGCGCAGCCCCGCGTAGGCGGACTCGCGCTCCTTCTCCACCGACCGCAGCTGCCCCTCGACCCGGCCGAGCGCGGCCGCGACCGGGTCGAGCATCTGCTCGACGGACTTCGCCCGGGCCGCCTCGTCGCCCTGGGCCCGCTCGGACAGCGCGGCGGTCGCCTCCTTGATCCGGCTCTCGGCCAGTGCCACGAACGCCTCGTTGTTGCGGGCCAGCGCATCCTGCGACAGGGCGGCGAACGAGTCCTTCATGCCGGCCTCGGCCTCGGTGCGGGCCTGGCGCTCGGCCTGCAGGGCGGCGTTCGCCCCGGCGGCGTCGGACTCGGCGCGCCGGGCCCGCGTCGTCGCCTCGTCGAGCGACTCGTGCATCTCCTCGATCCGCTCGAGCAGGCCGGTGCGCTCGGCGCGCAGGCCCGCCGACTCCGCCCGGGTGGTCGCGGCGGTGTTGGCCGCGGCCCGGGCCGCCTCCGCCGCCTCGGCACGGAACCGGGCGGCGGCGAGCACCCAGGTGACGGCCGCGGCGACGAGGGCGCCGAGCAGGGTCCCGACGAGCAGACTGATCGCATCCACGCCACGCAGCGTGCACCGCACCCCCGACAATCTCGGCGAACGCGCAGGTCGCGGGCGTGTCCGCGGCATCTGTGGACCGAACGGCGCAGTGGCCGACGGCCGAACGGGCGCTGAGGTTGCCTCGGCGAGGCGAACGACACGTCGGGCGAACGGTTGCGCGATGCACGCGTCTTCTCCGGTGTCAGCGCTCCGGGATCCGGAGCGGCACCGCATGGACCGAGGACCGAGAGAGGTATCCGATGACCACCCGACTCGCCCGCACCATCGCACGGACCGCCGCGACCACCGCCGCCGCCCTCGCCACCGCCGCGGCGGTGCTGGTGCCGGCCGGCGTCGCGAACGCCGACCCGGTCACCGACCCCGCTCCGAGCGCCTGCCGGCCGGCGAACCAGCGCGCCGTCGTCGAGCCCGCCCCGGCCAGTGCCGGGCACCGGCACTACGCGGTCGTGCTCACCGCCGCCCCCGGCACCGCGGACTGCACGCTGCAGGGGTCGCCGTCGAACCTGGTCTTCAGCCTGAACGGATCGCCCCGCGCGGTCGACAGCGTCCCCTACGGCGACCAGACCCGGCCGGTCGAGTTCGGCCCGGCGAACCCGGTCCGGTTTGACGTCCAGGTGCCGAACTCCGCCGGGCCCGCCCAGGCCAACCGGATCGACTTCACACCGCACGCCCCGGGCGGGGAGATCCCGGGCGCGTTCACCGCGTACGGCCCCCTCGGCGTCGACGCGGGCATCCAGGTCGGCCCGTTCACCGAGCACACCGCCGGCTGAACGGACCTCAGCCCAGCCGCAGGTCGGCCGACTCGTGGTCGAGCAGCCACCGCTTGACCGGCAGGCCCCAGCGGAAACCGCCGAGCGTGCCGTCGGTGCGCAGCACCCGGTGGCACGGCACGAACAGGGCCGCGGCGTTGTGCGCGCAGGCGCCGGCCGCGGCCCGGACGGCGGCCGGCCGGCCGGTCTTCACGGCGTAGCCGGTGTAGGTGACCGGGGCACCGGCCGGGACCGTCCGCAGCACGTCCCAGGCGTGCTCGCGGTACGGGCCCGACCGCTGCCGGACGCCGACGCCGTCGATCGCCGACAGGTCACCGTCGTGGTAGCGGTCGATCGCCTCCCCGACCGGCCCGAGCTCGCCCTCGACGACGTCGGTCGGGGCCAGCGAGGGGTGGATCAGCCCCAGCAGCTCGTCGACCGAGGCGGTCCAGCCGGACGCGAGGACGTAGCCGTCCGCGTCGACGACGGCGGTGAAGGGCCCGGCGGGGGTGTCCCTGGTGGCCCGGACGGCGGTGCTCATGCGTTCCTCCCGGAGACGGGTGCGGGGGCGGGCGTCGCGGCCCGCCAGAGATGGGTGGCGGCGTAGGACCGCCAGGGGGCCCAGGAGCGGGCGCGCGCCGCGAGCGCGGCGGCGTCCCCGGGCAGGCCGAGTGCGGCGGCCCCGCGGCGCACCGCGAGGTCGGACTCCAGCAGCTCGTCGGGATCGCCGAGCACCCGCATCGCGAGATACCCGGCGCTCCAGGGGCCGATCCCGGGCAGGTCGCGGAGCTCGGCACGCAGGGCCGCGGGGTCACGGCCGGGGTCGAGGACCAGCGCGCCGGTCGCGAGTGCGCCGCACAGCCCACGCAGTGACGCCGCGCGGCGGGCCGGGCCGGCGAGCTCCGCCCCGGACAGGGCCTCGGCCGTGGGGAACAGCAGATCGGGTGCCCCGCCGGTGTCCTCGTCGCGCAGCTCCGCGGGCAGCGCGGGGCCGTGCTCGGCGGCCAGCCGGGACGCGGCCGTCCGGGCCGCGGCGACCGAGACCTGCTGGCCGAGCACGGTCCGCACCGCGGTCTCCGCGGGGTCCGCGGTGCCGGCCAGCCGGATCCCCGGTGTCGCCGCGACCAGCGGCGCCAGTACCCGATCGGCGGCCAGGACGGTGTCGACGGCCTGCGGGTCGGCGTCGAGATCCAGCAGCCGGCGCAGCCGGGACACGGCGGGCCCGACGTCGCGCGGGTCGGTCGTCCGCAGCGTCGCCAGCACGGCCCCGGGGCGCGCGGTCAGGTCGAGCGCGACCGCGGCGGGCCCGTGCGGCAGCCGCAGCGTGCGCCGGTAGGTCCCGCCGTCGACCCGTTCCACCCGGTCGACGGCCCGGGCGGCCAGGTGCTCCAGCAGGCCGTGCGGGTCGAACGGCGCCCGGTACGGCAGCCGCAGCGTGATCGCCCCCGGTGCGGCGGGGGCCGCCCCGCGCCGGTGTCCCGCCTCCGCGCGCAACCGCGACGGCGGCACCCCGTAGACCGCGCGGACGGTGTCGTTGAACTGGCGGACGCTGCCGAACCCGGCCGCGAACGCGATGTCGGCGAGGCCGAGCGGGGTCGTCTCCACCAGCACGCGGGCGGTGTGCGCCCGTTGCGCGCGGGCCAGCGCGAGCGGCCCGGCACCGAGCTCGGCGGCGAGGATGCGGCCGAGCTGGCGCGGCGAGTAGCCCAGCCGCGAGGCGAGCCCGGAGACCCCCTCCCGCTCGACGACGCCGTCGGAGATCAGCCGCATCGCCCGCCCGGCCGCGTCCGCCCGCAGGTTCCACTCCGGGGAGCCGGGTACGGCGTCGGGCCGGCAGCGCCGGCAGGCCCGGTAGCCGGCCGACTGGGCGGCCGCCGCGGTGCGCAGGAACTCGACGTTGCGCGTCTTCGGCGGCGGCACCGGGCAGGACGGGCGGCAGTAGATGCCGGTGGTGCGCACGGCCGTGACGAACTGGCCGTCGAACCGCGCGTCCTTCGCGGTGACGGCGCGGTAGCAGGTGTCGTGGTCGAGCAGCACGGCACCGACTCTGCCACCGCGGCGCCCCGCGGACTCGCGGGAATCGGTCGTGGGTGTCGGCCCCGGAGTATCGGCAGCGGGGGTCAGCCCCGGCAGACCGCCCCGGAGATCCACCCCTGCTCGCAGGCGAACTCGATCTGCTCGTCCCGCTCCTCGGCGTTGTCCGGGGCACCGCGCGGCGGCATGCCGTCGTCCGGGTCCTCGCGGGGCGGGTCGGGGCGCTGGGCGCCACCGCCGGAGCCGCCGGAACCTCCTCCGGAACCGGAACCCCCGTCGGAACCACCGCCCCCGGTGCTCGGGGCCCGGCCGCCGCCGCCCGAGCCCTCACCGGAACCGGAGCTTCCCGAGCTCCCGGAGCCTCCCGAGCCGCCGGAGCCTCCCGAACCGCCGGAGCCGGTCGAGCCGCCCGAGCCGCTCGAACCGGTCGCCGGCGGGTCGGCCGCGGGAGCGGGCTCCGGCGGCGGTGCGGCGGGTGGTGGTGCGGGAGCGGGCGCGGCCGGTGGCGGGGCCGAGGTCACCGGCGCCGGTGGCGGCAGCGGGACGTCCTCCGTCCCGGTCGACGTCAGCGACACGGCGGACACGGTGCCGGCGGTGGCGAGCACGGCCACCCCGGCCGTCAGCACGGCGTGTATGCCCGGCAGGCGCATGAATCCCCCTCGGTCTCGGCGCCTCGGTTCTCACCCGTGCGGCCCGGCAGTGCGCCCGCGGGGTGATGCGACCCGGCCGTTCCGTCGAACGATTCGTCACGACCCGGTGCTCGGCGCAGTATGACGTACGCCGCTCGGCCTAACGACAGCGACGTTCCGTGATGACGCGGAGCAGGGGAGCGCCGGGGCGCACCGGCCGTGTGCGGTGCGGGCCACCGGCTCGAACCGGGCTGACCGGCGGCGACTACCCTGGCTGCCCGTGTCCCTCACCCTCGGCATCGTGGGCCTGCCCAACGTCGGCAAGTCGACCCTGTTCAACGCGCTGACCCGGAACGACGTCCTCGCGGCGAACTACCCGTTCGCGACGATCGAGCCGAACGTCGGGGTGGTGCCGCTGCCGGACGCGCGCCTGGGGAAGCTGGCCGAGATCTTCACCTCGGACAAGATCCTCCCGGCGACGGTGTCGTTCGTCGACATCGCCGGCATCGTCAAGGGGGCGTCCGAGGGCGCCGGGCTGGGCAACAAGTTCCTCGCCAACATCCGCGAGTCCGACGCGATCTGCCAGGTCGTGCGCGTGTTCGACGATCCGGACGTCGTGCACGTCGACGGCCGTATCGACGCCGCGAGCGACATCGAGACGATCGCGACCGAGCTGGTCCTGGCCGACCTGCAGACCCTGGAGCGGGCGATCCCGCGGCTGGAGAAGGAGGCCCGCACGCACAAGGACCGGCGCCCCGCGCTGGAGGCGGCGCAGCAGGCGCAGGCGGTGCTGAACGAGGGCCGGACGCTGTTCCAGGCCGGCCTCGACCCGGCCCCGCTGCGCGAACTGACGCTGCTCACCACGAAGCCGTTCCTGTACGTGTTCAACGCCGACGAGGCCGTCCTGTCCGACGACGCGCGCCGCAAGGAGCTGGCCGATCTGGTCGCCCCCGCGCAGGCGGTGTTCCTGGACGCGAAGGTCGAGGCCGAGCTGCTGGAGCTGGACGACGAGTCGGCCGCCGAGCTGCTGGCGTCCATCGGGCAGGACGAGCCCGGCCTGGCCCAGCTGGCCCGCGCCGGGTTCTCCACCCTCGGGCTGCAGACCTACCTCACCGCCGGGCCCAAGGAGGCCCGCGCCTGGACGATCCCGCAGGGCGCCACCGCCCCGCAGGCGGCCGGGGTGATCCACACGGACTTCGAGCGGGGCTTCATCAAGGCCGAGATCGTGTCGTTCGACGAGCTCGTCGCCGCCGGGTCGATGAACGCCGCGAAGTCCGCGGGGAAGGTGCGGATGGAGGGCAAGGACTACGTCATGCAGGACGGTGACGTGGTGGAGTTCCGCTTCAACGTCTAGCGAGCGCCTGCATCAGGCGTGATGCACGCATGATTCGCTCATGCGTACCACCGTTGACCTCCCGCCGGCCGTGCACCGCCAGGCCAAGGAGATCGCGGAGCGTCGTGGTCTGTCGCTCTCCGCTGTCGTCGCGGAGCTGGCGGCACGCGGTCTGATCCAGCTCGGTGAGCCGGCGGCCATCGGCACCGACGAGCGTTCCGGGTTTCCGGTCGTCAGCGTCGGGCGTCGGATCTCCTCGGAGGACGTTGCGTCAATGGTGGTCGAGGAGTGACGGCCTATCTCCTCGACGCGGACGTGCTGATCGTGCTCAGCGTCGCTGAGCACGAGCCTGGCCCGGCGCCGCACAGGAGGGGCACGCCGCATGAGTGGGCGTCAGCCGAGCATCGCCATCCCGTGCACCATCTTGGCGATCCGGTTACGGGGCCCCACCACGCTCACCGCCCGGTAGCGCAGCTCGTCGCCGGGGGTGGACTCGACCGCCTCGACGTAGGCGTCGTACACCCGGGTCTCCTGGGCGGCGGCAGGCATGTCGGCCACGAACACTCCGTCGGATGCCGCAGCCCGTCCGCGCAGCCGGGCCAGTTCGGACGCCGGCGCGGTCAACACGGTGCAGCCGGCCCAGGGCAGGCCCGGGTGAGCAGATCCGTCCGCGTCCTTCGCGTCGGAGCCGAGGAAGCCGGCCACGGCCGGTGAGGTCGCCGCTGCCACGCAGATGGCGGCATTGGTCGCATGACCGGGAGCGAGCGAGTCGTCGACGACGACGACCCACTTCAGTCGAGCCTTGCCGGTCGGCTGGTCCGTCTGGATCTCCTCCGGGGCGAATCCAGGGTTGCTGTCGTACGCAGAACGGGTCACGGTCGGCAAGGTATCCGAAACATCGCCACCATAGAGCAACACTCGTACTTCATACGGAAAGATCCGGATAATGGCCGACCTCGATGAACTTGATACGGCGATCCTGGCCGAACTGACCCACGACGCACGGCGGACCAACCGGGACGTCGCCGCCGCGGTCGGCGTAGCGCCGACCACGGCGCTGGACCGGACCCGGGCACTACGCGACCGGGGAGTCGTCCGCGGCGCCCACCTCGTCGTCGACCTCCCCGCCGTGGGACGCCCGGTGCAGGCACTCGTCGCCATCCGCATCCGGCCGCCGTCACGACCGCGCATCGAGGGCTTCCGGAACTGGGTCAGCCACCTGCCCGAGGTCCTCGCGGTGTTCGTCACCACCGGCGCCGAGGACTTCCTGGTGCACGTGGCGGTGGCCGACAACCAGCAGCTCTACGCGTTCGTCGTCGACCGGCTGACCGAACGCCCCGAGGTCGCGGACGTGCGCACCTCGGTGGTCTACGAACACCTGCAGCCGGGACCGTGCGGCGGGGAGCGACCGCCGCGCCCGACGACGTAGCGACGCCGGGAACCCGGGAACCACGCGGAGCGGCCGGCCGGCGATCGCCCTGGAGGGCACGGCACGCGTGCGCGCGTCCAGTGGTCGCCCACCTCGAGGCGACTGGGTGAGCCGCCGGAGCCGAGCGCACCGGCTCCGAGGGCGGGACCGTGCTGATCGACCCGGGCGGGGCGTTCGAGTTGCACGCCGGCGCCCTGGGCGGGGCCGATGCGTGCTGATCGAGCCGGGTGCGGTGTTCGAGTTGCGCGGTGCCGCCCTCGGTGGGGCTGGAGCGTGCTGATCGACCCGGGTGCGGTGCTCGAGATGCCCGCCGGCGCCCCGGGCGGGGCTGGAGCGTGCTGATCGATGTCGGGAGCGGCGGCCCGATGTCGCACTGTCGGCGTAATTTTCGGCCGGAGTGCGTTACTCCAGACGGGGCACGTCGTTGTCCAGGTTGACGAACGCACCGACGGCGATCGAGTTCGCGAGGGTCTCTCGCAGCCGCTCGGAGGCGTTCGCGATGCTGCCGTTCGCCGATCGATATACGCCGAGCGGTCGGGGGCCACTCATGGAGCGGCGCAGCACGAGCTGCTGCGCGCGCCTCGTCGTCGCACGTCGACGCTCAAGCGAGATGGTCGCGCATTCATCGGTGTTCCCGCTACCGCGCAGTAGGACGCTCCGGCGAAGTGGATGTTGCTCGACTGTGTCCTGCGTCTCTTCTCGGTGGAGTTGTGTAACGAAGTGCCACCGGGCATTTCTCTACGCAGAGTAGCTATCCGACACGTGCTGGATAGCACTGTGTGTAGTTGATCAACGGCGAGCGGTCGGTCGACGGTGGTCAAACCGGACAAACAAGGTCCCAACCGAGGGCCGCCGTCCTCTTCCGTGGTGCAGGGACGTACGTTTCGAGACACCAGGCCGTGACACAGCGTGAATATCCGACGGCCGGGCCACACAGAAGAAAAGGAGCGCCATGAACGCCCCCGAGACGACGAACCCCACCCGCCGTGCCGCGCGGCGGATCGCCACCGTCGGTGCGCTGACCGTGCCCCTGGCCCTCGGCTCCGCCGGCATGGCCTTCGCCGGAGACTACGGCGACGGCGGCCACGGCAAGGACCGCGACTGCAGCCCGTCCTCCGCCTCCCAGGAGGGCGGCCTGCTCGGTCTCGACGCCGCCGTCGACCCCGCCCTGAACATCGGGGGCGTGCTCAACGACGGTCCGGTCGAGCAGCAGACCACCAAGCTCGACAAGTCCAACTCGGGCATCGTGCAGTCCGGCTGCGGTGCCGGCGAGGCGGTCCAGGTCGACGACCTGGTCGGCCTGGGCCTCGACGTCAGCCCGTCCGCCAACATCGGCGGCATCGGCAACTCCGGCCCGGTCGAGCAGTCCACTGCCGACGTCGACGAGTCCAACAGCGGCATCCTGCAGTCGGGCTCGGACGGGCACGGCCCCGGTGGCGGCTACGCCGCCCAGAAGGGCGGCCTGATCGACGTCGACGCCGCGGTCAGCCCGTCGATCAACATCGGTGGCCTGCTCTCGAGCGGCTCGGTCTCGCAGTCGACCGCCGACGTCGACAAGTCCAACTCCGGGATCGTCCAGGGCTGAGTCGCCCTGACGGAAGGCACGTGCCGCCCGGGCCGCTGGACCCGGCCCGGGCGGCACGGCCGACCGGAACTCCTGCGCAGCGCGCTCAGAAGTCCCGGCGGACCAGCATCCGCCACGCCCACCCGGCCGCGACCTCCGGGGCGGGGAGCGGATCGCGTTCCAACCAGCTCGCCGCGACACCGAGCAGCGACCAGGTCAGCCCCGCGGCGAACACGTCGAGCGGGATGCCCGCGTCGGACTCCGCGAAGCCCATCTCCCGCGCGGTGTCGGCCACGAACTCCTGCATCCAGCGCCGCATCCCGGCCGCCGCCTCCGGGGCCGCCGCCCCGCCGAGCGCCTGCCGGTACAGCGTGGCGTGGTCGGCGACGTGGACGAACCACCGCAGCAGCGCCGCCGGCGGATCCGGGTCGAGATCGGTCGCCACCAGCTCGGACAGGTCGGCACCAGCAGCGAGGGCCTGCGCGCTCAGCGCGTCCGCGAGCAGGGCCTCCTTGTCGGTGTAGTGCTGGTAGAAACTGCTGCGGTTGACGCCGGCCCGCTCGGCCACGTCCGCGACGGCGATCGACTCCAGCGGGTACTCACGGGCGAGGGCGAGCAGCGCGTCCTGCAGCCGCCCACGCGTCCGTACGACCCGGGGATCCATGACGGCATCCTCGCAGGCGCCGCGGGCGGTCACGGTCACCGACCACCCCGTTCCGGATACACGGAGTCACCCGCAGTCGGGTGCCGGCGTCCAGATCAGCCCGCACGGGGCGGGTGCGCCCGGAGCTGGCGCGGCGTCATCGGTTGCGCCGACCCCGGTGAACGCGAGGAGGGCGACGGCGCCGACGAGAAGGATCCGAGGGCCTGCGGGACGGCGCAGCGGGCGGCGCCGGAGCGTGCTCATGCCGGTCCATCGGACGAGCCCGTTGCTCCGTTTCGCCGCACCCGACGGGGTCATCAGGATTGTCGAGGTGCCGGGCGCTGCTAGGTTTCACCCTCCGTCCGTTCCCGGGAGGCGCTCGTTGGCCGATTGCACGATCACCGTGCGGGAGGTGGGTCCCGACGACTGGCTGACCTGGCGCGCCCTGCGGCTCGCCGCGCTCGCGGAGGCCCCGGAGGCGTTCCACAGCCGGCTCGAGGACTGGCTGGGTACGGGGGAGCAGGAGTGGCGGGAGCGGCTCGCCGCGCCCGGCCGCTACCTGGTCGCGGACGTCGAGGGGAAGCCGTGCGGTCAGGTCGTCGCGATCCCCCCGGACCCGGACGGCACGGCCGATCTGATCGCGCTCTGGGTCGCCCCGTACGCCCGCGGCCGCGGTACCGCTGACGCCCTCGTGGACGCGGTGCTCGACTGCGCCGCCGGCTGGGGGGCGTCCCGCCTGGCGCTGCACGTCGTGGTGGGCAACGACCGCGCGGCGGCCTTCTACCGGCGCCTCGGGTTCGCCGACCTGGGCCCGATCGAGCGCCCGGACGGCATCACCGAGCACCGCATGGAGCGTGCGGTCCGCCGCGCGTGACGGAGGGCGTCGACGCCCGGGAGTGCCGACCCCGGGCGCGCCGGCCCCGGGCGCGCCGGACCCAGGGACACTGCACTCACTCCGGGGCGCCGCCCGCCGCGTGCCGGCCCGCGGCCTCGCTCTCGCGCCCCTCGCGCAGCAGGTCCCGGATCTCGGTGAGCAGCACGACCTCGTCCGATTCGGACGGACCGGACTCCTCGCCGCGCTGGCGCCGCTCCTGGATGGTCTTCAGCGGGAGCACCACCAGGAAGTACACGACGGCCGCGGTGATGACGAACGTGATCACGGCGTTCACGAAGCTCGCCCAGTCGAACGTCACGCCGTTCACCTGGAAGGACCCGGCCAGCTCCCCGCCGCCCGACACGAGCTGGATGAGCGGTTTGAGGAAGGCCTCGGTGAACGCCGTGACCACCGCGGTGAAGGCCGCGCCGACCACCACCGCGACCGCGAGGTCGATGACGTTCCCGCGCATCAGGAAGTCCTTGAAACCCTTGAGCATGTCGTTCCCCTCCGGATCGTCCCGGTCGGCGGCGCCGCCCGGCCGGGGACCGAGCCTGTCACCGTCCGCTGCGGACGGACAGACCCGGAACCGGCGAGGTGTGTGTGGAGGGGGCTCCGCGAGTCCCGCTCAGCGCCGGCCGGCGCGGACCGCCGCCGCGAGGGTGCCGAGCAGGTCGTCGGTGGTGTCCCACGACATGCACGCGTCGGTGACCGACCGGCCGCGGACCATGTCGGGGCCGAGGTCCTGGCGGCCCGCCTCGAGGAAGCTCTCCATCATCAGCCCGGTGACACCGCGCTCGCCGGCGGCGATCCGCTCCGCGAGCTCGCCCACCACGACGGCCTGGCGGACGTGGTCCTTGCCGCTGTTGCCGTGGCTGGCGTCGACGACCACCCGGTCCGGCAGGCCCGCTGCCCGCAGGGCGTCCGCGGTCGCCGCGACGTCGGCGGCGGCGTAGTTGGGGCGGGCGCCACCGCGCAGGATGACGTGGGTGTCGGCGTTGCCGGTGGTCGTGACCAGCCCGGCGAGCCCGTCCGCGTTGACGCCCATGAACACGTGCGACGCGGCCGCCGCCCGCATGCCGTCGATGGCGGCGCGGATGTCGCCGTCGGTGGCGTTCTTGATCCCGACCGGCATCGACATACCGCTCACGAGCTGGCGGTGGACCTGGCTCTCCGCGGTCCGGGCGCCGATCGAGCCCCAGGTCACGACGTCGGCGATGTACTGCGGGGTGATCGGGTCGAGGAACTCGCAGCCCACCGGCAGCCCCAGCGCCGAGATGTCGAGCAGCAGCTTGCGCGCGGTGCGCAGGCCCCGGTTGACGTCGAACGTGCCGTCCAGGCCGGGGTCGTTGATCAGACCCTTCCAGCCGACCGTGGTGCGCGGCTTCTCGAAGTAGGTGCGCATCACCACGCAGAGCTCACCGGAGAGCTGCTCGGCGCGGGCGGCCAGCCGGCGGGCGTAGTCGATCGCGGCGTCGGGGTCGTGCACCGAGCACGGGCCGACGACGACGAGCAGCCGGTCGTCGTTGCCGTCGAGCACGTCGGTGACGGCGGACCGGCCACGGGTGACCGTCCCGGCGACCTCGGGGGAGCAGGGCAGGTCGTGACGCAGCAGCGCGGGGGAGATCAGCGGGCTGATCCGCTCGATGCGCCGGTCGTCGAGCGGGGTGTCCAGCAGCGGAGCGGGGGTGGTACTCATCAGGGACGGTGGTCCTTTCCCGGCGGACCGCCCCGGATCACCACGCCCGAGCCGGTCCGTCATGCCGGCTCGAGGGGATGGAGGTCAGCGCGCTACGGCACCTGCCGACCCATCCCGGGCCGGCCGGCGAAACCAGTAGGAGGCGCGCTGCACGACCCGACCCTACCTCACGGCCGTCCGCGGAACGAGCGGTACGTCCACCGGGTGGACGTGGTACGACCGACACATGCGGATCGCCCTGGCCCAGATCTCGTCCACCCGGGACCCGGAGGAGAACCTCGCCGAGGTCGGCCTGCGGATCCGGGAGGCGGCCGGGGCCGGGGCCCGGCTGGTCGTGTTCCCCGAGGCCACGATGTGCTGTTTCGGTGTCGCGCTGGGCCCGGTCGCCGAGCCGGTGGACGGGCCGTGGGCGACCCGGGTGCGTGAGCTGGCCGCGGCGGCCGGGATCACCGTGGCCGCCGGGATGTTCACCCCCTCCGGCGACGGCCGGGTCCGCAACACGCTGCTCGTCATCGGCGCCGGGGTCGACACGCACTACGACAAGATCCACATGTACGACGCGTTCGGGTTCGCCGAGTCCGACACGGTCGCGCCCGGCACCGACCCGGTCACCGCCGAGGTCCCGGAGGCCGCGGGGCCCGGGACCGGTGCGACGACGGTCGGGCTGTCGACCTGCTACGACGTGCGCTTCCCCGGGCTCTACCAGCGCCTGGCCGATGCCGGGGCCGTCGTGCAGCTCGTCCCGGCGTCCTGGGGCGCCGGGCCGGGCAAGCGCGAGCAGTGGGAGCTGCTGGTGCGGGCCCGGGCGCTGGACACCGGGTCGTTCGTCGTCGCGTGCGACCAGGCCGACCCGACGACCGTCGGCCGGGAGCACGGCAAGGCGCCGACCGGCATCGGGTACAGCCTCGTCGCCGGCCCGCGCGGCGAGGTGGTGGACGCACTGGGCGCCGACCCGGGGCTGCTCGTCGTCGACGTCGACCCGGCAGCCGCCGAGCGGGTCCGGGAGCAGATCCCGGTGCTGCGCAACCGTCGCTTCTGAGCGCGGGCCCGGTCCTCAGCCGCCCGCCGTGGTGATCCGGTCGGAGATCTGGGCCGCGAGGTCGGTGTCCTTCGCGGTCAGGCCGCCCTCGGAGTGCGTGGACAGCCGGAACGTGAGCGTGTTGTAGCGGATGTCGATGTCGGGGTGGTGGTCGGCCGCCTCGGCGTCCTCGGCGACCCGGTCCACCACCGACACGGCCGCGACGAAGTCCGGCAGCTTCGCGGTCCTCACGATCGACGCGCCGTCCCGCTGCCAGCCGGGCAGCGTCTGCAGCGCGTCGGTGATCTCGGCGTCGGTCAGCAGGGAAGTGGCCATCGCCCCATCGTGGCGCACACCGGGCGGTCCGTCGCGCCGGAACACCCGCGTCGCCCGGCCGGTCCCGCCGGATCCCGGCAGAACCCCGCGTCAGCAGGCCCGCCGGGATCAGCAGGCCCGCCGGGATCAGCGGCCCGCCGGGGTCAGCAGCCCGCCGGGGTCAGGAGGCCCGCCGGGTCAGCGCGAACACCGCGAGCCCGGCTCCGGCGATCGTGAATCCGGCGGCCCGGGCCGTGGTCGCCCACGGCGCCGTCGTCGCGACCGGGACGGCCGTGACCGCGGCGAGCACCTCGTGCCAGTGCCCGGTCGGCAGCACCGGGGCGGCCGCACCCCAGACGACCGTGACGAACGGTGCGACGGTGAGGGCGGCCAGGCCCGCGGCCACGACGACGGCGGGCCGGCGGACGGCCGCGGACAGTGCCAGCAGCAGCATCCCGAGCCCGGCCAGCTGCGCCGCGACCCACCCGGCGAGCAGCACGGCGCGGCCGAGCGTCGATCCCGTGCCGTACGGGCCGGTGCCGAGGACCGGTGCACCGGCGAGCACCGCCGTTCCCACCACGACGACCGCGGCCAGCACCGCGGCGGCCAGCACGGCCGACGCCTTGAGCGCCACCAACCGGCCCGGCCCGACCGGGGACAGCCGCAACCCGTCCAGCGTGCCGCTGTGCCGCTCGGCGGCGAACCCGTCCGCCGCGACGAGCACGACCAGCATGCCGAGCGGCAGCGCGGCCGGCTCGGAGAGCGCCACCACGAGCACCCCGAGCGTGTGCGCGAGCTGCTCCGGGCCGCCGGCCAGGCCGGCGGTCGCCAGCACCGGGACCACCGCGGCCGTGAGCAGGACGACCGCCGTCCGCGGGCGCAGCAGGGCCAGCTCGAGCTCGGACCGCACCAGGCGGCCCGGTGGGGCCGCCGTCGGACGGGTGCCGGCGCGGGGACGTGGACGGGGCGGTCCCGGGGCGGGCGGACCGCCGGTGATCGGGAGCGCCCGGACCGGCGCGTTCATCGACGTGCCCCGGCCGTCGCCGCCCACGCCGGCGGTACCGCGTGCCGGTCGTCGTGGTGCACCGGTGGTGCGGAGCCGGCGGTGAGGCGGGCGAACACCTCGTCCAGCCGGGCCGCCGGGCGGGTGACCTCCTGCACCGCCACTCCCGCGTGGACCAGCAGCGCGACGACGTCCGGCGCGGCCGGGCCGGGCGCCACGTGCACCCGGGTCCGTGGGACCTCCTCGGCGTCGATCCCACGGGCCACCAGCACCCGGACCGCCCGGTCGCCGTCCGGTGTGGTCACGAGCAGCGGGCCCGGGCGGTCGCCGAGCAGCGCGGGCAGCGGCCCGCCGGCCACCAGCCGTCCGTGGTGCAGGACGGCGACGTGCGAGCAGGTCGCCTCGACCTCGGAGAGCAGGTGGGAGCTGACGACGACGGTGGCGCCCGCCGCGTTCATCTCCGCGACCAGCCGCCGCACGTCGCGGGTGCCGGCGGGGTCGAGGCCGTTCGTCGGTTCGTCGAGCACGACCAGCCGCCGCCGGGTCAGCAACGGCACGGCGAGCCCGAGCCGCTGGCGCATCCCGAGCGAGTACCCGCGGACCCGGCGGTCGGCGACGTCGGCGAGACCGACCCGGTGCAGCACGGCGTCCACGGCGGCCGGGATCCGGGCGCTGGACAGCAGCGGTTCGGCCGCCGCGTGGCGCAGCAGGTTCTGCCGCCCGGTGCGGTGCGCGTGCAGCGCCGGGCCCTCGATCAGTGCGCCCACGTGCGGGAGCACCTCCGCGGCGTGGCCGGGCAGCCGGCGTCCCAGGAGCTCCACCGCGCCCTCGGTCGGCGCCAGCAGCCCCACCAGCATCCGCAGCAGCGTGGTCTTCCCGGCGCCGTTCGGGCCCAGCAGGCCGAGCACCGATCCCATCGGGACGTCCAGGTCGACGCCGTCGACGACCCGGCGGGAGCCGAACCCGCGGCCCAGCCCGACGGCGCGGAGCGCGGGCGGCCGGTCCGGCCGGACGTCGGGTACCGGGTGGGTGGCGCGACTCTGCTGCACGGAGCCAGCGTGACCGGCCGGCCCCGCCGCCGGGGCGATTCCGGGAGATCCGCGGCGAGCAGGTGGCGGAGCCGGTACCCGGCCGCCTCCTGCGAGGATCACCGGCGTGCCGGTGCTGAGCCTCGAGGACCACGTGGACGGACCGCCGCGACTCGTCGCCGGCGTGCTCCGCGAGACCGGGCCGGCGGCCACCGCCCTCGCCCGCGCCGGCGCCCGGCTGGAGGTGCCGGCCCGGCTGCTGGTCGCCGGCGACGAGGTGCGGGTGGCCGCGGCGGGCGGGCTGCTCGGCGTCCGCACCCGGATCATCCGGGCAGGGACCGACGGCCTGTGCTCGGAGCGCGCCGCGGGTCCGCTGCGGACGCTGTCGCACGCGACCCGGGTGACGCTGGAGGGCGCCGGCAGCCGGGTCCGCGACGAGCTCGCCTGGACGGCACCCCTCGGTGCGCCGGGCCGGATCTCGGACCCGGTGCTGCGCCGGCGCGGACGCCGGCTGCTCGAGGCCCGCCGGGACGTCCTCGCGGAACGGGTGGCCGAGCTGCGGCAGGCCCCCGTCGTGGTCGGGGCGGCGATCGTGCGGGACGGACGGCTGCTGGTCGCGCAGCGGTCCTATCCGGCGGAGCTGGCCGGGCGGTGGGAACTGCCCGGTGGCGGTGTCGAACCCGGTGAGACCGAGGCCGCAGCGCTGGTCCGCGAGTGCGTGGAGGAACTGGGGGCGCGGATCGTCGTGGAGCCCCGGCCCGGCGCCGATCCCCGGATCGGCACCGACACCCGGAACGGCACCGACACCCGGATCGGCACCGATCTGCCGATCGGGCGCCGGGTCCTGCGGATCCACACCGCCCGCCTCGTGCCGGGTTCGCCGGAGCCGCAGGCCCGCGAGCACCGCTCGCTGCGCTGGGTGGGCGCCCACGAGGTCGCCGGGCTCGGCTGGCTGGATGCCGACCGGGCCGTCGTCGCGGAGCTGCGGGCGCTGCTGCGTCCCTGACGCGGTCACGCGTGCCGAACCGGAACCCCGCCGAAGAAATGTGGAACCGCCGCGGCGCGGACGTCGTCCAAGCCGCATGACACCCACAGCCGCCACCCCGCTCACCGACCCGGCTCCCGTGCCACCGCAGCCCGCGCCACCCCAGCCCGCGCCACCACAGTCCGTGCCACCGCAGTCCGCGCCACCACAGTCCGTGCCACCGCAGTCCGTGCGACCGCAGCCCGTGCCACCGCAGTCCGTGCGACCGCAGCCCGTGCCTCCGCAGTCCGTGCCCGTCCGGCCGGCCTGCTCTGCGTTGTCGGTGTCCGGGGTGGCCACGGCGCCCGGGGCGGCTACGGATCCGGCCGCGGCACCGGGCCCGGGTGTCGACGCGCCGGGACGGCGGTGCCGGTCGGTACCCGGTCCGGACCGCCGTCGCCGGCGCCGCCGCGGCGCGACGCCGCAGGGCCCGCTCGACGAGCTGGTCGCCGCGCAGGGTGGCCTGCTCACCCGGGCGCAGGCGCTGCGGCACGGCCTGTCACCGGACGCGGTCGACCGCCGCCTCGCCGCCCGCTACTGGGTACCGGTGCAGCCGCGCGTCTACCGGGACACCCGCCATCCGGTCACCGAGGAGCTCCGCGTCCGCGCCGTGGTGCTGTGGGCGGGGGAGGACGCCGTGCTGACCGGGGCCGCCGCCGCATGGTGGTGGGGCCTGCTCGATGCCGCACCCGCGACGGTCACCGTGACCGTGCCACGGCGGCGGGCACCGCGGCCCCGCGCCGGGATCCAGGTGCGCCGCCGCGGCCTCGATCCGGCCGACGTCGCCGGACACGCCGGGATCGCGGTGGCGGCCCCGGCGCTCGCCGTGCTCGAGGCCGCGCTGGAGCCGCACGTCGCGGGCGAGGCGCTGCTGATCCGCACGCTCGCCGGAGCCGGAGCCGGAGCCGGAGCCGGAGCCGGAGCCGGAGCCGGAGCGGGAGCGCGGGCCGGAGCGGGAGCCGGAGCGCGGGCCGGAGCTGCGGAGAGCGGCCCCGCGCACGTCCCGGACCTGGCTGCGCTCACCGCCGCCCGGGCCCGCAACGTGGGCGCGCACGGGTCGGCGGCGATCGGCCGGATGCTGGCGTCGGCGTCCCGGCAGGCCGGCGAGCACGCGCTGCAGCGGCTCCGCGCGCTGCTGGTGCGCCACGGTGTGCCGGGCTGGCGGTGCGAGCACGAGGTCGCCGGCGTGGTGCTGCGGCTGGCGTTCCCGGCGGCCCGGGTCGCGGTGGAGATCGCCGGCGCGGACCCCGCGCAGTGCTCCGGCCCGGGCCTCGGCTCCCGGACCGGGGCCGGGGCCGTGGCCGTGGCCGTGGACGAGAACGTGGCCGGGGTCGGGAACGTGGCCGGGGGCGGCAACACGGACGGCGAGGGCGCGGGCTGGCGGCGCGCGGTGCTGCGCCGGAACGGCTGGCGGGTGATCGTGCTCGACCCGGCGGACCCCTGGCAGCGACCCGGCGCCACGGTGGCGGCCGTGCACCCGGCACCGCCCGCGCGGAGCACGCCGACGAGGCGCTCCCGCGGCCCCGCGCGGGCGACGGTGACCGGGACGACGATGTGATCTCGACCATGCCCGGCGGCCCGTCCGGGCGGGTGCGACCGTGTCCGCCCGGCCCGCTCCGCGGCGGCACCGGACCGGGCACATTGATCATGTGACGTGCCGGGGAGCGGCCCGGCCGAACCACGGAGCGCGGTGACCGGTCACCGCGCGAGGAGAAATTCTTCCCTGCTCAGCAGGGCAGGAACGGGATCAGTAGACCCGGGCCACCTTCAGCGCGCGCTGGAACGCCTTGCCGCTCAGGTCGTCGGCGCCGGCCTTCCGCAGCCGCATCGCCACCACGGGACAGTTCTTGCAGCGCTTCGGCTTGGACCGGCAGCACTTCTTCTTGACCTTACCCATGATGAGGTCAGGCTAACCTGCACCACGCAGCAGGAACAGACCTTGCGGCCGATACCGTGGTGATGTGACCATCCCTCGTTCCGCCTCGGCACTCGGCACCGCGTCCCACATCGACAGCGACGCCGTCCCCGATGCCCGGCCCGGCACCCCGGGCCGTCCCGAGTTGCGCAACGTCGCGATCGTCGCCCACGTCGATCACGGCAAGACCACTCTCGTCGACGCCATGCTGCGCCAGTCCGGCGCCTTCGGTGAGCGCAACGAGCCCGTCGACCGGATCATGGACTCCGGCGACCTCGAGCGCGAGAAGGGCATCACGATCCTCGCCAAGCACACCGCGGTGGCGTGGCAGGGCTACACGATCAACGTCGTCGACACCCCCGGCCACGCCGACTTCGGCGGTGAGGTCGAGCGCGGCCTGTCCATGGTCGACGGGGTCGTGCTCCTCGTCGACGCCTCCGAGGGTCCGCTCCCGCAGACCCGGTTCGTACTGCGCAAGACCCTCGCCGCCGGTCTGCCGGTGATGCTGGTCGTCAACAAGACCGACCGCGGTGACGCCCGGATCTCCGAGGTCGTCGACGAGTCCCTCGAGCTGCTGCTCGAGCTGGCCGACGAGCTCGAGATCGACGAGTCGGCCACCGCCCACCTGCTCGACCTGCCCGTCGTCTACGCCTCCGGCCGCGCCGGCAAGGCCTCGCGGCTGCGTCCCGCCGACGGTGAGCTGCCCGACTCCGACGACCTGACCCCGCTGTTCGAGACGCTGCTCGACGTCGTCCCGCCGCCGGCCGACGACCCCGGCGCCCCGCTGCAGATGCACGTCACCAACCTCGACGCGTCGAGCTTCCTCGGCCGGATCGCGCTGTGCCGGATCCGCGGCGGTGTGCTGCGCCGCGGCCAGCAGGTCGCCTGGTGCCGGGAGGACGGGTCCACCCCGCGCGTCAAGATCACCGAGTTGATGATGACCGAGGCGCTGACCCGCGTCCCGGCCGACGAGGCCCACGCCGGTGACCTCGTCGCCGTCGCCGGGATCGCCGACGTGACCATCGGCGACACCCTCGCCGACCCGGACCACCCGGTCGCGCTCCCGCGGATCGACGTCGACGAGCCCGCCATCTCGATGACGATCGGCACCAACACCTCGCCGCTGGCCGGTCGCGACCCGGTGCCGGGCAAGAAGCTGACCGCCCGCCTGGTCAAGAACCGCCTCGACGCCGAGCTGATCGGCAACGTGTCGGTCCGGGTGCTGCCCACCGAGCGGCCCGACACCTGGGAGGTGCAGGGCCGCGGCGAACTCGCGCTCGCGGTGCTGGTCGAGACCATGCGGCGGGAGGGCTTCGAGCTCACCGTCGGCAAGCCGCAGGTGGTGACCAGGACGATCGACGGCAAGCTGCACGAGCCGTTCGAGCAGCTCTCGGTCGACGTGCCCGACGACAGCCTCGGTGCCGTCACCCAGCTCCTCGCCGGCCGCAAGGGCGAGATGGGCGACATGATCCACGGCGAGGGCCGGGTCCGGATGGAGTTCCGGATCCCGTCCCGTGGCCTGATCGGCTTCCGCACCGAGTTCATGACGGTCACCCGCGGGGCCGGCATCGCCAGCCACGTGTTCGACGGGTACGCCCCCTGGGTCGGTGAGATCCGCACCCGCAACAAGGGCTCGCTGATCGCCGACCGCTCCGGGCCGGTCACCGCGTACGCGGTGGACCAGCTCGCCGACCGGGGGACGCTGTTCGTCGGGCCGACCACGGTGGTCTACAGCGGCATGGTCGTCGGCGAGTACACCCGCGCCGAGGACCTCGAGGTCAACATCTGCCGGGAGAAGAAGCTGACCAACATCCGGTCGTCCACCGCGGACGAGCTGGTCAAGCTGACCCCGCCCACGGTGCTGTCGCTGGAGCAGTCGCTGGAGTTCTGCGCGCCCGACGAGTGCGTCGAGATCACCCCGCAGAACATCCGGATCCGCAAGGTCGAGCTGGACCCGAACGCGCGCGCCCGCGCCCGGTCGCGGGCCAAGGCGGCGGCGAACGCGGCCAAGTGAGACCGGGCGCGGGGCGGCGCGGGGGCGACGGCGATACTGCGGGAGTGACCGCACGTCGACCGTTCCGCGCGCTCCCCGCGCTGCTGCTGGCCGGTCTGCTGGCGTTGACCGCGTGCTCCGCGGACCCGCAGCCGGCGCCCCCGCCGGACCCGGCGCCACCGACCGAGGCGGCCACCACGCCGACCCGGGTGGTGGCCGGGGTCGACGACCTGGGCCCCGGCTTCAACCCGCACCTGCGCTCGGACCAGTCGACGGTCACGACGGCGATCGCGGCGATGGCGCTGCCGTCGGTGTTCCGGCCGGACGCCGAGGGCGTGCTGCAGCTGGACCGGACCGTCGCCACCGACGCGAAGGTCACCTCGCAGGAGCCGTTCACGGTCAGCTACGAGCTCGACGTCGAGGCCGGCTGGTCGACCGGGGCGCCGATCGCCGCCGAGGACTTCGTCTACCTCTGGCAGCAGATGCGCAGCCAGCCGAACACGATCGGCTCCGCCGGCTACCGGGAGATCACCGACGTGCGCTCCCGGGCCGCGGGGAAGGCCGTCGACGTCGTCTTCGACGAGCCTTACCCGCACTGGAAGGAGCTGTTCACCAACCTGCTGCCGGCGCACCTGCTCAAGGACGCGCCCGGTGGGTGGACCGCACCGTTCCGGGGTGGCGTCCCCGCCTCGGGCGGGCCGTTCCGGCTGATGCAGGTGGACCGGCTGCGGGGTGAGGTCCTGCTGGTGCGCAACGACCCGTACTGGGACACCCCGGCGGTGGTCGACGAGGTCATCCTGCGGCGCATCCCGCCGAACACGCTGCCGACGGCCCTCGAGAGCCAGGGCATCGACCTCGCCCTGCCGGACGCGCGGCCCGCGGTCACGCAGGCCCTCGACGTCCTCGCCGGCTCGCCGAAGCCCCCGACCGTGCAGAGCGGGCCGCGCCCGTCGGTGCAGCAGCTGAGCTTCCGCACCCAGGACGGCCCGCTCGCCGACCCCCGGGTGCGCGAGGGCGTCGCGGCGAGCCTGGACCGCGACGCGATCCGCGAACGCGTCAGCCCGGACTCCACCGCCGTCGACGCGTTCGGCCTCGCGCCGTCCGACGCGGGGTACGCGCCGACCGCCCCGGACGGCGCCCCCGGCCGCCCGGACCGGGCGGGCGCCGAGGCGGCACTGACCGAGGCCGGCTACGTCCGCGGCGCCGACGGGCGCTGGTCGCTCGGCGGGCGCCCGCTGAACGTGGTGATCGGCGCGGGTACCGAGCGCAGCGAGGACGTCGAGATCGCCCGCGTCGTCGCCGAACAGCTCACGGCCGCCGGGATCGGGGCGACGGTCGTCGCCCCGGCCACGCCGGACCTGCTGACCAGCGCCAGCGTCGCGCCCACCACGCCGACACCGACGTCGACCCCCGCTCCCGGTGCGGGAGCGGCGCCCGGTGGGGACGCGCCCCAGCCGACCCCGGAGCAGCCGACCCCGCAGGAGTCGACACCCACGACGTCCGCGACGCCGACGACGACCCCCGGTGACGGGGGGTCGGTGGCGGTCGACGTGCTCGTCGCACCCCGTTCGGCGTACGGGGCGATCGGGCCGCGGCTGGTCTCCGACTACGGCTGCCCGCCCGACGACGTCCCGGACGACCTGCCCGGCACGTCCTGCTTCCCGGCCCTGCAGCCGCTGCTCGACCAGCTGCTCACCGGCCCGGCGGACCCGGCGGTCGTCGCCGAGGCCGAGCGGGTGCTGTGGCGCCAGCTGCCGGCGCTGCCCCTCTACCAGAACCGCGGCCTGGTGATCAGCAACCCGCAGACCGACGCCTCGACGCGGGTGACCCCCGGCCCGATCGCGACCGGCCCGATGACCGGGGCGAAGACCTGGGGCGAGCCCGAGGGCTCGAGCGAGGCCGTGTCGACCAACGAGGCCGGCGAGCCCGAGAACTGACGCCATTCGGTGCGGCCGGGCTCCGGCCGCACCGGCCCGGCGCCGGGACGGCCGAGTGGTACGTGTGTACCAAACAGGTCTCGAAGTGCGGCGAAGACCTGCCGAGCCGACCCCTCCCGTTGTTAGCGTCCGGTTCGCCGCGATGGCGTTACGCCGTTCGGAGGTCACCCTTCGATCACGATCGGCGACGGGCGTCGCGGCAGGGGGAGGCGGTTCCTAGCGTGCCCCGAGGCGGGTTACCCGGCAGTACATCCGGGTGTCCGCCGTCCCGAACGGGTGCCACACCGGCGTGCACCCACTGACCCGAGAGGCGCGTCACGACGATGAGAATGAAGGCGGCGGCCGCGGTCGCGGTGGCGGGGGCCAGTGCCCTGCTGCTCAGCGCGTGCGGCGTGGGGGGCGGGGGCGGTGCCACCGCGAGCGGCAACTTCGCCGACTGCGCCGAGAACATCAACAACTGCAACTCGGTCCCGGAGGACCAGCTCCAGCAGGGCGGGACGATCACCTTCGCGATCGAGAAGAACATCCCGAACTGGAACGTCGTCTCGGCCGACGGCAACGTGTTCGAGACCGGGATGGCGACCCAGGCCTACCTGCCGGCCGCGTTCGACACGCAGCCGGATCTCACGCTGGCGCTGAACACCGACCTCATGGTGTCGGCCGACCTGGTGAACCCGACCACGATCGTCTACAAGATCAAGCCGGAGGCGGTCTGGAGCGACGGCACGCCGATCAGCGCCGACGACTTCGCCTACAGCTGGAAGATGCAGAGCCCGACCGAGTGCCCGGAGTGCGCGACCGCGGGCAACGGCGGCTGGGACGTGGTGCAGGACGTCGTCGGCTCCGACGGTGGCAAGACCGCGACGATGACGCTGAGCCACCCGTTCACCGACTGGCAGAACTACTTCAGCTCCGGGCAGCCGCTCTACCCGGCGCACATCGCCGCGCAGCACGGTGACCTGAACACCCCCGAGGGCATCGCGGCGTCGTTCGACTGGTTCGGGAAGAACCCGCCGACCTACTCCGGCGGGCCGTACGTCGTCGAGAACTGGCAGGACAACCAGGCGCTCACGCTCGCCCCGAACCCGCGCTGGTACGGCGCGACCAAGCCGAAGCTCGACCAGCTGATCATGCGGGTGATCACCGATGCCACCCAGGAGCCGATCGCGCTCCAGAACAACGAGGTGCAGGTGATCTACCCGCAGCCGCAGGTGGACATCGTCCAGCAGATCCAGCAGATCCCGAACGTCTCCCAGAACCAGCAGCTCGGGATCCAGTGGGAGCACTACGACTTCAACCTGCGCAACCCGTTCCTGCAGGACAAGGCGCTGCGCCAGGCGATGTACACCGCGGTGAACCGCGAGGACATCATCGCCAAGACGGTCGGCCAGTTCAATCCGGACGTGCAGCCGTTGAACAGCCTGATGTTCCTGCCCCAGATGGAGGGCTACACCGACAACGTCACCGCCACCGGGCTGGGGTCGGGCGACGTCGAGCGGGCCAAGCAGATCCTCACCGACGCCGGTTACACCGGGGTCGGGGAGAAGCTGGTGGCGCCGAGCGGCGAGGCCGTGCCGGACATGCGGATCCGCTACACCGTCGGCAACGCCATCCGGCAGAACGAGAGCGAGCTGTTCGCCGGCTACATGAAGCAGCTGGGGATCAACGTCGCGGTCGAGCCGACCGACGATCTCGGCACCACCCTGTCCGCCGGTGACTACGACATCATGGTCTTCGCCTGGGTGCAGTCGCCCGCACCGTTCGCGAACGCCCAGCAGACGTTCCTGTCGAGCTCGGGCAACAACTTCGGCCAGTACAAGAATCCGCGCACCGACGCGATGCTGAACGAGGCGGCCTCGTCGGCGGACAAGGCGGCGGCCACGGCCACCCTGAACGAGGCCGACCGCATCATCATGGAGGACGCCTACGTCCTGCCGCTCTACCAGAAGCCGACCCTGATCGCGGCCCAGGACACCGTGGCCAACGTCCGCGGCAACGCCAGCCTCGCCGGCCCGACCTACAACGCCGGCGAGTGGGCCCTGCGCGCCGGCAGCTGACCCCCGGCCACCCGGCGACCGGCCCGTCACGAGCGGGCCGGTCGCCGCTCCCACCACGTGTAGGAAAGACCTCCACATGCTTCTCTACGCAGTGCGCCGGATCGTGATCTCGATCCCGATCCTGCTGGTGTCGTCGTTCATCGTGTTCTGGCTGGGCACGCTGTCCGGCAACCCGTTGACCCCACTCCTGTTGCGCAACCCCCCGCCCCCGCAGTCGGTCCTCGACGCCGAGGCCGCCCGGCTGCACCTCGACGAGCCGCTGGTGCCGCGCTACCTGGCCTGGCTCGGCGGAGTGTTCCGGGGAGACTTCGGGCCCTCGGTCATCGCCACCCAGGACATCGGCGAGGAGCTCGCCACCCGGTTCTGGGTGACGATGCGGCTGATCATCGTTGCGATGATCGTCGCGCTGGTGCTGGCCGTGCTGGTCGGCGTCTACACGGCCGTGAAGCAGTACTCGAAGTCCGACTACGCGGCGACGTTCATCGGCTTCCTGTTCCTGGCGATGCCGTCGTTCTGGCTGGCCATCCTGCTCAAGCAGGGCGGCATCGACTTCAACACCATCGTCGGCGACCAGGTCATCTACACGATCGGGGCGTCGTCGATCCCGCCGCCGGACGGCTTGCTCGCGCGGGTCGCGGACGTCGCGGGGCACATGGTGCTGCCGACGATCGCGCTCGCGCTGATCTCCTACGCGGCATGGAGCCGGTTCACCCGGGCCTCGATGCTGGAGACGCTGAACTCCGACTACGTGCGGCTGGCCCGGGCCAAGGGCCTGCCCCGGCGGACGGTGATGTTCCGGCACGCGCTGCGCACCGCGCTGATCCCGCTGACCACCGTGACGGCCTTGGACATGGCGACCATCCTCGGTGGTGCCGTGATCACCGAGACGGTCTTCCAGTGGCGCGGGCTCGGCGACTTCCTGATCGAGTCGATCCGGCAGTTCGACACCTACGCCGTGACGTCCTGGCTGCTGATCTCGGCGACGATCGTGATCGTCCTCAACCTCGTCGCCGACCTGCTCTACGGCGTCCTCGACCCCAGGATCCGCTATGCCTGACGCCATCGACACGACGCACCCCCGGCCCGCGGCCCCCGCCGACCCGGACCGCGAGTTCACGGTCGAGGAACGCAGCCAGGCCCAGCTCGTGCTGCGCCGGTTCCTGCAGCACCGGGCGGCGATGGTCAGCCTCGTCGTGCTCGTCCTGCTGGTGCTGCTCGCCTACGTCGTGGGTCCGCTCTGGCGCTACGACGTCGGTCAGATCACCCCCGACAACTCCGCGCCACCGTCGCTCGCCCACCCGTTCGGCACCGACGCCGTCGGCAAGGACCAGTTCGCCCAGGTGCTCGGCGGCACCCGGACCTCGCTGCAGGTCTCGGTGATGGTCGCCCTGCTGGCGACGTTCGTCGGGACGCTGTGGGGCTCGATCGCCGGCTACTTCGGCGGCTGGGTCGACACGATCATGATGCGGATCGCCGACCTCGTGCTGACCCTGCCGCTGATCGCCGTGGCGGCCATGCTCGCGCACAACCTCGGCGGGACCTGGTACCTGATCGGGCTGGTCATCGCGGGGCTGTACTGGGCCTATGTCTCCCGGGTGGCCCGCGGGGTGGTGCTCTCGCTGCGGGAGAAGGAGTTCATCGAGGCCGCGCGGGCGCTGGGCGCGTCGAACACCCGGATCATCGTGCGGCACCTCGTACCGAACGCGCTGGGCTCGATCCTGGTCAACCTGACGATCCTGGTCGCGCTGGCGATCCTGCTCGAGACCGCGCTGTCGTATCTGGGCTTCGGCGTCCAGGTCCCGGACACCTCGCTCGGGCTGCTGGTCAACGAGGCACAGACGGCGCTGACGACCCGGCCGTGGTTGTTCTACTTCCCCGGACTGTTCATCATCATCATCGCGCTCACGATCAATTTCATCGGCGACGGCCTGCGTGACGCGTTCGACCCGCAGCAGACGAAGGTGCGCCAGTGACCGACCAGCAGACCGGCCCGGAGATCCTGCGCGTCTCCGGGCTGACCGTGACGTTCCCCAGCGGGGACGGCCCGGTCCGGGCCGTCCGGGGCGTGGACTACACCCTGCACCGGGGGGAGGTGCTCGGCATCGTCGGCGAGTCCGGCTCCGGGAAGTCGGTGACCTCGCTGGCGGTGATGGGCCTGCTCCCGCCCACGGCGCAGGTCGAGGGCACGATCCGGTTCGACGGCGTAGACCTGCTCGCCGCGAGCGAGGACGAGCTCACCAGGGTCCGCGGCGAGCGGATCGCGATGATCTTCCAGGACCCGATGACCTCGCTGAACCCGGTCTACACCGTCGGGTACCAGATCGCGGAGGCGGTGCTGGCCCACCGCGACGTGAGCAAGGCGGCGGCCCGGGAGCGGGCGATCGAGCTGCTGGGCACGGTGCGGATCCCCAACCCCGACCAGCGGGTCGACTCCTACCCGCACGAGCTCTCCGGCGGGATGCGCCAGCGGGTCGTCATCGCGATCGCGATGGCCAACGACCCGGACGTGATCATCGCCGACGAGCCGACGACGGCGCTGGACGTGACCGTGCAGGCACAGGTGATGGAAGCCCTGGCGGCGGCACAGCGGGCAACCGGTGCCGCGATGGTGCTGATCACCCACGACCTCGGCGTGATCGCGGGCCAGGCCGACCGGGTGATGGTCATGTACGCCGGCAAGCCGGTCGAGGTCGGCGGGGTCGAGGACATCTTCTACACCCCGCGGATGCCCTACACACTGGGCCTGCTCGGCAGCCTGCCGCGCCTCGACCGCCCGGCGGAGCGGCTCACGCCGATCCCCGGCTCACCGCCGTCGGTGGTGAACATGCCGCCGGGCTGTCCGTTCACGCCGCGCTGCCCGCTGTCGTCGGAGGTGTGCCGCGAGGTCGAGCCCGAGCTCGTCGGGGTCGAGGATGCGGCCGGCACGTCCGGGGACGGGCACCGGGCCGCGTGCCACCATTCGTCCCAGCTGGCCGGGGCCGCGGCCGGCGAGGTCTTCGACGCCGGCGGTGGTGAGGACCTCACCGGCCACGGTGCCGCGCCCGCCGATCCGACCGCGCTGACCGGGGAGGCCGGCCGATGAGCAGCACCACGGAGGCCACGACGCGGTCCACGAGCGCGCCCACCCTGCTCTCGGTGCGGCACCTGGTGAAAGAGTTCCCGATCCGCTCCGGTGGCCTGTTCCGGCGCCGGGCCGGTGCGGTGCAGGCCGTCAGCGACGTGTCGTTCGACATCGCCGAGGGCGAGACGCTCGGACTGGTCGGCGAGTCCGGCTGCGGGAAGTCGACGCTGGCCCGCGTCGCGCTGAACCTGATCCCGGCCACCGCCGGCGAGGTCCGGTTCGGCGACCGGGAGATCACGGCCCTGTCGCCCGGGCGGATGCGGTCGCTGCGCCGGGAGATGCAGCTGGTGTTCCAGGACCCGTACGCGTCGCTGGACCCCCGGATGCCGGTGAACGAGCTGATCGCCGAGCCACTGCGGATCCACGGCCTCTACGGCGCCGACGGCCGCGACCGGGTCCGCGAGCTCATGAGCACCGTCGGGCTCAAGCCCGAGCACGGGAACCGCTACGCCCACGAGTTCTCCGGCGGCCAGCGCCAGCGCATCGGCATCGCCCGCGCGCTCGCGCTGCACCCGAAGCTGATCGTGCTGGACGAGCCGGTGTCGGCGCTGGACGTCTCGATCCAGGCCGGCGTGCTCAACCTGCTGCAGGAGCTGCAGGCCGAGCGCGGGCTGTCGTACCTGTTCGTCTCGCACGACCTGTCGGTGGTGCGCCACATCGCCGACCGGATCGCGGTCATGTACCTCGGGAAGATCGTCGAGACCGGGCCGGCGTCGTCGCTGTTCAGCGCGCCGGGGCACCCGTACACGCACGCGCTGATCTCGGCGATCCCGCTGCCCGACCCGCGGCGCGAGCGGGCCCGGGAGCGGATCACCGTCATCGGTGACCTGCCCAACCCGGCCGATCCGCCGTCGGGCTGCCGGTTCCGCACCCGCTGCCCGAAGTTCGCCCACGAGCTCTCGGCCGACCAGCAGCAGACGTGCACCGACGAGGAGCCGGCGCTGACCGACCGGGGCACCGGACACCCGGTGGCCTGCCATTTCGCGCAGGCGCGCGCGCTGCTCTAGGCACCCGGTGGGACACTGGCGGCGTGTCGCTGGTGCTGGGGATCGAGACGTCGTGCGACGAGACCGGGGCCGGCCTGGTCCGGGACGGGGTGCTGCTCGGCGAGGGCCTGGCGTCCTCGGCCGACGAGCACGCCCGCTTCGGCGGCGTCGTCCCCGAGGTCGCGGCGCGGGCGCACGTGAGCGCCGTGGTGCCGATGGTCCGCGCCGCCGTCGACGCCGCGGGCGTGTCGCTGTCCGAGGTGGACGCCGTCGCGGTCACCGCGGGGCCGGGTCTCTCACCCGCCCTGCACGTCGGGGTCGCCGCGGCGAAGGCCTACGCGGCCGCGCTGGACGTGCCGCTCTACGGCGTGCACCACCTGGCCGGGCACGCGGCCGTCGACGTCCTGGAGCACGGACCGCTGCCGCCGCGCTGCGTCTGCCTGATCGTCTCCGGTGGGCACACCTCGCTGCTGTCGCTCGGCGACCTCGCCCACGACCCCGTCGAACACCTCGGTGACACCGTCGACGACGCGGCCGGGGAGGCGTTCGACAAGGTCGCCCGGCTGCTCGGGCTGCCCTACCCGGGCGGGCCGTCGGTGTCGCGGGCCGCGCTCGACGGGGACCCGGCCGCGGTCGCGTTCCCCCGGCCGATGACCGGGCCGCGCGACGCCGTGTTCGGGTTCTCCTTCTCCGGGCTGAAGACGGCCGTCGCCCGGCACGTCGAGGCCGCGCAGGACGCGGGCCGGGCGCTCCCGGTCGCGGACGTGGCCGCGTCGTTCCAGATGGCCGTCGTCGACGTGCTGGTGCGCAAGGCGCTGCGGGCCTGCGTCGAGCGCGGAGCGGACACGCTGCTCATGGTCGGCGGGGTCGCGGCGAACCGGGTGCTGCGCGCCGAGATGGAGCGGGCGTGCGCGGACGCGGGGATCACGCTGCGGGTGCCGGCGCCCCGGTTGTGCACCGACAACGGCGCCATGATCGCCGCGCTCGGGGACCTGCTGGTCCGGGGCGGTGTCGCCCCGGCCGGCCTGGCGACGACGGCGGTGCCGACCGTGGCGCTCAGCGGTGCCGGGGTCCCGGTGCCGCCGGCGTCCGGGGAGGCCGCGGAGTTCCCGCTGCCGGTGACGGTCGCCCCCGGGGCGGGCGTGCCGTCGGGCGGCGCCGGCGCCCCGTAGGCTTCATCGGTGTCTCGCGCCCACCCGTCTCCCGCCCACCGGCTGCTGCTCGTCCACGCGCACCCGGACGACGAGACCCTGACCACCGGCGGCACCATCGCCCGCTACACCGCCGACCCGGAGTGCGAGGTCACCGTCGTGACCTGCACCCTCGGCGAGGAGGGCGAGGTGATCCCGCCGGAGCTCGCCGAGCTCGCCCCCGACCGGGGTGACCAGCTGGGCGGGTACCGCACCCGCGAGCTGGACGCCGCGCTCGCCGCGCTCGGTGGTCCGCGGCACCGCTACCTCGGCGGTGCCGGTCGCTGGCGGGACACCGGGATGGTGCTCGCCGGGCACGGCACCCGGGCGGCGCTGCCGCCCCGGCTGCACCCGCGCGCGTTCGCGGCCCCGAAGGTGTTCGGCACCCAGCTCGCCCAGCTGCTCGACGTCGTCGACGAGGTCCGCCCGCAGGTGCTGGTGTCCTACGCCGCGGACGGGTCGTACGGGCACCCGGACCACGTCCGCGCGCACGAGCTGACCGCCGCCGCGGCGGCCGCGCGCCCGGACATCGTCGCGAAGCTGTACTTCACGGTGCGGTCCACGGCACTGCTGGAGGAGGGGCTGGCCGAGCTGCTCACGGCCTGCGACGGCGACCCGGAGCGCAGCGGTCTGCGCTGGCCGGAGCCCGACGAGCACCCCGGCCACGACGAGGCCGCCGTCACCACCCGGCTCGACGTGTCCGCCCACGACGAGGAGCGGATCGCCGCGATGCGGGCGCACGCCACCCAGATCGACGTCCGGACCGGGTCCGGGTGGGCGGCGTACGCGATGAGCAACGGGATCACCCAGCCGCTGCTCGGGACCGAGGAGTTCGTGCTCGCCGGGGCCGAGCCGACCGAGAAGCCCGAGACGGACCTGTTCGAGGGGTTGTCGTGAGCGATCCGACCCGGCTGCCGCTCGCCGCGCTGCTGACGCTGGTCTCGGTGCTGCTGGTGGCGTTCGAGCTGATGTTCCAGATGCTCTACATCGGTCCGGTGCCGGTGCCGATCGGCACGGTGCTCGTCGTCGTGTCGTTGCCGTGGCTCGTGCGCACCTCGGTCACCGAGATCTCGCCGACCGCGGCGGGGGCGGCCGCGCCGGTGGCCGTGTGGTTCGTCTCCGTGCTGGTGCTGGGCCTGTTCGGGCCGGGCGGCGACGTGCTGCTGCCGGGAACCTGGCAGTCCATGCTGCTGCTGGTCGCGGGGGCGGCGTCCGGGCTGGTGGCGTTCCGCCGGGCGGTCGAGAACCTCGCCGCGAGCCGGGCGCAGCAGGTGCGCTAGATGATCGGCAAGATCACCGACGAACAGCTGGTGACGGTCCTGCGACCGTTCGTGCGGGCGACCCGTCCGGTGCTGGACGGCTTGCGTGAGTCCGACCCGTTCGGGCTGCGGGCGCGCGTGACGCCCGGCGCGTCGGGGGAGCTGGACGCGGAGCCCGAGGAGCGCACGCTCGCCGGCAAGATCCTGGACGCGCTGGCGTCGGTGCAGGTCCCCGGGACGGCGGCGTGGGCCCGGATGGACGTCGACGCCCGCGCGCACTGGTGGGTGTATCGGCTCGGCCGGTTCACGACGCTGATCGCGGCCGTCCCCGGTCTCGGCGGCGCGCTGGCCCGGACCCTGCCGGTGTCCGACACGGTCGGCGCGGCCGGCGGGGGGCTGCTGCTGGTGGCCGTCGCCGGCGAGCACGGCGTCCGGGACGAGGACCGGCTGGTGGAGCTGCTCGCGGCGGTGCTGTTCCAGCGCGAGCTCAGCACGGCCGGGCGGGACCTGACCGCCGAGGAGGACGCCGCCGCAGACGCGCGCGCCGCGGAGCTCACCGGCGAGCTGGCCGGGCGCGGCACGCGGGCCACGCTGAAGCGGGTCGGTGGCGCGGTGTGGCGGCTGGGCCGGGCACTGTGGTCGGTGGAGGACGAGCTGGACAAGCGCCCCGGCGGGCGCTTCTACCACCAGTGGCTCGGGATGCTGCCGGTCGTCGGCGTCGTCGGGAAGTACCTGGGCGAGTGGTCCGGTCTCAAGCGCGCGGCCCGGCAGGCGCGGACCTGGCTGGAGCGCAAGGGACTCGCCGCCGCTCAGCGCCGCTGAGCGCTGCGCACGCTCGGCTCAGCCTCGCGTGCCGCCCGGCGCTCCGGGCACCAGGTAGTGGTACCGGTGGTGCTCGGTCCAGCCGGCCGCCGCGTAGAGCGCCCGGGCCGCCGTGTTGTCCGCGGTGACGTCGAGCAGGGCGTGCCGGGCCCCGGCGGCGCGCCCCCAGGACAGGACGGTCCCCATGAGCTCGCCGGCCAGCCCGCGTCGGCGGTGCTCGGGACGCACGTGCAGCCGCGAGACGTAGACGTGGTCCTCGACGACCGCGGCGCGGACCGCTGCGGCCGCCCCGCTCTCGGAGACGATCATGCCGAAGCCGACGCGGGGGAGGGGGTCCGCCGTCGCTTTGCTCTGCTCACCTCGGCGCACCACCCCGCTGACCTGCCTCTGCGCCGCTTTGCTCTGCATACCGGGGCGCACCTCGGCGCCGGTGGGGGTGGCCTGCGGACCGGGGGCGACCACGGCGCGGGCCGACGATCCGGGGGCCGGGACCTGCTCGTCGAAGACCGACCACCAGCCGTCGGGCGGACTGTCGGGCAGGTCCGTGACCGGCGCCCCGGCGGGGGCGACGTCGTCGAGCGAGGCGACGAGCACCAGGCACTCGCCGGGGTCGGCCACGCGCCACCCGGCCTCGAGGATCCGGTTCGACCCCGGCGAGCCCACCGGGGCCTGCACCAGCGGTGCGATGCCGTGCTCGTCGGCGAACTCCCGCACCTGATCGAGGGCGGCCTCGACCGGCATTCCCGGGTCACCGAGCGCCAGCGTCGAGTTGGCGCGCTTGGTGTACCCACCGGCGGCCCGGAGGAGCCAGCCACCGAGCTCGCGGCGCACCGGAGCCGGCCATGCGTCCGACCGCAGCCGCTCCAGCCGGGCGACCGCGGCTCGGGATGCCCGTCGGGCGGGCGCCGGCGGCACCTCCCGCACGGCCACGACGGTGTCGCGTTCCACCCGGACCTCCCCGGACCGGGTGCGGACGACCACCGCATCGGGGCTGTCCGCGGTGGTCAGCTCACCCACGGCATCGGTGAACCGCGGGCCCGGCGCGCCGTCCGGGGCGATCCGGAACCGGAGCGTCACCCGGCGTCCGAGCAGATCGTCCAGCATGGCACTGACCACCTCACTCCTGCCCCTGCCGGGGTCGCGGGTTAACCTGCGGGAGTCCCAGTTTGACCGGGCACCCCGCCACCACATGATCTACGGGTGCCCGCGGCCCGAGTGGAGGACCACCGAAGTGACCTACGTGATCGCCGAACCCTGCGTCGACCTGCTCGACAAGGCGTGTATCGAGGAATGCCCGGTGGACTGCATCTACGAGGGCGGACGGATGCTCTACATCCACCCCGACGAGTGCGTCGACTGCGGTGCGTGTGAGCCGGTCTGCCCCGTGGAGGCGATCTACTACGAGGACGACGTCCCTGAGCAGTGGGCCGCCTACACCAAGGCCAACGTCGACTTCTTCGACGAGCTCGGCTCGCCCGGCGGCGCCTCCAAGGTCGGCAAGGTCGACCGCGACGTCGAGCCCGCCAAGAGCCTGCCCCCGCAGGAACACGACGAGTGAGCCGACTGGACCTGCCCGACTTCCCGTGGGACTCGCTGGTTCCCGCGCGGGAGCGGGCGTCCGCGCACCCGGGCGGCCTCGTCGACCTGTCGGTCGGCACCCCGGTGGACCCGGTGCCCGAGCAGCTCCGGGAGGCGTTGTCCGGTCCGGCGGCACGGGAGCCCGGCTACCCGACGACCCACGGCCCGGCATCGCTGCGTGAGGCGATCGCGGCCTCGCTGCGCCGCCGGTTCGGTGTGCCCGACGTGGACCCGGCGGCGGTGCTGCCGACGATCGGTTCCAAGGAGCTGGTCGCCTGGTTGCCGACGCTGCTGGGGCTGGAGAGCGGCGACACCGTCGTCATCCCGGAGCTGGCCTATCCGACCTACGAGGTCGGCGCCCGGCTGGCGGGGGCCCGGTATCTGCGGTCCGACGGTCTGACGGCCGCCGGTCCGGCCCGGGTGAAGCTGATCTGGCTGAACTCGCCGTCCAACCCGACCGGTCGGGTCCTGCCCGTCGAGCACCTGCGGAAGGTGGTCTCCTGGGCCCGCGAGCGGGGCGCGGTCGTCGCCTCCGACGAGTGCTACCTCGGCCTGCCCGGTGAGGCCGACCCGGCGCCGCGCTCGGTGCTGCACCCCGACGTGTGCGACGGCGACCCCACCGGCCTGCTCGCCGTGCACTCGCTGTCGAAGGTCTCGAACCTGGCCGGTTACCGGGCCGGGTTCGTCACCGGTGACCCGGCGCTGGTCTCGGGGCTGCTGGAGGTGCGCAAGCACGCCGGGATGATCGTCCCGAGGCCGGTGCAGGCGGCGCTGGAGGCGGCCGTGACCGACGACACGCACGTCACGGAGCAGGCCGCCCGGTACGACGCCCGTCGCGCCCGGCTGCGTGCCGGGCTGGAGAAGGCGGGCCTGGAGATCGAGCACTCCGAGGCCGGTCTCTACCTGTGGGCCACCGCGGGTGAGCAGTGCAGGCAGACCGTGGACCGGCTCGCCGACCTCGGGATCCTGGTGGCGCCCGGCGAGTTCTACGGGCCCGCCGGTGCCCGGCACGTCCGGGTCGGGCTGACCGCGCCGGACGAGCGCATCGACGCCGCCGTCGACCGTCTCGGAGCCGGCTGAGCAACTCCGTACCCGGGGCCCGTCGGCGGGCGGCACGTCCGCGGCGGGCCCCGGTGTGCTCGCCACACCGTTTCGTCCGGCAACACCGCCGGTGGAGGAGCCGCCCGATGTCGTCACCGAGCACGTCGTCCACGCATCGGGCGGTCCGGCCGGGGCTGGTCCTGCTGGGCGTGCTGGCACTCGCGGTGAACCTGCGTGCCGGACTGGCCGGGTACCCGCCGCTGCTGGAGACGGCCCGGGCCGACCTCGGCATCGGGTCCGGTGCGGCCGGGCTGGTGCAGGCGGGGGCCGTGCTGATGATGTCCGCGGGGTCCTTCGGTGCGGCCTCCGTCGCGGCCCGCGTCGGGCGGGAACGCCTGCTCGGTGCCGCGGTCGCGACGATCGCCGTGGGGAGCCTGCTGCGCGCCGTCGTCGCGTTGCCCGCGCTGATCGCGGGGAGCGTGCTGGTCGGCCTGGGCATCGGTGTCGCGGGGGTGCTGGTGACCGGGGTCGTCAAGGAACACCTCGCCGAGCGGGCTGGCGCGGTCACCGGTGGCTACGTCGTCTCGATGATGGTCGGCGCGACGGTGGCCTCGGCGGCCGCGGTGCCGCTGGCGGTCGGGCTCGGCGGGTGGTCGCTGTCGCTCGCGGTGTGGGCGGTACCGGCGGTGCTGGCGGTGGCGGTGTGGATCCCGGTCGCGGCCCGGATCGGACGTGCCCGTCCGGCCGGGCCGGTCGCCGACGACCCGGCGTCCGCCCCGGAGGAGCTGCGCACCTGGCGCGACCCGTTCGCCCGCCGGATCGCGTGCTACCTCGCGGGCTCGTCGACGCTGTTCTACGGCTGGTTGACCTGGCTCGCGCCGTTCTACGAGTCACAGGGCTGGTCGGCGCAGGCCGGGGGGCTGCTGCTGGCGAGCTGGAGCATCGCGCAGATCCCGGCCGCCCTGCTGTTCCCGGCGGTCGCCGAACGACGGTGGAAGTGGCGGTTCTGGGCGTCGCTGACGGTGCTCAGCAGCCTCGCGGGAACCCTGGGGGCGCTGTTCCTGCCCGCGCCGGAGACGCCCTTGCCCTGGCTGTGGGCGGTGCTGATCGGCATCGGCGTCGGGGCGGGCTTCCCGCTGGGGCTCGCCGTGGTCGCGTGGCGGACTCCGACGCCCGCCCGCAGCGCCGCGGTCAGCGGGTTCGGGCTCGGCGTCGGGTACTGCGCGGCCGGGGTCGGGCCCCTGCTGATGGGGTTGCTGATCGACCTCGGCGGGTTCCCGCCCGCGATCGCCGTGCTGGTCGCGGGGGCCGTGCTGCAGGCGGGGGCGGTCTGGCGCATCGGAGACCGCCCCGAGTAGCTCAGAGTTTCCCGGCGCGTCCGGAGAGCTTCTCCCAGGCATCCCACCACTGGCCGCGCAACACCTCGGCCCGGGCCCGCTCGCGTTCGACGAGCCGGCCACCGACGAAGACCTCGTGGGCATCGGGAGCCGCCCCGAGCTCGTCGAGCAGGGCCCGGATGCGGTGCTCGGCGACGCACGCGTCCTGGTGGTCGCCGAGGACCTCCTGCAGCCCCGCGGCGGCCACCAGCATCTTCCGCACGCGCTTCGACTCCGTGGTCCGGGCCCCATCCGCGTCACGCATCGCCGGCTCGACGAGCTCGCCGGTGTAGCGCAGCCGCTTGGTCCGGATCCGCAGATCGTGCAGGGTCATGTCCGGGGGGTTCGGCCCGGCCCGGTGCACGGCCTTGGTGAGCTTGGCGGCCTCGGCCCGTACCAGCTCGATCAGTGCCGGCCGCGCGGCGCCGTCCGGTGCTTCGGGCAGCGGCGCCGACACCGCCTCGATCAGGGTGGACCGCAACGCGGCGTGCCGGTCCGAGTCGAGCTCGTCCAGCATCGCCGCGCGGGCCGCCACCCGGTCGGCCTCCAGCACCGCGACCAGACGCTCGCCGGCGGCCTGTTCCGGGGACGGCAGCGAGGCGACCTCGGCACGCAGGCGGTCGATCATCACGTCCAGGTCGCGGACCGGGCCCAGTGCACGGCCCAGCCGCCCCAGGTCCGACCGGAGACGGTCGGCCCAGGAACGGTCGAGCAGGGGCCGGGCCGACTTGAGCGCGGCACGCATCCGCCGCACCGCGACCCGCATCTGGTGCAGCTCCTCGATGTCGGTGCCGGACCGGACGCCGGGCTCGTGGCCCAGCATCGCGCGCAACCGCTTGTCGAGCAGCGCGCGGACGTGCTCCACGGCCGGCTCACCGGGACCGGCCCCGAACGGTGCGCCGAGGTCGGCGGCACCGCGCAGGTTCGAGGGCGGCTGCGGGGCCCCGTCCATGCTCACCCCTAGTTGGCGTGCAGCGCGGCGTTGAGCGCGATGCCCTCGCCGGTGCGGGGCAGGGCCTCGACGGCGCCGCTGAGGGAGTTGCGCCGCAGCAGCAGCCCGTCCTGACCGGACAGCGTGCGCGCCGCGACCGCGGTCCCGTCCGGCAGCGTCACCTTCGTACCCCCGGTGACGTAGAGGCCCGCCTCGACGACGCAGTCGTCACCGAGCGAGATGCCCAGGCCGGCGTTGGCACCGAGCAGGCACCGCCTGCCGATGGAGATGACCTCCTTGCCGCCCCCGGAGAGCGTGCCCATGACCGAGGCGGACCCGCCGAGGTCCGATCCGTCACCGACGACGACGCCGGCCGAGATCCGGCCCTCGACCATCGACGCGCCGAGCGTGCCGGCGTTGAAGTTGACGAAGCCCTCGTGCATGACCGTGGTGCCCTCGGCGAGGTGGGCGCCGAGCCGGACCCGGTCCGCATCGCCGATGCGAACCCCGGAGGGGACCACGTAGTCGACCATCCGTGGGAACTTGTCGACGTGCGTCACGGTCACCGGGCCATGGGCGCGCAGCCTCGCGCGGGTCAGCTCGAACCCGGGCACGGGGCACGGACCGTGGTTGGTCCAGACCACGTTGGCCAAGAGACCGAACTGGCCCTCGAGGTTCACCTGGTGCGGCTGGACGAGCCGGTGGCTGAGCAGGTGCAGGCGCAGGTACGCGTCGGCGGCGTCGACCGGGGCGTCGGCCAGCGAGGAGATCTCGGTCCGGACGACCTCGGTCCGCACCCCGCGGAGGTCGTCGGTCGTGCTCAGCGCGGCGAGCTCGTCGGCGGGGTCGACGACCTCGGTCCCGGCGAGCGCGGGCGCCGGGTACCAGACGTCGAGGACGGTGCCGTCGGTCGTGACCGTGGCCAGGCCGGTTCCGGAAGCGCCTTCGCGGCGGTACTCGGTACTCACGGGCGTCGAACCTACCGTCCCGGAGGCCTGTGCGACGCGGCCCGGTGGGTGCGCCGGGCCACGTCGTGGGCGGCCATCTCGTTCTCCGCGAGCCGGGCCGCGGCCTGGAGGTAGCGCTCGACCCGGTCCGCGGTGAACGGCGGTGGAACGGGCGGTGGGACCCTTCCGCACCTCTCGCAGCGGGCCTGCCGCTGGATCCACGCCTCGACGGTCGGTGGCGGGTACATCCACTGGTACTGCTTCACCCGGACCTCCCAGACGCTGCGCCGGCGCATCACGTCCCGCATCTCCCGGTCGCGGCGGAACGTCTCGGGGGGACGGGCCAGGCCGAACCGGTCACCCCACCACTCCCCGGGCAGCGGGTCGAGAATCGTGTCGAGGTGCGACGGGTAGCGACGGCCCGCGCCGTCGCGGAGATCGTCGCCGGGCGGGTCCTCCATCGGCGGCACCCGGCGGTTGTCGGCGTCGACCGCCACCAGACGCAGCCCGCCCACGGCGAGGATCGCGACGACGGTTTCCAGCGCCGGAGTCAGCGACCGGCTCTCGATCCGGCCGATCGTCGACCGGGAGAGCCCGGTGCGTTCCGCCAGCTCGCGCTGCGACAGATCGGCCCGCCGGCGCACCGCGCGGACGAGCCCGGAGACGTCCGGGACGACGACGTCGACACCCACGGCCGGTGGCTCCTCCGGTAGCCGATCGGGAAGGTCGTTGCTGCTCATGAGCCGATCCTGCGCCGGTTCCGACGCACCGGACCGCCGAATCCGGCGCCTGTGGACAACTCCGCGACATGGGGACGGATGCGGTCCGCGGAGCCCGCGATCGGCATTCGTATCCCGGCGCTGTCGGTGCTGTGCGCTCCCGGCGCGCAGGGATCGGGAGAGCCGTCGGCTGGTGCGGCTCGACGGGGCATCGGCAGGTGTGCCGGCGTCGCTCTGCTCTGCTCACCGATACGCGCCCCCCGCGCCGTCACAACCGTCGTCCACCTCGCGGGTCGGGGCATCGGGGCATCGGGGCGTGCCGGTGTCGACGGCGCCGGGTGTGGCCGCGGTGCGGGCGGAGCGGCAGGGTGCGTCACGGTAAGCAGAGCAGAGCGTGGCCGAACCCGACCCGTGGCCCGGCCGGGCCGGGCCGGGCCACGGAAGATGATCATGTGGCGCGGCTGTCGCAGGTGGGCGCCCGGATCGGGGGTGCCGGCGTGGCGGTGGGTACCGTCGCCCCGGTGACGAGGACGCTGCCCGCCCTGGACCTGACGGCGGACCCGGTGACCCTGACCGCGGCGCTGGTCGACGTCGCGAGCGTCTCCGGGCAGGAGAAGGAGCTCGCCGATGCGCTCGAGGCGGCGTTGCGGGCCCAGGCGCCACACCTCGAGGTGCTGCGCTCCGGCGACGCCGTCCTCGCGCGCACCAACCTGGGCCGTCCGCACCGCGTCCTGCTGGCCGGGCACCTCGACACGGTGCCGATCGCCGACAACGTGCCGGCGCGGCGGACCGGTGGAATCGTGCACGGCTGCGGCACGTCCGACATGAAGTCCGGCGACGCCGTGTTCGCCCACCTCGCGGCCACGCTGACCGAGCCGCGGCACGACGTCACGTTCGTGTTCTACGACTGCGAGGAGATCGAGGCCGAGCGCAACGGTCTCGGCCGGATCGAACGCGAGCACCGCGACTGGCTCGACGCCGACCTCGCGATCCTCGGCGAGCCCACCGACGGCGCACTCGAAGCCGGGTGCCAGGGAACACTGCGGGTCGAGCTCCGCACCGCCGGGCGGCGCGCGCACTCGGCGCGGTCCTGGCTGGGGGACAACGCGATCCACGCGGCCGGCGACATCCTGTCCCGGCTCGCCGACTACCGGGCCCGGGACGTCGAGATCGACGGCTGCGTCTATCGCGAGGGCCTGCAGGCGGTCCGGATCGCGGGTGGGGTCGCGGGCAACGTCGTGCCCGACGAGTGCGTGGTCACCGTGAACTTCCGCTTCGCCCCCGACCGCTCCGCCGAGCAGGCCGTCGAGCACGTCCGGGAGGTCTTCGACGGCGTCGAGCTCACCGTCACCGACCTCTCCCCGGGGGCACTGCCCGGGCTGTCCGCCCCGGCGGCGGCCGAGTTCGTCACGGCCAGCGGCGCGACCCCGCGCGCGAAGTACGGCTGGACCGACGTCTCCCGGTTCGCGGCGCTCGGGATCCCGGCGGTCAACTACGGCCCCGGGGACCCGAACCTCGCCCACACCCGCGAGGAACACGTCGCCGAGGACGCCGTCACCGCCTGCGCGGCGGTGCTGCGGCGCTACCTCGCGCCCTGAACCATCCGGCCGTCGGAGGCGACGGGGGCCGGAATACCGTGAGCCGCATGGCCGACCACGACGCCGACCCCCGGCGGCTCCCGGAGAAGCAGCGCGGTCCGGTGGTCCTGCGCCGCAGCCGCAGCATCGAGCCCACCACGACCGACCAGCGGCTGCTCGACTCGCGGGGGCCCGCGGACTGGGTCCACACCGATCCGTGGCGGGTCATGCGGATCCAGGCCGAGTTCGTCGAGGGCTTCGGCATGCTCGCCGAACTCCCGCGCGCGGCCACCGTGTTCGGGTCCGCCCGTACACCCGTGGACTCGCCCGAGTACGAGCTGGGACGCGAGCTGGGCGCCCGGCTGGCCGGAGCGGGCTTCGCCGTCATCACCGGTGGTGGCCCCGGCACGATGGAGGCGGCCAATCGGGGCGCGTCCGAGGCCGGTGGGCTGTCGGTCGGTCTGGGAATCGAGCTCCCGTTCGAGCAGGGCCTGAACCCGTGGGTCGATCTCGGGATCAACTTCCGGTACTTCTTCGCCCGCAAGACCATGTTCGTGAAGTACTCGCAGGCCTTCGTCTGCCTGCCCGGGGGCTTCGGCACGCTCGACGAGCTGTTCGAGGCGCTCGTGCTGGTGCAGACCAAGAAGGTCACCAAGTTCCCGGTGGTCCTGCTCGGCACCGACTACTGGGGCGGGCTCTACGACTGGATCGCCAAGACCGTGCTGCGGGAGGGCAAGGTCTCCGAACGCGACCTGGACCTGCTGCATCTCACCGACGACATCGACGACGCCGTCGACGTCGTCCACGAGGCGTATCACGCCTGGGAGGAGACGCACTGATGACCGGGCCCCGGCCGGGTTTCGCGGTCTGTGTCTACTGCGCCAGCTCCAACGGGGTGGAGCCGCACCACCTCGCGCTCGCCGAGGCGGTCGGCCGCGGGATCGCCGGTCGCGGCTGGACCCTCGTCTCCGGTGGTGGCCGGCGGTCGATGATGGGGGCGATCGCGGCCGGCGCGCGCACGGCCGGCGGACGCACGGTCGGGATCATCCCGCGGTCGATGGTCGAGCGGGAGTGGGCCGACCACGACAGCGACGAGCTCGTCGTCACCGAGAGCATGCGGGAACGCAAGCAGCAGATGGAGGACCGGGCGGACGCCTTCCTGGCGCTGCCCGGCGGCCTCGGCACCTGCGAGGAGCTGTTCGAGGTGTGGTCGGCGGCGGTGCTCGGCCTGCACGGCAAGCCGGTGGTCCTGCTCGACCCGGCAGGGCACTGGGACGGACTGCTCGACTGGGTCGCGGGCCTGACGCACCAGGGGTTCGCCTCCGCGGCCCCGATGGAACGCCTGCGCGTGGTGCGTGCCGAGACCGACCCGGTGGGTGCCGCGCTCGACGCCTGTGCCCGGCCGGTCGGATGACCGAGTGACCACCGGTCCGGCACCCGGCCCGTTGACACAGGTCGACCGCCCACCGCCGGCGGAGGCCCGGTCCGGTGCGGAGCCGCACCGGTGCGCTCCGGCGCACCTGCGCGTGGGGTGAGGCCCGCCGTCGCCGCTCGTGATGTGATGGCGGCATGGGGACCGCGGTGGTGTACGTGCTCGTCCTCGCCGTCGTGGCGGCGCTGGTCTTCGTGCTCGCGGCCGCGGTCTTCGGCCGCGGCGAGGAGCTCGCCCCGCTGGCCCCGGACGCGACACCGACGCGGCTGCCCGCGCGCGAGGTGTCCGGGTCGGACGTGCGTGAGCTGCGGTTCCAGCAGGTCCTGCGCGGTTACCGGATGGCCGAGGTCGACTGGGCCCTGGACCGCCTGGCCGGCGAGCTGGACCGGGTGCGGGCCGACCGGCACGAGCTGAGCGACCGGGTCGCCCGGCTGGAGGCCACGATCGCGCGGATGCGTGCCGAGGAGGGCTCGGGTGACGAGCAACGACGACCCCGGTGAGCGCCGGGGTGAGCAGAGCAGGGCGGTGCGCCCCGGTGAGCAGAGCAGGACGCGGGCGGAGCTCACCGTCCCGGTCGACGTGAACGTGCCTGCCGAGGCGCTCTGGGAAGTCGTCTCGGACCTGGAGGGACAGTCCGAGTGGATGCTCGGCACCCGGGTCGAGATCACCGGTGGCGACGGCCGCTCGGTCGGCACCGAGCTGCGCGCCGTCACCGGCCTCGGGCCGCTCGGCGTCGCCGACACGATGCGGGTCACCGAGTGGGTCGAGCCGCTGGCCGGGGCGCACGAGGCACACCGGGAGCCCAGGGAGCGCGAGGTGCGTCGGATCGTGGTCACCCACACCGGGACGGTGATCCGGGGCGACGGGGTGTTCGCCGTCGAGGACCTCGGTCCGGGACGGTCCCGGTTCCTGTGGAGCGAGCTGCTCGAGCTGCCGTTCGGCGCGCTCGGCCGGCTCGGCTGGCCGGTCGTCCGGCCGGTGTTCCGGGCGGGTGTCGCCCACTCGCTGCGGAGGATGGCCCGGCGCACCGAGGACCGTCACCGGGCGGTCGGCCGGTCGGAGGGTGGTGCGCCGAGGTGAGCAGAGCAAAGGAGGTGAGCAGGGCAGCTGTGGTGAGCAGAGCAGAGGCGCCCGAGGAGCGGGGCCGTTGCGACTGGGCCCTGTCCGCACCCGACTACGTCGCCTACCACGACGACGAGTGGGGTCACCCCGTGCACGGCACGGCCGCGTGGTTCGAGCGGATGACGCTGGAGGGTTTCCAGTCCGGGTTGTCCTGGATCGTCATCCTGCGCAAACGTCCCGCGTTCCGGGAGGTCTTCGCGGGCTTCGATCCCGAGCGGGTCGCCCGGTTCGGCGAGGACGATGTCGCCCGCCTGCTCACCGACGCCCGCATCGTCCGGAACCGGCAGAAGATCGAGGCCGCCGTCTCGAACGCCCGGGCGGTGCTCGAGCTGGCCGATGCCGGCACGGATCTGGGCGAGTTCCTGGCCTCCTACGCCCCGGACCCGGCCGCCCACCCGCGCCCGGCCCGGATCGAGGACGTCCCGCCGAGCACACCCGAGTCGGCCGCGCTGTCGAAGGCACTGAAGAAGCGCGGGTTCCGGTTCGTCGGACCGACCACGTGCTACGCGCTCATGCAGGCGACCGGTCTGGTCGACGACCACGTGGCGTACTGCTGGCGGGCGGCCGGGGGTGACGGCTGAGCACGGTCCCCGCCGGCTACGCCGGACGGTCGCGCCGTCGTTGCGCAGCGTCGATGCCGTCGTGACCGCAGCAGTGCCGTGATCGCCTCGGTTGCACCCCGCCACCGGTGATGAGGAACAATGGAGTTCCACGGTCGGCGCGTGCCCCGAGCGCGTCCCCGCGGAACGACTGTTGTGGATGTTGACGGAGGACGGACGAATGGCCGCGATGAAGCCCCGAACCGGCGACGGGCCCCTGGAAGTGACCAAGGAGGGCCGGGGCATCGTGATGCGCGTCCCGCTCGAAGGTGGCGGACGCCTGGTGGTCGAGATGACCCCCGACGAGGCCTCGGACCTGAGCGAGGCGCTGAAGGCGACCGTCGGCTGACATCCCCGTGACCGTGGCGCGACGGGGCCGGTCGGCCCCGTCGCGGTGTCCGGGACCGCCCGGCGGGGCGACGCGATCGGAGAACGAGCTCGGACGACGAGCTCAGAGGACGCGCTCGTAGACCTCGACCGTCCGGCGGGCCATCTCGGCCCAGGCGAACTCGGCGACCGCACGCTCCCGTCCCCGCTCGCCCATCCGCTTCGCCCGGTCCGGATCCGCGACCAGCGCGTTGACCCGCTCGGCGACGGCCTCCTCGAACGCTGCGGTGTCGGCCGGGTCGTAGTGCGCCAGCAGGCCGGTCCGGCCGTCCACGACGACCTCCGGGATCCCGCCGACGTCGGAGGCGACCACGGCCGTCCCGCACGCCATGGCCTCGAGGTTGACGATGCCGAGCGGCTCGTACACCGAGGGGCACACGAACACCGTGGCCGCCGACAGCAGCTGCCGTACCTCGGTGGTCTTCAGCATCCGCTGGATCCACACCACGCCGGTGCGCGACGCCGACAGCTCGGCCACCGCCTCCTCGGTCTCGGCGGCGAGCTGCGCGGTGTCCGGCGCGCCCGCGCAGAGCACCACCTGGGCGGCGGGGTCGAACCGGTGCGCCGCCGCCACCAGGTGCGCCAGGCCCTTCTGCCGGGTGATCCGCCCGACGAACACCACGATCGGCCGGTCCGGGTCCACCCCGTGCTCGACGAGGGTGTCGCGGGCCGGGTCGGGTGCGTAGAACTCGGTGTCGATCCCGTTGTGCACCACGTGCACACGCTCGGGGTCGATCGCCGGGTAGGCGGCCAGCACGTCGCGGCGCATCCCGTGGGACACGGCGATGACGGCGTCGGCGGCCTCGTAGGCGGTGCGCTCCACCCAGGACGACAGCCGGTACCCGCCGCCGAGCTGCTCGGCCTTCCAGGGGCGCAGCGGCTCCAGCGAGTGCGCGGTGACGACGTGCGGGTGCCCGTGCAGCAGGCCGCCGATGTGGCCGGCCATGTTGGCGTACCAGGTGTGCGAGTGCAGGACGTCACAGCGCTCGAGCTCGGCCGCCATCGACAGGTCCACCCCGAGCGTGGTCAGGGCCGCGTTGGCGCCGTCCGGCAGCGGCGGGGCGGTGTGCGCGCGAGCCCCGGACGGGGCGTCGATCCCCGGCTCGGCGAAGCAGTGCACGTCGACGTCGACCAGCTCCCGCAGGGCGGGGACCAGGTGTCCGACATGGACTCCGGCGCCGCCGTAGACGGCGGGCGGGTATTCACGGGTGAGGAGGCCGGCACGCACGGCGGGTGACGCTACTGCGTACGGCGACCGGCACGCGAGCGACCGGCGTCCTGAACGTGTGGCCCCATCACGGGGCGCCTACTAGTGTTCACGCCATGCGATCGCTCGCGCCCGGACGTCTGCCCGGAAGGGTTCTCGGCATCGTGCTGGCCGGGGGCGAGGGGAAGCGGCTGTGGCCGCTGACCGCCGATCGCGCGAAACCCGCCGTGCCGTTCGGGGGCAACTACCGGCTCATCGACTTCGTGCTGTCCAACCTGGTCAACGCGGGCATGGACCGCCTCTGCGTCCTGACCCAGTACAAGTCGCACTCGCTGGACCGGCACATCTCGACCACGTGGCGGCTCTCGTCGGTGCTGGACCAGTACATCACCACGGTCCCGGCGCAGCAGCGGCTCGGCCGCCGCTGGTACACCGGTTCCGCCGACGCGATCTACCAGAGCCTCAACCTGGTCCACGACGACGAGCCGGAGTACATCGCGGTCTTCGGCGCCGACCACGTCTACCGGATGGATCCGGCCCAGATGATCGCCCAGCACGCCGAGTCCGGCGCCGGGGTCACGGTCGCCGGGATCCGGGTGCCGCGGGCCGAGGCGAAGGCGTTCGGCTGCATCGCCTCCGACGAGTCCGGGCGGATCACCGAGTTCCTGGAGAAGCCGTCGGACCCGCCGCACGTACCCGACGACCCCGACGTGACGTTCGCCTCGATGGGCAACTACGTCTTCAGCACCGAGGCGCTGCTGGACGCGTTGCGGGCGGACGCCGCGAACGCCGACTCCGACCACGACATGGGCGGCGACATCATCCCGGCCCTGGTGGAACGCGGCGAGGCGCACGTCTACGACTTCGCCGACAACGTCGTCCCCGGCGCGACCGAGCGCGACGCCGGCTACTGGCGCGACGTCGGCACGATCGACGCCTACTACGACGCGCACACCGACCTCGTCTCGGTGCACCCGATCTTCAACCTCTACAACCACCGCTGGCCGATCCGCACGGCGACACCGGCACTGCCGCCGGCGAAGTTCGTCGAGGGCGGCATCGCGCAGGACTCGGTCGTCGGCGCCGGGACGATCATCTCCGGGGCCATCGTGCGCCGGTCGGTGATCAGCCCGAACGTGATGGTCCAGGGCGGGGCCGAGGTCTCGGACTCGGTGGTGCTGCCGGGGGCCCGGATCGGCCGGGGCGCGGTGGTCCGGCGGGCGATCCTGGACAAGAACGTCGTCGTCCCCGACGGCGCGCTGATCGGGGTCGACCTCAACCAGGACCGCAGCCGCTACACCGTGTCCAACGGCGGCGTCGTCGTGCTCGGGAAGGGCGCCACGGCGCAGTAGGGCATCACGCGGCCGGCTCGCGACGGACGGCGCACAACATGCCGTCCGCCACCGGCAGCAGCGCGGACAGCAGGCGGTCGTCGTCCCGGACGAGGCCGGCGGTCTCGCGCAGCGCGGCCGTCCCCGGCGCGTCACCACCGGCGTCCTCGGCGATCCGGCCGCCGTCCAGCACGCCCTCGAGCACCAGCACCCCGCCGGGGCGCAGCAGCCGGATCGCCTCCGCGAGGTAGCCCGGGTACTCGCCCGGGACGGCGTCGGCGACGACGAGGTCGTACCCGCCGTCGGTGAGCCGGGGCAGGACGTCCAGGGCCATCCCGTTGATCAGTCGCAGCCGGCCCGGCCCGTACCCGGCGTCGAGGAACGCGCGCCGCGCCGAACGCTGCAGCTCGGGGTCGACGTCGATGGTCGTGAGCACGCCGTCGGAGGCCATGCCGCGCAACAGGTACAGCCCGCTCACCCCGGCGCCGGTGCCGATCTCCACCACGGCCCGGGCGGAGATCGTCGCGGCCAGCACGGACAACGCCGCACCACCCGCCGGGGAGATCGGGTGCGCGCCCGCCGACGTGCCACGTGCCCGGACACCGCCGAGCGCGTCGTCCTCGGTGAGGTAACCGTCGGCGTACGCCGCCGCCCCCGCGGATGTGCTCATGGCGCAAGATTATCTACGGTCGGTACGGCGCGGATTTCACAGACTTCTCTCAGATCCGTTTCACACGCTCCTCATCGGGCGAGTGCACCCTGTAGAGCAACGACACGAGACGTCGCGGTCGTCCGACCGCGCCCCACGGAGGTGCCCTGCCCCGATGCCCGCTCCTCGAACAGACGACCGCGCCGCCGCCGGCACCCGTCCCGGCGAGGGTGCCGACTGGACCCCGCCCAGCTGGGACGAGGTCGTCCGGGAGCACGCCGATCGGGTCTACCGGCTCGCGTTCCGCCTGTCCGGCAACCAGCACGACGCCGAGGACCTCACCCAGGAGACCTTCATCCGGGTGTTCCGCTCGCTGGCCTCCTACAAGCCCGGCACCTTCGAGGGCTGGCTGCACCGCATCACCACGAACCTGTTCCTGGACATGGTCCGCCGCCGCGCCCGGCTGCGGATGGAGGGCCTGCCCGAGGACACCGAACGGCTCCCCGGCGGCGGCCCCGAGCCGGAGACCGTGTTCGCGATCAACCACCTGGACCCGCACCTGCAGGCCGCGCTGGACGAACTGCCGCCCGACTTCCGGGTCGCGGTCGTGCTGTGCGACGTCGAGGGCCTGTCGTACGAGGAGATCGGCGCGACGCTCGACGTGAAGCTGGGCACCGTGCGCAGCCGGATCCACCGTGGCCGGACCGCGCTGCGGGCGTCGCTCGAACGCCACCGGGCCGCCGACGCGGAGCCTGCGGGACCCGACGAGGCGGTGGCAACCGACCGCGGCCCGGTGGCAGAGTTGATGCCGTGACCGATCGACGGCGTTTCCAGGTCGTCCCGCCGGACTGGGGCGAAGCCCACCTGACGCTCGACGCGGTCGTCGCGTACGTCGACGACGAGCTGGCTCGCGGCCCGCACGACCGGGCCACCCGGCATCTCGAGCGGTGCGCGGACTGTGCGGCCGAGGTCGCCGAGCAGCGGCGGGCCCGCTCCGCGCTGCGCGCGGCCGACGCACCGACCCTGCCCCCGTCCCTGATGAGCGCGCTGCGCTCGATCCCGCAGGACACCGAGCTGCCGGCTCCGCCCGCGGGCTTGTCACTGACCCCGGACGGGGAGTTCGTCTCCGTCCTGCGCCCGGTCGAGTTCGACGCCGAGCAGCGCCGGTCCCGGCGTTCGCGGCGGGTCCGTCTCGGTACCGGGGCCGCCGTGTCCGGGATCGCGCTCGGCGCGCTCGCGTTCGGGCTGCCGGCCGCGACGTCGCAGGGTTCGGCCCCGGCCCCCGGCGGGCCGGGTCCCGGCGCGTCCACCGTCGCCCGGTTCGCGGCCACGCCCACCCCGGCGCCGCGCCCGCAGCGCTCGTCCTCGGCGATGCCCTCGCCCGGTGCCCCCGCGTCGCCGACCGGTGCCCCCGCACCGGGTGCCCCGGGCCCGGACGTGCGCAACGCCGGGCTGCCCTTCTCCGGCTGAGCCGGCTCCCGCCGATACAGGGACTTCACCGCCTTCCGGGCACGCTGGTGCGGTGCGGTGGGGAAGGGAGCGCCGATGACCGACACCCCGGACTCCCGGGACGGTCACGGCTCGATCGACGGTGCGAGCGCTCCGGACGACGGCTCGACCGGTGGCGCGGCCGGCGGCCCGGACTCCGGTCCGGTTCGCGGTCCGGGCGACGGCGGGTCCCCGACCCGGCTGCGCCCGCGCCCGCTCGAGCGCCCGGACACCGACCCCACCGAGCAGGCCGCGTTCGGCAGGCCCGACGGCGTCGACTCGTCGTTCGCGCCGCCGTCCACGCACACCCCCGGTGACCGGGCCCGTTCCGGGGTGGGCGCGGCACCACCGCCGACCGCGGCCGTCGCCCGCGCCTTCGGCCGCCCCGACGACGGGGGAGCGGGCCTGCAGCGCCCGCCCGGTCCGGACGGGACGGCCACCCCCGGCGAGCAGAGCAGGGAGCCGTTCTGGCCCGGCGGGTCCGCCGCGGACCCGTGGCGTGACCCCGGCACCCCCGTGGTCGCCGCGCCCCCGCACGGCGACGGCGAGCCGGAGCCGGCCCCGCAGGTCGCCGACGGCCCACGGCTCAGCGTCCGCGAGGTGCTCTTCGGCAAGCGGGTCCAGCCGCGTGCGCTCGCGATCCTGGGAGTGCTGGCGCTCGGGGCCGGTGCGCTCGGCGGCCTGGTCGGCCACTGGACGGCCGCCGGTGCGAGCGCCCTGACCAGCCCCGGCGCGGTGCTGGCGACCGCGGAGGAGGCCAAGGAACGCCCGCCCGGTTCGGTGCCGGAGGTGGCCGGCCGGGTCCTGCCCTCGGTCGTGTCGCTGGAGGTGACGGTCGGGAACCAGGCCGGGAACGGCTCCGGCGTCGTCATCGACCCGGAGGGCTACGTGCTCACGAACGACCACGTCGTCGCTCCGGCGACCGGGCCGGGGCAGGGCACCGTCGAGGCCGTGTTCTCCGACGGCTCGCGGGTCCCGGCCACGGTGGTCGGCGCGGACCCGATGACCGACCTCGCCGTGGTGAAGGTGCCGGTGGCGAACCCGACGGTCGCCGCGATCGGCCGCTCCGGCGCGCTGGCCGTGGGCGACTCGGTGATCGCGATCGGGTCGCCGTTCGGACTCGTCGGCACGGTCACCACCGGGATCGTCTCCGCGGTCGACCGCCCGGTGCGGCTGGACCCGGAGGGCAGCGCGGGCGACGCCGTGATCGACGCGGTGCAGACCGACGCCGCGATCAACCCCGGCAACTCCGGTGGCCCGCTGGTGGACGCGACCGGCGCCGTCGTCGGGATCAACACCGCGATCCGCAGCGCGGGGAGCGCCGAGGCCGGCGGCCAGGGTGGGTCGATCGGGCTCGGGTTCGCCATCCCGATCGACGACGCCCGGGCGATCGCCGAGGAGCTGATCCGGACCGGGCGGGTCGTGCACGCCGACCTGGGGGTGAACGCGCGCTCGGTGACCGACGGCGCGACCGACGGAGCCGAGGTGCAGAACGTCGTCGCGGGTGGACCGGCCGCGGCGGCCGGGATCGCCGAGGGGGACGTCGTCGTGCGGGTCGCGGGCCGTCCCATCGCGAGCGCCGACGAGCTCGTCGTCGCGGTCCGCGAGCACGAGCCGGGCGCGCCGATCCCGGTCGAGCTGGTCCGGCAGGGCCGGCCGCTGACGGTGACGGCGACCCTCGGGGAGCGCTAGCCGTACTGCCCACGGAGGTACCGACGTGGGTGACGAACGGCTCAGCGGGCGCGGCCGTACCCTGTGGGTGTGTTCGAGAACATCGGCATGTGGGAGATCCTGGTCCTGGTGGTCGCGGGTCTCTTCATCCTCGGCCCGGAACGGCTGCCCGAGGCCGCCCGCTGGCTGGGCAGCGCCGTCCGCCAGGTCAAGGAGTACGCGACCGGCGCCCAGAACCACCTGAAGAAGGAACTGGGCCCCGAGTTCGACCAGATCCAGCAGCCGTTGAACGACCTGCGGAGCCTGCGCTCGTTCAACCCGCGCCGGGCGATCACCCGCAGCCTGTTCGCCGACGACGAGCCGGTGAAGCCGAACGGGTTCGCCCCAGGGCCGAACGGGGCCTCGGCCGGAACCGCCGCGACCGCCGCGGGAGCGGCGGGTGCCGCACGCGCCGCGGCGAACACCTCGACCCCCCCGAACCCGTCGAACCCGAGTTCCGCGCCGGCGCCGAGCACACCGGCCCCCGCGCGACCGGCGCCGCAGCAGCCGCCGGCCCCGGGTGAGCGGCCCCCGGTGGACCCCGACGCCACCTGACGGCGCCGGGGTCCCGCCCGGTGCGCTCGCGGCCCGTCAGCCGAGCAGGGCCGGCCGGCGCAGGTGGTGGTCGGTGGCCTGCTGGTAGGCGTGCGCGGCGGCGAGCACGGTCGCGTCGGCGTGCCGCGGCCCGACCACCTGCAGCCCGACCGGCAGCCCGGCGGAGGTGAACCCGCACGGCACGGACGTGGCCGGCTGCTGGGTCATGTTGAACGGGTAGGTGAACGGCGTCCAGGACGTCCAGCGCGGGTTCGGCCAGCCCTCCGGGACCTCCCGGCCACCCTCGAACGCCGTGATCGGCAGCGTCGGGGTGAGCAACAGGTCGTACTCGTCGTGGAAGGCGCTCATCAGGGTGCCGAGCTCGTTGCGGACGGCCATCGCACCCAGGTAGTCGAGCGCGGACACCCCGGCCCCCTGCTCGGCGATCTCCACCAGCGCCGGGTCCATGCCCCGGCGCGCCTCGGCGTCGATCGGCTCGAGGGACTTCGCGGCCGCGGAGAACCACAGCGTGTGGAACGGCTCGATCGGGTCGGCGAACCCGGGGTCCGCGGTCTCGACGGTGGCCCCCAGGTCCCGGGAGAAGACCGCGACGGCCTCGGCGACCAGCGCGGCCACCTCCGGGTCGACGTCGACGAAGCCGAGGGTGGGGGAGAACGCGATCCGGAGCCCCTGCGCACCGCCGGCGAGCCGCTCGACCGCCGACTCGCGGGGCACGTCGAACACCCACGGGTCGCGGGTGTCCGGCTGCGCGACGACGTCGTGCAGCAGCGCCGCGTCGTCGACCGTGCGGGTCATCGGGCCCACGTGGGCGAGCGTGCCGAACGCCGAGCCCGGGTAGTGCGCGATGCGGCCGTAGGTGGGCTTGTGCGCGACCGTGCCGGTGAACGCGGCCGGGATGCGGACGGAGCCGCCCGCGTCGGTGCCCAGCGACAGCTGGCCCATGCCCAGCCCGACCGCCGCCGCGCTGCCGCCCGAGGAGCCGCCCGCGGTCAGCGTCGGGTCCCACGGGTTGGTGGTGACCCCGCCGACCGGGGAGTCGGTGACGCCCTTCCAGGCCAGCTCCGGCGTGGTGTTCTTGCCCAGCAGCACCGCGCCCGCGGCACGGACCCGGGCGACCGGGGGCCCGTCGACCTCGAACGGGCCCTCGGGCGGACCGCCGGCGCTCGTCGTCGTGCCCTTGCGGGTCGGCCAGCCGATCGTCAGCAGCATGTCCTTGATCGAGGTCGGGACGCCGTCCAGCGGCCCGACCGGTTCGCCGGCCTGCCAGCGGGCCTCGGACTCCTTGGCCCGGGCCAGTGCGAAGTCGGCGTCGACCAGGCAGTAGGCGTTGACGGCGCCGTCGTGTTCCTCGATCCGGTCCAGGGCGTCCCGGGTGGCCTGCACCGGGGAGATCTCCCCGCTGCGGTAACCGGCCAGCAGCTCGGTCGCGCTGAGGTCTGCCGTCGTCCCGACGTCCCTGCTCATGCCTGCCCTCCGGAGGAGCTCACGTATCCACGTTCCTTGTCCACGACATTGCGCAGCTCGCGGCCGTCCCGGTAACGGGTCAGGTTGTCCACGAACAGCTCCACGAGCATGTCCTTCCAGCCGACGACGTCGCCGGACATGTGCGGGGAGATCAGCACGTTCTCCATCGCCCACAGCGGCGAGTCGGCGGGCAGCGGTTCGACCTCGAAGACGTCGAGCGCGGCCCCGGCGATCCGGCCGCCGCGCAGCGCCTCGACGAGGTCGTCCTGCACGATCAGCGGGCCGCGGCCCACGTTGACCACCCGGGCCCGCTCGGGCAGCCGGGCGATCGTGCCGGCGTGCAGCATGCCGCGGGTCGCGTCGGTCAGCGGCGCGGCGAGCACCAGGTAGTCGGTGTCCGGCAGCAGGCCGGGGAGCTCGTCGAAGGCGTGCACCCCGTCCGCGGCGCGCCGCCCGACCAGTCGCACGGTCGTCCCGACGGCGTCGAGCAGGTGGGCGATGGCGTGCCCGATCGGACCACTGCCGACGACGGTGACGACCTTGCCGGCGACGGTCTCGGTCTCCCGGTGCTGCCAGGTGTGCTCGCGCTGCAGGGCCAGGGACCGTGCGGTGTCCTTGGCGAACGCGACGACGGCTCCGAGCACGAACTCGGCCATCGGGCGGTCGAAGACCCCGCGCGAGTTGGTCAGTGTCACCGGCGAGGCGAGCAGCTCGGGGAACGCGACCCGGTCGACGCCTGCGCTGGCCGTGTGCACCCAGCGCAGGTCGCCGGTCAGTTCGGCGCTCCAGACCTGCCGGACGGCGTCGGAGGTGAAGTCCCAGGTGAGCAGCACGTCACTGCCGGGCAGTGCCGCGGCGAGCTCGTCGGCGGTCGAGGCGAGGCGCAGACGTGTGCCGTCTGTCCGGGACTCGAGTCCGGGTGGGGTATCGCCGTCGTGCAGCACGGTGACGACGGAAGGGTCCTGACCAGCGGAAACCGGCAACGCGAGATCCTGTCGATGGAGAGGGCGGGCGGCGTTGACACGCTAGGAAGCGCACCTAGGATTGTCAACAATCCGCCTATCCGGCGGAGGTGTCCCGCGTACCCACGATCGACCCCCGGAGGGTTCCGAGTGTCCAAGCTGATCAGGATCGAGCTCGCGAAGCGCGGTGTGTCCTGCACCGCCGAACTGCTCGAGAAGCAGGCGCCGCGCACGACCGCGGCGGTCTGGGAGGCACTCGCGTCGGGCCCGCAGGGTGGCGACGCGCAGCACGCCAAGTACGCGCGCAACGAGGTCTACACGATCGTTCCCCGGTTCGGCCCGCGGATCGGCCAGGAGAACCCGACGGTCACCCCGATCCCGGGTGACGTCTGCTACTTCGACTTCCACGGCGGCATGCTCGACGCGTCGTTCAAGGACGACCAGGGCATCGACGCCGAGGCCGGCGGGATCGACCTGGCGATCTTCTACGGGCGCAACAACCTGCTGCTCAACGGCGACGTCGGCTGGGTCCCCGGCAACGTGTTCGCCACGATCGTCGAGGGGTTGGACGCGATGGCGACGGCGTGCCACGACGTCTGGCGCTCGGGCAGTGTGGGGGAGCGGCTCGTGTACTCCCGCCTGGACGGCTGAGCGGAGGCACTTGCGATCTCCGGTTGCTCTGTAGGATTGTCGACAACATGAGCACGGTTGGCATCCTGTACCCCGGCTACTCGGCCGAGGACGACTACCCGCGCGCCGAGAAGCTGCTGACCGATGGCAGCAGGCTTCCGCTGGTGCACACCGAGATGAAGGTGGACGCCCACCGCGAGGACGCGCTGCTCGACATCGGCGGCGACGATGTCCTCGCGGAGGGCGCCCGCCGGGTCGCCGCCGAGTCGGGTCCGCTCGACTCGATCATCTGGGCGTGCACGTCGGGCAGCTTCATCTTCGGTCCCGAGGGGGCGGCCCGGCAGGCGGCGACCCTGGAACGGGCCGCAGGGGTGCCGGCGTCGAGCACGTCGTTCGCTTTCGTGGACGCGTGCCGGCGCCTCGGTGTGTCGACCGTGGCGGTCGGCGCGACCTACCCGTCGGACGTCGCGGGCGCGTTCGTGCACTTCCTGACCCACCACGACATCTCGGTGCTGACCGTCTCCGCCCGCGACATCATCACCGCGGCCGAGGTGGGCACGCTGCCGCCGGAGACGGTGCTCGAGTTCGCCGAGGCGGTGTCGTCGGACGCGCCGCAGGCCGACGCGGTCCTGCTGCCGGACACCGCGCTGCACACCGTCGAGGCCCTCGACGCCCTCGACGCGCGGCTCGGGAAGCCGGTCCTGACCGCCAACCAGGTCAGCATCTGGCAGGGCCTGCGCCTGGCCGGGGCCGACATCGACCGCCCCGGACTGGGGACCTTGTTCCGGAAGGGGTGAACCCGGTGGGCCTGGACGTCTCGGAGCTGGAGCCGGTCAGCCGGCGCTCCACCGCGGAGATCGTCGCGGACCGGATCCGCACCGCGATCATGCGCGGGACCTTCGCGCCGGGCGCCCAGCTCGGCGAGGTGGATCTGTCCTCGCGGCTGGGTGTCAGCCGCGGGCCGCTGCGCGAGGCGATGCAGCGGCTGGTCGCGGAGGGGTTGCTGCGCAGCGAGCGGCATCGTGGGCTGTTCGTCCGCGAACTGGGCCCGGACGACGTCCGCGACGTCTACCTGGCCCGGACCGCGGTCGAGCGTGCGGCCGCACTGCAGGTGCTGGCCGGGGACCGGGGCACCGCCGTCGTGGCGCTGGAGATCCCGCTGGGGGCGATGGAGTCCGCGGCGGCGGCCGGTGACGCGGTCGCCCTCGCGGACGCCGACCACGACTTCCACGCCGCGCTGGTCGCCGCCTCCGGGAGCCCGCGCCTGCGCCGGATGACCGAGGGGCTGCTGGTGGAGACGCGGATGTGCCTGGCCGCGTTCCAGCAGACGGCGCCGCCGGCGGCCGAGCTCCTCGTCGAGCACCAGCGGCTGCGGGACGCGTTGCGCGACGGGCACACCGAGCTGCTGCTCGACCGGCTGGCGGCCCACATGGACGACGCCGTCCAGCGCATCCTGGCGGCGATGCCCGGCGCCGCCTGACCGGCGGGCGGCCCGCGCCCTCCGGCGTCCCACCGGATCGTTGTCATACGTAAGGTAATGGCACGTGACGGGCGTACTCGAGGGGTTCCTGGTCATCGGCGTCGTCGTCGGTGTCGGGTACCTCCTCGGGCGTGGTGGCGTGCTCGGCGAGCAGGGGTCGCGCGTGCTCGCCCGCGCGGCGTTCTTCGTCGCGACGCCCGCCCTGCTGTTCACGACGCTCTCCCGTGCCGACGTCGGCGCGGTCTTCTCCTCCGCGCTGCTGGTCACCGCGGTCACGAGCTCGCTCGCCTGCCTGCTCTTCGTGCCGTTCGCACGGCTGCGCCGCCGCCCGGCCGGCGAGGTGGTGGTCGGGTCCATGGCCTCGGGCTACGTCAACGCCGGCAACCTCGGCATCCCGATCTCGACCTACGTCCTCGGCGACCCGGCCGCGGTGGCGCCGGTGCTGTTGTTCCAGCTCGCGGTGCTGACGCCGCTGTTCACGACGCTGCTGGACGTGCTGCCCGGTGACGGCCGCGGGGAGAGCCCGGGCTGGGTGCGGGTGGTGTTCGCGCCGTTGCGCAACCCGATCGCGATCGCCACGGCGGCCGGCCTGGTGGTCTCGGGGACCGGACTGCAGCTCCCCGAGCCCGTCGTGGCTCCGGTGGAGCTGCTGGCCGACCTGGCGGTGCCGGCGATGCTGCTGGCCTTCGGCCTGTCGCTGCACGGCGCCCGGCGCCCCGGGACGGGCGAGACGGCCGGATCGGTGTGGACCGCGGTACTGATCAAGAACGTCCTGCACCCGCTGATCGCCTGGGCGTTCGCGGCCGGGGTGCTCGGGCTCGACGGCCCGGCGCTGCTGGCGGCCGTCGTCCTGGCCGCCCTGCCGACGGCGCAGAACGTCTTCGGCTACGCCGTGCGCTACGAGCGGGCCGTCACGCTGGCCCGCGACACCGCGCTGGCGACCACGGTCGTCGCCGTGCCGGTGCTGCTGGTCGTCGCGGCGTTGCTGGCCTGACCGCGTCCTGCGCGGCCTTCTGCCCTCGGCCGGGGAGCTCTCCCGGGCGGCCTCTGCTCTGCTCACCGGTACGCACCACCCCCGCTGAGCTGCGGCTCTGCATACCGCTACGCACCGGGCACCGGAGCGCGGTGACGGGAGGCCCGGCCTCCGGTGGCCGGCCGGGGAGGTCGGCGGCCCCGGTGCGTAGAGGTGAGCAGAGCAAAGCGACCCGAGTGGGCCCCTTGCCCGCACCCGCCCGCCCGTGCTTTCCTAGGATTGTCGACAACTCGACAACCCGCGCGGGAGCTCGAGGCTCGACATCCCGACCCGTTTCCGGACGCCGGACACCCGACGCATCAGGAGCTGCGAACCCATGGCACAGCTGTCCCCGCTGCTGAAGCAGGCCACCCCGGTCCAGGCCGCCCGCGGTGAGGGCGTCTATCTCTACGACACCGAGGACCGCCGCTTCCTGGACTTCACCGCCGGCATCGGCGTCACCTCGACCGGGCACTGCCACCCGGATGTCGTGCAGGCGGCGCAGGAGCAGGTCGGCACGCTGATCCACGGCCAGTACACGACCGTGATGCACCAGCCGCTGCTGAAGCTGGTCGAGGCGATGGGCGAGGTCCTGCCCGACGGGATCGACTCGGTGTTCTTCACCAACTCCGGTTCCGAGGCGGTCGAGGCGTCGGTCCGGCTCGCCCGGCAGGCCACGGGCCGCCAGATCGTCATGGCCTTCGACGGTGGCTTCCACGGCCGGACGATGGGGGCCGGGGCACTCACCACCTCGGGTGCCAAGATCCGCGCGGGGATCGGCCCGATGATGGGCGGCGTCGCGTTCGCCCCGTTCCCGTACGCCTACCGCCACGGCTGGACCGAGGAGCAGGCCGTCGCGTTCGCCCTCAACGAGCTCGACCGGCAGCTGGCCAGCACGGCTCCGGCCTCCGACGTCGCGGCGTTCATCGTGGAGCCGGTGCTCGGCGAGGGCGGCTACGTGCCCACCCCGGCCGCGTTCCTGCAGGGGCTGCGCGAGCGGGCCGACCGGCACGGGATCCTGCTGATCGCCGACGAGGTGCAGACCGGCTACGGCCGCACCGGCAAGTTCTGGGGCCACCAGCACGCCGAGGGCGTCGTCCCGGACATCATCGTCACGGCCAAGGGCCTCGCGTCCGGGTTCCCGCTGTCCGCGATCGCCGCGCCGAAGGCGATCATGGAGAAGGCCTGGCCCGGTTCCCAGGGCGGTACCTACGGTGGCAACGCCGTCGCCTGCGCCGCCGCGCTCGCCACGCTCGAGGTCGTGCAGGGGGAGAACCTGGTCGAGAACGCGCGGGTGCAGGGCGAGAAGCTCGTGGCCGGCGTGCGGGAGATCGCCCAGAACCGTCCGGCCATCGGCGACGTCCGCGGGCGCGGCCTGATGGTCGGCATCGAGTTCGTCGACGCCGAGGGCAAGCCCGACGGCGCCACCGCCGCGAAGGTGCACGCCGCCGCGGCCGCGCAGGGGCTGCTGCTGCTGACCTGCGGTGTCTACGGCAACGTCGTCCGCATGATCCCGCCGCTGGTCGTCACCGCCGAGCAGGTCGACGAGGGCCTCGCGCTCTGGGCGAAGACGCTCGACGAGGCACTCGGCTGAGAACCGTCCCGGGGGAACGAGAGAGGGCCCCGCACACCGGCTCGGTGTGCGGGGCCCTCTGTGTCCCGTGCGGTGGGCTCAGCGCCCGACGGGGGAGATGTTGAGGCTCATCCCCGCCAGGCCGCGCGAGCGCACCGTGAGCTGCTCGGCGATCCCGTCGAGGGCCTGCGCGGCCGCGGACTCCGGCGCGCCCAGCACGATCGGGACACCGGCGTCGCCGCCCTCGCGCAGCGCGACGTCGAGCGGCACCTGGCCGAGCAGCGGTACCGGGGCGCCGAGGATGCGGCTCAGCGAGTCCGCCACGGTCTGCCCGCCGCCGGAACCGAAGATCTCGTTGCGCGAACCGTCGGGCATCTCCATCCAGGACATGTTCTCCACGACGCCGGCCAGGCGCTGGCGGGTCTGGGTGGAGATCGCGCCCGCCCGCTCGGCGACCTCGGCGGCGGCCTGCTGCGGGGTGGTGACGACGAGCAGCTCGGCGTTCGGGACGAGCTGCGCGGTCGAGATCGCGACGTCGCCGGTGCCCGGGGGGAGGTCGAGCAGCAGCACGTCCAGGTCGCCCCAGAACACGTCGGCCAGGAACTGCTGCAGCGCGCGGTGCAGCATCGGGCCGCGCCACACGACGGGGGTGTTGCCGTCGGTGAACATCCCGATCGAGATGACCTTCACGCCGTGCGACTGCGGCGGCATGATCATGTTCTCGACCTTGGTCGGGCGGTCGTCGGCGCCGATCATGCGGGGCACCGAGTGGCCGTAGATGTCGGCGTCGACCACGCCCACCTTCAGCCCGCGGCGCGCCATCGCCGCGGCCAGGTTCACGGTGACCGAGGACTTGCCGACCCCGCCCTTGCCGGAGGCGACGCAGTAGACGCGGGTCATCGACCCGGGCTGCGCGAACGGGATCTCGGGCTCGTCGGCGTCACCCCGCAGCGACCGGCGCAGCTCGGTGCGCTGCTCGTCGCTCATCACGTCGAGCTCGACCTCGACCCGCTCGACGCCGGCGACCTTCGAGACCGCCTCGGTGACCCGCGAGGTGATGGTCTCGCGCATCGGGCAGCCGGCGACGGTCAGGTACACGCCGACCTCGGCCAGTCCCTCCGCGGACACGGCGACGCTCTTGACCATCCCCAACTCGGTGATCGGCTTGTGGATCTCCGGGTCCTCGACGGTGGCGAGGGCGGCGCGCACGGCCTCCTCGACGGTGCTTGTGCTGCCGGTGACGGACATGAGCGCAATGACCTCTTTCTCTCGCGACGCCTCCATGCTACGTGTGTGCTCCGGCGGCCCCACGTGTCTCCCGGCACCCCCGCGCTCGCGCAGCTCGCTCGCCCATGTCGGCCACCGTGCCACCGGGGTCGCGCGGGTCTGGGATCATTCCCCCGATGGACGACACGGTCGGCGCCCCGGGGCGCGAGCACCCGGGGCGGCACCGGATGATCCCGTCCCGTACGCAGCTCGACTCCTGGCGCAGCTTCCTGCGTGCCCACGCCGGCATCACCAAGGTGCTGGAGAGCGAGCTGGAGGTCGAGCAGGACCTTTCGCTGGCCGCCTACGACGTGCTCGTCCAGCTCTCCGAGGCCCCGGAACGCCGGCTGCGGATGACCGAGCTGGCCGAGGCCGTCCTGCTGTCCCGGTCCGGGGTGACCCGGCTGGTGGACCGGATGGAGAAGGTGGGTCTGGTCGCCCGGGCGAAGGTCGCCGCCGACGGGCGCGGGGTCACCGCCCGGCTGACCGACGCCGGCTACGAGCGGCTGCGGATCGCCGCGACCACGCACCTGCGCGGGGTCCGGCAGCACTTCGCGGACCGGCTCGACGCCGACGACCTCACCGACCTCGAGCGGATCACCCGCAAGCTCATCCCCTGAACCGTTCCTTCTTCCGGGGGCGCTTGCGGTCGGCCGGGTCCGTGGCGGGGCCGTCGCCCGCGGCGGCCCGCGCGACGGCGTCGTCGAGCCGGTCGGAGAGCCGGTCCAGCTCGGTGCGCAGGTAGTCCCGGCTGGCCGTCTCGCCGACCGCCAGCCGCAGCGCCGCCAGCTCCCGGGCGAGGAACTCGGTGTCGGCCTTGGTGCGTTCGGCCCGCCGCCGGTCCTCCTCCAGCGAGACCCGGTCCCGGTCGTCCTGCCGGTTCTGAGCCAGCAGGATCAGCGGCGCCGCGTACGCGGCCTGCGTGGAGAACGCCAGGTTGAGCAGGATGAACGGGTAGGGGTCCCACTGCCCCCACCACGCGACCAGGTTGAGCAGGATCCACACCGTCACGATCACGGTCTGGATGGCCAGGAACCGCCCGGTCCCGAGGAACCGCGCGATCCGCTCCGAGATCCGGGCGAACCCGTCCGGGTCGATCTCGACCCGGCGCCGCCCGACCCGGGGCTGGTCCAGCCGCCGTCCGCCGCCCTCAGGCACCCCGCACCCCCGACCCGCGCGCCTGCCCGTTCGCGCTGCCGCGCTGCACCTCGGCGGGCGCGAGGTCGCGGTCGCGCCAGCCCTGCGGCAGCAGGTGGTCCAGCACGTCGTCGACGGTGACCGCGCCCAGCAGGTGCGACCCGTCGTCCACCACCGGCCCGGCGACCAGGTTGTAGCTGGCGAACCAGCGGGTCACCTCGCCCAGCCCGGCCTCGGGGCCCAGCTGCGGCAGTTCGGTGTCGACCATGCCCGCGACCAGTTCGAACGGCGCGGCCCGCAGCAGCTGCTGGGTGTGCACGCAGCCCAGGTAACGCCCGGTCGGCGTGGCCGTCGGCGGGCGGACGACGAACACCATCGACGCCAGCGCCGGTGGCACCTCCGGGTTGCGCGCCCGGGCCAGCGCCTCGGCGACCGTCGCGTCCGGGGCCAGCGTGATCGGCTCCGGGGTCATCAGGCCGCCCGCGGTGTCCCACTCGTAGCGCAGCAGCCGGCGTACCGGCTCGGACTCCCCGGGCTCCATCAGCTCCAGCAGCCGGCCCGCCTCGTCGTCGGACAGCTCGCCGAGCAGGTCCGCGGCGTCGTCCGGGCTCATCGCCTCCAGCACGTCGGCGGCGCGGTCGTCGCCGAGGTAGCCCAGCAGCTCGCGCTGGTCGGACTCGGACAGCTCCTCGAACACGTCGGCGAGCCGCTCGTCGTCCAGCGCGTCGATCACCTGCCGCTGCCGCTGCTCGGGCAACCGGGACAGCGCCGCGGCCACGTCGGCCGGGCGCATCGTGTCGAACACCGCGAGCAGCCGGTCGGCGCCCTGTGTCGCCGCGACGTCCAACCCGGACACGCCCTCCCAGCCGTGCACCTCCACCCGCGGCCGCCGCGAGAGCCGGGCCCGGCGGAACCGCACGGCCACCCGGGTCACGGCCCAGTCGCGGGTGCGGGTGGGTTCGATCGCGGCGTCGACGACGACGCCGTCGGCGCCCGACTCCCGCACCGTCACCGCCGCGTTGAGCAGTTCGCCCAGCACCAGCGTCTCGTTGGGCCGCTGGTCGAACCCGCGCAGGTTGACCGAGCCGCTGGCCAGCGTCACCGCCGAGGGTGCGACGTCGGCGACCCGCAGCATCGGCACGAAGATGCTCCGCCGCGCGGAGAGATCCACGACCAGCCCGAGCACCTGCGGCGGCAGGGTGTCCACGCGCAGCGACACGACGGCGTCGCGCACCTTCCCGATCTGCTCGCCGTCCGGGCCCAGGACGGCCAGGCCGGCCATCCGTGCGACGAACACCCGTGCCGAGGCCATGGCGACCAGCCTATTCCGGCAGAGGAGGGCGGGCCGGACGGCGCGCGCGGACCGGTGATTAGGCTCCGCCGACGTGAGTGAGTCCAGCAGCGACCTCCGCGACACCCCCGCCGCCGACACCGAGCACGTCCCGGGGCCCGACCCGCTCCGGTTCGACATCGTCGACGTCTTCACCGACCGTGCCTACGCGGGCAACCCGCTGGCCGTCGTGCACGGGGCCGAGGCGCTGTCCACCGCCCGGATGCAGGCGATCGCGACCGAGTTCAACCTGTCCGAGACGACGTTCCCGCTGCCGCCGACCGGCGACGGCGACGAGAGCGCCGACTACCGGGTGCGGATCTTCACCCCGGCCCGGGAGCTGCCCTTCGCCGGGCACCCGAGCGTCGGGACCGCGTGGGTCCTGGCCCGGGACGGCGCGATCGGGCACGGCGACCGGATCCAGGAGTGCGGCGCCGGGCTGCTGCCGGTCCGGGTCGACGGCAGCGGCGCCCGGGTCGAGGGCGGCGAGCCGGTCGTCGGCCCCGAGCTGAACGCGGTCCGCCTCGCCGCGGCGCTGGGCCTGGACCCCGACGACGTCGACGGGGCCGCGGTGCCGGGGATCGCCGGGGCGGGCACCGACTTCGCGCTGCTGCTGGTGCGGGCCGACGCCCTCGCCCGCACCGTGCCCGACCCGGCCGCGCTGTCCGCGGCGACCGAGGGCCGGGTGGCCGGGGTGCTCGTGGCCGCGGTGGACGGCACCGCCGAGCGGGTGCGGGCCCGGATGTTCGGCACCGGGATCGGGGTCCCGGAGGACCCGGCGACCGGGTCGGCGGCCGTGGCGCTGGGGGTCTACCTGGCCGACCGCGGCCTGGTCCCCGACGACGGGGAGCACCCCTTCGTCGTCACCCAGGGCGTCGAGATGGGCCGCCCCGCCACGCTGTACGCGGGCGTGCGCACCGCGGGCGGACGGGCCGTCGCCACCTGGGTGGGTGGCACGGTCGTCGCCGTGGCCAGCGGTTCCCTCACCCCGCCGTCCGAACCCTGGTGACTCACGAGTAACCCCGGCTGACCTCCCGCGGGTGAGAAACCAATCACCTGGACGGGGCGATCGGCCGACGGTCGTGCCAGCATCACCCACAGCCCGGACGCCCGCCGCAGCCCATGGCGGGCGAGCACGAACTCGACGAGGAGCCCGCCTGTGAGCACCACCCTCCGCGCCCGCCGGTCCTGCCTGGCCGTGCCCGGATCGAGCCAGAAGTTCATCGACAAGGCGCGCACGCTGAACTCCGACCAGGTCTTCCTGGACCTGGAGGACGCCTGTGCCCCGCTGGCCAAGCCGGGTGCCCGCAAGACGATCGTCGAGGCGCTCAACGAGGGCGGCTGGGGCGAGAAGATCCGGGTGGTCCGGGTCAACGACTGGACCACCGAGTGGACCTACCGCGACGTCGTCGAGGTCGTCGAGGGCGCCGGCGCGAACCTCGACGCGATCATGCTGCCGAAGGTGCAGACGCCCGAGCAGGTCGTGGCGCTGGACCTGCTGATGACCCAGGTCGAGAAGACCATGGGCTACGAGGTCGGCACGATCGGCATCGAGGCGCAGATCGAGAACGCGCTGGGCCTGACGAACGTCAACGCGATCGCCACCGCGTCCCCGCGCGTCGAGACGATCATCTTCGGCCCGGCCGACTTCATGGCCTCGATCAACATGAAGTCGCTGGTCGTCGGCGAGCAGCCCCCCGGCTACGACGTGGGCGACGCCTACCACCACATCCTCATGTCGATCCTCATGGCGGCCCGCGCGCACGACAAGCAGGCCATCGACGGCCCGTTCCTGCAGATCAAGGACGTCGATGCGTTCCGCCGGGTGGCCGGCCGCTCGGCCGCGCTGGGCTTCGACGGCAAGTGGGTGCTGCACCCGGGCCAGATCGACGCCGCGAACGAGACGTTCTCGCCGGCGCAGAGCGACTACGACCACGCCGAGAACATCCTCGACGCCTACGAGTACTTCACCTCGGAGGCCGGTGGGAAGCGCGGTGCCGCGATGATCGGCGACGAGATGATCGACGAGGCCAGCCGCAAGATGGCGCTGGTGATCTCGGGCAAGGGCCGTGCCGCCGGCATGACCCGCACCGACCGCTGGACCCCGCCGGAGTCCTGAGCAGGGGCCTGCTCCCCGCCCGACGGCACTGACCACCGAAGCTCAGGAGGAACCATGGCCCGGCTCGCCCAGACCGCCGGTCTCACCGATATCCAGACCGAGATCCTCTCCACCGTCCGCTCCTTCGTGGACAAGGAGATCATCCCGCATGCCACGGCGCTGGAGCACGCCGACACCTACCCGCAGGACATCGTCGACGGGATGAAGGAGATGGGGCTGTTCGGCCTCATGATCCCGGAGGAGTACGGCGGGCTCGGCGAGTCGCTGCTCACCTACGCGCTGGTCGTGGAGGAGATCGCGCGCGGCTGGATGAGCGTCTCCGGCGTGATCAACACGCACTTCATCGTGGCCTACATGCTGCGCCAGCACGGCACGCAGGCGCAGAAGGAGCGCTACCTGCCGAAGATGGCCACCGGCGAGACCCGCGGCTCCTTCTCGATGTCCGAGCCCGACCTCGGCTCGGACGTCGCGGCCATCAAGACCAAGGCCGTGCAGGACGGTGAGGACTACGTCATCGACGGCGCCAAGATGTGGCTGACCAACGGTGGCACGTCGAACCTGACCGCGGTGCTGGTCAAGACCGACGAGGGCGCGGAGAAGGCCCACCAGAACCTCACGACGTTCCTGGTCGAGAAGCCCACCGGCTACGGCGAGGTCGCTCCCGGCCTCGTCATCCCCGGCAAGATCGACAAGATGGGCTACAAGGGCGTCGACACCACCGAGATGGTGTTCTCCGGTCACCGGGTGTCCGGCGACCAGATCCTCGGCGGGGAGCGCGGCAAGGGCTTCGGCCACATGATGGACGGCGTCGAGGTCGGCCGGGTCAACGTGGCCGCCCGGGCCTGCGGCATCGCGATCCGGGCCTTCGAGCTCGGCGTGGAGTACGCCCAGCAGCGCTCCACCTTCGGCAAGCCGATCGTGAACCACCAGGCGATCGCGTTCAAGATCGCCGAGATGGCGACCAAGGTCGAGGCCGCACACCTGATGATGGTGAACGCCGCGCGCCTGAAGGACCGCGGCGAGCGCAACGACGTCGAGGCAGGCATGGCCAAGATGCTCGCCTCGGAGTACTGCAAGGAGGTCACCGAGGAGGCGTTCCGGATCCACGGCGGCTACGGCTACTCCAAGGAGTACGAGATCGAGCGCCTCATGCGCGAGGCGCCGTTCCTGCTCATCGGCGAGGGCACCTCGGAGATCCAGAAGACGATCATCTCCAAGGGTCTGCTGCGCGACTACAAGCTGCGCTGACCCGGCGCGGACCACACGGCCCCCGTTCCCCGCACCCGGGGCACGGGGGCCGTGCCGTGTTTCGGGGGATGTTTCGGCAGGGGCGTCCTCCGGGGAGGCGGCGGACGTGACCTGCGGGACGCCGCTAGGCTCGCCGGGCACACCGGGCGGCCGTCGACCGTTGTTCCGGCAGCGGAGCGTCAGAACCGGGATCGCCAGAACCGGGAGCGTCAGAACCGGGATCGTCAGGAACACGAGGAGAGCGCCATGACCAACCCCTTCGGCGGCCAGGCACGCCCGGCACCGGGCCTGCCGCAGCTGCCCACTCCGCCGACCGGGTGGCCGGTGGGTTCCTACGCCACCTACGAGGAGGCGCAGCGCGCGGTCGACCACCTCGCCGACTCCGACTTCCCGGTGCGCGACGTGACCATCGTGGGCGTCGACCTGATGCTCGTCGAACGGGTCATCGGCCGCCTGACCTGGGGTCGCGTGCTGGCGTCCGGTGCGGCGTCGGGCGCCTGGCTCGGCCTGTTCGTCGGTCTGCTGCTGTCGCTGTTCTCCCCGGACGGCAGCTTCCTGCCGATCCTGGTCGGCCTGGGCTCCGGTGCGGTGTTCGGCATGGTCTTCGCCGCCGTCGGCTACGGCGCCAGCCGCGGCCGCCGCGACTTCCAGTCGGCCAGCCAGATGGTCGCCGGCCGCTACGACGTGCTGTGCGAACCGCGCAACGCCGAGCAGGCCCGGGAGATGCTGGCCAAGCTCGCGATGGGCAGCCCCGGCGGGGGCTGGTAGACCCGGGTGGGCGCGTCGGGTTCCGGGGAAGCGGTCCGCCGGGGCAGGATCGGGGCGTGAGCGGACAGGCCTGGGAGAGCGAGGAGATCCGCCCGTCCACGGTGCACCGCGCCTACGGGCGCGGCGCGAGCGGATTCGACGCGTACGTCGGCACCATCCCCGGCTACCGGACCCACCTGCGGGTCTCGGCGTCGCGGATGGGGCTGGGGGACGGCCCCGGACTGCGGCTGCTCGACATCGGCTGCGGCACCGGCGTCTCCACCGAGGCCCTGCTCACCACGGTGAAGGGCGCCGAGGTCGTGGCCGTCGACGCCTCCACCGAGATGCTCGCGGTGGCGCGCAAGAAGAACTGGTCCCCGCGGGTGACGTTCGTCCACTCCCGGCTCGAGACCCTCGCGGAGGCCGGGATCGAGGGCCCGTTCGACGGGATCCTCGCCTCGTACCTGGTCTCGAACCTGCCCGACGCCGAGCACGGGCTGCGCCTGCTGCTGTCGCTGCTGGCCCCTGGCGCCCCGCTGGCGGTGCACGACTACGCGGTCGGCGGCCCCCGTGGCCGGACCCGGTGGGCGACCGCGAACTGGAGCTACCTGCTGCCGATGGCGTCGATGCGCTGGGGCGTGTCCGACCTGGCCCGGTACCGGATGAAGCGGGTCGGCGGCGCGGGCGGACCCGAGCAGATGGTGCACCGGATGGAACGGGCCGGGTTCGAGGACGTCCGGGTGCAGACCGTCGGCGGGGTGCAGCAGCACCTCGTGCACACCTTCCTCGGCCGCAGGCCCGACGAGCCGGACCTCGTCGGGGAACGGTACGCCCGCTCGTCCGCCGTGCCCGCCGGCCGGTGGGAGGTGTCCCCGGACCCGGGACCCGGTCCGGACGACGCCGCGGCCGAGCCGGTGACCGAGGGCGGGCCGGGCGACCCGGGCTACGCCGACGAGATCCCCGACGAGGTCCGCGAGGACACCGGTGGCGCGGGCGACGCCGGCGCGGACGAGACCGGCGCGGACGAGGCCGAAAACCCTGCCGGCCCTGCCGACCCTGCCGACACCGAGGGCGAGCCGCCCACTCCGCCGTCGGGCAACCGGCAGGTCTGAGCCTGCCGAGCCGTCACAACCAGCCGTCACAGCCAGCCGTTGCGCCGGAAGTTGCGGTACAGCAGCCCGCAGATGGTCGCGATGACCAGCAGCACCATCGGGTAGCCGTAGTCCCAGTGCAGCTCGGGCATGATGTCGAAGTTCATGCCGTAGACCCCGGCGATCATCGTCGGCACCGAGATCAGGCCGGCGTAGGCGGTGATCTTCCGCATGTCGTTGTTCTGCCGCATGCTGATCTTCGCGAGTACCGCGTCGACCAGCGTGGTCAGCAGCTCGTTGAACCCGGCGACCTGCTCGGCGACCCCGCCCAGGTGGTCGTCGACGTCGCGGAAGTACGAGCGCACCTCGTGCGGCACCAGCGAGCTGTAGCCCTCCGACAGCTTGCGCATCGGCCCGACCAGCGGCATCACGCAGCGGCGCAGGTCGAGGATCTCGCGCTTCATGACGTAGATCTGCTCGGGGTTCATCGTCGAGCGCGGGGAGAAGACCTCGGCCTCGACGGCGTCCAGGTCGTCCTCGATCTGGCGGACCACCTCGATGTAGGTGTCGACGACGTGGTCGGCGATGCCGTGCAGCACCGCCGCCGGGCCCAGCCGCAGCTGCTCCGGGTCCTCCTCGAGCCGGCGCCGCACCTCACGCAGGCCGGTGTGGCGGCCGTGCCGGACGGTGACGACGAAGTCGCGCCCGACGAACGCCATGACCTCGCCGGTCTCGACGATCTCGTTCGCGGTCGTCGGGTCGGCGTGACCGACGTAGCGGACGGTCTTGAGCACCATGAACAGGGTGTCGTCGTAGCGCTCGAGCTTGGGCCGGTTGTGCGCGTGCACGGCGTCCTCGACGGCGAGCTCGTGCAGCCCGTAGGTCTCGGCGACACCGGAGATCTGCTCGTCGTCGGGCTCGTGCAGCCCGATCCAGGCGAAGCCGTCGCCGCGCTCGCGGACCTCGGCGATCGCCTCCTCGTGCGTCCAGCGCCCGGGCAGCCGCTCGCCGTCGACGTAGACCGCGCAGTCGACGACGTAGGCCGACAGCGGTACCCGCAGCCGGGCGGCGCTCCCGGTGCCGGCCGCGCGCTGGGCACGGCGGCGGGTGCGACCGGCGGAGCGGATCGAGGGGCGGAGCTGGGAGAGCGAGGGCATCACGGTGGACCTCCCGTGGGCGGCCGGGTGCAGCCGGGTGACGCGTGCTGCACCGAGGACGTGCGGCCGTCGGGGCGGCCGCCGGACTCGCGCCACGCCTCCCGCCGGGATCAGCCCGGGAACACGCCCCGGGCACGGAGCAGCGGGAGGCGGCACGTACTGCTCACCGGTGTCTGGGACTCGGACGACACCGCGCTCACCTCCCCTGCCCTCGGGTCCGTACGGCCTGCAGGCCGTGTGGTGTATCGGCTCGTGTCACGCCGGTGTTTCCGGAACGCGGTGTGCCGGAACGTCGGTGTGCCGGAACGTCGATGTGCCGGAACGTCGGTGTGCCGGAAATGTGAGATCCCCGACCGCGCACGTGTGAACCGGGCCGCCCTGCTCCGGGCGGGCCGCCCGTTAGATTACCCCCGCAACGGATCGAGAGCGTGATGGGAGCGTGAACGGTGCAGTTCGGGCGCTACTACGAGGAGTTCGAGGTCGGTGCGGTCTACAAGCACTGGCCCGGCAAGACGGTCACCGAGTACGACGACCACCTGTTCTGCCTCCTCACGATGAACCACCACCCGCTGCACATGGATGCGCACTACGCGGGTGAGACGACCGACTTCGGCAAGAACGTCGTCGTCGGCAACTACATCTACTCGCTGCTGCTCGGCATGTCCGTGCCGGACGTCTCCGGCAAGGCCATCGCCAACCTCGAGGTCGAGTCGCTCAAGCACACGAAGCCGACCTTCCACGGCGACACGATCTACGGCGAGACCGAGGTCCTGGACAAGACCGAGTCGAAGTCCAAGGACGACCGCGGGGTCGTGTACGTCGAGACCCGCGGCTACAAGCAGGACGGCACCGTCGTGTGCACGTTCCGGCGCAAGGTGATGGTGCCGAAGCGGTCCTACGGCGACACGCGCGGCGGCGAGCAGCCCGGCCGGCCCACGCCGCAGGTCTGAGCGGCCGCCGCCGGCCCCGACCGCCGCGCGCGGTGAGCGCGCCGGTGTGTCCCTCACACGCGAACCGCGCACCCCGGCGCGGCTCACTCGCTGCGCCGGGTGGGCGGTGCGGTGTACCCGCCGCCCGGGTGGCGCGGCACCCGTGGATCCGGCCCGGCGCGGGCGGTCAGCAGCGGGGCAGGCAGCCCCAGCCGTCGAGGGTCTCGGTGAGGCCCTCGACGACCGGCAGGTCCGCGTACGCGGCCCGGTCGACGAACCGGGCGTCGTCGGCGTCGTCCCCGGCCCGCGGCGCCGACGCCGAGCCGGGAGCGGTGTCGCACAGGTAGTCCGCGATCCGGTAGGGGCCGCGCCGCACGACGCCGACCAGCCGACCCGGCCGGACGGTCAGGCCGGTCTCCTCGGCCAGCTCGCGGACGACGGCGGCGTGCTCGTCCTCGCCGGGCTCGACCCGGCCGCCGGGGACCGACCAGAGCCCGCGACCCGGCTCGTTGGCCCTGCGCACCAGAAGCAAGCGGCCATCCGGGTCAAACACGATTGCACCCACGCAGGGGACGTGTCGGCTACTTTCGGTCATCCGGAATGACGGTACGCTGCCTGGGTGCCGGTACCCCGGGCCAGCCGGGCTGGGGTACCAATGACGAGGTAGTCCCAACGGGCCGGAACGGGTGACGGGTAACGTGCGCAAGATTCTCATCTTGGTCGCTGTGGCGCTGGGTATCTTCCTGGTCGTGACCGCGCCCACAGCGGCGGCGGGCTCGGTGCAGAACGTCGGCAACATCCTCTACGACGCGGCTCAGTCGGTCTCGACGTTCGTCACGTCGTTGATCTGATTCCGTGCTCGCGCCCCGGGAGATCGACGAGTACCTGCTCCCCACGGAGCGGCGGGTCATCCGCGTGCGCCAGCACTGGGCCGTGATGGCCAAGCACATGCTCCAGACGGCGCTGTTCATCCTCGTCGTCATGGGCGTCGAGCAGTTCATGGACGGCTCGGAGAACCCGGCCGTCGCCGTGCTGATCGACAACCTGGCCTTCTACCTGGTGGTGGTCGCGGTGCTGCGGTTCACCGCGCTGACCATCCTGTGGTGGATCGAGCGCATCGTGATCACCGACAAGCGCGTGATGATCGCCCAGGGGATCATCACGCACAACGTCGGCATGATGCCGCTGGGCAAGGTCACCGACCTGACGTTCCGCCGGACGCTGTCCGGTCGCCTGCTCGGCTACGGCACGATGGTCGTGGAGTCGGCCGGTCAGATCCAGGCGCTCAACGAGATCGACTACATGCCGCGCCCGGAGGAGATCTACGAGGCGCTCTCCGAGCTCGTGTTCGGGGAGAAGGGCAAGACCCGGGCCACCGGGATGCTGGCCAAACCCCGCTGGCGCCGCTGAGCCGGACGGCGCTGCGGGAGCACACGGCACTAGGGTCGGCGACGTGTCCCGGCCTGTGATCGACCTGCACGCCCACTCGACCGCCTCCGACGGCACCGACAGCCCGGCCGGGCTGGTCCGCGCGGCGGTCGCCGCCGGGCTCGACGTCGTCGCGATCACCGACCACGACACCACGCACGGCTGGGACGAGGCCGTCGCGGCCTGCCCGCCCGGGCTGGCGCTGGTGCGCGGTGCCGAGTTCTCCTGCCTGAGCCCGACCGGGCGCGACGGCGAGCCCCGCTGCTCGGTGCACCTGCTCGGCTACCTGTTCGACCCGCAGCACGAGGCGATCGTCGCCGAGCAGGAACGGCTGCGGGAGGAGCGGGTCCAGCGGCTGCACCGCATGATCGGCGCGATGGCCGCTGACGGGTACCCGGTCGATGCCGGGACCGTCTTCGCGCACCTGCCCGAGGGCGGCAGCGCGGGCCGCCCGCACCTGGCGCGTGCGCTGGTCGCCGCCGGGGTCGTCGCGTCGGTCGACGCCGCGTTCGCCGAGCTGCTGCACAACGACAGCCCGTACTACGTGCCGCGCGCCGACACCCCCGTCGAGGCGGCCGTCGAGATGATCGCCGCCGCCGGTGGGGTGTCGGTGTTCGCGCACCCGCTGGCCCGGGTCCGCGGCCGGGTGGTCGACCCGTCGGTGCTGGTCGACCTGGCCGGGCGCGGCCTCGACGGGATCGAGGTCGACCACCCGAACCACGTTCCGGAGGACCGAGAGCTGCTGCGTCGCCTCGCCGGCGAGCACGGGCTGCTCACCACCGGGTCGAGCGACTACCACGGCACGAACAAGACCACCCCGTTCGCCGAGGAGACCACCGATCCCGACGTCTACGCGGCGCTCACCGGCCGGGCCCGCGGCGTCCCGGTCGTCGAGGGCGGGCACCCGCCGACGGGGTGACGGGCGATCGACGGAGGGCGACCGGGGTCGCTGTACCGTGGGCGAATGGCCCGGACCCCTCCCGCCACCGGGTACCCGGACGGCCAGCTCGGCCTGGACCTGCTGGACCCGGACTTCGGCGCGACCGCGCTGCACCGGGTGACGCCCGCCCGCCTCGACACCTGGGACGCCTGCCCGCGGCGCTACCGGATGCTGCACGTCGACCGGCCGGCGCCGTCCCGGGGCGGGGCGTTCGCGCACACCACGCTCGGTGCCGTCGTGCACCTCGCGCTGCGTGCGCTGGCCGAGCTGCCCGCAGACCGGCGCACCCCGGCCGCGGCGGCCGCGCTGGTCGGGCGGCACTGGTCGGACGAGGGGTTCGCCGACGCCGCGCAGGCCGCCCGCTACCGCGAGCGCGCCCAGGACTGGCTGGCCGCGGCGGCCGAGGGCCCGGCCGGGCGGAACGAGGCGGTCGCGGTCGAACGCCGGCTGAGCGCACCCGTCGGGGAGCTGCTCGTCGAGGGCCGGGTCGACCGGCTCGACGACGGCGCCGGCCTGGGCGTTGGCGACGGCGGGGCCGGCAGCGACCGCGGGGCCGGCAGCGACGGCCTGACCGTCGTCGACTTCAAGACCGGCCGCCGGGTCCCGTCCGACACGGACGCCCGTGACTCGCGTCAGCTCGCGCTCTACGCCGTCGCCGCGGCGCACGTCTTCCGTCGCCCGTGCCGGCGGGTGGAGCTGCACCACGTCCCGAGCGGGACCGTCGCCGGCTGGGTGCACGACGACGACTCGCTGCGGGCGCACGTCGCGGCGGCGGAGCGGACCGCGGCCGCCGCGGCCGGGGCGAGCGCCGCGCTGTCGGCCGGTGGGGACCCGCAGGCGCTGTTCCCGGTGCGCACCGGTACGCAGTGCGGGACCTGCCCGGTGCGCAGGCACTGCCCGGAGGGCCGCGCGGCCGTGCCCGAGCCGCGCCCGTGGGACCTGCTGGCCCCGTGACCACCGGACCCGACCACCCCGACCCCCGCGGAGCGCCCGACCCGGACCCCCGCGCCCGCCCCGGCCCGGCCCGGCGCCCCGCCCGGGGCTCGCCGCTGCCGGGCGGGAACCCGCCCGAGCCGCCGACCACGCCGACCCGCAACGCCCCGCCGCGCCGCCCGCCGGGCGGGCCCGCCGGACGCGACGCGGTCCCGGGGCCGGAGGGCCGCGGCCCGGGTGGCGCCGTGCCCGGACGCCCCGCGCCGGACCACCGGACCGCCCGTGCCGCACCGGGCCCGGCCGCCGGGCCCGGTGACGCCCGGCGCAGTGTCGCGGGGCCGGGCGGTGCCGGTCCCGGTGGCGCTGCCCAGGGCCGTGCCGCCCGGGACAGTGTCGGCCGGGGTGCTCCTGGCCAGGGAGGCGCTGCTCAGGGGCGCTCCGCCGGGGACGGTCCTGCTCGGGGCGGCCCCGCGCAGGGAGACGCTGCTCAGGGTGGTGCCGCACAGGCCGGTGCCGGTCCCGGCGGCCGACCGGACGCGGCCGGATCACGGCGGGGGCTGTCCGGCGACGGGGACGCGCGCGCGGACCGGCACACCCGGCGCGAACGTCCCGTGGCCCGGCAGGGCGAGCATCCCGGGTCCCGGCGCGGTGACCGGCAGGGCGAGCAGCCTGGGTCCCGGCGCGGTGACCGGCAGGGCGACCACCCCGCCGCCCGGCTGGGTGACCATCCCGCCGCCCGGCGGAGCGACCATCCCGCCGCCCGCCCGCAGGCCGGGGGGCGCCGCGGGGGTCGCCGCGGCGCGCGGCCCGCCGGATCCCCGAACCCGGCGGCCCGACCCTCGGGTGCCGGCCGGGTGCTGCGCGGGCTGAGCGGCGTGCTGGCCGGTGGGGTCGTCGTACTCGCGCTCGGGCTCGTCGTCGTCGCGTGGTTCGCCGGCCGCAGCGGTGTGCCCGGCCCCGGGGCCGGGGACCTGACGGCACATCTCGCCGCGGCGGCCGCCGCCGTGGTCGGGCAGGTGATCGCCGACCGCCGCGGCGACCGCACCGGGACCCTCGCCGCCCTCGGCGTCGTCGGGATCGCCGCCCTCGTGGTCGGCCTGGGCTGGTTCCTCTAGTCAGGCGAGTTCCGAGTCGCGCACCCGCTGCATGCCGTGCGCCGCCCGCCTGCGCAGCGCGGGCACCCGGTTGACCAGCCGCATCCCGGTCCGCTGCGCGGCCGAACGGAACGCCCGGGTGACCGGGCCGCGCCGGGCGTCGTCGTCGTTCATGAACTCCAGCGACTCCCGGACCGCGGCCGCCGAGTAGCGCCGCATCAGCGCCTCGTACTCGCCGACGGCGGCGTACAGGCCCTGCTCCCCGTCGCGGACCCGGACGAGGCGTTCGCAGAGCTCGCGGGCGTCCCGCAGCGCGGTGTTCGCCCCGGCGCCACGCCCGGGGGTCATCGTGTGCGCGGCGTCGCCGAGCAGGGTGACCGGGCCGGGTTCCCACTCCGGCAGCGGGTCCGAGGTCCGGATGTCGATCAGGATCGCCGAGGCCGGGTCGGACCGGTCGAGCAAGGCGTGCCAGCGCGGGTCCCAGCCGTCGGTGAGCCGGTGCGCATGGGTGAGCAGAGCAGAGCCGTCGGCACGGGCCGGCAGCCCCGAGGCGAACAGGCTCCGCGAGGCGGTCACCCCCCAGGACACGAAGTCGGTCGTCGGATCCGCCGCCAGCCCGCGCCACCCCCGCAGCGCGGCGGCGTGCTCCGGAGCGATCCCCGGCCGGGGCACGCGGTCGTCGTCCCACCGCATCCGCATGACATGGGTGATGCCCAGGCCACCGCGCCGGTCGAACAGCAGCGCCATCCCCGGCGCGCCTCCGTCCGGCAGCAGGGTGGTCGTCCGCTCGTCCAGCGGCGCCTTGGCGCCGAGGGCGACCAGCCCGGTGGAGGTGTGCCCGGCGGTGGGCGCCCAGCGCCGGCGCACCGGGGAGCCCGCACCGTCCGCGCCGACCAGCAGGTCGCCGGTGACCGGGTCGCCCCCGTCGGCGAACACCGCGACGGTGCCGTCCGGCCGGATCTCGAAGCGGCCGACCGGTCGTCCCCAGTGCACGGCGTCCTCGATGCCGGTGAGCAGCACCTGGCGCAGCGTCGCCCGGCTGACGTTGTGCTCGTCGGCGCCGCCGCCGGGCAGCTCGGCCGCCCGGATCGCCAGCAGCTCCCGGTAGCGCTCGGTGGACATCAGGAACCGCTCGTAGGGTTCGCCGGTACTCGCCTCGAACACCGCGTACAGGTCGGGCGGCAGGCAGCTGCGCAGCGCGCGGGCACCGTTCGGGGAGATCCCGACCCGGTAGCCGCGCAGGCCTGCAGTCCGCGGTCCGTCGTCGCGTTCCAGCACGACGACGTCGATCCCGGCCTGGCGCAGGCCCTGCGCCAGGCAGAGGCCACCGGTACCGGCGCCGGCGACGATGACTCGGAGGGGGCGTGCGGGCATGACGGACCTCGTGCGGCAGGGGTGGTCGCGACCGGGGCGGACGGGCCGCGACGGCCGTGCGTGCAGGTGGTGCGCGGCGGCGGTCAGCCGCCGGTGCGGTTCAGCGTCTCGGCGAGACGCCGCAGCTCCTCGTGGCTCCAGGTCAGCCGCCCGGCGCGGACGTCGTCGACGAGCGCGGCGACCCAGGAGGTCTCGGCCTCGAGCACGGTGATCTGGTACTCCGCCTCGACGAGCACGATGCGGGGGAGGAGCTCGACGACCGCCCCGTGGCTCGCCCGGGTCGCCGCGAGCCGGCGGCGGAGCGCGTCCAACCGGGACTCCATCGCTCGTGCCGCGTCCTCCGGTGCGAGCTGGGCGATGTGGGCGAGTGCCACGACGAACTCGGGGAACTCCGGTCGCGGCGCGGCCAGCATCTCCCGGATCCAGTCGGCCGCGGTCTCGCGCCCGTCGTCGGTGACCGTGTACAGGGTGCGTTCCGGGCGGGCGGTCTCCCGCTCGGTCGTGTGCTCGGTGATGAGGCCGTCGCGCGCGAGACGGTCGATGGTCTTGTAGAGCTGTGACCGCTGCCCGACGTTGACGACGGCGTCCTTGCCCCGCTCGCGGATGAGCTGCTGCATCCGGTACGGATGCATGGGCTCCTCGCTGAGCAGGGACAGCACGGCGAGCGCGAGGCCGGACCGCTGGGTCATAGTGTCGACGATACTAGTGTCGAGGACACTAAGGCAACGCCGGCAACGACACGGGGAACGGCGACACCGGGACGGAGGTCCTATGGCGATGGCCGGCCCGGGCCGAGCACCACGATCTCCTCGCCGCGCAGCTCCACCAGGAGCCCACCCTGCGCCCGGACCTGGACCGGCCCGGTCCAGGTCCCGCGGTCGACGGGCACGGTGCGGCCGACGGCCCCGGTCCGCGGGTCGACGTCGGCGAGGCCGCCGGGCACCGGGACCAGCAGCCGGTCGCCGTAGCGGGTCCCGGGCCCGGACGTACCGGGCACCGACCAGCGCGGCTCCAGGGTGCTGCTGTCCAGGGCGACCGTCGCGCCCCCGGTCCACCAGTAGCGGGTGCCCTCGTCGGACGACGTCCGTGCCACGCCGTCGGCCGGGACGCTGATCTGCGCACCCGCCTCGACCGGGAACTCGCCGATCCTGCGGCCTGCGCGGTCGACGAGGGCGAGGCGCGGGACCCCCGGGAGCAGCACCGCGGAGCGCTCGGCGGACACCGCGATCAGCTGCGCGCCCTCGGTGCCGATCTCGGCCGACGAGTCGAAGGCGGGCTGGTCGCCGTCGGAACCACTGGGCCGGAGCACCGAGAGGCGTTCGGTGGCCTCGCCGGGGCAGCGCTCGAGCACGCCGGCCCGGTCCCGGGCGGCGGCGAAGGAGCTGAAGGTGCACCCGGTCCGTGGCTGGTCACCGGGCTCCTCGGGGGCGCGGACGGTGCCGTACTCGGCCGTGCGGACCAGGTCGGAGCGGAAGGTCTCGACGTAGTCCTCACCGGTGGCCAGCACCGGGTCCTGACCGATCAGCCGGGTGCCGGGGCGTGCGTCGAGGGTCCGGGTCGGTCCGCGCTCGCCGGTGTCCGGGCCGAGCGTGGTCAGCTCCGAGCAGTACTGGTCGTTGCGGTAGAGCGCCAGCACCCGGCCGTCGGCGACGCCGGTGGTGCACAACGGCAGGTCGCGGGTGTAGCTCCATCGCTCCGCGCCCGTGGTGGCGTCGCGGCCGGACACCCGGGAGCCCTCGGCGACGACGACGCCGGCCCCGGCGACCAGGGGGACGGGCGTGGCCGGGCTCGGGGCCCGCCACAGCGCGGTGAAACCGGCCGGTACGGCCTCCGCGGGCGGCGGTGGGGTGGGGTCGCCCGGCGCGGTGACGGACTCGGTGTTCGCCGCCGGGCTCTGCAGCCCGTACAGCAGCGCCGCGCCGCCGAGCAGCAGAACGAGCACCGCGGCGACCAGGCGGTCGCCGCGGTGTCGTCGTTCGGCCGGTACCCGCGGCCCGGCTCCTCGGCCGGGCCGCAGCTCCCGCGACCGCAGCACGCGGGGGGCGATCGTCAGCTGGCGGCGGCGTCGGCGTCGCCGGTGGACCCGTCGCCACCGCCCGAGCGGCGCCGCGAGCCACCCCGGCGCCGGCGGCGGCGCGGCTTGGCCGCCGCGTCACCCGCGCCGGAGCCGTCCCCGGGACCGCCGTCGGAGGAGGGGCCGTTCTGCGGGGCGGCACCGCCGTCGGCCGCGCTCGCGGCGGCGGACGTGCCGGCCCCGGCGTCGACCGCGACCCCGCCACGGGTCCGGGTGCGGGCCCGGCGGCGCGGACGACGGCTGTCCTCGGTGCGGGTGTCACCGCCGCCGCGGGCCGGGCGGCCGGCACGCGGCTTGCGCGAGCCCTGGTGGTCGCCCTCGGAGTCGATGTACTCGGCCTCCAGCCCGGCGCGGGTCCGCGCGGACAGCGGCAGCCGGCCGGAGGCGTCGGCCGGGATCTCCAGGTCGGCGTAGAGGTGGTCCGACGTCGAGTAGGTCTCGACCGGCTCGTCGATCCCCAGGTTCAGGTCGTCGGAGATCAGCTTCCAGCGCGGCATCTCGTCCCAGTCGACGAGCGTGACCGCGACGCCCTCGCGCCCGGCACGGCCGGTGCGGCCGATCCGGTGCACGTAGGTCTTCGCGTCCTCCGGGCACTGGTAGTTGATGACGTGCGTCACGCCGGTGACGTCGATGCCCCGGGCCGCGACGTCCGTCGCGACGAGCACGTCGACCTTCTCCGAACGGAACGCGCGCAGCGCCTGCTCGCGGGCGCCCTGGCCCAGGTCGCCGTGCACCGCAGCCGCGGCGAAACCGCGCTCGGCCAGGTCGTCGGCCACCCGCTGGACGGTCCGCTTGGTCCGGGCGAAGATCATCGTCAGGCCGCGGTCCTTGGCCTGCAGCACCCGGGTGACCAGCTCGACCTTGTCCATGGCGTGCGCCCGGTAGACGAGCTGGCGGGTCCGCTCGTGGATGGAGCCCTGGTCGGACTCCTCGGCACGGATGTGGGTCGGACGGGTCAGGAACGCGCGGGACAGCTGCACGATCGGGCCGGGCATGGTGGCCGAGAACAGCATCGTGTGCCGCTGCTCGGGCAGCATCCGCAGGATCCGCTCGACGTCGGGCAGGAAGCCCAGGTCGAGCATCTCGTCGGCCTCGTCGAGGACGAGCGCCTTGACCCGGCCGAGGACCAGGTGCCGCTGCTCGGCCAGGTCGAGCAGCCGGCCCGGGGTGCCCACGACGATGTCGACGCCCTTGCGCAGCGCCTCGAGCTGCGGCTCGTAGGCGCGCCCGCCGTAGATCGCCACGACGCGCACGCCGAGGTTCTTGCCCGCCGCGGCGATGTCCCGCGCGACCTGCACGCACAGCTCGCGGGTGGGGACGACGACCAGCGCCTGCGGCACGTCCTTGGAACGGTCGGCGGCCTCGCCCTCGGAGGTGGCGGCCGGCTGCTCGCCGGGCGGGGTGATCCGCTGCAGCAGCGGCACACCGAAGCCCAGGGTCTTGCCGGTGCCCGTGCGGGCCTGGCCGATGACGTCCTCGCCGTCGAGGGCCAGCGGCAGGGTCAGCTCCTGGATCGCGAACGTGCGGACGATGTCGTTCTCCGCGAGCGCGGAGACGATCTCGTCACGGACGCCGAGCTCGGCGAACGTCGGGGGGAGCTTGTCGCCCTCGGCGGGGGCGGGGGAGCCGGACGGGGCGTCCACGGGGGTGATGCCGGTGGCCTCGAAGCCCGGGTCGGCTTCGGGCGGGTTCTCGGGGGTGCTCTCGGAAACGGACAGGGTGATCGCCTCTCTCCGCGCACAGGAGCCGTGGCGTGGCTCGTCGACCGGCACCGGGTCCGTCGGGGGACCGGGCGGGAGAGCCGCCGAGGCGCTGCGCGCACCAGGTCGGGTGCGGGCTCCGGTGAGACGTGGTACGGCCGCTTCGAGGGCCGCCCGCCCCGTTACCCGGTTCCCGCGCGGTGGGCACGTCGGCCTCCACACGGCGACGCGCTGACCGCATGGTACCCGGCGAGACCCGATCGCACGATCCGCGCGACCGGGTGGTGCACGGTGAGATGGCTCGCGTCGGTGCTCGCCGGGCCACCGGGGCCGTCTGGATCGGCGCCGCCGGGGCGGCCCGGCCGGCCCGGTTAAGGTGACGCCCATGAGCACCGAAGCCGGCGGGCCGGCCCCGGCGACCGTCGAGCTGCTGGGCGTGCTCGCCTACGGCGAGCTCTCGGCGTTCGACCGGCTCGCCGAGGACGCCCGGGCCGCGCCGACCCTGGCCGGCCGGGCGCAGCTGTCCACGATGGCCGCCGCGGAGATCGGTCACTTCCGCCTCATCGAGGAGTACCTCGGCGGCTCCGGCGTCGCGATCGCCGACGCGATGGCACCGTTCGTGGCGCTCATCGACAGCTACCACGCCTCCACCGCCCCGCGGAGCTGGCTGGAGTCGCTGGTCAAGGCCTACCTCGGGGACGGCCTCGGTGCCGACTTCTACCGCGAGGTCGCGGGCTGGGTCGACCCCGGGACGGGGGAGCTCGTCCGCAGGGTGCTCGCCGACACCGGGCACTCGGCCTTCGCCGAGCGCGAGGTCCGGGCCGCCTGCGCGGCCAACCCGGCCCAGCGCGACCGCCTGGCCCTGTGGGGGCGACGGCTGCTGGGTGAGGCCGTCACGCACGCCCAGCGGGTCGTCGCCGAGCGCGACGAGCTGGCCGAGTTCATCGTGCTCGGCTCCGGCGAGAAGGGCGGCGTCGCCGGGCTGATCAAGACGGTGCAGTCGGCACACGGCAAACGGATGGGCAGGCTCGGGCTGTCCTGAGCCGATCTCGACTAACCTGGCGCCGGCAAGAAGCATGAGGTGATGGATCGGGAGGTCCACCGGTGAAGGTCAAGATCGGCATCGCGGAGACCCCGCGGGAGCTCGTGGTGTCCAGTGACAGCACGCCGGACGAGGTGGCCCAGCTGGTGAGCGGGGCGATGAAGTCCGACGACGGGCTGCTGAACCTCACCGACGACCAGGGCAACCGGTTCGTCGTGCCGGTCGCGCGGATCGCCTACGTGGAGATCGGCCCGGCCGAGGAGCGCAAGGTCGGGTTCGGCCTGGGCGGCTGACCGCGCAGGACGACGGCGCCGGGCCCGGCCCCCATCGCGGGGACGGGCCCGGCGCCGTTTGCGCCTCGGTCCGGAACCCGGCGCTACCGGGCCGGTGGGGTGCCGGCAGCGGTCCCGGCCGGCGGGTCCGGGACCGGGAACAGCCGCAGGACCTCGGCGTCGGCCCCCGGCGCGTCGAGCCCGGCGACCCCGGCGATCCCGCCCCAGATCAGCGCGGACAGGTAGCCGGTGAGCGACTCGCGGCTCATCGTGCGCCGGTCCAGCCACCACTCGCCCGCCGACTGCACCATCCCGATCAGTCCGCGCGCCCAGGCCTCGGCGCCGCCGGAGTCGCGTCCCTCGGCGCGCAGCCGCTCGCCGATCAGGGTGGCCAGCAGCGCGGCGATCCGCCCCTGGACGTCCTCGACGATCTCCGCACCGGGGGCCGGCTCGGCCGGGTTGGCCACGACGAAGCGGTAGAGCTGCGGCTCGTCCTCGATCCCGCCGAGGAACGCGTCGATCACGGCGGCGACGTGCTCGACCGGCTCGGCCTCGACGGCGAGGACTGGGTAGATCCGTTCCATGAGCATGTCCGCGGCCCGCTCGCCGACGGCGCGCTGCAGGTCCGCACGGTCGGTGAAGTGCCGGTAGAGCACCGGCTTCGTGATGCCGGCCGCGGCGGCGATCTGCGCGACCGACACGCCGGGCCCGTGCTCGCGGATCGCCTCGACGGCCGCCTCGACCATCTCGGTCCGGCGTTCCTCCCGGCGGCGCGAGCGCGCGTCCGGCTTGACATCCCTCTGCACCTGCGGCACGTTACCAGTGGTAACCGTTACCGACGGTAACGGCAAGGAGGATGCGGTGCCCGGAACAGAGCGTCGATCGGCGGAGCGGATCGTCACCCGGGACGGAACCGGGTTGCACGTGTGCGAGTCCGGTCCGCCGTCCGCGCCGGTGACGGTGCTGCTGGCGCACGGCTGGACGCTCGACGAGCGCTGCTGGGCCCCCGTCGCCGACGCGCTCGCCGTCGGCTCCGGGGGTGCCGCCGGGAGCCCGCCGGCGCGGGTGATCCGCTACGACCATCGCGCGCACGGCCGGTCCGACGACACCCCGGACGCGGACAAGACCCTCGACCGGCTCGCCGACGACATGGCCGAGGTGATCGAGCAGCTCGTCCCCTCCGGACCGCTGGTGATCGCCGGGCACTCGATGGGCGGCATGACGACGATGACGCTCGCGCAGCGCCATCCGGAGCTGGTGCGGTCCCGGGTGAGCGGGGTGGCGCTCGTCGCGACGGCCAGCGGCGGGCTCGGCGCCGCCGCCACGCTCGGCATGTCCGGGCTGCCCGCCACGATGTTCCTGACCGGCAAGGACCGGCTGACGACGAGCGCGCTGTGGACCGACCGGCGCTCGCTCACCGCCCGGCCCGCGCTGCTGCGGGCGGGTCTGCAGCCGCTGTTGCTGGGCCGGCACCCGGACCCGCTGGCGGTGCGCACGACGTGTGCGGCGATCGCCGGCTGCCGCCCGACGACGATCTCCGGATTCACCCCGACCCTGACCGAGCACGAGCGCGACGAGGCGCTCGCGACGTTCGACGGGCGCCCGGTCGAGATCATGGTCGGCTCCCGCGACCGGCTCACCCCGCCCCGCTTCGCCCGCCGGATCCGGGACCGGCTCCCGCGGGCAGGGCTCACGGTGTTCCCCGACGCGGGGCACATGCTCCCGGTCGAGCGCGTCGGCGGCGTCGCGGCCCGGATCGCCGCACTGGTGCGCCACGCCGTCGTCGCCCCCGCGGCCTGAACGCCGCCCGGGGCGCCGGCGACCCAGGGGACCGGCGCCGGACCGTCGTGCGGAGCGCTCAGGCCCCCTGCTCGGTGCTTCCCGTGCTCCCGGGATCCTCGGGGTTGTCGTTCAGCTTGGGGAACCCGGCGATGCCGCGCCAGGCCAGCGAGGCCATGAGGGCGACGGCCTCGTCGCGGGGCACCCGCTGCTCGGAGTCCAGCCAGTACTGGGCCCCCACCTGGCTGAGCCCCACGAGACCGACGGCGAGCAGGCGTGCCCGGTCGTGGTCCAGGCCGGCGTCGGTGGTCACCGCACCCGCGACCGCGTCGATGCAGCGGTCCAGCGCGCTCTCGACGAGGGCGGCGGCCTCGGCGTCGCCGCGCAGGTCCGACTCGAACACCAGGCGGTAGGCGCGGCCCTCGCCGGCCACGAAGTCGAAGTAGGCCGCGACGGCGGCCTGCACCCGTTCCTTGTTGTCCTGGGTGCGGTCGATGGCCCCGGAGACCCGCTCGACGAGCTCTTCCGCGTACGTCGTGAGCAGCGCCTGGTACAGCTCCAGCTTCCCGGGGAAGTGCTGGTAGAGCACCGGCTTGCTGACCCCGGCCCGCTCGGCGATGTCGTCCATCGCGGCGGCGTGATAGCCCTGGTCGGCGAAGACGTCGCGAGCGGCAAGCAACAGTTGCGCGCGCCGCGCCCCACGGGACAGTCGTGCGCCCCGCGGCGTGGCGGTTCCGGTCATCGGCCCCCTACCTTTCACCCGGTGTGGGGTCACCCTACCCGCAGGTAACCGGGAATTCGAACACTCCGTGAGCGGGGCGCCGCGCCGCCCGGCGAGCGGACTCCGGTGCCTGGCTACAGCCGCCGCGCACGCAGCGCGACGGCGGCCAGCACGGGCACCGCGGCGACCAGCGGGCCGGGTGCCCCGGCCACCGCGGCCACGGTCGCGAGCGCGGCGATGCCGAGCGCCCCGAGCACCCCCGTGCGGGCGTGCGCGCGGGCCCGGCGGGCCAGCACGAGGGCCACGGCCACCTCGGCGGGACCGCCCCGGACGACGATCCTCGCCGATCCGGTCGGGGCGACCGGAAGCGGGGCGACCGGATCGTCCGGGGTGCCCGGGTCCGCTGGGTTCATCGGGTCCGTCGGGTCCACCGAGTCCACCGGGTCGGCCGAGCCGTTCGTGGCCGTGGCCGTGGCCGGAGTCGAAGCCGGAGTCGAAGCCGGAGTCGAAGCCGAAGCCGAAGCCGAAGCCGGAGTCGAAGCCGGCGCCGTAGCTGGAGCCGGGGCCGTAGCCGGGGCCGCGCTCGGGACGGACCCGTGCGGGACGAGCCGGATCGCGAGATCCGCGCCGGTCAGCGCCGCGGCGTCGCTCCCCGGCTCGGCCGCGACCGCGACGGTCCGGCCCCGCACCCGCAACCCGGCGACGGCCGCGGCGCGGCCCGCGGCGTCCAGCCCCGGCCGCACGGCGTCCGGGTCGGCCGGGTCCAGGCCGGCGGCCGCGGCGAGCGCGCGGGCGGCACCGTCCTCGTCGGGGCTCAGGAACACCGGTTCGATCCCGGCGGCCCGCAGCGCCGCCACCCCGGCCGCGGCGTCCGGGTGCGGGGCACGGGTGAGCGCGAGGACGGCGCGGGCGGCCCCGTCCCAGGCGACGGCGACGACCGCGCGGCCGTGGGCCTCGGCACGTTCCCGGTCGGCTGCGATCCCCGCGGGCAGCCGGATGCCGTGCTCGAGCAGCCAGTCCGGGGAGCCGAGCAGCACGGCGTGCGCGACGATCGTGGCGCGGGTCCGGTCCGTCACGCCGACCGCGGTCCCCGCCGTCGCGGCGTCGCCGTCGGCCCGCCCGCCCGGCCGAGGCGCTGCCGCCACCAGCTCGGCCACCAGCCCCGACATGCCCAGCCCGGGCTGCTCGTCGGCCTCGGCGACCTCCGGGAGCTCGCCGGGTGCCACCTCGGCCAGCGCCCGGGCGAGCGGGGCGAGGTCGGAACCCGGCCGGGCCGCGGCCGCGACCGATCCGGCCAGCCGCAGCACCGTCGCCGGATCCTCACCGCGTGCGGGATGTACGGCGACCGGGCCCGGTGCGGTGCCGGTGAGCACGTCCGGTCCGGCGAGGGCGACGGTGTCCACCCGTTCCGCCGGGCGGGGCCCGCCGGTCGGGTCGGTCCAGCCGACCGGGTCGAACCGGGCGGGAACGCCGGCGGACGCGGGGACTGCCGGCCGGTGCCCGGCCCGGGGGACGGCCGGTCCGGCGGGCGCCGCGGGCGCGTACCGGCGTGCGACGGCGGGCTCGTGGCCGGCGCGTCCGCCGTCGGCGCGAGCCCCGGCGACCGGCCGTCCCCGGTGCGGGAACGGTCCCGGTCCGGCCGGGTGCCCGGTCCCGCCCGGCGCCGGGAGCGGGAGGCGCACGTCCGGGCCGCCCGCCCGGTCCGCGGCCCGCACGGCGGCCGGTACGGCGGCGAGCAGCGCGACCGGGCAGGCCGCGAGCAGCACGGCGATCCCGGCCGGGACCGCCGTCGTCCACCCGGCGCCGGCACCCACGTGGAACCCGGTCACGGCGAGGGCGGCCAGCGCGGCCGCCGGGACGATCCGGGCGCTCCACCGGTCGGCGGCGGAGCCCAGGGCGTCCTGCCCCGGGTTCCGCCGACCTCCCGGCCGGACCCACTCCCGGGTCGTGCCGGCCCCGCGGGGCTCGCGACCGGTGCGCTGCACGACGATCGCGACCACGGTCAGCACGGCCGCGGTGCCCGGCAGCAGCGCCGGCCCGCCGAGCAGCGTGAGGGGTCCGGGTGCGGCGTCCGGGCCGGGGACGGCGGCCGGGGCGAGCAGGGCCGGGACCGACCAGGCGAGGGCCGGGAGGGTCGCGAGGGAGACGCCGGCGTCGGCGGTCACCGCACCCGCGCGCAGCGCGTGAACCGCGCGCCGGTGGCCGTCCCACCCGGCCCCGGCGACGACCACCACGGCCGCCGCCACGCCCACCGCCCTCAGCACGGCCGCCGCTGTCGGGGGCAGACCGATCGGGAAGAGGAGGGGCACGACCGCGGCGAGGGCCGGCAGCAGCAGCGCCAGGCCGGCGGCGACCGCCGCCGGGACGAGCGGGGAACGGAGCACCGGCTCAGCTCCCCGCGGCGGTCGGCAGGGTGAACTCGCAGGAGCGCAGCTCGCCGCCGGAGCGGTAGTCCAGGAACAGCCGGTAGCTGCCGGCGGCGGGCACCGACGCGGTGAACGCGATGCCCGGGCCTGCCCGGTCCTGCGGCCCGGCCCCGGTGACCTCGGGCCGGACCGGGAAGCGGGCCAGGTCGCCCTGCCGCACGGCGGTCATCCGCCCGAACGCGCCGCCGTCGACGGGTTCGAGGTCGGTGACCGGGGCGCCGTCGCGGGCCGCGGTGACGAACAGCCGCGACCGGCCGCCCGGCAGCAGCGCACCGTCGACCCGGACCTGCTGGTCGCCGTGGCCGCAGCTGCCCGACCGGTTCTCCCGCGGGAACTGGAAGGCCCCGTAGGGGCCCGGGACGTGCACGTCGGCGCCCAGGTCGACGCGGGGCCCGCCGGTCGGGGTGAAACCGGCGTAGAGCCGCCAGACGCCCTCGCCGGGGAAGGTCATCGGGGCCCGCCAGATCCCGTCCGGGCCCCGGGTCGCGCGCAGCCGGGTGTAGCCGGCGACGTCGCGGCGGACGACGGCGACGTCCAGCTCCGGGCGCCCGTCCCCGGGGTCGTCGAAGCGGGTCACCGGCAGCCCGTCGGACCCGGTGACGGTGAACTCGACCTCGGTCGCCTCCCGCCACGGATAGACCAGCCGGGTGGGGGACAGCGTGTAGCCGGCGGTGGTGCTCAGGACCCCGCCCGGCTCCGCGTCCGCCACCGACGACGCCTGCCGGGCCGGCAGCGCCTGCTCCTCGCCGGCCGGTTCCCGGGCACCCGCGGTGAGGGCGCCGACCGCACCGCCCGCGGTCCAGGCGCCGGTGAACACGAGCACCGACGCGGCGCCGAACCCGGCCAGCCGGGCGCCGGCCGACCCCGCGATCCGCCTCATGCGTCCTCCCGTGCCGGTGTGCGGCGACCGTCCGTCCCGTCGGGTACAACGCGTGACCGGCGATCCCGTTGCGCTCCGTGGGCGTGTCGGGACGCACGGTGACCACGCGTGCCCGGGGCCGGGGTCGCGGATCACGGGGGTGGGCGTCGCCGTCGCCGACACGTCATCCTGGTGGGATGGTCGCCGGCACGTCGCTCCCCGTTCAGCCACCCGTCACCGGGCCGGTGCCGGCGCCGGACGCGCCCCTCGCCGACCCCGCGACGCTCGGCGAACTGCCGGTGGACCGGGCGCCGTGGCCGGGGCGCACGGTCACCGCGGGCGGGGTGTCGCTGCACGTGCGCGAGAGCCCGGGCGAGGGCGACACCGAGGCCGTCTACGTGCACGGCCTGGCCGGTTCGGCGACCAACTGGACCGACCTCGCGGGCCTGCTCGGCACGCGCGCACCCGGCCTGGCGGTCGACCTGCCCGGGTTCGGCCTGTCCGAGCCGACGGCGGCGCGCGACTTCACCCCGGACGGCATGACGGACGCGCTGCTGTGCTGGCTGGCCGGACGACGGGAGCAGTGTGCCCGCGACGGGCGCGGCGGCGGCCCGGTGCACCTGGTCGGCAACTCCCTCGGCGGGCTGATCAGCATGACGATCGCCGCCCGCCGTCCGGAGCTGGTCCGGTCGCTGACGCTGATCTCCCCGGCGATGCCGGACCTGCGCCCGGACCCGCGCCGGCTCTCCGACCCGCGGATGGCGCTGGCGATGGTGCCGCTGCTCGGGCGTGGCGCCCGCCGCGCACTGGCCGCGGAGCCGCTGCGCGACAAGGCCGAACGGATCGTGAAGGTGTGCTTCGCCGACCCGGCGCGCGGGTCCGAGCGCCGGCTCGAGGAGCTGGTCACCGAGCACGCGCACCGCGCGACGCTGCCGTGGGCCACCGAGGCGACCGACGCCGCGACCCGCGGGCTGCTCGCGCTGTGGGCCGGCCGCTCGGTGTGGCGGCGGGCGGCCCGGGTCCGGGTGCCGACGCTGGTGATCTGGGGCGGGGCGGACCGGGTCGTGACGCCGCGGCTGGCCCGCCGCACCGCGGCCGCGCTGCCCGGTTCGCGCCTGGTCGTGCTGCCCGGCACCGGGCACGTGGCCCAGATCGAACGTCCGCAGGAGGTCGGCCGGGCCGTCGCCGGGCTGTGGGACGAGGCCTGACGGACTGTGGGACGACGCCTGACGGGCTGTGGGACGTGGCCTGATCGGCGCCTCGGGGAAGATGGGGGACCGCGGGCGCGTTGACACGCCCGAGACCGCACGCAACGCACCCCGAGGAGTGGACGAGATGGCGCTACCGCCGCTGGTGGAGCCGGCTACCGAGCTCACCAAGGAGGAGGTCGAGCGGTACAGCCGCCACCTCATCATCCCCGACGTCGGGATGGACGGACAGAAGCGGCTGAAGAACGCCAAGATCCTGGTCGTCGGTGCCGGTGGGCTCGGCTCGCCGGCCCTGCTCTACCTGGCCGCGGCCGGGGTGGGCACGCTCGGCATCGTCGAGTTCGACGTCGTGGACGAGTCGAACCTGCAGCGCCAGGTGATCCACGGCCAGTCCGACGTGGACCGTCCGAAGGGCGAGTCGGCCCGCGACTCGATCCTCGAGGTCAACCCCTACGTCGAGGTCCGCCTGCACAACGAGCGGCTGACCAGCGAGAACGTGCTGGACGTGTTCCGGGACTACGACCTGATCCTGGACGGCACCGACAACTTCGCGACCCGCTACCTGGTGAACGACGCCGCGGTACTACTCGGCAAGCCCTACGTCTGGGGTTCGATCTTCCGGTTCGAGGGCCAGGCGTCGGTGTTCTGGGAGGACGCCCCGGACGGGCAGGGCCTCAACTACCGCGACCTCTACCCGGAGCCCCCGCCCCCCGGGATGGTCCCGTCCTGCGCCGAGGGCGGCGTGCTGGGCGTGCTGTGCGCCTCGATCGGCTCGATCATGGTCAACGAGGCGATCAAGCTGGTCACCGGCATCGGTGAGCCGCTGCTCGGCCGGCTGGTGATCTACGACGCGCTCGAGACCACCTGGCGGCAGGTGAAGATCCGCAAGGACCCCGAGACGCCCAAGATCACCGAGTTGATCGACTACGAGGCGTTCTGCGGCACCGTGACCCAGGAGGCCCAGGACGCGGCCGCGAACAGCACGATCACCGTCGGCGAGCTCAAGGAGATGATCGACGCCGGGAAGGACTTCCAGCTGATCGACGTCCGCGAGCCGCACGAGTACGAGATCGTCAGCATTCCGGGTGCGCGGCTGATCCCGAAGGACCGGATCCTGTCGGGGGAGGCGCTGTCCGAGATCGGCCAGGACACGCCGGTGGTGCTGCACTGCAAGTCCGGTGGGCGCTCCGCCGAGGCCCTCGCCGCGCTGCACCGGGCAGGCTTCTCCGACGCCGTGCACGTCGGTGGCGGCGTGCTGTCGTGGGTCAAGCAGATCGACCCGTCGCAGCCGACCTACTGATCCGGTAGGCGCCCCTCCCCGCTGAGCGGGGAACACCGGCCGCCGCCCCACGAGGGGCGGCGGCCGGTGTCGTTCCACCTCGGGGTCATCAACCGGTCACGCAGCGTTCGGTTGCGCCGCACGGGTGACTATCGCCCGTTCGTCCCCGGATTTCGCCCGCACGGCGAAACATGTGGACCGACCAGCGCGAGATGTCGGTGCACGCCGGGGATCGGCGGCCGAGCTGGGCGGGAGGTCTCCGGTGGACGAACCGGTGCGCGAGTGCGCTCTGGACGGATGCGAAGAACCGGTCGAATCGGAGCCGAACCGTCCACGGAGGATCTACTGCTCCGCTGCACACCGGAACGCGGCGCGCCAGGCCCGGCGGGCGGCCGCCCACCGGGCGGGGAACGCGGAGCTCGCGGAGAGCCTGCCGTGGCTGCGGGAGCCGGAGTCGGAGCCGGTCGGCGCGGCCCCGCGAGCGTCCGGCCCGGTCGCCCGTCCGACGCCGGTGGCCCGCCGGCCCGAGGCCCCGCCGCGGCTGCGGGCACCGCGGGGCCTGCTCCGGCATCGCCGCAGCCTGGCGCTGATCGGCGCCACCGCGGTGCTGGCCGGCGGGTACGCGCTGACCGTCGTGGCGCCGGGCAGCTTCGTCGGCCGGGGCGTGACACACGAGCGCACCGCGGACGACTGGGCCGGACAGGCCCGTGTCGCGCTGACGTCGCTGGAGGAGCAGCTCGGGACCCTGGAACGCACCGAGCAGACCTGGCAGGAGTCGCCGTACGGCGGCGCGGACCGGCCGGGCCCGGTGGTCCGACTCGGACAGCACCGGGACACACTCGTCCAGCAGCGCACGGCGCTGCGGTCCCAGCTGGACAGTTTCGCGTCCCGGCCGAAGGTCGCCGACCAGCTGGCGCTGGCCGAACAGGACCTCGCCGCGATGGAACAGATCGTGGCCGACCTGCCGCCACCGGCGCGGCGGACCACCGACCAGGTCGCGGCCGCCACGTCGCTGGAGGAGCAACGCGACCTGCGCGCCCGCAGGCGCGACGCCTGCGCCGACGAGCTGAAGGCGATCGACGACGGCATCGAGCGGGCCCGGACGGCGGAGCTGCCGGGCGATCCGGCCGGCACCGAGGAGGTCGCCGACGACGTGCTGGCCCTCGCCCGCGGTGAGCAACCGGCGCCCCCGGAACCGGACGGCCCGCGGCAACCCCCGCAGGTCCTCGCCGGTGGCCGGGAGACCGGGGGCGACCGCGAGCGCGACGACGTCGCCACCAGCGGACCGCCGGATCCGCGTGGCCCGGTCGACGAGACCCGGCCGGGTGTGGAGGGCCCCGAGGGTGCCTCCGCCCGCGGGCCGGGGAGTACGCCGGGTGCGGACACCACGGCCGCGGGGACACCGGGTTCTCCTGACGGACCGCCCGCCGCCGGAGAGTCGGCAGGCCCGGCGGCCCCGGGCGCCGCTGCGTCGGACCCGGCCCCGTCCGCCGCGCCGGGGTCGGCCCTGGGGGGCCCCGGTGGCCCGGCGTCGCCCCAGGTCACCCCCGACGGCCCGACCACGCCCGGCGGCCCGGCGACGAACCCGGGCGCGCCCGGTGGCGCGGCGTCCCTCCCCGGCCCGGCCACTCCCGGTGCCGCAGTGCGGTCCGCCGATCCGTCCGGCCCGGACGGTGTGTCACCCGGCGGTCCGACCGGACCCGGTGCCGCGGCGGTCGCGGCCGGCCCGGGGGAGGCTCTCGGGGGTGCGGTGTCCGACGCCGCGGACGGGGTGGCGTCGCTGACCGGTCGCCGGAAGCCCGGTACCGCGGCGGCCGGGCCGGCTACGGACCCGCCGGGGAGATCCGGTGCGGCGGCGACCCCTGCCGACGGTGGCGCGGGGGTGCGGGCGCGTCCCGCGTCGTCGACGGACGAGGGAGCGTCGCCCGGCCCGGCCGGTGCGGTCGGGCGGGTCGCCGACGGGGTCGGGGACACGGCGCAGGGTCTCGGCCGGGCGGTCGACGGTGTCGTCGGTGGCGGCTCCGCTTCCGGCGCCGATGGCGGTGACCGGCCGGGTGGCGACCGTGCGGACAGCGCTCGGGCGGGCGGCGACCGGTCGAACGGTGCTCGTGGGGGCCGTGGCACCGACGACCGTCAGGCCGACGGCGGCGCCCGTGTGGGCGGTGATCGTGCGGCCGGTGACCGTTCGCGCGGTGATCGCCCGGCCGGCGACGGGGCCCGCGGTGATCGTGCGGATGGCGATGGTGCCCGCGGTGATCGGGTGGACGGTGACGGTGCCCGTGGTGATCGTGCGGATGGCGATGGTGCCCGTGGCGATCGTGCAGGCGGTGAGCGTGCGGGCCGGGACGGCGGAGTCGCCGAGCGGGCCGGCTCCGGCAGCCGGGAGGCCGGGGAGCCCGGCGCCCGGGCGGGCGCTCGTTCCGGCGGGGCCGGGGTCGGTCAGGGTCTCGGCGAGGTCCTGGGCCGCACCGGCCCGGGACGATCCGGATCGGATGGTCCGGCGACCGGTCGTGGACGCTCGGCCACGGACGCTCCCGCCCCGCGCGTCCGTGGCGGCGAACGGGACGCCGGAGCAGCACGGTCCGGTGGGACCCCGCAGCTCGGGACCGACTCGTCGCCGCTGGAGGCACCGTCCCGTGCGAACGGCTCCCGCTCGGACTCCGGCGGCACAGGCGCCGGCGTTCCGGCCGCCGGCTCGCGCGGTCTGGTCAGCGCGATCGCCGGTCCGTACGTCGAGGCCGCGATGGGGCCAGACGCCGCCGCGCCGTTGCTCGCCGAGGCGGACCGGCAGGCCGCCGAGCAGATGGCACAACGCGGCGCCGCGGCCGCACGGACAGCGGGGAGCTCCGGAACGGACGGCTCGGGCGGATCCGGGACGAGTGCCTCGCCGCCGAGCGCGTCGGGTACCGACGGACCCCGCTCGAACCCGGCCGGCTCGCGGGAGGCCCGCTCCGACGGAGCCCGCTCGGACCGTGCCCGCTCGGACGGAGCCCGCTCGGACCGTGCCCGCTCGGACCGTGCCGGTGCAGAGGCGATGCCCAGGTCCGGAGACCGTCGTGCGGACACCCGCTCGCGGGGATCACGGAACACGGAGGACCGAGGATCCGCGACCTCCGGGTCGCGTGACACGGCATCGGGGAGCAGGTCGGAGTCGCGCGATGCGAGGACGTCGGCGCCGCGAACGTCACGGTCGGGCCCGGCGGAGCCGGCCACGCCGCGGTCGGGCGCGGTGAACCCGGCCGGTTCGCGCGGCGAGGCGTCGAGGTCGGAGACCTCGCGCTCGGACGCGGAGGCGTCCGGGAACTCCCGATCACGCAGCTCGGACGCACGGGAGAGGCGATCGGACGGGACAGCGGATTCCCGGTCCCGGGGGACGCGATCGGAGACCTCCGACTCGCGTGGTTCCCGCTCGGGAGGCAGAAGCGACTCCCGGCCTGCGCGCACACAGGACTCCGGCGCGGACGACGGGGCGGGGCGTGAGGCCGGGCGGTCCGACCGGGCCACTCGTGGCTCGGACACCCGCAGCACCGGCGGTCGCGGATCGAAGACGCGCGGCTCGGGCGACCGCAACTCGGCCGCCCGCGTCTCGAACACCCGCAACTCGGGCGATCGCGACTCGGCCGCCCGTGACTCGGCAGCCCGCGACTCGGGCGATCGCCGATCGGTGTCCCGCAACTCGGACACCCGCAAGGCGGACAAGCGCAGCGCGGGCGGTCGTGGCTCGGCCACCCGCGACTCGGGCGGTCGCGGGACGAACGCTCGAGGCCCGGACCGTCGGGCCTCGGACCGGAAAGGGCCGGACGGCGCGGACGCCCGCGACCGCGACTCCGTCAGCCGTGACTCCGTCAGCCGTGGCTCGGGCGGCCGCGACAGTGCTCGTGAGGACTCGCGCGGCGGGGAGACGGACGAGCGGGACGGCTCCCGCCGCTGACGCACCGCCCCGACCGGAGCGGCCCCGGCGGCGAGTCACCGGCGCCGCACAGGTTCGCGGTGAACCGCACGAGCCCGGTCCTGTGCGGCGGCGCCCGAACCTGTGCGGCGCCACTCAACCGGTGCGGCGGCCGGTGCGGCGGCCGGAGTGAGGGTCGGTGTGGCGGCACCGGCCGGGCGGCTGCGCGGACCTCGCCGCGGAACCGGATGGGTCAGTGCGGGCCCGTCCGGCGGGAGGCGCGACGTAGTAGCCCTCGCCGGCGAGCCAGGCCCGGGTGCGGCCACGCCGACGTTCCTCGGCGAAGGCGAACCAGCGTTCCAGCTCGCCGGACCACCCGCCCAGCACGTCCTTGAAGCGCCGGAACGCTCCGCGGCCCCGGATCGCGGTGGCCAGCCGGTCGGCGCGCTCGTCGTCGGCCACCGTCGCGATGAACGCCTGCATGTCGCGGTACCCGTCCCGCGACCCCTCGCAGTGCACCGGTAGCCACCACGGCGCCTCGCTCGCGTCCTCGTCCTCCTCGCCGATCTCGACCGCGTACTCGATCGCCGGGAGCGGCCAGACCTCGCCGGTGCGCAGGTCGACCCGGCCCCCACCGGACAGCGGATCGACCTCGAGGAGGGCGGCGAGCTCCTCGAGGTCGACCGGCAACGGCCGCAGCATCGGGGTCGGCCCCGTGCCGAGCCGGGCGTCGAGCTGCTCGGCCAGCTCGAGGTCGCCGTCCCACCCGCGGTCGCGGAGCCGGCCGGCCCACTGCCCGGCGGCCGTCGCGGCTCCCTCGGCGTGCCGGGTCAGGGCGACGACCAGTCCGTCGCCGCCCAGCTGCAGCCACTCCGCGAGCTCGGTCCGCTGCAGCAGGGCGACGATCGCCGCGGCATCACCGCGATAGACGGCGCCCCGCAGCTGCGCCGTCGGATCGTTGTCGTCCATCGACGACCAGTCTGCCCCGGACCGGTGAACGGGTCCGTGACCGGAGCGGCACCGCGACCGTCCTCACCCGATCGTGGCACCAGGTTGGCGCGATCCGGGCGTGGCGCGACAGGGGGCGCGCGGTGACGCAGGTACCGTCCCCGGCGTGACCGCTGCCCGCACGCTCGCCACCGCGCCGGCCGCGAGCGCCCTGCCCGAGCACGTGCGCGTCGCCTTCGGGGTCCGCGACACCGCCCCGCGTCCCGTCGTGTGGGCGGGACAGCGGGCCTGGCAGTGCGGCGACGTCCTGCTGCGACCGGTCTCGGACCACGTCGTCGCGGCCTGGTCGGCGACGGTCCTGGAGAACCTCGAGGTCGACGGCGTCCGGCTGGCCCGCCCGGTCCGCTCCAGCGACGGGCGCTGGGTCGTCGGCGGGTGGGCCGCCTCCCGCTACGTGCCCGGCGCGCCCGAACCCCGGCACGACGAGGTCGTGGCCGCGTCGCTGCGCCTGCACGCCGCGACCTCGACCGTGCTGCGACCCCGGCTGCTCGACGACCGCGACGACCTGCTGTCGCGCTCGGCCGCCGCCGCGTTCGGCGAACGCAAGCTGGACCTGCACCCCGAGACCGGTGGCCGCCTGTTCTCCGAGCTGGCCGCGCACCGGCGCACGATCCGGCTCACGCCGCAGGTGGTGCACGGTGAGCTGTTCGGCGCGATGCTGTTCGACCCGACCGGCCGCCCGGCCGTGCTGGACCTGGTGCCGTTCTGGCGGCCGGCCGAGTGGGCCGCCGCGGTCGTCGTCGTCGACGCCGTCGCCTGGGGCGGGGCCGACGAGGACCTGATCGAGCGCTGGTCCGAGCTGCAGGAGTGGCCGCAGTCGCTGCTGCGTGCGGTGCTGTACCGGCTCGCCCTGCACGCCCAGCACCCGGACGCGACGACCGACTCCCTGGTCGGCATCGAGCGGGTCGCCGGGTTGATCAGCCGCCGGCTGTAGTCGCGCGCGGGCCGCCCCGCGCAGCCGTTCTCGGCCCGACCCCACTGCCGACCTCACGGCCCGACCCCACTGCCGGACCTCACGGCCCCGCCCCGTCGGGTGGGAGCGAAGTGTTGCAGCGGTGTCACGCGGCGCCATCCCACCGAAACGGGCGCTCCCTAGCGTCGTCGACGACGTGACCGTCGGCGATCAGGAGAACGATCCGTGACCACCACCGCCGCCCACGGCCGCCGCCCCGGCGGTCGCCGGCTCGAGCACTGGGACCCCGAGGACGAGGAGTTCTGGGAGCGCACCGGTCGCCCGATCGCGCGCCGCAACCTCTGGCAGTCGATCTTCTCCGAGCACATCGGGTTCTCGGTGTGGACGCTGTGGTCGGTCCTGGTGCTGTTCATGGGACCCGAGTACGGGCTCGACGCGGCCCAGAAGTTCGTCCTCGTCGCGGTGCCGACGCTGGTCGGTGCGGTCCTGCGCCTGCCCTACACGGTTGCGGTGGCCCGCTTCGGCGGGCGGAACTGGACCACCTTCTCCGCGGCGCTGCTGATCGTCCCGCTGGTCCTGGCGATGATCGTCATGGAGCCGGGGGTCGGGTACCCGACACTGCTGCTCGTCGCCGCGGTCGCCGGTGTCGGCGGCGGGAACTTCGCCTCGTCGATGGCGAACATCAACGCGTTCTTCCCGGAGCGGAGCAAGGGCGCGGCGCTCGGGCTCAACGCCGGCGGCGGGAACCTCGGCGTCCCGGTCGTGCAGCTGCTGGGGCTGTTGGTGATCGGGCTCCTCGGTGCCGGGCAGCCGCGGGTGCTGATCGCGCTCTACCTCCCGCTGGTCGTCGTCTCCGCGGTGCTCGCCTGGTGGCGGATGGACACCATCGCCGACCCCTCGCGCTCCGCCGGCGCGCGCTCCGCCCGCTCGAACAGCACGGCGACGTTCACCGAGGTGTGCCGCGACCGGCAGACCTGGATCATGTCGGTCCTCTACATCGGCACGTTCGGCTCGTTCATCGGCTACTCGTTCGCCTTCGGCCTGGTGCTGCAGAGCCAGTTCGGCCGCACCCCGCTGCAGGCCGCGGCGGTGACCTTCATCGGCCCGCTGATCGGGTCGCTGGTCCGGCCGGTCGGCGGCTCCCTGGCCGACCGGTTCGGCGGGGCGGCGGTGACCCTGTGGAACTTCGCCGGCATGGCGGCCGCGACGGTGCTGATCATCGTCGCGTCCGGGACGCAGTCGCTCGCGGCGTTCACGTTCGGGTTCGTCCTGCTGTTCACGCTGTCCGGGATCGGCAACGGCTCGACGTACACGATGATCCCGGCGATCTTCAGCCGGCGGGCGCGGGCGGCGATCGCGGGCGGTGCAGACCGCGAGGACGCGCTCGCGGCCGCGCGCCGGCGCTCCGGAGCCGTGATCGGGATCGCCGGCGCGGTCGGCGCGCTCGGCGGGCTGTTCATCAACCTGGCGTTCCGCGAGTCGTTCGCCGCGGCCGGGTCCGGTGTCCCGGCGTTCTGGGCCTTCCTGGCCTTCTACCTGCTGTGCATCGGCCTGACCTGGGCGGTGTACCTGCGGCCGGGCCGGGCACCGGCCCCCGTCGGCGCGGCCCCGGCGCGGGCGTCCTGACCATGGACGAGGCCGCGGGCCGGACCGCCACCCACTGCCCGTACTGCGCGTTGCAGTGCGGGCAGTGGGTGAGCCCGTCCGGCGAGGTGGACGCCCGCGCCGTGTACGTCACGAAGGACGACCCGACCCGCGGGGGCGGGATGTGCCAGAAGGGCTGGACGTCCTCTGCTCTGCTCACCCATGCGCACCGCCTGACGTTTCCGCAGGTCAGGGACTCGCGAACGGGCGGGTTCCGGGAGACCGACTGGGCCGGCGCGCTCGGCACGGTCGCGGCCCGGCTGGCGGCACTGCGGGCCGAGCACGGGCCCGACGCGGTCGCCGTCCTCGGCGCCGGCGGGCTCACCAACGAGAAGGCCTACCTGCTCGGCAAGTTCGCGCGCGTCGCGCTGGGGACCTCGCAGATCGACTACAACGGCCGGTTCTGCATGTCCTCGGCGGCCGCGGCGGGCAACCGCGCGTTCGGGGTGGACCGCGGGCTGCCGTTCCCGGTGACCGACCTCGCCGACGCCGAGCTCGTCGTCCTCGCCGGGGCGAACGTCGCCGAGACGATGCCGCCGCTGATGGCCCACCTGAGCGCGGCACAGCTGGTCGTGGTCGACCCGCGGCGCACCCCGACCGCAGAACGCGCGATCGCCTCCGGCGGGCTGCACCTGGCGCCGCGGCCGGGCACCGACGCGGCGCTCGCGCTGGGGATGCTGCACGCCGCCGTCGTCGACGGGCACCTCGACCGGTCCTACCTGGACGAGCGCACGACGGGGTTCGACGACGTCTGGCGGATCGCCTCGCAGTGGTGGCCGGAACGGGCGGAGCGGGTCTGCGGCGTGGCCGCGTCGGACATGCGGACGGTCGTGCGCCGGCTCGCGGCGACCCGGCGGCGGTACGTGCTGACCGCCCGCGGCGCCGAGCAGCACGCGCACGGCGTCGACACCGTGACGGCCTGGATCAACCTGGCGCTGGCGCTCGGCCTGCCCGGACGGCCCGGGTCGGGGTTCGGGACGATCACCGGGCAGGGCAACGGGCAGGGCGGGCGTGAGCACGGGCAGAAGGCCGACCAGCTGCCCGGCTACCGGCACATCACCGATCCCGCCGCGCGGGAGCACGTCGCGTCCGTGTGGGGCGTCGACCCGTCCTCGCTGCCGGGCCCCGGGCGCAGCGCGGTCGAGCTGCTGGACTCCCTCGGCCGCCCCGGCGGGCCGCGGGCGCTGCTGGTGTTCGGGTCGAACGTGCTGGTCTCCGCCCCGGACGCCCGCGCCGTCGCCGACCGCCTGGCCGCGCTTGACCTGCTGGTGGTCGCAGACGTCCTGCCGGGGGAGACGGCGGCGCGGGCCGACGTGCTCCTGCCGGTCGCCCAGTGGGCCGAGGAGGACGGGACGACGACCAACCTCGAGGGCAGGGTGCTGCGGCGCCGGCGCGCTTTGGCCCCGCCGCCGGGCGTCCGCACCGATCTCGAGGTGATCTCCGGGCTGGCCGCGGCGCTGGACGCACCGGGTGCGTTCCCGGCGGACCCGCGGGCAGTGTTCGACGAGCTGCGCCGGGCGTCCTCGGGCGGGCCCGCCGACTACACGGGGATCTCCTACGCGCGGCTCGACGCCGGGGAGGTGCTGCACTGGCCGTGCCCGTCCGGCGGGCATCCCGGCACGCCGCGGCTGTTCGCCGAGCGGTTCGCCCACCCGGACGGCCGGGCCCGGCTGGTGCCGGTCGAGCACGCCGGGCCCGACGAGGACGTCGACACCGACTTCCCGCTGTGGGTCACCACCGGCCGGGTGCTGGTGCACTACCAGTCCGGCGCGCAGACCCGCCGGGTCGCCGCGCTGGCGGCGGCCGTGCCGGAGGTGTTCGTGGAGGTGCACCCGGAGACCGCCGCCCGCTACGGGCTGGCCGACGGGGACCTGGCCGACGTGACCTCCCGCCGGGGGACGACGACGGCGCGGGTCCGCTGTGTCCCCTCGCTGCGGCCGGACACGGTGTTCCTCCCGTTCCACTTCGGTGGGGCGGGCGCGGCGAACAACGTCACCAACCCGGCCCTGGACCCGGTGAGCCGGATGCCGGAGTTCAAGGTCGCCGCGGTGCGGCTGGAGCCGGCGCGGGCGGGCGCCCGGTAGCCGGGCGGGTTACGCGGAAAACCGGGAGCGGCCGACGCTTGTCAGGGTTACCCTGACAACATGACCGTGACCGTGGAGCAGATCCTCAGTACCGACATCACCGCCGACGCCCGGGCCGTCACCGCGGCCGCCGTCGCCGAACTGGACCGGCGCGCCGACGCGATCGCCGGCGTCCCGCCCGTGCCGGGGACCCCCGAGTGGGAGGCCGAGCAGGGCACCGACGCCCCGCTGCACCGGGAGACCGCGTGGCGGCTCGCGGCGTTCCGGATCGGCCTGGCCGCCGGGCTCGACCCGTTGCCGCACCTGGTCGGGCTCCGGCACACCGGGGTCAGCTGGGACACGATCGGGCGCGCCGCCGGGATCACCCGGCAGTCCGCGCACGAGCGGTGGGCGGCGCGGGTGTCCGCGGTGGTCGAGGGCCGGGACCGGGCGGGCCTGCAGCCGGGCGCCCGGTCCTGACCGTGACCCGGCACACCGGGCTCACGGGCCGGGTGTCCGCGGAATGAGCACCTCGTAACCCGCCCGCAATCGCGGGCAGTTCACCCGTAACAGCCCGTTCCTACCGTCGGTCGTCATGAGCAGGCGTGTGGTGGTGATCGGGCACGGCATGGTCGGGGCCCGGCTCACCGAGGAGATCCGGCGGCGCGACCCCGACGGCGAACGGGTCGCGCTGAGCGTGCTCGGCGCCGAGCCGCGCCCCGCCTACAACCGGGTCCTCCTCTCGACCGTGCTCGCCGGGGGACTCGGTGCGGGCATGGTCGCGCTCCCGGCGGTCCCCGGCGTCGACCTGCACGTCGGGGTCGCGGCCACCGGGATCGACCGGGTCGCTCGCGTCGTGCACGCCGACGACGGCACCACCCACCCCTACGACGAGCTGGTCCTGGCCACCGGTTGCCGCGCGTGGCTGCCGCCGGTCGAGGGGCTCGGCGGCGGCGAGGACGGGGTCGGTGACGGCGGCGCGCCGGCGCCCGGGGTGAGTGTGTTCCGCGACCTCGACGACTGCGACCGCATCCGCGCCGCGGCGGTGCCGGGCGCCCGGATCGCCGTCGTCGGGGGCGGGCTGCTCGGCGTCGAGGCGGCCCGCGGGCTGGCCGGGCGCGGCGTCGCGGTCACCCTCGTCCACCCGCGCACCCACCTGATGGAGCAGCGGCTCGACGCCGGGGCCGGTGCGGTCCTGGCGGCCGCGCTCGGCGCGGCCGGGGTCGACGTGCGGTGCGGGGTCACGGCGACGGCGTGGGACCCGGCGACCGGCCTGGACTGCGACGACGGCAGCCGCATCGCCGCCGACGGCGTGGTCGTCGCCGCCGGGGTCCGCGCGAACACGGCCCTCGCCGCGGAGGCCGGGCTCGCCGTCGACCGCGGCGTCCTGGTCGACGACCGGTTGGCCACCGCCGACGGCCGGGTGCACGCCGTCGGCGACTGCGCCCAGCACACCGGCGCCGCGCCCGGGCTCGTGCAGTCCGGCTGGGAGCAGGCCGCGGTGCTCGCCGACCTGCTCACCGGCGCGGACCCGGCCGCGCGCTACCGGGGCACCCGCCCGGTCACCCGGCTGAAGGCGGCCGGGATCGACCTCGCCGCCCTCGGGGAGATCGAGTCAGGGGACGAGCTGCTGCGCGTCTCCGACCCGCGGGGCGGCCGCTACGGGGTGCTCGCGCTGCGCGACGACCGGGTCACCGGCGCCGTCCTGATCGGACTGCCCGATGCCACGGCGACGATCACCGGGTTGTACGACTCGGGCGCCCCCGCGCCGGAGGACCGGCTGGCGCTGCTGCTCGGCCGGGCGGTCCCACCGGACGTGGCGCCGGCCGCCGAGCCCGCCCGGATGCCGGGCTCCACGGTCGTCTGCCGCTGCAACACCGTCACCAAGAACACGCTGGTCACCACGTGGCGCGCGGGTGCCCGCGACGTCGAGGCGCTGTGCCGCCGCACCCGGGCCGCCACCGGGTGCGGCGGCTGCCGGGACGCCGTCCGCGGGATCCGGGACTGGCTCGAGCGCGCCGACCCCGCCGGGGCGACCGGCGCCGACCCCGCACGGGAGGACGCGGCATGACGGAGCAGAGCGTGACGCAGCAGGGTGTGAACCACCTGGTCGTCGTCGGGAACGGGATGGTCGGGCACCGTCTGGTGTCCACCCTGCGTGCCCGTGACGGCGACGGGACCTGGCAGATCACCGTCCTCGGCGAGGAGTCCCGGCCGGCCTACGACCGGGTCGCCCTGTCGTCCTACGTGGACGGGGCGTCCGAACAGGACCTGCGGCTCGACGACGCCGGGCTGCAGGACGACCCGCTGGTCACCCACCACCTGGGCGACGCCGTCGTCGAGGTCGATCCCGGCGGCCGCCGGGTCACCACGGCGTCGGGGCGCACGCTCGGCTACGACGCGCTGGTGTTCGCGACCGGGTCGTACGCGTTCGTCCCGCCGGTCACCGGCCGCGAGCTCCCGGGTTGCTTCGTCTACCGCACCCTCGACGACCTCGACGCGATCACCGAGGCGGCTGCCGCCGCGGTCGCGACCACCGCGCCGGGCCGGCGTTCCGCGGTCGTCGTCGGGGGCGGGCTGCTCGGGCTGGAGGCGGCCCGGGCGCTGCGGCTGCTGGGGCTCTCCCCGCAGGTCGTGGAGGTCGCGCCGTGGCTGATGCCGGTGCAGGTCGACGCCCGCGGCGGGGCGCTGCTGCACCGGCTGGTGAGCGAGCAGGGCATCGCGGTGCGTACCGGCGTGTCCCTGACCGGGATCGTGCGGGACCGGGACCGGCTGGTCGCGACGCTGTCCGACGGCGTCGAGCTGGACGCCGACGTCGTCGTCTTCGCCGCCGGCATCCGCGCCGCCGACGGGCCGGCCCGCGCCTGCGGCCTGCCGGTGGGGCCGCGCGGCGGTGTGCTGGTCGACGACCGCTGCCGCACCGCCGACGAGCACGTGTGGGCGATCGGGGAGTGCGCCGCGCTGGAGGGCCGTACCTACGGCCTGGTCGCCCCCGGCTACGCGATGGCCGAGGTCGTCGCCGACCGGTTGCTCGGCGGGTCGGCGCGGATGCGGCCCGAGCAGCTGGACACCTCCACCCGGCTCAAGCTGCTCGGCGTCGACGTCGCCGGTTTCGGTGACGCGCACGCGGCCACCGAGGGCGCGCTGGAGGTCGTCGTCGACGACCCGGTCGCGGGTACCTACGCCAAGCTGGTCGTCGCGCCCCCGAGCAGCACCGGTGACGCGTCCACCCTGCTCGGCGGGGTGCTGGTCGGTGACGCGTCCCGGTACGGGGCCTTGCGCCCGCTGATGGGTGCGCCGCTCCCCGCGGACCCGGTCGCGCTCATCTCGACGGGCGGCGCCGAGCCGGACGCGTCCGCGCTGCCGGACTCCGCGCAGATCTGTTCCTGCAACGCCGTCACCAAGGGCGATCTGTGCGCCGCGATCGACGGCGGCGCGCACGACGTGCCCGCCCTCAAGGCCTGTACCCGGGCCGGCACGACCTGCGGGTCCTGCGTCCCGGCGCTGACCCGGATCCTCCAGCAGCAGGGCGTGGAGCTGTCGACGGCGCTCTGCGCGCACTTCGACCACTCCCGCGCCGAGCTGTTCGAGATCGTCGCGGGCGCCGGGATCACGTCGTTCTCCGCGCTGCTCTCCCGGTACGGCCGCGGCCGGGGGTGCGAGGTCTGCAAGCCCGTCGTCGCGTCGATCCTGGCGAGCCTGGGCACCGGACACGTCCTCGACGGCGAGCAGGCGTCGCTGCAGGACACCAACGACCACTTCCTGGCGAACCTGCAGCGCAACGGCACCTACTCGGTCGTCCCGCGGATCGCCGGCGGTGAGGTGACGCCGGCCGGCCTGATCGTCATCGGGGAGGTCGCCCGCGACTTCGGGCTGTACACGAAGATCACCGGCGGGCAGCGGATCGACCTGTTCGGTGCCCGGGTCGACGACCTGCCGGCGATCTGGCGGCGGCTGGTCGACGCCGGGTTCGAGTCCGGGCACGCCTACGGCAAGTCGCTGCGCACCGTGAAGTCCTGCGTGGGGTCGGCCTGGTGCCGTTACGGCGTGCAGGACTCGGTCGCGATGGCCGTCGAGCTGGAGCTGCGCTACCGGGGCCTGCGGAGCCCGCACAAGCTCAAGTCCGGGGTGTCGGGGTGCGCACGGGAGTGCGCGGAGGCCCGCTCCAAGGACTTCGGCGTGATCGCCACCGAGCAGGGGTGGAACCTCTACGTCGGCGGCAACGGCGGGTTCACCCCGCGCCACGCCGAGCTGCTGGTCTCCGACGTCGACTCCGCGACACTGATCCGCACGATCGACCGGTTCCTGATGTTCTACATCCGCACCGCCGACCGGCTGCAGCGCACCGCGCCGTGGATCGAGTCCCTCGACGGCGGGCTCGACCACCTGCGGTCGGTGATCGTCGACGACGCGCTGGGCATCTGCGCGGACCTCGACGCGGCCATGCAACGGCACGTCGGGTCCTACGCCGACGAGTGGGCCGGTGTGCTGGACGACCCGGAGAAGCTGTCCCGGTTCGTGTCCTTCGTCAACGCGCCGGACGCACCCGACCCGACGATCCGCTTCGTGCCGGAGCGGGGCCAGGCGATCCCCGCACCCGCGCCCGTCCTGCTCGGCGTCCCGGAGGTGTCCGCGCGATGACCACCCGACTCGACACACCCACCGCGGTCCCGGCCCGTGCCGGCGAGGCGGTCAGCTGCTGGCTGACCGTCTGCACCGTGGAGCGGCTGCTGCCCGGCCGCGGCGCCGCCGCGCTGGTCGGCGGGACGCAGGTGGCGCTGTTCCGGCTCGCCGACGGCGCGCTGCACGCCCTCGGCAACATCGACCCGTTCACCGGCGCCGGGGTCGTCTCCCGGGGCCTGGTCGGGGACCGGGACGGCGAGCCGACGGTCGCCTCGCCGCTGCACAAGCAGGTCTTCGCCCTGCGCGACGGGCGGTGCCTGGACGACCCGGATGTGCGGCTGCCCGCCTTCACCGTCCGGGCCGTCGGTGGCGACGTACAGGTCGGGCTACGGTGAGGGTGGACGGCACGCGACCGTCCGGGCGGTCCGTCGCCCGACGACCACCGGCGACCGCCCGGAGGAACGGAGGACCGGTGGCCCGATCCGCCGCACGGGACGCCACGCGCCCGACCGGCCCCGGCACCGAACCCGGGCACGGGCCCGACGCGCCGCCCGTCCCGCCGCTCGCCGGGTTCACCGTCGGGATCACCGCCGCCCGCCGGGCCGAGGAGCTCGCCACCATGCTCGAGCGCCGCGGGGCCGCGGTGCAGCACGGACCGGCCCTGCGGATCGTCGCCCTCGCCGACGACGAGGGGCTCGAACGGCGGACCCGCGAGCTCGTCGCCGCGCCCCCCGACATCACGGTCGCCACCACCGGGATCGGCTACCGGGGCTGGATCGAGGCCGCCGACGGCTGGGGCCTCGGTGAAGTGCTGCTCGCCGCGCTGGGACGTTCGGAGATGCTGGCCCGGGGCCCGAAGGCGCGGGGCGCGATCCGGGCGTCCGGGCTGGTCGACGCCTGGTCGCCGGAGTCCGAGTCCACCGCCGAGGTGCTGGAGCACCTGCTCGAACGCGGGGTGCGGGGTCTGCGGATCGCCGTGCAGCTGCACGGGGAGCCGCTGCCCGACGTCGTCGAGGCCCTGGAGCTGGCCGGCGCCGAGGTCGTCACGGTGCCGGTCTACCGGTGGGCGCCGCCGCTCGACCTCGGCCCGCTCGACCGGCTGATCGACGCCACGCTCGCCGGCGGGATCGACGTCCTGTCGTTCACCAGCGCGCCGGCCGCGGCCGGCATCCTCGCCCGCGCCGACGAGCGCGGCCTGCGCACGGACCTCCTGGCGGCCCTGCGCGGCCCGGTGCCCGCGCTGTGCGTGGGCCCGGTGACCGCGGCGCCGCTCGAGGCCCTCGACGTCCCCACGGTGCAGCCGCAGCGTTCCCGGCTGGGCGCGATGGTGCGGACCTGCGAGTCGGCCGTACCGGCCCGGGCCCGCAGGCTCCCGGTCGCCGGACACCTGCTGGAGCTGCGCGGGCACGCCGTCGTCGTCGACGGGCGGCTGTGCCCGCTGCCGCCGACGCCGATGGCGCTGCTGCGGGTGCTGGCCCGCCGCCCCGGGCGGGTGGTGTCCCGCGCGGAGCTGCTCGCCGCCCAGGGTGGTGCCGGCGACGAGCACGCGGTGGAGAACGCGGTGGCGCGGCTGCGGGCCGCGCTCGGTGCCCCCGGACTGGTGCAGACCGTGGTGCGCCGCGGCTACCGGCTCGCGCTGGAACCCGGGGGCTGCGCGGACACCACCCCGGGGGCCGACCGGTGACCGGGCCGCCGCTGCTGCTGGCGGCGCACGGGTCGCGTTCGGCCGCCGCCGACGCCGTGATCCGGTCGCTGGCCTCCGCCGTCGCCGCCCGGGGGCCCCGGGTGGAGGTGTGCTACGTCGACGTCCGCGGCCCGACCGTCGCCGACGCCGTCGCCGCCCTGCGGGTGGGTGGGGACGACGGCGCCGTCGTCGTCCCCGCGTTCCTCGCCGCGGGTTACCACGTGCGCACCGACCTGCCGGCCCAGCTCGCCGCGGCCGGTGCCGACCCCCGCCGGGTCCGCACGACACCGTCGCTCGGGCCCGACCCGCTGCTGGCCTCGGCCGCGCTCGACCGGCTGCACGCCGCCGGCTACCGGGCCGGGGACGCGGTCGTCCTGGCGGCCGCCGGATCCTCCGACCCGTCCGCCCGGGCCCAGGTCCGGCAGGCGGCCGCGATGCTGTCGGCGCTGGTCGAGCGGCGGGTCCGGGTCGGGTACGCCGCGACCGGGACCCCCAGCGTGCCCGCGCTGGTCGAGCGGCTGCGTGCCGCCGGGGCCGGCCGGGTGGCGGTGGCGTCGTGGCTGCTCGCGCCCGGCGTGTTCCAGGACCGGCTGGCCGGCTCCGGCGCGGACGTCGTCGCCGACCCGCTGGGCACGCACGACGACATCGTGCGGGCGCTGCTGGCCCGCTACGCGACCGGTCTCGCCGAGATCGCCGACGCGGCGTGACACCGGAGTCACGGTGCCGCCGCATCCGGCCTCCCGCCCGCCCGCCGTGACCACGCCCGCGCACGGGCCGCGATCATGACCCGATGAGTGCGCTGCGCAACGACCTGGTGGGCCGGCTGCGGGCGGCCGGGTGCGTGTTCGCCGAGGAGGAGGCCCGGCTGCTCGGCGAGGCGGCGGCCGACGCACCCGGCGATGCCGTGCTGGACGACCTCGTGCGGCGCCGGGTCGCGGGGGAGCCCCTGGAGCACCTGCTCGGCTGGGTCGCGTTCGACGGCCATCGGGTGCGGGTCGCGACCGGGGTGTTCGTGCCGCGGCGGCGCTCCGAGGCGCTGGTGCACGCAGCGGTCGCCGGGCTGCGTCCCGGTGCGGTCGTCGTCGACCTCTGCTGCGGGTGCGGGGCGCTCGGCCTCGCGGTCGCCCGCCGGGTGCCGGTGGAGCTGCACGCCGCCGACGTCGACCCGGTCGCGACCGCCTGCGCCGCGACCAACCTCGCCGGGACCGGGACCGTGCACACCGGCGACCTGTTCGAGGCGTTGCCGCCGTCGCTGCGGGGCCGGGTCGAGGTGCTCCTCGCGAACACCCCCTACGTGCCGGCTTCCGCGATCGCGGACATGCCGCCCGAGGCCCGCGACCACGAGCCACGGACGGCGCTCGACGGCGGCGGCGACGGGCTCGACCCCGCCCGCCGCGTCGCCGCCGGAGCACCGGCCTGGCTCGCGCCCGGCGGGACGGTGCTGATCGAGACGAGCGAGGTCCAGGCGCCGGTGCTCGCCGACGTGTTCGCCCGCCACGGCCTCGACCCCGCGACCGGCAGCGACGACGACCGCGCCGCCACCTGGGTCACCGGACGGCTACCGCGCTGACGCTGCGACCTGCGCGAACCGGGCTCGTGCGCCGGGCCGGGCGGGGTGCTCCGGGCGCGGCTCTGCTCTGCTCACCTCTACGCACCGGGCGCCGCGGGCGGGGTGGCGTCCGGGTGGTGGCCGGCCCTGGTGCGTAGAGGTGAGCAGAGCAGAGCGGGGTGGGAAGAGCCTGGTCAGGACCCGGCCGGGCCGCTCCGGACGCCGTGGTGTGGATCAGCGGCGGCGGTGTTCCCTGGGCAGCCGCCCGTCCACCATGAGCACGCCCTCGGCGCGCAGCCGCGCGGCCTGTTCGGTGGCGAGGTGTGGCGCGGCGCGGCCGTCGGAGCGCAGCACGCGGTGCCACGGCAGGTCGGCGCCGTCCTCGGCCAGGATCCGGCCGACCAGCCGGGCCGAGCGCAGCCCGGCCAGCTCGGCGACCTCGCCGTAGCTGAGGGTCTGTCCGGGCGGGATCGACGCGACGACCTCCCGCACCCGTTCCACCGTCTCCTCGTCCACGACCGGATCCTCTCCCCGGACGGCCCGGCGCGTCACTGTCGGGGGTACGTGGTCGAATCGGTGCATGCCGCGATCCACCGCCGAACAGGCGTCCCCGCGCCTGGTACGGGCGGAGCCACCCGTCGTCCTCCCCCGGGAGTGGAGCGGTGCGGCGGCGCGGGTCCTCGAGCACGACCGGGGGCCGCTGCGGGTGCTGGGCGGGCCCGGCACGGGGAAGACCTCCCTGCTGCTCGACGCGGTGGTCCGGCGGGTCCGGGCCGGCGCCGCGCCCGGCTCGGTGTTGCTGCTGGTCGGCAGCCGCCGGGCCGCCGAGGAGCTGCGTGGCCGGCTCACCACGCTGCTCACCGCGGGCGGCGGCGACCTCGCTGGTGACTTCGGCGCCCGCACCACCCGCGAGCTGCTGGTCCGGACCGTGCACTCCTACGCGTTCGGGGTGCTGCGGCTGCACGCCGCGCGGCACGAGGATCCGCCACCCCGGCTGCTGGCGTCGGCCGAGCAGGACGTCGTGGTCCGCGAGCTGCTCGCCGGGGAGATCGAGAACTGGAACGGCAGCGTCCCCGGATCGGCCTGGCCGGAGCGCCTCGACCCGGCGCTCGGCCTGCCCGGTTTCGCCGCGGAGCTGCGCGAGCTGCTGCTGCGTGCGGCCGAGCGCGGCCTCGGCCCGGAGGAGCTCTTCGAGCTGGGCGAGCGGTACGACCGTGCGGAGTGGATGGCCGCGGCCCGGTTCTTCCGGACCTACGAGGAGGTCACGCTGCTCCGCGGGGCCGCCGGCCGGGGGGCGCCGCAGGCGACCGCGCCCGCACTCGACTCGGCCGAGCTCGTCGCCGCGGCGCTGGACGCCCTCGCCGCGGACACCGGTCTGCGCGACCAGGAGCGGCAACGCGTCCGGCACCTGCTGGTCGACGACGCGCAGGATCTCGACCCGCAGCAGATGGAGCTGGTCGCGACGCTCGCGGCCGAGGCGGAGTCCACGCTGCTCGCGGGTGATCCGGACCAGGCGGTGCTGACCTTCCGCGGCGCGGACCCGCAGGGACTGAACGCGATCGACGCCCCGACCGAGCTGCTGACGGTCGATCACCGGCAGTCCTCCGGCGTGCGCCGGGCCGGTCTGCGGCTGGCCGAGAAGCTGCCCGGTGCCGGCCGGACCCGGACCCGTCGCGCGCCCGGTGACGACGGACCCGGTGACGACGGACCCGGCGATGGCGCGCCTGGTGGCGGTGTGCCTGGCGACAGCGCGCCTGGTGGCGGAGTGTCCGAGGACGGTGCGCCCGGCGACAACGTGGACGGGCCGGGAGCCGACGGTCCGGACGGTCCGGACGACGCGGCCACGAGCGGCACCGCGGGCACGGGCGACGGCTCGGCGCCGGCCCGGATGCCCGGTCTGTCGGACGCGGCTCCCGAACCGGCCGCACCGAACGGATCCGGCACACCGATCGGGTCCGGCACACCGCCCGCCCCGGCGAGCCCCGGGGCCGGCGAGGCCGTGCAGGTACGGGTGTTCGGCTCTCCGTCCGCGGAGGCCGGCTGGATCGCCGACCGGCTCCGGCGCGCGCACCTGGTCGACGGCGTCCCGTGGTCGGAGATGGCGGTGCTGTCCCGCTCGGCCCGGCGCACCCTGCCCGCGCTGCGGCGCGCGTTGGCCGCGGCCGGGGTCCCGATCGCCGCTCCACCGGACGAGGTCCCGCTGCCCCACCAACCCGCGGTGGCCCCGCTGCTGCTGGTGCTGCGGGCGGCGTGGCGGCCGTCGTCGATCGACGCGGACCTCGCCGGGTCACTGCTCACCTCCCCGCTGGGCGGTGGCGACCCGATGCGGATGCGCCGGCTGCGCCGCGGCCTGCTGCGCCTGCACGCCGCCGCGGGCAACGACGTCCGCACCTTCGACGACGAGGATCCCGGGCCCGGTGAGCAGGACCCGGCCGCCGCGAGCAGCGACCCGCTGCTGGTCGAGCTGATGCGGGAGGCGGTCGAGGGCCGGCCCGACCCGCTGGCGATGCTGTCCCCGGCCGAGGGCGCCCCGATGCGCGACATCAGCCGGCTCCTCGACTCCGCGGCCCGCTCGATCGCCGCCGGTGACTCCGTGGAGGAGACGCTCTGGCGGGTGTGGCGCCGGACCGGACTGGCCCGGCGGTGGAGCGAGGCGAGCGCGCGCGGTGGCCCCGGCGGGGCGGCCGCAGACCGGGACCTCGACGCGGTGCTCGCCCTGTTCGACGCGGCCGCCCGCTACACCGACCGGCTGCCCGGCGCCGACGTCGGCGGGTTCCTCGAGTACCTCGCCGACCAGCAGCTGCCCGGCGAGACGCTCGCCCCGCAGGCGCCGCGGGGCGGAGCGGTCGAGCTCCTCACCGCGCACGGCGCCCGCGGTCGTGAGTGGACGGTCGTCGCGGTGCCCGGCGTGCAGGAGGGGAGCTGGCCGGACCTGCGGCTGCGGGGCAGCCTGCTCGGTCACGAGCAGCTCGTCGACCTCGTCGCCGGCATCGCCGAGCCCGACGCCGTGCTGTCGTCGGTGGTCTCGCGCACGGCGCCGCTGCTCGCCGAGGAGCGTCGGCTGTTCTACGTCGCCTGCACCCGGGCACGGTCGACGCTGCTGGTCAGCGCGGTGCAGGGGGAGGACGAGCAGCCCTCGCGCTTCCTCGACGAGCTGGACCCGCGCCCGGCCGACGCCGCCGAGGCCCGCCCGGTGCACCGCCCGGAACGGTCGCTGGTGATGGCCGAGCTCGTGGGCGAGCTGCGCCGCGCGGTCACCGCGCCCGATCACGGCGACCCGGCCCGGGCGGCCCGGCGCCGGCGGGCGGCGACCCAGCTGGCCCGGCTGGCCGCCGACGGGGTGCCCGGCGCGCACCCCGACGACTGGTACGGCCTGGCCGAGCTCTCCGACCACGCCCCGCTGCGGGCCGACGGGGAGCTGGTCCCGATCTCACCGTCCGATGTCGAGACGATCGCCGGCTGCCCGCTGCGCTGGGTGCTGTCGCGGCACGGCGGCGACGAGACCGGTGCACTCTCGGCGGTCACCGGGTCGCTGGTGCACGCGCTGGTGCAGGCCCGCGCCGCCGGCGCCGACCCGGCGGAGCTGGAGGAGGCACTGCGCTCGGCCTGGAAGCGCCTCGACACCGGTGCGCCGTGGTTCGGCCGCCGGGAGCTGTCCCGGGTCCGGGAGATGCTGGCCGCGTTCGACGACTGGGTGCGCCGCAGCCGTGCGGAGGGGCTCGACCTCGTCGCCGTCGAACAGCCGGTGCAGCTCGACCTGGACGGCGACCCGCCGCCGGAACCGCCCGGCGTCGAGGGGGAGCCACCGCCGGAGATCGAACCCCTGGTCCCCGACGACGCCGGCGGGGCCGGTGGCGGCGCCGCCCGCGCCGCCCGCCGGGTGCGGCTGCGCGGCCGGGTGGACCGCCTCGAACGCGACGACCAGGGGCGGCCGGTGGTCGTCGACGTCAAGACGGGCAAGACGGCGACCTCGGCCCGGGCCACCGCCGAGCACCACCAGCTCGCCGTCTACCAGCTGGCCGCGTCGCTGGGCGCGTTCGACGACCTGGTCGGGGCCGGGATCGAGCCGGGCGGGGCGCGGCTGCTGTTCCTGGCCGACCGGAAGGCGAGCGGGGAGGCCAAGGAGCCACGGCAGACGCCGCTGCGACCGGAGGAGATGGGGCACTGGCGCGACGTGCTGATGCGCTGCGCCGAGGACTCCGCCGGTGCGGTGTTCGTGGCCCGTGCCGGGCCGGACTGCGACCGCTGCCCGGTGCGGACCAGCTGTCCGGCCGTGGAGACCGGGCGGACCGTCGTCGACGGGTGAGCCCGGCCCCCGGGCACGGGCCGCGGGTCAGGCGATCCCGAGCGCCTGCGCGAGCCGCCGCAAATCGTCCTCCGGATCCTTCATCCCGGCCGTGATCACCTGCGCGCAGACGTGGTCCGCACCGGCGGCCAGGTGCTCGTCGAGCCGGGCCGCGACCTGCTCCGGGGTGCCGTGCGCGACCAGCGCGTCGATCAGGGCGTCGCTGCCGCCGTCGGCGATGTCGGCGTCGGTCCAGCCCAGCCGCTTCAGGTTGGTGGTGTAGTTCCGCAGGCCCAGGTAGGGCGTCTGCACGCGTGGCCGGGAGAGCGCCCGGGCCGCCTCCGGATCCGTGTCGAGGACGACCTTGTGCTCGGGGGCGACGAGCTTGCCCGGGCCGAGGCGTTCCCGGGCGATGCGGGTGTGTTCGGGGGTGGTCAGGTAGGGGTGCGCGCCGGCCGACCGCTCCCGGGACAGGTCGAGCACCTTCGGCCCGAGCGCGGCGAGCGCGCGCCCGTCGACCGGGACACCGGCGTCGTCGAGCCGGTCCAGGTACTCGACGACGGTCGCGTACGGGCGGGTGTAGTCGCTCGTCGCCTCCGGGTGCCCTACCCCGACCCCCAGCAGGAACCGGTCCGGGTGCCGCCCGGCGACCCGGTGGTACGACGGCGCGACCTCGTCCGCCGGGGCCGACCACATGTTGACGATGCCGGTCGCGACCACCAGCGACGACGTCGCGTCCAGCAGCGACTCGGCCAGCTCCAGGTCCGCGGGCGGCGACCCGCCGATCCACACGGCGCCGAACCCGAGCGCCTCGATGTGCGCCGCCAGTTCGGGCGTGAGGCCCGTCGCGTGCCGCCAGATCCCGTACCGGCCGGGTGAAGGACTCATGTCCTAGGTCTACCACCGCACGGACGCGATCATTCCCGGCTCTACGATGGGCCACCCCGACACGAGAGGCTGGACGTGCAGTGATCGACCTCAAGGCGGCCCGGCAGGACCCGGACCGGTTCCGCACGGCGTTGTCCCGTCGCGGCGCGTCCGCGGACTTCGACGCGCTGCTGGAGGTCGACGTCCGCTGGCGGGAGCTGACCGACCGCGTCGGTGGCCTGCGTGCCGCGCAGAAGCAGCGCCCCAAGGGCAAGCCGACGCCCGAGCAGGTGGAGCAGTTCAAGAAGGAGAAGGAGGAGCTGCGCGCCGCGGAGGAGGAGCTCGCCGCCGCCGAGGCCGAGCGTGCCGAGCTGCTCGGCCGCATCCCGAACCTGCCCGACCCGACCGCGGCCGACGGCATGGCGGAGGAGGACGCGGTCACCGTCCGCACCTGGGGCGAGCCGCCGGCGTTCGACTTCGAGCCGCGTGACCACCTGGACCTGGCGTCGTCCACCGGGCGGGTGGACATGGTGCGCGGTGCGCGACTGTCGGGTTCCCGGTTCGCCTACCGGTTCGGTGACGTCGCCATGCTCGAGATGGCGTTGTTCCGCTTCGTGATGGACAAGCTGGTCGGCGAGGGCTTCGTCCCGGTGCTCGGCCCGGTCCTGGCGAACGAGAAGGCGATGTACGGCACCGGCTTCCTGCCGACCGAGGAATCGAACCTCTACCAGCTCGAGCGCGACGACCTGTACCTCACGGGCACGTCCGAGGTCGCGCTGGCCGGCATCCACATGGACGAGATCGTGGACCTCGAGGCCCTGCCGGCCCGCTACGTGGCGTTCTCGACGAACTTCCGCCGCGAGGCCGGTGCCGCGGGCAAGGACACCAAGGGCATGTTCCGGGTGCACCAGTTCGACAAGGTCGAGATGTACGTCTACTGCCTGCCGGAGCACTCCGCCGACGTCCACGAGCAGCTCCTCGCGCACGAGGAGTCGATCGTGCAGGAGCTCGGCCTGCCGTACCGCGTGCAGAACATCGCCGTCGGCGACCTCGGCAACCCGGCCGCGAAGAAGTACGACATCGAGGCCTGGTTCCCGGTGCAGCAGCGCTACCGCGAGATCACCTCCTGCTCGAACACCACCGACTACCAGGCGCGACGGCTCAACATCCGGTTCCGCCGCGAGGCGAACGCGCCGACCGCGAACGTCCACACGCTCAACGGCACCGGGGCCACGGCGCGCGCGATGCTCGCGATCATGGAGAACTTCCAGGACGCCGACGGGACGGTCGCGGTGCCCGCGGCGCTGCAGCGCCACGGGGCCCCGGCGACCGTCGGCGCGCCGCCCGCCTGATCGCCGCCTGCCTGATCGTCGCCCGCCCGGCTGCCGCCCGCCCGACCGCCGACCGGGTGGCCTGCCACACGCAGTGACCGGCGCGACCCCCGTCCGGGCAACCCGCACGGTGCCCCGGGCGTCTGTGCTCTCGTGGACGGATGGGGAGCACCGGCGCCGCGGCCGCACGGCCGGGGCCGGGAGGTCGCGTCGGCCGGGCCCGGCCGGCGGGTCGCCCACGGTGCCGGTGTGCTCGCGCTGGTGCTGGTCGCGCTCACCGGGCTGGTCTGGACCGTCGCGGTCCCGCCGGACGGCGCGGCCCGGGGCGCGGGCGCGACGTCGGCGCTGGACAACCAGCTCCCGCCCCCGCCGCCCCCACCCCCGCCGCAGCAGTGGCGCCACGTCGGTGGCGACGAGTTCGAGGCCGGCCGCATCGACCGCTCGACCTGGACGGTCTACAACTCACCCGGCGGGTTCGGCCACGGCCTGCGGCGCCCGTCCGCCGTCGAGGTGGGCGACGGTCTCCTCACCGTCACCGCGCGCCCGCGGGCCGCGGGTGGCGGCGTCTCCGGCGGCATCGCGATGCACTCCGGCCGGCTCCACGGCCGCTGGGAGTTCCGGGCGCGCACCGACCCCGGGACCGGGTACAGCCCGGCGATCCTGCTGTGGCCGGACTCCGAGCGGTTCCCCGAGGACGGGGAGCTGGACATGATGGAGATCCCCTACGGCGACCGCGGCGCGGCGACGGCGTTCGTGCACCACGGCGCCGAGAACCACATCCTGTCCACCGAGACGCCCGGCGACTTCACGCAGTGGCACACCTTCGCGCTGGAGTGGCTGCCCGACCGGATCACCTGGTACGTCGACGGTGCGAAGCGCTGGGAGGTCACCGACCCCGCGGCGATCCCCACGACGCCGATGCACCTGTGCATCCAGCTCGACCAGGGCCCCGCCGAGAAGTGGATCCCCGGGCCGGACGCGACCACCCCGGACGAGGTACGCCTGCAGGTCGACTGGGCACGGGTGTACGCGCCCGCCTGATCCCGTCGGCGGGCGGTGTCGGGGGTGCCGGGTAGAACAGGGGCATGGACCCCACCCCGGTCGAGCTCGCCACCGCGCTCGGCCTGCACCCGCCGACCGCGGAGCAGGCCGCGGTGATCGCCGCGCCGCCCGGTCCGGCGCTGGTCGTCGCGGGTGCCGGGGCGGGCAAGACCGAGACGATGGCGGCCCGCGTGGTCTGGCTCGTCGCGACCGGACGGGTGCTGCCCGAGCAGGTCCTCGGGCTCACCTTCACCCGCAAGGCCGCCCAGCAGCTCGGCACCCGTGTCCGGTCCCGGCTGCGCCGGCTCGCCGGCTCGCGCCTGCTCGACGATCTCGACCCGACCGGGTCCCGCAGGGCCGCGCTCCTCGCGGGGGAGCCGACCGTCTCCACCTACCACGCCTACGCCGGCCGGCTGGTCGGCGAGCACGCCCTGCGGCTGCCGGCGGAACCGGCGAACCGGCTGCTCAGCCCGACCGCCACCTGGCAGCTCGCGCACCGGGTCGTCTCCACCTGGGCCGCCGACCTGGAGATCGACCGGGTGCCGGCGACCGTCACCGGCTACCTGCTCGCGCTGGCCGGGGAGCTGGGCGAGCACCTGGTCGAACCGGCCGACGTCGAGCGGCTCACGGCCCGGATGCTGCCGGTGCTCGAGCACGCCCCGCCCGGCAAGCGGCAGCGCGCGGAGCCGTCCGCCGGGTACAAGGCACGCATGGCCGGGCAGCGGATGCGCCTGGAACTGCTGCCGCTGGTGGCGGAGTTCGCCCGCCGCAAGCAGGCCGAGCAGGCCATGGACTTCTCCGACCAGATGGCGCTGGCCGCCCGGATCGCCGAGGCCGACCCGGAGGTCGGGCGGATCGAGCGCGGCCAGTACCGGGCGGTGCTGCTCGACGAGTACCAGGACACCGGGCACGCCCAGCGGGTGCTGTTGCGTGCCCTCTACGGCGTCCCGCCGGGGCTCGCGCCGGAACCCGAACCGGGGCCCGGCCCGAAGCAGCACCGCTCGGTCACCGCCGTCGGCGACCCCTGCCAGTCGATCTACGGCTGGCGCGGGGCGAGCGCGGGGAACCTGGCCCGGTTCCGCACCGACTTCCCGGCCCGGCGCGGCGACCCGGCACCGGTGCACGGCCTGCTCACCAGCTTCCGCAACCCGGCGGAGGTGCTGGTGCTGGCGAACCGGGTGTCCGAGCCGCTTCGTACCGCCCCCGGGTCGGTCCGGGTCGGCGAGCTGCGCCCGCTGGACGGCGCGGGGCCCGGCGACGTGCGTGCCGCGCTGCTGCCCGACGTGGCGGCCGAGGTGGACTGGGTCGCCGACGGGATCGCCACCCGCTGGCACGCCGGCGCCGCGGACGGGGGAGACCCGCCGACGGCCGCGGTACTGGTCCGCCGCCGCTCGGACATGGACGCGCTCGCCGCCGCGTTGCGCGACCGGAGGGTGCCGGTCGAGGTGGTCGGGCTCGGCGGGCTGCTGTCCACGCCCGAGGTCCGGGACCTGGTCTCCGCGCTGCGGGTCGTGGCGGACCCGCTGGCCGGCCCCGCGGCGGTCCGGCTGCTGACCGGCCCGCGCTGGCGGCTCGGCATCGCCGACCTGGCGGCGCTGTGGCAGCGGGCCCGCGAGCTGATCCCCGGGCGCCCGGCCCGGCCCGGCCCGCTGTCGGCGGCCGAGCTCGCCCTCGGCGCGCTGCCCGGTGAGCAGGCCGAGCAGGCCGGGCTGGTCGACGCCCTCGACGACCCGGGCGAGCCGGACCGCTACTCGCCCGCCGGGTTCGACCGGATTCGGCGGATCGGGCGCGAGCTGTCCCAGCTGCGCGGCCGGGCCGCGGCACCACTGACCGACCTGGTCGCCGACGTCGAGCGGACACTGTTGCTCGACGTCGAGACCACCTCCCGCCCGGGCCCGACCGGGCGGGCCCACCTGGACGCGTTCGCCGACGTCGTCGCCGAGTTCGCGAGCGGCGCGGACGTGCCCTCGCTGACCGGGCTGCTGGACTACCTCGACACCGCCGAGCAGGCCGAGGAGGGGCTCACCCCCGGTGAGGTCGAGGTCGCCCCGGACCGGGTGCAGATCCTCACCGTGCACGCGGCGAAGGGCCTGGAGTGGGAGGTCGTCGCCGTCCCGCACCTGGTCGCGCAGGTCTTCCCGGGCCGCAAGATGTCCGGGAGCTGGCTGAAGGACCCCTCGGAGCTGCCGGTCCCGCTGCGCGGGGACGCCGACGACCTGCCGGGCCTGGACCTGCCGCCTCCCGGCGCGGACCGCAAGCAGGTCGAGGCGGCGCTCGACGCCCACGACGACGCGCTCGACGAGCGCCGCCTCGCCGAGGAGCGCCGGCTGTTCTACGTCGCGCTCACCCGCGCCGAGCGCACCCTGCTGGTGTCCGGGCACCGCTGGCCGGCGACCGGGGAACGGCCGAAGGAGCCGTCGCTGTTCCTCACCGAGCTGGCCGAGATCCTGGAGGGGCCGGGCGGTTCCGAGGTGGGCGAGCTGGAGGTCTGGGCGCCGCCGCCGGAGGCCGACACCGGCAACCCGGCGCTCGGTGTCGAACGCACCGCGCAGTGGCCGCCGGACCCGCTCGGTGACCGCTCCGACGACGTCCGCGCCGGCGCCGACCTGGTGCGCGCGGCGCTGCGGGCGCAGCAGCCGAAGCGCCCCCGGCGGTCCCGCTCGGCCGCGGACCAGCTCGCGCTGGAGCTCCCGGACCCCGGGCCCGGCCCGGCCGGCCCCGACCCGGCGGTCGCCGACGCCGAGGGCGACCCGGAGGGGTGGGCCGCCGACGTGGACGTGCTGCTGGCCGAGCGGGCCGCGGCGGCCGACCGCCCGACCGTCGCGCTGCCCGGGCGGCTGTCGGTGAGCCGGCTCGTGGAGCTGGCCGACGACCCGGACGCGCTGGCCGTGCGGCTGCGCCGCCCGGTGCCGCTGCCGCCGAACCCGCACACCCGCCGGGGCACCGCGTTCCACGCCTGGCTCGAGCAGCGGTTCGGTGCGGAGCACCTGCTGGACATCGACGAGCTGCCCGGTGCCGCCGACGAGTCGGTGACCGCGGAGTCCGAGTCCGGTGCCGCCGCCGAGCTGGCCGAGCTGCAGGCCGCGTTCGAGGCCTCGGAGTGGGCCGACCGCCGGCCGGTCGACGTCGAGGTGTCGTTCGAGACCGTGCTGGCCGGGGTCGCGGTGCGCGGCCGGATGGACGCGGTGTTCGCCGACCCGGACGGGGGCTGGACGGTCGTCGACTGGAAGACCGGCAGCCCACCCGGGCCCGACCGGGAGCACGCCGTGGGCGTGCAGCTGGCCGCCTACCGGCTGGCGTGGGCGGCCCTGCAGGGCGTGCCGCCGGATCGGGTGCGGGCGGCGTTCCACTACGTCCGCGACGGCGTCACGCTGCGGCCCGCGGACCTGCTCGACGCGGCGGGGCTGCGGGCGCTCGTCGCCGGCGTCCCGGCGGCCTGACACCGGCCCGGCCCGCGACGGCCGCGAGCCCGCGCCCCGGGCTGTCCGGGACGCGGGCTCGCGGGAGTGCGCCGGTGCGGGCGGTGGCTAGTGCGCCTCCGCCTTCGCGATGTGGGCACCGGTCAGCGACCGGACCTCCATCTCGGCGAACTTGCTCTCGTCGTGCCGCTTCTGCCCGACCCAGGTGCCGATCGCACCCAGCAGGAACGACGCCGGGATGGACACCAGGCCCGGGTTGGACAGCGGGAACAGCATGAAGTCGGAGTTCGGGAAGATCGACGGCGTCGCCGCCTCCGGCCCCTTCCCGGACACCACAGGCGAGAAGATGATCAGCAGCAGCGTGATCGCCAGACCGCCGTAGATCGAGAACAACGCCCCGGTCGTGTTGAACCGCCGCCAGAACAGCGAGTAGAGGATCGTCGGCAGGTTCGCCGACGCCGCCACCGCGAACGCCAGCGCCACGAGGAACGCGACGTTCTGGTTGCGGGCCAGGATGCCGCCCAGGATCGCCACGATGCCGATCACGATCGCGGTCCGCCGGGCGACCCGGACCTGGGTGGCCTCGGTGTCCTTGACGTCCCCGTGCTTGATCACGTTGATGTAGACGTCGTGCGCGAACGAGGCCGACGCGGTGATCGTCAGGCCGGCGACGACCGCGAGGATCGTCGCGAACGCGACCGCCGCGATGATGCCCAGCAGGATCGGGCCGCCGAGCTCGAACGCCAGCAGCGGCGCCGCCGAGTTCACCTTGCCCGGCGCCCGGCTGATCGTGTCCGCACCCACCAGGGCGCCGGCCGCGTAGCCGATGACCAGGGTGAACAGGTAGAACAGGCCGATCAGCCAGATCGCCCACTCGACGGAGCGGCGCGCCTCCTTGGCCGTGGGCACGGTGTAGAAGCGCATCAGCACGTGCGGCAGGCCCGCGGTGCCGAGCACCAGCGCGATGCCCAGCGAGATGAAGTCGATCTTCGAGGTGGTCGACGCCCCGTACTGCAGGCCCGGCGAGAGCAGGGCCGCGCCGTCCTCCGGGTTCGCGTTCACCGCGGCGCCCAGCAGGCCGGAGAAGTTGAACCCGAAGATCGCCAGCGCCCAGATCGTCATGATCAGGACACCGGTGATGAGCAGCACCGCCTTGATCATCTGGACCCAGGTGGTGCCGCGCATGCCGCCGACGAGCACGTAGATGATCATCACGGCGCCGACGACGGCGATGACGACGCCCTCGGCGAACGCACCGGACACGCCGAGCAGTAGCGAGACCAGCGCGCCGGCACCGGCCATCTGGGCCAGCAGGTAGAAGAACGACACGGCCAGCGTCGAGGTGGCCGCGGCCGCCCGGACCGGACGCTGCCGCATCCGGAACGCGAGCACGTCGCCCATGGTGAACCGGCCGGTGTTGCGCATCAGCTCGGCGACCAGCAGCAGCGCCACCAGCCAGGCGACCAGGAAGCCGATCGAGTAGAGGAACCCGTCGTAGCCGTTGACGGCGATCGCACCGGCGATGCCCAGGAACGACGCGGCCGAGAGGTAGTCACCGGCGATCGCGAAGCCGTTCTGGGTGCCGGAGAAGCCGCCGCCGGCGGTGTAGAAGTCGGCCGCGGTCTTCTTGGCGTGCCGGCTGTTGACGTAGAAGACGATCCCCAGCGTGCCGATCACGAAGATCAGGAAGATCGAGATGTTCAGGATCGGGCTGCTGCCCGCGGTGGCCTGAGCCAGGACGGTCGTGCTCACTTCGCCCCCTCGATCTCGTCACGGATCTTCGACGACAGCGGGTCGAGCTTGCGGTCGGCGAAGCGGACGTAGGCCACGGTGATCGCGAAGGTCGACACGAACTGCAGCAGGCCGAGGATCAGCCCGACGTTGATGTTGCCCAGCACCGGCGTCGCCATGAACTCGGGGGCGAAGCTGGCCAGCAGCACGTACAGCAGGTACCAGACGAGGAACCCGGCGGTGACCGGGAAGACGAAACCACGGAGCCGCTTGCGCAGCTCCTGGAAATCGGGGCCGGCCTGTACGGCCGCCCAGTCGGGAGCGCCCGGCGGCGGGGCGCCACCGTGCTCGTCGGACTCGGTCGTACTCACGTATGCCTCCTTGCATGAATCCGCGCGCGACCACGGACTGCGCATCAGGAAATGCCCTGGCGGCCGTGCGCGGAACCCCACACGCGTGCCCTGTTTCTCCCGTGATGCGAGCGGCGGACGATCGGACGATCGGCCGCGTCAGAACTCGACCAACGGTGTTGACAACGGTCTGTCGAATATGTAGGCGATCACTCGCGATCGGCCAGATGGAGCCGGAGCATCGTATCTTCCGCCCATGACGGAACGTGGTCGCCCAGTGACACTGCGATCATCATCAGGAACGCGAGCGGGACCGACCACAGGGCCGGCTGGGTGAGCAACATGCCCGCCGTTCCGCCCAGCGGGAGCGCGGTGCCCAGCCCCATCGCCCCCACCGAGCAGGTGAGTCCGGTGACCATTCCGGCGTATGCGCCGCGCGCCGTCAAGCCCCGCCACCACAGTCCGAGCACCAGCAGCGGGCAGAACGTCGACGCGGCGACGGTGAACGCCGAGGTCACGGCGGCGCTGACGTCGACCCGGACCATCAGCAACGCCGCCGGGACGACGGCGGCCGAGACCGCCAGCGCGGTGAGGCGCAGCCGGCGCAGGCCGCTGGGCATGAGGTCGTGCGCGAGGGCCCCGGACAGGGCGAGCAGCAGGCCGAGCGAGGTGGCGAGGAACGCGGCGAACGCCCCGGCGGTGAGCAGGGCGGTGAGCACCGCCGCGGTCGAGCCGTCGGTGATCCGCGCGGGCAGCGTGACGATCGCGGTGTCGGTGGTCTGGGACAGGTGCAGCTCCGGGGTGAGCACCGTCCCGAGCAGCCCATAGACGACCGTGAACAGGTAGAACGAGCCGAGCAGGGCGACGGTGATCGCGGCCGTCCGGCGGGCCCCGCGGCCGTCCGGGCTGGTGTGGAACCGGACGATGACGTGCGGCAGGCCCATCGTCCCGAGCGCCGTCGCGACCAGCACCGACCAGGTGGCGATCAGCGGCGCGGCCTCGCCGGTGCCGAGCAGCGGCAGCGCCCACTGGTCCCCGCCGGGCACGGGCAGCGAGGCCCGGTCCCCGCCCAGCTCGGGCACGGCGGCGCCCTCCGGGAACAGCCAGACCTGGTCGCCCCGGGCGTGGTGCGGGCCCGGTGCGAGCTCGACCGGCACCCCGTCGACGGCGACGACGGTCGGCTCGGTCACGACGAGGTCGGTGTCCAGCCGGAAGTCGACCGGGGTCTGCTGGGTGAAGTGGGTGAACTCGGGCGGTGCGGCCATGTCGGCCCGCAGCGACGGCCCGGCGAGCAGCAGCAGCCAGATGGCCGGCCCGGCGAAGAGCAGCAGCTTCAGCGCGAACTGGAACGCCTGCACGTAGGTGGCGGCGCGCATCCCGCCGAGTGCCAGCGTGATGCCCACGGCCAGCCCGCTCACCACCACGCCCACCCAGTAGTCCACCCCGGACACGAGCGTGAGCAGCTGGCCGGCCGCGACGATCTGCGGCACCAGGTACAGCACCCCGATCACCACCACGACGACCGCGCAGAACCGGCGCAGCGACCGCGAGCCCAGCCGGGCCTCGGCGAACCCGGGCACGGTCAACGCCCCGCTGCGCCGCATCGGCGCGGCGACCAGCGTGAGCATCAGCAGGTAACCGGCGGTGAACCCGACCGGGTACCACAGCGCGCCGGTGCCCTCTTTGATCACCAGACCGGCGACGCCGAGGAACGACGCCGCGGACAGGTACTCGCCGGAGACCGCCGCCGCGTTGAGCATCGGCGAGGTCCGCCGCGACGCCACGAGGAAGTCCGACGTGGTCCGCATCGCGGCCACCCCACGGGCCCCGATCAGCACCGTGATCAGGAGCAGCGCGACGACGACGGCGCCGGTCACGGAGCGGGGGCCGGGTCCTCGCCCGGCCGGTCGTCCGGCCGCTCGGCCCGTTCCGCCCGGCGCAGGTGCCACCACGCCAGCAGGGCCAGCAGCGGATAGGGCAGCCAGGCCACCAGCATCCAGCCCAGCGGCAGCCAGCCCAGCCGCCACGCGGCGAGCCCCGGCACACCGTGCAGCAGCACCGGCAGGCCCAGCAGCAGCAGGGCCCCGCAGGCCAGGGTGATCGCGGCCCGGCGCAGCTGGGCGTGGCGGACCCGGCGGGCGTGGGCCGCGCGGTCGCGCTCGAGCACCGTCTCGGGCACCGGGCGCGCCGGGACCGGGCGGGACCGCACACCGGTCTCCGGCGGCGCGGTCACGGCGACCCGGCGCGGGCGGTTCACCGCCGGCCCCGCTCCCCGCCGGTCTCGAGGTCGCCCGAGGTCGCCGCGGCCATCAGCTGCTCGCGCAGGTCGCGGGCGTGCCGGCGGCTGACCGGGACGTCCCCGGCGTCGGTGTGGGCGAGCAGTCCGCCCCCGGCGTCGCTGCGCAGCTCCCGCACGGCGGGCAGGTGGAGCAGGAAGCTGCGGTGCACCCGGACGAACCGGTGGGCGTCCCAGTGCTCCTCCAGCCGGGAGAGCGGGATCCGGACCAGGTGCGATCCCGCCGGGGTGTGCAGCCGGACGTAGTCGCCGTGCGCCTCGACGAACCGGACGTCCTCGCGGCGGACGTAACGGGTGCGCCCGGCCAGCTCGACCGGCAGCACCGCCAGCTCGTCGACCCGCGGCGCCGGCGGCGCGGGGTCCTCGGCCGGTGCGGGGGAGGGGGCGCTCGCGGACCGGCCGGCGCGGGCCCGGTGCACCCGGCCCAGCGCATCGGCGAGCCGGTCGGCGCCGACCGGCTTGAGCAGGTAGTCGACCGCGCCGAGGCCGTAGGCGGCGACGGCGTGCTCCTCGAACGCCGTCACGAACACGATCTCCGGTGGGGCCGCCATCGCCGCGAGCACGCCGCCGAGCTCGAGGCCGTCCATCCCGGGCATCGTGATGTCGAGGAACACCGCATCGAACCCGCCGGTGGGGATCGTGCGCAGTGCCTCGACGGCGTCGCCGGCGCGGGCGACCTCACCGACGTCGGGTGCGTCGGCCAGCAGTGCGCAGATCTCGTCGAGTGCCGGTGCGACGTCGTCGACGGCCAGGACCCGCAGCGCGTCGGCGCCCCGGGCGGCGGGGTTCGCGGCGTTCACTGGGCGACCACCCCCGGCTGGAACCGCGGGATCCGCAGCACGATCCGGGTGCCCGCGTCCGGCGCGGTCTCGATCACCAGACCGTGCTCCGGGCCGTACACCGCCCGCAGCCGCCGGTCGACGTTGACCAGGGCCAGCCCGGCCCCCTCGGCGGTACCGGCGAGCACCGCGCGGGCGTGTTCGGGGCTCATGCCCGGCCCGTCGTCCTCGACGGCGATCACGCAGACATCGCCCTCCGCCTCGCCACTGACCTGCACCAGCCCTCCGTCCGGGTCCTTCTCGACGCCGTGCTGCACCGCGTTCTCCACCAACGGCTGCAGTGCCAGTACCGGTACGGGTACCGGCAGCACCTCGGGTGCCACCCGAACCTGTACCCGCAGCCGCTCGCCGAGTACCGCGCGGGCCAGCGTCAGGTAGGCCTCGACCGACCGGAACTCCTCGGCGAGCGGGGTGTAGTCCCCGCGCGCGGCCAGGGAGTGCCGGATGAACTCGGCGAAGGTCTCGACCAGGTCCCGGGCCCGTGCCGGGTCCGAGCGCACGAACGAGGCGATCGTGGTGAGCGCGTTGTAGACGAAGTGCGGCGAGATCTGGGTGCGCAGCTCACGCAGCCGGGCGGCCTCGGCCTCGGCGGCGCCCGCCTCCAGCCGCGCCCGTTCCAGCGCGTCGGCGGTGAACCCGGCGATCCGGCGGGCCGCGGCGGGGGAGACGTCACCGGCCAGTACCAGGACCGCGCCGTCGTCGCCGGGCTCGTCGTCGAGCGGCAGGGCGAGCAGGTCCCCCTCGGACAGCCGTCGCCCGTGGGCGCGCCGGCCGAGCGCCACGCCGTCGTCGCGGTCGGGGCCCCACCACGTCTCGCGACCGCCGGGCAGCAGCAGCCCCACCGCGTCGGCACCGCACAGCCCGGCCAGCCGCCGCAGGGCGTCGACCGCGGCGGGCGAGCCGGCCGGCTCGCGCAGCCCCGCGGCGACGGCGACCCCGGCGTCGAGGATCTCGGCCGGATCGGCGGGGGTGTGCCCGGCCGCCCGGAAGCGGTCGGTGAACCGGGGCCGCAGTGACGAGCGGGACTGGGACGTCCGGGATGGGGAGGGGCGCGAGCCGGGCGCACGGCCACCACGATCGGAGTCACCGTCGGCCCGCACCCACCCAGGATAGGGCCCCCGGCCCGCGGCGGCGTTAGCCTGCCGCATGTGATCGGCTCCTCCCGGCTCGGCGCGTTCGATCCCCAGGTCGAGGGCGCGCTGCGGATGCCGGATTCGCGGTCGGGTCCCGTCCGCTCGCTGCTGACCCGGCTGATGATCGCGTTGTTCGCACTCGGGGCGACGACGATGATCGTCTACGTCGGTCGCGACGGGTACCTGGACAACAACGGCGCGGGCGAGATCTCGCTGATGGACGCGCTGTACTACGCCACGGTGTCGCTGTCGACGACCGGCTACGGCGACATCGTCCCGGTGGGCGCGACGGCCCGGGCCGTCAACATCGCCGTGATCACCCCGCTGCGGGTGCTGTTCCTGATCGTCCTCGTCGGGACGACCGTCGAGCTGCTCACCGAGCGCTCGCGGCAGTCGTTCCGGATCCAGCGCTGGAGGTCGCGCGTGCGCGAGCACACCGTCGTCGTCGGCTACGGCACGAAGGGCCGGGCCGCGGTGGAGACACTGCTGGGCGACGGTGTCGAACCGGAGAAGATCGTGGTGGTCGACACCGACCGGGCCCGGCTCGACGTCGCCTCCGGGCTCGGCCTGGTCACCGTGTCCGGGAACGCGACCCGGTCGGCGGTGCTGCGGATCGCCGGCGTGCAGCTGGCGACGACGCTGGTCGTGGCGCTGGACCGCGACGACACCGCGGTGATGGTCACCCTGACCGCGCGCGAGCTGTCCCGGTCGATCTCGATCGTCGCCGCGGTCCGCGAGGCGGAGAACGTGCACCTGCTCCGCCAGTCCGGGGCCAGCTCGGTGATCATCTCGGACGAGACGGCGGGCCGGCTGCTCGGCGTCGCGACCCGGTCCCCGGCCGTGGTCGAGGTGGTGGAGGACCTGCTCACCCCGGACGCCGGGTTCGCCATCTCGCAGCGGCAGGTCGAGCCGGCCGAGGTTGGCGGCTCGCCGCGGCACCTGCCCGACATCGTGCTCGGCGTGGTCCGCGGGGACCGGCTCTACCGCGTCGACTCGCCCGCGGTGGACGCCATCGAGCGTGGTGACCAGCTGCTCTACGTGCGGAAGGCCACTCCTCCGGAGGACGACTGAGCCACGTCCTTGACCTGAACTGAACTTCAGGTCGCACGGTGGTCGGCATGAGCATTCCGACAGCGACCACCACCGACACCGGCTACGCCGGGCTCGCCGGGTTGATGACCCGGATGACCGGCGACGAGAAGCACGCACCCGCGGCGACGTCCACGCTGGACGTGCTGTGGGTGCTGTACGACCGCATCCTGCGGGTGCGCCCGGACCGGCCCGACGACCCGGACCGGGACCGGTTCCTGGTCTCCAAGGGGCACGGCCCGATGGCGCTCTACGCCGTCCTGGCCGCCGCCGGGTTCCTCGACCCGTCCGAGCTCGACGGGTTCGCGGAGTTCGGCTCGCGGCTGGGCCACCACCCCGATCGCACGCTCGTGCCCGGCGTGGAGATCTCCTCCGGCTCGCTCGGGCACGGCCTGGGGCTCGCCGTCGGCACCGCGCTCGGGCTGCGGGCGGGCGGCCGGGGCGCGCGCACGATCGTCCTGGTCGGCGACGCCGAGCTGGACGAGGGATCCAACGCCGAGGCCGTCCAGTACGCGGGCCGGGCCGGCCTGGACGGGCTCACCGCCGTCGTGATCGACAACGGCTCGGCCACCCACGGCTGGCCGGGCGGGATCGCCGCCCGGTTCGCCGTCGAGGGCTGGGCCACCGTCGACGCCGACGGCCGCGACCACGAGGAGCTGTACCGGGCCCTCACCGCCCCGCACGACGGCCGCCCGCTCGTCGTCGTCGCCCACGTCGAGCCGAAGGGGAGTCACTGATGGCCCCGCAACTGTGCCGGATCCCACAGTCCTCGCCGATCGTGCAGCCCTCGCCGATCGTGCAGTCCTCGCATCCACCGGAGTCCCCGATGCCCGCCTCTGCTCTGCTTACCGTGACGCACCACGTGCCTGACCAGCGCGAACGCTTCTACCGGCTGCTGCCGGACCTGCTCGCCGCCGACCCGCGAGCGGTCGTGCTGCTCGCCGACATCGGGGCCGGCTACGTCGACATCCCGGCCGCCGTCGCCGACCGGGTGATCAATCTCGGCATCCGCGAGCAGCTGCTCGTCTCCACGGCGGGCGGGCTCGCGCTCGCCGGGATGCGCCCGATCGTGCACACGTTCGCGCCGTTCCTCGTCGAGCGGCCCTACGAGCAGCTCAAGCTCGACCTCGGTCACCAGGACGCCGGTGCGGTGCTGGTCTCCTCGGGAGGCTCCTACGACATGGCGAGCGCCGGCGAGACGCACTTCGGTTCCCGCGACGTCGCCCTGCTCGACACCCTGGACGGCTGGACCGTGCACGTCCCCGGGCACGCCGACGAGGCGCAGGCGCAGCTGCGCGCCGCGCTGCCGGGCGACGACCGCGTCTACGTCCGGCTCGCCGGTGCGTCCAACGCCCGGCCGTACGGCGCCGGGCCGGGGGCGACGGTGCTGCGGCGCGGCAGCCGGGGCACCGTCGTGGCCGTGGGCCCGATGGCCGACCGCACCCTGGACGCGGTCGACGGCCTCGACGTCACCGTGCTGTACCTGCCGACCGTGCGCCCGTTCGACGGTGCCGCGCTGCGGGCGACGCTGTCCGAGCCCGACGTCGTGCTCGTCGAGCCCTACCTCGCCGCCACCTCGGTCCCGCAGGTCTCCGCGGCCCTGTCCGGGGTGCGGCACCGCGTGCTCGGGCTCGGGGTCGGGCGCGCGGAGCTGCGCCGTTACGGCGGCCCCGCCGAGCACGACGCCGCGCACGGCCTCGACGTCACCGGGATCCGGCGTTCGGTCGCGGAGTTCCTCTCGTAGGGTCGGACGCCGTGCGCCTGGCCACCTGGAACGTGAACTCGGCGAAGTCCCGGCTGCCCCGCCTGCTGCCCTGGCTGGACCAACGGGCACCGGACGTCGTCTGCCTGCAGGAGACCAAGCTCTCCGACGACGACTTCGCCGCCACCCTCGGCACGGCCCTCGCCGAGCGCGGCTACGCCGTCGCGCACCACGGCCAGGGCCGGTGGAACGGGGTCGCGCTGCTGTCGCGGGTGGGGCTCGACGACGTCGTGCGCGGGCTGCCCGGCGAGCCCGTCTTCACCGACGGCGGGCTGACCGAGCCGGACGCCCGCGCGATCACCGCGACCTGCGGCGGGCTGCGGGTGACCTCGGTGTACGTGCCGAACGGCCGCGAGCCCGCCGACCCGCACTACCCGTTCAAGCTGCGCTGGCTGGCGGCGCTGCGGGACATGGTCGCCGCGGGCGACCCGGCGACGGCGGTGGTGGCCGGGGACATGAACATCGCCCCGACCGACGACGACGTCTGGAACCGGCCCGCGTTCGAGGGCTCCACCCACGTCACCCCGGACGAGCGGGCGGCGCTCACCGCGCTCGGTGCCACGGGCCTGCGGGACGTGATGCGCGAGCGCTGGCCGGACGAGCGGGTCTTCACCTACTGGGACTACCGCGCCGGGCGCTTCCACCAGGACCAGGGCATGCGGATCGACCTCGTACTCGCCGGGGACGTGCCCGCGGACCGGCGTGCGGCGGTGTGGGTGGACCGCGCGGCGCGGAAGGGGAAGTCCCCGAGCGATCACGCGCCGGTGCTGCTGGACCTCGACGACGCCCCGGACGGGGACGCCGGGCCGGTCGTCCCACCGCCGTCCTCCCCGGCGCCGCTGGTCCGAAAGGCATAGCCGCTCACCGCACTCGGACCCACGAGTCGTGTGGTTCGGGTTGCAGGCCCGTCGTTCACCCTGATAGCCCACACCCCTGTGGACGGCTACTCCCGGGGGAGGACCATGAACAGCAACAGCATCGGCCGCACGGTCGGGGCGTCCGTGGCTGCACTCGCGCTCGTCGGGCTGACCGCCTGCGGTGGCGAGACGCCGCAGGTGCCGAACGTGCCCACCGAGCTCCCGCAGGTCCCGGGCGTCGGCGATCCGCGCCAGGCGTTCGGCGACGCGCACCAGAAGGCACTGGGTCTGGCGGCGCTCGGCGGTGTCGGCCTGGAGCAGGGCGTCGGGCAGCAGGTCAAGGACCTCGCCCCGCAGGTGCAGGCAGAGGGCCAGCAGATCGACGAGCGGCTGCGCGGCCTGGCGTCGGGCATCGGCGTCTCGTTGCCGGACCAGGTCTCGCCGGAGATCCAGGCCCAGGTCGACGAGCTCAAGGCCCAGTCCGGCGAGCAGTTCGACCAGGGCTGGCTGCAGGCCGCCCAGGAGCAGGTCGGGCAGCTCAACGACCAGGCCCAGGGCCTGCTGAACGTGCCCGGCCTCCCGCCGGAGCAGGTCGAGCAGGCCCGGGCCCAGGTGACCAACCTGGGTGAGCTGAAGACCAAGCTGGACGAGGCGGCCGTCGCGGCCGGCGTCGCTGCGCCGGGTGGCGAGGGCGCCGGTGACGCCGCAGGCGGTGAGGACGGCGCCGGTGGCGAGAACGGGGCCGGTGAGAACGGCGCCGGCGGCGAGAACGGTGCCGCGGGTGGCGAGGACGGCGCTGCCGGCGAGAACGGTGCCGGCGAGAACGGTGCCGGTGGCGAGAACGGCGCCGCCGGAAGCGGTTCCGGTGAGGGCAGCGGTTCCGGCACGGGCGGCCAGGCCGCCGGCCCGGACGCGGGCGCCGGTGGCGCCGGTGCCGAGGGCTCCGGCTCGGGCCAGGAGGGCACCGCCGGCTCCGGCGGCGGCTCGGCCGAGACGCCGGGTCAGGGCAGCGCTCCCGCCGTCGACGCGGGCACCGGTGGCCAGGCCGCGTCGGCGTCCGACGCCGTCCTGCCGGTCGCGCTCGGCGGTGCCGGGCTCGTCCTGCTCGCCGCGGGCCTGATCCGGCTGCGCCGCTCGCGCGCGTGAGACCCTCGCGCGCGTGACGACACGGCGTCGGCACCCGCAGGACGGTGCTCGGGGAGCGGCAGCCCTGCTGCTCGCCGGCACCCTCCTGCTCGGCGCCGGCGCCGGGATCGCCCTCGGCGACGACCCGCGGGTCGTCGCCGAGGACCTGGGGACGCTGCCCGCGGCGGCCACCGGCCCCGCGCGACCGGTGCCGGCCGCGGCGGCGCTGCCGGTGCTGTCCGCACCGGCCCCCGCGCCCGTCGCCTCCGGCGTGCTCGACGGTGCCGGTGCACCCGGCCCGGGGCCCGCGCAGCCCGGCCCGGCCGCGTCCGCGCCCGGTGCACCCGATCCGGGCGGCCCGCAGGCCGTGCCCGGTGCCGGGCAGCCCGACCCCGCGGGGCCGGAGGAACGCGCCCGGCCGTTGCCCGGCCCCGGCGCGACGCCGCCGCGGCCCGCCGGGCCGCCCCCGATTGCCCCGGCGGAGCCGTGGACGGTCTCACCGATCCACGCCCTGCCCGCCGAGCCCGCTCCGGGCGGTCCCGGCACGGATGCCGGTCCCGATCCCGGGGCGCCGCCGCAGCCGGTGGTCCCGGCGACCCTGGAACTCCCCGCCCGCGGGATCACCGCACCCGTCGAGTCCGTCGCCACCGGACCCGACGGCGGCATGGTGATCCCGGAGGAGGTCGACACCGTCGGCTGGTGGTCACCGGGGGCCCCGCCGGGTGGCGCCGTGGGCAGCACCGTGATCGCCGGGCACGTCGACTCGCGCACCCGGGGCCTGGGCGTCCTGTCCGTGCTGCCGGAGCTGGGCGTGGGTGAGCCGGTCACCGTGCGGGGCACCGACGGCCGCACCGCGACCTACCGGGTCGCCGCGCGCCGCGAGTACGGCAAGCACGACCTGCCCGCGGAGGTGTTCCGCCGCGACGGCAGTCCGCAGCTCGCGCTGATCACCTGCGGGGGTGTGTTCGACCCGGCCACCGGCAGCTACGAGTCGAACATCGTCGTCTACGCGGTGCCCGAACCCGTCTGACCCGAACCGGCCCGCACAGACCTCGCCGAGATGCGGACCAGCGCGAATTGTCGATCTCCGGAGGACCGTGTGCCGCGTCTCGGCGCGGATCCGGACCCGGCGGGGTGGCGGGCCGGGTACGGAGCGGGCACTCGGATCGGGGGCGCACGCGACGGGTGCGTCGTGCGGGGTACGGATCCGGGCCGGAGGCGGCGGGTCCGTACCCTGACCTGGGTGAGCAGCAGCACCGTCACCGGTCCCGACCAGAACGCCACCGAGGCCCCGGAGTTCGCCGCGGTCCGGGAGGCCGCGCAGCGCGCCCGGGCCGCCGCCCCGGCCGTGCGCGCCGCGGCGCCGGGGGTGGTCGACGAGGCGCTGCGTGCCGCGGCGGCCCGGATCCGGGACGGGGCCCCGGAGCTCCTCGAGATCAACGCGGCCGACGTCGAGGCGGCCGAACGGAACGGCATGGCCGCCGGCCTGCTCGACCGGCTGCGGCTGACCGAGGAGCGCCTCGCCGGGATCGCCACCCAGCTGGAGGTGCTCGCCGCGACCCCCGAGCCGCCGACCGAGTGGCCGGTGCGCACCCTGGAGACCGGGGAGCGCGTGTTCGAACGCCGCATCCCGGTCGGCGTCATCGGTGCCGTGTTCGAGGCCCGCCCGAACGTGACCGTCGACGTCGCCTCGCAGGTGCTCAAGGCCCGCAGCGCCGCCGTGCTGCGCACCGGGTCGGCCGCGCTGCGCAGCGCCACCGCGCTGGTCGAGCGGATCCTGCGGCCCGCGCTGGCCGAGGCCGGGCTGCCGGAGAGCGCCGTCCAGCTCGTCCCGCTGCCCGGGCACGCCGGCGCCGAGGCCCTGGTCGGGCTGCCGGACCTGGTGCCGCTGGTGGTCGTGCGCGGCTCCGGGGAGGTCACCCGCAAGCTCTCGATGCTGGGCGCGACCGCGGGCACCCGGGTGCTCGCGCACGCCGACGGCGGCGGCGTGCTCTACCTCGACGCGTCCGCGAGCGAGGCCGACGTGGTCCGGCTGGTCACCGACTCGACCGACCGGCTCGGCGTCTGCAACCGGCTGAACCTGCTGCTCATCGACCGGCCGGTCTACGACACCCTGCTCCCGGTCGCCCGCGCCGCGCTGGACGCCCGCGGTGTCGCGCTCTCCGAACCGCCGCACACCCACCGGCTCGGGCACGAGTGGGCGCTGGACTCCGGCGCCGAGGCGCACGTGACCGTCGCACCGGTCGACGGCCCGGACGAGGCCGCCGACACCGCCGCGCGGGAGACCTCCGGGCTGGCCGCGACGATCTGCGCCTCGGACGAGGCGGTCGCCCAGCGCTTCATCGACCGCTACACCGGGACCGGGGTGTTCTGGAACGCGACCTCCCGGCTGCTCGACGGCTACAAGCTGCTCGGGCTGCCCGAGACCGGGATCAACGTCGACCAGACCCCGGGGCCGCGCGGCCCGGTCACCTACCGCGACCTCGGCCTGCGCCAGTTCGTGGTGCTGCCACCCGCCTGATCACGCACGTTGTCGGGGGCGCGGGATAGCCTCGCTGGCGTGTCCCCGGCCAACGTAACCGCCCCCGGCCCCGCCGCCGCGCCCACGGACCTGCCCGTGCACCGGGCGACGCTGTCCAACGGGCTGCGCGTGCTCGTCGTACCCGACCCGGCCACCCCGGTGGTCGGGGTCGCGGTACACGTCGACGTCGGCTTCCGGTCCGAACCGGAGGGTCGCACCGGCTTCGCGCACCTGTTCGAGCACCTGATGTTCCAGGGCAGCGAGAGCCTGGAGAAGCTGGAGCACTTCCGCCAGGTCCAGGCCGCCGGCGGGATCTTCAACGGCTCCACCCACCAGGACTACACCGACTACTTCCAGGTGCTGCCCGGCGCGGCACTGGAGCGGGCGCTGTTCCTGGAGGCCGACCGGCTGCGCGCGCCGAAGCTCACGCCGGAGAACCTGCGCAACCAGGTCGACGTGGTGAAGGAGGAGATCCGGCTCAACGTCCACAACCGCCCCTACGGTGGCTTCCCGTGGATCCTGCTGCCGCCGGTCCTCTACGACACCTTCCCGAACGCGCACAACGGCTACGGCGACTTCTCCGAGCTGGAACAGGCGAGCCTGGACGACGCGGCGGCGTTCTTCGACACCTTCTACGCCCCCGGCAACGCGCTGGTCACCGTGCACGGCGACCTGGGCGAGCACGGGGTGGACGGCACCCTGGCGCTGGTCGAGCGCCACTTCGGGGACATCCCGGCGCGGCCGGTCCCGCAGCGCCCGTCGTTCGCCGAGCCGGTGCCGGGGACCGAGCGCCGCCACGGCGTGGCCGACCCGCACGCCCCGCTGCCCGCGCTGGCCCTCGGCTACCGGGTGCCCGACCCCGCCGCGGACCCGGACTCCTACCTCGCGCACGCCATGCTCGCCTCCGTCCTCACCGACGGCGAGGCGGCCCGCCTGCAGCGCCGGCTGGTGCACGCCGACGGGCTGGTCACCGACGTCGCGGCCACGAACGGCCTGATGGGCGGCCCGTTCGACGCCCGCGACCCGGACACCTTCACGATCACCGCCGTGCACCCGGCCGAGGTGAGCGCCGATCGGGTGACCGCCGCGGTGGACGACGAACTGGACCGGCTCGCCGAGCAGGGGCCCGACACCGAGGAGCTCGCGCGCCAGTCCGCCCGCTGGACGGCCGCGCTGCACCGCGAGGACGACCGGGTGATGTTCCGGATGCTGGGGCTCGGCGCCCGGGAGCTGCTCTACGGCCGGGCCGAGCTGGCCGTCGAGCTGCCCGCCCGGCTGGCCGCACTGACCGGCGACGACGTCGCGGCGGCCGCCGCCCGGCTGCGCTCGGCCGGGCGCGCGGTGCTGACCGTCGAACCCGCCGGCGACGACGGCGCGGACCGGCCCGCCGGCGCAGACACCGACCGCACCGAGGGGAGCAGCGCGTGACCGCCGCCCGTACCCACCGCAGCGCCGAGGAGATCGGCCGTACCGAGCGGGGCCCGCGCGAGCTGCCCGCACTCGGCGCGACCAAGCAGGTGCCGCTGCCCGATGTCGTCAGCGAGACGCTGCCGAACGGGCTCACCGTGCTCGCCGCCCACCGGCCCGGCGTCCCGCTGGTCGAGACCGTGCTGCGGATCCCGTCCGCGGCACCGGGATCGTCCGCGGACCCCGCCTGGACCGCCGGCACCGAGGTCGTCGCCGAGACGATGCTGACCGGCACCACCGGGCGGGACCGGGTCCGGCTCGACGACGACCTCGCCGCCGTCGGGGGCGAGCTGGCCGTCGGGGTCGACCCGGAGTGGCTGCAGGCCGGCGGGTCCGCGCTGGCCTCCGGGCTGCCGGTGGTGCTCGACGTGCTGGCCGACGTCCTCACCGGGGCCACCCACCCCGACGACGAGGTGCTCCGCGAGCGGGCCCGGCTCGCCGAGCGGATCGCCGTCGCCCGCGCCCAGCCGCGCACGGTCGCTCGCGAGGCGTTGATGCGCAAGCGCTTCGGCGACCATCCGATCGTCTCGGAGCTGCCGACGGCCGAGGCCGTCGCCGAGGTCACCCCGGAGCAGGTCCGCGCGCTGCACGCCGAGGTCGTCGTCCCGGACGGCGCGCGGCTGGTGCTCGTCGGCGACATCGACCCGGAGGCCGCGATCGCCGAGGTCGCCCGCCGGCTCGGTGGCTGGACCGGCGACCACCCGGCCCACCGGCTGTCCGCGCCGACCCCGCCGGCGGCCGGCGACCTGGAACTCGTGCACCGTCCCGGTTCCGTGCAGTCCCAGCTGCGGCTGACCGCGCCCGGGCTCGAGCGCACCGACGAGCGCTACACCGCCTACCAGCTCGCGAACCTGGTCTTCGGCGGCTACTTCTCGTCACGCTGGATGGAGAACGTCCGCGAGGACAAGGGCTACACCTACGGCGCGCACTCCGGTCAGGAGTTCGTGCCGGGTGGCGCGGTGCTCGGGCTCGACACCGACGTGGCCTCCGACGTCACCGCCGCCGCGCTGCTCGAGACCCGCTACGAGCTGGGCCGCATGGTCGCCGTCCCACCCACCGAGCAGGAGGTCGACTCGGCCCGCCGCTACGCGATCGGTTCGCTGCTGATCTCACTCGACAGCCAGTCCGCGCTGGCCGGGACGCTGTCCGCGCTGGACGCGGCCGGGCTGGACGTGGAGTGGCTGCGGGACCGGCCACGACGGCTGGAGGAGGTGACACCGGCGCAGGTGGCCGAGGCCGCGGCGGAGCTGTTCGCCCCGTCCCGGTTCACCGGTGTGATCGTCGGTGACGCCGAGGTCGTCGGTCCGCGCCTGGCGGCGCTCGGCGGGGTGAGCCGGTCGTGAGCCGCGGCTACTTCGAGCTGGCCGACCAGCCGGTCCTCTCGCGCAACCTCCTCGACCGCGACGAGCGGCTGCGCCTGGACCCGGACTACGTGCGCGACTCCTGGGCGAAGGCGCGGGTGCTGGTCGTGGACGAGTCCGGGCGCACCCCGGTGGACTGGGAGGTCGACCCGGGCCGGGAGTTCCACGAGACCGACGCCGCCGCCTGGGACGCGGCCGCCGGCCGGGGCGGGCGGGTCCGCACCCGCACCGGCACTGACCTGGCTCCCGAGCCGCCTGCCGAGGCGGTGCTGCTCGGTGAGGCCGACGGCGTCCCCTACTGGGCGGTCCGCGGGGGTCCGGCCTGGACCGCGGCGGACGACCCGGGGGAGTGGGCGGACCTGCGGGCCGCCGGCGCGTTCCTCGACCCGCTGGGCTCGGGCCTGCTCACCGGCGCGGTCGCCACCCTGAACTGGCACGACCGCGCGCGGTTCTGCGCGGTCGACGGCACCCGCACCCGGCCGCACAACGCGGGGTGGGCACGGATGTGTGAGAACGGGCACGAGGAGTACCCGCGCACCGACCCGGCGGTCATCTGCCTGGTGCACGACGGTGCCGACCGGGTGCTGCTCGCCCGCCAGCCGGTGTGGCCGGTCGGCCGCTACTCGGTGCTCGCGGGGTTCGTCGAGTCCGGTGAGTCCCTCGAGGCGTGCGTGCACCGGGAGATCGCCGAGGAGGTCGGGCTCGACGTCACCGACGTCCGCTACCTGGGCAGCCAGGCGTGGCCGTTCCCGCGGTCGCTGATGGTCGGCTTCCACGCGATCGCCGACCCGGACGCACTGCTGCGCCCGCAGGACGGCGAGATCGCCGACGCGCTGTGGGTGACCCGGACCCAGCTGCGGGCCGCGCTGGCCCGCGGTGACTGGGCCGGCCGCGACGACGGGCGGGACGCGCACGAGAGCACCGACCCGGTCGTCCTGCTGCCGGGCAAGGTGTCGATCGCGCGGACGATGCTGGACTCCTGGGCGGCGGCCGGCGGCTGACCCCCGGCACACGACGGCGGCCCGGGCACACCGCCCGGGCCGCCGCTGTCGTGGTGGGAGTCCCGGGTCCCGAGGACCCGGGCTGCCTCAGCTCGCCAGTCGCTGCTCGACCTCGGCGAAGCTGGGGTTGGTCGCGACCGACTCGTCGGGGAAGACGACGGTCGGCACGGTCCGGTTCCCGCCGTTGGCCTGCTCGACGAACGCCACCGCGTCCGGCTCGCGCTCGATGTCGATCTCGCGGTAGCCGATCCCGGCCTGGTCGAGCTGCAGCTTCAACCGGCGGCAGAAGCCGCACCAACTGGTCGTGTACATGGTCAGGTCCGCCATGTCCCGGTCAACGGCGGCCGGGCCCCGGATCTTCCCGGGGTGTCTCTTTCCGTTCCGGCAAGAGACTTGACTTTCCGAATGTGCAACTGATTGAGTTGCCGGTATGGAAAACGATGCGTCACCCGGGAGCCGGGACGGATCCGCCGAGGAGGTCCTGCGCGGGCTCGAGGCGGACCGCACCGCACTCGCCGGCCGGATGGCCGCCCCGGGGTGGATCCACGTCGCGTTCGCGCTGGTGGCGGCCGGGTACGTGCTCCTGCCCGTGTTCGACGACGGCGTGCGGGACGGGCTCCTGCCGTTCCTGCTGGTCGCCGTGCTGGCGCTGCTCTGGTACCAGCGCTCGGTGACCGGGATCCGCGCGGGCGCGGTCGGCGCCGCGGCGTGGGGGGTCTTCCTCGTCACCGTGGTCGCGATCCTGGCGCTGGTCAGCGTGTCCTTCGCGCTGGTCGCGTCGCTCTCGCCGTGGTGGGCGGCCGTGCCCGCCGTGGTCTGCTTCGTGGTGGCGCTGTCGGCGAACCGGTGGTTCGAACGACTGAGCCGGGAGCACGTCCGTCGTGGCCGGTGACGGGACCAGCGGTGCCGGGGGCCCCGTCGGCGCCGTGTCCGGGTTCGACGACACCATCCACGCCCCGGTCCGGCTCCGGATCAGCGGCATCCTGCGGCACGTCGAACAGATCGACTTCGCGGTGCTGCGCGACACCCTCGGCGTCGCCGACGCCACGCTGTCCAAGCACCTGAAGGTCCTGGTCGACGCGGGCTACGCGACGACCGCGAAGTCCCGCTCCGCGACCCGCGCCGACGCCCGCCGGCTCACCTGGATCTCCCAGACCCCGGCCGGGCGGGACGCCTTCGACGCCCACGTCGAGGAGCTGCGCCGGATCGCGGTCGGGGCCGAGGCCGGCCCGACGGCCCGGGACGAGGCCTGACCCGCGACGGCCGCCGGGACCGGACGGGCACGCGGGCGGGGCAGGAGGCGGCCGCCCCGGTCCCGTCCGCCGGCGCCGGGAGCAGCGTCGACCGGGAGAGTGCCCGGGCGGCCCGAGGTTGTCGGGGGCGGGTGTCAGGATGGGGTCGTGCCGTCCCGAACCACCGCTCCCGGTCCTGCCCGCGCGACCCGGGGCGCGCCGGGGCCGGGAGACCCGGCGGGTCCGGACGGCCTCGACCCCGAGCAGCGGGCCGCCGTCACCGCCCCGCGCGGGCCGGTCTGCGTGCTCGCGGGCGCCGGCACCGGCAAGACCCGCACGATCACCCGCCGGATCGCGCACCTGGTGGGGCAGGGCCACGTCGTGGCCGGGCAGGTCCTCGCCGTCACCTTCACCGCCCGCGCGGCCGGTGAGCTGCGCACCCGGCTCCGGCAGCTCGACGCGCCCGGTGTGCAGGCCCGCACGTTCCACGCGGCCGCGCTGCGCCAGCTGCGCTACTTCTGGCCGCAGGTGGTCGGTGGCACGCCGTGGCCGCTGCTCGACGGCAAGCTCCGGATCGTCGGCCAGGCCGCGGCGCGGGCCCGGGTCGGTACCGACTCCGATGCGCTGCGCGATCTCACCTCCGAGATCGAGTGGGCGAAGTCGTCGCTGATCGCGCCGGTCGACTACGCGGCCGAGGCCGCGCGGCGCCGGCGGGACACCCCCGGGCCCGCCGACCAGGTCGCCGAGGTCTACGCGGGCTACGAAGAGCTCAAGAACGCGGCCGAGATGCTGGACTTCGACGACCTGCTGCTGCACACCGCGGTCGCGCTGGAGGAGCACCCCGGGGTCGCCGACGAGTTCCGGTCGCGGTACCGCTGCTTCGTCGTCGACGAGTACCAGGACGTCACCCCGCTGCAGCAGCGCCTGCTCGACGCGTGGCTCGGGGACCGCGACGACCTCACCGTGGTCGGTGACGCCAACCAGACGATCTACACCTTCGCCGGTGCCTCACCCCGCTACCTGCTGGAGTTCCCGCGGCGCTTCCCGGAGGCGACCCTCGTCCGGCTGCAGCGCGACTACCGGTCCACCCCGCAGATCGTCGGGTCGGCGAACCAGCTGATCTCCTCCGCCCGGCACCGCCCGGCGGGCTCGCGCCTGCAGCTGGTCGGCCAGCTCCCGCCCGGCCCGGACCCGGACTTCTCCGAGCACGACGACGAGCCGGCCGAGGCCGCCGCCGTCGCCGGGCGCATCCTGACGCTGCTCTCCGACGGCACGGAGCCCTCGGAGATCGCGGTGCTGTTCCGGATCAACGCGCAGTCCGAGGCCTACGAGCAGGCGCTGTCCGACGCCGGCGTGCCCTACCAGGTGCGCGGCGGCGAGCGGTTCTTCGCCCGCCCGGAGATCCGCCGGGCGATGATCGCGCTGCGCGGTGCGGTGCCCGAGCAGCGACCCGGCACCGATCTCGTGGACGTCACCCGGGCCGTGCTCGGTGCCCGCGCCGGACTCACCGACGAGCCGCCGAAGGGGGCGACCCTGCGTGCGCAGTGGGAGTCGCTGCTCGCCCTGGTCGGGGTGGCCGAGGAGCTCGCCGCGATCGACCCGGCGGCCGACCTGGCCGCGCTCTGCGCCGAGCTGGACACGCGGGCCGACTCCGCGCAGGCCCCCGTCGTGCAGGGGGTGACGCTGGCGTCGCTGCACGCGGCGAAGGGCCTGGAGTGGGACGCGGTGTTCCTCGTCGGGCTGGCCGACGGGACGCTGCCGATCGGCCACGCCGGTGACGACGAGCAGGCCATCGAGGAGGAACGGCGGCTGCTGTACGTGGGTATCACCCGCGCCCGGCGGGTGCTGTCGATGTCGTGGTCGCTGTCGCGGGCCTCGGGGCGCGGCCCGAAGCGGCGGCGGTCCCGGTTCCTGTACGGGCTGATCCCGGACGCGCACCCGGCCTCGCGGATCGCGGGGGAGCGCCGCCCCGGCGGGGCCCGGCCGCGCTGCCGGGTGTGCGGGTCGCCGCTGTTCGGCGGTGCCGCCACCAAGCTCCTGCGGTGTGACGACTGCCCGTCCGATGTGGATCTCGAGCTGCTCGACCGGCTCAAGCAGTGGCGGGCCGCGGAGGCGAAGCAGCAGGACGTCCCGGCGTTCGTCGTGCTCACCGACGCGACGCTGACCGCGATCGCCGAGCAGCGGCCGTCCGACCCGTCGGCGCTGGTCGGGATCCCGGGTATCGGGGCGGCCAAGCTCGACCGGTACGGCGACTCCGTCCTGCGGCTGCTCGCCGAGCACGACGACGAGCGGTAGCCCCTCTTCGGTCGCCGCCCGGTGAACTTCCGGAGAGAACTCGGATATTCGGTTGCAACGGTGTGCGCGGCACTTCTAGTGTCGACGCCATCGAGTGGAGCAGATCACTCCACTCCGGCATGCGTCGAGCGGGAGACCGCCCGGCGGGAACAGGGAGGAGGCACCTGATGGACACGATCACCGCGATCGGCCGGACGGGCTCCGCCCTGCCGTGCGTTCCCGCGACCGTGCTGCCCGCTTCCGTGGCGGTCCCGTCCGCCCGCCTGCGTCGTCGCTGGGCGGAGCCGCTCCTGGTCGCGGCCGTCGCGCCCCGTACCGGGGGAGACGTGTCCCCGGTGATCAGCGGCCCGATCTTCGATGAGCACAAGTGCACAGGTGCGTCCGTTCCCGGGCGCCGAGGGGGTACCTGACCCTCAGCGCCCGCGCCGAGTCCCGTCGGGGCCGCGGAACCCACGCACATGGGTTCCGCGGCCCCGATTTTTTTGTCCGCAGATCCGTCCCGAGATGAGAAGTCCTGACAACACAGGTCCCCAGAAGTAGAGCCCGAGAAGTTCGATCGAGGAGGTCGATCGTGTACGTGCGTTCCGCTCCGTGTGACGGCGGAGTGATCAGGAACGAGACCGGTGGCGGTTGCGCCGGTTCCGACGAGGCGCGGCTGCGGGTCGCGCCGACCGGCCGGTCCGGCGAGCAGCGGTCGGCGCTGCCCTGCCGCAACGGCGACGCGGACCTCTGGTTCGCCGAGTCGCCTGCCGAGCTGGAGGAGGCCAAGACGCTCTGCGGCAGCTGCCCGGTGCGCGCGGCCTGCCTGGCCGGTGCGCTGGACCGCGGCGAGCCGTGGGGGGTGTGGGGCGGTGAGATCCTCGAGCGCGGCCGGGTGATCCCGCGCAAGCGTCCGAGGGGTCGACCGCGCAAGGCCGACCTGGAGCGCGACCGGGCCTACGCCCTGGCCGCCGGCAGCTGAGCCCGACCCGCCACCCGACCCGATCCCGAAGGAGACGACCGAGATGAACACCCTGATGACAGTCGAGACGATCCCGTGCCCGGTGCTCCGTGGTGACCGCACCACGGCCCTCGTGAACCAGGAGAACGCGAGGACGCTCATCCAGGAAGCCCTGGCGAGGTCGCATCGAGCGCACGGGCTACCCGCGGCGGCCGGTTAGCGGTCGCCGCACTGACCCGGCACGAACAGGCGCCCCGTCCGGACCTGCTCCGGACGGGGCGCCGTCATGTCCGGATCCGATGCCCGGCCGTGCCACTGCGCGGCCTCCGCACGCCGCCCCGCGCCGCGCCGTGCCACACCGCGCCACACCGCGCCGCGCCGAGCCGCGCCGAGCACGCCGTGGCGTCGTGCTCCCAGGGGCACCCTCGGGGCGCCTGGCGCTACGAGGGTGCCCCTGGCGGCGTTCGGCGCGGCGTCGGCTCGGGCTCGGGGGTTCCCGGTGCGCCCCGAGGGGGTCGTTGGGGGCGCCTGGCGCTACGAGGGTGCCCCTCGGGGCGTGCGGCGCGGCGCCGGTCCGGCTTCGGCGTGGCCGGGCACGTTCCCGGGAGCGGGGCGTCTCGCTCCACAGTGCCCCGAGGGTGCCGTTCGGGGCGCCTGGCGCCACGAGGGTGCCCCTGGGGGCACGGGCCGGCGCCGCCCGCCCCTGGGGGCACGGGTAGGAGCGCGGTGACGGGCGCCGGTGGTGGGACGAGCAAGTGCGCTTCCGGTGCTCAGGCCGGTGCCGGTGCGGCGAAGGCTGCGGCGAACTCCGGCGAGGGCGGGATCTCGGTGATCACGTCGACGAGCACCCCGTCCGGCCCGGCGACGATGAAGTGTCGTTGCCCGAAGTCCTCGTCGCGCAGCTCGAGGGTCACGGCCGGGCCGCCCGGGACGGCCAGGCGCTCCCACTCGGCGTCGACGTCGTCGACCTCCAGGTTCACCAGGACACCGGTCGCGGAGACGCCGCGGTAGGCCTCCGGGATCGTCGGATGGTCCCGGTCCAGCACGGCCAGCTCGCACCCCTCTCGGCGCAGGCTGACGTACCAGTCCGCCTCGAACGTGACCTCGAACCGCATCGGACCGGTCCAGAACGCGCGGGCGGCCGCGACGTCGTCGGTGGCGAGCACCGGATAGCAGCTGGTGAGCACGGTTCCTCCTGAGATTCACATACTGGCAGTATGTGAAGAACGCTACTGGCATACTCCCGGTACGTCAACGAAGGGAGTGCACGGTGGGGGTGCGGGCCGAGCAGCGGGAGCGGACGCGGACGGCGCTGCTGGACGAGGCCGAGCGGCTGTTCGCCCGGGACGGCTACGGCGCCGTCGGGCTCCCGGCGGTGGTCGCCGCGGCCGGTGTGACTAAGGGCGCGCTGTACCACCAGTTCGACGGCAAGGCGGGACTGTTCGGCGCCGTGCTCGAACGCGTGCAGGAGCGTGTCGCGGACCGGGTCGTCGCGGCCGCCGAAGCCGCGACCGGGCGGTGGGCGCAGCTGCGGGCCGGGTGCCGCGCGTTCCTCGACGCCAGCACCGAGCCGGCCGCAGCGCGGATCATGCTGGTCGACGGGCCGGCCGTGCTCGGCTGGCCGGCCTGGCGGGAGATCGACGAGCGGACCTCGGGCCGGCATCTCGCCGAGGGACTGACGGTGCTGGTCGACCACGGCGAACTGGATCCGCAGCCGGTCGAGCCCCTCGCGCGGCTGCTGTCCGGCGCGATGAACGAGCTGGCCATGTGGCTCACCGGGCCGGACGTGACCGACGCGGACCGGGACGGCGCCCGGGCCGCGCTGGACCGGGTCCTGGAGGGCTTGCGCCCCCGCAGCTGACGGCCGCGACCGCCCGGCTCCGATCCGCCCGGCTGCGGTCCGGCACGTCGCGGTCCGGCGGGCCGCGAGACGGCTGGGCTGTGGTCGGGCGGGCGGCGAGACGGCCGGGCTGTGGTCGGGCGGGCGGCGAGACGGCCGGGCTGTGGTCGGGCGGCCCGCGATCCGGCAACTCGCGATCCGGCAGGTCGCGATCAGGCAGGTCCCCGGAACCGGCCGGCCGGGTCAGCCGGTCGGTGCGTCCGGCTCGAACATCTCGGGCTGCCACTCGGCGACGATCTCGCGCAGCCGCACCCGGGCGTCGAGCTGGCAGAGGATCCCGACCGTCCCCATCGTCACCCGGTGCACGAGCAGGAACCGGGGCGGCAGGTTCAGCGACCGCCCGATCGCGGCGTCCGGGCTGCGCAGGTCCCCGACCCGCTCGGCCTGGCGCTGGATCCAGCGGCGGTTGAAGTGGAACTCCTCGGTCTCCAGCGGCTCGGTGAACGGGGCCAGGTAGCCGAGCACCTGCTCCTGGTCGATCCGGGCGCCGTCGTGGACGAACCCGGCCGAGCGCATCAGCGCCATCAGGTCGCCGTCGCGGCCGCCGAGGGCGTACTTGGTCATCGCGACGAGCTCCGGCGGCATGCCGTCGGGCATCCGGGCCACGGCACCGAAGTCGAGGACGAGCAACCGGCCGTCGTCGAGGATCCCGAAGTTGCCCGGGTGCGGATCGGCGTGCAACAGGTGCGCACGGTCCGGCGCCGAGTAGTGGAAGCGGGCCAGCTGGTTGCCGGCGTGATCGCGTTCCTCGGCGGACCCGTCCCGGATGATCGACGACAGCGGGCGGCCCTGCACCCACTCGGTGATGACGGCCTTCGGCGCCGAGCCGACCACCCGCGGGATCCGCACGTCCGGGTCGCCCTCGAAGAAGGAGGCGAACTCGCGCTGGTAGGTGGCCTCGTCGCGGTAGTCGAGCTCCTCCTCCATCCGGTCGCGCAGCTCGTTGATCAGCGGCTTGATCTCCAGGCCGGGCACGAGCGGCTGCAGGATCCGGCTCATCCGGCCGAGCTGGCGCAGGTCCGACCGCAGTGCCTCCTCCGCCCCCGGGTACTGCACCTTGACCGCGACCTCGCGCCCGTCGCGCTTCCACACGGCGCGGTGCACCTGGCCGATGCTGGCCGACGCGGCCGGGGTCTCGTCGAACTCGGCGAACCGGGACTTCCAGCCCCGGCCGAACTGCTGGGTCAGCATGTAGTCGACGTCGTCCATCGGCATGGGCGGTGCCGCGGACTGGAGCTTGGTCAACGCCTCCCGGTAGGGCTCGGCGTACTCGTCGGGAATGGCGGCCTCGAACACGGACAGTGCCTGCCCGAACTTCATCGCGCCGCCCTTGAGCTCGCCGAGCACCGCGAACAGCTGTTCGGCGCTCTTCGCGGCGATCCCTGCGGCGATCTCCTCCCGGTCGCCACCGGTGAGCCGGCGTCCGAAGCCCGCGGCCGCGCGCCCGGCGACGCCGAGCGGAAGACCGGCGAGCTTGGCGGTACGGGAGGCCGTACGGCGGGGAATGTCGGTCACACCTCGATTGTCCACCCCACGGGCGGCAGAGTGCACGCCACCGTCGGCCCCGTCACCGCACCGCAGCAACAGCCGGGGCGGACGTGGACGGGTCTCCTGGAGATCGTCGCCGTGTCCGGGTCGATCTCCAGCTCGGCCGCCCACGACGCGGGCGGGTCACCCCCGCGGACCGGGCCGTCGAGTGCCGCGAGGGCCTGCCCGACGGCGAGTGCCCCGGTCGCCGAGACCACGTGCGGTTCGGCGGTGCGGGGCCCCTCCGGCCCGTCCCCGGCCCGGTCCGGGCAGCGCAGGCACGGTCCGCGCCCGGGCAGCACCAACGGGCCGACGACCCCGACCCCGTTGCGCAGCGTGACCGCCAGGTGTTCCACGACGCCGTCCGGGCCGGGCGCGGGCGGTCCGGCGAGGACGACGAGGTCCGGCGGCACCCGCCCGGCGGCGCCGGACTCGAGACCGGTGTCGTCGAGCAGGGTGCGCAGTACCGCGGCCCGCTCTTGCCCGGCGGCGGCCGGGGGCAGTCCCGCTGCGACGTCGTCCGGTCCCGCCCGGCCGGTGACCTGCGGCGACACGTGCCCGACCCCGGCCCGGGCCAGCCCGGTCACGACGGCGACCGCGAGCGAGGAGTCCCCGCGCACCTCCACCAGCGCGGACGCCCGCCGCCGCCGGATCCGCGCGGCCGGGTCGGGGTCGGTGAGCAGCCCGGCCCGCAGCAGCACACCGAGCAGCGCCGCGAGCGCGGTGCGGTCGGGCCCCGGCGGCGCGCCCGCGAGCAGGTCCGCGACGTCGGCCGGCCCACCGGCGAGCCGGTCCAGGGCGGCGACGGCAGCGGGGGACAGGCCGTCGAGGGTCCGGGCCCGCGGACCGGCGCCGACCCGGTGGGTGTGCGGGCCGGTCCGGAGGAGGGCGTGGTGCGGGGCGAGCCACAGCCGCCGCGGGAGCCCTGTCGTGGGGTGCACCGCGGCACGGTGCCGCGGCCGGTGCGGCACCGGGCCCGGATCCGGTCGGAGGTTCGCCGGTGCGAACCGGTGCTCCGCGGCCCGTTCGAGGCCACCCGCCGGCGCCCCGGGGGCGGTGGTGCCCGACCGGCGGCTCACCCCCGAGCGGCGCGGCACCTTACCCTGGGGGCATGGCTAGCCCCCCGGTCGAGGTCCGTCGCAGTGCTCGCCGGAAGCGGATGGTCAGTGCCCGACGCGAGGGCGACCGGGTCGTCGTGTTCATCCCCGGCTGGATGTCGGCGGAGCAGGAGCGCGACTGGGTCGCCGAGATGGTCAAGCGGATCGAGGCGAGCGAGGCGCGCCGGCGGTCCCCCGGGCGCAGCGGGGACGAGGCCCTGCTGGCCCGCGGCCGGGAGCTGTCGCAGCGCTGGCTGGAGGGTCGCCCGGACCCGGTCTCGGTCCGCTGGGTGCCGACGATGCGGACCCGCTGGGCGTCGTGCACGCCCGACGACCGCACCATCCGGATCAGCGAGCGGCTCCGCGACGCGCCCGGCTGGGTCGTCGACTACGTGCTGGTGCACGAGCTGGCGCACCTGCTCTCCGCGGCGCACGACGAGGTCTTCTGGTCCTGGGTGCACCGCTATCCGCGCACCGAGCGGGCGATCGGCTACCTCGAGGGCCTGAACGCCGCGGCGGCGCTGGGCATCACCGGCGTGGACGGCGACCCGTCGACCGGTGACGACGACCCGCCCGCGGCACCGGGACAGGAGCTGCCCGAGGGCCCGGTGGCCGCAACCGGCAGCTGACCCCGGGCACGGCCGGCGACGGACCCGACGGGTGCGGCCGGCGATCGACTACGAGGGCGGCCACCCAGCGGCGAATCGGTGGGTGCGGCCGGCAGCCGACTCCGCGGGCGGCCACCCAGCGGTTGACCGGTGGGCGCGGCCGGTGGTGACTCGGCGGGCACAGCCGTCAGCCGACCCGGCGGCCACGCGGCGGGTGCAGCCGGCGGTCGGCCCGGCGGACGCGGTCACCCGGCGACCGCGTCGGCCGTATGTCAGGACTGGCCGCGGGACGTCCCACCCGGATCGTCGGTGTCCCCGTCGGAGCCGGAGCTGCCGGAGTCGGAGTCGGCCGAGCCGGAGTCGGCAGAACCGGAGGCGGTCGAGCCGGAGCTGCCGGAGTCGGCCGGGCCGGAGTCACCCTGGTCGGACCCGTTCCCGTCGGACGTGTCCCGATCGCGACCGGCGTCGGCGGCCATCTGGCGCTCGAGCTCGGCGATCGGGTCGTCGGGGACCCCGCCCTCGGAGGAACCCCCGCGGACGAACGCCTCGGGCGAGTCCAGGTCGTCCGTCGCCGGGATGAGGTCCGGGTGGGCCCAGATCGCGTCCCGGCCGTCGATGCCCCGCTCGGTCCGCAGCAGCTGCCACAGCTCGGCGGCGGCACGCAGCCGCCGCGGCCGCAGCTCCAGCCCCACGATCGTCGCGAACGCCTGCTCGGCGGGCCCGCCGGACGCTCGGCGGCGGCGCATGGTCTCGCGCATCGCCCCGGCACCGGGCAGCCGCTCGGCGAGCGCCTCGTCGACGACGGTGTCCACCCAGCCCTCGATCAGCGCGAGCAGCGTCTCCAGCCGGGCCAGCGCGGCCTTCTGCTCCGGGGTGTCCTCCGGCTCGAACATGCCGGACTGCATGGCCTCCTGGATCGACTCCGGGTTCGACGGGTCGATCCCGCGGGCCAGCTCCTCGATCCGCGAGGTGTCGACGGTGATGCCGCGGGCGTAGTCCTCGACGGCGCCGAGCAGCCGCTCGCGCAGCCACGGCACGTGGGTGAACAGCCGCTGGTGGGCGGCCTCGCGCGCGGCCAGGTAGAGGGTGACCTCCCCGGCCGGGCGGTCCAGGCCCTCGGTGAACCGGCCGATCGCCTCCGGCAGCAGCACCGTCGTGCGCTCCGGGCCGACCGGGATGCCGAGCTCGGTGGAGGTCAGCACCTCCTTGCCCAGCTGCGCCAGGCCCTGGCCGAGCTGGCTGCCGAACGCCATCCCGCCCATCTGGCCGAGCATCCCCAGCATCGGCCCGGCCGCCGTGCGGACCTCCTCGGGTAGTCCCTCGACCCAGGCCGACGACAACCGCTTGGCCACCGGGTCGCACAGCCGCTTCCAGGTCGGCATCCCGGCGCGCACCCAGTCACTCGGCGTCCACGCCTTCGCCTCGCCGCCCGCGGAGGGGAACGAGGTCGCCGGGTCGAGCCACAGCTCGGCGAGCCGGACGGCCTCGGCCACGGCCGTGCGCTGCTGGTCGGTGAGCGACGAGGTCGTCTGTGCGAGCTGCTGGGTGGCCAGCTGCGCGGCGAGGTCGTAGTTCACCGGGCCGTCCCCGCCGGAACCGCTGCCGGACTGGGACAGCATCTGGCCCAGCTGGGACAGCATCTGGCCGAGCTGGTTCATGTCGAAGTTGCCGCCCCCGCCCCCGGGCATCCCGGGCATGCCCGGCAGGCCGCCCATCCCGAACGCGGCGAACGGGTTCTGCTGCTGACCCGGCCCGCCGCCGGCGCCCGGGTCCCCGGACGCGGGGTGCGAGCCGAACCCGAACGGGTCCTTCGGGCCCTCGGGGCGGTCGCCCGTGCCGCCCTCGCCCTCGCCCGTGCCGGACGAGTCGTCCTTGTCGCGGTCGCGGTCGGCGGGGCCGAAGCCGAACGGGGTGTCACTCATGGGCACTACCGTACGCGCGGGGGTGCTCCGGACGCCGCTGGTGACGGCCTGTTCGCCGACGGCGCAGCGGGGAACTTTCCGGGCACCGGCGGGAACTACGAGCAGCCGGCCGGCGTTCCGCCGGCCTCGAGGGTCTCGAGCGCGGAGACGGCCTCGCCGACCGTCCCGGCCCGTACCAGGTTCAGCCCGTCCGGCGCGTCGGCCGCCGCCTCCGCGCAGTTCGCGGCCGGCACCAGGAAGACCTCGGCGCCGACCTCCTGGGCCTTGAGCATCTTGAACTGGATGCCGCTGATCGGGCCGACCCGTCCCTCGGCGTCGACGGTGCCCGTCCCGGCGACGAACCGGCCGCCGGTCAGCGGGCCGGGGGTCAGCTTGTCGACCAGCGCGAGGCTGAACATCAGGCCCGCGGACGGCCCGCCGACGTCGCCGAGCGTGATCGTGAGCTCCTGACCGGCGACCGGCGAGGTGGCCGGGGTGATCCCGAGGAACGCGCGTGCCGGGTCGCCGGGATGGCTGCCCGGGGTGATGGTGACGTCCCGCGGGGCCCCGCCCCGGACGACCGTCATGGTCAGGGGCACGTCGGGCCGGGCCGCACCGAGCGTGTCGAGCAGGGTCTGCACCGAGTCGATCGGCGTCCCGGCGACCGCGCGGATCTCGTCCCCCTCGACCAGCAGGCCCGCCGACGGCGAGCCGTCGGTGAGCGCCCCGACCGTCACCCGGGTCGGCAGACCGAGGTGGGTGAGCGCGGCGGCCTCGGCGTTGGCGATGGACCCGTCGAACTCCTGCTGGTTCTGCGCGGTCACCTGCTCGGCGCTCTCCCCGGGCGGGTACAGCGACGAGCGCGGCGCCAGCCGGTGGGTGCCCGAGGCCCACAGGCCGAGTGCGCGCAGCGCTGTGATGCCGTCGGTGACCCCGACGGTGGTCATGTTGAGGTGGCCGTCGGTGGGGTAGGTGGGCAGTCCCTCGGCGGAGACCACCGGGGTGCCGTTCACCTCGCCGAGGGTGTCGAACGTCGGGCCCGGCCCGAGGGCGACGACGGGGGCCGGGACCACCGATCCGACGACGGTGAGGCCCAGCAGCACCAGCAGTGCCGTCACCCACGTCGAAGATCGAACGTTCACGCGGCGCACCCTACGGACGTCGCCCGGTGCCGGGCGCAGCCGGGTTCGCCGGGAACCGGCCGTCGGCCTGCAGCGATACCGCTCGGGACGGCGTGGTGGGATGCTTGGGCGAGATGTTCGGAATATCGCGTTCGGGGGGAATTCGACCGACACGCCGGGACTCAACCGGGAACTCACGCCCGCTCCGTAGAGTTGGACCGGGAGAACCGTGCCGTCGCTCCCCGCCGGCCGTTTCCTCTGAGTCGTACCCGAGCTGTGGAGCGTGCCCGTGTCGTCCATGCGGCCCCCCGTGGGAGCGCCGTCGCTGACCCGTCGAACCCGGATTCTGCTGGTCGCCGCGGGCGTCCTCGTAGTGCTCCTGCTCGGCGGCTCGCGGCTGCTGAACTTCTACGTCGACTACCTGTGGTTCGGCGAGGTCGGTTTTCGGAGCGTGCAGCTCACCCGGCTGTTCACCCAGATCGTGCTCTTCGGCGTCGTCGGCATCGTCGTCGGCGGCCTGGTCGCGCTCACGCTGTGGCTGGCCTACCGGTACCGGCCGGTGTTCGTGCCGGTCTCCGGCCCGGAGGACCCGGTCGCCCGCTACCGCACGACGATCATCCAGCGGCTGCGGCTGTTCGCCGTCGGCGTCCCGGTCCTGATCGGCCTGGTGGCGGGCCTCGCGGCTCCGGTGCAGTGGCAGACCGTCCAGATGTTCCTGCACGGTACGCCGTTCGGGAAGGTCGACCCGGAGTTCGGCAACGACATCGCGTTCTACGCCTTCACGCTGCCGTTCCTGCGGATGGTGCTGAACTGGCTGTTCGTCGCCATCGCCATCTGCTTCGTGCTGGCGCTGGTCACGCACTACATCTTCGGCGGCATCCGGCTCTCCGGGCGCTCCGGCTTCGTCTCCACCGCGGCGCGGGCCCAGCTCGCCGTGCTCGCCGGTGTGTTCGTGCTACTCAAGGCGGTGGCGTACTGGTTCGACCGCTACGACCTGCTGTGGTCGAACCGCAACTCCCAGACGTTCTACGGCGCCACCTACACCGACCTCAACGCGGTGCTCCCGGCCAAGCTGATCCTGCTGATCATCGCGGTGGTCTGCGCGCTGGCCTTCTTCGTCGCCGCGTTCCGGCAGAACCTGCAGATCCCGGCCGTCGCCGTGGTGATGCTGCTGATCTCCTCGATCCTGGTCGGTACCGCGTTCCCGCTGGTGCTGCAGCAGTTCGTCGTCGCGCCGAACGCGAACGAGCGGGAGGCGCCGTCGATCGAACGCAACATCGCCGCCACCCGCGACGCGTTCGGCATCGGGCCCGACAAGGTCGATATCCGGCCCTACGAGGGCAAGTCCGAGGCGACCCCGGCGCAGGTGCGGGCCGACACCGACACCATCCCGAACATCCGGCTGCTCGACCCGGGCAAGCTGAACCGGACGTTCACCCAGCTCCAGCAGCGCCGCAACTTCTACGGCTTCGCCCCGAACCTCGACATCGACCGCTACACGGTCGGCGGCGAGACCCAGGACTACATCATCGCGGCCCGCGAGATGGACGCGAACGCGCTCGTCGGCAACCAGCAGGACTGGATCAACCGTCACCTCGTCTACACCCACGGCAACGGCATCGTCGCCGCGCCGGCGAACCAGGTGAACGCCGCGCTCGAGGACGCGGGCGGGCAGGGCGGTCTCCCGCGCTTCACCGTCAGCGACACCCAGACCGAGGGCGCCATCCCGGTGGAGCAGCCCCGGATCTACTACGGCGAGCTGCTGGACAACCAGTACTCGATCGTCGGCGCGGAGCCGGGTACCGCCCCGCGCGAGTACGACTCCGACGAGGCGCAGTACACCTACACCGGCGCGGGCGGCGTCCCGATCGGCGGCTTCTTCAACCGGGCGGCCTTCGCGCTGGCCTACGGCGAGCGGAACATCCTGTTCAACAGCTCGATCAACGACGAGTCGAAGATCATGTACGTCCGGAACCCGCGGGACCGGGTCCAGGCCGTGGCCCCGTGGCTCAAGCTGGACAACGACCCGTACCCGGCGGTCGTCGACGGGCGGGTCCAGTGGATCGTCGACGGCTACACGGCGCTGCAGGACTACCCGTACGCCGAGCGCGTCCAACTGGGCGACGCGACGAGTGACTCGCGGATCGGTCCGGGTGGCCAGCAGCTGCCCAACGAGACCGTCAGCTACCTGCGCAACTCGGTGAAGGCCACGGTCGACGCCTACGACGGCACCGTGAAGCTCTACGCCTTCGACGAGTCCGACCCGGTGCTGCAGACCTGGCAGAAGGCGTTCCCGGGCACGGTCGAGCCGCGCTCGGCGATCTCCCCGGAGCTGCAGGCGCACCTGCGCTACCCGGAGGACCAGTTCAAGGTCCAGCGTGAGCTGCTGACCCGGTACCACGTCGACGACCCGGGCGAGTTCTTCTCGACGGTCTCGTTCTGGGACGTCCCGGCCGACCCCACCGTGCAGGGCGGCAACGGCGGCGGCCAGGACGCGCAGCCGCCGTACTACCTCTACGCCGGGATCCCGGGGCAGAACGGCCCGTCGTTCCAGCTCACCAGCGCGCTGGTGAGCCTGCGGCGCCAGTTCCTGGCGTCCTACGTCTCGGCCAGCTCGGACCCGGACACCTACGGCCAGATCACCGTGCTGCAGCTGCCGAACGAGACACAGACGCTCGGCCCGCAGCAGGTGCAGGCGCAGTTCCTCGGCTCGCCGGAGGTCTCCTCCGAGCTGAACCTGCTGCGGCAGAACCAGACCACGATCGACTACGGCAACCTGCTCACCCTCCCGGTGGCCGGCGGGCTGCTCTACGTCGAGCCGGTCTACATCGAACGGGCCGGGCAGGACGCGTCCTACCCGCAGCTGGCCCGCGTGCTGGTGAGCTACGGCGGCCGGGTCGGTTACGACGCCAGCCTGTCCGCCGCGCTGGACCAGGTGTTCGGTGCCGGGGCCGGTGCGGCCGCCGGCGGGGCGGCCCCGGCACAGGGCCAGCCGACGCCGGAGACCCCGCCCGCGGGCGGTCAGACCCCGGCCGAGGGCCAGACCCCGGCCGCGCCGAACGCGGCGCAGTCCGCCGCGGCGCAGGAGATCCGGCAGGCGCTGAACGACCTCAAGGCGGCCCAGCAGTCCGGTGACTTCGCCAAGCAGGGCGAGGCGCTGGCGGAGCTGGACCGGGCGGTCTCGGAGTTCCAGAGCTCCGGCGGCTGATCCGCGCAGCGCACGACGGGCCCGGTACCCCCCTCGCAGGGGTGCCGGGCCCGTCCTGTACGGTTGGAGACACAACACAGACGGAAGCGCTCAGGCGAATCCGTACGGCGCGGGGTGGAGCAGTTCGGTAGCTCGCTGGGCTCATAACCCAGAGGTCGCAGGTTCGAATCCTGCCCCCGCTACCACCCACGACGGCCCCCGGGATTCTTCCCGGGGGCCGTCGTCGTGGCCGGGGGGTCGAGGGCGGAGCGCCCCCGGACGGCCCCCGCACCGCAGGAGGGGCCCCCTGAAAGCGCCGGACGACGACGGGGTACAGTGGGTACACAACACAGACGGAAACGTTCACGCGGATCCGTACGGCGCGGGGTGGAGCAGTTCGGTAGCTCGCTGGGCTCATAACCCAGAGGTCGCAGGTTCGAATCCTGCCCCCGCTACCACGCACAACGGCCCTCGGGATTCTTCCCGGGGGCCGTTTGTCGTGTGTTCCTCGTCGTGGGTCCGTCGTGGGCCCTCAGGCGGGGCGGGGGGCGACCTCCAGCACCCGGTAGCCCTTCTCCGAGACGAGCCGGGTCGTGGGGAAGCCCTGTTCCTGCTCCAGCCACCGGTGCAGCGAGTCCGAGCCGAGGTTCTTCGCGACGACGAGGTAGGCACGCCCGTCCGGCAGCAGCCGCGGCAGCCACTGCAGCAGCAGCGCGTGCAGGGCCGGTTTCCCGGAGCGGATCGGCGGGTTCGAGTAGATGCCGGCGAACGCCAGGTCGTCCGGCACCTCGTCCGGCGGGCAGGCCGTCACGTTGCCCAGCCCGGCCGCGGCCGCGTTGTCCCGGGTCAGCCCGAGCGCACGGGAGTTGAGGTCCACGGCCCACACCGGCAGCCTGCGGCGCCGGGAGGCGAGCGTCAGCGCGATCGGCCCGTACCCGCACCCGACGTCGAGCAGCGGGCCGCGCACCGGCGGCATCGGTGCGGCGTCGAGCAGCACCCGCGTCCCGCGGTCGACCCGGCCCTGGGAGAAGACCCCGGTGTCGGTCGCCAGCTCGAGATCGACCCCGGCGGTGTGCAGGCGGACCGAACCGGGTCGGCTCGCGACGGACGGTGTGCTGCTGAAGTAGTGGTCACCCACGCCGCAGGATGCTACGGCGCGCAGAATGGGGCCATGACGACCCCGCAGGACGTGCCGATCCGTGAGGAACCGATCCGGATCGGTCAGTTCCTCAAGCTCGCGAACCTCGCCGAGGACGGCGTGCACGCCCGGGAACTGCTCGAGGACGGCCTCGTGACGGTCAACGGGACCCCCGAGCACCGCCGCGGTGCCCAGCTGCACCGCGGCGACGTCGTGGCGGTCGACGGGCACGCCGTGCGACCCGCCTGAGGGTCACCAGCCCAGCCGGCTCGCGAAGTGGTCGGCGAACAGCGGTGCCATCGTCTCGGCGTAGGACGCCGTCAGGTGGTTGTCGTCCATGTAGACGAGCACGTTGCCGACCTCGGCCGGGCAGAGCTCCGGGTCGCAGATGGCGGGGGCGGTGTCGATGAACGACACGTTCGGCGGGATGTCCGGCAGCGCCGCGTACGGCGGCTGTGCGGGGTAGACGTCCTCCCGCGGCATGTCGCAGGCCTCGGCGTGCCGGCCCTCGGTGCTGATGCACTCGGGCACGAAGAACGGCGGCCGCGGGTTGTCCCGCACGGCGACGACCGGCACCCCGGCGTCGTGCATCTGCCACCAGGCCTCGACGAACCCGGGCGGGGTGACCTCGGTGAGGCCGGGCCGCACGTCCCGGGTGGCCAGGGTCAGCAGGGCGTCGGGCTGCATCTCGGCCACCTCCTGGGCGGCCTCGGCGTTGAACGCGGCGCACCCGTCGTCCTGCGGGTCCGACTCGGAGACCGTGGAGAACGGGCAGGCCCCGCGGAACATGCCGACGATCTCCCAGTTGCGCTCCGCGGCGACCGGCATCAGCGACGCGATGTACTGCTGGGCGTGCGAGTCGCCGACCACGGCGATCGTGCGCTCGGCCGGTTCCTCACCGGGCGGCGGGATCGTGCAGTGCTGCAGCTCGATGCCGCCGCGCTGCAGCGGCGCGCAGTTCCACGTGCCGCGGTGGTAGCTCCAGTCGTCGGGAGCGGCGATCAGGGACGGGGTGAGATCCACCGCCCCCGGGTCCGCACCGCCCGCTTCGTCCTCGGCCGAGCCGTCGTCGGCTGAGCTGTCTCCGTCCAAGGCCCACTCGAAGCCGGGCTGCAAGGCGACCGCGCCCGGATGGCTGGGTGAGCCGGCCTCGACCTGCACCGAGGCCCGCGCCGTGGCGACGCCGAGCCAGCCACCGGCCCCGACCAGCACCACCAGCGCGAGCACGCCACCGGTGCGCAGGGCACGGCGCACGTCGAGGGCGGCGATCGGCTGCTCGACGTAGCGGTGGGTGAGCCAGGCGAGCGCGAACGACACCGCGACGACCACGGTGCCGGCTGCGAGCGAGAGCCGGTCCTGGCCGGTGTACACGAGCGTCAGGATCAGGACCGGCCAGTGCCACAGGTACAGCGGGAACGAGATGTCGCCGATGGTCCGCAGCACGGTTCCCGACAGCAGCCGGTCCACCCCGAGCCGGTGCCCGGACTGCCCGGCCACCAGCACCATCGCCGCGGCCAGCGTCGGCCACAGCGCGGCCCAGCCCGGGAACGCCCGGTCGACCGGGAGCAGCACGCCGCAGGACACCAGCGCCAGCACGCCGGCCCAGCCCAGCCCGGCTCGCGCACCGGCGGTGAGCTCCGGCCGGAACTCGATCCGGGAGATCCAGAGCGCGAGCAGGCCGCCGAGGGCGAACTCCCACACCCGGGTCAGCGAGTGGAAGTAGGCCAGCGGCTGGTTCACCAGCGTCAGGTAGACCGAGTAGGCCAGCGACGCCCCGCCGAGCACCAGCAGCGTGCCGGTCAGGCGGGAGTGCAGGTCCGCGCGGTCCCGCTGCGCGGCGATCGTCACGCCCGCCACCAGCAGCGGCGCGACGAGGTAGAACTGGCCCTGGATGGACAGCGACCAGAAGTGCTGGACGATGCTCGCGGCGTTGCTGCGGGCCGCGTAGTCGACGGAGTTCGCGGTGAGTTCCCAGTTCTGCAGGAACAGCAGCGACGCCACCGTCTCGCGGATCGTCGGCATCCACCGGTTCTCCGGCAGCAGGTAGGCCCCCGCCACGATGCCCGCGGCCAGCACGACGGTGATGGCCGGCAACAGCCGGGACAGCTGACGGCGCCAGGTCGCGAGGACGTCCACCCCGCCCCGGAGCCCGGCCCGGTACAACCCGCCGGTGATCAGGAACCCGGTGATCAGGAAGAACACGTCCACGCCGCCGGAGACCCGACCGACCCAGACGTGGTAGACGACCACGAGCACCACGGCGAGGGCGCGCAGGCCCTGCAGCTCCGGTCGGAAGCGGGACCGGGAACCGCCCGGGGCGGCACCGGTGCGGGCGGAGTGCTGCTCGCCACCGGGGTTCGTCACGAGCCAGGAGCTCCTCTCGGGCGAACGGTAAAAATCAGTTTACCTTCGCCGGTGACAACGACGACGGCGGCCGGCAGGTTCCCCTGCCGGCCGCCGTCGCGGTGCTACGGGTACGGCTCAGTATCCGATGTACCCGCCGTGCGAGCCCATCCGGCCCCCCGCGTCGAGGGTGTCCAGGCCGTAGCGGTCGATCATGTAGCGGACGCCCGCGGTGATGTTCGCGACCGGGTGCGTGATGTCCTGATCGGCGAAGTCCGGGTGCACATAGGCCTTGAACGTCGAGGGGATCACCTGCATCAGGCCCTCGGACGGGTTCCCGGCGGCGGCGTTCGAGTCCCAGTTGTTGATGGCGTCGGGGTCGCCGTTGGACTCCTTCATGATGATCTGCTTCAGCCCGGTGGCGTAGGACTGCGGCATACCCATGTGGTCCAGCGCCTCGGCGATCCAGGCGTCCACCCCGCCCTGCGAGATGAGCGTGTCGAGCCGGGCCTGCTCGGCCTGGCGCGCCTGCTCGGCCTCGGCCGCCTTGCGGTGCTCCTCGGCGATCTTCGCCGCGATCTCGTGCGCCTTGCCCAGCGACGCCAGGTCGCCGTTCTGCGCGGGGGCGGCGGACTGCAGCGCACCGGTGGCGGCACCGGCGTGCTCGAAGGAGACCGGGCTGAAGTAGCCCGACGGGCTGCCGTCGGAGGCCGGGGTGGCCGACGGGATGGGCGCGTCGAACGCGGCCAGCGTCGTCGCCGTGGTGGTCTCCTCGGCATCGGCCTCGGTGGCCGTGCCGTCCAGTGCGGTCGGCACGACGGCGGCGAACGCGCCGGAGGCGAGCACGCCGAAGGCGGCGCCGGTCGCCGCGGTGCGGGTTCCGGCGCGCCGGGCGGCGTGCGAGTGCGCCGGTCCGGCCTGTCCTGGGGAGCGGACGGTTCGGGCAGCGGTCATCGCTGCGGGTGCGGACGCCACGGGTCGGGGGAACGCGTGGCGGGCACCGGGGGAGCGGTGTCCTGACAAGGGGAGGGCCCTTTCGCGATCAACGGACGGCACCGTCGCGAGCGGCCGGGTCGGGGGTCCCGGGAGAGCCGGTCGGGGGTCCGGCTCCTGGCCCGCTCGTGATCGGGCCGTGATGACTTGGCGAGAACCGTAGAGGCCTCGGTCGGAGCGGTCCAGCCCTGGGGGCGCCCGTCACCGCGCGCCAGCTGCCGTTCACCGAGAAATGGATCTTCTGAGGTGGGGGGAGGCAACCAGGCGGGCGGCTGATCGGTGCCGACGGACGGTAGTAAGCCCAGGTGGCAGGCTCGCGGCGAGTGGGGTGATACTGAAGTGAGCTTGAGTGTTCGGCCCACGGTGTGAGCGGTCGACGAGGACCGGGAGGGGGTGCCGGTGGATGGAGTCGAGTGATCTCCTGACGATCGGCGAGATCGTCGAGCGGAGCGGGTTCCCGCACTCCGCGCTGCGCTACTACGAGCGGGAGGGGCTGATCTCCGCGAGCCGCACGTCCGGCGGGCAGCGCCGGTACCGGCGCAGCGCGCTGCGCCGGCTCGCGTTCGTGCGGGCGGCGCGCTCGATCGGCATCGGGCTCGACGAGGTGCGGTCCGCACTGGACTCGTTGCCCGCCGAGCGGACGCCGACCAAGGCGGACTGGTCGCGGCTGTCGAAGGCGTGGCGCGGCCGGCTCGACGAGCAGATCGAGGCGCTGACGGCGCTGCGGGACGGGTTGGACGGCTGCATCGGCTGCGGGTGCCTGTCCATGACGACCTGCCGGCTGGTCAACCCCGGGGACGCCGCGGCGGTCCAGGGCGACGGGGCCCGCCGGCTGCCCGCCGCGCTGCGCAGGCCGCCGTACCACGGCCGGTGAGGCCGGTCTCGGCGGGGCCCGTGGCGCCACCCGCCGTGTCTACCCTGGCCGGGTGACCGATCTGGTGCCGGACCGCTGGTTGACCTTCGACGGCCTCGCCAACGCCCGCGACGTGGGGGGCTTGCCGCTGGAGGGCGGCGGCCGGGTCCGGCCGGGCGTGCTCTTGCGCACCGAGTCGCTGGAGGCTCTCAGTCCCGGCGACGTCGCCCGGCTCACCGGGGAGCTCGGCGTCGTGCAGGTGCTGGACCTGCGCAAGGACGAGGAGCTGGTGGCGTCCGGCCCGGGCGCCCTGGCCGACGCCGGCATCACCGTGCACCGGCTCAGCCTCATCCCGGAGACCGGCCGCGGGCTGCCCGAGCTCGGCGCGGACACCGACCCGATGGTCGGGCACTACCTGGCCTACCTCGGCGACCGGGCGGCCAACGTCGTCACCGGGGTCCGGCGGATCGCGGAGCGGGAGACCGGCGCGACGATCGTGCACTGCGCGGCGGGCAAGGACCGCACCGGCGTGCTGGTCGCGCTGATCTCCTCGGCGGTCGGTGTCCCGCGGGACGAGGTCGTGGCCGACTACGTGCTGTCCGCGACCCGGATCGAGGCGCTGTTCCGGCGCTGGACCACCGGTCGCGGTGAGCCGATGCCGACCACCGCCGACCTCGACCGGCACCGGCCCCGGGCCGAGGTCATGCAGACCTTCCTGGAGCTGCTCGACGAGCGGCACGGCGGGCCGGTGCAGTGGTTGCGCGACAACGGCCTCACCGACGACGAGCTGGCCCGGCTGCGGTCCCGGCTGCGCCCGGCAGCCTGATACCCGCCCCTACGGGAGCTCCTCGATCGGGACCATCGGGTCCAGCTTGCGCAGGCTTCCCGGGTCGCCGGTGACCGCGGGCCAGCCGCGCCGCCGGGCGGCCGTGACGACCTGACCGGTGACGATGTCGTCGAGGCCCTGCGAGGCGAGCAGCAGCCCGGCCTCCTGGGCGCTCTCCGGGGAGAGTTCGTGGATCACGGTGTTCGGCAGGCCGAGCAGCACCTGCAGGGCCGCGTGGTGCTCCGCCTCCACCATCGACCAGGCGCGGCCGAGGGCGGCGCTGGGCACCGCGAGCACGATGTTCTCCTCCACCGCGGCCCAGACCAGGGCACGCATGTAGACGGGGCGGCCGGTGGCGAAGGCAGCCAGTGCCGATGAGTCGAGAACGCGTCCGCCGATCATCGCGCGGATCAGCCGACGGCCACGGGCGGGGCCGGGCGCAGGGAGCGCCGCGCCGCGTCCAGCTCGTCGGCCGGGGGCGGGCCGCCGTAGAGGCCGGCCAGGGTGGCCAGGGCACGGTCCCGGTCCTGCCGGGACTGGACGGCCTCCGCCACGTAGGCGGACAGGCTCGCCGCAGATCCGCGGGACACCGCGTCCCGTGCTTCAGCCACCAGCTCGGCCGGCAGCGTGACCGTCACTCGCTCGCTGCGCATACCGCAATGCTACTCCCTGCATACTCCGGCGGCCACGCGACCGTGCGGGGTGGGCAGGTTACCGACGGGTATGCAAGGCTCGGGCCGATCGGAGACGTCACAGCGGCGACTTTCATACAGCGGCGACAGTCATGCAGGACGGTGCACGCATGGACCTGAGTTTCACCCCGGCCGAGGAAGAGTTTCGCGCGGAGCTGCGCTCCTGGCTGTCCGCCCACATCCCGCAGGAATGGACCCGGCCCGGGTTCTGGGAGTCGCTCGACGACCAGGAGAGCTTCGCCCTGCGCCGGGACTGGGAGCGGGACAAGGCCGACGCCGGCTTCGCGGGCATCCAGTGGCCCACCGAGTTCGGCGGCCGCGGCGGGACGCCGGGGATGAAGGCCATCTACGACGAGGAGATGGTGCGCGCGCACGCCCCGCGCACGGTCAACCCGCTGGGCCTGACCTTCCTCGCGCCGACGGTGATGGCGATCGGCACCGACGCGCAGCGCAAGGACATCATCGCGCCGATGCTGCGCAACGAGGTCATCTGGTGCCAGGGCTTCTCCGAGCCCGGCGCCGGCTCCGACCTGGCGGCGCTGAGCACGAAAGGCGTCCGGGACGGCGACGACTTCGTCGTCAACGGCCAGAAGGTGTGGACCACCAACGCCGTGCACGGCGACAAGATCTTCACGCTGGTCCGCACCGAGCCCGGATCCGAGCGCCACCGCGGCATCAGCATGCTGCTGATCGACATGAACCAGCCCGGGGTGACGGCCCGCCCGCTGCGCCAGATGAGCGGGGCCAGCGAGTTCGGCGAGGTGTTCTTCGACGACGCCCGCGTGCCGGCCGCCGACTGCCTCGGCGAGATCGGCGACGGCTGGCGCACCGCGATGCTGCTGCTGTCCTTCGAACGCGGCGCGTCCGGGATCTCCCAGTACACCGAGTTCCGCCGCCAGTACGACGAGATCGTCGAGGTCGCGCGGAAGCTGGGCCGCGACCGCGACCCGGTGATCCGCGACGACCTCGCCCGGGTCCTCACCGAGCTGGAGTGCCTGCGCCTGCACTCGATGCACGTGCTGACCCAGACCGAGCAGGGCCGCGACCTCGGGTTCGAGGCCTCGATGACCAAGCTGCAGTGGTCGGAGACGTTCCAGGACCTGTGGGAGGTCTACGACCGGATCCTGGGGGAGGACGCCACGCTCGACACCCTGCAGGAGGGGACCGACCTGCGGCCGCTGCACGCCCAGGCCATGTGGTCCCGCTCGGTGACCATCTGGGGCGGCTCGTCCCAGGTCCAGCGCACCATCACCGCCGAGCGCGTGCTCGGCCTGCCGCGATAGGGGAGCCGGCGTGTACTTCGCACTCACCGAGGAACAGCAGGACTTCGCCACGGCCGTGCGCGACTACCTGGCGGAGCGGTTCGACCTGGCCGCCGTGCGGGAGGTCGTGGAGGCGGGCGACTCCGACGGCAACCCGCCTGCACTGTGGACGGCCGCGGGCGAGCAGGGCTGGCTCGCCGTGACCGTGCCCGAGGAGCACGACGGCCTGGGGCTGGGCATGGTGGAGGCCCAGGTCATCGCGCGCGAGCTCGGCGCGGGCGTCGCACCCGGACCGTGGCGCGGCACCGTGCTCGCCGCGGAGGCGATCCGGCTGGCCGGGTCCGACGCCCAGCGCGCGGCCTGGCTGCCGCGGATCGCGGCCGGGGCGGCGATCGGCGGCTACACCACCCGGGGCAGTGCCGCCGCCGGGCTGCCCGTGGTCGAGTACGGCGCCGTGGCCGACCTGGTCGTGGCACCGTCCGAGCCGGACCTGCCCGGGCTGTCCCTGGTCACCGGGGCCACGGCGACGCCGGTCGGCAGCTACGACGGCACCACCCGGCTCGACGCGCTGGTCCCGGCCGGCGACGGCGTCGAGCCGTTGCCGGGGGCGGACGTCGAGGTGGGCAGGCAGCTGACCGACCGGGCCACCGTGCTCGTGGCCGCCGACCTGGCCGGCATCGCCCGGGAGGCGCTGACCCGCACGGTCGCCTACGACCGCGACCGCGAGCAGTTCGGCGTCCCGGTGGGCTCGTTCCAGGCGATCAAGCACGCGCTGGCGGACCTGCACGTCGGCGTCACCATGGCCGAGCACGCGGTGCTCTACGCCGCCCACGCGCTCGACACCACCGGGACCGGCGGGATCGGGCGCGCCGAGGCCGAGCTCGCCGTCGCCGTCGCGAAGGCCAAGGCGAGCGAGGCCGCGCTGCGGTCGACCGAGGCGATGATCCAGTACCACGGCGGGATCGGATACACCTGGGAGCACGAGGCGCACCTGTTCTACAAGCGCGCCCGCCGCCTCGCCGGGCAGTACGGCGACGTCGCCACCCAGCGGGAGCGGATCGCGTCCCTGACGATCTGATCCGGCCCGGTGCGGGCCCGCTCTGCTCACTGTGGATACCGAATCCGTGGTACCCGTGAGCAGAATGTTCCGTGTGGACTCGCGCGCGGACGTCGGCCGTGGGACCGTCGCACGATGGCCCCCGTCACACCGGTCAACGCCACTGCTGCCGCCCTGCTCGGCCTGCTGCACAGCGGCCCCATGACCGGCGGTCAGCTGGTCGCCGCGGCCGGCGAGCGGTTCGGACTGTTCTTCTCGGTCACCCGCAGCCAGGTCTACCGCGAGCTCCCGGCGCTCACCGAGGAGGGGCTGCTCCGGCTGGGCAAGCGGGGCCCGCGCGCGAGCCAGCAGTACGCGATCACCGCCGCGGGCAAGCGGGCGTTCAAGGCGTGGCTGGCCGCGGGCGGCGACGCCGACGCCGTCCGCAGCCCGCTGGTGCTGCGGCTGCTGCACGCCGGGACGCTGACGGTGAAGCAGCGCACCGAACTGCTGCGCTCGGCACGCGAGGCCTACACCGAGCGTCTCGCCGCCGCCCGCACCGCGGCCCGGGCCACCGACGACCCGTACGGCAAGCCGGTCGCCGACTTCGCCGTCGCCCACACCCGCGCGATGATCAAACTGATCGACGCCGTCCCGGAGGAGTGAGCAGGGCGGCGGTGCGGCCGGGCAGGGGACGTGCCGGAGCGGCGCCCCACCCCGCGTACCCTCGATCGATGTGACTCCCGACGTCCAGGCCGACCTGAAGGACCTCGACACCACGCTCTCCAGCATCGAGGCCGTCGCCGACGTGCCCGCCCTGCGCCAGGAGATCGCGGAACTCTCCGAGCAGGCGGGCCGGCCGGACCTCTGGGACGACGTCGAGGCCGCCCAGAAGATCACCAGCAGGCTCGCCTACGCGCAGGGTGACCTGCGCCGGCTCGAGGACCTGCGGCGCCGGCTCGACGACCTCCCGGTGCTCTACGAGCTCGCCGAGGACGAGGGCGACTCCTCCGCGGTCGCCGACGCCGACGCCGACCGCGAGCGGCTGCGCAGCGAGATCGCCTCGCTGGAGGTGCGGACCCTCCTGTCCGGCGAGTACGACGCGCGCGAGGCGCTGGTGACCATCCGCGCCGAGGCGGGCGGTGTCGACGCCGCCGACTTCGCCGAGATGCTGCTGCGCATGTACCTGCGCTGGGCCGAGCGGCACGGTTACGGCACCGATGTCTACGACACCTCCTACGCCGAGGAGGCCGGCATCAAGTCGGCCACGTTCGCCGTGCACGCGCCGTACGCCTTCGGCACCCTCTCGGTCGAGGCGGGCACCCACCGGCTGGTGCGGATCTCGCCGTTCGACAACCAGGGCCGCCGCCAGACCTCCTTCGCCGGGGTCGAGGTGGCGCCGGTCGTGGAGTCCTCCGACCACGTCGAGATCGACGAGAAGGACCTGCGGGTCGACGTGTTCCGTGCCTCGGGCCCCGGCGGTCAGGGCGTCAACACCACCGACTCGGCGGTCCGGCTCACCCACATCCCGACCGGCATCGTGGTGGCCTGCCAGAACGAGCGCTCGCAGCTGCAGAACAAGGCGGCCGCGATGACCGTGCTGCAGGCCAAGCTGCTCGACCGTCGCCGGCAGGAGGAGCGCGAGCTGATGGACTCCTTCAAGGACGCCGGCTCCTCGTGGGGCAACCAGATGCGCAACTACGTCCTGCACCCCTACCAGCTGGTGAAGGACCTGCGCACCGACCACGAGGCGGGCAACCCGTCCCAGGTGCTCGACGGCGAGATCGACGACTTCATCGAGGCCGGCATCCGCTGGCGCCGTCAGCAGGCCGACGAGTCGTGAGCCGCGCGGTCCGGACCGTCCTGGCCGCGGTGCTCGCGCTGGTCCTGGCCGGGTGCACCGGCGGGGCCGGCCCGTCCGGCGGTGCCGCGCCGAACCCGCCGCCCGCACCGCGCGACGTCGTCGCCGGTGCCGGGCAGGCGCTCGCGGACGCCGGCTCGGCCCGGGTGACCGTCGCCCTCGACGGCGGCCCGACCGGTCGCGTGCAGGCCTCCGGCCCGGTGCGGTTCGCCCCGATCGCCGCGGACCTGTCGGTCGCGCTCGGCACCCGTGGGGCGCAGGTCCGGGTCCTCGGTGACGACGCCTGGTTCCGGCTCGGCGGCGCGGAGCGCTGGCAGCGCCTGTCCGCCGGGATGCTCCCGCTGGGGGCGGTGACCGGGGTCCTGCACACCGCGCCCGGCCTGCGTGACGTGGCCGAGCAACCCGGCCGCGAGGACGTCGAGGGGGTCCCCGCCGTCCGCTACACCGGCACCGTGGACCTGGCCGCGGCCCGCGACGCCGCACCCGACCCGGCGATCGCGCCGCGGCTCGACGAGCTCGCCGGGCTGGTCTCGCCCGCCCCGCGCGTCACCGCCTGGCTCGGGGCGCCGGACGCCCCGCCGGCCGACCGCGGACGGTTGCTGCGGCTGAGCCTGGAGCCCACGACCCCGGGCGGCGAGCAGGCGACCCCGGCGCCGGGGGCGGTCACGATCGGCTTCGCCGACCCGGGTGTCCCGGTCGAGGTGACCCCACCGGAGTGAGCCCGGCCGGCGGTGTCCCCCCTGCCCGGCCGCCGGCGATCCCGTCAGCGGCGCAGTCCCGAGGTCGCCTCGTAGGCCGCGACGTGACCGCGGGCGTAGCGGGCGTACCAGCGTTCCCGGTGCCGGGCGCCGCGGCGTTCCAGGGCGCGGCGCACCGGCGGGACCAGGTGCCCGGTGAGCTCCGCGGCGGCGACCAGCGGCGCCCGCAGCAGCGGCACCGCGATCCACGGCCAGGGCGCGGGCATCCGGTGCGCGCGCCAGGTCCCCCGCGCCATCCAGAGCCAGGCGTACCCGGCATGCACGCCGTGCGTGTAGACCGCACGCCACCGGGCGGGCCCGGTCAGCCCCGGGGCGGGGGCGAACCCGGCCGGGAAGGACTCGATCAGCTCGGCACCGTGCGCCCCGGAGTCGCGCGACCGCGCGGCGAACACCAGCAGCAGCAGGCGGACGGCGTCGGCGACCGTCTCGGGGAACCAGCGCGGGTCCACCCCGAGCAGGTGGCCGAGGTAGCGCTGGAAGTGCAGCAGCGCCCGCATCTCCGACGGGCTCGTGAGGTGCCCCAGCGGCCAGAGCGCCAGCGCCGGGGCGACGCTGCCGCCGAGCAGCGTCATCGCCTGCCAGGTCCGGCTGATCGGGACGCCCCAGCGGTCGGTGTCCCACTCCGGGTGGCCGGCGACCCGGCGGCGGACCGCGACGTGCATGACCCGCACCCGCATCGCCGTCGCCCGCCCGGTCGAGCCGGGGGTGAACAGCGCGCCGGGCTCGGAGACGTCGATCCAGAACCGGACCGTCTCGAAGAACCGGCGGCGGGCGTTGTCACCGGCGTAACCGCCGGACAGCGACAGTGGGGTGGCGACCGCGGCCTCGGTGTACATCTCCAGGGTGGTGCTGCCGGCCACGGCGAACAGCATCGTCCCCCAGCGCCGCCAGACCGCGGCGCCGCGTTCGACCAGGTCGGGGCGCACCCAGTCCGGGATCCGCTCGAACCCGGCGAACAGCTCGCGCAACGCCGCCGGCGCGTCGGGCACGGCGGCCACCCCGGCCGGCCCGAGCGCCGCGTCGAACATCGCCCGGCCGCCCCGCTCACCGAGGACCTCGTCCACGAACCGCTCCGCGGCGGGATCGGCGGTGAACAGCTCGTCGGTGACCGCCCGGGTCTGCCCCGGCGTCGGGTGGACCCCGTGTCCGGTGCGGGCCCGCAGCCATCGGTCCAGCCGGGCGGCGGGCCCGCCGAGCCGGAACGCGGTCGGTACCCGATCCTCGGTACTGCCTCGGTGCACGCTGCTCCCGCCCCGCTCCCCCCGGCCGCGCCGGTTCCGCCTCAGTGCGCCGTGGCGCGCGGTCCGCGGGTCAGCGCGGCCAGCGCGAGCGCCGACAGCGACACTGCCACGAGCATCACCACGGCCATGGCCACCGGGTCCGACCCGGCCAGCGGCGAGACGAGGGCGCCGAGCCCGAACTGGGTGGCGCCCAGCAGCGCGGAGCCCGCGCCGGCCCGGTCGCGGACCTCCCCGGTCGCCAGCGCCGCGCCGTTGCCCATCACGAATCCCAGGGTGGTGAGGATCGCGAACAGCAACACCAGCACCGGCCACCGGGCGGCACCCAGCAGCGTCACGACGGTCAGCGCGGTGCAGAGCACGACCAGGATCCCGACCGCGCTCACCAGCATCCGCCGCGGGGCGATGCGGGAGGCCAGCCGGCCGCTGACGATGTTCGCCAGGGTCAGCCCCGCCGCGTTCGCGCCGAAGGCCAGCGCGTACTGGGTGGTCGAGAGGCCCAGGGTCTGCTGCAGCACGAACGGCGAGCCGGAGATGTAGGCGAACATCATCGAGAACGCGCAGGCGAACGCGAGCAGGTAGCCGACGAACCGCGGCCGGCGCAGCAGGGCGCCCATGTCGACGAACGCGCGGCGCAGCCCACCGGTGGCGCGGGCCTGCGGCGTGAGCGTCTCGCCCACGACCAGCGCGGAGGACACCAGCATCAGCACCGCGAGCCCGGCGAGGACGACGAAGATGCCGCGCCACCCGACCGGGCCGGCGAGCGCGCTGCCGACCATCGGGGCCAGCACCGGGGCGATCCCGTTGATCGCCATCATGATCGAGAACAGCCGGACCGTGCGCACGCCGGTGGTCCGGTCGGAGATCATCGCGCGGCTGAGGACGACACCGGCCGCGCCGCCGAAGCCCTGCAGGAACCGGGCCGCCACCAGCACCGCGATCGAGGGCGCGAGCGCACTCGCGACGCTCGCCAGCAGCAGCAGCACGGTGCCCGCCAGCACCAGCCTGCGCCGGCCGTACGCGTCGGACAGCGGGCCGATCACCAGCTGGCCGGTCGCCAGGCCCACCAGGAACGCGGTGAGCGTGAGCTGGGCGGCCGAGGCCGTCGCGCCCAGCTCGGTCGCGACCTGCGGCAGCACCGGCAGGTACATGTCGGTGGCCAGCGGGGCCACGGCGGTGAGCAGCGCGAGCACGCTGATCCAGACGCCGTCCGGGACGCGGCGCCCGGAGCGGGTCACCGGCGCGTCCGCGGGCGGGGTCGTGGCGTGGGTGGGGCCGGACATTCCGCTCCTCGGGTCAGGGCACAAGTAGCTATAAAAGTAGATATAAATTATCCGGTAATCTAGCGGCTGTGACGAACATCGACCGCCCGCACGGCGGCGACCCGCACGGCGGCGACCTGGCCGACGCGTGGCCCCCGCTCGCGTCGGCCGTGCACGAGCTCTCCCGCGTGCTGCGCAGCGTCGGCGAACGCGCGGCCGGACTGGACGCGATCACCGGCTCGGAGGTCGAGGTCCTGCGCTGCGTGTCGGCGCGCCCGGGCAGCACGGTCTCGGCGGTGTCGCGGGTGCTCGGCCTGCAGGCCAGCAACGTCAGCACCACGGTCCGCTCGCTCGCCGGGCGGGGCCTGCTCGAGCGCCGCTCCGACCCGGCGGACGGGCGCCGCGCGCTGCTGTACCCGACCGCGCGGGCGCGCCGGCACCGCGCCCTGCTCGACGCCGCGTGGGCGCAGGGCATCGAGCGCGCGCTCGCCGAGCTCCCGGAGGCCGACGCCGGCACGCTGCGCGCCGCGGTGCCCGCCCTGACCCGGCTCGCCGGTGCGCTCGACGCCCGGGGCGACCACGGGGCGCACCCTCCGGCCTGACGGGCGTGTCGTCACGGGTTGTGCACGCGGGGCGGCGGTACCGTCCCGCTCCGTGATCGAGCTGCGGGACGTCACCAAACGCTACCCGGCGTCCGGCCGTCCGGCGCTGGACAAGATCAGCGCGACCGTCGACGCCGGCGAGTTCGTGTTCCTCATCGGGCCGTCCGGGTCGGGCAAGTCGACGCTGCTGCGGCTGCTGCTGCGCGAGGACGTTCCCACCGCCGGCAGCATCCGGGTCGACGGCCTCGACGTCGCGAAGCTGGCCCGGCGCAAGGTGCCGAAGCTGCGGCAGCGGATCGGCTGCGTCTTCCAGGACTTCCGGCTGCTGCCCAAGCGCACCGTCGCCGGCAACGTCGCGTTCGCGCTCGAGGTGCTGGGCCGCAAGCGCTCCGAGATCGACGCCGCGGTCCCGGAGCTGCTGGAGATGGTGGGTCTGCAGGGCAAGGCCGAGCGGATGCCGCACGAGCTCTCCGGCGGCGAGCAGCAGCGGGTCGCGATCGCGCGGGCGTCGGTGAACCGGCCGCCGCTGCTGCTGGCCGACGAACCGACCGGCAACCTCGACCCGGAGACCAGCCGGGGGATCATGCAGGTGCTGGAACGGATCAACCGCGGCGGGACGACCGTGCTGATGGCCACGCACGAGGACTCCATCGTGGACGCGATGCGGCGCCGGGTGATCGAGCTGGGCGACGGCGCGGTGCTGCGCGACGAGGCCCGCGCGGTGTACGGGGTGGGCCGCTAGATGCGCCCGGCACTGCTCACCCGCGAGGTCTCCGAGGGCCTGCGCCGCAACGTGACGATGACCGTGGCGATGGTGCTCACCACCGCCGTCACCCTGATGTCGGTCGGCGCGGGACTGCTCGTGCTGCGCACCATCGACGACATCTCCGCGCTCTACACCGACCGGCTCGAGATCCAGGTCGCGCTCACCGCGGACGTCTCGGGGTCCGATCCGGACTGCACCGGCCCGACGTGTGCGTCGCTGCAGGCCGCGCTGCAGGCCGCACCCGGGGTCGGCGCGGTGAGCTTCGAGTCCCAGGACGAGGCCTACACCCGCTTCCGCGAGCTGTTCGCCGGGCAGTCCGTGGCCGACGTCGCCCGCCCGCAGTCGCTGCCGGCGACGCTGCGGGTGACGCTCACCGACCAGGAGGCCGGTGCGGCCGCCGCGACGGCCGCGGTCGAGGGCCGCCCCGGGGTGCGGGGCGTGATCGACCAGCGCGACGTCGTCGGGACGCTGTTCGACTTCCTCGACGGCGTGCGGAACGTGGCGTTCGCGCTGGCCGTGGTGCAGGCGCTGGCCGCGGTGCTGCTGATCTCCAACACGGTGCAGGTCTCGGCGTTCACCCGGCGCACCGAGGTCGGGGTGATGCGGCTGGTCGGGGCCACCCGGTGGACCACGCAGCTGCCGTTCCTGGTGGAGGCGGCGATCGCCGGCGCCCTCGGCGGGGCGCTGGCCGGTACCGGTCTGGTGGCCGCCAAGTACGCCGTCGTCGACGACCTGCTCGCCGCGATCGGGCAGGCCGGGGTGGTCCCACCGGTGCGGCTGGGCGACGTCCTGGTCGTCTCGGCGCTGCTGGTGCCCGCCGGTGCGGTCGTCGCCGGGATCACCGGGTACGCGACGCTGCGCGCGTACGTGAAGGTGTGATTCCCGCATGCGCGGCGCGGGTAGGCTGGCGACCGTGAAGGAACAGGGCCGGAAGGTGATCGCACAGAACCGCCGCGCCCGGCACGACTTCGCGATCCTGGACGTCTACGAGGCCGGGGTCGCGCTGAAGGGGACCGAGGTGAAGAGCCTCCGTCTGGGCCGGGCCTCGATGGCGGACGCGTTCGCCACGATCGACGACGGCGAGATCTTCCTGCGCGGCCTGCACATCCCGAAGTACGTCCGCGGCAGCTGGACCAACCACGAGCCGCGCCGCACCCGCAAGCTGCTGCTGCACCGCGAGGAGATCGACCGGCTGATGGGCAAGACCCGCGAGGGCGGGCTGACCCTGGTGCCGCTGTCGCTCTACTTCAGCGACGGCAAGGTCAAGTGCGAGATCGCGCTGGCCCGCGGCAAGAAGGCCCACGACAAGCGGCACGACCTGGCGAAGAAGGACGCGGAGCGGGAGATGGCCCGCGCCGTCGGCCGGGCGGCCAAGGGCCGGGCCCGCGAGCTGCGCTGACCGGACCGGCAGGCACTACGGTGGCGGTGTGGATCTCCCCGCGCCACCCCGCGACGACGCCGACGTCCCCCGCTGGACGGCCGAGCTCGGCCTGCCCGGCCTGGTCGACGTGCACGTGCACTTCCTGCCCGAACGCATGCTGGCCAAGGTGTGGGCCTACTTCGAGGAGGCCGAGACGCACTACGGCATGGCCTGGCCGGTGCAGTACAAGCTGTCCGAGCAGGAGCGCTACGCGCGCCTCGAGGCGCTCGGCGTCCTGCGGTTCGCCCCGCTGACCTACCCGCACAAGCCCGGGATGGGGGAGTGGCTGACCGGCTGGGCCGGTGAGTTCGCCGACGCCCACCCGCGCGCCGTGCGCACCGCGACGCTCTTCCCGGAGCCGTCGGTGACCGACTACCTCGGGCGGGCCGTCGAGGCCGGCGCGCGGATGGTGAAGGTGCACGTCCAGGTGGGCGCGTTCGACCCGCGCGACCCGCAGCTGCGCGACGCCTGGGGGCTGCTCGCCGACGCCGGCGTGCCGGCCGTCGTCCACTGCGGGCACGGCCCGATCCCGGGCGAGCACACCGGGCTGGACGTGTTCGCCGAGGTGCTCGAGGCGCACCCGTCGCTGCCGATCGTGCTCGCCCACGCGGGCATGCCGGACTTCCGCGCCGCGCTGGAGCTGCTGGAGCGGTACCCGAACGTGGTGCTGGACACGACGATGGTCGGCACGGCGTTCAGCGAGCGGATCGCGCCGCTGCCGCCGGACTGGCCGGCCCGGCTGGCGGAGTTCCCGGGCCGGATCGTGCTCGGCAGCGACTTCCCCAACATCCCCTACCCGTACGCCGAGCAGCTCGCCGCGATCCACGAGTGGGCCGCCGCCGAGCCGCGGCTCGGCCACGACTTCCTGCGCTCGGTGTTGCACGACGCCCCGGCCCGGGTACTCGGCGTGCACCCCACCACCTGACCCCCGTCCCCGCCGCCCCCCGGCGGTGCCGACCCGCCGCCGTCCCCGCCGAGATGCGGACCAGCGTCGTCCGGAGATCGACAACTCGCGCTCGTCCGCATCTCGGCGGGTGGGCGACCGCCCCGACCCGACCGCCCCGACCCGAGGAGGACCCGTGGTGACCCCGCAGCAGGACCCGACCGCCGACCCGGTCGACATCGCGGTCTACGGCGCGACCGGCTTCGTCGGCGCGCTGACCGCCCGCCACCTCGCCGAGCACGCGCCGGCCGGGGTGCGGATCGCGCTGGCCGGGCGCTCCGCGGACAAGCTCGCCGCCACCCGCGCCGCGCTGCCCGAACGGGCCCGCGACTGGCCGCTGATCGTCGCCGACTCCACCGACCGGGCCGCGACCGACCGGCTCGCCCGGTCCGCCCGCGTCGTCCTGACCACGGTCGGGCCGTACGCGAAGTACGGGCGGCACCTCGTCGAGTCGTGCGCCCGGGCGGGCACGCACTACGCCGACCTGACCGGCGAGGTGCTGTTCGTCCGCGACGCGATCGACCGCTGTCACGGCATCGCGGAGTCGACCGGTGCGCGGATCGTGCACTCCTGCGGCTACGACTCGATCCCCTCGGACCTCGGTGTGTGGCTCGCGCACACGGCCGCCGCGGCCGACGACGCCGGCGGGCTCACCGAGGTCCGCACGGTCGCGACCATGCGCGGCGGGGTCTCCGGCGGGACGGTCGACTCGCTGCGCGGGCAGATCGACACCATCCGGGCGGACAGGTCCGCCCGCCGGCTGGCCGGCGACCCGCACACGCTGAGCCCGGACCGTACGGCCGAGCCGGTGCCGGCCCAGCCGTCCGACGCGGGCCCGCCGGCCCGCCTGGACGACGGGGTGTGGACGGCGCCGTTCGTGATGGCGTCCTACAACACCCGGATCGTGCGCCGCTCCAACGCGCTGCTCGGCCACGCCTACGGCCGCGGCCTGCGCTACGGCGAGCTGCAGGGGTGCGGGCGCGGCCCGGCGGGTGCGGCCGCGGCGGTCGCGGTCACCGGAGGGCTGGGCCTGCTGGTGGGCGCGTTCGCGCTGCCCCCGGTGCGGCCGCTGCTCGACCGGGTGCTTCCGGCGCCGGGGTCCGGCCCGTCGGAGCGGACGCGGGCGAACGGCTGGTTCCGGATGGACGTCCGCGCGAGCACCGGGTCGGGGCGGCGCTACCGGGCGCGGGTGTCCGGCCCGGGCGACCCCGGCTACGCCGCGACCGCGGTGATGCTGGGGGAGAGCGGGCTGGCGCTCGCGCTCGGCGGGTCCGCGCTCCCGGACCGGGCCGGGTCGTTGACCCCGGCGACGGCGATGGGGGACGTGCTGGTGGACCGGTTGCGCGCGGCGGGCCACACCTACGAGGTGGACACCGTCTGACACACCCGGAACCGGAATGATCCGGCGGGGCCGGCGCGTTATGCTGGGTGTCCGCGCGGGAACGTCCGTGCGGTGACACACCACCAGGGGGTGAACGGTTTCGACTCCGATCGCTGATCGAGGTGAAGCGTGCCGAGGAAGGCGACGATGATCTCGTTAACCATGCGTCGCAAAAAAATAAGTGCCGACAACAGTCGCACTGCCCCGCAGAGCGCTTACGCGCTCGCTGCCTGATAACAGGTAGGGGCTGTCGGGCCGGAGGCGTCCCCGCTCCGGTTCCCGGCATCAGCTAGGGGACTCACCCTGCGGTTCGGCCGCGGAAGCGCAGGGGACATCCAACAGCGGCTGGGATCGTCACACCGGCTCGTTCGCGTGACCGGTGGATCCGAGCAGAGACAGAGCGAACTGCGCACGGAGAAGCCCTCGTGATCCGACGGAGGACCCGGGTTCGATTCCCGGCACCTCCACCAGCGGCCCCGTCCCGGACATCCGGGACGGGGCCTTTTCCTGTGTGCGGCGGCGGCGCCGGCTGGCATGCTGGCGCCCGTGCGCGTGAGTGTGGACAAGGACCTGTGCATCGGTGCCGGGCAGTGCGTCGTCACCGCCCCGGAGGTGTTCGACCAGGACGACGACGGCATCGTCGAGCTGCTCACCGACAGCCCGGCCGAGGGTGACCGGGACGCGGTGAAGGAGGCCGAGCACGTCTGCCCGGCCCGGGTGATCACCGTCGACGGGTAGTGCCGATCAGCCGACGGTGACCCCGATGAGGGTGCCGACCAGGTAGGTCGCCCCGGCGGCGAGTGCGCCGAACGCGAGCTGGCGCAGTGCTGCGCCCCACCACGTCCGCGAGGTGAAGCGCGAGGTCAGCGCGCCCGCGACCAGCAACCCGGCCCCGCCGACGGCCAGGCCCAGCGCGAGCGAGCCGAACCCGAGCAGGAACGTCACCAGCGGCACCAGCCCGCCGACGACGAACGCTGCGAACGACGACACCGCCGCCACCCACGGCGAGGGCTTGTCGTCGAGGCTGACGCCGAGCTCCTGGCTCAGGTGCACCCGCAGCGCCAGGTCGGGGTCGGCGTGCACCTCGCGCGCCACGGCGGCCGCGGTCGGCTCGGACAGCCCCAGGTCGCGGAACGCCTGCGTCAGCTCGTACTGCTCGGCCCGGGGGTGGCGGGCCAGCTCGTCGCGCTCGACGTCGGCCTCGGCCTGCACCGCGTCGTTCTGGGTACCGACGGAGGCGAACTCGCCGAGCGCCATCGAGAACGCCCCCGCGACGACACCGGCCAGCCCGGTCAGCACGATCATCTCGCGGTCCGCGCCCCCGCCGCCGACCCCGGCGATCAGCGCGATCGTGGTGACCAGGCCGTCCATCGCGCCGAACGTCGCCGCCCGCAGCCACCCGCCGGACACGTCCCGGTGCCGGTGGTCGTGCCGGTGCGCGGCCAGCTCGGCGGACAGCTCCGCATCCAGGTCCCGGTCCCTCATACCGGCTCACGATAGGCCGTTGACCTGCACCGACCCAGCCCGCGCAGGCATCGCTCGGGTCAGGTGAGCATCGCCTGCCCGGGCCGGCCGGCGCGCGGTCCGTGCGCGGCCCGGCACCGGCGCGAGGGCACGCCCCGTGACGACGCGCACCGGCACCGGGAGCGGCACGAGGCCGGCCACCGGACGGAGCGGGCCGTGGCCCCGATGGACCGGTCGTCCGATCCGGACGCGCTGTCGGCGCAGGAGGCCGCCCGCGAGCACGTCCGGCCCCGGCGCGGCGCCCGACCGTGTGAACCGGTGCCGCGGCCGGTCTGGATAGGCTCTGCGGTCGTGACGCCCGCCCGACTGCCGGACCTCGTGGGTACCGCCGTGCGGTGCGCGCTGGCCGCCGTCTGGCTGGTCTCGGGCGGGATGAAGCTCGCCGACCCGCTGCAGGCCGCGGTCGCGGTCGACGCCTACCGGGTCCTGCCCGCCGCGCTCGTCCCGGTGGTGGCCGCGGTGCTGCCGCTGCTGGAGCTCGCGCTGGGGGGCCTGCTGCTGCTCGGCATCGGGACCCGGCTGGCGGCCGTGGTGAGCGCCGTGGTGCTGCTCGGCTTCGTGGCCGGACTGGTGCAGGCGTGGGCGCGCGGGCTGTCGATCGACTGCGGCTGCTTCGGCGGGGGCGGCCCGGTGCCGCCCGGCGAGGAGCAGTACCCGCTGACCCTGCTGCGCGACCTGGGCTTCCTGGCGCTCGCGCTGTGGCTGGTGGTGCGCCCGCGCACCCTGCTGGCGCTGGACCGGGTCTGGGACCCGCCGGCCGGTGGACACGATGCCCGGTCCGGGCCGGGGGACGCCCGGCCCGCGCCGGTGGACGCGGACAGGACCGCGGGAAGGACGTGGTGATGGGACGGAGCGAACGGGAGCGCCGTCAGGCCGCGCAGGCGCGGTTGCAGGCGGCCGGGATCAGCCCGGCGAAGAAGTCCGGCGGTGCGGCGCGCGGGCTGATGATCGGCGCGGTGGTGCTGGTCGTCGCCGTGGGTGCGGGGCTCTACGTGGCGTGGCAGAACTATGCCGCGCCGGTGGAACCCACCTACCCGGTCGCGCGCGACGGCGTCGTCGTCACCGCGGGGAACCCGGCCGCGCCGGTCACCGTCGACGTCTACGAGGACTACCTCTGCCCGTCGTGCAAGCAGTTCGAGCAGATCTACGGCGACGAGATCACCGCCGCGCTCAACGACGGCAAGGCCAAGGTCCAGTACCACCACATCGCGATCCTGGACGACCGCTCGGCTCCGCCCGGGTACTCCAGCCGGGCCGGGAACGCGGCCCTGTGCGCGGCCGATGCCGGGATCTTCCCGGCCTACCACGAGCGGCTCTACGCCGATCAGCCCGCCGAGGGGGCCGCGGGGAAGACCGTCGAGGAGCTGGCCGCGCTGGGGACCGAGCTCGGCGCGACCGGTGACTTCGCCGGCTGCGTGACCCGCCAGGCCGAGACGCAGGCGATGACCGACGCGACCGATGCGGCCGCCGCCGACCCGGCCGTCGCGCCCGGTGGCCGGTTCGGCACCCCGACCGTGCTGGTCGGCGGGACGAAGATCGACATCAACGACTCGGGCTGGCTGTCGAACGCGATCAACGGGTGAGCCGGACGGTGACCCGGGGCAGGAACCACTGGATCAGCGGGCCGACGCCCAGCGCGTAGGCCACCGTCATCACCCCGAACGTGCCGCCGAGCAGCCAGCCGGTGAGCACCACCGTCACCTCGATCGCGGTCCGTACCAGCCGCACCGACCGGCCGGTGCGGGCCGCGAGCCCGGTCATCAGGCCGTCCCGCGGGCCCGGCCCGAGGCCGACGCCGATGTAGGCGGCCGTCGCCGCCGCGTTGAGCACGATGCCGGCGGCGGCGAGCCCGATCCGGGCGGCCAGGAGATCGGGGTCGGGCACGATCACCAGCGCGAGGTCGATCGACAGCCCGATGACGACGACGTTCGCGACCGTCCCGATCCCCGGCCGTTCCCGCAGCGGGACCCACAGCAGCAGCACGACGACGCCGACCAGGATCGTCAGCGTGCCGATCGAGAGCCCGGTGCGCAGCGCGAGGCCCTGGTGCAGCACGTCCCACGGCATCGAGCCGAGCCCGGCCCGCATGATCATCGCCATCGAGAACGCGTAGGCCAGCAGGGCCAGTACGAGCTGGCTCAGCCGCCGTCCGCGGCGCGGCATCCGGGCGAGCGACCAGCGGGAACCGTCGCGGGAGAGCGTCACGGAATGGCATGCTGCCCGACGCAACGGCCCGGCGTCATCGGGCCAATCCGGTACGAGTGGCCTGATGATCGGGGTGGCGGTGGACGGCATCGGGGCGGTCCGGCTCGCCGAGCTGTGCGGTGACGTGCGGGGCGGGCGCGGCCCGGCGTACCGCACCCTGACCGACGCGGTCCGGGTGCTGGTGGGCGACGGACGGCTCCCGTCGGGCACCCGGCTGCCCGCCGAGCGGGCGCTCGCGGCGCAGCTGCGGGTCAGCCGGGTCACGGTCACCCGCGCCTACCGCGACCTGCGCGAGGACGGCTGGGCCGATGCCCGGCAGGGCTCGGGCACCTGGGTACGGCTCCCGGACGGCCGCTCCCGGGTGGACGGGGTCTGGGCACCCGGCCCGGCCCGAGGCGGTGTGCTCGACCTGGCGCACGCCGCGCCCGCGGCGCCGGACGGGCTGTCCCGGCTCGTCGGCCGGGCCACCGAGCGGCTCGAGGCCGAGCTCGCCGGGCACGGCTACGCCCCGGGCGGGCTGCCCGCGCTGCGCGAGCGGATCGCGGACCGCTTCAGCGCCCGCGGCGTGCCGACCGACCCGGACCGGATCGTCGTCACCGGCGGGGCGCTGCACGCCGTGCACCTCGCGGTGGCCGAGCTGACCGGGGCGGGGGACCGGGTGCTCGTCGAGCACCCCACCTACCCGGCGGCGCTGGACCTGCTGGCCGACGCCGGTGCCCGCCCGGTCCCGGTGGCCGTCGAGCGGGACGCGGCCGAGGTCGCGCTGCCGCGCGCGGCCCGGCAGACCGCCGCGCGGGCCGCGTACCTGATGGCCGACTTCCAGAACCCGACCGGACGGTTCCTCGACGACGATGCCCGCGCCCGGCTGCTGCCGCGGCTGGCCCGCCAGGGCGCCGTGGCGATCGTCGACGAGACGTTCGCCGAGCTGGACCTGGACGGCGCGGCCGGACCGGTGCTGCCGTGCGCGGCGCACGCACCGGCCGAGGACGGCGTCGTCACCGTCGGCGGCCTCAGCAAGATCGCTTGGGGTGGGTTGCGGGTCGGCTGGATCCGGACCGGTCGCGAGCCGGCCGCCCGGGTGCGACGACGGCTGGCCCGCTCCCAGATCGCGCCGCCGGTGCTGGAGCAGCTGGTCGCGGTCGAGGTGCTGGACGCGCTCGAGGAGATCCGGGCGGAGCGGGTCGGACGCCTGCGGGCCCGGCGGGACCACCTGGTCGCCCGGCTCGCCGACGAGCTGCCGGGCTGGCGGTGCACCGTCCCCGGCGGCGGGCTGGCGCTGTGGTGCGACCTCGGTGCCCCGGTCTCCACCGCCCTCGCGGCGGTGGCCCCGCGGCACGGCCTCACCCTGGCCCCGGGCCCGCGGTTCGGGGCGGGACACGCGTTCGACGACCGGCTGCGCGTCCCGTTCACCCATCCCGAGCCGGTGCTCACCGAGGCGGTGCGGCGGCTGCGTCGCGCCGCCGACGACGTGGCCGGGCCCGCCGCGGCGGCGGACCCGGCCCGCGCCGAGATCCTCGTGTGACCCCGGTCCCTCCGAGAACTAGATGATCAGGTCGAGCAGCAGCACCAGCACCAGCCCGATCACCGAGATCAGCGTCTCCATGATCGACCAGGTCTTGATGTTCTGCCCGACGCTGAGCCCGAAGTACTCCTTGACCAGCCAGAACCCGGCGTCGTTGACGTGCGAGAAGAACAGCGAGCCGGTGCCGACCGCGAGGACCAGCAGCGAGGTCTGGGCCGGGTCCAGAGTGGGCAGCAGCGGCACCAGGATCCCGGCCGCGGTCACCGTGGCCACGGTCGCCGACCCGGTGGCGAGCCGGATCGCCACGGCGACCAGCCAGCCCAGCAGCAGTGCGGAGATGCCGGCGCCGGTGGCCCAGCTCGCGATCATCGCGCCGATGCCGGTGTCGACCAGCGTCTGCTTGAACCCGCCGCCGGCGGCGACGATGAGCACGATCCCGGCGATCGGGGGCAGCGAGCCCTCGATGGACTTCATGATCGACCTGCGGCTCATCCCGGAGCCGGAGCCGAGGGTGAACACCGCGACCAGCACCGACAGCAGCAGCGCGACGAGCGGGGTGCCGACGAAGTCGAGCACGGCGTAGGCCGCGGAACCCTCGTCGAACGCGATGTCGGCGATCGCCTTGCCCATCATCAGCACGACCGGCAGCAGCACGGTCAGCAGCGCCGTCGCGAACCCGCGCCGGCGGGTGGGCCCGTCCGTGGTGCCGGCGTCCCCGCCGGTGCTCTCCCGGTCGGTGCTCTCCGTGTCGGGGCTCGCCCCGCCCGCGGTCCCCGTGTCGTCGTCCGCCCCGGCCGTGGCGTCGGCGCCGGAGCTCGCGCTCGCGACCCGCGTCTCGAACAGTGCCGGCGGGCTGACGTCCACCCAGCGCGCGGCGATCTTCCCGAACAACGGTCCGGACAGGACGATCACCGGGATCGCGAGCAGCACGCCGAGCATCAGCGTGATGCCCAGGTCGGCGCCGAGGATGCCGATCGCGGCCAGCGGCCCGGGGTGCGGCGGGACCAGGCCGTGCATCGCGGACAGCCCGGCCAGCGCCGGGATGCCGACCGCGATCAGTGACAGCTGGGCCCGGCGGGCGACCAGGAAGATCACCGGCATCAGGATGACGAGGCCGATCTCGAAGAACATCGGCAGGCCGATCAGGGCGCCGACGGCGGCCATCGCCCACGGCAGCGACCGGGGCCCGGAGCGGGCGATGATCGTGTCGACGAGCCGGTCGGCGCCGCCGGAGTCGGCGAGCAGCTTGCCGAACATCGCCCCGAGCGCGATCAGGGTGCCGACGTCGGCGGCGGTGTCGCCGAAGCCGGTGGAGAACGCGTCGACGGCGTCGCCCATCGCCATCCCGGCGACGCCGGCGACCAGCAGCGAACCGATGGTCAGTGCCAGGAACGGGTGCAGTGAGAACTGCGTGATCAGCAGGACCAGCACCAGGATGCCGAGCAGCGCGGCGGTGAGCAGCCGCCCGGGGCCCGCGACGGGCTCGGCCTGCTCGGCGGCCAGGAGGACGGTGGTGCCCAGTGTCGTCGGGGTCATCGCGGGCAGGCCCCCGTCCCGGTCACGACGGCGACACCGGCCGCCACCAGCTCCTCGACCGGGCGGTCGACGTCCAGGGTCGCCCCGGCCTCGTCGTCCTCGAGGGGTTCGAGGGTGTCGATCTGCGAGTCGAGCAGGGTGGGTGGCATGTAGTGCCCGCGACGACCGGTCAGGCGCCCGGCGAGCACGTCACGGTCGCCGGTGAGGTGCAGGAAGACGGTGCCGGGCGCGGGGTCCCGCAGCCGGTCGCGGTACACGCGGCGCAGCGCCGAGCACGCGACGACCAGCCCGGTGGGGGCGTGTCCGGCCAGCTCCGCACCGACGGTGTCCAGCCAAGGGGCCCGGTCGGCATCGGTGAGCGGGGTCCCGCCGCGCATCTTGGCGACGTTGGCCGGCGGGTGCAGATCGTCGGCGTCGATGTAGGGGACGCCGAGGCGCTCGGCGAGGGCCGCGCCGACGGTCGACTTGCCGGAACCGGACACCCCCATCACGACGACCAGGGGCGGGGCGGGGGGTGAGCTCTGCTGCTGCGTCACTGCACGGCTCCTCGTGGCTGGCGGTCCGGCCGACGGGCCCGGAGTACCCGGTCGCGGTGCGTGCCAGTGTGCGAAATAGATATGACTTATTCAAGAGTAAACCGATACAGATATGTTCAATAGCGTCCACGGCCGGAACGGGTGCGAGGATTGACCCGTGGACGCGGCGGACGGTGGCGGGACGGGGCTGCACGCGGGCGTCCTGGACCGGCTCGGCGCGCTGGTCGCCGGCGGCGGGCTCGCGCCCGGGACGGTGCTGCGCGCCGACGAGCTGGTCGAGCGCTACGGGGTGTCCCGGACCGTGGTGCGCGAGGCGGTGCGGGTGCTGGAGTCGATGGGGCTGGTGCAGAGTCGCCGCCGGGTCGGGACGACGGTCGCGCCCCGCGAGCGTTGGAACGTGCACGATCCGCGGGTGATCCGCTGGCGGCTCGACGGTCCGGACCGCGACGACCAGCTGCGGTCGCTGTCCGAGCTGCGCCGAGGGGTGGAACCGGTGGCCGCGGTGCTGGCCGCGTCCCGGGCGACCCCCGAGCAGTGCGGGGAGCTGGTGGGTGCGGTGATGGACATGGCGGTGCACGGCCGCTCCGGGGACTTCGAGGCCTACCTCGAGGCCGACGTGCGGTTCCACCGGACGCTGCTCGCGGCGTCCGGCAACGAGATGCTCGCCGCGCTCGACGGCGTGGTCGCCGAGGTGCTCGCCGGGCGGACCCGGCACCACCTCATGCCGGCCCGCCCCGAACCCGCGGCGATCCGGTTGCACGGGGACGTCGCCGACGCCGTCCGCTCCGGGGACGCCGGCGCGGCCGAGGCCGCGATGCGGGCGATCCTGGCCGAGGCCACCGCGGCGATGGCCGACGTCGTCGGCGCCGATCCGGATCCCCGAACCTGATGATCGGGAGCGGGCCGCTGTAGCGCGCGGCCGTCCACGATCGATCTCCGACACGGGGCCCGTGGAGGCGCCGCGGCCGTGGCGGAGTTGCCGGGTCGCACGACTGCGACGAACGAGTGAGAAGATCTCGCAATGTCCGTGCTGCGCGTGACCGGGGAGCTGCAGCGTCTCGGTATGTCCGGTTACGAGGCGAAGGCCTACGTCGCGCTGGTGGCGTCGGGGGAGCCGGTGAACGGCTACGAGGTGGCCAAGCGCTCCGGTGTCCCGCGCAGCACGGTGTACGAGACCCTCGGCAAGCTGGTGGGACGCGGCGCCGCCTACGAGGTGCGCACCGGCGACGGAATGGGCTACGTCCCGCTGCCGCCGGCGTCGCTGCTCGAGCGGATGCGCCGCGACTTCGACCGCACCCTGGAGGTGCTGGAGAACGAGATGCCGCAGCTGGCGTCACCGACCCAGGTGCGGCTGGTGCACTCGCTGGCCGAGCGGCGGACGCTGCTCGACCGGGCCGAGGACGTCGTCGCTGCGGCCCGGCACGAGCTGTTCGTCTCCGGCTGGCCGGAGGACCTCGACGAGCTCAAGCCGACCGTCCGCCGCGCCGAGGAGCTCGGCTGCGCGGTCTCCACCGTCGTCTTCGGACGAGACCAGGACCAGGTCGGCTGGACGACCGAGCACCGCTACTCCAGCCCCGAGATCGTCGAGGCGAACCTGGGACGACGGCTGCTGGTCGTCGTCGCCGACCGTGCCCAGGCGGTGATCGGCGGGCTGACCGGCGAGCAGACCTGGGGGCTCTACACCGACGACCCCGCCGCCGTGCTGCTGGCGGTCGACTACGTGCGCCACGACATCGCCATGCACCTGGTCGCCGAGCGGTTCGCCGAGCACGGTTTCGCCGAGTTCTGGGCCCGGGACCCGGGCATCGAGCGGCTGCGCGACATGCCGACCTCCGGCGAGGGGCCGGGGGAGCAGACCGGCTGACCCCGCCGCTCCCGCGGTGAGCTGCGGCTTCGGGTGAGTCGGACCCGAGGGGTACCCCCCGTCGGACGGCTGAACGGGGCCGTGTAGTGTTCTCCATGTCGCAAGGGGCTGTGGCGCAGCTGGTAGCGCACTTGACTGGCAGTCAAGGGGTCAGGGGTTCGAATCCCCTCAGCTCCACCCTTCTTCACCAGCCAGGACTCAGGTCCTGGCTTTTTTCTTGTCCGGAGCCGGGTCTCGGTGAGTGACCAACTGAGTGACCAACTGAGTGTCTATCGCTCCGGCCCCGGGACCATCCGCGCGTCAGACATCAAGCCAAGTCATCGTCGGCCGGAAAGATCTCGTCCATCGCGATGGCTCCGTGCTCCTGCACCGGCCGGGCTTGCGCAAGCCGGTTCCCTCGCGCCAGGTGTCCCTGTCGGCCTGGTTCCTCAACTGCGGGATGGTGCGCTCGCCGTGCCGGCCGAGGAGCATCCGGACCTCGTCACCGAGGCCCTCCGGTAGGACGTCGGAGACGGGCTCCTCGGTGGGCGTGCCGAGGGTGACGCGGGCGTCGCCCGGGCCGACGTAGAGCGGTTGCGCGAGTTCGTCCACGGTCATCGCCACTCGGACACGGTAGGTCGCCGCGGATCGGCCGCGAGTCTCGCGCGACGTCCGCAGGCGACCAGTCGAACCGTGCTCGTCAGCTGGCGCTGGTGGCGCAGCAGGCGTCGGCCTTCCCCGTGGGGGTGACCGGTTGCCCGCACTCGCAGCTCCCGGCCGCCTCGGGCGAGACGCCGACAGGGTGGATGGAGGTGGCGTCCGGGGCGTCGGCCTTGACGGTGTAGACCTCCCACGGTTCCGCGCCGGGTCCGTGGACCCAGACCTTGTCCTGCAGGGCGTAGCAGCAGGTGGTGTCGCCCTCGACCTGGGTGAACAGTCCGAGCGCGGAGAGGCGTTCGGTGGCTTGGCTGACCTCGTCGGTGGTCTCGACCTCGACACCGAGGTGGTCCATGACGGTGGGCTCGCCCTCCTGGCCCTCGATCAGGACGAGCTTGAGCGGTGGCTCGGTAACGGCGAAGTTCGCGTAGCCGGGACGGCGTTTGGCCGGTTCGACCCCGAACAGCGACCGGTAGAAGTCGATCGACCCTTCGAGGTCGGCGACGCGCAGTGCGAGCTGGACTCGGGACATGACCACTCCTTGATTCGATAACGGTCGATACAAAGGTTGCGCCTTGGTTCGACGGCTGTCAAGGTAGACGTATGTCAAAGCAGGATCGGGTGGTCGTGGACCTGGCCGCGGTGGTCGGGTGCTGCTCCCCGCTGGTGGCCGAACCCCTGACGGGCGAGCAGTCGGCCGAGCTGGCTCGGGTGTTCAAGGCGATGGGCGACCCGGTGCGCTTGCGGCTGCTGTCGCTGATCGCGTCCCACGCGGGTGGTGAGGCGTGTGTGTGCGACCTGACCGACGTGTTCGACTTGACCGGACCGACGATCTCGCACCACCTCAAGGTGCTCCGCGAGGCTGGGCTGATCAGCGGCGAGCGGCGCGGCACATGGATCTACTACCGCGTCCAACCCGACGTGCTCAGGCGCTTGTCGGCCGTCCTGGTCCCGGGCGAAGCCACTCAGAACGCGGCAGTCGCGCAGTGAGCGCTGCACCCGGGACGGGCACCGAGGCGCCGGTCGTTGCCCGGCTGTCCACGCTGGACCGACTGCTGCCGGTGTGGATCCTGGCCGCGATGGCACTCGGCCTGCTCGCCGGACGACTGATCCCCGGCCTCGGCGCCGCGCTCGACGCCGTGTCGGTGGCGGGGGTGTCGTTGCCGATCGCGCTCGGGCTGCTGGTGATGATGTACCCGGTGCTGGCCAAGGTCCGCTACGACCGCCTGGACACCGTCACCGGTGACCGCAGGCTGATGATCGCGTCGCTGGTGCTGAACTGGGTTGTCGGCCCGGCGCTGATGTTCGCGCTGGCGTGGCTGCTGTTGCCGGACCTGCCCGAGTACCGCACCGGTCTGATCATCGTCGGGCTGGCGCGCTGTATCGCGATGGTCATCATCTGGAACGACCTGGCCTGCGGGGACCGGGAGGCCGCCGCCGTGCTGGTGGCGCTGAACTCGGTGTTCCAGGTGATCGCCTTCGCCGCGCTCGGCTGGTTCTACCTCGATCTGCTGCCCGGTTGGCTGGGCTTGCCGACCACGGACCTGGACGTGTCGCCGTGGCAGATCGCCGGGTCGGTGCTGGTGTTCCTCGGTATCCCGCTGGTGGCCGGCTACCTGTCGCGGCGTCTGGGGGAGCGCACCCGCGGCCGAGACTGGTATGAGTCGCGGTTCCTGCCCCGGGTCGGGCCGCTCGCCCTGTACGGGCTGCTGTTCACCATCGTGATCCTGTTCGCCCTGCAGGGGCAGGCGATCACCTCGCAACCGCTCGACGTCGCCCGGATCGCCCTGCCGCTGCTGATCTACTTCGCGCTGATGTGGGCCGGGTCCTACGCCTTTGGCTGGGGGATCGGGCTCGGCTACGCCCGTACGACGACGCTGGCGTTCACCGCGGCGGGCAACAACTTCGAGCTGGCCATCGCCGTCGCCATCGCCACCTTCGGCGTCACCTCCGGACAGGCCCTGGCCGGAGTGGTCGGCCCGCTCATCGAGGTCCCCGTCCTGGTCGCCCTGGTCTACGTCTCCCTCGCCGCCCGACGTCGCTGGAAGGACCCCGCATGAGCAGCACGCCGGAAGTCCTGTTCGTGTGCGTGCACAACGCAGGCCGCTCCCAGATGGCCGCCGCGCTGCTCGACCACCACGCCCAGGGCGCCGTCGTTGTCCGCTCGGCCGGATCCGCGCCCGCCGACACCGTCAATCCCGCCGTCCGCGAGGTGATGGCCGAGATCGGGCTCGACCTCGACCAGGCGTTCCCGAAACCGCTGACCACCGACGCCGTCCAGGCCTCAGACGTGGTGATCACGATGGGGTGCGGGGACGCCTGCCCGATCTTCCCCGGCAAGCGCTACCTGGACTGGCAGCTCGACGACCCCGCCGGACGCCCCGCCACCGAGATCCGGCCCATCCGCGACGAGATCGACCGCCGCGTGCGCGAGCTGCTCGCCGAGCTCGTCCCCGCCACCGCCCAGCCGCAACACTGATCGGCAGAGCCCAGACCGGCGGACGGAGGACCGGGTGAGCAGACGGCGCGTGCTGCTCGGCGCGATGCTGCTCGACCTGGCCGTGAGCCCACTGTTCGCCTGGGACGTGTTCACCGCGTCGCTGCAGCGCGAGTTGGGCGCTGGACCGACCGTGCTGACCACGGTGTTCTCCGTCGGCCTGGCCGCGTTCATGACCGGCGTGCTCGTGGGTGGCCGGATCGCCGACTCGATCGCCCCGCGTCGGATGGCCGTGGTCGCGGCGGTCGGCACCGTCGCCGGGCTACTCGGAAGCGCAGCGGCGTCCTCGGTCGCAGTGATGGTCCTGTCGTTCGGCATCGTCCTCGGCGGCACGACAGGGCTCGGCTATGCGACGGCGGTGCGGGTGGCCGGGACGTTCACGACCGGTCGTGGGCTGGCGCTCGGCCTGGTCGTGAGCGCCTACGCGATCGGCACCGCGATCCTCGCCCCCATCGCGGCCGCCCTGCTCGACGCACTCGGTCGTAGCTGGACCTTCGCACTGCTCGCCGTCGCACTCGGTCTCCTCCTGGTCGTGGCAGCAGTCCTGCTCCCCGCCCAAGCGGCCACCGCGCCCACAGCCGAGGCCCGTCCGGACGACCGACAGGCACCGCGTGGCCCGATCATCGCCCTGTGGCTCGCCTTCGGGCTCGGGAGCGCACCGGCGCTCGCAGCGTTCGCACATGCCGGCCAACTCGCTGGGTCGACGGCCGCCGTCGCGGTGGCAGTGACCCTGCTCAACGTCGGCAACTTCGTCGGACGCCTGGCAGCCGGACCGGCTTCGGACCGAATCGGACGCCGCACGACGCTGCACGCGAACTCGGCACTGCTCGTCGTCGCCTGCATCCCGCTGGCGGTCGGAGTGAACGGTCTGCTCGCCCTGGTAGCGCTCTTCTTGCTCGGGACCCAGTATGGCGCGCTGTCGACACTCACCCCCGCAGCCGTGTCCGACATCGTCCCGAGGTAGCGTTTCGGCGCCCTGTACGGCCGGGTGTTCACCGGTTGGGGCATCGCCGGTCTTCTCGCGCCGATCGCAGCATCGGCCCTCGCCGCCGTCGCCGGGATCGGCATCGTCTACGTCGGATTCATCATCATCGCGGCCATCTCCTGGACGTGCGTTGCGCTCTACGCCCGATCGGCCGATGGAGCCGCGCGGCCCGCACTGAGTGACTAACTGAGTGACAACCGACCGGCCACCCGACGGACGGCCACGGACTACGCCGGACTGCTGACCAGCGGCGCAGTGTTCAGCGCCGCTCGTCGGACGCGGCTCGCCAGTGAGCCTTTGCCAACCTGCTGGATGAGCAGGTCAGCGGGCTGCGGCGTGTCGTGGCCTCGAATGGGTGAAGCTCCTGGTAGACGGGCGATTGACTAGATCAACACGTCCTACCAGGAGCTTCAAGGTGCTGTCCTACCCGTCTGGGATGACCGTGTCCAGCCGCGCGCTCAACCTGCTCGCCGATCTCCTGCGCGGACACCGCGCCGCCCGTGGAACCCGGTGGCGCAAGCTCGCCGCCGGCCGCCAGGCGCTGCTGGTGGTCGCGCACCTGCGCAAGAACGACACCTACGCCGAGTTGGCCTGCGGGTTCGGGGTCGGCACCTCCACGGTCTACCGCTA